>NZ_AKKV01000001.1 GCF_000269865.1 Fictibacillus macauensis ZFHKF-1
GGAACGCGCGACATCCAGCCAGACCGCATCCGCCAGATGCATAGCATCGTGTTCGTCGTCAGAACATTCGGCACAACTCGCGGCGTAGATTAGCGGAGTGCGGGCCTCGTCTGGGGGTTGATGTTAGGCGGCGAGCTTGCGGTGCTGCAAGCGCCGATATTCGATGGTCTGTCGCTTGATCCTTTCTCGTCGTTCGATGATGGCCGGGGCCCTGCCGAAGTAGGCGTCGGCGGGCGTCACGTTATTTAGGCTCTCGTGATAGCGCTGGTGATTGTAATGTTCGACGAAGGCCTCGATCTGGGCTTCGAGGTCGCCGGGCAGGAAGTAGTTCTCCAGCAGGATGCGGTTTTTCAGGGTCTGGTGCCAGCGCTCGATCTTGCCCTGGGTTTGCGGGTGCATGGGAGCGCCGCGGACATGGCTCATTTTGTTGGCCTCGATATATTCGGCCAGTTCGCCGGCGATGTAGCTGGGGCCGTTATCGCTGAGCAGCCGGGGCTTGTGCAGCACCGTGGCGCTGTCACAGCCGGAAGCCGCCAAGGCGAGGTCCAGCGTTTCGGTTACATCCTCGGCACGCATGTTGGTGCACAACTTCCAGGCAATGATATAGCGCGAGAAGTCGTCGAGCACGGTCGAGAGGTACATCCAGCCCCACCCGATGATCTTGAAGTAGGTGAAGTCGGTCTGCCACATCTCGTTCGGGCGGGTAGTCTTGGTGTGGAACTGATCGGCGGCCTTTATCACGACATAGGCCGGACTGGTGATCAGATCGTGCGCCTTGAGCAGGCGGTAAACCGTGGATTCCGATACGAAGTAGCGCTTCTCGTCGGTGAAGCGCACCGCCAGTTCGCGGGGGCTGAGATTGGTCGCGTCGGCTTCCAGCGCCATTTCGATGATCTGGTTCTGGATGTCGTCACCGATGCGGTTCCACACGCGGCTCGGCGCCGATGGCCGATCCTGTAACGCTTCCGGCCCGCCCCCAAGATAACGGTCATACCAACGGTAGAACGTCCGGCGGGCGATGCCGAGCTTGTCCAGCGTGCGTTTGGCGGGCAGGTGCGACTGCTCGACGATCCGGATGATCTCGAGCTTTTCGGATGCGGGATACCTCATTCGTCGTCGCCCCCATCCGCGATCATGCTTTTTTTCAGCAGACGGTTTTCGAGTGTCAGGTCGGCCACGCATTCCTTCAGGGCACGCGCTTCACGGCGCAGATCCTGCACCTCGCCGGTGGTC
>NZ_AKKV01000002.1 GCF_000269865.1 Fictibacillus macauensis ZFHKF-1
CCGTAAATATTTACCGCCTGCAGAAGGTTCTACCCCCAACAACTAAATAAGGTTTAGTATGGTAGAACAGTGTAACAGGGTTGAAACTGATTTAGACTTTTACACACTATTATGGACTTGACTGCTTCCTCCCTCTTTTTGGCTGTTGCAAAAGCCGACGAATGCACACGAAACAATGTGGAGGAGTTTGCGAATGCGTGCAAAGTACGGTTCGCGCGCAGGAAGCCTTGATTCGCGCGCAGGAGGCCCCGATTCGCGCGCAGGAGACCCCGATTCGCGCGCAAAGCATGTTCGTTCGCGCGCAGGAGGCCTTGATTCGCGCGCAGGAAGCCCCGATTCGCGCGCAGGAAGTCCTGGTTCGCGCGCAGAGCAACGCAAAATACCCACAACAGCCCCAAATCACGCACGAAACAATGCAAAACGAGCTAATAAAGCTCCGAATGTGGGTAAAACAAGGCGGATCTCTCGAAAAAGCAGCTGATTGCACACAAAACAAGACAAAACGCATGAAAGAGTTAGCGAATGCATGAACATGCTAAAGTATGAACTGCGCACAGGAAGCCCCAAATCCCGCGCAGAGCAAAGCAAAATACTCACAACAGCCCCGAAGCGCGCGCAAAACAACGCAATCCGTCCGCATAAGCCCTCGAATCACGCACAAAACAACGCAATCCGCCCACAACAGCCCTCAAATCACGCACAAACACCTAAGCCCAAGCTCTCGTAATAAAGTGATTGGCAGCGATGCTTTCCTCTCCAATTACCAAAAATTTAGTAGTATATGAGAAATGTAAGTGCTATAATTTGTTTTGTTTCAAATTTATAACAATGCTTCCCGGCATTTCAACATGAGGAGTGATGGTTGTGGAAATGTGGTTTACTGAAAAACAAACGAAAAGCTTTGGAATTACAGCGAAGGTGAAACAAACGTATGTATCCGAGCAAACAGAATTCCAAAAGCTTGACATGATCGAGACTGAAGAGTTCGGCAATATGCTCGTACTTGATGGTATGGTCATGACCACACAAAAGGATGAGTTCGTATATCATGAAATGGTTGCGCACGTCCCTTTATTCACCCATCCAAAACCGACGAACGTTCTCGTAGTCGGCGGCGGAGATGGCGGAGTAATCCGCGAAGTACTTAAGCACCCGTCCGTTGAAAAGGCAACACTTGTTGAGATCGATGGTTTGGTCATCGAATATTCCAAACAATACTTACCTGAAATCGCTGGCGATCTCGAAGATCCCCGCGTAGAAGTAAAAGTAGATGATGGATTTATGCATATTGCAACGAGTGAAAATCAATATGATGTGATCATGGTAGATTCAACTGAACCAGTTGGCCCCGCGGCAAAGCTTTTTGAAAAAGGATTTTATGAAGGCATTTCAAAAGCATTAAAAGAAGATGGGATTTTCGTAGCACAAACGGACAATCCATGGTTTACGCCGGAACTCATTACGAAAGTGTTTAAAGATGTACAAGAAATTTTCCCGATTACACGACTGTATACGGCGAACATTCCGACGTACCCAAGTGGGCTATGGACATTTACAATTGGCTCCAAGCAACACGACCCACTAGAAGTACAGGAAGAGCGCTTTCATGACATAAATACGAAATACTGGACGAAAGACATTCAGAAAGCTGCCTTTGCACTGCCGAAGTTTGTCAGCGACCTGCTAAAATAGGAGGAATATCATGCGATTTGATGAAGCCTATTCTGGCAATGTTTTTATTTTAAGCAAGCAAGATTATAAGCAAGCAGACGCCGTGATTTACGGCATGCCGATGGATTGGACCGTATCGTTCCGACCAGGCTCCCGCTTCGGTCCGGCACGCATTCGTGAAGCATCACTCGGGCTAGAAGAATATAGCCCCTATGCGGACAAGCATTTAGAAGAAGTGAACTACTTTGATGCGGGTGATATTCCCCTACCATTTGGAAATCCGGCGCGCAGCCTTGATATGATTGAAGATTACGTGGCATCGTTGCTGGCGGATAATAAATTCCCGCTTGGACTAGGGGGCGAGCATCTTGTTTCCTGGCCGGTTTTTAAGGCGCTGAAGGCAAAGTATGATGATTTTGCCATCATCCATATTGACGCGCATGCTGACTTGCGTGAAGAGTATGAAGGAGAAGCGCTTTCTCATTCCACACCGATTCGCAAGGCATGTGAACTAATTGGTGCACAAAATGTGTACTCGTTTGGCATTCGTTCAGGTATGCGTGAAGAGTTTCAATTTGCCAAAGAATCTGGCATGCATATGCACAAGTTTGATGTGGTAGAACCATTGAAACACGTCCTACCAACGCTAGCTGGTCGTAATGTTTATGTAACGATTGATATTGATGTACTTGATCCAGCGCATGCGCCAGGAACAGGAACAGCAGAAGCTGGTGGCATTACATCAAAAGAATTGTTGGAAGCGATTTCGCTCATTGCGCAGGCTGACATCAACGTCATCGGTGCTGATTTAGTAGAAGTAGCACCCATTTATGACCCATCAGAACAAACACCGATTGCGGCTAGTAAGTTCATTCGTGAAATGCTGCTAGGTTGGGTTGGAAAAAAATAATTTTTTTACTAGAGACGAAACTAAGATAGGCTTAGGATCGTCTCTTTTTTATAGCGGTGCAAACCGTGTAACTTTTTGTCGAATGAAGTTACAAAATTGTGTCAGTTTTGTTATAGTTAAAGAAGAAATGAAAAGGGGAAAGGAGTTAGGGGAATGGGAAGCAAGATACAAGCGTCGCCTGCACCGTTTATTCAGCATCTTACGGATGCGATTGTGATCGTATCAAAAGAAAATGAAACGATTGTAGAGACGAATCTAGCTGCACAAAAGCTAGCAGCGAAATCAGAAGATCAGTTGCAGAACCTCCCAGTTTCTGCTCTCCTGCCAAATTGGGATCAGCACTACTCTATCAATCATTCAATTTGTTCTACAGAAGGGGAGAAGATGAAACGTATTCATCTGACTGTAGAAGATTTTGGACGTAATCAAGAGTATTGGTTTTGCGTGTTAAAACCATCCGAGTCATTTGAGCAACCGGTGGAAGAGAACCTTTTAACGACACTCGTTAACATCGTACCTGACTTTATTGGTATAAAAGATGGAAAAGGTCGTTTTCTTTTTGCCAATAAATTTGCTGGTGAGCTGTTCGGCTTTTCACATGAAAATGTAATTGGCAAATCCGACTTTGATTTAGGTAACAGCCTGCCACAATATAAGAAAATGTTTGAAACATGCTTTGAACGAGACGAAGATGTTTGGAATGGTCGTGAATTAAAGCGCTACCATGAACGGATTCCTCTTGATAATCAAGAGCGCATTTTTGATGTATACAAAATACCTGTTTTTACGAAGCACGGTGAACGAAAGAATTTATTGATTTTTGGTCGAGAAATTACCTCTCAGGTTGCTTCTCATAAGAAACTATTAGAAAGTGAATCACGTTATCGCCTGCTCGCTGAAAACTCGACAGATATGATTTCTACACATGATATTAATGGTGAAATGCTTTATGTTTCGCCGGCTTGCATGTCATTACTAGGCTATCATCAAGAAGAGTTGCGAGCCTATAAAGCGTTCTCGCTATTCCATCCAGACGATGTGCGACGCTCATTAAAGCTCCATAACCAACTGTTAAAAGGTAAGAAAGTTAGTAGTTTTTCTTTTCGTGTGAGAAATGCGAAGGGAGAATACTGTTGGGTGGAGTCTAGCTGTCGAGGAATTGTTGATCCGAAAAGCGGTAACGTCGTGGAAATTATTGCGGTTACACGCGATATTTCACAGCGTATGGAAGCGGAAGAGATGGTGCGCAAGTCAGATAAGCTCTCGATTGTAGGGCAGCTAGCTGCTTCGGTTGCGCATGAAATTCGCAATCCACTTACTGCTTTAAAAGGATTTATACAACTTTTTCAAACGAGAGGTGTCATCGATCACAACCAGAAATATTATGAGATTATGTTTGAAGAGTTAAATCGCATTGAACAAATTATTACGGAGCTTTTAATTTTGGCAAAGCCACAATCGAAAACGTTAGAAACAAAAGATATTAAAGAATTGATTCACTATGTAATTGATCTATTAAGTCGTCAAGCACTCGTTCATAACATTCATATTGTCTGTGATATAAAAGAAACACTGCCGGCCATTTCTTGTGTAGAAAATGAACTAAAACAAGTGTTTATTAATCTTGTCAAAAATTCAATCGAAGCGATGCCAGAAGGTGGCGTTATTCATATTGCTGGTAGCAAGCATGAAGATGGTATTGAAATTGTGATTCATGATCAAGGCTGTGGAATCCCACCGGAAAGCATCAATAAACTCGGTGAACCTTTTTATTCCACGAAAGAAAAAGGAACAGGCTTAGGATTAATGACAAGCTATAAGATCATTCGTGAGCATCAAGGACAAATATCCATAGATAGTACACCAGGAAATGGAACAACGGTGCGCATTAGCTTACCTACTGCCTAACGGAACTACCTGGTGCCGAGCACTTTTCGTACACTTGTGGAAAGGTGCTCTTTCTTATAGCGTGCCAATTTTTGTTGGAAGGTTGAATGAACCCCCTCCCATCCGCTATAATAGTTGAGTTATACGAAAGTAGTTCGTTAAGGGCACCTCTTAACGTTACAATAGAAAATCGGTTAAAAAGGACGGAAACGAAATGAATGGACATGAAGCCGGCATACCTGTCAGGTTAATGATGGAAACCGTCATTGAAAATGGCCAACAGCGGGATGTACATAAGGCAACTGCGCCAGGTATTATTTACCGCAAAAAGGATGCAACCTTTCTTAAGTACACAGAGGTTATAGAAGAGGCCGGTTCGGTTAACAATGTGATTAAAATAACGAACGAAGGCATCGTCATTTTACGTGGGGGGAGTGTCTCCATGCGTCAAAAATTCTTGATCGGACAAACGACAGAGGGCATGTATGACACACCTTATGGTCAGCTCTGGATGGAAACGACGACTCACAAAATGAACTTTCGATACAATCAACAGCGAAATGAAGGCGACTTACTCTTGCGCTATAATCTTGTACTGCAAGGAGAGGACACCGGCACATTTACGATAAAAATGAACTTTCAGGAGGCGTAGAAATGAACGTTGTAGAACAAGTGAAGCTGCAGCTTAAGCACGAAATTGAAGAAGCCGTTGTGAAAGCAGGCCTAGCTTCGCGTGAACAATTACCAGAAGTCGTATTAGAACTACCGAAAGACAAGGCGCACGGAGACTATGCAACGAACATGGCGATGCAATTGGCGCGTATTGCGAAAAAGGCACCACGCATGATTGCTGACGAAATTGTTGCGCATTTTGATAAATCAAAAGCGTCTATTAGCAAGCTTGAAATTGCTGGACCAGGCTTTATTAATTTTTATATGGACAATGGTTATTTAACGGAGCTGATTCCAACGATTTTAAAGGCGGGCGAGAACTATGGTCGCACCGACTTTGGTGGTGGGAAAAAGGTTCAAGTAGAATTCGTATCTGCGAATCCGACTGGTAACCTTCACTTAGGTCACGCACGCGGCGCAGCTGTTGGTGATACACTTTGTAACATTCTAGACGTTGCGGGCTTTGACGTATCTCGTGAATTTTACATTAATGATGCTGGAAACCAAATTAATAATCTTGCTTATTCGATTGAAGCGCGCTATGCGCAGGCACTTGGACACGATCACGCTATGCCAGAGGATGGCTATCATGGGAAAGATATTATTGAGTTTGGTACGGTATTAGCAAACGAATACGGCGATCAGTGGCTAAAAGCGGATGAGAAAGAACGCTTTGAGTTTTTCCGTCAATACGGTCTAGAAAAAGAATTAGAGAAAATTAAAGTTGATTTAGCAGCATTTCGCGTGAACTTTGATGTGTGGTATTCGGAAACATCGCTTTATGAAACAGGAAAAATCGGGCCGGCTTTAGACAAGCTAAAAGAAAAAGGCGTTGTATACGAAGAAGAGGGCGCGACGTGGTTCCGTTCTACGGACTATGGCGATGATAAAAACCGTGTGTTAATTAAAAATGATGGTTCGTACACGTACTTAACACCAGACATTGCGTATCATAAAGACAAGCTCGATCGTGGCTTTGAGAAGTTAATTAACATTTGGGGTGCAGACCATCATGGCTACATTCCTCGTATGAAAGCGGCGATTGAAGCGCTTGGCTATGATCGTGAACAGCTTGATGTATTAATTATTCAACTCGTATCACTGTTCCAAAATGGTGAAAAAGTGAAAATGAGTAAACGTACAGGTAAAGCTGTAACGCTAAAAGATTTAATGGAAGAAGTCGGCATAGATGCGACGCGTTATTTCTTCGCGATGCGCAGCAACGATTCTCACTTAGACTTTGATATGGACTTAGCCGTGTCTAAATCAAACGAAAACCCAGTTTTCTACGTGCAATATGCGCATGCACGTGTGTGCAGTATGTTGCGTCAAGGCGCAGAAATGGGCTTATCGTATGAAGGCAACCTAGACCTTTCACACATCACTTCAGAAAAAGAATTTGAGCTTCTGAAAAAATTGGGTGAATTTCCTGCTGCAGTAGTAGAGGCAGCAGATAAAATGCTTATTCACCGTATGACAAACTACGTTTTTGAATTAGCTTCTGCGCTTCATAGCTTCTACAACGCTGAACGTGTATTAGATGCTGAGAACAAAGAGAAATCAGCAGCACGTTATGCGCTTATGAAAGCAACGCAGCTAACCATTGAGAATGCACTTCGCATTGTCGGTGTATCTGCGCCAGAAAAAATGTAATGCTTTGACATTGCGCAAAAAAGACACGTTTCCACAAAAGGGAACGTGTCTTTTTGTTTGATCGTAAAATTTTTTATAGTAAAATTGTGCCGCCAGTCGGTCGCTTAGTGCCTCGTGTTTTTTCAAGATCACGCAGCAATTGAATGAGGGCAAGGTCTTTTTGTTTCGCTTCAATCATCACATCTAGTTCATCCGTCATGGGCTTAATCATTTTAAAGAAGGGCATGACATAATCGAGGCTAACGAAGTCGTGATGACTGCGGTACGCTTTCTCATCTTTAGGAGAGGAAAGGTGTACTTTAGGAGGACGTCCTGTCCCCTCCCACGTTTTAATAAAGCGTGGCAACAGTTCCTCAAGCGGTGTTTCGCATGGATTGGCAAGATGATGATGATAATCGAACATCATAGGTACACCGATCGTTTCACATACTTCAAGTGTCTCCTCGGTTGTGTACGTTTTGTCATCGTTTTCTAATGTCATCGCTGCTTTAATTGTATCTGGTAATTGCTTGATATTTTCGTAAAAGCGGGCAAGCGACGAGGCTTTATCTCCATAAGCACCACCCACATGAATGTTAATGCGTGCCTGTTGATCAAGCCCCATTGCTTGTAGCAAAGCAAAGTGATACTCCATGTCTTTGACAGCATTCGTCGTAATATGCGGCTTCGGACTCGTAAAGAGTGTAAATTGATTAGGATGCATGCTAACACGTAACCCGTGTGCTTTAACAAGTGCCCCGATTTGTTCGCACTCTTCTTTCGTGTCTTTTAAATAGTCCCACTTCACGTCTTGATGCGTGGCGAGTGGAACAATGGAAGAAGACATCCGATACAGTGGAAACTGGTGCGCAATATTATAATGAAGTGTACGCAATGTATTGCGTAAATTCGTTTTCGTAATCGTTAGTAAGCGCTCGGCACGCTCTTCTTCTTCAAGCTTCGACCATGTGGCGAATGTCATCGTTTTTGAAGGAGAGGCGTCATGAAGCGCAAGTGCTGTTGAAACATAACCGAATGAAACAAGCATCGGCAATTCCTCCTTGCATAAGTTGTATATAACTTAAGCATACCTTAAACAAAGCTTATAAAAAAGATGAAAATGTTTCGCCGAGCTTTACTTTTACTTTTGTCCAAACCGATTGCTGTGTTAAATCTTCTAAATACAAGCGCTCAGAACGATCCAAATCATCTTCAATGGCTTTTAGCGTATCGTGAAGAAGTTCTTGGCTCGTAAAGACACAGTTTACTTCTTCATTTAGAAATAAGCTTCGTTCATCGAAATTGGTCGTACCAATATCCCCGATTTTATTGTCTGCGATAAAAACTTTCGCATGGAAAAAGCCTTCATAATATTGATACACATTACAGCCTGCTAGTAATAACGCCTGTAAATAAGGATAAGAGGCCTCTTTGACAATTGGATGATCAGCTTTCATTGGTACGAGCAGTGTTACGTCAACGCCACGCTTGCGTGCATGTAGCAGCGCTTGGAGAATCGCTTTTCCAGGAATGAAATAAGGAGAGCCAATAAAAATCCGTTCCTGCGCCTCGTTCATTTGTTGAAGAAGAAAGGATACAATATCTTGCTTAGCGAACATCGTTGTAAAGTGAATCGAGCCGTCCTTTAGCGTTGGAAAATACTTCGCTTCGGTCAACGTTTCAGAAGTGGCTGTTTCCCAATCCATGGCAAATTGCTTTTGCAAGGAGGAAATGACAGGCCCTTGCAAACATAAATGGTAATCCCGCCAATCCCCGAGCTTTGGATTGCGTCCTAAATATTCATCACCAACATTAAAGCCGCCCGTAAAACCGACTGCGCCATCAATAATGGCAATTTTACGGTGGTTACGACGATTGAGCTTATAAAAGAAAAAGGGAAAGCTTGGCCGTGCGCTATACGCAAACTTAACACCTGCGAGCTGAAGCTCCTTAATTGTTTTCTTTTTCATTAAGAAGCTGCCTAAGTAATCTAACAAAAGGCGCACTTCGATCCCTTCATACGCTTTGCGCTTTAATAAGGCGGTAAGCTCTTTGCCGATGCAGTCGTCATTAACTATGTAAAATTGTATATGAAGATGATGTCTGGCTTTTTCAATTTCTTCAAAAAGCGTATCGTAAAATTCAGTGCCTGTCGTTAATAGCGAGGCTTCTCCTGTCGAAGCAATTGGTTCTGATGCAACATGGTCTTTCACGTTCTTCTTTCCAAGATATAAATCTAGCCATACGAGGAACGAAAAGAGCAACGCCATCACGATACAACCTAACAAAATCCATATAATGCTCATCGTATGCCCCTTTACCTAAGATAGTTTATAGTATTACCGCGGTATGATTTTATCAATCACCGCGTAAAAAGCTTTTCACAAATTCTACATTATACCATAAGTCGATATAATCCTCAGTAAAGCTGCTGGAAAAAATTTTTCAAAAAGAATGTTGACTGAATGCTCATTCATTTATTAATGTATGGTATACTAGATTCAGAAAATTCCTCCCTTTTTGAATAGTAATTCTAGGTATATAAAGGAAAAGGGCGGCATAAGACCAAGATGAAGGGAGCATAAAAGATGAACGGCTTACAGATTTTGAACTGGATTGCCTTTATTCTTGTAACCGCTTACGCGTTAAGTTTATTCGTGTATATTGTGAAAACGCGTTATGAGTATATTAAATTAGGTAAAAAAGTCGAATTTGACCACACCGTGCAAGAGCGCATCAAAGCCGTGCTTGTGAACGTGTTCGGTCAAAAAAAGCTCTTAAAAGATAAAAAGAGCGGTGCCATTCACGTCATGTTTTTCTATGGATTTATTCTCGTCCAATTTGGAGCGATTGATTTTATTTGGAAAGGACTTGCGCCAGGATCGCACTTACCACTTGGCCCATTGTACCCTGCTTTTACATTTTTCCAAGAAATCGTTACGTTCGTCATCCTTTTGGCTGTAGTCCTTGCCTTCTACCGTCGTTACGTAGAAAAGCTTGTACGCTTAAAGCGAGGATTTAAAGCCGGTCTCGTTTTACTATTCATTGGTGGATTAATGGTTTCCGTATTAGTCGGAAACGGAATGGATTTAATTTGGCATCAAGAGCCAGGCTCATGGACGGAGCCAATTGCTACCGGCATTGCTTCGCTATTTAGCGCTCTCCCACAAACTGCAGCAACGGTTATTTTCTTTATCGCTTGGTGGATTCACTTGCTCTTCCTGTTAACGTTCCTTGTGTACGTGCCGCAGTCTAAGCATGCGCATTTAATTGCGGGCCCGCTAAACGTTTGGCTTGGTCGTAAAGATCAAGTTGGGAAGCTATCATCCATTAACTTTGAAGATGAAACGCAAGAAGTATTTGGTGTTGGAAAAGTAGAAGACTTTAACCAAAAGCAGCTTGTTGATTTGTATGCTTGTGTAGAGTGTGGGCGTTGTACGAATGTTTGTCCAGCAACAGGAACAGGGAAAATGCTCTCACCGATGGATATGATCATTAAAATTCGTGATCATCTCACAGAAAAAGGGGCAGCTGTTACCTCTCGCACACCTTGGATGCCTGCATTTGTTTTTTCGAATACAAAAGGAAACCAAATTGCGTACCAAGCAGCGGGCAAAGGAACAGGTGCAAATGAAACAGCAGCGGCAACAGATGGCAGTTCTGCCTTCAAATTTGAATACAATATCGAATTAATTGGTGAAGTCATGACCGAGGAAGAAATTTGGGCGTGTACGACCTGCCGAAATTGTGAAGATCAATGTCCGGTTATGAATGAACATGTGGATAAAATTATCGACATGCGTCGTTACCTCGTGTTAACAGAAGGAAAAATGGACGCTGATTCAAAACGTGCCATTCAAAATATTGAAAAGCAAGGAAACCCGTGGGGGATTTCTAAGAAAGAGCGTGAAAATTGGCGCGACCTTCGTGAAGATGTTCATGTTCCTACGGTAAAAGAAGTAGAAAAAGCTGGAGAAGAGTTTGAATATTTATTCTGGGTAAGTTCCATGGGTAGCTATGATAACCGTAGCCAGAAGATAGCTCTAGCGTTTGCACGCATCATGAATGAAGCAGGCGTGAAGTTTGCGATTCTCGGTAATAAGGAGAAAAACTCAGGCGATACGCCACGTCGCATCGGTAATGAGTTTTTATTCCAAGAAATGTGCACAAGTAATATCGCTTTATTTGAAAAGCATAACGTGAAGAAAATCATTACAATCGATCCGCATGCGTATAACACGTTTAAAAATGAGTATCCGGAATTTGGTTTTGAAGGCGAAGTATATCATCACACCGAATTGTTAGCTACATGGATTAAAGAAGGAAAGCTTTCACCGAAGCATGCTGTCAATGAAGTCATCACGTATCATGACTCGTGTTACCTCGGTCGTTACAATGAAGTATATGAGCCACCGCGCGATATTTTAAAAGCGATTCCAGGTGTGAAGCTCGTTGAAATGAACCGCAATCGTCAAAATGGTATGTGCTGTGGAGCTGGTGGGGGCTTAATGTGGACGGAAGAAAAATCCGGACAACGCATTAACGTCGCTCGTACCGAGCAAGCATTAGAAGTAAATCCAACGATGATTGGTTCAGGTTGTCCGTTCTGCTTAACGATGTTAAGTGATGGAACGAAAGCGAAAGAAGTAGAAGATCGTGTTCAAACATTAGATGTTGTTGAAATTTTAGAGCGTTCCCTGTTTGGTGCGTAATAGCTATGGTAGCCTGTTGTTCTGAAAGAGACAACAGGCTCCATTGGCACGTTAGGTCGACCGAGCGTTCGCTCAACGGCTAAAATGTAAGCGTTTTATTTCTAATTTGAAGGAGGCGTTTTCGTGAGTAAAACAGTAATTGTTAGTGGAGTGCGTACACCGGTAGGGAAATTAGGAGGAGGCTTAAGTGCGCTGACGGCATCTGATTTAGGTGGAATTGCCATTGAAGAAGCACTAAAGCGAGCGAGCGTTAACGGCAATGACGTAGGTGAAGTCATCATGGGATGTGTTCTCCAAGGAGGACAAGGTCAAATCCCTTCTCGCCAAGCAGCGCGAAAAGCGGGGTTACCGTGGGAAGTCAAAACCGAAACGATCAATAAAGTTTGTGCTTCTGGATTACGAAGTGTTACTTTGGCTGACCTCCTTATTCGTGCTGGTGAGGAAGAAATTGTGGTGGCCGGTGGCATGGAGTCCATGAGTAACGCTCCTTATATTTTACCGAAAGCACGTTGGGGCTATCGCATGGGAGACGGGGCAGTTACCGACTTAATGATTCACGATGGGTTAACATGCTCGTTTACGGGTGTTCATATGGGCACGTACGGAAATGGCGTAGCAGATGAAATGAACATTTCCCGTGAGGCGCAAGACGATTGGGCTTTACGCAGTCATCAACGCGCGGTGATGGCGATGGAAAACGGTACTTTTGCAGAGGAAATTGTCCCTGTTTCTGTTCCGCAACGAAAAGGAGAACCGCTGATCGTAACTGCGGATGAATCACCACGTAAAGATACGTCAAAAGAGCGTTTAGCGAAGCTTGCACCGGTGTTCTCGCAATCTGGAAGTATTACAGCGGGCAATGCTCCTGGCGTTAATGACGGAGCAGCGGCACTCGTTTTAATGTCAGAAGAACGAGCGGCGAAAGAAGGCAAAGCAGTCCTGGCAACGATTATTGGCCATGCGGCAATGGCAACAGAGGCGAAAGATTTTCCGAAAACACCAGGTCTCGTGATCGGCGAACTTCTAAAGAAAACAGGCAAAACAATACAGGAGATTGATTTGTTTGAAATAAATGAAGCCTTTGCAGCTGTGGCGCTCGCTAGTGCAGAGCTAGCTCATCTTGATTTAGAAAAAGTAAATGTGAACGGTGGCGCTGTGGCGCTTGGTCATCCAATCGGCGCAAGTGGTGCAAGAATCATTGTTTCATTGATTCATGAGTTGAAACGTCGTGGCGGCGGTCTCGGGATTGCTTCTATTTGTTCAGGCGGCGGTCAGGGCGATGCGATTTTAATTGAAGTGAAGGGAGAATAAAGCATGACAATAAATACGATTATGGTCATTGGTGCAGGACAAATGGGATCAGGAATCGCGCAAGTATGTGCGATGGCAGGATATAACGTCTTTCTTCATGATCTCCAAGAAGAGTTTGTACAAAAAGGAATTCAATCGATTGAAAAGCTGTTAGCGCGTGCTGTGGATAAGGGGCGAATGACGGAAGAGGATCGGGACGACACATTGCGTCAATTGCATCCATCTACATCCATTCAAAATGCAGCCGAGGCCGATCTAATCATTGAAGCGGTCGTTGAAAATATGGACGTGAAAACGGGGATTTTTAAAATGCTTGATGATATCGCGCCAAAGCATGCGATCTTAGCAAGTAACACGTCATCGCTTCCTATTACAGAAATTGCGGCGGTAACGAATCGACCGGAAAAAGTAATCGGCATGCACTTTATGAACCCAGTGCCGGTTATGAAACTAGTAGAAATTATTCGCGGTCTGCAAACGAGTGATAGTGTCTATGAAGTGATTGAAGCCGTTACAACAAAGCTTAATAAAGTACCAGTTGAAGTGAATGACTTCCCTGGCTTTATTTCAAATCGTATTCTCATGCCGATGATTAATGAAGCCATTTTTGCTCTCTATGAAGGCGTTGCAGAACCAGAAGCGATCGATGAAATTATGAAGCTCGGTATGAATCATCCGATGGGGCCGCTTACACTTGCTGATTTTATTGGCTTAGATACGTGTCTTTATATTATGGAAACGCTGCAAGAAGGCTTTGGCGATGATAAGTATCGTCCATGTCCTTTGCTTAGAAAATATGTTAAAGCGGGATGGCTCGGTAAAAAAACAGGCAAGGGCTTTTATACGTATAGCTAACGTGTGGATAGGGGGACTGGAAGGTGAATCTCACGTTTACAGAAGAACAACGCATGATGCAAAAAATGGTACGTGACTTTGCACAAAAGGAAATTGCGCCTATAGTCGCGCATATGGACGAAACGGATACATTTCCGGAAGCAGTCGTTTCGAAAATGGGCGAGCTCGGCTTAATGGGTATTCCTATTCCAGAAGCTTATGGTGGTGCAGGTATGGACTTTTTGTCTTACATTATAGCCATTCATGAGCTGTCAAAAGTAAGTGCAACGGTTGGCGTTATTTTGTCGGTGCATACGAGTGTTGGCACTAATCCGATTTACTATTACGGCAACGAAGAACAAAAACAACGCTTTCTACCAAAGCTTGCTTCAGGACAATACCTTGGCGCTTTTGGTTTAACAGAAGCAAGCTCAGGATCAGATGCAGCCTCTCTCAAAACGCGAGCGGTTCGCCATGGTGATCACTATGTGCTAAATGGATCAAAAGTATTCATTACGAACGCTGGCTACGCCAATACGTATATCGTATTTGCATCGACGAAGCCAGAAGCAGGCGCAAAAGGCATCAGTGCCTTTATTGTTGAGAAGGATACCCCGGGCTTTTCGATTGGAAAAAAAGAAAAGAAAATGGGGATGAACGGCTCAAGTACGTGTGAACTCATATTTGATGGTGCGAAGGTGCCGGTTGAGAACCGCCTTGGCGAAGAAGGGGAAGGCTTTAAGATTGCGCTCGGTAATTTAGAAGCAGGTCGCATCGGTATTGCTGCTCAAGCACTTGGCATTGCTGAGGCGGCACTAGAGGAAGCCGTAGCATATAGCAAGGGGCGCAAGCAGTTTGGTAAAGCAATTGGTGCCCAGCAAGGCGTAGCTTTTACATTGGCTGATATGGCAACACAAGTGGAGGCAGCCCGCCTTTTAACTTACCGAGCAGCATGGATGCGGCAATTAAATCGTCCATGTCCGCAAGAAGCGTCAATGGCTAAATTATATGCCTCCAAAGCAGCGATGGATCTTGCTATTAAAGCAGTCCAAGTTCACGGTGGGTACGGTTATACAAAAGAGTATGCAGTAGAGCGACTGTTCCGCGATGCGAAAGTTTGCGAGATTTACGAAGGAACGAGCGAAATACAACGATTAGTACTAAGTAAACATCTACTACGAGATTAAAAAGCAGAGAGGAAGATTAACGTGCAATTTCAACTATCAGAAGAGCATGAAATGATTCGAAAAATGGTGCGCGATTTCGCAAAAAATGAAGTAGAACCAACAGCAGCAGAACGTGACGAAGAGGAACGTTTTGATCGTGCGTTGTTTGAACAAATGGCGGAGCTTGGCTTATGTGGCATTCCTTGGCCAGAAGAGTACGGTGGCATTGGTGGCGATTATTTAGGCTATGTGATTGCTGTTGAAGAGCTTTCACGAGTATGTGCTTCTACAGGGGTTACACTCTCTGCTCATACCTCACTTGCGGGTTGGCCAATCTTTAAATTTGGATCAGAAGAACAAAAGCAAAAGTTTCTTCGTCCGATGGCAGAAGGAAAGAAAATGGGGGCGTACGGCTTAACGGAGCCAGGTTCAGGCTCGGATTCCTCCAACATGAAAACGACGGCAAAGCGCGACGGCTCTGATTACATTTTAAACGGCTCGAAGATTTTTATTACAAACGCAGGTGAAGCGGAAATTTACGTTGTGTTTGCCCAAACAGATGCAGCAGCCGGTCACCGTGGTATTACAGCCTTTATCGTTGAAAAAGGCACACCAGGCTTTTCGTTCGGTAAAAAAGAGAAAAAGCTTGGCATTCGTTCCTCGCCAACATTAGAGCTGATCATGGAAGATTGCCGAATTCCAGAAGAGAATCGTCTTGGGGAAGAAGGGCAAGGCTTTAAAATTGCAATGATGACGCTAGACGGCGGTCGTAACGGGATTGCGGCGCAAGCAGTTGGGATTGCACAAGGTGCACTCGATGCCAGCGTGAACTATGCCAAAGAACGCAAGCAGTTCGGAAAATCGATTGGTGCAAACCAAGGCATTGCTTTTAAATTAGCAGATATGGCAACAAAAGTAGAAGCAGCGCGTCTTCTAACCTACCAAGCAGCATGGCGTGAAAGTGAAGGATTATCGTACGGAAAAGAATCAGCGATGTCAAAGCTTTATGCGGGCGATATTGCGATGGAAGTAACAACCGATGCCGTGCAAGTATTTGGCGGCTACGGCTATACGAAGGATTATCCAGTAGAACGTTATATGCGTGATGCGAAAATTACGCAAATCTATGAAGGAACACAAGAAATTCAACGTCTCGTCATCTCTAAAATGTTATTAAAGGATTAAGAGCGATGCATCACTTAGCAGAACGCATCGGACAAAAAGAAGAACGAGCGCTAGCCCGTGCCATTTCGTACGTTGAAAACGATCATGAGGAAAAGCTGGAGCTTTTAAAAAGTATCCATTCCTTTGGGAAACGCGCGTACTATGTTGGTTTAACCGGTTCACCGGGTGCGGGCAAAAGCTCGCTTGTCAATCGACTGATTGCCTATTTGCGGGCACTGGGCTTAACGGTTGGCGTTGTGGCGGTTGATCCGACAAGTCCGTTTAGCGGTGGCGCCATTTTAGGTGATCGCGTGCGCATGAGTGAGCATTTTACGGATCCAGGCGTTTTTATTCGAAGTATGGGAACGCGTGGAAGTCTTGGCGGCTTAGCCCGCACGACGAAAGAAACGGTCGCACTCTTAGATGCGTATGGATATGATGTCATATTAATTGAAACCGTCGGTGTAGGGCAGTCAGAGCTCGACATTATGAAAATAGCAGATACGACCGCTGTCGTCCTAAATCCAGGAAGCGGCGACGTTGTGCAAGTGTTTAAAGCAGGCATTATGGAAATTGCCGATTTGTTTATCGTGAATAAAGCGGATCTACCTGGTGTGCCGAAATTGCTTTCGGAAATAGAATCGATGCTTGATCTCGTCAAGCATGATGCTCCTTTTCGACCAGCGATCGTGCAAACTGTTTCTCTGCGTAATGAGGGCTTAGCTGATGTGTGGACAGAGATGGGGCATCATCGTCAGTACTTAGAAGAAAGTGGTGAAGGGAAGCGGCGACGAACGCGCAATCTTCAGCAAGCGGTCGTGGAAGTGGTGCATTATGAATTAATGCGGCGCATTATGCTTCAAGAGGAAGAGCGTGGCATGACGTGGCTTTCTCATGTCGAACAAGGCGATGTGGATCCGTATCAAGCGGCGGAAACGATTCTTAAGCAATGGCACAGAGATTCATAAGGAGGGATTTAATGGGGAAAAAGGAAGTTCCATCGCTCGTGAAAGATGAAAAGCTCATTGAAAAGCGGCGCGGCGAAATGGTGAAAGCAGCTGTGACGCTGTTTAAAGCGAATGGCTTTCACCGAACAACAACCCGAGAAATCGCAAAAGCCTCTGGATTTAGTATTGGCACCCTCTATGAGTATATTCGAAGTAAAGAAGATATTTTATACCTTGTCTGTGACAGCATTTACGATAGCGTGAAAAATAAAATGCAAGAGCAAGTGAGAGAGACCGATTGTACCCTTGTGCACGTGAAGCAAGCGATTGCCGCCTATTTTAAAGTAGTGGACGAAATGCAAGATGAAGTGCTCGTTATGTACCAAGAAGCGAAATCGCTTTCACGCGAGGCGTTGCCTTATGTGTTAAAAAAAGAGCTTGAGATGACAGCGATTTTCGAAGAATTGCTAAAGCGTGCCGTTGATCGCGGCGAGCTGATGCTTTCTAGCGATGAAATTCGGCTCGCAGCGCATAACATTTTAATTCATGGTCAAATGTGGACATTCCGGCGCTGGAGTCTTCAGCGTGAATATTCGCTCGATCACTATATTGACGTTCAGACTGAGCTGTTGTTAGGGGGGCTTGTCGGCGCCCGCATGTCAGCACAGTCGTAAGAAAAGGAGGATGGAAGCATGAGTACAGAAGAAATCTATCAGCCAAAACATCATATCCGCTTTGTAACAGCATCAAGCTTGTTTGACGGGCACGATGCTTCAATTAATATTATGCGCCGTATTTTACAATCCAGTGGGGCCGAGGTTATTCACTTAGGTCATAATCGCTCGGTTGATGAAGTAGTGAGCGCAGCCATTCAAGAGGATGTGCAAGGAATTGCCATGTCCTCATACCAAGGTGGTCACGTAGAATATTTTAAATATATGATCGATTTATTACGTGAGCGTGGTGCTGGTCACATTAAAGTGTTTGCTGGTGGCGGTGGCGTCATTATCCCTCCTGAAATTAAAGAGCTGCATGAATACGGGATGGCGCGTATTTTTTCGCCAGAAGATGGGCGCATTAACGGCTTGCAAGGCATGATAAATTTCATGATGCAAGAATGTGATTTTCAAACGGTTACCTCACTAACGGATGAGCTTGAAAAATTACCGTTAAAAGATGCGAAAGCAGTCGCGCGTCTCATTACAGTGGCTGAAAATCAAGAAATCATTCCAAAAGAAATTGCGGTTACTGCAGAAGAAGTGCTAGATACCGTCAAAGCATCACAGCAAGCGGTACCTGTTCTTGGGATTACCGGCACTGGAGGCGCAGGGAAAAGTTCATTAACCGATGAGCTCGTTCGTCGGTACTTAAATGAATTTGAAGATAAAACGATTGCCATCATTTCAATCGATCCTACGAAACAAAAAACAGGCGGCGCCTTGCTTGGCGATCGCATTCGCATGAATGCCATCTACAATCCGCGGGTATATATGCGCAGTCTAGCCACACGTGGTTCGCGCTCAGAGCTTAGTCATTCGATTCAAGATGCATTGATTGTCGCAAAAGCAGCAGGCTATGATCTTATTATTGTGGAGACGAGCGGTATTGGGCAAGGTGATGCAGCGATTGTGGATGTATCAGACGTGTCCCTTTACGTCATGACAAGTGAGTTTGGAGCACCATCACAGCTTGAAAAAATTGATATGATTGATTATGCCGATCTGATTGCGATTAATAAATATGAACGCAAAGGCTCAGAAGACGCGCTTCGCGACGTACGCAAGCAATATCAGCGCTCGCGTCAATGGTTTGAAAAAGACTTGGACGGCATGCCTGTCTACGGCACGATTGCGTCTCAATTTAACGACGAAGGGACGAATGCGCTCTTCCGTGCACTCGTAACGACATTGAACGAAAAATGTAACCTTCAGTGGCCATTGAAAAGCTTAGAAGACGAAATGATTGCTAAGAAAAATGTCATCATTCCTGGTGAGCGCAGTCAATATTTAAATGACATCGTCTATACGATGCGTTCGTACTATAAAACGATGGAAGAGCAAGTAAAGTATGCACGCCAAAGCTATCAGTTGAAAGGATCGATCGAAACGATTCAAGAGCTAAATGCAGAGGGCGAAGTTGTGACAACACTTGAACAAGCGCGCGAAACAGTAGGCGAGAAGATGCATCCGCTGACGCGAAAAACGCTTGAAAACTGGCCGAAGTTAAAAGAAATGTATAGCGGCGAAAAGCTCGTAACGAAAATTCGTGATAAAGAAATCGTCACAGAGCTATCGACGAAAAGTCTGGCGGGTCTTACTATCCCGAAAGTTGTCTTACCGAAATACGAAGACTGGGGCGAAATTATTAAGTGGGTCATGAAAGAAAATGTGCCCGGCTCCTTCCCCTACACAGCTGGCGTATTTCCATTTAAACGTAAAGGTGAAGATCCGAAGCGTCAGTTTGCTGGTGAAGGTACACCAGAGCGAACGAATCGTCGCTTTCACTATTTATCAAAAGACGATGATGCAAAGCGCTTAAGTACAGCATTTGACTCTGTCACACTTTATGGCGAAGATCCTGATATGCGTCCTGATATTTATGGAAAAGTCGGTGAAAGTGGCGTAAGCATTTGTACGCTAGAAGATATGAATAAGCTGTACTCAGGCTTTGATCTCATTGCGCCAAGTACGTCGGTATCTATGACAATCAACGGTCCAGCGCCGATTTTACTTGCCATGTTCATGAATACAGCGATCGGTCAACAAGTGAATGTTTTTGCTGAGAAAAATGGTCGTCAACCGAATGCAGCGGAGCTTCAAGATATTAAGGCGATGACGCTTGCCAACGTACGCGGTACGGTGCAAGCTGATATTCTTAAAGAAGATCAAGGGCAAAATACGTGTATTTTCTCAACCGAATTTGCGCTCCGTATGATGGGTGATATTCAGCAATACTTTATCGATCATAACGTACGTAATTATTATTCTGTCTCCATTTCGGGCTATCATATTGCGGAGGCGGGGGCGAATCCGATTACCCAGCTTGCCTTTACGCTCGCTAATGGCTTTACGTATGTTGAATATTATTTAAGTCGCGGCATGAACATTGACGATTTTGCTCCGAACTTATCGTTTTTCTTTAGCAACGGATTAGATCCTGAATACGCCGTCATTGGTCGGGTTGCTCGTCGCATTTGGGCAACGGTTATGAAAAATAAATACGGCGCAAATGAACGCAGCCAAAAGTTGAAATACCATGTACAAACGTCAGGTCGCTCGCTGCATGCACAAGAAATTGATTTCAATGACATTCGCACGACGCTACAAGCACTCATGGCGCTTTATGATAACTGTAACTCGTTGCACACGAATTCCTATGATGAGGCGATTACAACACCTACAGAAGAATCTGTGCGCCGAGCGATGGCCATACAGCTTATTATTACGAAAGAGCTTGGCCTAGCACGCAATGAAAACTCGTTACAAGGCTCTTTCATTATTGAAGAATTAACCGATCTTGTAGAAGAAGCAGTTCTGCAAGAGTTCGAGCGTTTAAACACACGCGGTGGCGTTCTCGGCTCTATGGAAACACAATATCAACGTGGAAAAATTCAAGAAGAATCCATGTTCTATGAAATGAAAAAGCATAGCGGCGAGCTGCCGATTATCGGTGTAAATACGTATATGAATCCGAATCCGTCAAGCGATGAAGAATTCAACATGGAACTGGCTCGTGCGACCCAGGAAGAGAAGCAGCAACAAATTACGCATTTAGAAGACTTCAAATCAGAACATGCGGCAGTAGCGGCTAGTGCCTTAAAGAAACTACAAGCAACAGCGCTAAATGGCGGCAATATTTTTGAAGAGTTAATGGAAACGGTAAAAGTAGCCAGCCTAGGTCAAATTACAGGAGCTTTATACGAAGTTGGTGGCAAATACCGCCGCAACATGTAAAGCCATTAGAAACCGCGAATCATCGCGGTTTCTTTTTGCTAAAAATAGGGTTTGGGGTATTTTACCTTCACAACATACATTGCTTCATAATGATTTTTTTAGTAATCTTGATAGTCTGTATGCTAGAAAGAGGATTATAACGAAGTGAAACCGTGTGCTTCTAAACTCATAATTAACGTATGAAGTTGGAGAAGACGGCGTTTGCTACACGTTCTTTTAAAAAAAAGATAGGTTTCATCTAGCATATCCATTGCAGATTTGTTTATAATGAAGAGTATAATTCTTCTAGATAACAGAATCATCTATGACATAAATAGATTTATTGATCCGAAAGGAAGTGCCAATTTGAGTATAACGAATACGTATTCAAAAGAAGAGCTCATGGAAATGTCCATGGTGGAAATTGCTTTTGAAGTTCTAAAAGATGAAAAGTCAACTGTACCATTCTATGATCTTGTGCAACAAATTAAAGAGATGAAGGGTCTTACAGACGAAGCGCTAGAACGTCGTCTCTCTTATTTCTACACAGATATGAATATCGATGGTCGTTTCGTTTCACTTGGTGATAACAAGTGGGGCTTAAAGGCATGGTATCCAATTGAAAGTAGTGAAGAAGAGCTTGGTAACACGAACAAGCCAACGAAACGTAAGAAAGTGGAAGATGACGACTTCGATTCTTACGATGATTTTGAAGATGAGGACTTTGAAGAGCTTGAAGTAGATGCTCTTGCAGAAGGCGAAGAGCAGGATGCGGACGAGGACTTTGAAGAGGAAGAAGAGTTTGCTGAAGGTGAAGAAGAGCTTGACGGTGACCTTGAGGACGAAGAAGACGAGGCTGCTGAAGAAGAATTATACGAAGTAGAAGAAGAAGAAAAACAGTAACTAAGAAAGAGGCTTGCGGCATTTGAAAAAATTCCGTAAGCCTCTTGACTTCTGTAAGGAAAGTCGATAGAATCATTTTTGGGCTACACATATATTATAGTTAAATTGATAACAAAAGTGCCCCCATTATTTGGGGAGAAGACACTTTTGTTTTTTTTATTTTTGTAGAAAAAATTGCGCCTAACACCCTTGGGCGCTCTTACTTTTTTACCTAGTAGTGCTTGAAAAAATTAACTGTAGGGCATACTTAATTTTGACTATCCGGAGGGGGAATTGTAAATGGCTAAATATATTTTTGTGACAGGCGGTGTCGTTTCGTCACTAGGAAAAGGAATTACGGCAGCTTCACTTGGTCGTCTCTTAAAAAACCGCGGTGTAAAGGTAACAACGCAAAAGTTCGATCCGTACATTAACGTCGATCCTGGTACGATGAGCCCTTATCAGCACGGTGAGGTATTCGTTACGGATGATGGTGCTGAAACGGATCTAGACTTAGGTCACTATGAGCGCTTTATTGATATTAATTTAAATAAATTTAGTTCTGTCACAACAGGGAAAATTTATTCAACGGTGTTACGTAAAGAACGTCGTGGTGAGTACCTAGGCGGAACGGTGCAAGTTATCCCCCATGTTACAAATGAAATTAAAGAGCGAGTGTTCCGCGCGGGACGCGAAACGAATGCAGATGTCGTGATTACTGAGATTGGTGGGACTGTTGGTGATATCGAGTCACTACCATTTTTAGAAGCCATTCGTCAGATTAAAAGTGACGTAGGTTCTGAAAACGTAATGTACATTCACTGTACGCTTATTCCATACATTAAGGCAGCTGGTGAGTTGAAAACAAAACCAACACAGCATAGCGTAAAAGAGCTTCGCAGTCTTGGTATTCAACCAAATATTATTGTCGTTCGTACAGAAATGCCAGTATCCGATGAGATGAAAGAAAAGCTTGGTTTATTCTGTGATATTAATCCTAAAGCTGTCATTGAAGCGCGTGATGCAGATACGCTTTACCAAGTGCCAATCGCTCTTCAAGAACAAAACATGGATCAACTCGTTTGTGATCACCTTAAACTCGATTGTAAAGAAGCAGATATGAGTGAATGGAAAGGGTTAATTGATCGCGTATTAAATCTTTCTGGCAAAACAAAAATTGCACTAGTAGGGAAATATGTAGCGCTACAAGATGCGTACATTTCCGTTGTAGAATCACTTCGTCATGCTGGGTATCACCATGATGCTGATATTGAAATTGATTGGATTAATTCTGAAGAGGTGACAGAAGAGAATGTTGTGGAGCGTTTGAAAGGCGCTGATGGCATTTTAGTTCCTGGAGGCTTTGGAGATCGCGGTGTGGATGGTAAGCTACTTGCTATTCAATATGCTCGCGAAAACAATATTCCGTATCTTGGTATTTGCTTAGGCATGCAGCTTGCGTCCATCGAGTTTGCTCGCAACGTGCTTGGCTATAAAGATGCACATTCTACAGAATTAAAGCCATCTACTAAATATCCAATTATTGATTTATTACCAGAGCAAAAAGACGTTGAAGATCTTGGTGGCACATTACGTCTTGGTCTATATCCTTGTAAGCTTTCTGAAAATACAAAAGCGTACGAAGCTTATAATGATGAAGTCGTCTACGAGCGTCATCGCCATCGTTATGAATTTAATAACGAATTCCGTGAGCAAATGGAAGCAAAAGGCTTTATTTTCTCAGGGACAAGCCCGGATGGCCGCCTTGTAGAAATTGTAGAGCTTCAAGATCACCCGTGGTTCGTAGCTGCTCAATTCCACCCAGAATTCATTTCACGACCAACACGCCCACAGCCGTTGTTCCGTGATTTCATTGGTGCTACGTTACAGTTGCAAAAATAATAGAGGAAATGGCTTCATCATCGATTTTGATGGTGAAGCCATTTTTTTATGTCGTTTAAGTTTGCTCTCATGAACGCAACGCCTTACATGTAGACGATTCAGGAGCATGTGGGTTGAGCCTTCCCAATAGCGTTGCTAAACAAATCAATGATCGCGAAAAAGTGATTCGCGCGCAGACCGGGTCTGTTCGCGCGCAGATGCCCCCGATTCGCGCGCAGACAAGGTTCGTTCGCGCGCAGGGGCCCCCGATTCGCGCGCAGACCTGGTTCGTTCGCG
>NZ_AKKV01000003.1 GCF_000269865.1 Fictibacillus macauensis ZFHKF-1
AAAATTGTTGTTTAATTTGGTGTTGACATACCAATTTCATCTAGGATTGATTGATCTATATCTTTATACTGTTTCAAGAATTCTTTTATTTTATTAAAGCAAATTTCTAGACCGAGATTAACTACAATAGAAAGAATAATATCTACTTCATCATAGGAATCTGTATTCCATAATCTAGTGAGAATACGATCAATCTCATTTCGTATATCACTTCTTAATAACTCGTATGTTATTACTTGTCTGTCTGTTAGTTGACTAAGGATTACTAAAAAGTCATTTTTGTCATTATTATTTTTAAAGTGGTCTAATGCATTTTGAAACATTGATAGTAGTGTTTCAGTAGGTATTCTATCGGGTAGATTTTCAATTCATTTATATCCATATTTCATTTTCCTTATATCGGAATATGAACTTCATTTAAAGATTGATTTTTCGTCCATGTTCCATCTGATTTTAACTGTTTATTCCTTATTTTTATCTGTGCAGTCCATCTGGGTCCTGATACTGATCCTAACTCAAGAATGAACTTTCAACCTATTCATTAATTGTTGAAGAAATGAGGCTAGGTTCTGTTGATTCATTGTTTTATAATTATTTGCCAAATAATCTAG
Organism: Fictibacillus macauensis ZFHKF-1; assembly: GCF_000269865.1. Taxonomy (GTDB): domain Bacteria; phylum Bacillota; class Bacilli; order Bacillales; family Fictibacillaceae; genus Fictibacillus_C; species Fictibacillus_C macauensis. Next base: position 612 of record NZ_AKKV01000003.1, read on the forward strand.
TGCACTCCACACTTTTGCCATTTTAATCTGTTTTGTTAATTGATCAACTGAAAAAGGAAATGTAATAGTATTATTTCTCCAATATGAAATGTATTTTTTTGCAATTTCATATTCTAATGACCCATCTTCACTTCCAAATCCCGGCATAGTAATAGCTAAATCAATTGCAGGATTACCATATCCAATACGTTCAAAATCAAATGACACTAAAATGCCATTATCTCTGACCCCCCAATTTGTTGGATTTGAATCACCAGAAATGATACAAAATTGTGTAAATATAACTTGAGATTGTTCCTTTATGTGACTTATAGTCGCATTTAATTCAATAGGTAGTAAATATTGAACTCTTTCTGTTAACTCCTCATCCCAGATAAATTGATAAGGATCATTTATTTTAATATCGGAGTTCAAACTCTTTGAATGTAATTTATACAGTTGGAATATTTGTTCTGTATCTGCTTTCCAACGATTTTTTGGGAATGGATGCGGAATATGCTCAATAATAATCCAATTCTCCCCATCTTCTTCACAAAAGAAGTAGATCTCAGGGATATTGATGTTATTATTTTTAAAAAAGGATGCATGCTGGGTATAAATATCAAATTCTCTCTTTTGGGTACAATTCTTTAAAATGTAAGATTTATTTATTGAGTTAATTCTGTATGAAAACACTCCTCTTTCTGGATTAGCTCCACTCAACCCATCTATTGAATTAATAATTACATCGTTGTTATTAAAAAAAGACTCAACAAGAACAGGTAAACTTTTCATGGCTCCTCCTAAAAGTTTAAGTTAGAAAAATTTCTCTTTTTCATAATTCTTTTCTTTCAACAATCCTGCTACGTTCAATAAATTCAATTTAAGGATGCGTTGATCCTTCTTGGATCAACGCATCCTTAAATTGAATAACTGCGAAATTTCTATGTAGCTGAGACAAAATGGTCTTTATGTAATATTGGAACTGTTTGATAAACATTTCATCGAACGTTGAAGTGAGTTATTTATTTGCTCAATTACGAGAGTTGTAAGCATATAAATGGTCGCCTCGATTTCTAAAATAGCCATTACAGCCACTATTGAAAACCCACCACTTCTCCCGAGTTAGTATAAACAAAATACTTTTTATTATTTTCATTTAATAATGTAAGTTCTGTACCAATTGGCATTTCGAAAATAGTCATTATTGCAGGCTCTAATTCGAAAATGGTCCCCCAGTAAAAAATTGACATATTAGACGCATCTGCAAGAAAATTCTCCGTATCAATATCTGAAAAAATTCTCCACCCATTATCCAACTTGTTTTCAGGTTCTTCTTTAATACACCATTTTAATTGACCAATCCCTTTTAAATATTATTAGATACAACACACCCACCTAATCCACTGCTTTTTTTAACTCATCATCTCCATAACTTTTTTCAGATCTTCAGTACCACGTTCTTCAATTATTTTCCTTAATGAATAACCAAATTTATTTTCATCATTAAAATTCGGACGTTTTTCTAAACATTGTAGAATAAAATCGAATCCTTCTTTTGTACGTTCCTTTAACACTTCTTGCACTAGAGACATAATTGCAGAATTTCCAATTTTTTTATCTTTTAAATTTAAGTCAACATCCCTTTCAATCAATTGATTAGCCACGTCTATTGCACCGATACAGTTGATATTAGCTGCTAAAAAGTGCCATTCATTATAACCGTCATTTGAAATAATGTTAACATTTGCATCAAGACCTAGTAAAAAAAGAGCGATATCAAACTTTCTACTAATCAAGGATTCTTCAAGTAAACTTATACCGTTTTCATTAACAGCGTTTACCACTTCTTCAATAGCTTTATTTTCAACATTCAACTTCTCCATAAATTTTCTGAGGTTCCCAAATTTTATAACCGTCCAAAAATCAGATTTATGAATATCCATTTACTTATTTAACCTCATTTATATCAGTTTCTTTTACCTTTGCCAGTTTTGTAAAGAATAGAACATATAAGCCTGCCATAAATTCTATTAATCCTCCCAAAGCAATAGAAAACCCAATTCCTATATATTGAGCCAGAAAACCAAATAATACATAAGCTACAGGCAATAATACCACACTGATTATTGTAATAACTGCATACACTTGGGGGCTATCAGATAGTTGTGTAGTGGCAGAAATTTGGTTTTATAACTCATTATCCAACCAACCCAATAATTTAGGAATCTGCTTTGCATAACTCTTAATATCATATATTGTTCCTGTTACTTGGGTAGTTCCCAGCTGCTGTTCTTCTTTGTCTGAACATTCAATTCCTAGAGACCGTTTTAAACTATACTCAAGCCATCCTAATTTGCCTAAGTATCCATTTGCTAAGACCAATTTCCAGTAGGAAGGTAGTTCACCATATCTCTTTTTATATCCACTTATAAAAGTAAAAAATCGTTGTTTATTTATTTCTCCTTTTTCATTTTTAGACCAGTAGATTGCCGTTTCAATTAAATCTTGCATCGGATTTATAAAACCAGCTGATTCCCAATCGATAAGGACTGGATTATGAAAGTGCCACATAACGTTCTTAGAATCTAAGTCTCTATGGCTGATTACCATATTTGATGAAAGTAATTCTGATGCTTCTATTGCAGATGAATTCCAATCATATAGGCTATCGAGGTTATTAAGGAGTATCTCAGCCCATTCTAATCGATTTTCTTTACCCTTTTGCAAATAGTAATTCCAATCAGTTGGTTCTTCAATATCAGATTTCTCATTGGGTATAGCTAACTCTGAGAAATCAGTTCTGTGTATATCTGCAAGTATTCCACCTATTTTTTCGCAATGACTTTCATCAATTTCATCCTGTTTCAGACTTTTACCCTCTATCCAATTAAAAACAATATAAAATTGACTATCTACTTGCTGAATAAAGCCACCATTAATTTTTTTTGATGGAAGAGCTGGTATCTTAGTTGATACAAAATTAGCTATCTTTTCTGAATTGATATAGTTTTGCATTGCCTTTGGTCTAAGCATTATTTGAGGATTTAATAATTTTATTGCATACTTCCCTTGATTGGTTTGAATGTAATACATTCTATGTAATAGCCCACCTGAAATAGGTTCAGGGATATTTATTAACTCACCAAGTTGAGACGTTTGACACAAATTCTTAAATTCTAATTTATATTCTGTATCACTCATATTTTCACCTACCTTTTAGCCATTAAAAAATTGTTCTTCTTAAATAATCCTGCTCGTGAGCTGAAAAGACCTTCGTATAAATAATACCATAAAAAGTAAATTTAACTTCACCTTATTAAAAATTGGAGTCTTTGATGCGTTGAATTTCAATTTCTAAAATTACTGTATTCATTGAAATCGCATGAACGTCTGAAGTTGTTCTTGTAAAATCCGTACCCTTACCTGCAAAGTCTCCTCATACACTTTTTCAGCGTTTTTAAGATTTCTTAGTTCTCCTACTTACTGCGTTCTTAGAAGTACCCTTAAACAAGATTTGCCGAACATGAATTTATAGAATAGTACTCTTATGTTCCAAGAAAAAAATAAGCAGGTAAAATTCTTGAGTCATTTGTTTCAAGGTGTTGCTCCGTGTATTTCTCGTTCACCATCTGCAACTAAATATTCCGGAAATATTATATATTCATTTCCTCAAATTCTTCACATCTGATGATCTTCATATCAATCCTGTGTATTAATGTCTGTCTGCAAAAATCCTTCTAAAACATTCATAATAATCTCACCTTTCTACAATACCTGGAGTGCATGTTGCTAAAATTTCTATTACATCATTTGGTGTTAAAAACACATAATGTTCTATTTGATCAGGCTCGTAAATACCCGAACTTTCTTCTAGAAACCACTTTAAATATTCAGAGTTTTTGATTTTAAATAACGTCCACTCGCTATAAAATTCTGTATCGTATTGTTGCTCTAACTCATTTAGTTTTTTTAGTAATGAACCTTCATCTGTATTTCTATAGGAAAGTACACCCTCTTCAAACGTAAATACAATTTTCTTTTTATCTTCCTCATCACTAAACTCTAAAATTATACCCTCTTTATTATCAATAAAAGAGTCATTATATAATCTAGAAGTTAATCCTTTTATAGGTATCCATCTTTCCCAAAGTTCCAATACTCTTCCTCCTATTGCAATTAATAACGAAACTTAATATTATTTTTCCCGTCTTGAATTTCAATAGTTGGGAGTGCTATCAATCTCACTTCTATCTGCTGATAGCTGGCTGAAGGTTCAATGTGGGCAGTTGGTTGATGTGATGGACTGTTTCACGTTGTTCGTCAGGCAAGCCCGGGTGTGATTTCATGCTACAGAAAGCCTTCGTGCATGTACCCGTCTTAAAGCGGCTCCGCCTTCATGTCTTTTATGGCAGCAAACGAGGATATAAAAAATCCCGAATCATGTTTTTTGCACATGACTCGGGAGACGGTAGCCAGGTTTCAACCGTTTTCTTCACAAATCTTCCTTATCAATTTATTTCAAATTCCTTATAGAATGTTTGGAAAGAAGTGAAAAACAGTAAGCTCCTAAATACTCCTTACATCTAAATATAAGTTGAATACTTCTTTTCTCTACAGCTTGAATCCATAAAAATATTTTTGTCCCTTTTCCCATTTTTTTGTTGAAAGTCTATCTACATACTCAATAAAATGTTTAAAAAGATTTGTACTAACACTCGTGTCGTACTCTCCTGGTACTTTCTCACCGGTCCAGATCGATAATAAAGATGGAATCAATTCCATTTCTAATGGCTCATTATGATTCATTGCAACCATAACTCTCTGCATTAACATTTTAGTTAAATCTCCAGGAAAAGCTGGTATTTTTTCAAAATAATAGCTTTCCAAATCATTCTCATCACAATAATTAAAATAAACGTTTCCTATTTCGTCTATAGTTGCTTCTTCTCCAACCTCATCTTCAAAACCTAGAAAAAAGTCAATTGAATCTTTAATAATAACAACTGTACCACTAATGTCTTCCCATTCTTCTAGCAACGCCAATAAGTAAGGAATGATCTCAAGAGAAAGTGACGTCACAGCTGCTGATGCAAAAGTATTTATTGTTTCTTCTGTAGCCCTACTAAGAAATCGGAAATTATTCGTATCCCTCAAATCATCATGTGTTGCGACAGCTAAAAAGACTCTAATACATAAATTCAAAACAGCTTCATCTTTGGTCTGATTCATTAATTGAATCAATAAAGGTTTTTGCGAAAAATCTCCTATTTTATATAATTCTATTAAGTTACATAAAGCTTCTTTTTCTGTAACAGCTTTTAATATATTTTCTTTAATTTCAGATTGGGTTACAGTTGATTTTTCTCCAAACCATATGCTATTCATAAGATTCTCTCTTTCTCGCATAAATTACCTACTTTTATTCATTGAAGTACCTTTATCTCGTTGCCATTTCAATACTTTTTTTTGGAAAGTAGTAACCACATTATTACCATAAAAATAGTGCATCTTCATTCTCTAAATTAGCCAATCAAGGTGTATTCGTTCATTTACGATAATAAATTGCAATCTTCAATCCATTTTATTCATCGAAGCGTATTCCCTTAGAAAGAACCCATCCATTTAATCCGTACGAAGCATACAATTTATAGTAATGGTACCTATTTTCTTTCATATACTTCATTAATTCCTCAACATTTTCATAATCCATTGGCCAAAGATCATTCTTTTTTTTTATGTAACAACTCTTTGTTTTCTGAAGTAAACGAATCAACATCTTATTCAACACTATCAAAAAGTATGCTGTCAGATCATTGGTTTTCAAAATTAAACGCAAAAAACCCTTCAAATAAAATTGATAAATGCTTATCTTGTGCTTTTTCTACTTTCATATAAATTATCGAGTTTTCCAAATCTACTTGATAATTTCAAATTTTACTATCATGTAATTCACTCATAGTAATCCTCTCTCTATGAGATCTTCATTGTAATTAATGATAACCTTTAAAATAATAAATCTTACATCTAGTATCCAAGGAAAATAATTACTTATCAATAAGTCCATTCTCTCAAATATTAAAGTTAGACAATTCTAAAGTCCTATGGTAGAACTAGGGAAAAGTCCAATAAAAAAGTGCTACTTATATAAGTGCACTTTTGATGTTAAAGATCAATATGTACTTGATTGTAGGCAATCATGATTTCATCTGGATTCGCACGAAATTTTGAAGCTAATCCTTTTATAGGTACCCTTCTTTCCCAATGTTCCAATACTCTTTCTTCAGTAATAAATACCGCAGCATACCAATTCTTGACTTACACACTATAGATTGCACCCACACCAAAAAAAAGCAAGAAGCCTAAATACTAGACTAACCTAAATAAGTGAAACACAATAAAACACCTTCGAAATGTTACACTGAAACTAAGAAAACATTCGGAGGTGTTTTTGCATGGGCAAAAACGTCAAACCAAGAAAATATGGAAAAGTACCGGATCAAAAATGTTTCTCAAATTAGTAGTACGCATAAAACACGGAACTTCTACATGACTGTTATGGATCTTCAGTTCTTTTTCACCTTTTTGTCTCATATAGCCAAATGTTGCCCGTCCTCCTGCATATCCACCTTCCATCACCAATCATGGTTCAAATTCCATGCTATACTTCTTGCATAACTAAATCTAATAAAAAATCACCAAAATCATTAGCAATTAGTTCATAACTTTGACTTCCCAAATCAAGACCAGGCACAAAAGATACTACCTTTGGTTCCCCTTTTTCATCAAGTTGATTAAAATCTAAACAAAAAAGTTCATCGCTCCCAGTATCATAAATAACAAGAAGATTATTAGGTAGATTAATTTCTTTTCTTTCCGTTAATGTGTACCAAATTGCATCAGGAACAGAAGAATTTTCAAAATTATCATTAATTATTCCATAAATTTCTTGAGAACCGAAATTTCCTACTCCAAAAGTTTGTAAATAATCTAAATACAGCCCAGTAAATTTGACACCTAGCTTTTCTTCAGCCCATTTTATTAATTCATTTGACCGCCCTCCAATAAAGTCAGCCAAATCTTCATTGTCATGAATAATTTGCTTTGCTTTCTGATAAGTTTCAACACTCACTTTAATCCTCCATTCTCATATTAAAAGTCATTAGCTTATTTTCAGATCTGTATCTCTCAAAGGTGGTTTACCATGTATCATTTTTATATTTTGTTCTCACTCCTTCTTTCATTTTCTCTACTAATTTATTTAGCCACTCTAGAGGATTTAATGCAATAGCTGGAAAATAAACTTCGACATTATTTTGAATAATATGTTCTTTTTTCTGTTTTGTTAAATGACTATTCAAAAACATCTCACAACCCTTTATTGTTGAAATAAAACACTCTAGGCTAGCTTCATTTAAAAACTCATCTAATGCTTCTTCTGGAGAACGGATGTCTTGATGAAATGTTCCACCTAAAAAATCTTCCAACTCTTCTAAGTAATTATAAATTTCATCCATAAACTACCCTTCTTTCTATAAAACCAGATATCCTATTTAGTATTATTTTTTAGAATTGATTGCGTTATAAAAACAGTTAGAAATGAAAGTTAATATTTTAAAGCACACCGTGCAGATCATAGGACGAAAATAGACGTATTAAGATAATGCCCTTGGTATCAAAGTTCGGTCGGCTATCCCTTAAAATTGTTGTTTATTTTGATGTTGGCATACCAATATAATTCTATAAACGTTTTGAACGCTGCGATATCCGAATATCTTTCTAGGCGCGTCTTCTTCTACAAGCTCATTGCTTAATCATGCAGCTCGTCCAATCCTTCCATATCATTTTTCTTAATTTTGCCGCTTGTGATTAATGAAATCGTACATCTATTATCCTCACAAATAGGCTAGTTAGTCCCTTTACTATCCCAAACGGAACTCTATCAAATTTTTTTTATACGCTTCCATCAAAATAAGTTCTTAGTTTAACCATGTTAATCAATGGGTAAAAAATGCTTAATATCAGAAAATGGTAATTGGCTACAAACTAATTTTGCACCAAAATGACCTCAAACTCCAGTCAAAAAAATAGTAGGGAGATTATCTTATGTCAAATACTAAAAAAACAGGAATCATTGTCGTCGTTGTGCTAATTGCTCTCGAACTAATTTTCACTTGGTATTACCCACTTACCGTCGTAAGTTT
>NZ_AKKV01000004.1 GCF_000269865.1 Fictibacillus macauensis ZFHKF-1
TTATTTTTGTTGTCCAACTAAGTGTAGCCTATTCAAGAATAAACGAATGGCCCAAAAGGCTGTAGCATCTTTTGAAAAAATGGATCAAAATCTCGGCAATAATTATCAACTATTGAAACCTTAAGGTAGATGATATGATGAATTTTAGAATAGTAGATGTTAAACCTTTTAATGCTGGACTGGAAAAAATTCATAAAAATATACAAGGCATTGAAACGCAGTTTGAAACCTTACATAAAACTATTAGTGGGCTAACCAATTTATCTGACTCTTTAAAAGGACGTACCGGCGAAGGAATCAAACAATATTTTGAAGAAGTTCACCTGATGTTTATTAAATCATTAGGGGTTTTGTTAGTAGATTTTGATGATGCAGTAAAAGACATTCAGGCAGAGCTAAAGGGATTAGAAGAAGATGAAAATGGTTTTTTACACGAAGGCTTTTTAGTGTATGGAATAAAACCAGCATTAAAGAAGACACATGATACAGTATTAGAACTAACAACAGATGTTAACAAGGAAATCAATCGAGTAGATCACATTGTTCAATTACCTACATTAAATCTTGAGTCTGTGTATAAGCAAATTGAAGATAGGGAAAAGAGCATTAAAAAATTAACACATAACATTATCGACTTTGATACAAACGCTAAAAAATCCTTAGAAAATGTTGAGACACAACTTAATCAATTGAGGTCTCTTATAGACAACATGTCCAAAACATATTCTGAGGAAAATGACAACTCAAAATACTTGTTTAATAAAGGGAATACGTTTACATCATTTAACAAAACTCAGTTGAATCAATCAAAAGAGTAGGGAATCTCATCTATAAAACTGGAGAAGGATCCGTTGAAAGTGTTAGCATTAATGGAGATGAATACCACATATACGAAGATGGCACCATACTAAAAATTGTGCGCAAAGGCGATACTCTTTCCGCCGAAGTTGTAACCGAACTTCCTGAAGAAAAAACAGAAGAGCCTGAGGAAGTCGGTTGGTGGGAAAAAACCAAAATGGTTGTTAGTGAGTTAACTGGATATTCAGATGCAAAGGCACTTTATACTGGAGTAGATGAGTCAGGAGAGAAACTTTCGGGATGGGATAAAGTAGTGAAATCGGCAAGTCTACTTCCTGTGGGAAGAATCTTTAAAGTGGGTAAAGTTACCTATAAATTAGTCAAAGGAAGTAAAGTTGCTTCTAAGATAACTAAAGGGAGAAGAGTTTCTAAGAGTACGGGTAATGCCCCAGTACCTACAAAACCAGGTGGTGGTAGTAATACTGACGACTTTGTTAATCTTCATTCTAGAAAACATATGTATGACTCAAGTAGTACATCCACTCCTAATAGATCACAATATGGTAAAGATGTAGATGTAGGCAAGTTAAGGAACGAAACAACGACTAATCCTGATAAAGCTTATTCCAATTGGCCAAATCCAAATAATCCAAATCCGAATAAAATCACTAAGTATTATAAAGAATTTGACGGAAATATCAGTACACCTGATACACCGACTGGAAGTCATAGGGTATTTGACAACCTAGATAATATTGATAAAAGTTCACATTTCCCTTATGTTTCAAGAAAAAAATAATAAGTAGGTGAGGTACTTGAGTAATTTATTGTATCATGCATATTTGCCGAAAAATCACAAAGAACATGTTTCGCTGGAAGAAGTTATGAGTGGAGGCATTCACTATGCGACTAAATCAAATAATATATATACGAAGGGAGGTAACATTCAATTTGAGGTTACAGAATTGTTAAGGCCTTCCAATACACCTGATTGGCTTAACTTTAGACAAGCAATAGGTGTTGAGTTAACCAATAGTTTTTCCAAATCTTTTTATTTTCCTATATTTACAGATAAAATCCGAGTATTTAATCTCGATATTACCTATTCAATCTATGATCAAGCATTCTATGAGGATTTTAAAGACTTTGATGAGGAAGCTTTAAATTTTGATACTGGAGAAACTATTGAATATTGGATTAAACTATACTGGAAAAGTATGATGACACTTGAAGACTATTTGATAAAGAAGCCCTATTCAAAGCCAGAAGTGTTAATTTTTGAATCTGTACCCAAAGAAATTATTCAAGTATGTGAAGAATAGACTTGTAAACCTTGATTGGCTATTAGACTGACCTAGTCATATGGGACAGTAATAAAACACCCTCATTAGGCTGCTTTTCGCCCAAATTTCATTGGCAAATAGTAGCCTAATTTTTCTTGTATTCTTTCCTCATTATAATACCTAATGTACTCTTCAACATGCTCAATAACAGCCTGTAGCGATAATGAATTGAATTTTACGTATTGGAATTGTTCGGATTTTAAATGAGAGTGAAACGATTCAATAACGGCATGATCCCAACAGTTCCCTCTTCTCGACATACTGCTAACCACATGATGTTCTTTCATAAAATCCTAAAAACGCATAGGACGTATAGACGCTACCTTGATCAGAATGTAAAATGACGCCTTCTGTATTTTCTCTAGCAGCTAATGCCTCCTTTAACGTATCCAACACTAAGGATGTTTGTTGATGACGATAAACTTTATACGCCACATTTTGGTTGTTGTACAAGTCCATAATCGTTGATAAATAAAGGGTTGCCGAACCATATTGAAGATACGTGATATCCGTTACCCACTTTTCATTTGGTGCACTGGCGCTGAAGTTACGCGCCAAAAGGTTCGGGGCAATTACGATGGACTCCCCTTGAGATTTCCATCGCTTTTTTGTCTTTACTCTGCACTGAAGATGATGTTTTTGCATAATACGTTGCACTGTATTTCGATTCAACTTCAGCTGGTACTCACGCCACAATAGCGCCTTAATTTTCCGATGACCATAGCGATATTTCGTCTCTTTACACAAGGAAATAATCGCCTTTTCTTCTATTGTTACGCATTGATGAGGAGAATCTACGTGACAAAAAAAGTACGCCGAACGTTTACCACAGAATTTAAGCAACAGATCGTGCAGTTATACCAAAATGGAAAGTCTCGAAAAGACCTTATCCGTGAATATGAATTAACCCCTTCTTCTCATATCGGTTTTACCGCATATAATGTAGATGTTTTTCACCGTTGTATAATCATATTTCATAGGTTCTTCAACTCCCGCATCACCGTTTGAATAATGGATTCGTTAATACCACTGTAAAACGAGATAGTGGCATGTGCTGTTTGAATAGAACAAATACTTGTGGACGGAGTAGTAAGGGATAAGGGAGATTGTGTTGTTTCCATTTCAGGATGTAATGTCACAGGGACAATGGTTAATTTTTGATTGGACATAAATAAGCACCACCTTCATTTGATACACGTATCGTAGCAGGTGGTGCCAACTATTTATTTGCGTTATTTGAATGCGGGCTTACTATTGGAGGACATGCTTTACAAAAGCATACAGGTAGAAATCCTGACATTTGGGGGAAAGTTAAAGGTGGTCCCAATCAAATAAATTAGACAGCATTAAAACATCTTAAGGAAATAATTGGTGGTACTGGATGGATAATTTATAAAAATTAAGAATCCTAAGGGAATAGAATTTTTAGAGAAAAAGCTTCCAGATGGAAGGGGGGTACGATTAAACCTTGATGGAACTTTCAAAGGGTTTATTGACCAATAATAAAGGAGGGCTTTTAGTGGAAAATATAGAAATTATATTATCGGAATTTAATAAGAACTTAATTAACCAATTCTTTTACGATGAACTTAAAATATCTAAATTTAAACTCAAATCATCACATTTTTTTGATAGTCTTTCTGAAAAAGATTTGTATTTTTCTCAAGTTGAAAATATAGAAAAAATTTTAACTCCAAAAGGAACAGGGAATATACTTCTTGAGGAATTTCAGTTAGGGATTTCATTAAAAGACGTACTAATCGTTTTATCGTTTGATGAACAAGATGGTGATATAGTTTTAAACTTTCCAGAAAGTGAACTATTTAAGTATGAGAGGAATAATAATCAAACAAGATGGAAAAAGTTAGTTCGTTTTCTTGTTAGTTTGAGAGAAAAATACGATATTCCAAAGATTGTGATTGGTTACGAACCTGCAACTGATGAAGATACTTTGTTGATAGAGATTGATAATGAAGTAACTTTTTACGATACCGAAATTGAAAAATTTATAAAGAATGATGAATAAATTTGGTGTGATTCAGGCGTGTTGATTAACCATAATTATACAGTGCTTAAAGGAGTAGAAGGACTTGATGCCCATCATGCAGGAAAGAAGGCAGCAATGAAGAAATTAGTAGATAATTATGATTTAAATACTGCACCTGCAATTAATGTTCCAAAGGTGGGGCACACCAAAAAAGGAACTAATGGAATAGTTTCAAGAAGTACAAAAGGAATAGATAATCCTAGACAGTTATTAGCAAGAGATATTAGGGAACTTAGAAGAGTCTATGATGACATGCCGAATTCTGCTTTAAAAGAACTTATTGAATTAAACAAAAAAATGTATCCAGAAATGAGGAAATAAAATGAATGATATTTTTGTTAAATCACTTTATGAGTCTATCGTTAAAGAGAACCTTCAACTATACAAAGACTTGTATGAAACAACGAATGTTACTTCTAAAACAGATGATTATTGGAAAAAAGCTATTGGTTTTTACGATAGTTTAACAGACGAAAATAAAGATACATTAATGAAGATAATTGAACAAACTATGATTGATACTATTTCAAACATGCTAGGAGTAATTGATGGAAGTTCGACTTTAAAAGATTGTTCGTTAGAACCTAAATTACTGCTCGATTCTATTGATACGGAAGGAGAACTGCAAGATTCGTTTTTAGAATTCATAGAAGAAAGAGATAGTAACAGCTAATTGAATTTTTTATTACAGAGGTCTTCATAAAGAGCACCGTTAAAATATATAAATAGTTTAAATGAATTCGATTACCTTGATTGGCTAAGTGCCTTTCAAGGTTTTTACTTTAATTGAAATAAATCAGCTGATATTGAGTGATACAAAAAGTAATGATTTGTTTGAAAATCGAGAGCTTATGAAGGATGGACCGTTTCAGCACTCATAGGATGAGGTGTGTTCTATATCTGTTCATTTGTCAATGAACGAATGAAATCAGATAGTTAACCAAGATGAGCAACTGTTGATTGGGTATTTGTGTGTGGGAATTCGAGTTATAAAACCCAACTATACCCATTGTATTGTGATATAATACGTGGGCAAATTTCATTTTTTTGAGGGAATACTTATATTTGTACATATTTGTGTTGACATTTACAGATTGAGGTGAGAAGAATGGCTGTGGGATTTAAGGTGAAGCATTATTGGTATCAAGTAGGGCATGGCGATTTCTTACACTCTTTTTTCTCTACAATAAGTTATCATTTAGAGCAAAATGGATGGGGAACTGAGTATCCGTTCATATTAAATGAACTATACAACGGAAAACTTAATTATAAGAACATTGATCGTGCTATAACTGAATTAGAATTAATTAAAAAAAAGCTTCAGAAATATAACCCATCACAAGTAATATGGGATATTGAAGACTTATCTAAAAGACCACCTTGGGGTAATAATATTAGCAAAGATATTAGCAACTTATCTGATTACTTTATAACAAGTGAGGGAGAGGACCTAATAGATACGTTAATGAAGGCATTTAAGAAAGGATTAAAAACGAATTCAGACGTTTTTATAGAAACATTGTAAAAAAATACGATCAGAAAGGGTAATTATGGAATGAAAACGACATTGTGTGTTGTTCAATAGAGAACAGGTACATTTAGATTTGGTGTGATCCAACGAAAAAAATTGATAGCCCATGAATAGGCTACAATTTGTTGAACAACAAAAATAAAGGCTAGTAGAATAACAGATAACAACTGAGGAGCAAATCTACAATGTCTCATCCATACGACATCCTTAAAATCTGATCTCCAGAGCACAGACATTTGAAGCTGTCCCACACCCCAAGAAAAAGCGCGCCCCTCAAGGACGCGCTTTTTTTCCTATCATTTACCCTTTTAGTGAGTTCGTTTGTTCACTTTGTTTGCTGCGGTTGCCGAATAGGAAGTAAGACAGGATGACGGCAGCGGTTAGGAGGATGGTTAAGTAGAGTTGAGATTTCATGGAATCAATAAAGGCCATGGAAATGAGAATGACTGCTATGGCGAAAATGACAAAGTAGGAGAGTCCTGGGAATAACCACATTTTTAATGTGAGTGTTTCCTTCGCTGCTGTTGCGCGACGTCGTAAAATGATGTGTGAAACAACGATCGCTAAGTAGACGAGTAGGGCAATGGCTCCTGAAGCATTGACGAGAAATTGAAAGACTTTGTCAGGTGAAATAAAGTTAAAGATGGCGGCGATAAAGGCGACGACGGTACCTGCCCATACAGCGCGTACGGGAACGCCATTTTTGCTTAGTTTTAAAAAGGCTTTTGGTGCATCTCCGCGTTGTGCAAGTGAGTAAATCATGCGTGAATTCGTATAGAGAGCGGAGTTTAGGCAGGAAAGCACGGATGTTAAGACGACGGCATTCATAATGGTTCCGGCACCAGGAATGCCAATCATATCAAGCAGTGTAACGTACGGACTTTTGAGTGCCGTTGTGGAATCCCACGGTAAAAGGGTAACGAGAATGGCAACAGAGCCGATGTAAAACAGTAATATGCGCCAGACGACACTTTTAATGGCGATGGAAATCGTTTTCTGTGGATTTTCTGATTCACCGGCGGCAATGGCAGCAATTTCTGCGCCAAAATATGAAAAGATGACGGTGGCGACACCTAGGAAAATAGAGCTTGGACCTTTCGGAATAAAGCCGCCATGACCGATTAAATTGGATGTGCCGGGCGCTTTAATGCTTGGAAATAGGTGAAGAATAATGGCAATTCCGATGCCCATAAATACGGTAATTGCTACAATTTTTATAAGCGCAAACCAGTACTCGAATTCTGCAAACGACTTTACTGAGAAAATATTCGTAAGGGTAAGCAAGAACGTTAAGACGAGACTCCATATCCAAATGGGAATGCCAGGCACCCATTCATGTAAGATCGCACCGCCAGCAACGGCTTCAATGGCAATAACAATTACCCAGAAAAACCAGTATAGCCAGCCAATCGTGAAGCCGGCCCACGATCCAATGGCTTCTCGAGCATACGTAGCAAAGGAGCCCGAATCGGGGTTGCGCGCAGCCATTTCACCGAGCATCCTCATTAAAAAGACAACGAGCAGTCCTGCAAAAGCGTAGGAAACGACGGCTGCGGGTCCAGTACTACGCACGACCGCGCCGGCGCCGACAAAGAGTCCAGCACCGATAATGCCTCCTAAAGAAATCATCGTAATATGACGTGTTTTTAACTGTTTTTGCAAGCCTTGTTTGTTTTCCATGATGTCACTCCTTCATTCGATATGTAAGGAGCGCTCTCGCGTGATGCAAGAGCGCCCAATCAAGAGCTTACAATCCTATCGAAATGTATTTAATTTCTAGGTATTCTTCAATGCCAAAATGACCGCCTTCACGACCGAGGCCACTTTCTTTCATGCCGCCAAACGGTGCTTGAGCCACAGAAGGAAGACCATCGTTAATGCCAACGATGCCATATTCTAGCGCTTCGCTAACAGAGATCGCTTGTCGTAAGTTTTCTGTATACACGTAAGCGGCTAAGCCGAACGGTGTATCGTTAGCGCGCTGTATCACTTCTTCGGTGCTTGTAAACGTAGCGATGGGTGCAAGCGGACCGAACGTTTCTTCGCGCATACAGAGCATGTGATCGTGAGCGTTTGTGATGACGGTTGGCGTCATAAAGAGCGAGTGAGGCGCTACCTCACCGCCATAGACGACCGTTCCACCGTGTGCTTTGGCATCATCGATATGTGCTTGCACTTTAGCAACGGCGGCATCATCAATAAGCGGTCCGATATCGGTTGCGTCTTGTAGGCCATCGCCAACGGTAAGCTTTGCGACAGCATCAACAAATGCGGTTGTAAAGGCTTCGGCAATGTCTTCATGAACGTAGACGCGATTGGTACATACGCACGTTTGCCCGGCATTGCGGTATTTGGAAGCGACTAGGCCTTGGACAGCAGCCTCGATATTGGCATCAGCTAACACGATAAAAGGCGCGTGGCCGCCAAGCTCAAGTGAGACTTTTTTGACGGTATCGGCAGCTTGCTTCATAAGCAATTTACCGACAGCCGTTGAGCCTGTAAATGAAATTTTGCGCACGCGGCGATCGTTCATCCAGGCGGATGCAATGGCTGGTGCGTCACCGGTGACGACTTGTAATACGTCGCTTGGAATGCCCGCTTCAACGGCAAGCTCCGCGAGACGGAGCGCAGTGAGCGGCGTTTGTTCAGCAGGTTTGACGATTGCTGTACAACCAGCAGCAAGTGCCGGCGCAACTTTGCGTGTAATCATAGCGGCTGGAAAGTTCCAAGGTGTAATGGCTGCCATAACACCGACCGGTTGTTTTTGAACAAGAATGCGCTTATTAGGGTGACTTGCTGGAATCGTTTGCCCGTAAATGCGCTTTCCTTCCTCAGCGTACCAAGCGATAAAGCTCGCAGCATATTGAAGTTCACCGGCAGCTTCTTTTAATGGCTTTCCTTGTTCTTTCGTCATGAGCGTTGATAGCGCTGTGAGGTTTTCAAGAATAAGATGATGCCAGTTCATGAGCAGTGTGCTCCGTTCTTGCGCGGTGCGCTGCGACCAACTTGTGAAGGCCGCATGGGCGCGATCGACGGCTTCGATGGCTTCTTTACTGCCGCTATTTGGAACGGTTGCGACGAGTTCATGTGTGCTAGGATTAACGACTTCGATGAGTGTGGTCATGCTTTTGCCTCTTTTCTTAAACGGAAGTAATCGCGTGTTCTACGGCTTCAATACTGTCATGTAAAAGGGTAATAAGCTCTTGAATTTCTTGTTCATTAATAATAAGCGGTGGCGCAAAAACGAGTGTATCTTGCTGATCAAATACGACTGAACGCATAATCAGTCCGCGCTTATGTGCTTCAGCGATAACTTTTGGCGCAATCGGTTCTTCAAAACGCTCATTCGTAGCTTTATTTTTCACAAGCTCAACCGCACCGATCAAACCAAGGGCGCGTACGTCGCCAACAATGCTGCGTTTCTTTTGAATATCTTTAAAGCCGCTAAGCAAAACATCGCCCATGTTGCGCGCATTATTAATTAAGCCTTCACGCTCAATGATTTCTAAGTTTTTTAACGCCACGGCACACGCCATTGGATGACCGCTATACGTATAGCCGTGTAGCAAGGTTCCTTTTGATAGCTCCATAAGATCGTTATGAATCGTTTCTGAAATCATAACGCCACCAAGCTGTGCATACCCGCTCGTAATTCCTTTGGCAAAGCACATCATATCAGGAACAACATCATAATGATCGATGCCAAAATACGTACCGGTGCGACCGAACGCTGTAATGACTTCATCGGTAATGAATAAAATGCCAAACTCATCACAAAGACGTCGAACTTCTTTAAAATAGGTAGCGGGTGGAATGTGCACACCGCCTGCACCTTGTACTGGCTCTGCGATAAACGCCGCTACATTTTCTGGGCCTTCTTCTAGAATTTTTTCTCTTAGCGCATCTGTTGAAAAGTGATCCACATAACAAAAATCAGGAGCGAGTGAATTTGTAAAATCACGAAACGGTTTAAGTCCCGTTGCACTCGTTGCGCCCATAGCTACGCCGTGATATGAACGTGAACGTGAAATGATTTTTTTACGAGCAGGTTGCCCTTTTAAAATCCAATAGTGACGCGCTAATTTATACGCCGTGTCATTAGATTCTGAACCGCCAGACGTAAAGAAAGTAGCGGTTAAGTTCCCAGGAGCGATTTCAGCAAGCTTTGCTGCTAGCTTAATAGCCGGTTCGTTACTAAAGGACGCAAAGGACGAGCAGTAGCCGAGCGTTTTCATTTGCTCATATGCCACTTGCGCAATTTCTTCGCGACCGTGACCGATATTGACATTCCATAAAGAAGCAAGACCATCAAGCGCACTGCGTCCTTTCAAATCATACAGACGTACACCTTCACCTTTTGTAAAAATAAATTCTGGACCGCTTGCTTGTTGCTGCGCAATAGCTGTTGTTGGATGGAGAAAGTGCTTTTTATCTAAAGCTGCTAATTGTTCATAGCGTTGTTCATTTGTCATTGTAATCATCCTTTACTGTAAATTCTGAAAAATAAAAGCGTTTACATAATCTATTGCAAAAGTTGTGCCAACACGCAAAATGCTGTTGTAACAACGATTTGTGTTTTTTCTAATTCAAAAATGAATTAAAAGACAGTGTTTTAATTCATTTTTGAAGTATGCCTAAATAGGCAATCCACGGACCAACATCGCTCTTATAATGCGTCGCAAATACGCGCACTATTTGTGCGATATGCGTTAAATCATGAACAGTCCACGTGGCAATGAGCTCACGCGCTTTGACCGTACCAAAGGCAGGATGCTGCCCCGTTTGCTCTAACGCGTCTGGCGTCGCAAGCACCTGAAGTGTTTGCAGCGATTGTGTGCGCAGTGCTGTGAATTTTTGCAGTTTCTCATCAAGTGTCTCGGTTGTTTGTACGCCTAAGTGCGCCTCGCGATCAAAGGGAGGAAAGAGCTTCTGTTCGCCTTCTGCTAGTAAAAATTCAAGGCGGGGCAGCCAGTTTGTTTGTTCACAAACAATGAGATGATCAAGCACTTCAACGGAATTCCACGTGCCTTCGCCTTCCGTGCTGTGCAACCAGTCAGCAGAAAGTCCTTGCAGCAGGGCTGTTAGTGTTGCTGGTGTTCGTTGTAACAAATCGAGTGAAGAAGATAGGGAAAAGTTCATGATAGGCACCTCGCGTTAATTCATTTTTGAATCAATTTTATATTTTTGTAAGCGACGTATGACCGTCGGTTGGCTCATCCCGAGATAGCGGGCCATTTCATACGTAGACTGACACTGTGTTCGCGCCTGTATGAGCCACTTACGTTCAACGTCGGCAAGCGCCTCTTGTAACGTTGTCGCCGGAACGTGCTGTTCGTTTGAAAGAAACGGGATATGCTCCTGTTGGATTTGCTCGCTTTCCACCGTTACGACTAAGCGTTCGATCATATTTTCTAGCTCGCGTACATTGCCTGGCCACGCGTAGTGAAGGAGCTGTTGCAACGCTAAAGGATGCATGTGCTTGTTCGTATGATAGCGCTCATTAAAAACAGCAAGAAATGCATGTGTGAGCTGCACGATATCATCAGGACGCTCCCGAAGCGGGGGAATAAGCAGCGGTACAACGTGCAAGCGATAGTAGAGATCTTCCCGAAACGTTCCGTCTGCAACCATTTCTTTTAAATCACGATGACTCGCCGTAATCAGGCGAAAATCAACACTGCGGCTTTTCGTCCCACCGACGCGGACGAACGTTTTTTCTTGCAGTACTTTTAGAAGCTTCACTTGAATCGATAGCGGCAATTCACCAATTTCATCTAAAAATAGCGTTCCTTTATTCGCTAACTCTAGCAATCCGACTTTTCCTTTACTATGCGCGCCGGTAAACGCGCCTGGTTCATAGCCAAATAGCTCTGACTCTACTAAGCTCTCAGGGATTGCGCCGCAATTCACTTCAATAAGCGGCCCGTCACGGCGCGTACTATGGTGATGAATCGCTCGCGCAAAAATCGATTTGCCTACGCCTGATTCACCTTGCAAGACGACCGTTGCCGAACTGCCCGCCACTTTGCGAATGAGCGTCCACACGTCTTGCATCGCTTTACTTTTAATAACGACTCCGTGTGGCAGGCCATGCTGATCGCGCAGCTGCTCAATTTCACTTTCATAGTGCATCATCTTCTGTTGCATCGCTTCATACTTTTCTTTAAGCTGCTGAATTTCCGTCATATCATGCGAAAAGCTAATGACGCGAATGACATTGTGGTGCTCATCTAGTAACGGCACCCCTCGCGTCATCATCGTTTTTCCCGTTGCTGTTTGCTGCATAACGGTAATCGGCTTTTTCTCCTCAATGACGCGCAACGTCACCGACGGATTAAAAATATGCAACGCCTCAAGCTCCTGCACCGACTTGCCAACAAGCTCACTTGACGCAAGACCGTACACTTCCTGACCATTTTTGACCGAGCGCAAAATCACTCCGCGCCCATCCGTCATCATAATATTTTCACCCGACGCATTAATAATGCCTTCAATCTCTCGTTCAAGCAGCTCTCTCATCCTCATCACCTTCACAACATTCAGATTATTTCTTTTAGCATACCATATGGATCCGTGTTAGAAGAGAGCTGTCAGTGGGTATTCATTGTATAAAAATAGAAATGGCGGTGAAGAAGATGGGAGTGTTTTTTGAGAAAAGAGAATATTCAAAGCCTGTTAGACGGTGGCATACCCTCGTTTTAATACTAATGATCGTCCTATTTGTGATCGCTATCTTTTATGACTTTAGCCTACATATTCTAAAATATAGTTATCTACTAGCTGGACTAAGTTCCTTTATAGATGGTATTGAAGGTTATATAAGAAGGAACGAGTGGAAGAGGCGGTTTCTAATTGATTTTGCGTTTACTTTTCTTTGGTTTTTTATGTTTTTTACGCTGAAAATAAATTAGAAAAAACAGCATCACGCGATGACAAGATCCGGATTAACGTCTCGTAGTGCTTGAACAAAAGCTTCTTTGTCTTTTGGAGACACTGTAATGGTTTTATAGTGGCCATATGTTATTCCAACTCTTTGAACGGACAATGCTGGACCTGTAAATGGACTTGTCATGTACTCTGCTTTTTTTATATCCATAATGCTTATTCGAATACGAAACATTCCGTATACAATTACAAGGGTTTCGCCCGAGATTGTATAGCCTGTTCTACACCATATGATGACAAAAACAATGCCAGGTAAGATCAATACGAAGAATAAAAGGATGGAGAATTCCTCGGATACTAGTGGTAAAAAAATCGATATAAAAAGGGGAAAACCATGCAATAAACCCATCCATATATCTCTTTTTGACGAAAAATACATGTGAGCCTCCAATCATTAAACAAGTAAGCTTACCGTAAAAAATAAGAGCTCATCGCCTAGCGAGGCAATCAGCTTCTGCAGTTAGAGTTCTTTTTCTATAACGTGATTAGGAACGACCGCCTTGTAAAGCCGCCACATCGTATAACCAATCCACGTACCTACCGTATTTAAGATTACATCGTCAATATCCGCTGACCGTCCTGTCGGGTAGGCATATTGTGCGATTTCAACAGCTAATGAGAAGAGTAAGCCAGCGATTAGTATAGGTCGCACACGAGAAGGTGCTTGTTTCAAAGAAAGGAAAAAACCAAACGGAACAAATAAGAGCATATTAAAACCTAGGTTACGTATCGGCACACCAGCATCAACCGAATGAAAGAGAATGTCATACATACCAACGAACGGGACGATATTTAATACGCGCGGAATTGCCATGCCACTATACCCGGGAAACAACGTGACTAGTAAAATACCGAGTACGCTTAGTATGAAAAAACTTTGTATTAACAGCTTTTTATTTTCCCACTTTTTCGTTCTTTTTAAGTAAAAAGCAGTAATTGTCATGACGATCATACCGATGATGAACAGTGGAATAACGGATTGAAACGCACGCCACAATTGCTCCATTCTTTTTTCCCTCCTAGTAGTAAAGTCTATGAGAAAATAATACCATATTTTAGTAAAAATAGTGAGTGTTTAATGACATTCAAAACGTCCTCGTGCCGTGCATTTATACGTAGTGATTGAACCTAATATTAGAGTAGGTGCAAGCTCATCAATGATGGCGAAAAGAGTGGAGCGCGCAGGAGCCCCCGAATCGCGCGCAGGAGCACCCGATTCGCGCGCAGACAAGGATAATTCGCGCGCAGATGCATCTGAATCGCGCGCAGGAACATCTGAATCGCGCGCAAACTAGACAAATCGTCTCCAACAACGATAGAGTCTATATAATTGTGTAAAAGCATAAAA
>NZ_AKKV01000005.1 GCF_000269865.1 Fictibacillus macauensis ZFHKF-1
GAGGTCAGCGGTTCGATCCCGCTAGGCTCCACCATGTATACATATATTCTACCTTCTAGTAGCGACTAGGAGGTTTTTTTGACGTTTTTTTTAAAAGGCGCCTAATAATTATCCATGTCAGAGGTGGTAAGCGCTTTCTAAACGGTATATCTATACATCTTTCTGTCTAGTTGAACCACTGTAAAGAAAGCGTATACAATGGATATATAACTGTAATGCATCAGCAGAGGAGGCCATTGAAGATGAAGAAAGAGATTACGATTATTGGCGTACCAATGGATTTAGGACAAACTCGACGTGGAGTAGATATGGGCCCTAGTGCGATTCGATATGCGGGGATTGTTGAACGCTTAGAAGATATTCAACATGAGGTGCAAGATTTCGGTGATATTCACATTGGACGTCCCGATGGATTCCAAGCACAAGATCCTACACATAATCTGAAAAATTTAAAAGAGGTCGCAGAAGCAAGTGAAAAACTTGCCGATGCTGTTTCTAGTGTTATAGCGAAAGAACGCTTCCCACTTGTTTTAGGTGGCGATCATAGTATAGCGATTGGTTCATTAGCCGGCATTGCGAAACACTATAGTAACTTAGGTGTTATTTGGTATGACGCACACGGTGACTTAAATACGGCAGAAACATCACCTAGTGGAAATATTCACGGCATGCCGCTAGCTGCAAGCTTAGGAATTGGCCATGAGTCACTGACTTCGATCGGAGGCTATATGCCAAAGGTGAAGCCTGAGAATATCGTTATCATTGGGGCGCGCTCGTTAGATGAGGGTGAACGAGAGCTCATTAAGGAAAAGGGTATTAAAGTGTATACGATGCACGAAATTGATCGTGTCGGCATGACAGCGGTAATGGAAGAAACCATTGCCTATTTGAAAGATAAAACGGATGGTGTTCACTTGAGTCTTGATTTAGATGGATTGGATCCAATGGATGCTCCTGGAGTAGGTACACCTGTACTAGGTGGCATTAGCTATCGTGAAAGTCATTTAGCGATGGAAATGCTTGCAGAATCACAAATGATCACATCAGCTGAATTCGTTGAAGTGAATCCAATCTTAGATGAGAGAAATAAAACAGCAACGGTTGCTGTAGCTCTCATGGGTTCTCTGTTTGGTGAAAAACTTCTATAACAAGAATAAACAGCTATTCCTCTGCATTTAGGAATAGCTGTTTTTTAATGCACTTCGCTGAAATTCATTTAGTAAATTATCGATATATTGGCTAATTTCCACAATCTCCTCAGCAATCAGTGGCATGTACTTAGACATTTCATTCATTTTCTTTCGGGATCGCTCAATTTCATTTAATAATAATTGCCGTTCCATTTCGGTACACTCTCCTCACTTGATTTCTAAGGATTTTTATAAAGTATTCCCGATTATAACCAATTGAAACAGGTAATGTATAAAAAAAGGTACTTTTTTTAAAATCGTGATAAAATATAAACTGCTTCATTTTTTATTTGAAACTTATTTTGAAGAGAATCGTAGAAAATAACAACCACTGGTGGTGGACGTAAAATACATGGAGTCATTACTAAAAAAACTTGTAAAAGCAGCTAAAAAAGGCGATCAACATGCCTTTGAAGGGCTGGTCGAACTGTATAAAGACCGTATTTATCGTCTAGCCTTTCGCATGATTGGAGACCGTCATGAGGCAGAAGACCTTGCACAAGAAGCATTTGTGAAGGCCTATATGAATTTAGACAAATACGATGACACGTATGCTTTCTCTACGTGGCTTTATCGAATTGCAACGAACCTTTGCATTGATCGGTTACGAAAGAAGAAGCCTGATTATTCAATGGATGCGCCGCTTTCAACGAGTGATGGAGGTACATTGTATCAACAAATACCTCATTCCGAAGAAGCGTTAGAGACGGTGGTAGAAAAACGAGAAGAGCGAGCCACTCTTCAAGAAGAGATTAGCAAACTGCCTGAAAAGTACAGAACAGCGATCATATTGAAATATATTGAGGATTTATCACTAGAAGAAATGAGCGCGATTATGGAGTTACCGGTACCAACTGTGAAAACAAGAATTCATCGCGGTCGAGAGCTATTAAAGAAGGTTTACAAAAAGGTTATGAAGTCGAGGTGATAAGAGGCATGTCTTGTGAACATGAACAATTGTTACAAAAAGCATTAGATGGGGAACTATCAATAAGAGAGCAAGAAGCCTTTACAGCACATTTACAACAGTGTAAGGCGTGTAAGGCTGAATATGAGCTCGTTGAACACATGATTGTTGATGTGAAAAAGTTAGCAGACATCTCTGCACCGCTTGGCTTTACAGCAAATGTGATGCGTCAACTTCCAGCTGGGCATAAGAAGAAATCTCCGATCCGTTGGATGAAGCAGCACCCAATCGTAGCGGCGGCTGCTATTTTCCTTGTGCTTATGGTTAGTTCATTATTTTCTAGTTGGTCAACAGGAGAAATGGCTATTGCGGGTAATACGAAACATTTACAAATTAACAAACAACAACATGAAGTAATTGTTCCTAAGGGTGAAACATTCAAAGGAGATCTTGTTGTAGAAAATGGGGATGTAAAAGTAGAAGGAACCGTCGAGGGAAATGTGACGATTATAAAAGGCAAAAGATACTTGGCTTCTGCAGGAAGTATTACGGGAGATAGTCAAGAAATCCATGATATTATGCATTGGACGTGGTATAAGCTAAAGTCCTTAGTATCTGCGGACTAAGTGTAGCCCCCTTCTAGTAAGAAGGAATGAATTGGGTATGCTATAATAAATAGGTTCATAATTGACAGAGAAAGAAGTACCATGAAGTGGAGTGATGTTATGTTGCCTGTAGGAAGCTTTAACTTAGGTAACTATATCAGCCAAATTGTCGATATATTGCTCGTTACGTATGTTTTCTATAAAATCATTATGCTTATTCGCGGGACGAAGGCGGTTCAACTTTTAAAAGGCATTGTCGTCATCGTTGCCGCCTGGCTTGCGAGTCGATTTTTTGAATTGCGCACGATGAGCTGGCTGATGGATAAAGCCATTACATATGGTTTGTTAGCAATTATTATTATTTTCCAGCCCGAGTTGCGGCGCGCGCTTGAACAGCTTGGACGCGGCAAGCTCTTCTCTAGAGGAGCAGGCGCCTCAGATGAAGAGATGCAAAGTTCAATCGAGGCGATTGTCAAATCCACAGCCTATATGGCAAAACGTCGCATTGGAGCAATTATTTCTTTTGAACGGGAGACGGGACTCACAGAATATGTGGAAACAGGTATTCCTATTCGTGCTAAAATGACGTCGGAGCTACTTACGAATATCTTTGTACCGAATACGCCATTGCACGATGGAGCAGTCATTGTAAAGCCGAATGAAATTGTAGCAGCAGGCTGTTATTTGCCTCTTTCAGAAAGTCCGTTTATTTCAAAAGAACTTGGAACACGACACCGTGCAGCAATTGGTGTTAGTGAAGTAACCGATGCAATAACCATTATTGTATCAGAGGAAACAGGTGGCATTTCCATTACGAAAAACGGTGAAATTGATCGTGACTTGGATGAGGAAAGCTTACGTACGCTCTTAACGAATGAATTAATGGTATCTGGTCGCTCCTCTTCCTCAGCGCGTTGGAATTGGAGGGGAAAAAAGAATGGATAAACTCCTCAAGAGTAATTGGTTTGTGAAGATTATTGCTTTTTTATTAGCACTGATGCTATATACGGTCGTGTCGATGGAAAACCAACAACAAGCCGACCGAAATTCATTTTTAACTTCTTTTTCAAAAAATAGTGAAACGGTAAAAGGGGTATTGTTGACACCATTTTATGATGAAAGCAAATATGTCTTATCCGATTTACCAAAGACGGTTGATGTGAAGCTATCTGGACCATCTGACCTCATTACGAAAGCATTAAAAGTGGATCGTCGTATTCAAGTGTATGTTGATTTGAATCGACTGGGTCCCGGTACAGCGAAGGTTCCTGTAAAAGTCCGGAATTTACCGGATGGTGTTGATGCGGAAGTGGAACCGAAAGAAGTGAAAGTGACACTACATCGGAAGTTAACGAAGCAATTTTCTGTTCAATTTAATACAAAGGAAAGTAAAAATCTTCCTAGTGGTATTAGCGAAAAAAATGTGACCTTCTCACCGAAAAACGTATATGTAACGGGTGCAGAAGAAAGCGTTGAAAACATCGAAAGTGTACGAGCAACGGTGGACGGTTCACAATTGTCTGGAGAAATGGCAACCAATTTGTCCTTAAAGGCATATGATAAGGAGGGTCATGAGGAAAACGTCATGATTGATCCGAAAACGGTGAATGCAACCATTCCTTTAAAGAAACAAAAAAAATCCTTACCGATTACGATCAATCAAAAAGGCAGTTTACCAAAAGGCTTAACGATTTCAGAACTGTCTGTTTCGCCAAAAGAAGTGACCATTTCAGGATCTCCTGAACAGTTAAAGAAAATAACAAAATTAAAAAGTATCGATGTTGACGTCAGTTCAATTACAAAGAATCAAACGATAAAAGTAGACGTGCCAGTACCTAAAGGAGCTGACAGCGTTGAACCTAAGCAAGTAGAGGTAAAGATTTCGGTTGATAAAGACGTAACGTCCAAAACCTTTTCTAATGTACCACTATCAATATCTGGAAAAGAAGAAGGACAAAGTGTGTCCATTCAATCGCCTTCTTCTAAAAGTGTAGATGTGACCGTAACCGGAAGTAAAGCATCGATTGATGCCCTTTCCAAAAGTGATGTGAAAGCGTCGGTTGACGTTAGTGGTCTTGATCGAGGAACGCATCGTGTAAGTATTGATGCCTCCAATCCGAAGAATCTTCCAATGAAGCTTAGTACGTCATCGGTTCAAGTGAAGGTAGATCGGAAGGAGCAAGAAGATCAATCCAATAATAGTACGCAAGAAGATGAGCGCACCGGATCACGTGAATCAAATAACGAACAGTCTCAAGAGAAAAAGAGTAAGCAACAACTGAGTCCATCGTATCGAGCGTCGAGGGGACAGGAAACAATCGACCGTGATGACTCAGAAACCGAAGGAGAGAATTAAGACATGGGTAAATATTTTGGAACAGATGGTGTTAGAGGAGTAGCCAATACAGAATTAACGCCTGAATTTGCCTTTAAACTAGGCCGTTTTGGCGGATATGTGTTAACTAAAGATTCAAATAAACCAAAAGTATTAATTGGTCGCGATACACGCATTTCAGGTCATATGCTAGAAGGTGCTCTCGTTGCAGGTCTTCTTTCTACAGGTGCAGAAGTATTGCGCCTTGGTGTCATTTCAACGCCTGGTGTTGCTTATTTAACAAAAGCCCTTGGTGCACAAGCGGGTGTCATGATTTCCGCTTCACATAATCCTGTAGCGGATAATGGCATTAAGTTTTTTGGTGCAGATGGCTTTAAATTATTGGACGAGCAAGAAGCAGAAATTGAAGCACTTCTTGATCAAGAAGATACATTACCACGTCCATCTGGAGCAGATATCGGCTCTGTTGGGGATTATTTTGAAGGTGGACAGAAGTACCTTCAATATTTAAAGCAAACGATTCAAGGCGATTTCTCAGGATTACACATTGCGCTTGATTGTGCACATGGAGCAACCTCTTCACTCGCTCCGCATTTGTTTGCGGATTTGGAAGCAGATATTTCAACAATGGGGACGAGCCCGAATGGCTTAAACATTAATGAAGGTGTCGGCTCAACGCATCCAGAAAAACTAGCAGCACTCGTAAAAGAAAAAGGCGCAAACATGGGTCTTGCTTTTGATGGCGATGGGGATCGTCTCATTGCGATTGATGAAAAGGGAAATATCGTTGATGGTGACCAAATCATGTTCATTTGCGCTACGTATTTAAAAGAACAAGGACGTTTAAACAACGATACAATCGTTTCAACGGTTATGAGTAACCTTGGTTTTTATAAAGGCTTAGAAGCGAAAGCGGTCAAGTCTGTTCAAGCGGGTGTTGGCGATCGTTACGTAATGGAAGAGATGCGTAAAGGGAATTATAATCTTGGTGGCGAGCAGTCTGGTCATATTATTTTTCTAGATCATACAACAACAGGTGACGGCATGCTGTCTGCGATTCAGCTTGCTAGTATCGTGAAGCAAAGCAATAAACCATTGTCTGAGCTTGCGAATGAAATGAAAAAGTTCCCACAAGTATTGATCAATGTTCGGGTAGCGGACAAGTCTAAGCTTGAGAACAATGCAGCGATCACAGAAGCCATTGCGGCTGTGGAAACAGAAATGGAAGGCAACGGGCGTGTGCTCGTTCGTCCATCAGGAACTGAGCCTCTCGTGCGTGTCATGGTTGAAGCACCAACAGAAGAGCTTTGTCAATCGTATGCAAATGCGATTGTTGAAGTTGTTAAAACAGAGCTTGTTTAATAGCTAATTATTAAAAATGTGCATAAGCGTATCACGGGATGATTCGCTTATGCATAGTTTATACTAATCGTTTTTTTTATTTGCAGAACGCTAGTCACAAAACGGACACGAACGAACGGATTGACGTTTTTATCCAAAACCGTTATGATGAACTTTGTATTCACTTTAAACTGAGAAAGGAGCATTAAAGCAGAACAAAGCAATACCACAAGCGCCTGAACTATTTTCGACCGGAATGAAAATAGTTGACGAGGAAGAGGATCATCGAGATTTCGGCGGATGCCTCTCGGATGACGTCACATCCGTAAGCTTTTATACAAACCAGGTAAGGTGACTTCCTGTACAAACATAAAAGTAGTGACGAATAGAGAAAATAAACATAGGTGGGGCTATGAGCCCCGCTCATAGTCCCCCATGTGGATGCTATGCTCGCAAACGAGCAAGCTACCTATAGGGAGGATATTGTTACTATGTGCGGAATTGTAGGATATGCAGGTAATCATGATGCGAAAGAAATTTTATTACACGGTCTTGAAAAGCTAGAATATCGCGGGTATGACTCAGCAGGGATTGCTGTAGCTACAGGTGAAGGTGTTCAAGTTTTTAAAGAGAAAGGTCGTATTGCAGTTCTTCGTGATCATGTAGATGCTGCGGTTGAAACAACAGTTGGAATTGGTCATACGCGTTGGGCGACTCACGGAGTGCCTAGTAAGCTAAATGCCCATCCACATCAAAGCACAACCGAACGCTTCACACTCGTTCATAACGGCGTGATTGAAAACTACGAGGGCGTAAAGAGAGAATATTTACCTCACGTAACGTTCAAAAGTGACACCGACACAGAAGTTATTGTACAGTTGATCGAAAAGTTAGTGAAGGATGGTCTTGGAGTGGAAGAAGCATTCCGCAAAGCGCTATCTACACTAAAAGGATCCTATGCAATTGCTTTGTTAGACAATCATGATAGTGACACCATCTATGTTGGTAAAAATAAAAGCCCATTGCTGATCGGAGTGGGTGAAGGCTTTAACGTCGTTGCAAGTGATGCCATGGCAATGATCGCGCAAACGAATCAATACGTGGAATTGATGGACCAAGAGATTGTCGTCTTAACACGTGATGCGTATCAAATTAAAACACTTGATGGCACAAACGTATCTCGTGCGCCATATACGGCGGAACTTGATGCAAGCGATATCGAAAAAGGTACGTACCCACACTATATGCTAAAAGAAATCGACGAGCAGCCGTTCGTTATTCGTAACATTATTAAACAATACCAAGATGCAAATGGTCAGCTGAAGCTTGATCAAAACATCCGCTCTGCAGTAAAAGAAGCGGATCGCATTTACATCGTAGCATGCGGAACGAGCTACCATGCAGGCTTAGTCGGTAAACAATTCCTTGAAGGCATCGCTTCTGTTCCTGTCGAAGTGCACATTGCAAGTGAATTTGTTTACAACATGCCACTTCTTTCACAAAAGCCGTTATTTGTCTTCATTTCACAATCTGGTGAAACAGCAGATAGCCGTGCGGTGCTCGTAGAAGTGAAACGACTTGGACATAAAGCATTAACAATTACAAACGTTCCAGGCTCTACTCTTTCTCGTGAAGCGGATCATACTTTAAACTTGTATGCTGGCCCTGAGATTGCTGTAGCGTCAACAAAAGCTTACACTGCACAAATTGCTGTTCTTGCGATCCTAGCAGTAGACACAGCGCGTGCTAAAGGAATTACGCTTGATTTTGATCCACTACAAGAGCTAGCCATCGTTGCTAACGCAATGGAAGCTTTAACCGATCAAAAAGAAAATATCGAACGCATTGCGCGTGAATATTTATCGGTTACTCGCAACTGCTTCTTCATCGGCCGTGCCGTTGACTTCTACGTAGGAATGGAAGGCGCTCTTAAGCTCAAAGAAATTTCCTACATTCAAGCAGAAGGCTTTGCTGGTGGCGAATTGAAACACGGTACCATTGCCTTGATTGAAGACGGAACACCTGTCATCGCGCTAGCAACACAAAGCCACGTGAACCTAAGCATCCGCGGAAACGTAAAAGAAGTAGCCGCTCGCGGTGCCGACGTTTGCGTCATTAGTACCGAAGTAACAAAAGAAGAAGGCGATCGCATCGTCCTTCCAGAAGTACACGAATATTTAACACCACTCGTATCTGTTGTACCATTACAATTACTAGCCTATTACGCAGCACTTCACCGCGATTGTGACGTTGATAAGCCACGTAACTTAGCGAAGAGTGTAACGGTAGAGTAGGGTTAACGAATAATAAATTTGTTTAAATATGGAAGTTCAACATCCGTTTGCTTATAATTAACATAAGTGAACGGATTTTTTTATTTTGCTGTTCAAAGGAAGAATGAGATTCAATGCAGGATGGTTATGAACGACCCATTACACGTAAGAGGAGGTGGATCCAATCGGATTCTATATAATGCTTCTATCTTTTCTACTCGGCATATTTTTGATAGTTCTCGGTGTTTCTCATAGAAACCGTAATGTATTATACAAATCTTTCATAGTGCTAGGAATCGTTCCCCTTCTTTTTGCTGTTTATTTAGCAAGGCCACATTAACATAAAGTCGCAACATGTCACCCCTTTGGTTTTCAGTAGCCAAAGGGGTGGTTTTTGTAGACGAGGATTCATTTGAGCAGTAGCTCCAGCACGAGTGACTAATGTATACGGTAACGATTCATCTGCCGTAAAACTGAAATGGTTCTGCCAAGATAGAACTGCCCGGTTTTCACTAACTAAGAATGTACATAACAAGTAGGATTTAATATGTAAATCGTTTTTTTATATTCGTATTTTTTATTTTTCTGCTTGACCTTAGATTTTACTCCGATGTTATGCTTAATTTGAGGTGGTAAATATGCAGATCAAAGATTTTGCTAAGAAATATAAGATTCAAGCTGATACCATTCGTTTTTATGAAAAAGAGCACTTATTGAAACCAAAACGAAGGGAAAATGGGTATCGAGAATATGATGAAGAGTGTGAAAAACAGCTACAACTGATCATTGTATTTAAGCAACTAGGTTTTTCGATAAAAGAGATTCAACAATTGCTTTTTTTAAGAAATACATCGATATCAACGGAATGCAATTCTTCAACGGTCACATTATTTCAGCAAAAAATGATGCAGCTTGAGGAAAAAGTTGAGTTTTATCAACAAGCATTAAACGTGATGCGAACGATCAAGACGCTTATAGATGAAGAGAAATATGAAGAAAATAAAAGCGTTATGGAAGAATTGATAGTCAAAATTTTTAAAAGAGGGGGATACAAGGATGGTTCATTCAATCATTCGTATTGAAAATGGAATGGCGTTTGCTTTATCCTTTGTTCTTTATGTGAGGATGGACTATCCCCTTTGGTTGTTTTTTGTCCTTTTATTAGCTCCTGATCTTACGATGATTGGTTATGCCATGAATCAAAAAACAGGTGCTAGGATGTATAATGTTGGGCACAGCTTCATTTTACCTTTTCTTTTCGTAGTGTGTTACGTGTTTTTTTCAAACGATTATTTACTTATAATAGCGATCATTTGGATCGCTCATATATGTATGGATAGACTATTTGGTTTTGGCTTGAAATACAAAGATTCTTTTAAAAGTACACATATACAAAAAATTTAGTGTGAAAAAAAGTGGGAGGATCTTTCCTGCCAGACGATAGCCAACGAAGATCATCCCTATGCATTCACTTAACTGAAAAATAAGGTAGTGTGATGGCGTCTTCTCTTTCATTACACTGTTTTTTTGAGTGAATCTTTCTGTGGAACGAGCAGTGATGATAGTACGGCATACATACCTGGAATAACAATGATAGTACCAATGATGAGATACGTAAAACGGGTACTGCTTCCGAAGAACGAAGTGGATGCGAACAGAATCCCTAAAGGCATCGTTACGCGCAGGAAGAGTAGGCGTACAGAACTTAGCTGTGATAATCGTTCTCTCGGCGCTTCTCGCTGAAAGAGTGCTGCGCTTTGGGCGTTAAATAGCGGAAATAAGATCCCACCGACTAATTCAGCAAGCCAAGCGAAGGGAATAGAAGCTACGAAAAATAACATGATAAAGGAACAACCGCCGCCTATTAATCCACTATACATAACGTATTTGTTATTCGGTAATTTTGTTAGTAACAGAAGGCCTAGCGTATACCCTACAGGAAAGCTACCGGAAAAAGTTGCATATTCCCATGTTTCTCCGTGTAACTCACTCAGAATAAACGGGACGCTTACGACCATCGTTGCTCCGACGGCAAATTGAACCAATGATGAGAGCAACGTTAGTTTTACTAAGCGAGGAAATTGAAAGAAGGTGTAATAACCTGCTTTCAACTCGTCCCACCAGAACTTTTTTGACCAGAGTGCTACGGATTTTGTAGCAGTAGGTGGAATGTTTGATAGTGAAAGATAACTGAAGAAGAACAGGATGCTTGATAGTATGTACATGAGGTGTAGAGGACTGACGAGAAGAAGCAGCGATGTTACACCAGGTGCTATAAAGTTCATCAAGCGCATAGTACCATCTAATAAACCATTTGCTCGGATTAATTCTTGTTCTTCACATATGTCAGGTAAGATTGAAAAGGCAAGACTACCATAGATTGGCTGCATAATTCCTAATAGGCATTGAAGAAGCACTAAGCCACTAATGGTTCCATAATCTGTGCCACAAAGAGCGCCAATGAGCGGTAACAGGTAGGCAGCGGAACGAATAGATTGTGAGTGTTTAAGCAATTTTTCTTTCTTCACATAATTTAAAAAAGGAGCGCTCATACCTTGAAGAAGGAGAGAAGGTAAGAAGTAGAGAAGCCAGAGAGCGCCCATCCATTCTTTTGAACCGGTTACTTCGTAAAGAAGTAGCCCATTGATTATGCCACCTAGTGAGCCTGCAAAACCAGAAATCATTTCACCCATCCAAAGTGCTTTAAATGACCGAGAGTAGGTCGTCCTCATGATGGTTCACTTGCATGCAGATAGTGACTTAGTTTTGTAGAGAATGCTTGAATTTCCGTAGCATTTGCAAAATAAATACCTTTATCAACTCCGATAAATTTAGCTGCTTTAAGCAAAGAGAGTTGATGATGTAAGGTCGTTTTCGATACATTGAATTGCACACTTAACTCTCCAAGCGAGAGCGGACCTTGCATCATTTGATGTAATAGTTTCAGGCGAAGTTCGTCTCCAAGTGCTTTATGACCTCTTACTAAAGCTTGCGGCGGTGTGCCAGGCGCTACTAGCGCTTCGTCATGTAAAGGATAAAAAAGTAGCTTCGTATCACACGTGCGTTGCTCTAACACCCATGGACGATAAGAAACGTGTGGAACGAGTTTAATCTGCCATATAGAAGGTTCCGGTAAATAGTTTACGCCACCTGTTATGCGTTTGATTTCCTCTGTTGGTTTCATAACATCGATTGAGCTGTATGCTTTCTTTTCAAAAGCGAGCGCTTGCATCCACTTCTCCCAATTTTCTGTTTGCTGAATCCATGCATACCATTCCGATAGTGTCTCACTACATAATTGTATGATTTCGTGTGGCTTTTTTTGACTAAGAGTGACAATGTAGCCTTCTAAATAATCATGACCGCGAAAATGAGCAGAAAATGAGATGAAAGATTGTGCATCTCTAACCGTCTCTTTTCTTAGCTTCTCTAGCGAGCGATCTTTGTAGGGTAAGAGTGTTTCATACAATTCTTGTTGAGATAAGGCTGAAATTTTATTCGAAAAATCTGGAACGCTAGTAGCGGATACTTTATTTTGCAAGAGTAGCATGCCATACCATAAATTTGTCTGCTGAATGTCTTGTAAATGAGAGGTTAATGTTGCCGACATGGTAGGAGCCTGCTCGTTCCATTTTTCATGAAATTCAAAGGTATGACGTAATTGGTGATGCGTAAACGCAGCAATACCTAGAATCATCTCCCAAACAGGTGAGCTTTCAACCGACAGCCGAATCGTTTCTTGTGGTAAAGGTGAATGAATTATTTTCATACTGTTCCTCCTTGAAATGATTTCCTATTATTATTCTAATTTATACGAATTTAAAATTCAATAAATTTAGAATATTTTCCGGAAGCACTACCGTTAAGCAGGAGATGTGCGTCCCAATACCGAATGAGACTACAGTACAACACTTACACCTTGAAAGGAACGATGGTAGTTGAACCAAGTTTTAATAGTGATAGATGCGCAGCAAGCGTTAATTGAGGGCATGGGAGAACAGCAGGCTGTATACAATAAAGAGCAGTTGCTACAAAATATCAATCTTGTAATTGCGACAGCACAAACGCTAGATGTACCAGTCATTTTCGTGCGAGATTTGGATGTGGCAGCAGGCGTAGGAGCGGGATTTGAAGTGCATGAGGCGCTTTCCATCCCAGCCGACTCAGTCTACTTTAATAAAAAAGCGACGAATGCGTTTTATGGAACGGGATTGCTTGAACACTTGCAGCAGCTAAAAATTCAGCATCTGGTCATCATGGGCTGTGCGACGCAACATTGTATTGATAGTGCGGTGAGAACGGCGACAATTTCTGGATTTGATGTAACGTTAGTGGGAGATGGTCATTCAACGACGGATCATGAGTTGTTAAGCGCAGAGCAAATCATAGCGCATCATAATAAAACGTTACACGGTCATTATAATGTTGATCACTTTGCGATTGTGAGAAAGGCAGCGGAAGATGTGTTCACACCAACGCATGATCACTATCGCGACTAATGTTTAAACGCTCGTTTAAAAAGTGAATTAGAAAAGCGGCGTAAAGTGAATTCTATTAACATAACGCATTCAGAGCTTTGCTGGCTTTCCAGCGTTAGAGGAATATGTATGATAGTACGTATGAACGCTAGAGGAAATAACTTGTCCCTAATATCATGTTAGGGGCAGTTTTTTTGATGTGAAAAAAGTAGATTAAGATACAATCAATTGCAACAACCGGGCCCATTTGTAGGGTAGTAACTTACTTATGGAACTTTGGAGGGGGATGTATAGGCTATGGAAATAAAGTTGTTGTCGTTAAAAACAAATAAATTAGAAGCACTAAAAGCATTTTATACACAACAATTAGGTTTTTCACTTTACGATGAAAGTCCAAAACATTTCAAAATTATGGTTGGTAAAGGTATTTTAGAATTCACTAATGAAAATGTGGTGGGGGAACCCTATTATCATTTTGCATTTAATATTCCTTCCAATCAATTTCAAGAAGCAAAGAAATGGTTGAAAGGAAAAACAACGCTCTTATTAGAGGACGGAGAAGATGAGGCGGATTTTTCATTTTGGCCTGCGCATGCTTGCTATTTTGAAGATCCGGCAGGGAATATTGTCGAACTCATTGCTCGATATAAAGAGAATCCAAAAAACGAATCGTCATTTTCTGTAAATAGTATTTTGAACATCAGTGAAATTGGTTTAATTGTAAAAGATGCACCAATGGTCGGTGAGAAATTTAAAGAATTTGCTATATTTGATAGTGATAATGATCCAGTTACTCATTCTTCTTTAAACTTTATGCAAGATCACAATAACGGTGTTTTTATTATTTTAACAAGTGTAGATAGAAGATGGTTGTTCTCAGAAAAGAAATCAAAAATTTTCCCATTGAAAATAACACTTGATCATCAATTACTTGTAGGTGTAGATGATGAACATGAATTTTACATTAAGAAGTTGACTAATAAAGTTGTTATTTAAAAGGATATCTAGACTATAGAACAAATCGTCGTTTGCTATGTTTTTTACATAAGGAAAAAACACTATCTCGTTCATACTATTTTGTGCGAAAAACAGTTAATTAGAAAACTTTTACATTTATAGTGTAGCGGCGTATAGTATATTCTAATAACACAACACATTCAATGACGAGAAAGAGTAAATAGACAGCCTGATCTATAGAGAGTTGACGAATGGTGAAAGTCAACGTTCAGCGTGTATTGAAAATCCTCTCCGAGAAGCAAAGCCTAATGTTAACTAAGCTTTGCCGGGATTCCGCTGTTACAAGGAACACGTATGATAGTACGTGTATGAGCGCTAGACGATCTTGCACAAGGGAGATCGCTAGAATTTGGGTGGTATCGTGGGTAATAACTCGTCCCTAACATCATGTTAGGGGCGGGTTTTTTTGTGTTTACTTCATAATAAAGGTGTGGTGAAAATGAAAAAGGCACAAGGAAACGAACAGGCACTAGAACGAGAGCAACGTATTCAAGAGTATTGGCGTAGTCAGAACATTTTCAAACGCTCGGTAGAACAGCGAAAAGGAGGTCCTTCGTTTGTTTTTTATGATGGGCCACCAACAGCGAACGGCTTGCCACATACAGGGCACGTGCTCGGTCGCGTTATGAAAGATTTTATCGCACGTTACCAGACGATGAAAGGGTAT
This sequence comes from Fictibacillus macauensis ZFHKF-1, assembly GCF_000269865.1. Taxonomy (GTDB): domain Bacteria; phylum Bacillota; class Bacilli; order Bacillales; family Fictibacillaceae; genus Fictibacillus_C; species Fictibacillus_C macauensis. The sequence goes on from NZ_AKKV01000005.1 coordinate 14,814, forward strand.
CACGTTATTCGTAAGGCGGGTTGGGATACGCATGGCTTACCGGTAGAGCTTGGCGTGGAAAAGAAGCTCGGACTTTCAGGCAAACAAGAAATTGAAGCGTATGGAGTCAAAGCATTTATTAACGAGTGTAAAAAGAGTGTTTTTTATTATGAAGGAGAGTGGCGGAAGTTTACCGAGGCAATTGGTTATTGGGTCGATCTAGATCATCCGTATGTCACGCTTCATAACGATTATATTGAAAGTGTGTGGCATATTCTTGTCTCGTGGTCATCGGGTCATGCCGTATTGTCCGAGTTGCCAGACGTCGCTTAGCTCTCATGAGGTTGCACAAGGCTATAAAGATGTAAAAGATTTAGCGGCAACGGTTAAATTTGCGGTGCAAGGAGAGGCGCGTACGTATTTCTTAGGCTGGACGACGACGCCTTGGACGTTACCAGCAAACGTCGCCCTAGCGGTCAATGAACAGCTGTCGTATGTCAAAGTGTTGCATGAAGGAGACGTGTATATCGTTTCAAAGGCACGCGTACCGTTTTTATTTCCTGAGACGGCACAAATCGTAAGTGAGCACCAAGGCTCACAGTTCGTCGGCATGAATTATGAGGCACCGTTTCCGCTCGCGACGCTAACGCGTGGCTATGAGGTGATTGCAGCTGACTTTGTTACAGAAGATGCGGGAACTGGTGTTGTGCATATTGCGCCGGCGCACGGCGAGGATGATTACCGAGCGGTGAAAGAACGTAACCTTAGCTTTGTCGTGATTGTGGATGAAAAGGGCTGTTATACGGAGGAATTTCCGGCGTTAGCGGGTGACTTTGCGAAAGACTGTGATGTGGAAATCATTAAGCACCTGGCAGATCGAAAGTTACTGTTTGCTAAAGAAAAATATGAGCATAGCTATCCGCACTGTTGGCGCTGTGATTCGCCGTTGCTCTATTATGCGATGGAAGGCTGGTTCATTGAAACCACAAGGATTAAGGATCAGTTGCAGCGTAATAACGAGCAGGTTACGTGGTATCCTCATCATATTAAAGACGGACGCTTTGGTAACTTTTTAGACAAGATCGTGGATTGGAATATCGGGCGCAATCGTTATTGGGGGACGCCGTTAAATGCATGGATTTGCAAAGGCTGTCAGCATCAATTTGTGCCAGGAAGCATCGAGGAGCTTCGCCAACATGCGAAAAGTGGAATGGGTGAGGCGTTAGAGTTACATCGCCCCTATGTGGATGATGTCATCGTGACGTGCGCAGCTTGTGGCTGTGATATGAAACGAACAAAGGAAGTAATTGACGTTTGGTTTGATAGCGGCGCGATGCCGTTTGCGCAATATCATGTGCCTTTTGAAAATAAGGAGCTATTTCAAACACAGTTTCCGGCCGATGTAATTGCTGAAGGCATCGATCAGACGCGTGGCTGGTTTTATAGCTTGCTGGCTGTATCAACGTTATACAAAGGGGTAGCTCCTTACAAACGAGTGTTATCACTTGGGCATATTTTAGATGAACATGGACGGAAAATGTCTAAAAGTAAAGGCAATGTAATCAATCCGCTCGACTTAGTGAAAACGTATGGCGCAGATGCGCTCCGGTGGGCACTATTAGCAGATAGTGCACCGTGGAATAATAAGCGGTTTTCCGTAAACATTGTTAGTCAAGCGAAGTCTAAAGTCATTGATACGCTACAAAATGTATATAGCTTTTATACGTTATATCAAGAAATTGATGGCTTCGTGCCGACAGATCCTGCAGGAAAACAGACGTTGCTTGATCGCTGGCTGCTCTCTCGCTTACAGACGGTAACAGAAGCTGTTACGAAGCATTTAGATCAGTACGATTTTACTGGAGGAGCGCGCGAACTTGCGCTATTTATTGATGACCTAAGCAATTGGTATGTAAGGCGATCGCGTGAGCGTTTTTGGGGAACAGGATTAACAGAAGATAAGTTCGCAGCTTATCATACTTTGTATACCGTGCTAGTAACAACGAGTCAGTTACTTGCACCGTATACGCCTTTTTTAGCCGAAGATCTTCATTTTCATCTGACAGGTACGAGTGTTCATCTTGCTGATTTTCCCGTCGCCAATAAGCAGGAGTAACATCGCGAGCTAGAAGCGGAAATGGATGCCGTCCGAAACGTGATTGAGCTGGCTCGATCGGCACGGAATGCGGCAGCTATTAAAACGAAGCAACCGCTGTCGGTGCTAACGGTTGTTGGTGAGGAACATGAAGTAACGCATCTGAAAAAATACGAACATATCGTAAAAGAAGAAATCAACGTGAAACAGGTTGTATGGCAATCAGAAATGAGCCATGATGTGCAGTATGAGATGAGTGTAAACTTCCGTGTTGTTGGGCCGAAATTCGGCAGTGATAGTGCAGTCATCAAAGCGCTCGTTGCAGCTTTATCACAAGCAACCATTGTTAAGGCCAAGACAGAAGGCTTCTGTATCGTAACTACGAAAGAGGGGAAAGCATTTACGCTTGAAAAAGAAGATTTCGATGTACGTACTTCTACGAAACCAGGACTTGAAATGGCGAGTAATCTACGGTTTAGTGTTCTACTTAACACGGTACTTACCGATGAATTGCGAGATGAAGGAGTAGTACGGGAGCTCATCCGTGCGGTGCAACAATACCGCAAAGCATTACAATTGCCGGTGGAAGAGCGGATTCACTTAGTTCTTGATCTGAATCCTGCAATGCAACGAATGCTAGAAGAACATAAGGCGTTGTTCTTAAGCAATCTGGTGCTTACTCACTATGAATATGGTACGACGCCTGATATGAAGCATACCGTCATTGATGGTGTAACAGTAGGAATTTCCGTTAAGTAAGCAAACATGACCACTTCGAACATACGAGGTGGTTTATTTATGGTAGAACGGTTTTCTGTTAACGTGTAAAATGAGGGTAAGAGGCAAGCAATAGAAATGAGGAAACAATGAAAAAGTTTAAAAAGTTTTATGTAGAGGTTACAAGTGTTTGTAATCTAGCGTGTAGTTTCTGCCCACCAACGGAACGACAGAAGCAGTTCCTATCGTTAGCAGATTTCGAAAAACGGCTTGATCAAATTAAGCCGCATACAGATTATATATATCTTCATGTTAAAGGGGAGCCGCTATTGCACCCTAAGATTGATCAGCTACTAGATATGAGCCATGAAAAGGGCTTTAAAGTTAACATTACCACGAATGGAACGCTTATTAATAAGAAGCGCGAGAAATTATTAAATAAACCGGCGCTGCGGCAAATGAATTTTTCATTGCATAGCTTTGATGGTCATGAAGGCTCTGAAGATAAGGAAGGCTATGTGCGCAGCATCCTATCCTTTATTCGCGAGGCAACAAGCCAGTCTTCGCTTATTGTTTCTCTGCGCTTATGGAACCTAACACCCGATAATGCCACAAATGAAGACCGTAAACGCAATCGCGAATTGCTCTCCATTATTGAAAAAGAATTCGATTTGCCGTACGAGATTCAAGAGCGCGTGACGCCAGGTAAGGGCCTGAAAATTGCGGATCGTATTTATATTAATCAAGATTATGAGTTTCAATGGCCGGCACTTCATGAGGAAGAAGATGATGGCAAAGGCTTTTGTTATGGTTTGCGTAATCAGGCTGGAATCTTAGCGAATGGAACGGTCATTCCTTGCTGTCTAGACGGTGAAGGGGTTATTGATCTTGGCAATATTAATTCTGATACGTTCTCCAATATTATTGAAGGTGAGCGGGCACAAAACATTGTCGATGGCTTTTCACGTCGTGAAGCGGTTGAAGAGCTCTGTCGGAAGTGCGGTTATCGCAAGCGGTTTGGAAAGTAACGCGACCAATAGATGAAGTGAAGCAAGTGATGTTCGCTAGTAAAGTAAAGCTTAGGCATTTTGGTGCTGTCTTACCAATCATGCTGTGTAAGTCATTGCGCCGCTTATTTTTTTGGTTGCGTTTTTTCCCTGATTCTTTGTGAAAAAGCATTAAGTATGACTGCGCCAAAAGCTTGTACACTGTGCTTTATCTTTTATATTAAAGGCGATGATCGCTTGCACTAACTCATACGGAATCGCAGTACCCCACGGAATTTGCATGAGATTTTTGGTCTTGGTGCAGCCTGCTTGTGTAATCTCGTTTGCGAATTTTTGTAACGTCAATTGCTCAGGTGAAATACTAATATGACGAGAAGCGTGTGCGAACCCGATTATAAATGTATCATGATCTGTAAATATAGGAGTATTCCATTTTAGTGTTGCTTGTAATGAGGGAAACGTCGTGGCAACCCACTTTAACAAATCTTCCATAATGCGACGCTCGTCTGTACTTTTTATTTCTTTTAGGTACGATGAAAATACAGTCATTATATTCACCTCTACTTATAGTTATCATAATCATAGCATGTTCAAAAAAAGGAAAGTAGTGCGCAAGGTTACATTTATTTCGTCCTGTAGGGTGGGCTTGTATGAATGTTACGAGCGCTTTTACAGCATATAGGATAAATAATAAAAGCAAAATCTTTGAAAAAGACGAACAAAAAGGTAGCATAGAAGGGTGAAGTGTATATTTTCACCCTTTTTTACTAACGTTTTATGCGATATAATTATCAGATAATAGTGTATATTTTAAAATTGTGAAGTGTTTGGGTTATAATGGAGGTAGAAAGGTTGTTCCTAGGTAGCCCTTGCTTTTGTAAGCGAGAGTGCCTACTCTTTTTTTTGTAAAAATAGGGAATAAGGAAGGTTATCTATCATGAGCAGCATGCAGAAACAAACTGATGTTATTTTAATTGGTGCCGGTGTTATGAGTGCAACATTGGGAGCCATTCTTAAAGAATTAGCACCTTCATGGGAAATTAAAGTATTTGAAAAGCTTACTAAAGCAGGTGAGGAAAGTTCTAACGAATGGAACAATGCAGGCACAGGACATGCGGCGTTATGTGAGTTGAACTATACAACAGAGAAGCCTGATGGCACAGTGGACGTTTCAAAAGCCATTAAGATCAATGAACAGTTCCAGCTATCAAGACAGTTCTGGTCGTATCTCGTAAAAAGCAACTTGATTTCTAATCCAAAAGAATTTATTATGCCGATTCCCCACATGAGTTTAGTAGAAGGGGAAAGCAATGTGAACTTCTTGAAAAATAGATTTCAAGCGCTTTCAAACCATCCGCTGTTTGAGGGAATGGAATTTTCTGACCAACAAGACAAGCTAAAACAATGGATTCCGTTAATTATGGAAGGCCGTACGAGCAAGGAACCAATTGCCGCAACGAAGATTGATTCTGGAACGGATGTGAACTTCGGTGCATTAACGCGTATGTTATTTGAACATTTAACGAAGCAAGATGTTGAGATTAACTATCGTCATAGTGTAAAAGACATTAAGCGCACGAAAGACGGCAAATGGGAAGTAAAGGTTCATAATTTAAGTGATGGCAGAATTGAACATCATACAGCGAAGTTCGTCTTTATTGGCGGTGGTGGAGGTAGCCTACCGTTATTACAAAAAACAGGAATTCCAGAATCGAAGCAAATCGGTGGATTCCCAGTAAGTGGTCTTTTCTTAGTATGTAAAAATCAAGAAATCGCGGATCGTCATCATGCGAAAGTGTATGGAAAAGCTAAAGTTGGTGCGCCACCGATGTCGGTTCCTCACCTTGATACACGCTATATTGATAATAAAAAGTCACTGCTATTTGGACCGTTTGCAGGCTTTTCTCCAAAATTCTTAAAAACAGGCTCAAACATGGATTTAATCGGTTCTGTGAAACCGAATAACCTCTTTACGATGCTTGCTGCTGGAATGAAGGAAATGTCGCTAACGAAATATTTAATTCAACAAGTGTTGTTATCAAATGAAAAGCGGATGGAAGAACTTCGTGAATTTATCCCAAATGCAAAAAGTGAAGATTGGGAAGTTGTTGTAGCAGGTCAACGTGTTCAAGTTATTAAGGATACAGAGGCTGGTGGCAAAGGGACGCTACAGTTTGGAACAGAAGTTGTGAGTGCGTCAGATGGATCAATCGCAGCCTTACTTGGGGCTTCTCCAGGTGCTTCTACTGCCGTTCACGTAATGTTAGAAGTGCTAGAGAAATGTTTCCCACAACATTTAAAGAATTGGGAACCAAAGATTAAAGAAATGATTCCGTCATATGGCGTATCACTTTCTGAACACCCAGATTTATTCCGTAAAATTTTTGCTTCAACAGCAGATACGCTCGGATTGAGTGATAAAGAGAAGGTGCGTCGTTAATTTTCTAGCATCGTTCAGTTTGAAGTTTTACTAATAGAAAACTTTATAATGTGAAATAATTGGACTCCTTTAGTGTAGTCAGCTAGAGGAGTTTTATTATTTACCTTTATGTAAGCGTTATCACAAAATGTCCTCCTGAAAAAAACATTTGTATTTATAATGAGGATTGTTTATGATGGAAAAGTATATTTTTTTAACGTAGTGAAGGGTTGAAGCGTGCTACTTCAAACAACAACGTAGAGAGATTTGCAGAGGAGGAAGTTAAAGTGGCAAATGAACAGTTAAAACGGGGCCTGAGTGCCCGTCATATACAAATGATTGCATTGGGTGGAACAATCGGTGTTGGCTTGTTTATGGGTTCGTCAAGTACGATTAGTTGGACAGGTCCATCCGTGTTGCTAGCGTATGGTATTGCGGGTATGTTTCTCTTTTTTATTATGAGAGCAATGGGTGAAATGTTATATGTGGAGCCGAGTACAGGTTCCTTTGCAACATTTGGTCATCGTTATATTCATCCACTTGCAGGGTACTTAACAGGCTGGAGTAACTGGTTTCAATGGGTGATGGTAGGAATGTCAGAAATCATTGCTGTTGGGGCGTATATGAAGTTTTGGTTTCCAGATTTATCACCGTGGATTCCAGGTATTATTGTGATGGTCATTCTTGGCGCAGCGAACTTAATATCTGTAAAATCATTTGGTGAATTTGAATTTTGGTTTGCGATGATTAAAGTAGTGACGATCTTACTAATGATCGTTGCCGGCTTTGGGATTATCTTTTTTGGTTTTGGAAATGGCGGACATGCGATTGGACTATCTAATCTATGGAGTCATGGCGGCTTTTTCACAGGTGGTTTTTCTGGCTTTTTCTTTGCACTCTCACTTGTTATTGGTGCTTATCAAGGTGTTGAATTAATTGGGATTACAGCGGGTGAAGCTCAAGATCCACAGAAAACATTGCGAAACGCCATTCAAAGCATTGTTTGGCGCATTTTAATCTTTTATATTGGCGCTATCTTTGTTATTGTGACGGTCTATCCGTGGAATGAGTTGCAATCATTAGGCAGTCCATTCGTTTCAACCTTTACGAAAGTTGGGATTACAGCAGCTGCTGGTATTATTAACTTTGTCGTTATTACAGCGGCGATGTCTGGTTGTAACAGTGGAATCTTCAGTGCGGGGCGTATGTTATATACGCTTGGTGTGAATGGTCAAGCTCCGAAATTCTTTACGAAAGTTACACGTAATGGTGTACCGTTGTTTAGTACGCTAGCCGTGCTAGTTGGCCTCGTACTTGGCGTCATTTTAAACTACGTGGCACCTAAGGGGCTGTTTGTTTCCGTATATAGCTCAAGTGTCTTACCTGGTATGATTCCATGGTTTGTTATTTTAATTAGTCATATTGGCTTCCGTAAAGCGAAAGCGGCAGAGCTTGGGAGTCATCCATTTAAGATGCCGCTTGCCCCGTTTTCTAATTATGTAACGATCCTGTTCTTGCTCATGGTATTAGTAGGAATGTGGTTTAATCCTGCGACGAGAGTCTCGCTCTATATCGGGCTTGTGTTCTTAGCAGTTGTAACGATTAGCTATTATGCTCTTGGTATTCATAAACGTGATCGTGAATATTCAATAGAATCAGAAGAGGCTGGGGCATAAACAGCCTTAGCACATAAAAAATGGCTTCATCATCCGTTTCGGTGATCAAGCCATTTTTTCATGTTGTTCGTTCATTTGATGCTAGATTGTCTTGCATATAAGCAGCCATGGCAAGCTCTTCTGTAAACGCGCGCAGACCAGGTCCGTTCGCGCGCAGGAGCCCCAGATTCGCGCGCAGACCAGGTAATTTGCTTCCAACAACGTAGGTAAGGGATAAAAAAAGAGAAAATGAAGAGATCATCTCATAAATACGCTCAAAAATGAGAAGAAATAGCGTAAAAGCTCTTCGATGATGGCGAAAAGAGTAAAGCACACAAGAGTCCTCATTGGCGCACAGACCAGGTCCACTCGCGCGCAAAAATCCTCGATTCGCCGCGCACAGACCAGCTCCACTCGCACACAAAAATCCTCGATTCGCGCACAGACCAGGTCCACTCGCACACAACCAAGTCTATTCCCCGCATTGCGTCACGAAACAGAGGAAGTATTGTGTCCCTTTGTTCACGCAGAAGTGCCACACGACGTATAGTAAAAGAAGGTGGTGTGGTATATGCGAACTACATGGAGTTTATGTTCGTTAGCATTTGTCGTTATTAATGCTGTGCTTTTTCGAATTTTTATGAAAGAAGACCTTGAAACGACTACAGCGGTGTTCCTTTTAATGATTGTTAGTACTCTTGGCATTTTTTCAGCCATTCTTGCTCGGACATTAACTGCCGTGCTACTTGGTGTGACGTTAAACGGTTGTTTTTTCATTATAGGTGGCTTGTTAGTATGGAGCACACAATAATTACAGGAAAGGAATGAATAACGTGAGCCCTCAACAAATCGTATCAGATTGGATCAAAGGTGAAGTAAAGCTTGTCCCTCATTCTTCCCCTCATACCCATTACACGGGTTATAGTGAACGTTATAATCAGCAAGTTTTTATTAAAGTGCTTTACAATAAGAGCAAGTATGAAGCAGAAGTTGAAACCGGTCAAAGTTACGTACAATCGCCTTTTATTCATGGATTAGAGGTACAGAGAACAAGATCGGAAACACCGCTATATATGATCATTTCACAACACCTACCATTGGTGGAAGTGACGGCAATGAATGAGAGTGTTATGAAAGAAGCAGCTCAGTTAGTAAAGACCTTTCACCATAGTGCGCAACGCTCATTAGACAATGATGATTTGAGTATTATAAAACGGTTAGAAAAAGAAGTAACTAAGCATTCTTACGAAGAAAAGGTAATACAATTATATTCATTGTTTACCCCTCATATAGCAAAAATTGATCATGAATATCGTCGTCTGCCTAAAGTAACCATTCATGGAGATCTTGGTTTTCGAAACATGTATAGTGTGAATAAAAAGCTTGTATTAATTGATTACGAACAAGCACGACCAGGTATTACCTGGGAAGACTTTACTAAATTTTTTCATCGCGAATTGAGAAATGGAACGCTTGAAGACGCTTTTTTAACGGAATATGGCCGGGAGCATGAACCTAGCGATGCCTTAAAGCATCTTCTTTATTACATAGAAGCACTTGGGATTATTCGCTATACAGCATCTTTTTATGATGAGGCGTTTGCTAATTTAGGAGAAGAGTTATTACATAAAGTAAAGATATTTCTAACGTGAAGAAATGAAGATGTTATAATGGTCACAACAATGACTATTGAGGGGACATGTTAGGCATGCACGACTATTTTAAAAGACAGAAACAGACTTTAGGTGTCACGTTAAATGATGTTCAACAAGAAGCCGTTCTTCATACAGAAGGACCGTTGTTGCTTTTAGCTTCTCCTGGGTCTGGGAAGACGACGACCGTTATTATGCGCATTGGCTATCTTATTCAAGAAAAGCACGTTCAGCCTTATCGTATTAAAGCTGTTACCTTTAGTAAAGCAGCGGCAGAAGATATGAAAGAGCGTTACGCTACTTTTTTTCCAGGGCTGCCTCCTGTAGACTTCTCGACCATTCATAGTCTTGCTTTTGAAATGGTGCGCAAGCAATTTGCGAAAGAAGGTGTAGCCTTTCAGATTATTGAAGGCCATCTAGATGGCGAAGCTACGCAAGAAGGCCACCGCGCCCTACACAAGAAAATGATTCTCCGCGAGTTGTTTCAGCGCTATGCGGGTGAGAACATTACCGATGATCAGTTAGATGAACTGACAACACATATTAGTTATTTAAAAAATAAAATGATTCCAGAAAGCGAGTGGGCAGCTGTAAAAACGGATGTGCCACATGCCGCGAAAATCGTTTCAGAATATGAACATATAAAGCGAACGGGGTACGGTGAGCGCTTGCTAGATTTCGATGATATGCTCGTTTTAGCTGAAGAGATTCTTGCAGTAAACGAAACGGTACAAAAAGACTATCAGAGCCGCTATGATTATGTCTTAACCGATGAGAGTCAAGATACGTCACTCGTTCAACATAAAATCATTGAAAAGCTCGTAAGTCATCATCAGAATTTATGTGTGGTTGCCGACGATGACCAGTCGATCTATAGCTGGCGAGGTGCGGAACCTCACTATTTATTACGCTTTAAAGACGTATATCCAACAGCAAAAATTCTCTACATGGAACAAAATTATCGCTCTTCTGCCGATATTGTGTCGGTAGCGAATACGTTTATTAAGCAAAATAAACAACGCTATGAGAAAAATATGTTCACTGAAAATCCCCCACATGAACCGATTGCTATCAAACACCTTTCGTCTTTACAAGGGCAAACCACGTATATAGTAAAGCAATTAAAACAACAGTCTAACTTGAAAAATATCGCACTATTGTATCGTAACAATGCATCCTCAACAGCACTTATGAATGTTTTTGATCAAGCGGGTATTCCATTTTATATGAAAGATGCCGATCATCGCTTTTTCTCACATTGGGTTGTCCAAGATCTGTTAAATATTATGCGCATGACGTATACGGATAAGCGGTTGGATTTATATGAAGGCGTCTATTCAAAATTAAAAGGCTATGTATCCAAAAAACAGTTCATCGAACTAACGAGGGTGCATTCACGCAATGTGTCCGTGTTTGATACGCTGCTGTCTCATGTGACGCTCCACGAGTATCAGCACAAGCATCTTCTTGAATGTAGAGATACACTTAGGGAAATGAAGGGAATGCCACCAAAACAAGCGATTTCGGTTATTCGCTATCGCCTTCATTACGAGAAAAGTGTGCTGAAAATGTGTGAACGCCTCGGCTTTCGCAAAGACTATATCCTGAGCATTTTAGATACGCTTGCAGAGATTGCGACGGATTTACGGAGCATGGAAGAGTTTGCGCAGCGCTTAAAGCATTTAGAGCGGGTTATGAAGCAGGCTAAGTTCCGTAAAGGGGAAAACGTTGTAACACTATCGACGTTTCATAGCGCCAAAGGCTTAGAATTTGACCATGTGTATATGATTGATTTAGTAGATGGTGTCATTCCGTCGGCTGAAGATAAAAAATCAAGAGAAGGGTTAGAAGAAGCCACACGCTTATTTTATGTAGGTATGACCCGGGCAAAAAAACATCTAGAGCTTCTTAGCTATCAAGAGCAAGGAGGAGAATCCTCTTTCGTTACCTATGTGAAAGAGCTAACGATGCCTGCGCCAAAGAAAACACGATTGCAGGGTAAGCAAGAAAAACGGATCATTCCACCACGTAAAAGCTATAATCCCAATGCCATTAAAAGCCGCAATCATCTAGTCCCAGGAACCATCGTTCATCATCGAACCTTTGGTCAAGGACAAATAAAAGATTTAACCATTGATAAGCTAATTGTAAGGTTCTCTGCTGGCGTTAAAACATTAGCAGTGGATACGGTGTTAGAAATGGGTATTTTAGAGCCTGTTCCAAATTAAAAAAGCAAGGTCTCCTTTACAAGAGGCCTTGCTTTTTTTGAATTAATTATTGTTATAAAACTTAAGTAAAGAGCGGTCGAAGTGAACCCAACCTTTCCAACCGAGGTGAATACCATCTTTCATAAAGTAAGGATCGTATTCATGTTTTGAAAAGTCAGCTACTTTAAAGCCTTGTTTCTTCACTTGTTTTTTCACTTTGTTATAGAAAGCATAACGACCCGATTTCGGGAAGCCCATATAGTCATACCATAGTCCATTTACTGGAACGATGACAAACAATGGTTTTGCTTTTGCTTCTTTCAAAACATCTAGAACAAGTTGGAAATCTTTATACTCTGGAGATTTTCCAAAGCTATCATTCATACGCGTCATATGCAATGACGGTACTTTTGCTTTCATTTTGCGGTAGGCACGATCATCAATTCGGAAAGGATTGCTTTTAGAATGTTTCTTTCCTTCTTTGGCAGCCATTTGATCGAGTTGTTTCCAGCTCTTATCTTTAACAGACTGACTGATTGTACGTGAACGTGGAGAACCACCAACAAGGGTATAGTATAAGTCTTTCTTATCTAAACTTTTCTTGTAAAATGAAGCAAATGGGCGAAGCAATGAGGCTTTACGTTTATCCCATGGATCATGGGAAACGTCACCTTTGTATAATGTTGTGAGCATATCATCATTTTTAATAGAATCAAACTTTAACAATCGCTTCATGGCACGCTTCTTTAAAGCTGGACTTATTTGTTTATTAAACGCTAAGTCATAGCCTTGTAGCGATGAATAGTTTGGAGAAAAGTGAGCTGCATCAGATCCTTCAGGAATAAACCATTGAGCGGATAGGATGAAGACCATCTTTTTATTTTTTAACTGATCTTTATGTGCTGCAAAGTTCAAGAAATGAACGAGAGACTGACTTCCTCCACGCCCTACTAGAAAAGGGGTAAACCCAGCTGGATTTACTTTAAAGTAGTTGGAAGGATGATAGCGGTCGAGACGACTTAACTCAGATGATCCGTAAATCGGTAAGTATTTATCGTCTTGCAGCATCTTATCTTGAACGTAAAGCCCCTGAAACACTAGCGGATTTAGTTCTGTTGCTGCTGATGAAACTCGTTTGTCAGGGATGATGCTTGCCACCCACGTACTAGGAACGAGGACTAGCCCCAGCAACAGAACAACCGCTAATATGACAGGGCCGAAAACCGGCTTCTTCTTCATTTTAATTTAGCCAGTTGCTCAGCGATATGATTTGGTGTATTCCATACATCACGATCGAATTCAGAAATTGGAACTGAAATACCAAAGCGGCTTTCAACTTCTACAAGCATTTCAACCGTTCCGAAAGAGTCTAGAAGTCCTGCTTCAAATAAATCGATATCTGGGTTTGCTTTTACCTCGTCTTCTTGGCAAATCTCTGCAAGCAATTCAATAACTTCATTTTTAAATTCCATTTGTTATACGCTCCTTTTAGTTAAATGTATTAAGAGTGAAGAAAGTTTCCACTCTGCCAGTAATTTGTTAAGTGACCTGAGAAAATGTAAAAACCAAAACAAATAAAGTTAAACGTTAAGAAAATAGAAAAGACGTGTACGAATTTATTCTTTTGTGGCCATTTTTTATGCTTTTTGTTCCACTTTTCGAAGTAATTGTATAACACCATAATGAGCGCATGATACAAACCGTACACAATGTATTGAAGCGCAGCCCCACCGGCGACGTGCCATATTCCCATAAGCATGAACAATACGACATAACCGATATTGGAAATGGCAATGCGATCTTTAATCCATTTCTTTTTTGTAATCCAAAACACGAGACGCATGTAAACATAATCACGGAACCAGAAGGATAAAGTCATATGCCAACGATTCCAGAAGTCTTTAATGTTGCGACTGATGAATGGTTTGTTAAAGTTTTCAGGTGTGCGAACACCCATAATATAACTGACACCAATTGCAAAGGCACTGTAACCAGCAAAGTCAAAAAATAGATAAAGGCTGTAACCGTACATATAAATAATTTCACGCTGGAAGGTGCTAATCCAAGATATATCATTTAACTTTAACAGTAATTCATTGTTGATTAAATAGCCGATAATGAATTTATAGAGAAAACCTTGGAAAATACGGTTAATACCAATGTAAAGCATTTCTTGATATTGTTCAGACGTTGGTACGGTAGAGATGTCTTTATCGAAACGACGATACCGATCAATCGGCCCAGATGAAACCGCTGGGAAGTACAAGATAAAGTAAATTAAACGATCGAGTGGTAACTGTTCTTTAATTAAGCCATCTCTTGTTTCCATTACGATTTGAACACCTTTAAAGGTTAAGTACGATATACCTAAGAAACCAATGAAAGAAAGGTGTTTATCGATAAATGGCATGCTTTTTGAAATAACAAGCGGTAGTATAGACAAAATCACAACAATATAAAACGTACTTGTCTTGTTTTCCCGTTTGCGATAAGCGATATATCCTTTAATAATCATCATCTGCCAAATTGTAAAGATCACAAGGCAAATGGCTGCATAAATGGTTTTGTTTACATTACCATTTGATACGTTGGAAAAGATAATAATCAAAAACAAAAGGTTCATGATCATGTTGTACGTTTTATTGCTTTTTCCCTGCAGGCCAAGAATGACCGTTGGGATGAGAAATGCAGCTAGGATGAAGAAGAAAGAAAAGGAACCAAAAACCGTCATACTGTTACCTCTTCTTTAAGCTGCTTGCGGTCAATCTTACCATTCGGTGTAATCGCTAATTCTTCCATATACACAAATTTTCTAGGAATCATATAGGCAGGAAGAACGTCGCTTAAATCTTTTTTAATCGCACTTGAAAGTTGATATTCTTTTTCAAAGGAATGCGCTTCTGGAACGATTGCAGCGATTAAGTATTCTGCTTTTCCATTTTGATCTTCTTTAGGAACAATCACCGCATGCTTAACGTAACTTGACTTTGCTAATTGATGCTCAATTTCTTCAAGCTCCATGCGATAACCGTGAAGTTTAATTTGGAAATCTAAGCGTCCTTTATAGAAAAGTTGGCCATTTTTCAAGTAACCAGCATCACCTGTTTTGTAGGCAGGAACACCGTCATACATAAAGAATGCTTTTTCTGTTAGAGCAGGTTCACCAAGGTACCCTTTGCTGACGCTAGGACCAGCAATAATGATTTCTCCATGCTCACCTTCTGGAACTTCATTGCGATCTTCATCAACAATAATGATGCGCGAATCGCCTTTGCTTTTTCCGACTGGAAGCGCTGTGTACTCATCTAATACAGCATGAGTAACTTCGATTTCTGTTACTGCAACCGTTGCTTCTGTTGGTCCATACGTATTAAAGACTGTTGCTTTAGGGAAACGAGTTAATAGCTCGCGAGCTGTTTCGCTAGGAAGAATTTCACCACAGAAAAGAAAAACCTCCACGTTTGGCAATAATTCATGATTGAAAGACGGATCCATTAAACAAACTTGTACGAATGAAGGAGTGGAAGTCCATACTTGGATATCTAATTTCTTTAGCTCTTCAAAAAGAACTTTTGGACGTGCAATCATTTCTTTTGTAATCGCGCTTAACGTTCCGCCCGTTGCTAAACTTGGATATAGATCCATTACGGATAAGTCAAAAGAAAATGGTGCTTGGTTCAGGAAGCGTTGGCCCGATGTAAGTGGAAAGTCTTTAACCATCCAATCCACAAAGCTTTGAAGATTGTTTGCTGTAATCTGAACACCTTTCGGATTACCCGTACTACCTGACGTATAAATAATATAAAAATTGTCGTCTTCTTGTACCCAATGCTCCGCTGATAAGGATGTTCCTTGTTGTAATACTGAAGGAAAATCTGCTTTTTCCAGAATAGGTAAAGCTACCTCTCCAAGATCAACTGCTTTGCCTGAATTGTTAATTAGAAGTTCTGCTTGTGAGCTTGCAATAATTTTAACAATTCGTTCAGTTGGAATCGATGTATCTACAGGAATATATGGATGTCCAGCTTTTACACAACCAAGGAAAGAAATCATCATTTCCGTTTCCATGTGACCATATACGAGAATCGGTGATCCTTTAACAAGCTTGCGCTCATGTAACTCATAAGCAAGTTGATCTGACTTCTCCCATAATTCACGATACGTTAATACATGATCTTCTGAAACAAAAGCTGAAGCATCCGGATTCGTTAGTGCTTGGTCTTGAATTGTACGTAGTAACTTCATTTTTAAAAAAGACCTCCCGGATTAAAATTCGTTATAAATATAAGTGCCTGAGTTGGCATCTTGAAAACCGTATAAGAAAAACAAGGCAAGTAAAATTAGAAAATAATAGAGAAACCGCAATGTCCAGCTTCTTTTTAATTTATCTTCCATAATAGCAACTCCATCGTAATGTATTTGGATTGGTATTCGCTTTAGTTGGTAATTAATACCGAAAAAATATCAAAAATTTACCTAGAAAAGCATACCAAATTTGCGTTTAAAAGAGAAGGACTATTTGGCTTAAATAGCGTATTTTTGGAAAAATTTTTCTGTAAGGGAAAGATCTCTAACGATAAACGCAAGACAGTGTACTAGTAACATAATACACTCATACTTAAATTGTTGTCAATGTGAATTTAATACGTGAAAATACTCTATAGAAAAAGCGTACTAAAGATTTGTAAAAAGTAAACGTTTTTTGAGAAAAATTACTTAATTTTAAGGTTAATTTAAGTTTGCGAGCCCTTTCATATCAAGGTTTCTGAAAGTTTTGTCTTAAAGCCATTAAACCTCTTTATAGTATGCTTCATTATTTATAATTTGCCCCCTTCACTTTTTGGGGGAAATGGGATTGTAGACTTTGGATGAATATGGTATTGTTCTTTGAAAAGGAGTTCTAAACGATGAAAGAACTACTCACTCATAGGCTTCGTTTACGACAATGGGAGCTTGGGGATGCGCCAGCTCTGTATGATTATGCAAAAAGAGCCGAAGTGGGTCCAAGAGCCGGATGGGCCCCACACCAATCACTACAAGAAAGTGAAGAAGTTGTTGCGCTTTTTATTGCTGAACAAGACTGTTACGCAATCGAGCATCTAGAAAGCGGCATTGTGATCGGCAGTATAGGTTTGCATTTGCGCAAACCTGATGAAACGATTACCCATGATCGTCAACGGGAAATTGGCTATGTTCTTCATCCGGATTATTGGGGTCAAGGCTATGTACCAGAGGCTGTTAAGGAAGTGATTCGCTATAGCTTCCAAGAGCTTTTTCTTGAAACGATATGGTGTGGTCACTTTGACTTTAATGATCAATCACGCCGCGTGAATGAAAAATGCCATTTTCACTATCAGTTTTCAAAACAAGAACAACTAAAACGGTTAAATAATCAAGAGGTTACCGTGCTGTATTATACGATTCAACGTAATCAATATAAGTATGTAAACAAGCAAGACCAGGAAAGGTAATTTCCCGGTCTTGCTTGTTTTTTTATAGGCCAAATACTATGCCCACTAAGGAGTAAATAATAATGGTGGAAAAAAGAATAGTCATGTGTAGTAAGGAGAAAATAAACATATTCTTTGCCCACTTTTCAGAATCCATCCGTTTATAGCCAAAAATACTAAGTAAAAGCCAAGCAACGCCCAGAAGTAAAGAAACATACATAAGTCCATAACTAAGGGATCCAAGCAAGAAGCTGCTGGCAATTAAAATGATTAAATACACATTCGTTTGGATATACGTGCGTCGTGCGCCCTTCACTACAGGTAGCATTGGCACGTTTGCTGCTTTGTATTCTTTTTCTTTGCGAATCCCGATGGCGTAAAAGTGAGGCATTTGCCAAATAATCATAATAATAAACAACCCAAGAATGGCGGGGTGGCTGACATCAGGGTAGATGGCTGCCCATCCGATCAGTGGTGGCATCGCCCCAGAGATACTTCCCACTTCCGTATTATAAATCGTTCGACGTTTCGTCCACATTGTATAGGGAACCAAATAAAAAAATAAGCCTAAGAAGCCCATTAAACCAGCAAGAGGTGTTGCGAGTGATAAAATGCCAATGCCCGCGACAGTTAGAATACTTGCAAGCCATAGGACGGTCTTTACTTGAATGGCGCCTGTTACTGTTGGACGATTTTTCGTTCGTTCCATAATGGCATCAATATCGCGATCATATACGTTATTAAAGGCGCCTGCAGCTCCCATTACACAAATCGAGCCGATCAATGCATACACAATTTCTGGCCATTTATCTGCGATGCTGTAATGATATTTATACATAGCCAACGTTAACCCGGCAAACATGGGGAATAAGTTGGACTTAATGATGCCTGTTTTTACCGTTTGCGCCAAAATGTCAGGCAATGACTGTTTTGGTGCTTGTTCAATATTTTCCCTATCCATTTTGCTCCTCTTTCCTTTACGTAAGATCTATTATCAGTGTACTACATTCGCTAAGCAATAGATATTGCGCGTACTAAATACTTTGTACGAATTAGCAGAGTAACATACTAACATTTCCACACCTTTTCTATTTTACTAAAAAGACGGGATAGAAGGAAAGAATGTTGTTTAGGAATGTTTAAAGCGGCTTATTACTAATGAAGAAATACGCAAAAGAAGCTGAATCAACTGATTCAGCTTCAAAAAAACGTTAATTATTTTGATTCGCAAATCGTTTAGATAAAGCTGTAAGTAGCTCTGGTGTGTCATTTTTCTCCATCATCACTTCAATGAAAACGAGCTGTGATGAATTCTGTGCGCTATGGAGAGCTGCTTCTAACTCTTCTTCTGTGCGCACTTTGTACGTAACGGAAGCATCAGCAGCACCGAATACGGCTGGCAACTTACTATAATCCCACATTTGAATGTCGTTATACACTTGGTTTTCACCGTGAATGGCTCGTTCTACTGTATAGCCATCATTATTAATTAAAAAGATAATAGGAGCAATGCGCTGACGAAGCATCGTCGATAGTTCTTGAGCAGTTAGTTGGAAAGAACCGTCTCCAATCAGTAATAGGTTGCGGCGACTTTCATCTGCTAATTGTGAGCCTAACAAGGCTGGTAGCGTATAGCCGATAGAGCCCCATAAAGGTTGCCCGATAAACGTTGCTCCTTTTGGAAGTGGCATAGTAGCTGCGCCAAAGAAAGACGTACCTTGTTCGGCTAATATGACATCTCCCTCTTGTAAAAAGTGAGACACTTGATCGAAAAAGCGTTCTTGTGTAAGCGTAGTATTTGTTGCTGTAAAAGATGATTCGTTGCTGTAAGCAGCCAATCTAGCTGTGGTTGCTGGCGTTGGCTTTTGCTCAAGTGCATCTGTGATCGCACCTAACGCGTCTAGCATCGTAATGGGTGCCCATTTCAGTGCTTTTTTTGAAACACTATATGGCGAAATATCAATCACTTGCTCTTCTGTAAACTCATGAGAAAAACCGCCCGTAATCGAATCGGTAAGTTTAACACCGATAGATAGAATGCAATCGGCGTGATCGACCATATTTTTAACATAATCAGAGCTAAGATCTCCGTTATAAACACCGATAAACTGAGGATGCGTTTCATTAAACACACCTTTACCCATGCTGAGTGTAGCAACAGGGAAGCCTGTTTTTTCAGCAAGTAACATAAGCGCCTCTTGGGCTTGATAGCGATACACCTCGTAATCCGCTAAAATGACGGGCGAAGTTGCTTCTTTAATGGTAGGAATAACGGTTGTGAGCATTTGCTCAAGCGCTGTTGCATTCGATGAAATCCCACGTTCTAATAAGGAATGTTCCGGTGGATTTACAGGTTTGTTATACACATCAATCGGTAGATTAATATGCACAGGGCGTTTTTCATGCCAGCACGCTAATAAGACACGATCAATTTCTTGTGCCGCATTTTCCTGCGTGAGCATCGTTTGAGCAGCGGTTACTTCTTGAAACATGTTACCAAAGTGCTGAAAGTTGCCATCTCCTAGCGTGTGATGAACGTATAAATTTTGATTCATTACGTTTGTAGTAGGCATACCTGTTATTTTTACAACAGGAACTTTTTCAGCATAAGAGCCTGCAATCCCATTAATGGCACTTAGCTCTCCGACACCAAACGTCGTAACGAGCGCTGCCATTCCGTTAATGCGAGCATAGCCATCTGCTGCATAAGCGGCATTTAGCTCATTGCAATTACCGATCCACTCCATTCCCTCAAAATCAATCACGTCGTCAAGAAAGGTTAAGTTATAGTCACCAGGTACACCAAACATATGGCGAACACCGAGTTCAGATAAACGATGAAGTAAGTACGTACCGACAGTATAATGGTTATTCATTAAAATCACCTCGAAAAAATATGTCAATAACATTGACTTATTTGTAGTGTATGCCTCTTTTGTTATTATGTCAATATAATTGACCTTTATCTTTGGGTAAGATAGAGAAGTTTTTTTCATCAAGGGACCGTTGTAGTATAGTTAAGGAAGAGAAAGGTTTAGTGAGCAGAAAGGGGCAGTTGTAAGTTGAAGAAACGTATGGAGAACGACATGAATGATGTATTAGCTCTTTTTTATTTTGCTTATAAAACATTTACAGAGGAACCGGACTTGATTATTGAAAAGTACGGTATTCAGCGGGTGCATCATCGAATTTTATTTTTTATTGCTCGCTTTCCGGGCTTGAGTGTGAATAAGTTACTCTCTTTACTCGAAGTAAGCAAGCAAGCTCTTCATGGACCGATGAAAAAGCTAATGGAAAAAAATTTAATCATCAGCACAGAATCGGAACGTGATCGGCGTGTGAAGCAACTTTTTTTAACAGAAGAAGGAGAGAAGTTAGAACGAGAATTAAGCAGTCGTCAGCGCAAGCAGTTAGCGACAATTTTTAAAGAAGCTGGCAGTCAACACCAAGAGGCTTGGATGGAAATAATGACGAAGCTTTCTCAACCTCGAAGTGGCTATGATGCGTGGAATCAAAGTTTAGAGGATGAAGACAAAGGTAGGTAGTCTGGAGATGATCGGTAAAAATCTGGACGAGGGAGATAGTGTTACATATGAAGAAACGTGTTATCACCAGTTTGGCCATTGTAGGGCTTGTATTGGCAGGATGTAGTACGGCTGAGGATCATCGCTCCTTTTCTAGTAAAGAAAAGCCGCCGGTTCATGGAAAAAGCAAGCAGAATAAAGAACCGTCAAAAGCTACATATGAAGAGATTTATCATGAAGCGTTAGCCGATCTCAGTGAAAAGAAAGTAGATTATAAAAAAATACTGTCGTTGTATACAGATAATTTACAGAAACTCGTACAGCAGCGTGACGAAGACAATGAGACAAAAGTGGATGAAAAGATTTATGCTACGCTTGAAGCAGGTGGGGAAGGCAAAATGGAACAACCCATTGCCAAGCAAGTGTTTGATAAATTAATGCAAAATGTGTTTTATACAACGTTACAAGCGGCGTTTCAAAGCATGGAAGAAAATTGGAGCGATGCAGCAAAAACACAGAAAAGCTTACAAGAAGTTCAAAGCATCTACACGATTTTAAAACCGACTGTTCAAAAGCGCGATGCAGCTTATAAAACGAAGTTGGAACATGCTGTTCAATCAGGCTTTAGACAAATTGAAAAAGGCGTTAAAACTAGAGATGAGCAAGCATTCTTGCTTGGTAAACAACAAGTGGAAATTACGTTAATGAAAACCTTCTATTACGCTTCAGGTGCTTTGCCTAATGGATACGCTACACAGGCATATAAAAATGCGAAAACGAATCCTGAAGCGGCAAAGATAAAACAGGCTGCGGGTTGGGGCTATTTTCAATCGCTCTTTCCTTACATTAATCGCTATGCTTCCAGTGAAGCCAGTTTTATTGAAACACAGTTTAATCTTGAAAATGATGCAGCCGATTTGAACACAGTGGATGTAAATAAAGCATTTGTTCGCAGTTTCTTAAAGATCGGATTAAGTAAGTATAAAGAAAGTGAACAACAATGGGGAGAGGAACAATCGCCAGTTACAGCGCTAGAAGGAGCACTGTTCATTGATCTAGTTAGCCGGGACTTAACAGCAATGTTAGGAACAGAGGCATACAAAAAACTAGCAACAGATGCGCAACAATATGTACAAGCGGCTAAGAAAAATGATACAAAAGCTGGCAATCTTTTAATGCTCCGTATTAAACGAACGTTGAATGAGGCCATGGACAAGACAAAATTAAAGCACTAAAAGCAATGTGAAAAAGCAGAGGAGCTACACCTTCCTTTGCTTTTTTAGTGTTTACTAATTTTATAAGATAGGGTCTTGTAGATCATACCCTAATAAAAAAGTAAAGCCGATATTGTTACATGATTTTGGGTCTATGCCAGAAATTAAATCATACATAAAAGGAAATAATTCCGCTGCAATTGTTAGACCAGCCCCGAATAAAGAAGGTAGAACGATCAAGGCATAATAAAGGGTTTAACAGACCTAGGTCTCATCCACATTTGATAACCTTGAAAATACTAATGGACGTAAGCTTTTGCAAATAGAAGCGCAGCCACAAGAAAGAAGAAATCCGCCCGATTGCCAATATAGTTGGAATTGGGCGGATTTTTTGCGTTTATACGGTTTCTCAATCGTTAATTAATTCTTAACTTATTGCATTAAAAGACTATATTCATTAAACATTTCTTAAATTTTATAATAATTACAATTAAGTTTTAGAGAGGGAAAAGGACGCCAATCCTTCTGCTCGTTAGAAGAAAGGTGAAACTATCTATTATTTTCGATTTAAAACTTTTGGTAAATACTATTAAAATTACTAACATTTAAGCTATTGACCAGATGGAAAGATTAAGTGTAATATCCAAAAAGGACTAGGACAAAGGTTACGATTATAAATTTTTTTAGAGTGAATGACACTACTTATACATATAAAGATGATAGGTTGAAGGAGTTTTGTACTATGAATCCCCCTCGTTTAAAGGTGATGACCGTCTTTGGTACTCGCCCGGAAGCTATTAAAATGGCTCCGCTTGTTTTAATGCTAGAAAAGTATTCTGAGAAAATAGAATCGGTTGTTACCGTAACGGCTCAGCATCGACAAATGCTCGATCAAGTGCTGGAGGTTTTTCGTATTACCCCTGATTATGATTTGAACATTATGAAAGAGCGCCAAACGCTTGTAGATATTACGTCCAATGCTTTGCTTGCCCTAAACGAAGTCATATCTGAGTGTAAACCAGACTTAATTCTCGTTCATGGAGATACGACGACAACATTTGTTGCCAGTCTTGCCGCCTTCTATAACCGAATAGCTATTGGTCATGTGGAAGCAGGCTTGCGGACGAACGATAAATATTCACCTTTTCCTGAAGAAATGAACCGTCAACTCACAGGTGTAATGGCAGATCTTCATTTTGCACCAACAGAAGCGTCCGCTAGAAATCTACTTCAAGAAAATAAAGCATCATCAACCATTACTGTAACCGGCAATACAGCCATCGATGCATTGCAAACGACGGTTGATGAAACGTATACCCATCCTCTGTTGTCTGAAATCGGACAACACCCTTTCATTTTATTAACAGCTCATCGTCGTGAAAACCTGGGAACACCGATGAGAAATATATTTCAAAGCATTATGAGATTAATTGAAGAATACCCAAATTTACACGTTATTTACCCGATTCATTTAAACCCCGTTATTCGTGAGTTAGCTCAAGAAGTATTCGTTGGCACGTCTCGTATTCACTTAATTGAGCCGTTATCTGTTATTGATTTTCATAATTTTGCAGCTCGTTCAATGTTCATTATGACGGATTCGGGTGGTGTTCAAGAGGAAGCGCCTTCGCTCGGGAAACCAGTGCTCGTTTTACGTGATACGACGGAGCGTCCAGAAGGAATTGAGGCAGGTACGCTAAAGCTTGTCGGTACGGATGCGCAAGTGATTTATGAAGCGGCTAAGACCCTTTTAAGCGATTCGGAAGCTTACAATCAAATGGCACAAGCTGCTAACCCCTATGGTGATGGACACGCATCCAAACGAATTGTAGAAGCCATCTTGCAATGGCAACAGGCACGGGAGAAGGAGTGCACACATGGATAAAATAAATGCATGGAACGTTTTGATTATTCTTATTCAGTTGTTTATTATATCCATCACGTGCTATCAAACGGTGATTAGTACAGCAGGCATGCTGAAAAGACGAAAGAAAAAGCCTGTTATAACAACGAAAGATCATACCTTTGCTGTACTTGTATGTGCGCATAATGAAGAAACTGTGGTTGGTCAGATCGTTAATAATCTAAAATCGCTAGCGTACGACAAACAACACTACGATGTGTATGTTATCGCTGATAATTGTACGGACAAAACAGCGCAAATTGCTAGAGAACAAGGTGCTATTGCGATGGAACGTCATGATCCACATAACAAAGGTAAAGGGTTTGGCTTAGAATGGATGTTTGCGCGCCTAAATGAAATGGAGATGAAAGGAAAGGCATATGATGCCGTGGTCGTTTTAGATGCGGATAATTTAGTGTCCCGCAATTTTCTAGATGTACTAAATGAAAAGCTGCAAGCAGGCTATGAAATTGCACAAGCCTATTTGGATACGAAAAATCCAAAAGATTCTTGGGTAACAAAAAGTATTGCCTATGCCTACTGGTCCACTAATCATATTTATCAGCTGTCGCGGTTTAAACTTGGTCTTTCTGCACAGCTAGGTGGCACAGGTATGATGATTTCGCGTTCGATTTTAAAGAAGATCGGTTGGGGAACGGAGTCCTTAACAGAGGACTTAGAATTTACCGCAAAATACATACTGGAAACAGGAAAACCAATCGCTTGGGCGCATGAGGCGAAAATATTCGATGAAAAACCACTTGGATTAAAAGCATCCTTAAAACAACGTCTACGCTGGATGATTGGGCATATTAATTGTTTTCATCGCTTTTTCTTTCCAACCTTACGTGCGGCCATTAAAAAGGAAAGCTTGCTTCACTTGGATAACGCTATTTATTTAATTCAACCAACGCGTTCGTTATTAGCTGTTACGCAACTTTTGTTTATTACCCTTTCTTATCTAAATGTAAACTCAGTTTATTTCTTAAATCATTGGATTTGGTTAGCAATCTTATTGTTCAGTTATGTTGTCATCCCGACAATTGGTATGATTCGTGAGCAAAAAGCGCGTTATATGCACTGGATGCTACATGCTTACGTATTCGGCACGACGTGGATACCGGTTATTTTTATGGCCTACATTAAACGAAATGAAAAAGTATGGTCCCATACGCAACATAACCGTACTCTTTCCGAAGATGAGATGGCGAAAATTCAATCGTAGGAGTGTATGATGCATTACTTTATCTTTTTGTTGGTAGCTAGTATAAAGATTTACCTGTTCCGCGGCATCTATTTAGGTGATTTTAATTTTCAAAATACATTATTATTAGAAATTGGCTATATTGCTGTTCTATGGATGGTAGTAGAATGGATGATTCCGGCGAAAGGAAAAGCGCTCTATTATATGGTTGCTAATCTGTTGCTGTCGCTCGTATTAGTCGGTATTGCTTTGTACGATACTGCTTTTAACAGGATACCTACTGCCAAATTACTTATTATTCTTGGTCAATTACGTACGATGCAAGATAGTTTGCTTAGTTTATTTGACGGGAGATTGTTATTTTTCTTTATTGATTTACCAATTATTCTCGTGTTGATTCTGCTGAAAGTGTATCCTATTCACGCGCAAAAGCCATTTAAGATGTCATGGGGACTGATCATTATTGTTGTAGCCGCTGGCATGACGGGTTGGAATATTAAGCAAACGGGAAACAAAGAGATCGATGATACACTTGTTGCCGCCAAGGAAGAAGGTCTTTTTACGTATGAAACGGTTCAAGCCTTTTCACAACCTATGCTTCATGGTGGACCGTATCGCACGGATCAGATGCAAGCGCAAATTGATCAACATCGCTATAAAAAAGATAAGCCTACTGTACAGAAAAAGAAACGAAATCTGATTGCAATTCAAGTAGAATCGTTGCAAAACTTTGTCCTTGGTAAAAAAGTAAACGGCCAGATGATTACGCCTCATCTTAATCAACTGTTGAAAGAAAGCTATTATTTCAAAAATGTCTTTCATCAAGTAGGACCGGGTAATACATCTGATGCTGAATTTCTTTTTAATACGTCATTATATACAAGTGACTTATTGCCAATGTCTTCGCTGTATGCAAATAAGCAAATTCCAAGCCTGCCTCGTTTGTTACAGAAACACGGTTATAAGACGAGCACAATGCACGCAGGTGATATTACGTATTGGAATCGTCATAAACTCTATGCCTCTTTAGGATTTCAGCATTATTATGACCGTGCCTATTTTGGTAGTAGCGACCCTATCGGCATTGGTGCATCAGATCAAGTGTTTTTTGATCAAGCGAGTGTATTGCTAAAAGAGCAAGTGAAGAAAAAAACACCGTTTTACTCACAACTTATAACGTTATCAAGCCATTCTCCCTATGAACTGCCTGAGAGTAAACAGAAGTTAGACCTGCCATCTTCATGGAAAGATACAGAGTTTGGCCGCTATTTACAAGCCATTCATTATACCGATCAGCAAATAGGGCGCTTTATGGAGCAATTAAAAAAAGAAGGGCTACTGAAGTCGTCCCTACTCGTCATTTATGGTGACCATAATGCACCGATGAAAGATGTAAAACCAGTATCGACTTTTCTAGGTCATACGTACGATGAAATTGATAAGTTCACGGTTCCTTTCATTATTCATGATCCTGCGCAGAAAAAAGGAAAAGTGATTGCTCAAGTAGGCGGTCAAGTGGATATGATGCCAACTGTAAGTCATTTGTTAGGGATCTCACTGAAAAAGAACGTTCATTTTGGTCATAACTTGTTAACGGTAAGAAAGAATACCGTTGGCTTTCGTTACTATTTACCAAACGGGAGCTTTGTCAATCAACAAATTTTATTTGTTCCAGGAGCCGGCTTTAAAGATGGAAGGGCTCTTGATTTACGCTCTCATCGGACGGGAGCTGGATTTACGCCGTTTTATCGTGATTATCTTTATGTAAAAGAAATGGGACAACTGTCAGATCAGTATGTAGACTCGTTACCGCAACGAACAGAATAATGTGAAGAACCCCCGAGGAACCATGTTCTCGGGGGTTCTTGCGCTAATAGACTCTACCTGTTCGCACAATCGTTTCGCCACCTGTTTCTTTAAGAATACGATTTAAGTCTGTTAAGATGGCTCCTACATCACGAAGAATCGTTAGTGATTCATATTTCTTTAAAAGCGTTAGACAATGAGCTTGCACTTTTTGCGCAGATTTAATACTTTCAATCAGCGTTAATAAGTGCTCTGTTGTTGGATGAATGACGGTTTCGCCATATTGAAGAACACATTGAGCGGTTTCTTCAATCGCCTGATTTAGCATCTCTATTTCTCCGTTAGATTCATTAAAATGAAGGGTGTTCTTTAAATCACGAATACCGCGAGCGATGCCGCGAATTTGGAGCGTAATATGATTTAAATGTTTCATGCCTGTCTCCAAATGGGCAAGGCGAACACGCCGTTTCGTAAAAAAGGGTGTATAACGTAAGTTTTGCCGCGCTAACGCAACGGCTTCAATGCCTGCTTCATTTTGGTCGGTTAATTCTCGCACTTCCTCTTGTATATGACGCCGCTCTGGCAGTGTGGAATTCCATAACTGAGTAAGATCTTTTAATGTTAGTGTTGCTTGATTGGCAAGCTTTAAACAAAGCTCTTCAGCTGCAGGAATCGTATTGGGTGGCACTAGTAATGCATTCACAATCACAGCAATAATCGAGCCAATCATCGTCTCACCAATACGGCTTAGCGCATACCCTTGACCGAAAGCAAGAACGAGAATAGAACTAACAGCTACTTGTGAAGTCACTTGAGCTGGTAGCTTAAAGGCCGTAGATACAGCCATGCCAATGAGTACAACAAGCATGATTGAACCAGCATTTAGTGATAAAAAGTGACCAATGAGCATGGATATAATTACGCCGCCAATGACCCCACTTATACGATAAAAGCCTTTTTGGACAGATCCTGCAATCGTCACTTGCATCGTTAATACAGCAGCTAATGGCGCAAAAAAAGGATAGTGATTTTCAGAGAGCATGGAAGATAGTTCCCACGAAATAGCTCCAGCGATGGCCGTTTTTATAACTTGTAATGTTAATCCGAGGCGAATTAAAATAGCAATTCCTTTTTCCACGGTGAATCTCCTTCCGTTTGTACTGAGGTGTTAAGAATGATTTTACAATATAGATTTTGTTAAGCAAATTGTTTCCCTTCTCATGCGTGGGGGTATATACTAGAAATCATTATTTAGAATATTAGCCTCTTTTGCTGAATATTTTGACAAATAAGAAGTGCTATATTATATTTATATTAAAAGGATGTGGAAGCCATGAAAAATGTACCAAAAGCAATGTTCCGATTTGTTGAATCCAATCTAATCGTACTCCTTGCTATTGCGCTTCTGCCGGTTTTTTTACTGACAGACAACGTAGACATGTTCCAAAGCTTAGTCGATCATGTATTTAAAGCTGATTAATCTTTAACATACAAGCACTGCCCAACAGGGTAGTGCTTTTTTATATGAAAAGCAAGGCGCTTTAATCTTGTGATCTTATTATTTGTTTTCAGTCCTATTTTCCCTCATGAAGGCGTTTTGAAAACTCTTTTAGTACATATAGTAAAGCATATTTTTTCAATAAAAATGTTGTTTAATTCATAGGGCTGTGATACGTTTTTAAAAGGAACCATTATAAAAGATTCATTACAGAAAATCAATAAAAACGAACCATTTTCAACCACATAAATGAAAGCGTTAACATGGTGGTTTTTATTGGGAAAAGGGGGAGAAATAATGGAGACGGGTGTTTTTATTTCAATTGGTATTTATATGTTGGGGATGCTCTTAATTGGTTATTTAGCGTATCGCAGAACCGCCAATTTAACCGATTATATGTTAGGTGGGCGTGATCTTGGACCAGCGGTAACAGCATTAAGTGCCGGTGCTTCTGATATGAGTGGTTGGCTGCTCATGGGCTTACCTGGTGCTATGTATGTAAGCGGTTTAAGTGCCGGCTGGATTGTAGTAGGTCTTTGCGCGGGTGCTTATTTAAACTGGTTATTCGTTGCGCCGAAATTGCGTGTATATTCAGAGGTTGCCAATAATTCGATTACCATTCCAGACTTTTTAGAAAACCGTTTTAAAGATAAATCGCGCGTGCTGCGCATCACATCAGCACTTGTTATACTCATTTTCTTTACGTTATATGCTTCTTCCGGTATGGTAGCTGGCGGTCAATTATTTGAGACAGCCTTCCACCTTGATTATTTATGGGGAATTTGGTTAACAGTTGGTGTGGTTGTTCTTTACACACTATTTGGTGGATTCCTTGCTGTTAGTTGGACAGATTTTGTACAAGGTACAATCATGTTCGTCGCGCTGATTCTCGTTCCGATCGTAACCATCTGGAACATCGGAGGTACATCAGAAGCGTTTACGACTATTCACTCTATTAATCCATCATTGCTTAATGCATTTAAAGGGCAAAGCATCATTGGTATTATTTCATTAATTGCGTGGGGGCTAGGCTATTTTGGTCAGCCACACATTATCGTGCGCTTTATGGCCATTAAATCAGTTAAACAAATGAAAAGTGCGCGCCGCATTGGTATGGGTTGGATGTTGTTTTCCATCGTAGGTGCAATGTTTACTGGATTATTAGGCATCGCTTATTTTAACATCCATGGACAAACCATTAAACCTGAGACAGTCTTTATCGTCTTATCGGATGTATTGTTCCATCCACTTATTACTGGTTTCTTATTAGCAGCTATATTGGCAGCGGTTATGAGTACTATTTCATCACAGCTGCTCGTAACGGCTAGTGCGGTAACAGAAGATTTTTATAAAGGGTTCTTCAAGCGTTCGGCTTCAGATAAAGAACTTGTTTTTGTAGGTCGTTTAGCGGTGCTTGTTGTCGCTTTAATTGCGCTGGTCATGGCGCTAAATCCAAATGATACGATTTTAACGCTAGTAGGGTATGCGTGGGCTGGATTTGGTGCAGCGTTTGGACCGATCATTCTCTTTAGCTTGTATTGGAAGCGTATGACGAAATGGGCGGCTCTATCAGGCATGATTTCAGGAACGCTCGTCGTTATCCTTTGGAAAATGTCTATCGTTGCTAATCCACAGAAGTTTGGTACTCTTTCGCAAGTGTATGAGATTATTCCAGGATTTATCATTTGCACGCTCTTTGTGATCGGCGTCAGTTTCCTATCAAGTCCACCATCAGCTGATCTTGATGCAGATTTTGAAAAAGCGAAGAAAGCGTTACTATAAAGAGATTAAAACACTCGTTTCGAACGTCGAAATGGGTGTTTTTTTGTATGTGAAAAAGGAGTATTTTTTTTGGAAAGAGGGTAAAGAAAAAAAGTTCCAATTTAATGTTGACCAGAGCTCACTTCTGTTTTATAGTTATCAACGTGAACAGTTCAATTCTTGAACTAAAAAGTATGATTTAAAAAGAAACTAGGTGAATACAATGGATGTTGGTAAATGGCAAAGCATCCTAGAGCGTTATGAGGCAGCTTCGTTTACAGTAAACAAAAGGTTTGGTGCACAAATACGTGAGCAGATTCAAGACGTTCTAACAAATGATCAATATTTAACCTTAACGCACATAAGACGTGTAGCATCATGTACTACGACAGAGCTCGCGGAGATTTTTTGTGTGAATAAAAGTGCGATTACAGCTATTGTGACGCGTTTAGCGGAAAAGGGTTATATTGATCGCATCCGTGATCAGCGGGATCGGCGAATCGTATATCTTACGTTAACCGAGGAAGGGCAAAGCGTATTTGAGTGGGCAGATAAGAAAGTATTTGAAGTGGTATCGCCTTACTTAAAAGTGTTTAGCGAACAAGAAATTGAGACGTTTTTAACACTTTTTGAAAAACTAGCTGCCATCTTGAATGACGAATAGGAGGGTAAAGGAGAATGAGGACGGTATTAAAGGGGAAATGGTTCATCTTAGGCATTTGGATCGCAGCGGTTGTTGTGCTGGCGCTCCTCGCTCCCAACATGGAAAACCTTGTCCGTGAAAAAGGTCAAGTCAGTGTTCCAAAAGGGTATTCATCGAGCTATGCTAAAACATTGTTAGATGAGTTATCGAAAAAAGGCAATTCCGATAATGACAATCAAGTAGCCCTTGTTTTTCATAGTAAAAACAAGTTAACAGATGGGCAGCTTGATGATATTAAAGCAGGAATTGATAAGCTTGAAAATAACAAAGATCAGCTTGGCATTACCGATGTAAGAACGCACTTTAAGAACAAAGAATTAAAAAGCCAGCTTGTATCTAAAGATGGTAATACAGTCTTAGCCTCCGTAGCTGTTAAAAAGAAAGGGCGAGAGCCAGCACAAATTTCTAAAGCGCTTTATAAGGAATTAGAAAGCGTTAAAGTGGATCATTATTATACGAGTAACTGGATGATCAATGAAGATGTTGTTGCGAGCTCACAAGAAGGCTTAAAGAAAACAGAATACATTACAATTATTTTTATTTTAGCCGTTCTTTTTATTGTGTTTCGCTCGTTCACCGCACCGCTCGTTCCGCTCATTACAGTAGGAATTAGTTATGTAGCGGCACAATCGATTGTAGCCTTCCTCGTCGATCGTTTTAATTTTCCGTTGTCGACATTTACTCAAATATTCCTTGTCGCCGTTCTATTCGGTATAGGAACAGACTATTGTATACTACTACTCAGTCGCTATAAAGAAGAGATTAACAATCATGAAACGTTATCTGAAGCGATTATTACGACGTATAAAACGGCAGGTCGTACGGTGTTTTATAGTGGTGTAGCTGTAATGATTGGGTTCGCGGCTATTGGTTTTTCAACCTTTAAGCTTTATCAATCAGCAGCAGCCGTAGCGATTGGTGTTGCCGTATTACTGTTAGCTCTGTTAACAATTGTGCCTGTTTTTATGGCATTGCTCGGAAATAAACTTTTTTGGCCGTCGAAAGCAAGTGCAGAACATAAGCAAAGCCGCTTATGGGGATTGGCGGGTTCATTTTCCTTTAAGCGCCCAATCATTAGTTTATTGCTTGTCGCGGTCATTGTTACTCCGTTTTTAGCTTTTTATAAAGGTACGTTATCTTTTAACTCATTAGATGAGATTGGCGATAAATACAACTCTGTAAAAGCCTTTAACGTTATTTCCGATAACTTCGGACCTGGAGAGTCACTCCCAGCTACAGTTGTTTTGAAAAATGACATAGCTATGGATACACCAGCGTACTTAGCTACCATTGAAAAATTAAGTCGTGAAATTGAAAAAGTACCAGGTGTAGATAAAGTTCGTAGTGCGACACGACCTGCAGGGAAAGAATTAAAACAACTGCAAGTCGCTCATCAAGTAGGTAAAGTAAGCGATGGGCTAGATAAAGGGAATAAAGGATTAAATAAGATCAGTGGAGGATTACAGCAAGCAAGTGGGAAGCTGAGTGAATCATCTCCGCAACTAAAGAAAACTCAAAAAGGAATTGGTGGCCTCGTCGATGGCACGAATGGTATTAAAAACGGGGTCGGCAAACTTTCGGGCGGCCTTGGCAAAATTGAAAATGGTATTCGCAGTGGTTCGCAAGGCGCGGGCGATTTAAAAGAGGCTGTTGATCAAGCACAAAGCGCAGCGAACCAGCTTTATAAAGGAAATCTACAACTAGCAAACAGTTTAAAGAAACTCAAGCCAGGCTTAGTGAAGCTACACAGTGGCTATGAGAAAATTAACGAAGGCTTACAAAAGTCAACAGGTGGTTTATCAAACCTAACCTCGCAAAATGCTTTTGGTAAGCTAGAAAAAAGTCATCCGGAGCTTCAAGGTGACCGAAACTATTTAACCATTAAAGGGACGGTAACCCAAGTACAACAAGGATTAACAAAGCTTTCGGGCGCTTTAACACAAGTCAATGGTCAGTTCCAATCGCAAGTCATTGATCAGTTAGATTTAAAAAATGTGGATCAGCTATCTAACGGACAGCAAAAGCTAGCCGCTGGTTTAGGTAAGATTTCACAAGGGCTAGGTCAACTGCAAACAGGCTTAAGTAAAGCGGCGAATGGTCAATCGCAAGTCGTGAGCAAGCTCCCTGAAGTCCAAGGTGGACTGGAGAAAATTGCAAACGGTCAAGAAAAATTAAAAGATGGTTTTTCACAAATGGATGGTCAGCTCTCGCAATTGAGTAACGGCTTAAATAAAAGTGCCAAAGGCATTAAAAAAGTGTCCGGCGGGATTGATTCAGCTGGAAACTATTTAAATGACATTTCGAAAGCGTCAGATAAACAAATGACCGGTTTCTATTTACCAGAAAAGGTTATTAATAATAAAGACTTTAGAAAAGTTTTCGATAATTATATGCCAGCAGATCGTAAAATTACAACGTTAGATGTTGTTTTTAAGAAGAATCCTTATTCTGCAGCAGCTATTGATAAAGTTGATGAGATTAAAGGTGCCATTAAACGTAGTGTGCGAGATACGAATTTAGAAAACGTAAACTACGCTGTAAGTGGTGTAACGAGTATGAACTCTGACTTAAGCGAGATGTCAGCTAAGGATTATTCACGCACGGTCGTGCTAATGCTCGTTGGGATCTCTATTATTCTCATCATCATGCTTCGTTCGTTCATTATGCCGCTGTATATTATAGGTTCACTAATATTAACGTATTATACGGCGATGGCTTTCTCGGAAATGATTTTCGTTCGCATCTTAGGTTATAGCGGAATTAACTGGGCGGTTCCATTCTTCGCTTTCGTTATTCTCGTAGCGCTCGGAGTGGACTATAGTATTTTCCTCATGGATCGCTTTAATGAGTACAAAACATTAACTGTGCGAGAAGCGATGACGTTAGCGATGAAAAACATGGGAACCGTTATTATATCAGCGGTTGTCATTCTAGGTGGTACGTTTGCAGCCATGCTACCAGCAGGTGTCCTATCTTTATTACAAATAGCGACGATTATTCTAAGTGGGCTATTACTCTATGCCTTTGTTGTCTTACCACTCTTCGTACCAGTGATGGTTCGTACGTTTGGTAAAGCAAACTGGTGGCCATTTATGGATAAGAAACAACACGAGGAATAAAAAAAAGACCCGCATGAAGTATTCATACGGGTCTTTCATATTAACATCCACAAGAAGAACCGCAGCCATCACAGCCTTTTGCGTAACCACCACCACAGCCCCAAGAACAGCCGATAATGATAAGAAGGATAAACAAGACAACGATAATCGCGAAACCACGTCCGCCACCGCCACATCCGAAGCCTGGATATCCGTAGCCATAGCTGTAACCGCCTACTGCGCCACCGCCACCATAACCATAACCAACGCCTGGGCCTGCACCTGCACCATATCCGTAACCATATCCGAAGTTCCGGTTTGTACCACCTGGTTGTTTATTAAACATAGAATCATCTCCTTTCTCTCTCTTTTAACCTGCTTGCCTTATAAATTATGCAAGCCTTTAAAAAACGGTTTGGACGAATAACAATTTGTACGTTTGTTTAGATTCAATTCCAGCGGCGTTTTTGATTAGGAAATAACGGGTAATAAATGAACATACTTACTAAATAAGAACGGGTTTAATGGTACATGCTATAGGTAACGGAGGCGGATGTAGAATGGAAGAAAGAACGAGAAGAGTCATACGCGTATATGAGACAGATGATGAAGTAGTTGATGCTGTTAATGTGTTGCGTGATTTAGGATTTGATGATGATCATATATCGGTCGTTAGCTTAGATCGCAACCAGTCAATAGAGGGAGAAAGTGAACGAGATAAAAAAACAAGTGAAGGCGTGGCAACTGGAGCGGCAGCTGGTGGTCTTATTGGTGGATTTGGTGGCTTAGTAGCGGGTTTAAGTGCGCTCGCCATCCCGGGGATTGGACTTGTCATTGCTTCAGGGCCAATCGCGGCGGCAATAAGTGGTGCAGTTGTAGGCGCAAGTGCTGGTGGGTTAGCAGGCACACTAGCAGGCATGGGTGTTACAGAAGAAGAGGGAAGGAAGTATGAAGCACTTCTCCGAGAAGGAAAGCAGTTAGTGATTGCAGAAACAGACGAAGACCGTATGCAACAAATACAAGAAGTATTAGCTGTGAACTCACAAAACAATGAATAAGTGTAGTGTTAAAGCTGAAGACTGTCTTCGGCTTTTTTTAGTTGCTTGCATCTTGTTGAAGGATATTTTTTGAGACTCATCGAATATAATAAAATAAAATGACTAGTCGTTTTTTAAGGAGGTAAGGAGATGTATCGATTGCAACCGTTTAGTAGGTTATCATTTGAACAAGCGGCCCAACTATTTACAGAAGGATTTAAATACTATTTCACAGACATTCAAATGACCGTTGATGCCTTATTGTTGAAAATAGTAAATGAGCAGTTATCTCCTGAAAAATCACTTGTATTACTAGATCAGGACAAACCAGTTGGCTTCTTATTAAACGGATTTATGACGATAAATGGTAAAAAAATCGCTTGGAATGGTGGGACAGGAATCATCCCTAGTCATCGTGGGAAAGGTGGAGGGAAAGTTCTGCTACAAGGGTGTATGGCGTTGTATCAACAAGAAGGAATAACGGAAGCTTATTTAGAAGCTATTTCTGAAAATGAGCCAGCAATCGCTCTGTATAAACAATTTGGCTATACACCATGTGAACAACTAACCTACTACGTGCGTAACGGAATCCTGTCATGTGAAACATATAACGACCTTTCATATGACAGTCAGTACGGATTTCCTCATGAGATTACACATCATTTTCCTCTACTTGACCATATGCCCTGGCAAACGATGCCTCAGCATGTAAAAGGTGGGCAAGTCCTTTTTGTATATGAAAAGGAGCAACCGGTTGGGTATGCGTTATATACAAAACGTCCAAATGAGAGTATTACGCTTTATCACTGTTATGTCGCGCCAGCTAATCCTCATCGTACGCAACTTGTTGCTTATATGCTTTCTAACATATTTGAACCACAATTATCCTATCGCCGTCTAGCCTTTAACATTCAGGAACGATGCTATGAGGTCAAGGAATGGTTACATACACATCAATTTGAGGTTCTCGTTACGCAACTACATATGTCAAAAAAGATAGACTAGGAAGTGTCCTATGCCGAAAGTAACAGAGAAATATAAAGAAGAAAAACGGATGGAAATTGTCAGGAGCGCGATGCAATGCTTCGGACAAAAAGGTTATGAGGCAACCACAATCGATGATATTGTACGAACGTCTAAAGTAAGTAAAGGGGCCATCTATAACTATTTTAGTAGTAAAGAGGAAATTTATTTGCAAATATTGCATCATCAGTCTGTGCAGTTCTTTAAAGAAGTTGAAGAAGCCTTTGCTTCTCGACATTCAGCGAAAGAGAAGCTTGCTTATTTATTTGAACGTTTTGAAAAAGAGTCACTAACAGAAGAACGGAGAACGTTAATGCGTCTTTACACAGAGTTTTGGCTATATAGTGCACGACAAGATGCTTTAAAGAAGCTCATGCAAGAACGCTATGATCAGTTCACCTCTTTTGTAACATCAATTATTGACGAGGGCAAGCGGTCAGGAGAGTTTAAAGAAGCGTGTCAAAGTGAGCGCGTTGCCCAACTTTTTTGGGCGTTACGTGATGGCAATGTTCTTCATTTTTCGCTGATTGGTGAAGAAAAGGGTTATAAACAAATGACACGTTTTATGGAACAATGGTTTACAACGTACATTTATAAATGATAGAAGGTAAGCTGTTATGTTAAGAATGGCAGCTTATCTTCTTTTTTTATGGCATTTCTAAGTAACGCTAAGAAGTACTTGGTCGTATAAATGAGAAAATAATGTCGATATTTCCCGGGTAATCACGAACGGAATAGCAGAAAAAAGAAGCATGTGTCTTTCGAGTACTATACTAAGAAATTGTTTCCATCCGTCACGAAGGTTTACAAATTTCCCTTTTTTTATTAAGTGAAGTAGCGTACACTTAACAGTGAATTTTTGTGAAACGTTTAAAGAAGTGATGACGTCTAAATAAATTAGAAAGATAGGAGGCATCTCAAGTGAAAGACGTGTTTGAGCGGCTGTATGAAGAATATCATCAGCCTTTATTTCAATTCATCTTTTATATGGTGAGAAATAAAGAAGCAGCTGAAGATATTGTGCAAGAAGTATATATTAAAGTAATGAAAGCTTACAGTAGCTTTGCTGGCAAAAGTTCAGAGAAAACATGGTTGTTCTCTATTGCGCGGCATGTCACGATCGACTGGCTCCGTAAACAAAATCGTCGTAAAAAAAGAGTTTTGTTTTTTAGTATTGGAGAAAGTGAAGACCGGCTCGTTCAAAATGACCCACTACCCGATGAGTTTTTAACACAAAAGGAATCAGTGAAAGAGTTGTATCATGCCCTATATAAATGCACGTTGCCTCAGCAACAAGTCATTGTGTTACGGTATATTCAATCTCTATCGATTGCAGAAACAGCTGCGGTACTTGGTTGGACAGAAAGCAAAGTAAAGACTACCCAACATAGAGCCATTAAGGGATTAAAGTCTTTTTTGGATGAAACCCCAGGATTGAAGGAGGAGTGGAAGGATGGCGTCATCTAAATGGACAGAAGATAAGATAGAAAATGAACTTGAAAAGATGCCCGTTATTCAAGATCTGCGCTCAAAAGAAGTCGTCTATCAAGAAATAGAGAAGCGCCTTCAGGAAAAGAACGTGCGCCGTCTGAAGAAAACATGGATTTTTCCAGGTGTCATTGCTGCTTGTGCAGTAGGTATTTTACTGTACATTACCCCTGATTTATTAAATGAATCAAATGGAGCTTCAGAACAAAAATCACCAGCCGTTCATGAGCAAAAAGATCATCCTAAAAAGACAGCTTCAACAGACCATACAAAAACGCATAGCCAAGGAAATGATGGAACAAAGGCAACAGCTAAAAAAGGAACAGACGGAAAAAATAATCAAGAAACACCTGCAACTCGGGAAGCTTCACGTGCAAAGGAAAGAGAAGTGGCAACAGCAGCGGTTCTTCCACCTGTAACAGAGCGTAAATATAGCTCTCCATTAACCGAAGAGGAAATGCAAAAGCAAAGAGCTGCTGGTCGTTCCC
Organism: Fictibacillus macauensis ZFHKF-1; assembly: GCF_000269865.1. Taxonomy (GTDB): domain Bacteria; phylum Bacillota; class Bacilli; order Bacillales; family Fictibacillaceae; genus Fictibacillus_C; species Fictibacillus_C macauensis. The sequence goes on from NZ_AKKV01000005.1 coordinate 52,742, forward strand.
TCGTAACAGTTGCTTATACGAATGATGCAGAAGATGTGGTTATTCCTATTTCCTTCCTAGTAAAAGGAGATCGTCCTTATGCGGATAAAGTGGATCAAGTGCTGCAAACCTTTCAACCTGAAAAAGTTGGGCTAAAGCCAACGATATTAAATAAAGCAATCGTTAAAGATGATGATGGCAAAGCAGTCCTTGATTTCCCAAAAGGGGCGATTACATCTTCTGAATCTAAATTATTACCAAAACTATTAGGATACACATTCGCCTACGATTATAAATATTCTACGGTCAATTTTTTAACAGATGGGCAACCAGGTGTAACAACAGATGAACAAGGAACATTAGAAAATATGAACGTACAAGATGTGAAAGGTGGACCTGCTTACGTATACACCTCTTCTACGGGAAACCAGTTTCTTGTTGATAGCTTCGGAGCTGGAAAAGGAACACCACCAGCCTCTTTTACGAATGCACTACAGGAACTAAGTAAAGAGGATGAGAGTCAAGCATTATCGTCCCCAATACCTGAGGGAACAGATCTTGAAACGACGGTGGCAAGCGGCATTGCGAAAGTAAATGTAGAAGACTATACATTAAAGAATGAAGAGAAAAAGCAACAGATGATTGATGCAATTCTTGTTACAGCCAAAAATTATCATCAATCAGAAGTAGCCATTGATTATGATGAACAAGAGGCAGGTATGAAAGAAGTGAAAAAACCGTATCCTGCAATTGTTGGTGTGAATGTCATTAATAAATAAGGAGAACACGCAGATTGTTTCAAGCAATCTGTGTGTTTTTTTATGTTTTTATTAGGTCATACTAAGAAGAGAAAGAGGTGCTTCTTACATGACGTTCGTTCGCCTTGGTTATGTAGCCATGAGCATGGAATTAAAAAATGCTTCGCCATCCCAAACGATGACCTATGCTCGATTTTCACAAATAGAAGATCAAGCAGCTGCGATTCGCAAGTTAGAGCGAATTGCACTCTCCAATATTGAAAATATGTACCGTCTTTTACGCCATAATGCCGCGCATGATATTCATTTTTATCGAATGACATCACGGCTCATTCCATTAGCAAATCACCCAGATTTACTAGGCTGGCAGTATTTGAAGCCTTTGCGACCACTTTTACAAGAGGTTGGAGAGTTTGCACGAAAGCACAAGATGCGCCTAGATTTCCATCCTGATCATTTCGTTTTATTAAATTCTCCAAAACATGAAGTATTTCGCAATGCAGTTGAGACACTAAAATTACATTATCGTCTGTTAAAAGCAATGAAAATTCCTACTGCACATCGCTGTGTATTGCATGTGGGAGGTCAGTATAAAGAAACAGAAGCCGCTTTAGAACGATTTGTAGAAAATTGGATGGATGTTCCTGCTCCCATTCAGCAAATGATTATGCTAGAAAATGATGATACATCCTTTACACTAGAAGATACTCTTTTTTTATGCGAAAAGCTTGGTATTCCTTGTGTATTTGATTATCACCATCACCTTGCGTACCATAAAGACAGCAATTGGCAACAGCACTGGGAACGCGTAGTAACATCATGGAAATACGCATCCTTACCTTTAAAAATACATATTTCAAGTCCAAAGAGTGAACAAGCCTTTCGTCATCATGCCGATTTTGTAGACTGTCGGATGTTTTTTGATTTTTTGCGTGAAGTAAAAGGCACTGTTTCACAAATCGATTGTATGATTGAGGCAAAACAAAAGGACCGTGCCTTGTTTAAATTGATGAAAGAAATTCGGAGTCGTAAGGATATTGAAATGGTGGATGGCTCCTCTTTTTATGTGCGAGATTAACAGACGGTAACAGAAAAGAAGCTGGGACATAAACAGCCCTAACTCATAAAAATGGCTTCATCATCGGTTTTTGATGCTGAAGTCATTTTTTTGATGTCGCTAGTAATTTCATTTTAGATTGTCTTACGTTCAAGTTTTGCAGGAGCACCTGATTCGCGCGCAAACCAGACAAATCCCCCTCAGAGCAAGAGCAGGAGGTCAAAAAGAGAGCAAATCAAGCGCTAAGCTCACGAATGCGTCACAAAACAGAGAAAATAGTGTGTCTCAAGTCCTTTTTTCGTGTATTTTTACAAGGTTTCAAAAAAACATCACTTTTTATCCAGTATTTGCAGTGTACGTAGCCCACTATAAAGATGTAAAATAGGCAATGGAATAGATAATTGGTAAATCGATGTTTTTTGGCAAATGCGATGACTCCTTACAGAGAAAAGGAACCGTCAATGTTACTGAACAACTAAGGGGGGATCGTAATGATAAAAAGAATTAGTAAATGGATTGTTCGGCTCGCCTTATTACTCGTTTTTCTTTACGTCTTCTCAACGCTGTTTGTATACTTCTATAGCTTTAAGGATGATACGAGAAAGGCTGATGCCGTTATCGTTTTAGGAGCGGCTGTCTGGTTTAATAAACCTTCTCCTGTTTTAAAAGAGCGAATTGATCATGGAATTGATCTATATAAAAAAGGCTATGCAAAGAAAATCATCTTTACGGGGGGAAAGTATAATGCAGAAACCCCATCTGAGTCATCAATTTCTAAGAAATATGCCATCAAACAGGGTGTGCCAGCTAACGACATTTATATTGAGGAAAGCTCACGAATTACGGAACAAAATTTACAAAATGCCAAACATATTATGGATCATGAGCATTTGAAGAATGCATTAATTGTAAGCGATCCTTATCACATGAGACGAGCCATGACAATGGCCGCATTTACAGGTATTAAAGCATTTACATCACCTACAGAGCACTCAGCGTATCGAACATGGGGCAAAAAGTTACCGTTTTTAAGCCATGAAGGAATTAACTTAGCCGGCTATGTTATTACGTATCCTGCACGATGGATTAACCATAATTACATTAAAATCACATGGACCGATCTATAAGCAAAAGAATCAAATCATCATGATTTGGTTCTTTTTTTTAGTTGACGGAATAATCTTCCATAATTATAATGAAGTTACTTATTAAACTAAATTGTTTAAAAAGTATAATTCACGTTGTGGAACGTTATTTATACAACAACTTATATAGGAGGTATACGAGATGAATCAAACGGTGATGATTACAGGGGCTACAAAAGGGTTGGGGAAGGAACTAGCTTTATATTTTGCACAGAAAGGATTTCAGTTGGCACTTTGTGCACGATCTCAGCAAGCCATTGAAGAAGTAGCAAGTGAATTACGAGCATTAGGAGCAAATGTGTTAGCACTGGAAGCAGATATTTCTAATGTTAAAGATGTAGAACGTTTCGTTGCTGTTACAGAAGCAACCTTTCAAACAATTGATGTGCTCATCAATAATGCATCGATTGTAGGACCGAGTCCGATGCCTTATTTACTTGATTATCCTGAGGATGACTTTGAGAAAGTCATGCGGGTAAACGCATTTGGACCGTTTTTTGTGACGAGACGCGTGTTACCACTTATGCTAAAAAGAAATAAAGGAAGCATCATTAATGTAACCTCAGAAGCGGGACATACGGGATTTCCTGGCTGGGGTGCCTATGGCATTTCAAAATTTGCATTGGAAGGGCTTACAAAAACGTGGGCTGAAGAAGTAGCGCATAGTAAGGTAACGGTAAATATGGTCGATCCGGGGGAAATGGATACCCAGATGCATGCGAAGGCAGTACCTGATTGTGACTATGAGTTAAAAAAGCCAAAAGACGTAGTACCTGTATTTGCTCATCTCGTTTCAGCTAAGTGCAACGGTCAGCGAATTGTTGCTGAAAGCTTTCTAAAAGAAAGAGGGCTAGTACGATGAGTTTTTCTTTCGCATTACCTAGTCAATTGAATGCCGCACTTCCACCTGAAAAGAGAGGTGTGCGCAGGGATTACGTGAAAATGCTCGTCATCAATACGAAAACTAAGCGCACAACGCATGATGTTTTTTTTCACCTGAGTCACTATTTAGAGCGCGGCGATGTTGTTGTTCTTAATGCTAGTCGAACATTGCCAGCTGTTCTTACGGCTACGAGTAAAGACCGACGATACGAAGTACGATTAGCGAGGCGGCTAAAAGCTCAGCAATGGGAAGTATTAGTGCCACATGTGTCGCTAGAACAAGGTGAGATCTTGCATTTTTCAAAGCATTTAACAGCTGTAGTTGAACACGTGAATGCACATTCACCTTTTATAACACTGTTTTTTCATTTGCCAGAGCCAGCTTTTTTTGACGAAGTCTATAAAATTGGCGAACCTGTTCGCTATGAATATATCGAAACACCTTGGAAACTTGACTACTATCAAACCGTTTTTGGTTCCGTCCCGGGCTCAGTTGAAATGCCGTCAGCAGGACGCGCCTTTAGCTGGGAATTGCTTTTTCAATTGCAAGCTATGGGGGTGAAAATTGCTTTTGTTGAGCTACATACAGGCTTAAGTTATTTAATGGATGACCGTTGGCACATCGGTCCCCGAGAGAACAAGGAGTTCTATAACATTTCTAAAGAAACAGCGAATGTTATTCATACAGCAAAACAAAAAGGGAAGCGAATTATTGCAGTGGGAACAACAGTTGTCAGGGCCCTTGAGAGTGCTGCAGCTTCAGGAACACTACAGCCTAAAAAAGGGTGGACGAACTTATACATTTCTGAGCAATCAAAGCTCCAAATAGTAGATGGATTAATTACCGGTCTTCATGAGCCAGAAGCGAGCCATTTGGATTTATTAACCGCATTTGTTCCTCGCGAATTTTTGCAAGCAGCCTATAGTGAGGCCGTAGAACATCGCTACTTGTGGCATGAATTTGGCGATATGAATTTAATTATATGATTCATCATTATGGCATTGAGGTAAAGGATTTGAAGGAGGCCATCGCCTTTTACGAAGCGGCGTACACTATGAACGTTTGTTTTGAAACAATTGTTGAGGGAGAAAAGATTGTATTTTTAGCGAATAAGACAACAATGATTGAACTGATTCAATCCGAAAGCCCTTCTTGTGCTGGTGCGCACCTTGCCCATAGGAGCGAGCATGCTCTCAACCATTTATCCACACTTCATGTACCACGTATGAAATGGAGAGGCCCTTATACACTACAGAATGGCTGGAACGTTCTTTTTTTAGAAGGGAAAGACCTAGTGTTCGTAGAATGGGTTAAAGAGTAACGATTCCCGAGCGTTTACGTTCGGGCTTTTTTTAATTAAACATACGGGTAGTCAGCATTCTGCGGTAAAATGGTAGTAGAATAGATTGGCTATAAAGGTAATGAATAGAAAGGATGGATCCGATGGCAAAAGAGAAGAAGAAAAAAAGCGAACTACTCAGCTGGGTAAAATCCATTGTTTTTGCATTAGTACTCGTATATATTATTAAGACCTTTTTTTTCGCTCCTTATATGGTAGAAGGAGTTTCCATGTCCCCAACACTTCATGATCAAGACAAGCTTTATGTTAATAAAATTATTTATTCGCTAGGTGAACCAAAGGTTGGTGATATTGTTATCATTAAAGGAGAAAAGAAGCGTTATGTAAAGCGAGTCATTGGTGTGTCGGGGGATACTATTGAAGTACGACGTGATCAGTTACTAGTAAATCACAAAGAAATAAAAGAACCGTATTTAAATCGCAATAAAAAGAAAGCACATAGTTTAGGTGTTTTATTGACAGAAGACTTTGGCCCGATTAAAGTACCTAAAGGAAAGTGCTTCGTTATGGGAGATAACCGTCTGAATAGTACTGATTCTCGTAACGGCTTAGGGTTAATTAATATAGCTAGCATTGAAGGACGTTCAGAGGTTGTTATTTATCCTTTTGAGGATATGCGGCAAACCCGATAGAGACAAGAAGGTGAGAAAGTATGGATCATTTACAACGCTGTAAGTGGAGTGAAGCAAGTACGTTACTACAGAGCTATCATGATCAAGAGTGGGGAGAACTTGTTACAGAGGATGATGCGCTTTTTGAATGTTTAACGTTAGAAATGTTTCAAGCAGGGCTTAGCTGGAGTACAATTTTGCATAAACGAGAGCATTTCAGACAAGCCTTTGATGCCTTTAATGTACAGAAGGTAAGAGATTATTCAGAGCAACATGTGGAGGTACTTGTAAATAATGCTAGAATCGTAAGGCACCGTAAGAAAATTGAAGCAACCATCGAGAATGCTAGACGCTGTGCCAACCTAATTGAGCAATATGGCAGTCTTTATCAGTATATGTTGCAGCTTCCAACTGACGTAGAAGAGAAAAAGAAAGCACTTAAACAAACGTTTAAACATGTTGGGCTGACTACAGCAGAAAGTTTTCTTATGGCTACGGGCTTTATTTCTCCTCATCATGAGCCGCAGTGTTGGAAAAAGAATTATGAAAAAAGATAAACACCACCCCCTCTTTCTACATAGTGTATAAAAGAGGGGGTGGTATTTTATGAATCCATATGAAATTTACATTTCCGTTAAACACAAAACGTTAATCTTATTTAAAAATCAACAACCATATAAGCGTTATAAGATTGCTACTGGTGCGATTTTAACACCAACACCAGGTGGAACGTATACGATCGTTAACAAAGACCCCGAAACGGGCGGTCCATATGGCGCAATGTGGATGGGATTATCCGCACCACACTATGGCATTCACGGAACAAACGACCCATCATCGATTGGCCATAACGTCTCGCACGGCTGCGTTCGCATGCACAATAAAGATGTGCTAGAGCTAGCAAGCATTGTACCGATCGGGACGAAGGTGCATATCGGTGGGTGATTAATTAAGGTCTTCCTGGTACATCATGGAAACTAGGGATTATTTCTCCAGCTGCATTCTCATGAGTAGATACTTCATTAATAACTGGTTTAGCAATCAATAGTAATCCTGTAGCTAATAATAATAAACTAATTTTTTTCATAATAAACCTCCAGTTTTTTATACAATATGTTTTCTCGAACTATTTGCGATACGATAATACGTACTGGCCTTTTTATACTGTGATTGTTCAAAATACCAATCAGCTAATACTTCACAAAATTCAGATGTAAATTCCCAATGATTATTCTGTTGGAAAAAAGGTATCGCATTTTTGGTCATAAAGTGCTCAAAATCTTCAAATTCAAATGAGCCAAGTCTATATTCTAAAAGTTTCAGATGAAAAAAATGAGGATTATTTTTAGTATCCTTTATATTTTCTAAACCCTTAGTAATGTATGTCTGGCAATCATCAAACTGATTTAATTTAAAATAAGCACTAGCTATTAAAAAGTAAGTTGGTGCAGTATTGTAATCACTTTGATTTCTCGTTTCTAAAACTTTTTCGTAAAGTTTTATTGCCTTCTCATGTTCCATTTTACAAGAATAAACAAGTCCTAAATTATGGTAAATAACTGATGAAATAAACTTATCTTTAAACTGCAACGCATATTTTAATGCTTGATTGTAATGATACTCTGCTTCATCAAAATTATTTGCTCTCCTAAAACTAATGCCAATTAAAATTTGACAATCTGCACTTCTAGAATAAAGATACTCACTGTCAAAAATACTAAGCGCTTTAAATGCATACGTATGAACAGGACTTATTGCTGATAAATAAGAATAGCAGTATGCAATCAGGTAGAAGAGATGACCTAAAAATGCAGAACGAACCTTGACTTCTTTTGAAATTGCTTCTGCTTTTAACGCAAGTTCAAGCCCCTGTACATGATTACCCTTCTCACTAAAATAGATTGTTTTACATGTGTAATAGAAAAAAACCAATTCTGGGGTCAGATGTTCAAACGTTTTTTCAATTTCTTGAATGTTCTTATCCACAATGTCTAAATCTCGATTTTGGGGAATTAAATAATATCTCATCTGAAATATTTTATATCTGAGTATAATTTCAGGATTATGAGTATTATTAATTTTTTCCCTAATAGATTTGAACATTTCTGCAGCAACTTCCGTATGGCGATTTACCATTAATAAGTTCCATTCATCAAGAAGCCCCAAAATTTCGTCGGTATCTTCTTCCTCTGGCGAAATACCTAATCGCTTACATAAAAGATTGAGAACTTCATCACTTGACCTGGCATCACCCTTTTCAATTTTACTTAAATAGGAAACGGAGCAAATTCCCTGAGCCAGTTCTTCCTGGGTTAGGCCTTTGGTTTTTCTATAATATCTTATTCGCTGACCGACCATGAAATCCCCCTTTCGGAACTTGGGAAAATTGTCACGCTATCCCCGTTGTTTGTTGGGAACTAAACTACTAGCTTTCCCAATACATGTCTGCAAATATCTTTGTTATGATAAATATAACAGAAAATTATTGACTTTTGGAAGAAAACAATCAACAAATTTTTAAAAATGAGAGAAAATCGTGGTAAGAAAGTTACAACCGGCTCATTTTAAAGGAGGTAGACATGATGGCGAAAATGTATGCGCAAGATCCACAACTAGATATCCAGAATCTGCTATATGTCTCGAATGGTAAGGCGGATGCCGGGAATGAAATTCTTTCCGATCAAGATACTGTGTTTTCCTATACAGACGTGTATAAAGACCAGGTGGGAAACTACTGGTTCTCAGCCAATAGAGATCATAACAAGAATCAATATACGGTCTCAATATTAGACCAGAAAAGTAATACTGTTGCCTCGTACAACGTTAAAGGCAAACCGAGCTTTTATGAATTTGCAGAAGACATTATTATTGCTTGTGAAGGAGATGGGTCTAAAGGCACCCTTTATCACTTCAAAAAGCAGTCCGCTATATTGGTGAAAGAATGGAAGGTGAGTGGCCTTCTTTGGGAAGTGGAAATGCAAGCAGATACGCTATATGCGACAACATATATTGTAGAAGAAGATCAAGCTGTTCTTTACAGAATTAAGAACGGTAGAAAGAAAAGAATCAATTTAAGCAAAAGTGCGACCCCGACTGACATTCTTTGCATGAATCAGTCCGTTTATATTTCCCTGGCACCCATCTTATATGGTGATCCGAAAATGCTACTGGAGCTCACAGAAGGTGGGAAAATCATTCGGCAGCTCCCGCTAGCGATTTCGCCTCGTACGCTGCACCAAGTGAATGAACAGGAGTTGCTCATTTATGAGCTCGATCTTTCTTCAGGCAAGTCGGAAAAGATTGTCTACGTTAATGTGGTGAATGGTGAACAATGGACGCATCATATTCCACATTCGCAAATTGTTTCCTGCACAAGCCGTTCATTATCACTATTAGAACAAGAAAGCAAAACACTTTATACGTGGGATCATACCGATCGAACGATCGTAAAAAGTCAACGCATTTCATAGAACATGAAGCAAATCCTTTTCCTTTAAGGATTTGCTTTTTATTTACACAAAAACAGGGTATAAGAATAAGAAGCTATGTCTCTAGAAGGAAGGGTGGAAAGGAGCGCATTACATTGAAGCATACTTTTTCGAATTGGACGTGGCATGATGAAGTGGATTGGGGCTTTGTTGATCAAAGCGAGGAACCGTTGTTTCATGAAGCTTCTTGTCAAGAATGGATCGATAAAAGCAAACATACAGCCAATAATGTGTTAACCGTTCATGTTTTAGAAGAGCCCGCCTTGAGTGGTTCGCTGATTTACCAACAAAGTGAGCAAGAGGAGCAAATGCTTTTTCATTTTTTTGTTACAGAACAACAATTAATTACAAATGCTTTTTATGTAAATACAATGAATAAAGCAGAAATGATTCAGCGTATGAAAACGTGCCCTACAGCATTAGAAGGTTTTTTCGTTCTATTGGCACAGCTCTTAAACCATCACTTACACGGTATTGATTCATTTGAAACGCAATTAAAAGCATTGCAATATAACATGAGAAACAATAATAGCCGAACCATTTTGGAAAATATTTATTATTTACGTCAAGAATTGCTGTTATGGAGTGATTTAACAACACCGATTGAAGAAATAAAGCGCGGCGCACAAGAGGCGTTTTTAGAAAGTGGTACAAATCAGATAGAGTTTCAACGAACTAGTTTACGTATTGAACGTACGCTAAGCCTCATTAATCACTATAAGCAAGATATTGAAACGATGATTCATCTTGAAGAAGTAATGTCTGCTCATCGAGGGAACGAGATTATGAAAACACTCACCGTCGTTACCGTTTTATTTACACCTGGGATGATGCTCGGTTCCATTTGGGGAATGAATTTTAAAAATATGCCCGAATTAGATTGGAAGTATGGCTATGTGTATGCCTTGCTTGCCATTGTAGTGACGATTGCAGGGGTTTATGGATGGTTACGCTGGAAAGGTTGGACTGGTGATTTATTAAAAAATCATCACAGAAAAACGAGGCTATTGCGTAAAAGTACAGTAAAAACGTCCGATACGAAAGAATGAGCGCTAGGAACTTTGTAATGATTCTCTGGCAGAAATTCTATAAAAGTAGAAGGAAATAGCGGCTTTAAGCTGAAATGTTTAAGAGCTAGAACGCTCACAAAGGGGTGATTTCATTGTATATTGTTCATTCGACATTTGCAGTGCCAGAAGGAAAAGCAGAAGAAGTAATTTCTATTTATAAAAATCGATCTCGGTCAGTCGATCAAGCAGAAGGATTTATAGATTTTTTACTTCTTCAAAACGAGAAGCGCCCAGGAGAAATTACGGTTCAGCTCACATTTGAAACAAAGGAACAGTACCTTTCGTGGGTACGCAGTCAACAGTTTAAAGACATTCATGATTTAGAAAAGAAATATCCCGATCAAGAATTAGCAGCGATTGTACCTACAGTTCGTCAATATAAGGTGGTGGCAACGTGACTACAGACTTTGAGGAAAGGATTGTTGACGAAGTAATTGAGCAAATGTATAGCGATTACCCAAGCCTCTTTGATCGGTATGGTGAAAAAGGAAAACGGAAAGCTGTAGAAGATAATTATCATCATATGAAGCATTTGGCAACAGCATATGAGCTAAATAATCCACAAATGTTCGTTGATTATGTACGCTGGTTACAGGGCATTTTACAAGGACATGGTATGACGGCTGCTTTACTGCGGTATAATTTTGAAGCAATCGATCTGCGTTTGGCGGTTATGACTCAAAATGATCGTGTGAAGACGTACAGAAATTACTTATCTCTTGGCATCCAAGCTCTACAGTAAAAACATAAGGAGGAAGTGAGCGTGGAGACTCAAAAACCTCAGCAGTTTGCCTCGTATTTGCTTGCTGGCGACCAACAAAATGCCATTCGTCTTTTGCGAGCAATCGCCACAAATCAGCCTAGGTTTCGTGTTTATCAAGAGCTTTTAACGCCGGCAATGCGCTACATTGGCGATTTATGGGAACGAAATGAAATCACGGTTGCAGAAGAGCATGTTGCGACAGCTGTCTGTGATTTTGTACTTGCGCAATATCATTATCGCCCCGATGATCAGCGCGTGTTGCCAGTGCATAGTCATAACTATAAAGCGATGTTTTCTTGTTTAGAAGGAGAGCAGCATGCGCTTGGGTTAAAAATGGTTGCTGGTTTATTTGATGAACAAGGTTGGGACACACGGTATATGGGGGCGGACCTTCCACTTGAATATACAGTTGGCAAAGCCAAGATGTGGCAACCGGATGTGATTGGTCTATCTGTTTCACTGCTCTATCATTTACCGAATTTGCGGGCCTATGTAGAGAAACTTGAGGGATTAGACTATGGACCAACCGTGCTCGTTGGAGGTCGGCTTGCATCTAAGTACGATTTAAGGCCGTATTGTTCAAACCACACGGTTATTATAGAAGATATGACGAAGCTAGAAAATTGGCTGAAGCTCTATAAAGCAGGAGAGAAACAGAATGCTAGTCACTGATTATGCACTACCAGTACCGTACATTAAAGTAAATGAAGCGTTAGAGGTGCTGTATTATTCTGAAAAGGCGGCCCAGCTTTTTCATATCCCTTATAATTTTCTCCATTTAGCAGATGAGGAAAATGAAAGGAAGCTTCGTGGCTTTTTAGCGTTGTCTCGCGATGATCGTCCGTTAGAAATTAGTCTACAAACGAAGGAAAGCCCTTTTGAACTGTTTGATTTATATGTTACATGGGATCATTACGTTCATGGTCATATCATTTGCATACGAAAAGAAGATACAAATGCGAAATTAGAACAAATGGTTCAACAGTTGCAACACCGACTACTCACAACGGACTTTGAATTGTTTGAAAAGAAAGAGGAGCTTGAAAAAGCTTTTTATGCAATTGATCAATTATCAGGGCCTTTTATTATGCTTTCTGGTGGTGTTGCTCTCATTCCTTTGTTCGGCGATATTACGGATCGGAAAATTAATGCCATTAAAGAACAAACGTTAAAGCGCGCATATGAACACGAGCTTGAAACAGCGCTATTCGACTTTACAGCTGTAGGAACGATTACACTTGAGGGGCTATTACAATTAGATCAACTCTTTCGCGCATTAAGGTATATGGGAGGTATTGCTGCTGTCATAGTGGGTGTAAAACCAATTCATGCGCAACAATTACATAATTTAGATTCTGCTGTATCGTTTACTACGTTATCCACATTAAAAGATGCGCTACAAAAATATATTTAAAGAAAACCAGAAGAGCTGTGCGTAACAGCTCTTCTGGTTTTCTTAACGGAGGCGGAAGGTTGTGAATGGAGCAAGGACTACTCCGCCTAAAAAGCCAAAGAGATGACCATAGACAATCCCTTCACTTCCATCTAATGAAACAAAGCTTAAAATTAAACCAATAACGATTAACGGTAAAAGAAGCTGACGTCCTTCTGTGCCAAGGATGTGTTTTTTAAAGAATAATAAGTACGTATACACACCATATAATCCAAAAATAGCACTGGAAGCGCCTAGATAAGCATAGTTTTCCGGTAATAAATAAAGAAGTAAGAGGTGGGAAAGGATTCCGGATCCGAAATAACTAATTATAAATAACCCTTTACCGAGCAATCGTTCTAATAGAGGTCCAAAGATAAAAAGCGAAAAGGAATTAAACAAAAGATGTGGAAATTCAATATGCGTAATAAGGGGAGTGATGAGTCGCCAATACTCGCCTTGCGAAATCGCTTCGTTATATCCAATAAAGGTAGTGCTTAGTTCTACTTCTAACGGTGTAAAGGTCATAAGCACATACACAATGAGTTGAATAGCTAAGATGGCAGAAACGAGTGGATAGCGTTTTAAAAATTCTTTAAAGGATTCTTCTCGTGCAAACAAGTGAGATCACCGCCTAAGTATAGTATAGTAATTTTACCATAGTCGTGAGATTTTAGAACAGTAAAGAAGCGAGGGAAAAGGGTAATGATTGTTGGACTAGGATTAGATGTTGTCGAGCTTTCGCGCGTTGAAAAAGTGCTGCAGCGGCAGCCTCGTTTTGCAGAGCGTATATTAACATCATTAGAAATGGAAACGTATAACGGATACAGCGGTAAACGAAAAATTGAATTTCTTGCCGGCCGCTTTGCGGCTAAAGAAGCATATGCAAAAGCAAAAGGTACAGGCATTGGTAAAGATTTATCGTGGCATGATATTGAAATCATTCGCCATAGCTCAGGAAAGCCAATGATTGCCCAACCAGAAGAAGGGATGTGTGTACACGTCTCGATTACACACACACGAGAACTAGCGGCGGCTCAAGTGATTTTTGAAGAAATGACGTAAGGATCGAAAAGCTAGTCTGCATATTGTCCTACTTCTCCTCATATATTGTATTGCGGTCGGGAGGGATGTCCTGTTTGATGTACAGGTACCCTCTTTGTCAAATACAAGGGCGAAGGGGATAGAAGAGAATGAAGAAGACACTATCAACGATCTTGATGGCGTTTGTATTCATATTCGTATTGGCGGGTTGTGGCGCGAAAAGCCAAGAGGATGTGGTTACATCGCTCGGAAAGAAAATGGACAATATGACAGGATACAAAGCAGATGCTGTAATGACGTTGAATACCGGTGAAAAACCATTGAAATATTCATTGGAAATTTGGCATAAAAAACCGAACTTTTATCGTGTTCATTTGAAGAATGAAAAGAAAGATCAAAGCCAAATGATTCTGCGAAACAAAGAAGGCGTATTTGTTTTAACACCTGCACTAAATAAAAGCTTTCGCTTCCAAAGTGACTGGCCGGAAAATAATAGCCAAGTGTATTTATTTGAATCCCTTGCAGCTGATGTGATTAACGATACAGATCGTGCCTTTAAAGCAAAAGAAAATGCGTATGTGTTTCATACAAAAACAAACTATCAAAATAAAAATTTATATCAGCAGGAAATTACGTTCGATAAAGACTTTGCGCCTAAGCTTGTGCGTGTAATGGATAAGGATGCAAAAGAGCTTGTAAGTTTGAAGTTTTCAAATGTAAAATTTAATGCCAAGTTTGATAAAGGTGCTTTTGATATGGAAACGAATATGACAGGTGCCCAAATGGAGCTTCCGACGATGACGCCTGCAGCTAGTAAAACGATGAATGTTCTTTATCCAAAGTATACAGGCCCTGGACACATCGAGCTACAGGATGAAAAGCAAGTAACGACAGAACTAGGCAAACAAGTCGTTCTAAAGTTTAGTGACAAAAACAAAAAAACGACCTTTACGTTAATTGAACGCAACGCAGATGCAGTCTCAACATCCGCTGGGAAACGAGCAAGGCTGACTCTGAATGGTAGTGAGCCAGTCGATCTTGGCTTTACAGTTGGGGCAATGAACAATCATTCGGTCACGTGGACATATAAAGGAACGGATTTCTTCTTAGCCTCCAATTCTTTAAAACAAGAAGAGTTAACGGCTATTGCTCGCTCTGTGATGGCAAAGGGCTCTAAATAATTGAACAAGTGAGTAGCTGTTTTACGCTTTTTGTGAAACAGCTCTTTTTCTTTCTAAATGCTGACTGACTACGCCTCTTCATGTAAAATAGCGGATAGAGATTGTGTTCACTGTATAAGATAATAAGTAAAAGAGGCGGTTGGCATGAACTATTATAGAGATACGTGGGCAGAAATAGATTTGTCTGCCATTCAAGAAAACATTGCATCCTTTCGAAAACATCTTCCTCAAAAAACGAATATAATGGCGGTCGTAAAGGCGAATGCGTATGGACATGGTGCCTATCAAGTAGCAAGTGCAGCTGTGGAAGCAGGTGCGACATGGCTCTCGGTTGCTTTAATGGATGAAGCGATTGCGCTTCGAAAGCAAGGAATAGAAGAGCCGATTCTAGTGATGGGTGTGACGCGTCCAAGCGATGTTCGCCTTGCATATGAATGGAAGATTTCACTAACCGTTTTTCAACAAGAGTGGTTACATGAGGCTAGTAAGCAACTTGTCGATGGTGAAGCGGTAAATGTTCATCTTAAGGTCGACACGGGCATGGGACGAATCGGAGCGCGCTCATTCGAAGACATTCAGCAGGTAGCAACAACGATTGCGAGTAATCCTCATTTTATTTTTGAAGGAATGTTTACACACTTTGCGACGGCAGATGAACTGCAATCTGAACTTGTTGACCAACAGTTTGCAAGGTTCGAAGACGTTGTCGACATGGTGCGGCAAATGGGGGTCGAGCCTACCTACTTGCATTGTGGGAATAGTGCGGCTAGTCTGCGTTTTCCTACAAAGCTTTTTAACATTGCTCGCATTGGCATTGCGATGTATGGATTAACCCCTTCGCCTGAAATGAAAGCTGTCCTGCCATTTTCGTTAAAACCAGCGCTTAGTCTTCATACGAAATTAGTTCATGTGAAAAAAGTGGAGCCTGGTGATACGGTAAGCTATGGAGCTACGTATGTCGCTTTAAAGGAAGAGTGGATTGGCACGCTGCCAATTGGGTATGCAGATGGATGGATTCGTCGCTACGGTGAAAATGGTGAAGTGCTCGTGCAAGGAAAGCGTACACGATTTGCTGGGCGCATTTGTATGGATCAATCCATGATTCAGCTACCCCATGAAATGAACGTAGGCGAAACAGTCACTTTAATCGGTAGACAAGGAGAAGCGGAGATTTCAGCAGATGACGTAGCCCGTCAGGCTATGACAATAAATTATGAGATTTCATGTCTTCTTACAGCTCGTGTACCGCGAATTTATAAAAAACAAGGTCGAATTTTAGAAAAAATGAATGCAATTTTAAATTTTTAGCAGAATATTAGCAGGACTATAGCAAATAATGAAGAATAATAACTCTGAAAATCGTTTTGCAAAGCTCAATCTGAAATGTTAAGATTATACTTGGTTCATTATGAACGAATACTGTTTATGTGTACTAACAATGAGAAAGCTTTGCTCTGGAGGTGTGGGTGTGTCCGAATTGGCTAACACAAAAAGAATTGTAATCAATTTACCTCAACAACTCATTAATGAGGTCGACCGCATGATTAAGAAAGAAAATTTAGACCGGAGCGAGTTCATACATCAAGCAACAAAGATGTATATCCGCGAAAAGAAAAAACGTCAGATTCGAGAGTCTATGAGACAGGGATACATGGAGATGGCGAAAATTAATTTAAATATTGCTTCTGAGGCCTTTCTTTTGGAGGAGGAAGCTGAACTTACCTTAGACCGCTTAGTTAGCGGGGTGTAGGCCATTGATCGTAAAACGCGGAGACGTTTACTTTGCAGACCTTTCCCCTGTTGTCGGCTCAGAACAAGGTGGAATCAGACCCGTTTTAATTATACAAAATGATATCGGTAACCGATTCAGCCCGACTGTCATTGTTGCAGCCATTACGGCTCAGATCCAAAAAGCGAAATTGCCGACGCATGTTGAAATAAATGCGAAAAAATACGGCTTTGAACGTGATTCAGTTATTTTGCTTGAACAGATAAGAACAATCGACAAGCAAAGGCTGACCGACAAAATTACGCATCTTGATGACGAAATGATGCGACGCGTTGATGAAGCGTTACAAATCAGTCTCGGTCTTATCGACTTTTAAACTGCCGTTTTTTTAAGAAAAAACAGCAGTTTTTTTTATTTTAGATGAGGTCAAGCTAGAGATGGCGCATTTCCTTTAGGAAACAGTATTATAGAAGAAAATTGAAAGCATACCGAACAAAATAAGCAAAAGTATAAATTGGTAATAAGTTACTAGTAACGTGTGAACATGATTTCGATGTAGTTGTCGAACCTTATAGCTAAAGATTGCAAGAATGGACGAGAAATGGAATAATATTTGTAGTGTAGCGACCACTTAGGGGGATTAGAATGAACGCCGAAACAATGAATGTTATACAAATGAAACGAAGCCGAATTAAGGAGCTTTGGGAACAAGAGCTTGGCGGCTTTAAAACGGAAACGAGCGCCATGACACCCCATATGTACAATGAGCTGAACCGTGAATTTCTTGATCTATTAATGAATCACGTCAGCCTTGGAGATATTTCGGAAGATGGCACGCTAGAACGTTTTTTTGATAAAGTTCTTCGAGCGAATATGCCGCTTGAATATATTACACAAGGGCTGCAAACGTACCGAAGAATTATTCTTGAAGTGGTTTTAGAAGAAGACTTGAATAAGGACGTTGCCATTGAAATTTATCGAGAAGTCGATTATTGGATGGATCCAATTCTTAATAAAGTAGTTACGAATTCCTCGCGATTATGGGAACGCACGGTCTCCATTCAAAAATCTGCTCTTTTAGAACTCTCAGCCCCTCTTATTCCTGTCTTTCAACATATTAGTGTTATGCCATTAATTGGTACTATCGATACAGAGCGGGCAAAGCTTATAATGGAAAACCTATTAGAAGGTGTTATTCAATATCGCTCTCAAGTAGTGCTTATTGATATAACGGGTGTGCCGGTTGTTGATACGATGGTAGCACATCATATTATTCAAGCAGCAGATGCTGTTCGCTTATTAGGATCAACATGTATTCTTGTCGGAATCCGACCAGAAATTGCACAGACGATCGTCAGTTTAGGTATTGATTTAAGTTTATTCCCAACAAGAAGCACGTTACAAAAAGGGATGGAACAAGCGTTAGATATTACAAACCAACAGATTGTGAAGGAAAAATAGGGAGTGGACAAACGATGAGGATTCCTATTTTAAAACTACATGAATATTTGCTAATTACCATTCAAGTAGAATTAGATGACCAAACAGCACTGCAATTTCAGGAAGACCTTTTAAATAAAATACATGATACGGGTGCCAAAGGCGTTGTCATTGACTTAACGTCTGTAGACATGATTGATTCATTTATCGCTAAAGTATTAGGTGATGTTGTACGCATGTCGAAGTTAATGGGAGCCCAAGTGGTTTTAACCGGTATTCAACCAGCGGTGGCGATTACTCTTATTGATCTTGGAATCTCCATGAGAGAAGTGCCGACTGCTCTCGATCTTGAACAAGGGCTAGATAAATTGCGACTGGAACTGGAGGGATGACCATGAACATCCAATCCTGTGTAGAAGTTTGCAATGAATGGGACATCGTCAGCGCAAGACAACTCGGCAGAAACATGGCAAAAGAGCTTGGGTTTGGCAATGTCGATCAAGCGCGCATTACGACGGCTATTTCAGAATTGGCGCGAAACATTTATTTGTATGCGGGCAACGGGAAAATTTGCATTGAAGCAGCTGAAAAAATGGGGAAGCGCGGATTGAAAATTATCGCAACTGATAACGGACCAGGGATTAAAGATATCCGAAAAGTAATGGAAGATGGCTATACGACGTCAGGTGGACTTGGAGCTGGCCTTCCAGGTGTAAAACGCCTAATGGATGAATTTATGATTGACTCCGTTGTAGGTTCTGGAACAGAAATAATTGCCACGAAATGGCTTCGTTAGGAGGTGTTGCGATGAGTGATCGCGATTTAATCATTGATCGTTATAAAGATTTGCTGAAGACCTACTTAAAAGGGAAAAGTGAAACAGCGTTGTACAAAGGGCAACAATTTAGTAGAAAGCTCATCGAACAACAAATATCCCCTGATGATGTGTTGAGCGATCATGTCAGCGTTCTACATGAGTTATTTCCAGACATGTCCGAGGAATTGAAGGATTCTTTCGATTTTCTTCTCGAAGTCATGATTGGCTATGGCTTTGCTTATCGTGAGCATCAAAGCTTGCGCACGCGGCAACGTCAGCTGGAGTCAGAAATTGAAGTGGCAGCAAGCATGCAACAGACGCTTTTAATGAGTGACGTGCCAACAGTGGACGGGCTCGATATTGGAGTAAAAAGCGTCCCCGCTAAGAAAATGAATGGGGACTATTTTAACTTTGTAAAAGATCATAAATCAGTTAGTATTGCGGTTGCCGATATTATCGGTAAAGGAATACCAGCTGCTCTTTGTATGTCTATGATTAAGTATGCGATGGATAGTCTGCCGGAGCAGCGCATGCAACCAAATTTGTTACTGGAAAATTTAAATCGCGTCGTTGAACAAAATGTTCATCCCAATATGTTTATTACAATGCTCTACGGGCTTTACGATACAGACTTGCATGAATTTTATTATGCGGGTGCTGGTCATGAGCCTGGCTTTTTTTATCGAGCGAGTGAAGATCGATTTGAAGATATGTTTGCTAAAGGGCTTGTCCTTGGCGTATCGCGACAGACGAGATATAAAGAATATCAACTGCGTGTTAACCTTGGTGATATGATTATCTTGCTATCCGATGGTGTGACAGAATGTCGGACGAGTAAAGGGTTTATTGAGCGAGATGAAATTGTTGATTTGATTCGAGCTCATATGCATAAACCGGCTCAAGAAGTTGTAGAGTCTGTCTTTAATGAACTTGAACGACTTCAGGAATTTGAACTGAGGGATGATTTCACATTAATTATTTTAAAAAGAAAGGTTTAATCAACCTTCTTTAAGGGTAAACGATGGTTATGGGTTTAGATAAATTCCTGGGGGGAAAATAATGAATCTTCACATTACACAAGATACTATAGATACAATTGATCACTTACAACTTGTTGGAGAAGTGGACGCTTATACAGCACCAAAATTAAAAGAAGTGCTCGTTCCACTGACAGAAAAGCAAGGTGCTACTATAGTGATTGATCTACAACAGGTTGATTATATGGATAGTACAGGTCTTGGTATTTTCGTTGGGGCGCTTAAATCAACGAAGAAAAACGACGGAACGATGAAGTTATCAGGTATGACGGAACGTGTTAAACGTTTGTTTGAAATTACCGGCCTGACAGAGGTTATGGATATAGACAATGAGGTAAAGGGGGAGGCCAGATGAACAAAGCCTCTGATTTTATCGAGCTAACGCTACCGGCAAAAGCTGATTATGTTGGTGTCGTACGCCTAACAATCTCGGGTGTAGCTAACAGAATGGGCTTTTCGTTTGATGAAATAGAAGACATTAAGATTGCCGTTTCAGAAGCATGTACGAACGCTGTTAATCATGCGTATAAAGGTGCTGAAGAAGGACAAATCCGCATTGGTTGCGGAGTGTACGATAATCGACTCGAAATTATGGTAGTTGATCGTGGCAAAAGCTTTGATTATGATACACTTAATCAACTAGGACCCGTTAATGGTAAGTCGATTGATCAGTTGAACGAAGGGGGTCTGGGTCTCTTCCTTATTGAGTCACTCATGGATAAAGTAGAAATTAGCGGTGACGAGGGTGTGATCGTTATGATGACGAAGTATCTTCACAGAGATGAGGTGGAGGAAAATGTCGACAGGACCTCACCAGCACCTACACAATAAGGAACAAGTATATAAATGGATTGCCGAGCTTCAAGAAGACCCAAAAAATGAAGTCATTCAAACAAAGCTCGTTCACCAATATGAGGATTTAGTTCATTCGCTTGCACGTAAATTCTCTAAAGGAAAAAGCATTCATGAAGACCTCGTTCAAATTGGTATGATTGGACTGCTAGCAGCGCTTCGCCGGTACGATTCGGAATTTGGTCGTTCGTTTGAATCGTTTGCAGTGCCTACCATTATCGGTGAAATTAAGCGATTTATCCGTGATAAGACTTGGAGTGTTCACGTCCCACGTCGAATTAAAGAGCTGGGTCCTCGCATTAAAAAAGCGGTTGAAGAGTTAACGAATACTCTCCAACGCTCTCCAAAAATCCAGGAGATCGCTGATTTCCTTGAAGTTTCCCAAGAGGAAGTACTTGAAACGATGGAAATGGGCAAAAGCTATCAAGCCTTATCGGTCGATAGCTCTATTGAAGCGGATCAAGAAGGTAGTACAGTAACGCTCCTCGATCTTGTTGGAAAACAAGATGATGGGTTTGAACAAGTTGATAAGCAAATGGTATTGCAAAAAGCATTTGCAGTCTTAACAGAGAGAGAGCAAGAGATTCTTAAATGTACCTACTTTGAAAACTTAAGTCAAAAAGAAACGGGAGAACGTTTAAATATATCCCAAATGCACGTTTCTCGTTTGCAGCGCCGTGCTTTAGATAAGCTCCGAGATGCCATTCGAATTGAACCATCGGAGGCATTGAAATGATCCAAGATTTTTCCTATGACAAAATTGCTGTCTCCTCTTTTCAGAAACCTAAAAAGGGGAATGAACAATGTGGAGACAGCTTTTATTGTTTGGAAACGCCTGATTACTTTATTTGTGCCGTAGCTGATGGTTTAGGCAGTGGCGTAATGGCCCGTGCTGCTTCCCAAGCGGCAATCACCGTTGTGGCGGAGCATCATCATCTGGAGCTAGATGAGCTCATGCATTTATGCAATAACAACTTAAAAGGAACACGCGGAGCTGTTCTTTCTATTTTCAAAATTGACTTTCGTGATCACCGGGTACTTTATGCCGGAGTAGGGAACATACGCTTTATGATGAACACTGGTACGGAGCGCTTAATTTATCCTCTTCCGACAGTCGGTTTTTTATCAGGCAAGCCACAGAAATTTCGTATTCAAGAATTTCCTGTTGAAAAAGAAACAGCATTTATTATTTATTCTGATGGAATGGAAATTCATACGCAAAGTCGAGCGATTTTATCAAATATGGTTTCGCCTCGAGAATCAGCCGCTTATTTAGGACAGGTAACCCAAACGTTAACAGATGACGCGACCTGTCTAGTTGGAAGAACATCATTATAACAGTGTAGGCCAAGGGAGTCCCTTTGGCTTTTTTTGTTTTTCCTTTGTAGTACAGCTCTAAAGGCATAATAATGGTAAACTTAAGAGAAAGTAACTCTAGTAAGGGAAGGGAGTTCTTCTATATGGAAACAATCAAAGAAACAGAATCGACTGGAGTCGATGTAGCGAAACTTGCTAAAGGTGTAGGTGTAAAGGAACAACAAGCAAAAAACGTCATTCAACTATTAAAAGACGGCAATACCGTCCCGTTTATTGCCCGCTACCGTAAAGAATTAAGCGGTGGCTTAGACGAAGTGCAAATTAAAGATATTATGGATACATGGCAGTATATGGAGAACCTGCATGTTCGTAAAGAAGAAGTTCTTCGTTTGATCGACGAACAAGGCAAATTATCAACAGAACTTGCAACAGCAATTAAGAAAGCTGAAAAGCTACAAACCGTTGAAGATTTGTATAGACCCTATAAGCAAAAACGACGAACGCGGGCGACCGTTGCAAAGGAAAAAGGCTTAGAATCACTAGCCGCGTTTTTATGGAAACAATCTGCAACGGCTAATGTAATCGAACAGGCTAAGGCTTTTGTAAGTGAAGAAAAAGAAGTGGCTACAGTAGAAGAAGCCATAAGTGGGGCACAAGACATTATTGCTGAACAGCTTTCAGATGATGCGGGTCACCGTTCGTGGATTCGCGAGCTTACTTTTAAAGAAGGAACACTTCGTACGGCTATTAAAAAAGGGGCAGAAGACGAAAAGCGTGTGTATGAAATGTACTATGAATACGAAGAACCTGTCCAAAAAATCGTTCCTCACCGCATATTAGCCGTGAATCGCGGAGAGAAAGAAAATGTTTTAAAAGTTGATCTCCGTGCTCCTGAAGAGAAAATTTTAACGAGACTGAACACATTTGTTGTAAAAAAAGGGGCGGAAGCGACCCGTTCTTATATAGAAGCAGCAATAGAAGATAGCTATAAGCGACTAATCGGTCCGGCGATAGAACGTGAGATTCGCAACGAATTAACCGATAAAGGCGAAGAACAAGCGATTCATATTTTTTCAACCAATCTAAAAAACTTATTGTTACAATCTCCTTTAAAAGGGAAAATGGTGCTCGGCGTCGATCCAGCTTATCGAACAGGTTGTAAATTAGGGGTTGTGGATGAAACCGGGAAAATGCTTCATATTCAAACGATCTACCCAACACCTCCACGTTCTGAAGTAGAAAAGTCACGAGGAATTGTGGAAAAGCTGATTCATACATATAACATTGAAGTCGTGGCCATTGGGAATGGGACAGCTTCGCGAGAAACTGAGCAGTTCATTGCCGATACGCTTCGTAACCTGAACACTACCGTGTCGTACATTATCGTCAATGAAGCGGGAGCGAGTGTGTATTCTGCCTCCGCCATTGCGCGTGAAGAATTTCCTGACTTGCAGGTGGAAGAACGCAGCGCCATCTCCATTGCTAGACGGTTGCAAGATCCACTAGCTGAGCTTGTGAAAATCGATCCGAAATCAGTTGGTGTAGGACAATATCAACACGATGTCACCCAAAAGCGTTTGAATGAATCGTTAACTTTTGTGGTGGAAACGGTCGTAAACCAAGTTGGAGTGAATGTAAATACAGCCTCTTCTTCTTTGTTGCAATATGTAGCAGGTTTATCGAAAACGGTGGCCCAAAACATTATTAAAGCTCGCGATGAAAAGGGAAAATTCGAAAAGCGGGAGGAGTTAAAGAAAATCCCGCGTCTCGGTGCGAAAACGTATGAACAGTGTATCGGCTTTTTGCGAATCCCTGACGGTACGAATCCGCTGGATCAAACGGGTATTCATCCAGAATCATATCGAGGTGTGCAACAACTGTTGCAATACATTGATAGTGACGTTAGCATGTTAGGATCAGAAGACTTACGAAATAAGTTAAAAAACATGAACGTACAAGAAATGGCTAACAGACTCGCGGTAGGTGAACCGACGCTTCAAGATATGATTGACGGTTTACTTCGTCCGAACCGAGATGTTCGTGAGGAACTTTCAAAACCACTGCTAAAAACAGATGTATTAAAGCTTGAAGATTTACAAAAAGGCATGGAATTAGAAGGAACAGTGAGAAACGTTGTTGATTTTGGTGCCTTTGTTGATATTGGCGTTAAACAAGATGGTCTCGTGCACATTTCGAAGCTCCGCAGTCAATTTGTAAAGCACCCAATGGACGTAGTAAGTGTCGGTCAAGTTGTAACTGTATGGGTCGATAGTGTTGATCTTGCAAAAGGAAGAGTTGCTCTTACGATGTTACCTCCTGACAAGAGCTAATGTTCCTGAGTTGACTCGTTTTTCTGATTATAGAAAAACCAGCATTGATTCAAAAGGCGGATTTGGTATCTGTCTTTTTGAAAATAAGCTTTACGAAGCTGTTTTTTAAACCATGTAGGCATAGACAAAACCTCCACTTATTGAAGCGTGGTTTAGTCTATGTCGCATGGCTTGTTGATGTGAACAACTTTTTACGTTTATAGAAGGAGGGAAGACTGTGGAAGAACAGGAGTTGCAGATTCTCGTCGAAGAGATCTCGCTACGCTATTTTCAAAAACCATTCAAACATAAGGCCCGCTTTAATAGCCGTCTTAAAACAACAGGTGGCCGTTATTTATTGCGATCTCATCATATTGAAATCAATCCGAAGCAGCTTTCTGTCTATGGAATGGAGGCGCTCATCGGAATTATTAAACATGAGCTATGTCATTACCATCTTCATATAGAAGGAAAAGGCTATCAGCATCGCGACTCTTCGTTTAAAGCCTTGTTAGCCAAGGTAGGTGGTCCTCGTTTTTGTCAATCGCTCCCGAATGTGAAACGCTCGTCATCCAGCATGCAGCACACCTACATTTGTACGCAGTGCCAAAAGCAATATACGAGGAAACGACGCATGGATGTAGCTCGGTATGTATGCGGTATATGCCGTGGAAAACTTGTTTTATTAAAAAGTGAAAAAAGCTGTTGACTTGTCCGTTTGTTCTGTGGTAAATTAATAAAGTCGCTGACAGACATCACGTTACATACGAAAAAAACAACTTAAAAAAGTTGTTGACATCGAAAGCGAAATGATGTAAGATATTAAATGTCTTCGAAAAAAAGAACGTAACATTCCACAGTAGCTCAGTGGTAGAGCTATCGGCTGTTAACCGATCGGTCGTAGGTTCGAGTCCTACCTGTGGAGCCATATAGAGAAGTACCCAAGTGGCTCAAGGGGCTCCCCTGCTAAGGGAGTAGGTCGCTAACGCGGCGCGAGGGTTCGAATCCCTTCTTCTCTGCCAGCTTTAATGGCCCGTTGGTCAAGCGGTTAAGACACCGCCCTTTCACGGCGGTAACACGGGTTCGAATCCCGTACGGGTCACCATTTTTACAAACGTAACGAACAAACATACGGACTCGTGGTGTAGTGGTTAACATGCCTGCCTGTCACGCAGGAGATCGCCGGTTCGACCCCGGTCGGGTCCGCCATTTTTACTTAACTCTAATAATAAATTAAATGTTTAAGAATAGCATTCATTGGGCTATAGCCAAGCGGTAAGGCAACGGACTTTGACTCCGTCATGCGTTGGTTCGAATCCAGCTAGCCCAGCCATTTTTAATGAGCCATTAGCTCAGTTGGTAGAGCATCTGACTTTTAATCAGAGGGTCGAAGGTTCGAATCCTTCATGGCTCACCATCTTCTTATAAAGGGAAGATGAAAACACATCTTGCGGGTGTGGCGGAATTGGCAGACGCGCTAGACTTAGGATCTAGTGTCTTTGACGTGGGGGTTCGAGTCCCTTCACCCGCACCATTGTTTTTTCTCATAAAAGTTTTCGCGGTCGTGGCGGAATGGCAGACGCGCTAGCTTGAGGGGCTAGTGGGGGAAACCCCGTGGAGGTTCGAGTCCTCTCGACCGCACCATATAGCCTTTACAACTTTATAGAAATTTTAAGCATCATACGCGCCCTTAGCTCAGCTGGATAGAGTGTTTGACTACGAATCAAAAGGTCGGGAGTTCGAATCTCTCAGGGCGCGCCATTTACGGGAAGTGGCTCAGCTTGGTAGAGCACCTGGTTTGGGACCAGGGGGTCGCAGGTTCAAATCCTGTCTTCCCGACCATCTGATGCGGGTGTAGTTTAGTGGTAAAACAAGAGCCTTCCAAGCTCTGGTCGTGAGTTCGATTCTCATCACCCGCTCCATTTACTTTTTGGGCCTATAGCTCAGCTGGTTAGAGCGCACGCCTGATAAGCGTGAGGTCGATGGTTCGAGTCCATTTAGGCCCACCATTATCTAAGGGCTAGGTACTTGACATTCGCTCTTAGAATGGATATACTAGAAAAGTTCTCTTGAAAAAGAGACATAAACAAAATGTTCTTTGAAAACCAAACAAAAGCCA
>NZ_AKKV01000006.1 GCF_000269865.1 Fictibacillus macauensis ZFHKF-1
CCCGCCGATCCCCGATTCGCGCGCAACCCATTCATTCCCGCGCACCCCAAGCCCATTCGCGCGCCAGCCCCCGATTCGCACGCACCCCAAGCCCATTCACGCACGAGCCCCCCATTCCCTCGCAAGCAATACAAATTTTATTGTGTATGGTTCTCTTCCCATTCCCTCACAACTCTTCTCAAGAAAAAGAAGCGCCGCTCGATTTTATTATTGCCGATATTTCCGCCAAAACAGGATACAATGGTAGAAGAACATACGAGGGGGAAATCATGATTCAATCATTTTCAGATTTACACGTTACACAGGAATGGCAGGATGCCTTAGCACAAATGGGGATTTACGTTCCGACGCCTATTCAAGTAGAGGCGGTTCCAATGCTTTTACAAGGCAGTGATGTTATTGCACGCTCGCAAACAGGTACGGGAAAAACGATGGCGTTTGCGCTACCGTTAGTGCAGCGTATTAATAGAGAGAATGATGTTATTCAAGCGTTAGTTGTTACACCAACGCGAGAACTGGCGATTCAGGTAGCGGCGGAGCTGAATAAACTGGTTGCTGCTGTACCGGGGATACATGTTCTCTCCGTGTATGGTGGACAAGATGTCATTGCACAAATGCATAAGTTAGATCAAAGTGTTCATATTGTCGTTGCGACGCCAGGGCGATTACTGGATCATGTGCGCCGAGGGACCATAGCGTTAGAAAACGTGAATATGCTTGTCTTGGATGAAGCTGATCAAATGCTTCATATTGGTTTTTTAGAAGATGTGGAGCACATTATTGATCAAACTTCACAAACGCGACAACTCATGTTATTTTCAGCGACGATGCCATCGGAAATTGTTAGGTTAGCATCTACGTACATGAACAATCCAAAAGAGATTGCGATTCAAAAAGAAGAGATGACAGTAAAGAAAATTCGTCAGCGTTATATTGAAACGACTGATCGCAATAAGCTTAGAGATTTACAACGCTTTATTACCATTTATCGCCCGTACATTAGTATTATTTTTTGTCGTACGCAACGGCGTGTAACGAAGCTTTATGAGGCGTTAGCGGCAGCGGGTTATCGGTGTGATGAATTACACGGTGGTTTATCGCAAGCAAAACGCGAAGCAGTGATGGAACGGTTTCGTAATGGCGAGTTTTCCTTCCTCGTTGCAACAGATGTGGCTGCGCGAGGGCTGGATGTAGACGGTGTGACACATGTGATTAACTACGATCTCCCATTTGATACAGAAAGTTATATTCATCGTATTGGTCGGACGGGACGTGCTGGTAATAAAGGATTAGCCATTACTTTTATTTCCAAAAGGGACGAACAAGGTTGGAACATCATTCAGCAGGAATTACAGCAAGAAATCCCGAAGCAAACGTTACAAGACTCACCACGTAAAAAGGAAGAGCGTGTCGCGCGCACTCATGAAGTAAGTAAGCGCCGTCCGAAGCGTCGCAGGTACTAAAGTAAGGAGCCGGGATTTATGAAAATCATGCTCGCAGAAGATGATCAACGATTGTCACGATTAATTGTCCACATGCTAGAGAAGGAAGGATTTTTCGTTACGCTTTGTGAAGATGGAGATTGTGCCCTCAATACGGCAATGAGCGAACCATTTGATCTCCTGATCCTTGACTGGATGATGCCTGGGCGTCAAGGCATTGACGTGAGTAAAGAACTCCGGAAGTCAGATTATCAAGGTCCTATTTTAATGCTAACCGCTCGGGGAAATGTAGACGATCTCGTTCGTGGTCTCTCTTCTGGAGCAGATGATTATTTAGCAAAGCCATTTGAATGTAAAGAACTTATAGCGCGCATCTATGCGCTTGGTCGAAGGCGGATGCACCTTTATGAAGAACCGTCGTTAGTAATTGGCGAGTGGAGGTTAGATCGAAAGGAACAGCGGTTGTTAAAAGCAGATGAATCTGTGATGCTAACAGGTAAAGAGTTTCAACTGCTGACGCTGTTTGCGCGTCATAAGCATCAAGTGTTGCCACGTGAAACGATTTTATTACATGTGTGGGGAGCAGACAGTGAAGTAACGATGAATACCGTCGAAGCCTTTGTAACGAAGCTACGGAAGAAACTCGATCCTTTAGGAAAAAGGAAATATATCGTGACAGTTCGAGGAATCGGCTATCGGATGGAGTGTGACTAGTGCTACGAGAATTAAGAAAGAAACTCATTCGTCATTATAGCGGTTCATTTTTTATAACGTTAGTTGTTGTGCTCTCTGTCTTATTTTTATTTGTAAAAAATATGCTGTATGCGACAGCTACGGAAGATATTAACGACATCTTGCATTATGAAAAAAAGAAAATTACCGGCGAAGAGCAAATGGTTCCTTTTACAAAGGAAAAAGACCGCGATCGCGGTCGAAAACACGCCCATCTTTATTATGTTGAAGTGATTAAAAACGGCAAAGCGACAGAATTGCCAAGAGGTCATATTGCTCGCAGTAAAGAAGAGCAAGCGTTTCGTGCCTTTGCAGAAAGCCAATCGTGTTGCCAGAAGCAAGGTGGCACTGATGAGTGGAAAGAAAAAGATGGCCGTGAGGAACATTTCGTATACGCTAGTCTACCGCTTTCTTCGGACTCATTTTTGATAGTGGGTAAAGATATAAGCTCTGTTCATGAAAAAGTAGAACATTGGTTTTTTGTGCTAGCGTTAATTGGGATGGGTGCGCTCGTTTTGTCTGTAATTATGGGTGATCGGTTAGCGCGTAAAGCAATGAAACCGATCATTCGAAACGTAGAAAGTCAAAAGGCATTCGTTGCAGATGCTTCGCATGAGCTCCGCACGCCATTAAGTATTTTTTCCGCATCTTTAGAAGTGTTAGCTCAAGAGGAAAAAGAAACGTTAAGTGAGTTTTCGAAAGAGACGCTCACTGAAATGCAAGAAGAAGTGAGGCAAATGTCAACACTGGTGGATCGCTTGCTGCTCTCTGCAAAGATGGAGGAAGGTGGGGTGGCTCTTCACAAGGAAGTCTTTTCCTTGCGTGCCCTCATCGGACAAGTGCTTGCAAATTATGAAAAAAAGGAAAAACATACACGTCTTCACTTTACATGTGATGATAATGACTTTGCGATTGAAGCTGATGTCATGAGGATGAAGGAACTTCTCTACATCTTAATTGATAATTCGCTGAAATACTCCAACGATTCTGAGCCGGTAACGCTCTCTTTAACGTACAATGGTGGCCATCGCATTACACTTGCTGTCCGAGATCGAGGACCCGGGATTACGGAGGAAAATTTACCGTTTTTATTTGATCGCTTTTATCGCGCGGAGAAAGGGCGCTCGAAGAAAACTGGCGGGGTCGGTTTAGGGTTAGCCATTGCCAAGGCAATTGTTGATCAGCATGGCGGAAAGCTATCCGTTCAGAGTACGGTCGGAGAAGGAACGACATTTACAGTCCAGCTTGTCGGTTTACGATAATTTTCAGAAAAAATTCAGCTTCTTATCGTACAGTGATTGTACAAAAACA
The DNA here is from genome assembly GCF_000269865.1 of Fictibacillus macauensis ZFHKF-1. GTDB lineage: Bacteria > Bacillota > Bacilli > Bacillales > Fictibacillaceae > Fictibacillus_C > Fictibacillus_C macauensis. The sequence continues at coordinate 3,486 of NZ_AKKV01000006.1, forward strand.
AAAGGAGCTGATTTTTCATGTTTTCACCAGCACATCCTATCCTTGTTCACTTTCCAATTGCTTTATTGACATTTGGTGTTTTGGCCCAGCTCATTGCACTTTGGAGGAAAGATTTTTGGGATCAGGCCGCCTTCTTTCTTCTTGCGACTGGTTTTTTTACAGGCATTCTCGCATATATTTCCGGTGATGGCGTGAAGCATTTTGCCCGCAATGAAATGGGCACAAGTGCACACAGCATAATTCATACTCATGAGAATTTCGCCTTAGCAACGTTATTTTTATTTGGTGCAGTCGTTTTTCTTAAACTGTTGCATCGAGTGAAGCTGTTGCCTTCCTTGACGATCGTTGTCGTTGTGTTAATTTTAGCGGGCTTTGTGACCCTTAGCATAACGGGGCATTATGGAGGCAAGATGGTGTATCATCCCGAGCAAATAAAAGCAGCTTCTTCATCGTAATGTTTCATGTGAAACAAAAGCAAACACCGAATGCGTACACCTCTCATATGTTAGAACGTGTCAATAAACTAGGCACGGAACTAACTGTTGAGGGGTGTTCTTCATGACAGGAACAGTGCGTAACTATTTTGCAGGCGGCAATACGGCCTATGGTTTCTATAGTTATTTTGAAAATAATTTACAAGACCTACAGCGCCTTTTCATATTAAAGGGTGGACCTGGTACCGGAAAATCAACGTTAATGGAGCAACTTGGTGTGCGCTTTGAGCAGCAGGGCTATGATGTGGACTATATTCATTGTGCCTCTGACAATGGGTCGATTGATGGGGTTATTTTTCCACAAATTCAAGTGGGAATTGTCGATGGAACAGCGCCCCATGTAATTGAACCGACTTTGCCGGGCATAAAAGAAGAGTATGTAAACTTAGGCGAGGCTTGGGATCGCGCGAGCTTGTTGCAGCATCGTGAGGAAATTAGTCGGTTTGTTCAGGAAAATCAACGTGGCTATGAATGTGCGTATGCAGCGTTTAATGAGGCATTACACATTCATGATCAATGGGAAGGTATCTATATTGATAATATGGATTTTACAAAAGCCGATATTGTCATGAAAACGATCGCTCAGCGTTTTTTTAGCCATAAGTTGGAGAAAACAAGCAAGCGAGTGGATCGCTATTTAGGAGCGGCGACACCGAATGGGGCCGTTGATTTTGTTCCGAATTTAACAGAAGATGTGCCAACGCGTCTGTTTATTAAAGGAAGACCAGGCTCAGGAAAGTCTACGATGCTAAAAGCGTTAACTGAAAAAGCGATGTCGGCAGGCTATGATGTTGAAGTATATCATTGTGGCTTTGATTACAATAGCTTAGACATGATTATTGCGCGAGAAGCTGGCTTCGCCATATTTGACAGTACTGCTCCTCATGAATATTTTCCGTCTCGTGACGGCGATGAAATTATTGATATGTATGCAGCGGCCATAACACCAGGCACTGATGAGCGTTATCAAGACGAAATTACGCATTATAGTGAGCAATACCGTGAAAAAATGAACGAAGCAATTGCGCATCTTGGGTCAGCAAAGAAAGCCCATGACGGACTTGAAGCACTATACATGATGGCGATGGATTATGAAAAAGTAGATCAAATCACAGAAAACATCGCACTGGAAATTGCAGCAGCGTTTCATCAGCTTAAAAGCTAACGTACTACAAATGTAAAATCCCATATAATAACAAGATAAAGTTTCGTTTGAAAGCCTGTGAAAATGGGAATTTCTTTGATGATGTAAAAATTAAGAGAGATGAATAGAGTCGCCGCTTTGGCGACTTCTTTTCTTCCCTCAACGCTTTACCTGCTTTTGTTCAGCTTGTTACCCTTTTTTTCCCTGCACGTTTCGACTTGAATGACCCACAAAAAAGGAGTATGATGCCCTTGTTGTCTTTTTAAGATAAGCTTTTCCTTTTACAGTTAGTAGGTCGATCAACGTGGAGGTGGCACATTCTAACAGCGAGTTATTACATTTGGAAATACAAGAAGTTAATCCCAGAAATATGTACAATTTTTGATAATTATGTGATGAACTCGTGAATTTTGCTTGAAGAACTTTTGACAGTTTGTAAAAAGAGGTCTATTTATGTAGCAAATTTGTTATTATGTGAACAAAAGCACAAAGTAAGACAGTATACAGTGAGAAATCTCACATAATGTTTACAGGAAGGAAGGTGGGCCTAGTGTTTAAACGGTTAAGACCGTTCTTAGCGTTAGGACTTGTGCTGTCCGTCTTTTTCTTGGGCGGTTGTAGCAACAGTTACGTTATTTTCGATCCTAAGGGACCAGTTGCTGCTCAGCAGAAAGATCTTATTCTTTATTCGATAGGGCTTATGGCAATCATTTTAGTTGTAGTATATGTTCTATTTACGGTCATTCTTGTTAAATATCGTGAAAACCGTAAAGATTTATCTAACTATGATCCACATAATCATGGAAGCAAAAAGTTAGAAACGATTTGGACAATCATTCCAATTATCATTATTATTGCCCTAGCTATTCCAACAGTAAAGGTTATTTATGACCTTGAAAAATCGACAGATACATCGAGCAAGCCAAAAGCACCGCTTGTTATTAATGCGACTGCTGTCGATTGGAAATGGATTTTCTCTTATCCAAAACAAGGCATCGAAACGGTAAACTACATTAACATTCCAAAAGACCGTCCGGTGTTATTTAAGCTGACTTCAGCTGATTCAATGTCTTCATTCTGGGTGCCACAGCTTGGTGGACAAAAGTACGCCATGTCTGGAATGGAAACAGAGCTTTACCTTCAAGCGGATGAGCTTGGAACATTTGAAGGAAGAAACTCAAACTTCAATGGTGAAGGGTTCACTCATCAAACATTTAACGTGCACTCTGTTTCACAAGCAGACTTTGACAAATGGACTGCTGATATGAAAAGCAAGTCGCCTAAGCTTACAAAAGAGCAATACGACAAGCTAATGTTGCAAGGTCACGTGAAGAAAACGATGACGTTCTCATCCACTCACTTAAAGTGGGTTAATCATGCTCATGAAGCAGATTATGCTGTTAAGACACGCGAACGTTTAGGAGTGGTTCCGCAAAATCCGCACGGTTCCAAAGCGAAAGATGCGAACAAGCCGGAATCTGACTCTAAAGGGGATTCTTAAGTCCCGTGAATAGAGGAGGCACTACATTATGAAATGGGATGAATTTTTTGTTACCGGAGACCCGCTCATCTACGGTGCGGACGTCTCAATCGCGTTAACAACGGTCGGAATTCTTTTCTATCTGACATATTTTAAAAAGTGGAAGTGGTTGTGGACTGAATGGATCACAACTGTTGACCATAAAAAACTAGGAATTATGTATATTGCTGCTGCCGTTCTTATGATGTTCCGCGGTGGGGTCGATGCTTTGCTCATGCGTGTTCAATTAGCAACACCTGATGCGAAATTCTTAGATTCTCAGCATTACAATGAAATCTTTACAACGCATGGTACGATCATGATCATCTTCATGGCGATGCCATTTTTGATCGGTTTGATCAACGTTGTTATTCCACTTCAAATCGGAGCACGTGACGTTGCGTTTCCGTATTTGAACGCAGTAAGTTTCTGGACATTCTTTATTGGTGCGATGTTATTTAACATCTCCTTCGTTATCGGGGGATCACCATCTGCAGGTTGGACAAGTTACATGCCGCTTGCTGGTAATGAATTAAGTCCTGGTCCTGGGCAAAACTATTACTTGTTAGGACTTCAGATCGCCGGGATTGGTACGCTCTTAACAGGTATTAACTTCCTTGTAACGATCTTAAAAATGCGTGCACCAGGTATGACATTGTTCAGAATGCCAATGTTCACATGGTCTGCACTTGTAACAATGGTTATTATCGTATTTGCATTCCCAATCTTAACGATTGCGTTAGCACTTATGACATTCGATCGCTTGTTCGGCGCCCACTTCTTTACGCTGCAAGGTGCAGGTATGGATATGCTTTGGGCCAACTTGTTCTGGCTTTGGGGCCATCCGGAGGTATACATTGTTATTCTCCCAGCGTTCGGTATGTTCTCAGAAATTATTTCTGCGTTTTCTCGCAAAACGCTATTCGGTTATAAAGCAATGGTTTGGGCGATGGTTATTATCGCAGCATACAGCTTTATGGTTTGGGTCCATCACTTCTTCACAATGGGTTCAGGCGCACTCGTTAACTCTGTATTCTCGATTACAACAATGATCATCGGGATTCCAACCGGTATTAAAATCTTTAACTGGCTCTTCACGATGTACAAAGGAAGAATCAGCTTTACGACACCAATGCTTTGGTCACTCGGCTTTATTATTAACTTCGTAATTGGTGGGGTAACAGGGGTTATGCTTGCAATGGCTGCTGCTGACTACCAATACCATAATACGTATTTCCTAATTGCTCACTTCCACTATGTATTGATTGGTGGTACGGTGTATGCATGTTTTGCCGGGTTGATTTACTGGTATCCAAAAATGTTCGGTCACCGCTTAAACGAGCGCATCGGCAAATGGGTATTCTGGCTCTTTAACATTGGTTTTAACGTATGTTTCTTCCCGCAATTCTTATTAGGTTTCGATGGTATGCCTCGTCGTGTCTACACGTACAGTGCAGCGAGTGGCTGGGGTCCATTGAACATGGTTTCAACAATCGGTGGTTTCGTAATGGGTCTTGCGTTCTTATTGTTCGTATATTGCCTATACTACAGCTTCCGCTATGCAAAACGCGAAGTAGCTGGCGATCCATGGGGTGTTGGTCGTACGCTTGAGTGGGCGACAACTTCTACAGTACCGCCACACTATAACTTTGCGGTAATTCCTACTGTGACAGGTCTTGACCCAGTAGAAACATTCCGTAATCAAAAAATCGATACAAAACCGAAACTAGCGGATCTTAAGCCAATTCATATGCCTGATTATTCTGGTGTTCCGTTCGTAATGGCTGTCTTCTTCTTCATCGCTGGATTCGGACTTGTGTTTGAATGGTACTGGATGGGTATTGTTGGTCTAATCGGCGTATTCATCACGATGATCATTCGTTCCTTTGACCGCAACGAAGGCTTCTATGTTGGATTGGAAGAAATTAAAGAAACTGAACGGATTAACGAATAAAGGAGGCGTGAACAATGGCACATGAAGAAGTACACGATCATGACACGCCTTTAGAATATCGAACAGAAACCACGCGATTAAATATCCTTGGTTTCTGGATATTCCTTGGGGCGGAAATTGCGTTATTCTCTACTTTGTTTGCTACGTACATGGCACTCATGTACAGAACAGGCTCTGGCCCGTCACCTACTGAGCTATTTGAGCTTAAAGGTGTTTTGATTGAAACATTCTTACTTTTAACAAGTAGTTTCACTTGTGGGATTGCGATCCATGAAAGTCGTCGTCAAAACCGCAAAGGTATATTTATTTGGATGATTATTACGTTGCTTCTCGGAGCAGGGTTCCTTGTATTTGAGATTAAAGAGTTTATCGAATACGTTCACGAAGGTGCAACAATCGGAACGAGTGCTTACTGGTCTGCGTTCTTTACCATTGTAGGTACACACGGACTTCACGTAACAATCGGTATTTTCTGGATCATTTTAATTTTAATACAGGTGGCAAGACGTGGTTTAACACCGCAAACGTCTTCTAAAGTCTTTATTTCAAGTCTTTATTGGCATTTCCTTGACGTTGTGTGGATCTTTATCCTTACCGCCGTGTATTTGACAGGGATGGTGTTGCGCTAATGGCTAATCACAATAACGCAGCGGCACACGGACACGGAGGCATTCCGTGGAAACACGTTGTTGGTTACATTTTTTCAATCATTTTAACGTTGCTTGCGCTTTACGTGACGTATAAAACAGATTTTTCTAGAACGACGATTATTACGATTATTTTCATTTTCGGTTTCTTACAAGCGGCGATTCAGCTTCTCATGTTCATGCATATGACGGAAAGCTCGCAGAAAAACAGCAAGCTTTCAGGTAATACACAAACAGGTAACATGCTATTTGCAGCCTTCGTTGCAGTAGTCATTGTTGCTGGTACAGTTTGGGTAATGGGTGCTGGTCATGCAGAGCATGATCATCACAACATGAAGTCTGAGCATAAGATGGAAATGAATAAAGACGAGATGGATCATAGCAAAATGGATCACTCGGAGCATGATGGAATGAAAATGGATAAATAATCTCTTAAGCAAAAGGCTTGCCCTCATCGAAGGGGCAAGCCTTTTTGTTATGCTTTTTTCTTTTTAATGAGGGTAAGTGCAGTCAGGACCAGAAGGAGTAGTACAGCATAGATACGATCCCATTTGATAACTGTCGTAATATGGTGGGTTGTGCCTTTTTCTAAAAAGGCAATATTATCGTAAAAAAAGTGAGAAAGCGTTAAATAATTACGCCCTGATCCAGCTAAGATTGCTGCATCAGTCCTCATATCTGTTGTTACAGCTGCAACGATATAAAGAATAATAAGAACGATGACTACAATCATTTTTTTCATGAGAAACCTCTTTTCTAAAATCTTAGCTTGTTTGCTTTATTTTTACATTTATAAACCAAATTATCAAGCGATACTATTTTCTAATTATTTTGACTATTTATTGACATTGTTTATGTTTCTCGTTATAAAGAAAGAAGAGGAGAGAGTCATCGTCGAAGGGTAGTTGGCGGTGGCTCTTTTTTCTCTATAAAAGACTATGGGGGGAGTTAGAGTGGGCTTTGAACAATTAAATGGCAAAAAAGTGCAACGCTTTCAGCGGAAAATTACAGCACTGTCGGCAGCAGGGACGTTTTTGGATGGCTTTGATCTCACAGTTATTGCTGTAGCAATGCCACTTATTCTTAGTCAGTGGCAGGTTAGTCCCGTCATGCAAGGATTGATCACCGCATCTGCCGTAATCGGATCCTTAATTGGGGCGCTATGGTTTGGCAATTTAACCGATCGGTACGGAAGAAAAGCAATGTATGTCGTTGATCTGTTAGCCTTTGTGGTGTTTGCTTCCTTAACTGCTTTTGCCCAAGATGCTTGGCAGCTTATTGTCTTTCGTTTTCTGCTGGGTATTGGAATTGGCGCTGATTATCCGATTTCTGCCACACTCGTTTCAGAATTTAGTGCTACGAAAAGTCGCGGCCGCCATACGGCGTATTTAGGGGCAATGTGGTTTATTGGAGCTGTAGCTGCTTATGTTGTTGGTTTATTGCTGCTGCCGCTAGGCCCTGTTGCGTGGCGATATATGCTGTTAGTCGGTGCATTATTTGCTCTCGTCGTCTTTTTCTTTCGCGTAACATTACCAGAATCTCCACGCTGGTTAGCAGCAAATGGTCGTAAAGAAGAAGCCGAACGCATTATGTTCTCTATTACGGGACAAAAAGTAATGGTTGAGGCACAAGAACAAACGAAATATCGACTACGCGAAGTGTTTTCACCTTCCCTTATTAAACGAACGGCCTTTGTTTGTGGCTTTTGGTTTTGTTATGCGGTCGCCTATTATGGTATTTCAATGTATACACCAAGTATTTTAAAACCTTTTATGAACGGCTCCCAAACTTTAACGTATATTGGCTCGGGGACGATTAGTATCCTCGGACTTGCAGGAGCAATTATCGGATCAATGTTAGTAGAAAAGATTGGTCGCCGTCCGCTCATTATCACGTCATTTTTAGGCCTATCGCTTGCGCTCATCATTCTCACCTTAAATGCACAGCCTACCATTGCTTTCCTCATCGCCCTCTTTAGCTTTGCGGTGCTCTTTGCCAACATGGGGGGTGGCATCTTGAATTTTGTTTATCCAACCGAGCTATTCCCGACGAGTATTCGAGCAACAGCATCTGGCTTAGCCACTTCTGTAAGTCGAATCGGTTCCATTTTAGGCATTCTGGTCTTTCCTAATCTTGTTGCGGCGTGGGGAACGAGTACTGCTTTAGCCTTTTTTGCAGTCATTAGTGTAATTGGGCTTGTGCTCTGTATTGCACTTGCGCCTGAAACGAAAGGAATGCACTTGGAGGCTATTAATGAAACAGGTGGAAACGCTGCGGAGATTCCCATTCTTCCTGATGATTCTATTCCGTTAAAATAACAACGAAAACAACGAAAAGAGACTAAGGACACAATACTTCCTCTGTTTCGTGGCGCATGCGGGGAATTGACGCGGTTGCGGGTGATTGACCCTGGTCTGTGCGCAAATCTTGGACTCCTGCGGACGAATTGGAATCTCATGTGCGGTTTGCGCTTTACTCTTTTCGCCATCATTGAAGAGCTTTTACGCTATTTCTTCTCATTTTTGAGTGAATTTACGAGATGATCTCTTCATTTTCTCTATTTTTCATCCCTTACCCATGCTATTGGAGGCGATTGATCTGGTCTGCGCGCGAAACGGGAACTCCTGCGCGCGAACGAACCTGGTCTGCGCGCGAAACGGGAACTCCTGCGCGCGAACGGATCTGGTCTGCGCGCGAAACGGGAACTCCTGCGCGCGAACGGACCTGGTCTGCGCGCGAAACAGGAACTCCTGCGCGCGTATGGACTGTCCGCACGCGTATATAGAAGTGCTTGCTCTCTACTCCAAATTTGATGCATTCGATTACTGTTTATATACGCAAGACAAACTAAAATCAAACGAACGCACGACATAAAAAAATGGCTTGATCATCGAAACGGATGATGAAGCCATTTTTTATATGCTTAGGCTGTTTATGTCCAGCCTCTACGTGTATGTGCGGAGGGCAAGCCCTACGTTATTCTGGTTTAGTTAAAGCAGCCATTCTTTTTTCGCGTTCGCGGCGAATGAAAGGAATCGCATAAATCTTAAATGCCGCAACGTGTGCAAAGACAACGTTTGTGACAAAAAGAATGTTAAACAGTAGGTGCATTTCAGCGTTTAAAGCTCCAGCTAAATAAAATCCTACAAAGCCCCAGAGAATAGCGATAAAAGGGATTTGTATCATTGCTAATTTACGATGGTCTTGCCAAAGGAAGAGCGGAGTAGCTGTAGCTACGAATAAATAAACAACGTAAACATCCATTACGTTTCACTCCTTTAGTTTTTGACAACGGTTCCAAATGTGACGAAATTAGGTCTGATTTGTGAATTTTTTGTTACAGTTAGTATACCACATTTTATAAAATTTACTACAGAAAAACGAAAAATAGGTGAATAAAATTTAAAAATTCAGATAAATAGACAACCAAATTGTTAACCTTTACATAAAAACGGTTAACAATAATGTCACTACATAGTAAGATAAAAGTATTCTAACGAAAAAAGTGGTGTTACATATGAATGTAAGAGAGGAATTAAAAGCTGAGCTTAATGCGCTAGAACAACGAACAAACAAGCGATCTCTTCATAAGGTAGAGCAGGGAGCTATGCCGTGGCTACAAAGAGATGGACGCCGTCTTTTAAACTTAGCCAGCAATAACTACTTAGGTCTTGCAGGTGATCCGCGGTTAACAGAAGCGAGTATGGAGGCGTGCAAGCAGTACGGAAACAGCGCTAGTGCATCGCGACTCGTCACGGGGAATCATCTTCTTTATGATGATTGTGAACAAGCTGTTGCTGCTTGGAAAAAGACGCAAAAAGCGCTTATTTTTACGTCTGGTTATACAGCGAATGTGGGCATTTTATCCGCTTTATTGAACCATAAAAGTATAGTATTTAGCGATAAGTTAAATCATGCAAGCATTACAGATGGCATTATTTTAAGTAGAGCGGATCATAAAAGGTATCGTCATCTTGATGTAGATCATTTAGAGAAAATGTTACAGCAAGCTCCCGCTCATAAGCGAAAAATCATTGTCACAGACAGTATTTTTAGTATGGATGGTGACATTGCCCCACTACAGGAGTTGGTGCTATTAAAAGAACGGTATAATGCCTTGCTTATTGTGGATGAAGCGCATAGTAGCGGGTTGTATGGCGCGACTGGAGCAGGATTAGTACAGCAGTATGCTTTAACACAACACGTGGATCTCGTCATGGGCACGTTCAGTAAAGCGCTCGGTTCATTTGGTGCGTACGTCACGGGGGATGAGGAACTCATTGATTATGTGCTTAATAAAGCGCGTAGCTTTATTTACACAACTGCATTGCCGCCAGCTGTACTTGGTGCCATTGCGAAAAGCATTGAAATTGTAAGCAGCGAACCGGCTTTACGAGAGACGGTGTTAGCGCATGCAACCTATTTTCGGCAAACGTTAACGAAAGCTGGCTTTAACCTATGTGGCAGTGAATCGCAAATTGTACCGATTTTAATCGGTCATAGTGAACAAGCGTTGCGTTTTAGTGAAGCGTTGCAAGAGGAAGGCATTGCGGCAGTGGCCATTCGCCCTCCGACAGTTCCGCAGCAAACAGCGCGCATTCGCTTTACGCTCATGGCGTCTCACAAGCGAGAGGAAGTGCAGCATGCCGCACAAATCATTATCGATGTTGGTCAAAGATTGGGGGTCATTTAAATGAAAAAGTCATTACTCTTTTTACCTGGATGGGGGATGGAACCATCTATTTGGGGAGCATTTTCTCAAGAGTTAGAGAAGCATTTTCAGTGTCACTATTTACATTGGCGTGATCTAGCGTCGGTAGCAGAAATTGATGAACGAGTTGCAAAAGCCATTGAAGAAATCGGGCAGCCGCTTAGCATCGTTGGCTGGTCGCTCGGTTCAATAGCTGCGATTCGGGCTGCGGCGCGCTTTCCACAGCAGGTTGCAAAGCTGCTATTAATCGGCAGTACAGCACGATTTACGAAAGGCGAGCAAGCACCGTACGGAACGGAGCTTGTTGCTGTAAAACGCATGCAACGTCAGCTTGCGCGTAACAAAGAAGGCACGTTAGCAAGCTTTTATGAAGCGATGTTTTTACCAGCAAAACATGTGCCAATGGCTACGACTTTTGTTGGCGATACTGTGAGTTCCCTTGGGTATGGTTTGGAGTATTTAATGAGCGTTGATGTAACAGAGGAAGCAAGGAGCTTGGTAATACCGACGCTCATCGCGCATGGGGCCCAAGACCGGGTTATTCCAGTCAAGGCTGCTACGACACTTTTAAATGTAATAGGAGGGCCGGTTACGATGACAATCCAGCCTGAATGCGGTCACGTGCCTTTTTTAACAGCACAAGAGCACGTATTATCACTTTGTGAGGAAGGTGGTTTTCTTGATTAATAAAACGTTGGTTCAAAAACGATTTAGTAAGCAAGCTACTAGCTATGATGAATATGCCATCGTACAAAAGCAGATGGCAGACCACTTACTAGCTCAGCTTACTTGCCATTCATTTCCGAAGAATGTATCCATATTGGAAATTGGCTGTGGCACCGGATTTCTAACAGAGAAATTGTGCGCAGCTTTTCCACATGCTGGAATCGTAGCTGTTGATTTAGCACCAGGTATGATCCAACAAGCCAAGACCCGCTTTTTACATAGTGGTGTAACGTTTCAATGTGGCGATATCGAAAGAATGAATTTTTCCACCTCTTTTGACATCATTGTCTCGAATGCTACCTTTCAATGGTTTAATCATGTAGATCAAACGCTACAGATGTTGATGAATGCTGTCAAGCCAACGGGGATGCTTGCCTTTTCAACATTTGGAGAGAAAACGTTTCATGAGATGCATACATCCTATGAAGCGGTCAATGCCTCCTTGGATGAAGAATCCTCACCGCCAAGTCAGCGATTTCTTTCCTATGCAGAATTAGAGACGCTGTGCCAAAATGTTAAGCAAGGTTCTTACAAGCTCAGAGAGAGCTTTGCAGTGGAACAATTTTCAAGTGTACGTGACTTTTTGCGTTCCTTACAAAAAATTGGTGCGACGAACAGTAACGAACGCAGTATGTCTCCTGGAGCATTAAAAAGCATGATGCGTCATTATGAAGAGCGTTTTACAGATCAGAACGCGATTGAAGCCACCTATCATTGCTTATTCGCCTTTTTAACTCGTGCTACATAAGCTAGTGAAAAAGGGGCTGAAGCGATTGAGTGATGATGCCTTTATACAAGATGAAGGGACGACGTTTCCCGGGAAAACGTACCGCGAAGAACTATTAAGTCATGTATTTTCCCTGCAGCGAGACTATTTACTTCAAGCGATGCTGACCGTTCATCAAGCTCATGTTATTATGCTGGAAGAAACGGGAATCATCGTAACGAAAGAAGCAGCTGCTATGTTACAAGGATTAGCGAGTATACAACAACTAGAAGGATCGCAGTTCTGCTATGATCCGGCTTTTGAAGATTTATTTTTCTTAATTGATCATAAGCTAGCAGAAGAAATAGGGAGCGATACCGCAGGGAATCTGCACATTGGTCGAAGTCGAAATGATCTTGGCGTTACGATGTATCGCATCGTTTTACGTGATCATTTGCTTCAGTTAGTGACCGAAATCGTTCGGTTAAAAGAAGCACTATGGATGCAAGCAAAGAAGCATGTTGACACGGTTATGACCGCTTATACGCATACCCAACCAGCACAACCGACTACATTTGGTCATTATGTCACAGCAATTTATGATGTGTTAGAGCGCGATTTAAATAGAGTAAAGGCGGCATATCATACGGTAAACTCTTCACCACTAGGGGCTGCTGCCCTAGCAACAACAAGTTTTCCAATTAATCGGGAGAGAACGTGCGCATTGCTTGGTTTCGAAGCGCTTGTAGAAAACTCTTATGATGCAATTGCGGGTGCTGATTATTTAGTAGAGACTGCAACCGCATTACAGTCACTCATGATTAATATCGGTCGTTGGGTTCAAGATTTCTTGTGTTTTGTTACGAGAGAAAGAGGCGCTATTACGGTTGCAGATCCCTACGTCCAAATTTCAAGTATCATGCCACAAAAGCGCAATCCTGTATCACTTGAGCATGCTCGTTCGTTAGCGAGTGGAGCGGTTGGCGCTGCTCAAACGGTGTTACAGATGATTCACAACACCCCTTTTGGAGATATTGTTGATACTGAGGATGATTTGCAACCATATTTATATGATAGCTTTAGCAAGGCGACACGCGTTCTACGTTTATTAACGGCGGTCATTCGGACGATGACAGTAAATAAAGCAACGCTTGCCAACTCTGCAAAAGAAGCGTGTATTACGATTACAGAGTTAGCGGATATCTTAACAGCGAACGATCACGTGCCACTGCGGCAAGCGCACGCTGCAGCAAGCCTTGTGGCGAAGCATTGTACCATGCAAAAAAAAGAGCTTGCTGATCTTCAAGTGTCAGAAGTGAATACATTGCTTTCAGCGTACTTGCCAAAAGGGATTACAGCCGCACAATGGGAGACAATTTGTAGTCCAGCGCATTTTATTTTCCGTCGTACTGTGCGAGGAGGTCCTCATCCGCAGGAAGTCGAACGCATGCTTAAAACACGAGAAGAACAGCATAAGCATCAACAACAATGGCTACAGACAGAACAACAACGCTTGAAAACAGCAGCTGCGGTACGGCAAGCGGCCGCCAATCGTCTAGTTACTCCATGAGATGGCCACTTGCTACTCTTCCTTTTTACAATGTTTCACCTGTTAGCTTTACGTATAACACGTACTGTTTGCGATTTTGATCTAGTTCGGCGCTCACCCGTGCATATTCTTTGTTCTGAAAATATAAAAAGCTGTTATCCAAGTATGTAAAAGCTTCAAGGTGCGTTTGACAGTTAATGTAGGTCATTTCCGGATAGCTTTGATCATCTGTTAGAAGGCGAACTTCAATGCCGAGAGCGCGAGAAGTCGGTGTCTCTCCAAAAGGTTGATCGTCTTCTACTAGTTGAAGATAGATCACAAAGAGCTCATTCTCCAGTGCTGTACTTACAACTTCGTATACATACTGATCAAGAACAAAATAATTGCAGTTTCTTCGACAAAAAAGTTCCAGACGATCAATATTTTCTACATAATAAAGCGGTGTAAATGATTCATCTACTAATCGATATTCTACCGTGGTTAACGGTGAAAAAGCTTTGCTAATCATAGTTTAACAGAATTCCGAAAGAAGTCTCCCTCTTCAAGCGTGTGAAGGGCGAAGCCCAACGGTAAGGGGGAGATGAATTT
>NZ_AKKV01000007.1 GCF_000269865.1 Fictibacillus macauensis ZFHKF-1
CTTCTGCCTTCACAGTTCGGGACTTTCACCCTATAGATTGTACCCATGCCAGGCACACCAAAAAAAATCAGATGAATGAGGTTACTCATCCATCTGATTTTTCATTTGTTTTAAAATTTTCTTTTCGAGCCGTGACACCTGCACTTGAGAGATGCCTAGGCGGAGCGCGACTTCGGATTGTGTCTGGTCCTTGTAGTATCGCAAGTAAACGATGACTCGCTCTCGTTCATCTAAAGAAGCAATGGCTTCTTTTAAAGAAATTTTATCAAACCATTTGTTTTCTCCACTATCAGCAATTTGATCAAGCAATGTAATCGGATCGCCATCATTTTCATAGACTGTTTCGTGAATAGAGGCCGGTGCTCTTACGGCTTCTTGCGCAAGCACGGCATCTTCTACCGAAATATCCAATTTCTCCGCCACCTCGTGTATTGTCGGGATTCTGCCTAGCGTTTTTGATAATTCATCTTTCGCCTTACGTACTTTATTTCCCGTTTCCTTCAGAGATCGACTTACCTTAACCGTACCATCATCTCGGATAAAGCGTTGAATTTCACCGATAATCATTGGCACAGCATACGTAGAAAAGCGCACATCATACGATAAATCAAATTTATCGACCGATTTTAATAAACCGATACTTCCGATTTGGAACAAATCATCTGGCTCATAGCCACGATTAATAAAGCGTTGCACAACCGACCAAACGAGTCGCATGTTTTTTTCTACAATTAAGTCACGCGCTTGTTGATCGCCTTCTTGACTTCGTTTAATCAATAGCTTTACTTCTTCATCTTTAACGAACGATTCGTTCTTGCCTCCCTTAACCTCAACATCCATAAGGCATGCTCCTTAATTATAGACGGCTTTATTTTTGGCCAAATATTTTGTTACGTGAATCGTCGTCCCATACGCAGGCTCCGAAATCACTTCCACTTCATCCATGAAATTTTCCATAATCGTAAAGCCCATACCTGAACGCTCAAGCTCTGGCTTAGACGTAAATAACGGTTGGCGCGCTTCATCTAAGTCTTTAATACCAAGTCCTTTATCGCGAATTGTCAGGCGCACCACTTCTTCATCAATGCTTGCTTCAATATAGACAATGCCATCGGCTTGATTTTCATAGCCATGTATGATGGCATTCGTTACAGCTTCCGAAACGACCGTTTTAATTTCTGTTAATTCATCAACCGTTGGATCGAGCTGGGCAATAAAGGCCGCAACAGTTACCCTGGCAAAGGATTCATTTTCACTAAGCGCAGAAAATTGAAGCTTCATTTCATTTTTCATTACGCCACCCCCAAGGATTGAAGAGCGTATTCTTCGCTCGTTTCAAGACGCATGATTTTAAATAAGCCAGACATGTCGAACAAGCGTTTCACCGCAGGCGAAATCGCACACACGACCATTTCTCCTTGCTGACTTTTTATTTGCTTATAACGTCCTAAGATCACACCAAGACCTGAACTATCCATGAATTCTAAGTCTTCAAGGTTTAAAAGGATATGATCAATGTTTTTCGTTTTAATGAGCTCATCTACTTTTCGACGTAAGTCATCTGCCGTATGATGATCCAGCTCCCCTTCTAGTCGTATACAAAGCACGTTATGCTTAATTTCAAGCCCGATGTTAAGACCCAACTCCTTCTCCTCCTTCTTCTTGATACTGACATTTTCGCTGAAAAAAGGACGAATTCCTTCACGCTAGCAAAACTAGTGAGGATTCGTCCTTATCAGTCAAATTATGAGAAATTCTTTAATGAACCATTTCGCTAATGGTCCGCTTAAACAAACGCCACCATGAAGCACTGTCTACATCTTCCGAAGCTAGCAACGGGCTTGACGTTACCACTTTACCATGTTGCATAATTTTCAATTCTCCGACAGGCTGGCCTTTTTTAATCGGCGCTTTTATGTTGTTATGCAGTGTAATAACGGACTTTGCTTCGCTGTTGCGATCGCCTTTTTTATTCAAAACGGAAATGCTTTCTGACGTAACAGCTGCTAGTTTTGGTTGACTTCCTTTTTGTACATTTACTTGCTGAACGATTTGATAGCGATCATACAACCGTTTTGTTTCATACTGCGAGAACGCATAGTCTAACATTTTCGTCACTTGTGCATTGCGCTCTTTCGGATTAGGTGCACCCATAACGACGGCAATGACACGCATATCCCCTTTTTTCGCTGTTGCTGTTAGACAATATTTCGCTTCTTGTGTAAAGCCTGTTTTTAAACCGTCCACGCCAGGATAAAATTTCACAAGGCGATTCGTATTCACAAGCCAAAACTTTTTCTTCGTATTTTGGCGTAGAAAATCTTCATAAAGTCCTGTATACTTCGTGATTTCTTCATGTTTTAAAAGCTCGCGACCCATCATTGCCATATCGTGCGCCGATGAATAATGCCCAGCTGATGGCAGACCTGTTGCATTTTTAAAAAACGTTTCTTTTAAGCCAAGCTGCTTCGCTTTTTTATTCATTAACTCGACAAATGCTTCTTCAGAGCCTGCGATTTTCTCAGCCATGGCGACTGAACCATCGTTCGCACTCCCAATAGCGATTCCTTTTAATAGATCGTGAACCGTCATTTCCTCACCTGGTTCAAGGAAAATTTGCGAACCACCCATAGAGGCAGCATAATCACTGACACGTACCGCGTCATTACTTTTAATTTTCCCCTCATCTAAAGCTTCCATAATTAAAATCATGGTCATAATTTTTGTCATGCTTGCTGGTGGTAGTTTCACATGTGAATTTTTATCATATAATAACTTGCCCGTATCTCGTTCAATCAAAACAGCGGACGACGCATTCGGTACAAGCTCCTTCGTCGATTGTTCCTTAGCCAGGACGCCATTACCACTAGCTCCTACGAGTAAAATGACAGCGAATAACGCCATTATGTATCGTTTCATGTTCGTTCCCTCCATATTCAATGTACTCCTATTTTTTCCAACCACTCCTGCTTTATACGTTTTCTTCAACAAAAAGCAAAATCGGAAAAGGAAGGGAACAAAAAACTCGAGGGGCAATGGTATGGAACCATCGTCTCCCTCGAGTTTTGTTGTTTTGTTATTTAATAATATCGTGAATAAGCTCTGGCGCTGGAACTTCTTTGTCTGTAAATGTATAAGCGTCTTTTAGCGTTTTTTCTGCAACAGCGATATCTTCCGCATTCGCATGGAAAATCGCAAGTGTATCACCTTTTGCTACCGTGTCACCGACTTTTTTCAGCAGAGTAATGCCAACTGCATAATCGATCGCATCTTCTTTCGTTTTACGACCCGCACCTAGTAACATGGCAGCAATTCCAACAGATTCTGCATCAATGGCTTCTACATTACCTTCTGCTTCTGCTTTAATTTCAATATGATAGGCTGCTTGAGGCAACGTTTCTGGTGAAGTAATTTGATTGCCATTACCACCTTGGGAAACGACGAAATCTCTCATTTTCTCAACAGCTTTACCTGATTTTAGCACGTCTGTTAAACCTGCATACGCTTCTTCAAACGTATCATACGCCCCACCAAGTACGGCCATATTCCCAGCAAGCGTTAAACATACTTCTGTTAAGTCATGATCGCCTTTTCCGCTTAACACGTCAATCGCTTCTTTCACTTCATTCGCATTTCCGATTTCATGACCTAGTGGTTGACCCATATCTGTAATAATAGCAATCGTTTGACGACCCAATTTATTACCGATTCCAACCATTGCATTTGCAAGCTTACGTGCGTCATCTAATGTTTTCATAAACGCACCTGAACCAAATTTCACATCAAGAACGATGGCATTGGAGCCAGAGGCAATTTTTTTAGACATGATTGATGAAGCAATCAATGGAATAGAGTCCACTGTGCCCGTTACATCACGAAGTGCATAAAGCTTTTTATCAGCTGGCGTCAAGTTTCCACTTTGGCCCACGATGGCAATTTTATGTTCATTTACATTATCAATAAATTGTTGCGTCGTTAATTCCACTTGGAATCCTTCAATCGCTTCTAATTTATCAACCGTTCCACCAGTATGACCAAGTCCGCGCCCACTCATTTTAGCGACTGGAATGCCGACTGAAGCGACGAGTGGCCCGATAATTAAACTTGTTTTATCACCAACACCGCCAGTAGAATGCTTGTCTACTTTAATACCCTCAATTTTAGAAAGGTCAATTTGATCACCTGACTGCACCATTGCGTTCGTTAAATGTGCTGTCTCTTCTTCCGTCATTCCTTTAAAGTATACGCTCATTAAAAAAGAAGACACTTGATAGTCTGGAATGTTCCCCGCAGTATACCCTTCAATTAAGAAGTCGATTTCTTCCTTTGTCAGCTCTTTACCGTTACGTTTCTTTAAAATGATGTCAACTGCTCTCATATGTTCCCTCTCCTTTTAAGAAAAAAATTCTATTTTTACAGTGTTACGTCTTTTACAAGCTCTTTAACAAGTTGGATAAACTTCGGCTTTGTACGGTTTGCGACAGCAACTACTTGCTCATGTGTTAATGGCTCAAGCTCATCGGCAACCGCCATATCTGTAATACAAGAAATACCAATAACTTTCATACTCATATGACTTGCTACGATGACTTCTGGAACGGTTGACATACCAATTGCATCGCCACCGACTGTACGAAGCATGCGAAGCTCTGCTTTTGTCATGTAAGTTGGTCCTGTAATACCTGCATAAACACCTTGTTGGACGTTCACGCCAAGACGCGCTGCTGTTTCTTTTGTAAACGTTACAAGCTCTGGTGTGTAGGCTGTACTCATGTCTGGGAAACGAGGCCCAAGTTCTGCATCATTTGGCCCGATGAGTGGATTTGCTCCAGTCATGTTTAAGTGATCTTCAATGATCATTAAATCGCCTGCCGCAAAGCTTGGATTCATTCCACCACATGCATTCGTTACGAGAAGAAGCTTAACACCAAGTCCTTTCATTACACGAACTGGGAACGTTACTTCTTGCATAGAATAGCCTTCGTAAAAGTGGAAGCGTCCTTGCATCGCAAGTACTGTCTTTCCATTAAGTGAACCAATGACAAGTTTTCCAGCATGTCCTTCTACAGTTGAGACTGGGAAATGAGGAATATCACTATAATCGATGTGAACCGCTTGCTCGATTTCATCTGCTAATTCTCCAAGACCTGAGCCGAGAATCAATCCAATTTCAGGGTGTAACCCGTTCATTTTTTCTGTAATGAAGCTTACTGCTTCGTTCATTTTCAAAGATAAAGTTGCCATTTATTTTTCCTCCTTAAATAGATTGAACAATGCCTTTAACTAAACCTAAAAAGTTTGCTTTAACGCGTTCTGTCGTTTCCATCACTTCATCGTGTGTTAACGGTTGATCCAAAATGCCTGCAGCCATATTTGAAATACAAGAAAGACCTAGTACTTCCATACCTGCATGACGAGCAACGATGACTTCTGGAACGGTTGACATACCGACTGCATCGCCACCAAGCGTACGAAGCATGCGGATTTCAGCTGGTGTTTCATAGCTTGGTCCAGAGTTTGCAACGTATACGCCTTCTTGTAATGAAATCGATAAAGAAGTAGCGACCGAACGAGCCACGTCTTGCAGGCGTTTCGTATAAGCTTCCGACATATCAGGGAAGCGAACACCACGAGTTGGATCATTTGGTCCAATAAGTGGGTTATCACCTACTTGATTAATATGGTCCGTAATGAGCATAAGATCTCCTGCTTCAAACGAAGTATTAATCCCACCTGCCGCATTCGTTACGAGCACCGTTTCAACACCAAGCGCTTTCATAACAACAATCGGAAATGTTACTTTTTCTAGAGAATAGCCCTCATAAAAATGGAAACGTCCTTGCATAGCAATGACTTGTTTGCCTTCTAATTCACCGATTACCAATTGGCCTGCATGACCTTCTACAGTAGAAACCGGGAATTCAGGAATTTCATTATAAGGAATCATAACTGGATTTTGAATTTCATCCGCTAAAATACCAAGGCCTGAACCTAGCACAAGGCCAATTGTTGGTTTGTTTGAAAGTTTACTTTCAATATAAGCTGCTGCTGTTTGGATGTTCATGTCAACGTTCTCCTTACTTTCTTAAGATAACTGATCGAGGAAGCTCGTTCCGTGTTTCGGAAGTGTTACATCATAATTGTCGGCAACGGTTGCACCAATATCGGCAAACGTATGACTTACGTTCAATGGCTTGCCTTCTGCGATGCCTTTATAGTAGACAAGTAGTGGTACATATTCACGCGTATGATCCGTGCCGTGATGGACCGGGTCATTTCCGTGATCAGCCGTAATAATGAGAACATCTTCATCGGTCATTTTCGCAAATACTTCTGGTAAGCGGGCATCAAATTCTTGCAGTGCCGTTCCATAGCCAATTGGATCACGACGATGGCCGAACAACGCATCAAAATCAACAAGATTTAAGAAATTCAACCCTGTAAAATCTTGATCCATTGATTGAACAAGCTGATCCATTCCATCCATGTTGGACTTCGTACGAATGGCTTCTGTAACACCTTCACCATCATAAATGTCGGAAATTTTCCCTAACGCAATCACGTCAAAGTGATTGTCACTTAACTCATTCATCACTGTACGTTCAAATGGTTTTAAAGCATAATCATGACGGTTCGCTGTGCGTTTAAAATCGCCCGGTGAGCCAACAAATGGTCGTGCAATAATACGACCAACCATATATTGATCATTCATTGTCATCTCGCGCGCCATCTTACAAATGTTATACAATTCTTCTAACGGTACTACGTCTTCATGCGCCGCAATTTGCAACACAGAGTCAGCAGACGTATAAACAATGAGCGCTCCTGTTTTCACATGCTCTTCGCCAAGTTCATCCAAAATTTCTGTTCCAGAAGCCGGTTTATTCCCGATAATTTTACGACCTGATTTTTCTTCTAATTGTTGAATTAAATCAGCCGGAAATCCTTCTGGAAATGTTTGAAACGGTTGTTCAATATGAAGGCCCATGATTTCCCAATGTCCTGTCATTGTATCTTTTCCGTTGGATGCTTCTTGCAGCTTTGCAAAATGTGCCTCTGGGCGCTGTGCAACGGGTACACCTTGGATTTCACGAATATTACTTAAGCCTAATTTCGCCATATTAGGCATCTTAAGACCGTTCATTTCGCGGGCAATATGACCAAGCGTATCCGAACCAAGATCATCAAAGCGTGCTGCATCAGGTGCTTCCCCAATACCGACAGAATCCATGACGATTAAAAAGGTTCGTTTGAATCGTTTGTACTGTTTCATAAGTAGTCCCTCCAAAAAAATCCATCATTCTGCATCTTAACTAGTGTTTCCGTTTCATTAAAACATCAAACAAAAGTCGGGGATGTCAGAAGTCAGACATCTATCCACAAAAAGAAATTACGCACGCGGATGGTATGAAGAATAAATATCTTTTAACCGCGCTTTAGAAACGTGCGTATAAATTTGAGTCGTCGAGATGTCTGCATGTCCGAGCATTTCTTGCACGGCACGTAAGTCTGCTCCATTTTCTAACAGATGTGTCGCAAAAGAATGTCGAAGCGTATGCGGCGTTAATTCTTTTTGAATATTCGCCTTTTGAGCTAACTGCTTTAAAATCTTCCAAAAGCCTTGTCGTGACAAACGATTACCATGATGATTAAGAAACAGTGCCGTCCCATTTTTCCCTCGAGAAAGCTTAGGTCGACCTCGTTCTAAATAACGCGTAATTGCTTCTGCTGCCATCGTTCCTAACGGGATTATTCGCTCTTTATTCCCCTTACCGACACACCGGACAAAGCCCATCGTTAAATGAACATCTCCTAAATCAAGTGAGATCAGTTCTGAAACACGAATACCTGTCGCATAGAGCAACTCAAGCATTGCTTGATCTCGTTGGGAAAAAGGAGTCGTCCCTTTTGGCGTATCTAAAAGCGCTTCCACTTCTTTCATCGTTAGTACTTTCGGAAGTTTCCGCTCGGCCTTTGGTGTTTCAATATGTACCGACGGATCACTTTCGCATACTTTTTCACGCAATAAAAATTGATGTAGCGATCGGATCGAAGCGATATTGCGTGCAATCGTGGTCGTTGCCTTTCCGCCTTCCTTCAAATGAAGAAGATATCCGATAATATGGGAACGTTGCACATGATCCAGGTTGGTCACGTTTTCCTTCGTCTCAATATACATCGTATACTGAGAAAGATCTCGGCGGTAAGATTCGACCGTATTTTTTGAAAGACCACGCTCGACAGTTAAATAATGCATAAAATCATCGATAGGATCCTTCACATTTAACGCTCCTTATTCACCAGATTCAAAGAAAAACAGCAATCGTTTCAGCCAATCATTTCCTTGCTCACCGACTTCAGATGAGTTGGCTTGGTATACTTTGACTGCTTTTCCCTTCGGTTCATCATATTTATGATAATTTTGATATTCTTGATTCATCCATAGTAAGCCGAAATAAAAGATTAACGTACACACTGTGAATGAAAGAAAGATTTTGGCAGCATGCCATCCCGCTCTCCATGCTTTCACTTGTCCATCCTCCTGTACAAAACATATTAGTACAGGGTATGCCAATGGAAGAACAGAATATACGCATCAATTTAAAAAATTGATGCTAACTTTACGTTAACTGATTGAGCGCGATTTGTAAATAAAAAAGATGAGCTCCATTAGGACGTCTCATCTTTTTCCTCATTTTCATGACACCGATGACAAATTCCATGAAACGTCAAGCGGTGATCTTTAAT
Organism: Fictibacillus macauensis ZFHKF-1; assembly: GCF_000269865.1. Lineage (GTDB taxonomy): Bacteria > Bacillota > Bacilli > Bacillales > Fictibacillaceae > Fictibacillus_C > Fictibacillus_C macauensis. Next base: position 8,749 of record NZ_AKKV01000007.1, read on the forward strand.
TTTGAAATTCCAGCCTGCTTCTACAATTCGTTCTACGTCTTCTAGTAAATCTTCTTGAATTTCGTCCACTGCCCCGCATTCTAGGCAAACGAGGTGATGATGAAAATGAGCGGCTCCTTCCGTCCGTAAATCGTACCGTGAAACGCCATCTCCGAAATTTATTTTATCGACCACTTTTAATTCGGTTAATAGCTCCAACGTCCGATACACCGTGGCTAATCCAATTTCTGGAGCCTTTTCTTTGACGAGAAGATAGACATCTTCCGCACTTAAATGATCTTCCTCGTTTTCTAGGAGGACCCTAACGGTCGCTTCTCGCTGCGGGGTAAGCTTATAGCTTTGAGAATGCAGCTGTTTTTTTATCCGGTCTAGACGGCTTTCCATACCTTATCCTCCCTTATTCATCACCTTTTTATTATAAGTCATGAGAAGAAAAGGTGTCAATTTAAAATAATTATAATCTAGAGATGATAATTATTATTAAGTGAGAATCACTTCCCAATCAAGCTCATAATACCTTTCATTAAATAAGGAGAGACGTAGGCTTCAAATCCTGAAGCAACACTCATCAATAATCCAATCCCTACTATAATAGACGAATATCTAAAAAAGGAAGGAAAAAAAGGTTCTGATTTCTTTTTTAAAAACTGTTGTTTAATCATGTTCACGGAAAATAACACCGAAGCACCTCCCGCACAAAGAATGAGCGGTACAACGAGTATATTCTGGGGTAGCACAGAAACAAAGGCTAAAAAAAAGCCATGCCAGCCCATTTGGCTCACCAAAAATCCAACCGTAAAACCAATCACCGCACCTTTAATAAAAATCATAATTAACACAATCGGTAACCCGACCACTGTTAATCCTAAAATCCATAATAAAAAAATGTACTTAATATTATGACTGAAACTTTGCGAAAACATATCCGCTGCATTCGCAAAGTTTCCACCTTTTACTTCTGAAAAGAAACGAAGCAAATACGTAAATAAATCTTGCTTTTGTGATAGCGTTAAACTATTTACAATGACGGCCCCAAAGATGACGCCAACGAACATTAATACCGAAATAAACACATATAAAGGATAGTTTTCTTGTAAATGAAATCGCGCAAAGCGTTTAATAGCTTGCATCTCTCTTCCTCCCTTAGTCTCTTAATATATTCTATGAGACGGGTTGGAAGATATGTCACTTTTACTAGAGTTCTCTCTCTATTATTTCGTTAGTAGCTGTTGCAATTGTAAATATTGCACGGCATACACTGTTTTCGCATCATGAATTTCTTCATTTAGCACCATTTGTTCTGCTTCCTCTAGCGATACTTCTAGTACATCTAGAAATTCATCTTCATCTAATTGTTGTTTAGAAAAAGTTAAATCCTCTGCTACATAAAGATGAATAAGCTCATCTGCAAAGCCTGGCGACGTGTAAAAAGAGCCAATAGAACGCAAGGAGCCACTTTCATAACCTGTTTCTTCTTGTAATTCGCGCACGGCACTCTCTTTTGGATCTTCCCCTTTTTCTAGCTTGCCTGCTGGGATTTCCACGATTACTTTTTCAAGTGCTTTTCGATATTGACGCACGAGCAAGAGTTTATTTTCTTTTGTAACGGCAATAATAGCTACTGCTCCCGGGTGTTTTACAATTTCACGCTTACTTGTAGAGCCGTTTGGTAAGGAGACGTCTTGCACTTCAACATCAATGATTTTTCCATTGTAAATCGTCGAGACGGATAGTGTGTTTTCTTCCAAATGCTTCATTAGTATCTACTCCTTGTTCTATTCCTTATTTACTCTCATAAAGTGTATCACAAGACAGTTCACAATCCTACGAACGGAGGTTCATCTGTGAAAGTATTCATTCAGCCAAAGCGGATTATGGTGTCAGGAAAAGCCTGGCAAGTACAATATCTATTAAAAAAATATATGCAAGAATATGAGACCGTACAAGACTGGATTGATGGACGGCCAAAACAAAAATAATAGAAGAATGGAAAGAACGGAGCGCCTACTCTCTGTTCTTTTTTCATGTAGTAGAGGCTGAAAAATTACCATCTTGGCGGTCAATGCGCTATAGTAGTAACTAAAAAAGGACTGATTGCATATGAAGCGCAATACGCTTGGATCTTCTGATTTAGTTGTAAGCGAAATAGGATTAGGATGCATGTCCATCTCTCCCAACAACCCAGAAGAAGGTAAGAAAATTATCGCGACCGCTCTTGAAGCTGGCGTTACCTTTTTTGACACAGCTGACTTGTACGATTTCGGATGGAATGAATCATTTATTGGCGAGGTACTGAAACCTTATCGGAATCAAATCGTGCTCGCTACAAAAGTCGGCAATCGCTTTACACCTGGCGTAGAAGGCTGGGAGTGGGATCCGTCCAAAACCTACATAAAAGCCGAAGTAAAGGAAAGCCTTCGCCGCCTCCAAACCGATTATATTGATTTATATCAACTACACGGTGGTACGATTGAAGATCGTATGGATGAAACCATTGAAGCATTTGACGAATTAAAACAAGAAGGTGTCATTCGTGAATACGGGCTATCTTCCATTCGTCCGAACGTCATCGATTATTATGCAGAACATTCATCCATCGTGTCTGTTTTAACTCAATATAGTATTTTAGATCGTCGGCCTGAAGAACAAACGTTAGATCGTTTAGCGGAAAAAAACATTAGCGTCATTGCTCGCGGACCGCTAGCAAAAGGATGGTTATCCTCCCGTGCTTTCGAAAAAGATGGGGCCGCTTATTTAACGTATTCATCCGAAGAAATGAAGCAGCTTTTAACAGCATTTCAAGAAACATTGCCGCATCGCTCGTTGCTTGAACTCGCTCTGCGCTATCCATTGCACCATCCTGCAGTTGCCACGATTATTCCTGGAGCAAGTTCTGCTACGCAACTGCAAGAAACGATTGCAGCTGGCACGTGTGCTTCTCTTACAGAAGAGGAAGTAAAGCAGCTCCAGGCTCTTTCGAAAGCAGATGTGTATGAGCAACATCGCCTATGAGCGTTCCTATTTACGACTTAGGACACACTATTTCCTCTGTTTTGTGGCACATGAGCGAGCTTAGCGCTTGATTTGCTCTCTTTTCCTCTTTTGCGTATGCTCTGAAGGCTGATTTGTCTTGCTTGCGCGCGAATCGAGTGCTCCTGCGCGCGAACGGACATGCTCTGCGCGCGAATCGAGTGCTTCTGCGCGCGAATCAGGCGCTTCTGCGAGACTTGAACACAAGACAATCTACTATAAAATAACAAGCAACATCAAAGAATGGCTTCAGCATCAAAAACCGATGATGAAGCCATTTTTAGGAGTGAGAGCTGTGAATGTCACAGCCTCTTTTTTTGTGGCTCTGTCTTACACATTTTCAATGAGCATGGCAATGCCTTGACCGCCACCAATGCATAAGCTTGCGATGCCATAGCGCTTGTCACGGCGCTTTAGTTCGTATGCAAGCGTAAGCAAAAGACGACTACCGCTTGCACCAACCGGGTGACCAAGGGCAATGGCACCGCCATTAACATTGGTTTTCTCCCGATTTAACTGCAATTCTTTTTCAACGGCTAAATATTGAACGGCAAAGGCTTCATTGATTTCAAATAAATCGATGTCTTCACTAGTTAAACCGCTTTTTTGCAGCACGTTCGTAATGGCTGGAACCGGTCCAAGTCCCATCCGTCCTGGATCGACACCGCACACACTCCAGTTCACAATACGCGCGAGTGGTTTCACATGAGATGTGCGGATCATCTGTTCATGCGCAAGTATGAGAGAAACAGCACCATCATTTATACCACTCGCATTGCCTGCTGTTACCGTACCTTCTTTCTTAAAAGAAGCACGCAAAGAGCCGAGCTGTTCTAATGAGCTGTCTTCTTTAATGCGCTCATCTTGACAAAATGAACCCTTTTTCCCTAACGGTACCGAAATCATTTCTTCTTCCAAACGACCGGCAGCCGTTGCGGCGGCGGCCCGTTGGTGACTTAGTAGCGCAAACTCATCTTGTTGTTGCCGCGTGATCTGATACTGATCGGCCAATGCTTCAGCTGTTATTCCCATTGGTACACCGATATATTGATCGGTCAATGTATGCAGCAGCATATCTTCTAACGCAAGTGTCCCCATTTTCGGGCCACTAAATCGTTGTGTATACGTCGCATGTGGACTCATCGACATGTTCTCAATGCCTCCACAAAGTGCATAATTATTCCCTTCGCTTACTAGCTGCTGGGCACTAGAAATAACCGCTTGTAGTCCTGAGCCACAAAGGCGATTGACTAGCAGCGCTGGAACTTCGACCGGCACACCAGCCTTGAGCGCTGTATGGCGAGCAATGTAAGCGGCATTTGTGCTCGCATGAATCACATTGCCGTAAACAACATCCTGCACTTGTGTCGGTTCAATGCCTGCTTTTTTCAAGGCAGCTTCTGCTGTTACAAGACCAAGTTCAACAGGAGCTACATCTTTTAATGAACCTCCGAAACTACCAAACCCTGTTCGTGCTCCATCAACAAGATATACAGAACTCATCTTTTCACCTCACGTTTAATACGCTTCTAACTTCACGTCTTCATCAATAAGCAGTGTAGCTTCTGTACATTGTTTAATTGCTTCTACATCATAACCAGACGCTACTTCCACTAATTTTAGCCCGTCTGGTGTCACATCCATCACCGCGCGATCGGTAATAATACGTTGCACAACACCTTTTCCGGTTAAAGGAAGGCTACAGTTTTTTAATATTTTGCTATCGCCACTTTTATTCACATGATCCATAATAACGATGATTTTACGAGCGCCATGCACGAGATCCATCGCGCCTCCCATTCCTTTAATCATCTTGCCAGGAATCATCCAGTTTGCAAGATCACCTTGCTCTGAAACTTCCATTCCGCCTAAAATCGCAATATCTACATGACCGCCGCGAATCATTGCAAACGAATCCGCACTATCAAAATACGAAGCACCAGCAATCGCTGTTACGGTTTCTTTGCCAGCATTAATGAGATCTGGATCCACTTCTGCTTCCGTTGGATACGGTCCAATACCGAGCAAGCCGTTTTCAGATTGCAAAACAACATGTTTGTTGTCTTGAATATAGTTGGCAACCATTGTAGGGATGCCGATTCCGAGGTTAACGTAAAAGCCGTCTTGAATTTCCTTTTCTGCGCGTTTAGCAATCTTTTCTCGATTCATTGTTACGTCACCCTTTCTCTCTTTATGAACGTACTGTCAAACGCTCAATGCGCTTTTGTTGTTGACCGACAATCATTTTTTGCACGTAGATACCCGGCGTATGGATATGATCTGGTGTTAGTTGACCGATTTCATGAAGCTCTTCTACTTCCGCAATGGTAACGCTTCCAGCTGCGGCCATCATCGGATTAAAATTGCGTGCCGTCTTATGATAGATTAAGTTTCCTGCATAATCTCCATGCATCGCGCGTATTAAACTAAAATCGGCTACAAGCGCCTCTTCTAGTAAATAAGGCTTGCCATGAAACAACCGCGTTTCCTTCCCTTCAGCAATCGGCGTTCCAACGCCTGCTGGTGTATAGAAAGCCGGTATGCCAGCGCCACCTGCTCGAATCCGCTCTGCTAGCGTGCCTTGTGGAAGCAGTTCCACTTCAAGCTCTCCTGATAGTACTTGACGCTCAAATTCTTTGTTTTCACCTACATAAGATCCGATCATTTTTTTAATTTGTTTATTTTGCAACAAGAGACCGAGACCCCAATCATCAACGCCACAATTGTTTGAAATGACTGTTAAATCTTTCGTTCCTTTTTCAGCAAGCGCAAGTATTAATTGTTCAGGAATGCCGACAAGACCGAATCCTCCAACCATTAAAACGGCGCCATCATGAATGCCTTCAATTGCTTCTAGTGCACTTTTTAACACTGGTTTCATCGTAACCTCTCCTTTTGTGTTATACGTTTTCAACGATGGTTGCTACCCCTTGGCCGCCTCCGATACAAAGCGTTGCTAGTCCATATTTTACTTCTCTTTTTTTCATTTCATGAAGCAACGTGACGAGAATGCGTGCACCACTTGCGCCAATCGGATGACCTAACGCAATCGCACCACCGTTTACATTCACTTTCTCAGGCGACCATTGAAGCTCGCGACCGACAGCTAATGATTGCGCTGCGAACGCTTCATTTGCTTCAATTAAATCGATGTCTTCAAGCGATAGCGCTGCTTTTTCTAGTGCTTTTTTTGTTGCTTGAACAGGTCCAATGCCCATGATCGATGGATCAACACCGACGCTTGCGTTCGCACGAATAACCGCCATTGGCGCTAATCCTAACGCTTCCGCTTTTTCACGCGACATCACCACAAGCGCTGCTGCGCCGTCATTAATGCCTGATGCATTTCCTGCCGTCACACTGCCATCCTTTTTAAAAGCAGGGCGTAGCTTCGCAAGCTTTTCTGCTGTCGTTCCTTGCTTTGGATACTCGTCATGTTCAAAGAGAACGGGCTCTCCTTTTCGCTGTGGAATGGGAACAGGCACGATCTCTTCCGTAAATTTATGTACCTTCATCGCTTCTTCACATTTTTGTTGACTTCCTGCACTAAATGCATCCATTTCTTCGCGTGTAATGCTATATTTTTCACTAAGATTTTCCGCGGTTACGCCCATATGGTAATCATTAAATGCGCACCACAAGCCGTCTTTAATCATGGAATCCGTTACCTTTTGATCTCCCATCCGCATGCCGCTTCTTGCTTCCGATAGCAAATAAGGAGCTGCGCTCATGTTTTCCATACCACCACAAACAATCACTTCGCTATCGCCTACCATAATGGCTTGACTAGCAAGATGAAGCGCCTTTAATCCAGAGCCGCATACTTTATTGATCGTCATAGCGGGTATTTCTTTTGGAAGCCCTGCCTTCATCGCTGCTTGTCTAGCTGGATTTTGTCCGAGCCCTGCTTGCAGCACGTTCCCCATAATGACTTCACTTACCTCTTCTTTCGCTACGCCTGCCTTTTCTAGTGCCGCTTCGATCACAAGCGCCCCTAATTGTGTAGCCGGTACATCTTTTAATGCTCCTAGAAAACTTCCAATCGGTGTTCTGACAGCGCTTACAATTACAGCGTCTCTCCCATTCATTGTGCCACTCTCCTATCTTCTCTTTTCTAATAATTTGCACTATTAGCATACCATATATTTCTACAAAAGATTGCAACTTCTGCAGTAAGAACGTAAAATTAAGAAGAAATTTAAAAAAGCAAGTTCATGACACGCTCAATTAAAGGAGATATTGTATGAACCTTCCTACACACGCAACAATTATTGAAGTGGGAGCACGCGATGGGCTACAAAATGAAAAACAGCTCGTGCCAACGGCCGATAAAATTGCCTTTATTCACAAATTAAAAGCGAGTGGTCTAGTAGAAATGGAACTAACGAGCTTCGTTTCCCCAAAATGGGTACCACAAATGAGCGATGCGGCGACCGTAATTGAACAGTGCACCGATCAACTGCGTAACTTCGTCCTCGTACCGAATGAAAAAGGTGTCGAACGACTGCGCGCTACGGCTTGCAAAAACGCTGCTTTTTTTGTAGGCGTTAGCAATACATTTAACCAAAAAAACATTAACGCAACGACCGAGGAAAGTCTTCAAAAGATCGGTCCGCTTATCGAAGGTCTTAAAGCGGACGGTTATTTTGTAAGGGCTTGCATTTCGACAAGTTTCTATTGTCCATACGAGGGGAAAATCGAGCCGCGCGCTGTGCTCGCTCTTTGCGAACGGTTTGTTGCCTTAGGAGCCGACGAGCTTAGCATCGCCGATACAATCGGTATGGCCAATCCTTTTGAAGTATATGAACTTTTTACGTTACTTAAAGAAAACCTACCACCCTCTGTCCTTTTAACAGCTCACTTTCACGATACGCGCGGCATGGCGCTTGCTAACATTACTGCTAGCTTACAAGCCGGTATTAGTCGTTTTGACACGTCAGCAGGCGGTTTAGGAGGGTGTCCTTTTGCTCCAGGTGCCACGGGGAACGTAGCGACCGAAGATGTTGTCTACATGCTTCATGCGATGGGAATTGATACAGGCATTTCACTTCCAAAGCTCCTTGAAGCTGTTGCCTATATTGAACCTTTTGTTACGCATGGCATTGCTAGTCGACAGTTTTTGCTTGCCCAAAACAAGCACGTTTCTGTACCAAAACCATGATTACTCAAAAAAAAACAAACGATTGTAACATGCATACAGCGTGTCACAATCGTTTGTTTTAACGTCTCGATCGTTACTTTGTAAGAACGAGTCGCAGACGTGGATTAAGCATCCCATTTGGGCTTTTTAGTTGAAACGTGTTGTATTCTTTCTTGTAATCGATCGTCATACGTTCCTCAAAAAACACAAGCTTTGTTGTATCAAGAAAGACGGAAATATCATTTGTGTTTAGTTCCGTCGTACCTTCAGGTTGCTCATGAACCGGATACAGTGCGGTCACGCCGCTCATAACACAACCGCATCCTTCTGTTTCATATTTCAGGTACATACTCGTCGATAGCGCGCGTGTTCTTAATTGTTCAATTGCTTCTTTTGTCCATTCTAGTTGCATATCACTCTTGCTTCCTCTCTATGCTTTCTTTGTTCTTCTCTGACTCAATAATAGCCATTGCCCAGTCACACCAGTCGATCCAGTGTTGCATATAACGTCTGCCAAACTCTGACGTTAAGTATTCGCCGAGGTCTGCACTTGAAAACTCATTACCCGGAAAATGAGTCGTGCGCCACTCATTCATTAATCCTACTCCAAACAGATGTTGTTCCTTCGCTTTTTGCAAATAAGACAATGCCACATCTTTTGGAATTAAATGAAACAACGAGGCTTTTAAAAGCAAATCATCCTTCAGTGTCGGTTGAGCTACGTTCATATTCATCATCCATTGTAGCAAGAGGTGCTGCCCTTGCTTTTCTAGTTTATAAAGCTTCTTATCCGGGTACTCTACTTGATGGATTACATGTGAAGATACGAGCTGTTCCTGCTCCATCTTCCCAAGCTCTCGATAAATTTGGGTATGATGTGCCTTCCAAAAATGAATCATCGTTTCTTTAAAGCGCTGATTCAGTTCGTAGCCTGTTGCCTCTCCTTTCGTCAATAGACCAAGAAGTGCATACCGTAACGCCATGTCTATTCATTCCTTCATTTTCGTCTCTTGTTTCATTGTAACATAATTTTTTTCGTATTTTTACAATTAAGACTTGATACATAACTAATACTTTTATTATACTAAACATACACATATGTGAAAATGCACATATTGATATTAAAGGAGTGTGAAGGATGAACTGGCTCACAAAGTTTAGTTTAAAAAACCCCGTTGCAATATTCATATTTTCATTTCTTCTTATACTTGGAGGGCTCTTTTCCTTCAGCTCACTGAAGGTAGATTTGTTGCCAAACGTGGAATTCCCACAAATCACGGTACAAACGGTCTATCCCGGTGCTTCTCCTCAGGATGTGAATAAACAAGTCACAGATCCATTAGAAGAAAAGTTTAAAGGGCTTGATAACGTTAAGACGATTAAAAGCTCTTCCTTAGAGGGTGTCTCCATCATTAGTATGGAGTTTCCATTTTCAGCGAAAATGGATGACATTGAAAAGCAAGTCAACACTTTGGCTAGCGATGCAGATCTTCCTGACTCCGCTAAGCCTGATGTGAAACGTTTCTCATTTGGAACGATTCCAATCTATAATATTTCTCTATTCCCAAAAAAGGGCGATTCTATTCAAGGATTTGTTGAAAAAGAGTTAGTGCCTGAATTGAAAAAAATCCAAGGTGTTAATAACATTTCTGTCGGTGGTGTGCAGGAAAATTACGTTTCTATTACTGTGGATGAGAAAAAAGCACAAAAGCTTGGCTTAAGTCTTAGCGCCATTAAAGATACGATTAAATCACGCTACATTTCCTTCCCAGCTGGAAATGTTAATACGAAAGAAGTGGCCGTTCCTGTTCGTGTGAACGAAAAAGTAAAAACGATTGCTGCTTTAAAAGAACTGAAGCTTACCCCAGCTAGTCAAGGACCAAAAGAAAGTGCTCAAAGTGCTGGACCACCCGCTGCCCCAAAACCTGGTGGACCGCCACAAGCAAGTGCGCCTGCTAGCGCTACACCTCCTTCTGTGAAGCTGAAGGACGTGGCTACGGTTAAGCAAGCAAAAGATGTAAAAGAATTAACGCGTTACAATCAGAAGGCCTCGTTATCGATGGCGGTTACAAAAAAACAAGATGCGAATACTGTTGATGTCGCCGACCAAGTAACGGATGTTCTTCAGAAAAAGAAATTTAAAGATAAGCTTGATTACACGATTGGTTTTGATCAAGCCGCAAGCATTAAAGATTCCGTAAACTCACTCGTTAAGGAAGGTTTATTCGGTGCTTTATTTGCTTCCATTGCCGTTCTCTTATTTTTACGCAATGTGCGTGCTACAATTATTGCGATTATCTCGATTCCATTATCGTTGTTAATTTCGGCTATCTTCTTAAATCAATTAGACATTACGTTAAACATTATGACACTCGGTGGCATGGCGGTTGCGGTTGGACGTGTGGTAGATGACAGCATCGTCGTTATTGAAAATATTTTCCGACGCATTCGCAAAAGCGATGGTACAGCTTCCAAAAATGAGCTCGTCATCCAGTCAACAAAAGAAATCTTACGTGCGATTGTGTCTTCTACGATTACAACGGTCGTTGTCTTTTTACCGCTCGGTTTCGTAGGTGGTATTACAGGGGAATTCTTCTTGCCTTTTGCTTTAACAGTCGTCTTCTCCTTACTTGCTTCTCTCTTAGTAGCGATTACGATTGTTCCAGTCTTAGCGAAGTTTTCCTTTAAAAAGGTGAAGCCAGAGAACAACAATGAAGGCCCGCTCGTACGCTTATATGAAAGAGTCATTCGTTCGTCACTTAATCATAAAGTGATTGTGCTCGTAACCTCTGTTCTTCTGCTTGCCGGCTCTCTCTTTTTATCAACGAAGCTCGGTATGGTCTTCTTGCCAAATGAAGAACAAAAAACGATTACAGCGAACATTGAGCTCCCTGTATCTACAACGGTTAAGAAAACCAATGATATTTCTCTGAAGATTGAGCAGCTATTAGCCGATCGCAAAGATACGGTGAAAGACGTCACCGCAGGAGTTGGTAGCCGTGATTTCCAAACGGGTCTCAAGCGTGAAAATGTTGCCAACTATTTTATTAATCTGAAGAAATCTACTGATGTTTCAAAAGAAATTAAAGTACTTGAAAAAGAAATGAAAGAGATTGTTAATAACAAGAAAGCGGTCATTACGCTTCAAGAAGCGCAATCCGGTGGCCCGCCTTCCAACAATGAAGTAAAGATCGATTTGTATTCAAATAATTTAAATGATCTCCAAAAAGCGGCAGCTTCTGTAGAAGACTATATGAAGTCGCGCAACGATTTAAAATATGTTTCTAATAACTTTAAAGATACACAACGCCAATTCGACGTTGAAATTAATACGAAAAAAGCAAGTGAGCAAGGTGTATCCGGTTTTGCCCTACTTGGCGCCGTAACCGATGCGACAAAGCCTTTATCTGTCGGCAAACTGGAGCTTAACGACAAAGAAAGCGACGTACGTCTTGTTTATAATAAGAAACCGAGTAGCATTGACGATTTAAAGAAACTCAAAGTATTCGGTGCCAAAGGACCTGTTTCTCTCGATAGCGTCGCTACGGTTAAAGATATTAATGCGGCAACCGCTATTCAAAAACTGGATGGTAAAGTTTACGCACAAGTATCTGCACAAGTGACGAATACGAACATTCAAGGCGTTACAAAAGAAGTAACTGACCACGTCAATGGCATGAAATTGCCTGATAGCATTTCTACGAACAGTGGTGGTGGTAACGAAGAAACAGTGAAAACATTTAAAGAGCTTGGACTTGCGATTTTAGTTGCGATCGGCCTCGTATACTTAACGATGCTCATTACGTTTGGTCGCGCGCGCATTCCATTCATTATTCTCTCATCACTTCTTTTCGTTCCGGTTGGCGCCATCGGTGGTCTTTACCTTACGAATGAGCCGCTTTCTGTATCGGTGATGATTGGCATTCTCATGCTGATCGGGATTGTGACGACGAATGCAATTGTTCTCGTGGATCGCATCGGTCAAAATCGTGAGCTTAAAGAAATGTCCATTCGTGAATCCTTGCTTGAAGCTGGGAAAACGCGGTTGCGTCCAATTTTAATGACGGCTTTTGCTACCATTGCCGCTCTCATTCCATTGGCGTTAACCTCTTCATCAGGTACACTGATCTCTAAAGGCTTAGCTGTCGTTGTTATTGGCGGTCTCGTAACCTCTACACTACTAACCTTAATTATTGTACCTGTATTATATGAACTGTTTTTCCGTAAACAGGCGAAAAAAGAACAAAAACAACAAAATTAAGGACGTGAAATGACCCTTGCAAAAACTAGGCAAGGGTCGTTTTTTTTTTAGCAAATCATTGTTTCACACGTAGCATTTCTGGGTATAAACTAGTATGACAGAAAATCAACCTTGATTCCTTTAAGGAGGACTATACATAATGAAAACCATTTGTTCAAAATCCATCTCATTAACGCAAGGGGCATCTACTTTTACGATTCAAAAAATGACTGATTTAGCGCATAGTTTGCAAGCGTTTCAATCCAACGTATTTCTTTGTAAAAACGGCATAACGTTACAAGCAAAAAAACTTTCAGGACTTGTTTCCTTTTTCTTAACGTTACGTAAAGGAGAATCCTTTCTTTTAATTACAGAAGGAGCAGATGCCCAACCAGCCATCGATCAGGTGATGAAATACTTCTCTCTACCACAAGCCACTGTATAAAACGTAAAACGCTTGCTCATTATTTAAAATGTAGCAAGCGTTTTTTTCATAGAATGCTTTCTCTACTCATAAGCTTTAAAAAACTTCCTCGGTTTAGAACGTCATACCTTCCTATGAGCATTGCTTTTTCCTCTTTTTATGCGTTTGCTTTTTGTCGTCTTTAAAATGACCATCCAAGGAGCTACTGTCGATGAAAATGATCGCAACAAAACCACTGTATCGTCGTAATGCTGCTTTATTTGTTGAACAAGCAACAGCACTTAATCAGCCCCTGCTGTTAAAAAAAGGACACCTCACCGCTAATGGACAAAGTCTTCTTGGTGTAATTACGCTAACAATTCTACCTGGTGATACGATTGATTTCATCAGCGCCGCTTCACTTTCTTCACTGATCCAATACGTAGAAGAGTGCGCGCTTTTCCGAAAAGCATAGCAAACTTTAGGCTTTATGCCCACCTAGCAACGTACTGCGATGGCGCGCCGTTCCTGCTGATGTATACGACACCGCACGCAACAAAGCCGTCGAACCATGCTTACGCCGAATTTCATCCATCACATAACCAAGTGTGCGTTTTTTAGGTTCATCAAGCGCAAATAAATTCAATTGCATTTCCGTATCATCACATACGTTCGACAATGTAATGGAAAGTTTTCGCACCGTTTGTCCGCTATAAAATTCCTGCATTAACTGCAAGCATACGTCATACAACTCCATCGTAATATTCGTCGGTTCTTCTATGCTTTTGGAGCGATGAAAGCCACCACCGCCTTCATGTCTGCTATAGCCCATCCCTAAACTAATCGTCCGGCCCGCTTTTTTAGCTGTTCGTGCGCGCCGTGCGACCTCTTCACACATTTCTAACATGACATGCTGAATCTCTTCTTTCTTCGTATAATCACGCAATAAGATTTGGCTTTTACCATAGCTAATTTGTCCGTTCGTTGCTGGTCGTTCTTCTAGCTGCGTTTCATCAATTCCCCAGGCGTGATGATACAGTTGATTGCCCATCACACCAAATTTTTTCTCCAATAACGCGAGGGGATAGTGCGCCAAGTCTCCTACCTTCGTTATGCCCATACGGTGAAGTGTCTGCTCTAGCCGCGGCCCAATGCCCCACATTTTACGCAAAGGCGAAAGTGGCCACAGTTTCCGTGGAACATCTTCATACGTCCACTGAGCAATGCCGGTTTTTTTTGCTTCTAAATCTAGGCAAAGCTTTGCTAGCAACATATTGGGACCAATTCCAATGGCACTCGGAAGACCAAATTCTTCTTGAATGGACGTTGTAATCGCAGTGGCTAACGCGCGGCCATCTCCCCATAATCGCTCCGTACCATCTGCTTTTATAAAGCTCTCATCAACGCTATACGTATGAATCGCCTCTTGCGGCACGAAACGATTTAACAGCCCCGTAATTTCTATCGATCGTTGCAGAAAAAAAGCCATTTGTGCATTAACAACATGAATGCGTTCATCTTTTGGAATTTCAAATAGTCGACTGCCCGTTTTAATGCCATAATCTTTTTTTAAGGCAGGTGATGCAGCTAACACGACACTTCCTTGTCGCTCGGTATTGCCAACGACTGCTAAATGACAGGTGAGAGGATCTAAGCCAAGACGAAGGGCGGCACAACTTGCATAAAAACTCTTCATATCAATGCATAAAATCGTTTGCTTCGTTAACATGTAACACTCACCTCCAAACATTTGTTCTCTTTATCTATTCCCAGTTTATACGAATATATGTTCTTTATTCAACAGGAAATGTTCACCAAAAAACGACGAAAAAAAACCGAACGTCACACGCGTTCGGATTTTCCTTACTTTTGATGAAAGGCTTTGCCACCAAGTGTCTCGACAAGCCGTGGAAACAATTGATAGAGCGTACTGCCAATGCCCATTAAGCGCGGTATATTCACTTCACGGCGACGAGAACTAATGGCGCCAAGTACTGCCTTCGAAACAGCTTGTGGCGTAAGCATCCACCGCTTGACATTGTTAACGTAATTCCCACTAGGATCTGCAGTGGCAAAAAAATTCGTAGCAATCGGACCTGGATTCACAGCTGTCACTGCTATACCCGTACCCGCAAGCTCCATGCGCAATCCGTTCGTAAAACCAAGCACGGCATGTTTAGATGCCGCATAACCTGTCGATTTGGGCGTTGATAGCTTACCCGCTTGTGAAGCAATATTAATAATATGACCCCGACCATGTTGACGCATCGCTCCTAACACCGCTTGTGTACACGCCATCGTCCCCATTACGTTTGTTTGCAACATATGTTGAATGTCCGATAGGTTTGCTTCATGGAAAGAATCAAACACACCAAAACCAGCATTATTAATGAGCACATGCGGCGTTACTTTTTGCAGAAGCGCGTCAAAGACGGCACGGACCTCCTCCACGTTGGCCACATCCAGTGTATAGAGAAGCGGTTCTTTGCCAGTAGCATGAGCAATACGTTCTTGTACTTCTACTAACTTTTCCCCCGTACGCGCCATCAGTACAACCTCTGCCCCAAGCGTTGCTGCATCGAACGCCAATTGAGCACCAAGCCCGCTTGAAGCCCCAGTAATCACAATGACTTGACCATCAAGGCGCTTCATTGACTTCGACTCCCTCTTTTTGAACATAGTACGTTGTATGCTCATGCTCTTGGCGCTCTACTAATTGTTGTTCTTCTAAAAGATCTAGCAATGCTACTGTTTCAGAAATGGTTAAATGAAGATCTTTTGTATATATTTTTGGAAATAGCAGCTGACTAAGTTCATACGGTGTTTGCGGCGATTGCAGCGCTAACAACAGCGAAGAAGCACGTTTTTCCTGTAAGTGTAAACGTTCATCAATGAGTGTTGACACGTTGCTAAAAGGCAGTCGATGACCTGGATAAAGCAGTGTCACCGGTAAGGAACGCAGCATTCGCAGCGACTGACGATAGTGAAGTATTGGCTTTAATCGCACCGTTTCACCGTGCAGTGGCGGTTCCATAAGCGCAGTGGATGACACGTGCGGCAACAAACAGTCACCGCCAAGAAGCGTACCGCTGTCCTTATGATAAAAGGAACGATGATCGGGAGAATGACCAGGTGTTTTCAGCACTTGCCAGTCAGGATGACAAGGTAACGTCGGACCGAGCGGTAATGGCGCTGAAATAACCGAAGCGTAGTGTGCATACATCGCTAATTTCTTTTGCTCTCCCTCTATCAGCTTAGGAGGAACACCCATCTGTTTATAAAAAGTTGTAAAAAATGTAGTACGATGTTGTAAAAATAAGGAATCTCTTTGCAAATACACCATTTCATCTGCGGGAGCAAAAACAGTCGGCGGCTCTGAAAAATACGCGTACATCCCAACATGATCGGGATGATAATGCGTAAGAACAAGCTGCTCAATATCGCTCTCTCGATAGCCATAATGATGAAGTTGCTCCGTAAATACAGTCCACGCTTCCTTCGTTTTCGGACCACAATCAATAAGGGTGATTGTGTCTCCAACGAGTAAATACACATTAACCGCTCCAATATGAAACGGAGTTGGAAGCTCAATTGTAATGATTTTTTCTTTCATAAAATGCACCTAACCTTACGTATGTGTCATATGTATATAGTGACAGTATAGCAAATTTTTCTCATGAACAAAAAGAAGCTTGACATCTTCCCCCACAAACTTGCATACTATTTGTTAATAAAAATATGGCATGATGGCGCTTGTAAGGGGGCCAGTACATGATGAACGGCTGAAAAGAGAACGGAATCCACCGGCTGAAAGATTCCGACAGTACGTGATCACGGAAACCTATCCCCTAGCCTGTCAAGGATTGAACTTGGCCGTACACCTTCGTTACAGGTATAAAGAAGCTGGGCTTGCACGCAATAAGCCAATAAAGGTGGTACCGCGGAACACACTCCTCCGTCCTTTTCTAAGGATTGAGGAGTGTGTTTTTTTCTATTAAACAAGTAAAGGAGCGGTTTCGTATGAATGAACAAATCACCTTTATTGGGGCAGGCGCAATGGCAGAAGCGCTCATTGCCGGCTTATTAAAAAAAGGCCTTCATCCATCTCAAGTAACAGTAACCAATCGCAACAATAGCCTACGATTACAAACCTTACAACAACGCTATGGTGTTCGCACAGCTGCACTGACCGCTGAAGCGGTTGCCAACGCCACTATCGTTCTCTTAGCAGTAAAACCAAAAGATGTGGGAGAAGCACTGCAAATGCTCGCTGGGATTCTTGTAAAAGACACCTTGGTTCTTTCCGTTGTTGCCGGTATTTCCACCCAGCATGTAAACGAATTATTGCACGGAAATACGCCTATCATTCGTGCTATGCCAAATACGTCAGCTCAAATCGGCTATTCGGCGACAGGTCTTGCGCTCGGCTCTTCCGCTACTAACGAGCATTTACAACGAGCCCTTGCTTTATTTCAATGCATCGGCACAACAACGGTTGTCAGCGAAGAGCAGCTTCATGCGGTGACGGGATTGGCCGGAAGTGGGCCAGCCTACATTTATTACGTAGTCGAAGCGATGCAACAAGCGGCTACAGAGTTAGCACTTTCGGCTGTCGATGCCAAAGAGCTAATCGTACAAACGTTGCTCGGTGCTGCGCATATGTTGCAACAAAGCGGTGATTCTCCACACGTATTACGGAGTAAAGTAACGAGCCCAGGCGGTACGACGGAAGCTGGCATTACCTTTTTAGAGAATGCTTGTGTAGGAGAAGCGATCACACAAAGCATTCAAGCAGCTGCCGCCCGCTCGTTTACACTTAGTCAAATCGACCTATAATTGTTTGACAATTCTGTCATATCATCCTATACTAAGGGAACGATAATCGAAACAACGGGAGGTATTTTATATGCTTGGTCAAGAAGCTGTCGAGCGTTACAATCTGTTGTTTAAAGAATTCGAACGTTTTCTTACACGACCGTTAACGATGAAAGAGAAAACCTTTTTAAAATGGATGGCAACACATGACATTGAAATGGAATACTTTCGCAAACAAACATCGATTACCTCCTCCTCATGAGGAGGTTTATTTTTTTGTTTAGCACACCTATGGTAAAGTGAATGCTAGAAAGAAAGAGCAAGAAAAAGGAGTGACTCTCACATGACTTACATATACGGACATCGCGGTGCTAGCGCACACTGTCCCGAAAATACGATGGCTGCCTTTGTCAAAGCACTGGCATGTGGCGCCGATGGCATTGAGCTTGATGTTCATTTAACAAAAGATCGCATTCCCGTTATTATTCATGATGATCAAGTAAAGCGCACGACAAACGGCAAAGGCTGGGTAAAGCATCTCTCCTTGGATGAAATCAAGCGCCTTGATGCCGGAAGCTGGTTCAGCCCAGCTTTTAAGACCGAGAAAATTCTTACCTTACAAGAATTTCTAGAGTGGATTGCGCCTACTTCTCTTTTCTTAAACATCGAATTAAAAAACAATACTGTTGAGTATGAAGGAATGGAAGCGCTCGTCTATAATCTCGTGCAAACGTATGAAATGAAGGAGCGAACCATATATTCTTCCTTCAATCACTACAGTCTCGTGCAAATGAAGAAAATCGATGAAAGTGTGGAAACAGCGACGCTTTATTCTTCGGCACTGTATAAGCCATGGGCTTATGCAAAAAGTCTTGGTGCAAGCAGCGTTCACCCACACTACAAAACTTTAAAACCAGCTATCATTCAACAATTAAAAGCACATGGAATCGGCATTCGACCTTATACCGTTAATCAAGAAAAATGGCTAACTTATTTTTTTCAACAGAACATTGATGCCATTATTACCGATTCCCCTGATGTAGCACATGCCATTCGACACTCATGTTAACAAGAAAGGACTTGGTACACACTATTTCCTCGGTTTTGTGGCGCATTCGCGAGCTTTGCTCTTGAATTACTCTCTTTTTGATTTCTTGCACATGCTCTGAAGGCGAATTTATCTTGTTTGCGCGCGGTTCGAGTACCCCTGCGCGCGAACTCATCGGGTCTGCGCGCGAACTCACCGGGTCTGCGTGCGAATCGAGTACCTCTGCGCGCGAACTCACCGGGTCTGCGCGCGATTCACTCTTTTCTCAATCATTGCATGGCTTGCACGCAATTTTACTCGTTTTTTTGGCGCATTCGTGATCTTTGCTCTTGAATTACTCTCTTTTTGATTTCTTACACATGCTCTGAGGGCGAATTTGTCTTGTTTGCGCGCGAATGGAGTGCCTCTGCGCGCGAACTCACCGGGTCTGCGCGCGAATGGAGTACCTCTGTGCGCGAACTCTCCGGGTCTGCGCGCGAATCGAGAGCCTCTGCGCGCGAATTGGAAGCTCTTGCGCACGATTCACTCTTTTCTCAATCATTGCATGGCTTGCACGCTACCACTTTCATTTGAAAATTCTTCAAGTAAGGCAGCGTTTATGACAGGAAACTTGAACGCAACACAATCCAAAAAGAAAATAACAAGCAACATAAAAAAAATGGCTTCAGCATAAAAAATGATGCTGAAGCCATTTTTTATGAGTTAAGGCTGTTTATGTCCCAGCCGCTTCCCTCACTGTTCCGCTAGCATCCAATCGATAACAGGCAAAATCACGCGCCACTGCTACATGATTCGTCTGTGTCTTTGCTTCGGCAATTAGCAAGGCTTCATCTTGTTCAGAATAACGCGCACTTACATGTTGAAGGATGAGAAAGCGCGCTTTCGCTTCAGCGGCAACGCTACCAGCTTGTTGCGCGGAAGAATGGCCATATGCGTTTACGTGCTCCACACGCTCATGAAGAGATGTAGCTTCGTGAAGAAGTACATCTGCGTCCTGCGCTAACGCAATTGCGGCAGCACATGGTCGGGTATCGCCTAAAATCGTCACAATACGTCCTCTCGTCGCTGCTTCCACAAAGTCTTGGCTCTTCAGACACGTCCCATCTTCTAACCACACATCTTGTCCTTCTTTTAATTGACGAAACAAAGGACCCGCAGGAATGTTCAAGGCGCGTAGCTTCTCCACTTTCAGACGCCCCGGGCGATCATGCTCTTGAATTCGATATCCGTAACATGGAATGACATGATCTAATTGTCGCACTTCAACAGAAAACCCTTCATCGGTAAATAAGAGTCCCTCTTCTTGAATTTCATGCACAATCAAAGGATACGTTACATGCGTTTCACTCAGCGTAAATACCGTATCAATATACTGTTTTAACCCTATAGGACCATAGATATGAAGGGGCGCCCCTGTTCCTAAGAACGAGCGACTTCCTAAAAGTCCTGGTAAGCCAAATAAATGATCGCCATGAAGATGGGTAATCATTATTTTTGTAATTTTACCAGGCTTGATTGGTGTGTGTAACATTTGATGTTGCGTCCCCTCGCCACAATCAAATAACCATACAGAGGCGTGGTCATTTATCTTTAAAGCGACACTGGAAACGTTTCGTGCTTTAGAAGGCATTCCAGCGCCTGTTCCTAAAAATTGCAACTCCATCTCTTCACACCTTTTCATTCATCATGCGGCTCTAAAGGAGCGGCTTCCGCTCCTTTACGAATCGATGACTGTCCAAATTTTTCTTGTAAATTTTGTACAAGTTGATTTACTTTTTCTGTTTTCTCATCCTTCTCGTAGGTGAATAAATCCATTTGCCGAAAAGCATGTTCTTTTGACAGTAATGCACTTGCTGTAATCCCAAGTAAACGCACGGGTTCGCGTGTCCAATGCTTCAAAAAAAGCGCCCACGCTTCCTGTAAAATGATTTGTTTTTCATGAAACGTATTATCTAAGGCTTTACTTCGCGTCACCGTCTTACGGTCACGATAACGAATCACAATTTGCACGTGTTGCCCGACCACGCTTTTTTCAAACATTCGTTTTTCAACAGAAGTCGCCAATGAGGAAAAAATGTGAAACAGAGATGCTTCGTCATCTAGATCCTCGGCGAGCGTAGTAGAATTACCAATCGATTGAAATTCATCGGCGCGTTGTGGATTTACTGGCGAGTCATCGATCCCATTGGCACGCTCCCACATTTTCACACCATTTACGCCCATGCGCTGTTTCATCGTATAACGATCTTGCTGCGCTAAGTCACCAATCGTATAAATGTCATACTGCTTCAGCTTTTCAGCCGTAGCTTGGCCAATGCCGTGCATTTCAGCTACATGTTTTGGCCATAAAATATGGTGCACTTCCCGCTTGCGCAAAATTGTAATTCCCATGGGTTTTTTCATATCCGATGCCATTTTTGCTAAAAATTTATTCGGTGCAATGCCAATGCTACACGGTAAGCCAATTTCCTCATATAAACGCCGTTGAAGGTCCTGTGCAATTTCAATGGGGTTAGACGCTAAATGCGTCACATCCATATAGCCTTCATCGATGGAAACAGGTTCGACCATCTCGGTATATTCACGCAACAGTTGAAACATTCTTTTTGAAAAGGTACGATATTTCGGGAAATCCGGTCGACGAATAATGAGTTCAGGACAAAGTCGTTTTGCCTGCCATAAGGGCATTGTCGTCTTTACGCCACGCTTTCGTGCTTCATAGCTACAGGTCACGATAATACCGCGTCGCTCTTGAGGATTCCCGGCAATGGCAAGGGCTTTTCCTTTCAATGAGGGATCTACCACGCTTTCCACAGAAGCATAAAAACTATTCATGTCTACATGTAAAATGAACCGACGTTTTCCTACAGATTCTTGATTCATAGCAGCCGACCCCTTTCACTCTCTTATTATTATACGAAGAAAAGCAAAAAAGAGACAAGGAATCTCTCCATGTCTCTTTCCTACTATAATGGTTTAAGAGATGAACAATCGTAGACAGCTTGTCTTTTTACGATTTTACTTCTGCTACATCCATTAATTGATTCCCTGTATGTTCAATCCATTGAACATATTCTTTGCCATGAAAATGTTCATTAATATCTTTATGTAATGCTACTAATTGAGCAGTAAATTGCTCTTTATCAATATCTTGGCTCCACTTTTCAAAATAAGAGAAGACGGGGTTGCGGTCCGCACTCGATTGCTGTTGCTTTTCCACTCCCTCTGCTGTTAACGTCACATAAGAAATGCGGCGATCATGATCTTTTTTCATAAGCTGAATAAATCCTTTTTCTTTTAACCGCTTGATCACTTGCATGACCGTTGAAACATCCCATAAGCCAAGCTGTGCAATACGCGTAATCGTTGCTTCTTTTTCAAAAGAAACAATCCAAAGAATGTGCTGTTCAGCTTGCGTTAAACCAATCGCTTTCGCTGACTTTTGCCACTCGTCTTCTAGGACCTTATAAACACCTCGTAAATAGTTCATCATCATGTGCATTTTTGCTAAATCACTCATTCTATCCCTCCAGCTTCCATCAATTCATACATATATTTCCACTACTGAACTATCAACAACTATACTAATTCATGTGAAAACTGTCAACCTTTATGTTAAAAGAGATGAACAATTAAGCAAAA
Source organism: Fictibacillus macauensis ZFHKF-1 (assembly GCF_000269865.1). Lineage (GTDB taxonomy): Bacteria > Bacillota > Bacilli > Bacillales > Fictibacillaceae > Fictibacillus_C > Fictibacillus_C macauensis. The sequence continues at coordinate 31,067 of NZ_AKKV01000007.1, forward strand.
GGAGCCAGTCTCAATGAGAATTGGCTCCTTTTTTATCCTTTATGCTTGTGCCACTTCTTGAATGACCGCCACAACCATTTCCGCTGTTTTGTTCAATTCTTCAATTGGCATTCTTTCATTTTTCGTATGAATATCTTCATAGCCTACCGCTAGATTGACTGTTGGAATTCCATGTCCGGCAATGACGTTTGCATCACTACCGCCACCGCTGTGCAGCAAACGATGTGGTCGACCAATGCGCGTTGCTGCTTTTTTGGCAATTTCAACAACGTGATCGCCATCTCCAAATTTAAAGCCTGGGTACATAATGTCTACTTCTACCGTCGCTTTGCCACCAAACTCTTGTGCTGTTTCTTCAAATGCTTTTTTCATTTTAGCAACTTGTGCTTCCATTTTTTCAGCAATCAATGAACGTGCTTCTGCAAGGATAAACACATGATCGCATACGATGTTCGTTTGCGTTCCGCCTTCAAAGCGACCGATATTAGCCGTCGTATCTTCATCAATGCGACCAAGTGGCATACGAGACACAGCCTTTGACGCTAGCGTAATAGCTGATACGCCTTTTTCAGGTGCCACACCTGCATGCGCTGTTTTGCCATAAATGTTCACGTGGAGCTTGGCTTGTGTTGGTGCAGCAACGATAATATCGCCTACTTTTCCATCGCTATCAAGCGCAAAGCCGAATTTCGCCGTTAATTTTGCCGGATCGAGCACTTTGGCACCGACGAGACCTGACTCTTCACCAACAGTAATAATGAATTGAATATCGCCGTGTTCGATTTCTTGTTCTTTTAAAAGACGAATTGCTTCAAACATTGCAGCAAGGCCCGTTTTATCATCCGCGCCAAGAATTGTCGTGCCATCCGTCACAACATATCCATCTTTGATCGACGGCTTCACACCAGCACCCGGAACGACCGTATCCATATGTGATGTAAAATAAATTGGATCTACGCCTTCTTTTGTCCCTTTAAGCGTACAAATTAAGTTGCCCGCGCCATGGCTCGTTTGGCTTTCTGCATCATCTTCGTATACGTCTACACCGAGCGCCTCAAATTTTTTCTTTAAAACGATTGAGATTTCTTTTTCATGTTGCGTTTCTGAGTCAATTTGCACAAGTTCTAAAAACTCTTCTAATAGACGTTGTTCATTTACCATGTGTAGTTACTCCTCCATTTACAACGGAATGTTTCCGTGTTTCTTCCACGGACGGTCTTCCTTCTTCGTACGTAACATATCAAGCGCCGCAATCAGTTTCGTGCGCGTATCGCGCGGATCAATCACATCATCCACCATGCCACGCGAAGCGGCCACGTACGGATTAGCAAACTTCGTGCGATATTCGTCGATTTTTGCTTGTCGCGTCGCCTCGGGATTGTCACTTTGTGCGATTTCCCGGGCAAAAATAATATTTGCCGCTCCCTGTGGTCCCATTACAGCGATTTCAGCGTTCGGCCAGGCAAACACAAGGTCAGCGCCAATGGACTTACTGTTTAGCGCCACGTACGCTCCACCATACGCTTTTCGCGTAATCACCGTTATTTTCGGTACCGTCGCTTCGGAATACGCATATAAAATTTTCGCACCATGTCGGATGATTCCACCATGCTCTTGCTTAATGCCTGGGAAAAAGCCCGTCACATCTTCAAATGTAATCAGTGGAATATTGAATGAATCACAAAACCGAATAAACCGCGACGCCTTGTCCGAAGAATCAATATCCAGACCGCCTGCCATCACTTTTGGTTGATTACATACTAATCCTACCACTTCTCCTTTGATCCTGGCAAAACCAACGACTATATTTCGCGCAAAATTAGCGTGGACTTCAAAAAAAGATGCCTCATCGACGACTTCAGCAATAACCTTGCGAACGTCATACGGCTTTGTGCTATCAAACGGCACCTGATCTACTAAATGCGGTCGATCATCACTTGCTTCGTGATCAACAGGTAGAGCTTGTGGCTTTTCTTGGTTGTTTTGCGGTAAATAGTGCAACAACGTGCGCACTTGTTGAAGCACTTCCGCTTCGGTACTTCCCATAAAGTGCGCATTTCCGCTTTTGGAGGTATGCACTTTTGCACCACCAAGATCTTCGGAAGAAATTTTTTCACCTGTAACCGTTTCAATCACTTTCGGTCCCGTAATAAACATTTGGCTCGTCTCTTCTACCATGAAAACAAAATCAGTAATCGCAGGTGAATAGACAGCGCCACCTGCACACGGTCCGAGAATAACGGAGATTTGTGGAATAACACCCGAGTAAATGGAGTTTCGATAAAAAATTTGTCCGTAGCCATCTAATGACACGACGCCTTCTTGTATACGGGCACCACCAGAATCATTTAATCCGATAAAAGGTGTACCGTTTTTTGCGGCTAAATCCATGACGGCCGCAATTTTATGCGCATGCATTTCACCTAGTGCACCACCAAAGACGGTAAAGTCTTGTGCGAAGAGATACACTGGGCGACCATGAATTTTACCAAAGCCTGTTACAACCCCTTCCCCCGGCGCTTTCATGGCATCAAGACCAAAGTCTGTACAACGATGTTCAATAAAGGGATTTAATTCAATAAACGTTCCTTCATCAAGCAATAAATCGATGCGTTCACGTGCCGTAAGCTTGCCGCGTTCGTGCTGCTTATCAATTTTTTCATCGCCACCGCCAAGTTCCACTTCACGCTTTTTATCGTATAACTCATCCATCACTGAGAAATGATCCATTAAGAAACACCGCCTTTTACAACCGGCTTTTCACATAGCTCAAAAAGAACTTTATGCGTAGAGGCTGGGTGAATAAACGCAATGTTAGCGCCTCCCGCTCCAGGAACAGGTTGATCTTGAATCATTTTGATTCCCTGTGCCTTTAACTCTGCAATTCGTTCAGTCAGGTCGGTGACGCCAAGTGCAATATGATGCACCCCTTGACCGCGTTTTGCTATGAATTGTGCTACTGCGCTTTGGTCACTCATCGGCTCTAATAGCTCAAGGCGAACGTTGCCAATCTGTAAAAAGGCAACTTTTACTTGCTGGGTACTGACCTCTTCAATGGCCTCTAACGTTAAGCCTAGTACATTTACGTAAAACGGCAACACCTCATCTAGTGAAGCAACAGCAATTCCAATATGATCAATGCGCTCCGGAGGCGTTACGTTCCCTGTAACCGGCAAGCCATCTCGTTCACGTACCGCTTTTTCTATGTAAATCGCGGTTTCTTGCAGAGGTGTACCGGGTGTAAAAATCTTTTGAATCCCTGCTTGCTCTAAAAACGGAATGTCTTCCCACGGAATGACACCGCCACCGATTACGATAATATCGTCTGCGCCTCGTTCCTTTAATCCTTTCATCACTTCTGGAAATAGTTCGTTATGCGCCCCTGACAAACACGAAAGGCCAATTGCATCTACATCTTCTTGAATGGCTGCGGCAACAATTTGTGCGGGCGTTTGGCGCAATCCGGTATAAATCACTTCCATTCCATAGTCACGTAAGGCCTGTGAGATAACAAGCGCTCCACGATCGTGCCCGTCAAGCCCTGGCTTTGCTACTAATACACGAATCTTCTTTTCCATATGAATCCACTCCTACTCTCTCTATACTCCCGTAAACTCCCCAAATTCTTGACGAAGCACGCCACATATTTCACCAATCGTACAGTACGATTCCACACAGGCAATAATAAGTGGCATCAAATTATCGGTACCTTGCGCTCCGCGTTGAAGCGCTTCCAACTGAGCGCTCACTCGGTTCTGATCTCGCGTATTACGCAAAGCCGCTAGCTTTTCTTTTTGCTTCTCTCCAAGCGACGGATCAACCCGTAATAACTCCGGCTGCGGCTCATTTTCCATTTTAAAAGAGTTCATTCCAACAATGACCTCTTCACCACGTTCGATTGCTTTTTGCGTTTCATAGGACGTATGATGAATTTCCCGCTGCATATAGCCTTGCTCGACAGCTGCTACCGCTCCGCCAAGTGCCTCAATTTTGTCTAAATAGTTCGCTACACCTTGTTCCATTTCATCGGTTAGTTGCTCCACATAAAAAGAGCCCGCTAGTGGATCTACCGTGTCAGCCACGCCACTTTCATGTGCAATAATTTGTTGTGTACGAAGCGCAATGCGCGCAGAATCTTCGGTTGGCAAAGCGAGCGCCTCATCGCGTGAATTCGTATGCAAACTTTGTGTACCGCCCATGACGGCTGAGAGTGCTTGCAGCGTTACACGAACGATGTTGTTATCCGGCTGTTGCGCCGTGAGCGTGGAGCCTCCGGTTTGCGTATGAAAGCGGAGCTGCCAGCTTTTCGGATTTTGTGCTTTATATTTTTCTTTCATTAATTTCGCCCAAATACGTCGTGCTGCTCGAAACTTCGCCACTTCTTCAAAAAATTGATTGTGCGCATTAAAAAAGAACGCCAATCGTGGTGCAAAGTCATCGATTTCTAAACCGACCGCTAGTGCTGCTTCTACATAGGCCATGCCATTTGCAATCGTAAAGGCTAATTCTTGTAGCGCATTGGCTCCCGCTTCGCGAATATGATAGCCAGAAATACTAATCGTATTCCATTTCGGGACATGCTCTTTGCAATAGGCAAAAATATCTGTAATGAGACGCATGGATGGCTGCGGTGGAAAAATATACGTTCCCCTTGCAATGTATTCTTTTAAAATATCATTTTGGATGGTGCCAGAAATAAGGTGTGATGCTACGCCTTGTTTTTGGGCAACGACAATATACATCGCAAGCAATACAGCCGCTGGTGCATTAATCGTCATGGACGTGGATACTTGATCGAGAGGGATTCCTCGTAAAAGCGCTTCCATATCTTCCAACGAATCAATGGCAACCCCAACTTTTCCGACCTCTCCTTTTGCCATCACATGATCGGAATCATAGCCAATTTGCGTCGGTAAATCAAATGCAACGGAAAGGCCTGTTTGTCCTTGCTCTAATAAATAACGAAACCGTTTATTCGTTTCCTCCGCCGATCCAAACCCAGCGTATTGCCGCATCGTCCAATAACGAGCACGATACATGGTTGGTTGAATTCCACGCGTAAATGGATATTCGCCAGGCAATCCGAGTTTCTCCATAGGATAGCGCTCATCTTCAAGACCATATAACCGGTCCACCGTCAGCTCAGAGCTCGTTGTAAAAGTTTCCTTACGTTCTGGAAAGCGTTGCATGCCTTTTTCTGTCGCAAGCTTCCATTTTTTAATGCGATCGTGATGTTTATTCACTATGCTGCCTCCCTACATCCTATCATTCGACATTTTCCGTTCCTTCCATAGTTCTTGTTTTGTTCCGTTATTTCCTGCTTGATTTTATAAAAAATGCAAAGAAACCGTAGATTTATTGTCTCTACCATAAATTCTTTGTACAATATAAGGAGAATAAGGGGGCACTTATTATGTCAAAAAAAATAATGAAAACCGTGGTTGTTGTTATGCTCTGTTGCTTATTGCTTACAACACTCTTAGCAGGCCTTTCTGCACTTCTTTAAAGGCTACAAAAAAACAGGTCATTCTCACTTGGAGAATACCTGTTTTTTTGGAGTAGGAATACCTGATGGATGAAAGCTTTTTTTAATCAGTAAATAGTGTTCAATTTCATGAAGCAGCGCAATCAGCTTTGAACGCGTTTCAAATTCTTCTCGGTCTTTTGGCAGCGGCATCTCACGAAATTTTTCACGCATAACATCAATGATTTCTAAATACTTCACCGCTGTGTTCCCAGGATGAACGGCCTCGCTAATACTTTGAAAGAAATCGCCTAGCATCAAGCTTTGTACATACCGACGATCTAATGAAGAAAGAATGGGCACCATCCGTTCAATTCGCTCTAACTGTTTTTCGCGCATTTTAAAATAATGATAATATTTATTTTCATAGCGCACGGTATGATTTTCAATATCTCGAAATGCTAAGTTCTTTCCTTCGTCGATCAGTTCAGCAGCTCGGGTAATTTCTTTTCCATCCCACATATGACTTTGTTCATACAAATACTGCTTAAACTCCATAAAGATCGCTTTAAACTGCTCTTCTAGTTCTCGTTGGCGAAGCTTAAGCGTCCGTTCCATGCTCGGCATGTATAAATTGACGAGTAGGGCAATCCCAATGCCAATAACAATCAGCGCAGCTTCATTTAAAACGGCTTGAATGCTTATGTATTGCAAGTTATATAAATGCAAAATAATAACCGCGCTCGTTATGATTCCTTCTTTCAAATGAAACATGACGAGCACAGGGATAAATAAGAGCAATAACAAGGCAACACTCCACGGATGATAGCCAAGCGTCGAAAAAAAGATCGCGGCAAACAGTATGCCAATCATGCAGGCAGCAACGCGTTCCCAGGCGGAAATTAACGATCGTTTTTGTGTTACTTTTACACATAATATGGTTAGTATTCCAGCTGAACTATAAAACTGTAAATCAAGCCATTGAGCAATAGCAATTGCCAAACCTGCTCCAATTGCTGTTTTTATCGTTCGATAGCCGATTTTATAACCGGTCATAAACTACTTCCTTTCACCTTTGATTCATTTGTATTATTCTACTTCATTCAAAAGAAATACGATAATAATTTGTTTTACAACGTAGAATTATAAAAAAAAAAGCGTCGCAGCACACTGTCTGCAACGCCATGATTTATAATACTTTTTCTAAAAAAGCTTGTGCACGCTCACTTTTCGGTGCGGCAAAAAACTGTGCAGGTGACGCATCCTCAACGAGCAAACCACCGTCTAAAAATAAGACGCGATCAGCCACTTCTTTAGCAAAGCCCATTTCATGCGTAACAATGACCATTGTTATACCTGAATGTGCTAATGACTTCATGACTTCTAATACTTCTTTTACCATTTCAGGATCAAGCGCTGACGTTGGTTCATCAAATAAAATTACTTCTGGCTCCATAGCAAGCGCGCGCGCAATCGCTACCCGTTGCTTTTGTCCTCCCGACAACCGATTCGGATACTCGTTTTCTTTATCGGCAAGTCCTACTTTTTGCAGCAATTCTCGTGCCTTTTGCACGGCTGTTGCTTTTCCTACCTTATTCACTGTAATCGGCGCATACGTTATGTTTTCTAAAACCGTCATATGCGGAAATAAGTGAAAATGTTGAAAGACCATGCCAATTCTCTTGCGAACCGCTTGAAGCTTGGCCGCATGTGCTGTTACTTCCTCACCTTGATAAACAATGCGACCGGACGTTGGCACTTCTAAAAAGTTAATACAGCGTAGGAAAGTTGATTTACCGGAACCGGATGGGCCGATGACTGCGACAACCTCTCCTTGTTCAATATGAGCGGAAATCCCTTTTAACACATCATTTTTCCCAAATGATTTATGCAACTTTTCAATATCAATCACTGCGACTCATTCTCCTTTCTAGCATTCTGCCGAGCACGGTTAGAATCATAACCATGACATAATAAATGACCCCAGCCACTAGAAGCGGCTCTAGATAGCGATAAGAATCGGCACTAACAATTTGCGCGCGACGCATGATGTCCATCGTGCCAATCACAGCCACAATTGCTGATTCTTTTGTTAACGTAATAAATTCATTCATTAAAGATGGCAATATATTTTTTAGTGCTTGAGGTAAAATGATTTGGCGCATCATTGCACTTTTCGGTATACCAAGTGCCATTGAAGCTTCCCGTTGTCCTTTATCCACGGCATTAATACCACCACGAATAATTTCAGAAACATAGGCTGCAGAGTTTAAGCCAAAGGTAAGCACCCCGGCAACAAATGCGCTAATTTTATAGCCTGTTACTTGCGGTGTCGCATTGTAAATAACAATAAGCTGTAAAATAAGCGGTGTGCCTCGGAAAATAGACGTATAGGCATCCGCAAACCAGCGAAGCGGCTTTACGCCTCCAATTTTACAAAGCGCCAGCAACGTTCCTAGTAAAAAGCCAAAAATGATAGAAACAACGACAAATTGTAGCGTTGTGACAATTCCTTTAAGAATGAAGGGAACCGATGGGAAAATCTCCGAAAAATCAATAATCGCTCGCTTCTCATCACTTGCTTTCTTTTTAGGTTCAAACCATTTTTTTGCGATTTTTTCAATGTCGCCATTTTTTTTCATCGTTGCGATTTGTTCATTAAATTTTTCCGTTAACGCACTGTTCTTAGGTAAAGCGATAGCTGTTCCTGTGGCATCGGAATGAGGAATTTTAAAGCCCGATAAGTCCGGGTTTTTATTTAAATACTCTACCGCCACGCCATCTTCAATAACCGCCGCATCCATGCGGCCACTCTTTAATTGCTCTACAAGATCGGTTACTTTATTTTGCTTATCAATAGCTACATCGTTCACTTGACTCGCAATTTTCTTAGCTTCTTTTTCTTGAATGGAACCAAGTTGCACCCCAATGGTTTTTCCTTGTAAGTCTTTTACCTTTTTTATGCTTTTTTGATTCGTTACAATCATTTGTGACGCTTTATAGTAGACCGAGCTAAAATCAATTTTCTTTTTTCGTTCGGCATTTGGCGTCATTCCAGCCATTACAAAGTCTACACGGTTGGCGTCCAACGCTGGAATTAATCCATTAAAGTCCATATCTTTTATTTCCAAATTATAGCCTAAGCGATCCGCAATTTTCCGCGCAATATCCACATCAAAGCCAATTACATCAGAACTTTTTTTCGTATCGACAAATTCATACGGTGCATAATCAGCAGACGTTCCCATGACGAGCGTTTTTGCATGCTTTCCTTGAGCGGCTGCGTGTTGTTGAAAAGGTGTAAACAGCATACTACTAATCGTTACCATAAGTATCGTTAGCAGTAGCCAACTTGATTTTTTCATGAATCAAACTCCCCCTTACGTTTCTCTATTGTCATGTAAACAAATTAATAATTATTCATATTAATGCATTTTAACACATTTTAAAAGGAAAGCGTACTTTTTGATTATTCTGAATTTAAGGCTCGTAAAGAAACGTAAATATGAGAAAAGACCCCTCACATCATAGGAGAAAGGTCTTTATGTTTCCATCTAGAAGATTGTATTAGCGACAATAGGTTTCAAAAGCATTCATTAATTTATTCACAACATTCATTGGCTCTTCGCCTTCAATTTCGTGGCGCTCGACCATCATTTGAATTTCGCCATCTTTTAGAAGCGCAAATGATGGGGATGATGGCGCATACCCTGTAAAATAAGAACGTGCTTTTTCCGTCGCTTCTGCATCTTGTCCTGCAAAGACGGTGACAAGATGATCCGGACGTTTTCCTTGTTTTACGGAATACGAGGCAGCCGGACGAGCAATTCCTCCCGCACACCCACAAACTGAATTGATCATTACGAGCGTTGTACCACTTTTCGCCATTGCTTCATCTACCGCGTCAGGTGTTTGCAACTGTGTATAGCCTGCTTCAATCATTTCTCTACGCGCCGCTTCTACGGCATCGTCCATGAAGAAGTTAAAATTTAAGTTCATGAAACCACATCCCTTTTTTCTTTATTGTACCGAATTTTTGTGCACAATCAAAGAAAAGACGCTTATTTAAAAGCGTCTTATCCAATAGGGGGTATAGGGTTTGGAGGTGTAGATAGTATTCCATTCCCGCCTCGCTATTTTTAAAACCTATTTTCTTTAATAAATTGAAACTGTTTCACTAGAAATGTTTTCCAAGCGTTCTTTCACGCGAGCTAAGAAACGACCACATACAAGACCATCTAACACGCGATGATCAAGCGATAAACAAAGGTTTACCATATCGCGAACAGCAATCATGCCATTGTTCATTACAACAGGACGCTTCACAATCGATTCTACAGAAAGAATCGCGGCTTGTGGATAGTTAATGATTGGCTGCGACATAACCGAGCCAAAAGAGCCCGTATTATTAACCGTAAAGGTGCCGCCTTTCATATCATCAGCGCCAAGCTTATTGTTGCGAACTTTATCTGCTAAATCTTTTACTTCACGCGCTACACCTTTAATGCTTTTCTCATCCGCATGTTTAATAACAGGTACATATAGTGCAGTATCCGTTGCAACAGCAATTGAAATGTTAATATCTTTCTTTTGGATGATTTTATCGCCTGCCCACATCGAGTTCAGTTGGGGGAATTCTTTTAGTGATTCAACGACTGCCTTTATGAAGAACGGTAAGAACGTAAGATTGTAGCCTTCCTTCGTTTTAAAGTCGTTTTTCACAGAATTACGATAGTCCACTAAGTTCGTAACATCCACTTCCACCATCGTCCACGCATGAGGTGCTTCATGCTTACTACGAACCATATTCGCAGCAATTGCTTTACGAACGCCATTGACTGGGATTTCTAGATCTCCCGGTGCTGATTCGATTGGCGCCGCTGCAGGTTGCGATGATGCTTTCGGCGCTTGTGGTGTTGGTGCTTGTGCTACTGGCGCTTGGGAAACAGGTGCTTCTGCTGGTGCTGATGGCGCCGTTGGAATGTTTCCTGAAGCAATGATGGCATTCAAGTCTTTACGCGTAATGCGACCATTTAAGCCCGTTCCTTTCACATGATCCAAGTTAATGTTATGCTCACCTGCTAGGCGCAATACAGCAGGTGAAAAACGTGCTTTACTTCCTTCTGTTTCTACGGCTTGCTCTGATGAAACTTTATTCTCACGTTGAGGAGCCGCTTCCGTTGGCGCTTGCTCACCGCCACCTTCTGTTTCAATGTAACAAATGAGTTCACCAACAGCGAGTGTATCTCCTTCGCCAGCTACGAGATCTTTAATGACACCGGAAAAAGAGGAAGGCACTTCTGCATTCACTTTATCCGTCATCACTTCCGCAAGCGGGTCGTATTTTTTTACCGTATCGCCAGGCGCTACGAGCCATTTAGAAATTGTTCCTTCGGTTACACTTTCCCCAAGTTGGGGCATTACGATTTTTTCTGTCGCCATGTTTTTACCCTCCTGCTTACAGCATTAAAATGCAGCCAATTCCCTCATTGCTTTTTCCACTTTATCTGGATTGATCATGAAGTATTTTTCCATTGTTGGTGCATAAGGCATTGCCGGTACATCTGGACCTGCAAGGCGTTTAATTGGCGCATCAAGCTCAAATAAGCAATGTTCAGCAATAATTGCGGCTACTTCACTCATGATGCTACCTTCTTTGTTATCTTCCGTAACAAGCAACACTTTACCTGTTTTCGTTGCTGCTTCAATAATCGCTTCTTGATCTAGTGGATAGACTGTACGTAAATCAAGCACGTGGACAGAGATTCCGTCTTTTTCAAGTTTTTCAGCTGCTTGTAACGCAAAGTGCACACTCAGTCCGTATGTAATGACAGTAATGTCTTCTCCTTCACGCTTCACATCTGCCTTACCGATCGGCAGTACATATTCTTCTTCTGGAACTTCACCTTTAATTAGACGATACGCCCGCTTATGTTCAAAGAAAATAACCGGATCTTCGTCACGAATCGCTGCTTTTAACAACCCTTTTGCATCATAAGGTGTGGATGGCATGACAATTTTCAAGCCGGGAACGTTCGCGAATAGCGCTTCAACAGATTGTGAATGATAGAGCGCACCATGAACACCGCCGCCATAAGGCGCACGAAACGTAATAGGACATGACCAATCGTTGTTTGAACGATAACGGATTTTTGCCGCTTCTGATACAATTTGGTTCACCGCTGGCATAATAAAATCAGCAAATTGCATCTCAGCAATTGGACGCATACCATACATAGCAGCACCAATACCCACTCCTGCAATTGCAGATTCTGCAAGTGGTGCATCAATCACACGCTCTTCTCCAAATTCTTCAATTAAGCCAGCAGTAGCGCGGAACACGCCTCCACGTACCCCAACATCTTCTCCAACAACAAACACTTTCTGATCGCGTTGCATTTCTTCACGCATCGCCTGTGTAACTGCTTCAATATATGAAATAATCGGCATCGCTATCTTCCCCCTTACTCCGCATATACGTAGCGCATCGAAGATTCTGGATCTGCGTATGGCGCTGCTTCTGCATAATCAGTTGCTTCATCAATTACAGTCGCAATTTCGTCTGTTAATTGCTGTTGCAGCTCATCTGTCAATACACCTGTTTCTTTTAAGTACGCCGCAAACGTGAGCAGCGGGTCTTTTGCTTTTGCTTCTTCCACTTCTTCTCGTGAACGATAGGCACGATCATCATCATCACTTGAATGTGGTGTTAAGCGATAGGATACAGTTTCAATGAGCGTCGGACCTTCACCGCGTCGACCGCGATCCGCTGCTTGTTTCACTGCTTCATACACAGCTAATGGATCATTTCCATCCACTGTTACACCTGGAATTCCGTAACCTAGCGCGCGATCGGAAACATTTTCACAAGCCAACTGCTTAGAAATTGGAACCGAAATCGCATATTTATTGTTTTCACACATGAAAATCACTGGTAATTTATGCACGCTTGCAAAGTTAATTCCTTCGTGGAAATCTCCTTGGTTAGAAGACCCTTCACCAAACGTTGTAAATGTGACTAAATCTTTGCCTTCTAATTTTCCACCAAGCGCCATTCCAACGGCATGGGGAACTTGTGTTGTTACCGGTGAAGAACCTGTCACAATGCGGTACTTTTTAGCACCAAAGTGACCTGGCATTTGACGGCCACCGCTATTCGGATCTTCCGCTTTCGCAAAGCCAGAAAGCATTAAATCACGAGCCGTCATACCAAACCATAGAACAACGCCCATGTCACGATAGTACGGTAATACGTAATCTTTTTCGCGATCTAAAGCCATAGCCGCTCCTACTTGAGCCGCTTCTTGCCCCTGACACGAAATAACGAATGGAATTTTACCAGCGCGATTTAATAACCACATACGCTCGTCAATCTTTCTTGCCATTAGCATCGTTTTGTACATTTCAAGTACATTTTCGCTGCTTAATCCTAATTTCTCATGGCGATTTTCTCCCATGATGGATCCCTCCTCATACAATCTACAAAGTATTAAAAATGTATTGCTTTGCCATCAACAGCAAGCGCTGCTTCACCAATCACTTCTGATAGCGATGGATGTGGATGAACGGTATGCGCAATTTCAAACGGCGTTGCATCAAGCACGCGAGCAAGTCCTGCTTCAGAAATCATATCTGTTACGTGTGGTCCAATCATATGAACACCTAGAAGGTCATCCGTTTTCTCGTCCACAACAAGTTTCACAAAACCATCTGATTCACCGTAAACAAGCGCTTTACCAACTGCTTTAAATGGAAATTTCCCAATCTTTACAGCATAGCCTTTTTCTTTTGCCTCTTTTTCTGTATAGCCTACGCTTGCCATCTCTGGAGAGGAGTAGATACATTTAGAGATCATGCTATAATCGAGCGGATGCGGATTTTCATTACAAAGATGCTCAACGGCTGTAATCCCTTCATGAGAAGCAACATGAGCAAGTTGTAAGCCACCAATCACATCTCCAATCGCATAAATATGGCTTTCTGCCGTTTGAAACATATCATTCGTTTCAATAAAGCCGTTCTTAACAGCGATGCTTGTATTTTCAAGACCGATGCCTTCTACGTTCGCTTGACGTCCAACGGAGACTAGCAATTTTTCAGCGCTATACGTTTCGGTTGTACCTTTACGTTCAGCTGAAATGGAAAGCTGTGCGTCTTTTTGTAAGGTTTCTGGCAATACTTTCGCACTTGTTACGAGCTTAATGCCTTTTTTCTTTAACAAGCGCGCCGCTTCTTTTGAAATCTCTTCATCTTCGGTTGGTAAAATGCGATCGGCATATTCGAGCACCGTAACGTCTACACCAAAATCATTCAGCATCGATGCCCATTCGATGCCAATCACCCCACCACCAACGATGATCATGGAACTAGGAAGAGATTCCATCGTTAAGGCTTCGTCAGACGAGAGCACGCGCTCACCATCAAATTCAAGCCCAGGCAACGTGCGAGGACGAGAACCTGTCGCAACAATTACATTTTGTGGAACAAGCATTTCGTTTTCGCGACCATCTTTAAATTCTACAGAAATTGTGCCTGGCATTGGCGAGAAAATACTCGGTCCTAAAATGCGGCCCATTCCTTCAAAGACTTGAATGTCGCCTTTTTTCATAAGATGCTTAACACCATTATGAAGCGATTGAACAATGCTTTCTTTACGGCTTTGAACTTGTTGAAAATCGAGGGATACTCCATCAATTTGCACGCCGAATTCGCTTGCTTTTTTTGCTGTACGATACACTTCAGCACTGCGCAGTAAAGCTTTACTCGGAATACATCCTTTATGTAGACATGTTCCACCAAGCAAACCTTTTTCAACGACTGCTACTTTTTTCCCAAGCTGCGCTGCTCGAATGGCTGCTACATAACCACCCGTACCGCCACCCAGTATGACTAAATCAAAATCTGTTGCCATAAATTGGATCTCCTTTAATTCGTTTTACGTAAGAAGCGCTACTTTCTTCGTTTATTGTGGATATACTTTCGCGACTTCTTCTTTACGAAGGACGCGTAAACCGCCTTCTGCGAGCGCTTGAAGTTCATTTTCGCCCGGTTGCACGATGACATCAGCAATCCATTCAATGCGTTCGGTAATTTTCTTTACAAATTCTTTGCCATACGCTAAGCCGCCGGTAATGATAATGGCGTCGACTTTTCCGTATAAAACCGCACTAGCCGCAGCAATTTCTTTCGCCACGCCATAAGCCATCGCCTCATACACCATCGCTGCATCCTTATTGCCATTAGCAATCATTTCTTCGACTTTTACCGCATCATTTGTACCAAGATAGCCAACGAGCCCACCTTGTCCTACGAGCTTTTTCATAATTTCTTCTGCATAATACTCACCAGAGAAACAAAGTTCAACCAATTGTCCCGCCGGTACAGTACCAGCTCGCTCTGGTGAAAAAGGTCCTTCACCATGAAGACCATTATTGACATCTACGACTTTACCATGTTCATGAACACCAACGGTAATGCCACCGCCCATATGCGTCACAATCAATCGAAGGTCTTCGTATGCCCGACCAAGCTCTGCAGCCGTTCGCCGCGCTACTGCTTTTTGATTTAACGCATGGAAAATGCTTTTGCGCTCAAGCTCTGGCACGCCAGAAAAGCGTGCAAGTGGCCCCATCTCATCAACAACGACAGGGTCTACAATAAAGGATGGAATATTTAAACCACTTGCTATTTCATACGCCAGAATACCACCTAAGTTAGAAGCATGTTCTCCAGCATAACCTCGTTTTAAATCATGAAGCATGTCATCATTGACGGCGTACGTACCACCCTGGATGGGACGAAGCAAACCGCCTCGCCCAACAACAGCGTGTAATTTGGAAATATTAATGCCTTCATGATGTAACGCTTCTAATATGGTTTGTTTGCGAAAATCATATTGATCAATAATATGAGAAAACGCCGATAATTCTTCCGTACTATGTCGAATGGTTTTTTCTAAGATCGCGCGTTCGTTATCGTAAATCCCGATTTTCGTCGACGTCGAGCCTGGGTTGATGACGAGCAAACGATATTCATTCTGGTGCACGAGTGAGACCTCCAAATAATAATCCTTATCGCAACTTAACGAATGCGGTTAGAAAGCACATGTCTTTCATTCACTAGAAATTGGCTTCTAGAATTACGCATTCTTTCAATTCTTTCTTCAGCAAGACGATCGGCCGCTACATACGTAGGAATGTTGTCACGTTTTGAAATATCGATAACTTTTGCAATGTTATCATAAATCGTTTCAACTTTCTTTAACGCCCGCTCACGATTGTAGCCATTTAATTCGTCTGCTACGTTAATAACGCCACCCGCATTAATAACATAGTCTGGTGCATATATAATGCCCATTTCGTGAATAGCGTCACCATGACGTGTTTCACGAAGCTGATTGTTGGCAGCTCCTGCAATTACTTTTGCTTTAATTTGCCCAATCGTCTCGTCATTAATAATCGCGCCTAGTGCACATGGTGCAAAAATATCGCAATCGACGCTATAAATTTCACTTGGATCAACAGCTTTTGCACCAAATTCAGTAACAACACGATCCACTGCTTCTTTATTAATGTCCGTTACGATCAGTTGCGCGCCTTCTTCATGAAGGTGACGGCAAAGGTTATATGCCACATGGCCAACACCTTGAACAGCAATGACTTTTCCTTCAAGAGAATCTGTGCCAAATGCTTCATTCGCTGCTGCTTTCATTCCTTTATATACACCGTAAGCTGTGACAGGAGACGGATTACCCGAAGAACCAAAAGCCGGAGAAACGCCCGTAACAAATGGTGTTTCTTGATAAATCATATCCATATCTTCTACTGTCGTACCTACATCTTCTGCTGTAATATAACGACCATTTAAGCCTTGAATGTAACGACCAAAGGCACGGAACATTTCTTCATTTTTATCTTTTTTAGGATCGCCAATGATGACTGTCTTTCCACCGCCAAGGTTTAAGCCAGCTGCTGCGTTTTTATACGTCATTCCACGCGCTAAACGAAGTGCATCTTCAAATGCTTCTTCTTCTGATTTGTACGTCCACATTCTCGTTCCACCTAGAGCGGGTCCAAGCGTCGTATCATGAATAACGATAATTGCTTTCAAACCTGATTGTTTATCTTGACACACTACCATTTGTTCGTAATCATAAGTTTCCATATATTTGAAGTATTCCATGTTTCATTCCTCCTAATAGTTGTTCATTCAGATTCGTTTTGTAAAGATGTGATGGCGAGCGCGATCGAATAGA
Organism: Fictibacillus macauensis ZFHKF-1; assembly: GCF_000269865.1. GTDB lineage: Bacteria > Bacillota > Bacilli > Bacillales > Fictibacillaceae > Fictibacillus_C > Fictibacillus_C macauensis. The sequence continues at coordinate 47,785 of NZ_AKKV01000007.1, forward strand.
GTTTACTTTGCGCAGAATCCGATCGTGATGTTAAAACAATCGGCGCTTTGGCACCTGCAATCATTCCGCCATTTTTAGCGTGTGCAAAGTAGACGAGAGATTTATACAGTACATTGCCTACCTCAATGGAAGGAACCATTAATATATCCGCACGCCCTGCCACTTCTCCATCAATATGCTTCATTTTTGCAGCATGGAGATTAATAGCATTGTCTAGTGCTAATGGACCATCAACGATACACCCTTGAAGTTGACCGCGACGATTCATCGTCGTTAAAAGTGAGGCATCGGTTGTTGCGCTCATCGCTGGATTGAGTGTTTCAACAGCGGCCAGAACAGCTACCTTTGGTAAAGGTACACCCATTCCCCTTGCCACAGCTGCTGCATTTTCAATGATTTGTGCTTTTTGCGTTACATCTGGGGCGATATTCATGCCCGAATCGGTTATAAAAAGCAAGCGATCATAGCCTGGGACTTCAAAAACGGCCACGTGAGACAATACATTACCCGTGCGTAATCCGTATTCTTTATTTAAGACAGCCTTCATTAATGTCGCTGTTGGCACATGCCCTTTCATTAAAATATGCGCATCCCCAAAGTGAACAGCTTTTACTGCTTCTAGCGAGGCGTGAGCAGCGTCGGTGGGAAAGACTTCTAGCTCGTGTGAGCGCTGCAACTCATGTTTGTGCAGTAAGCGTTGGATTGCTTGTTCATCTCCGTACAAGCGAAAGGATGCTAATCCAAGGTTATACGCTTCTTTTACACTAAGGATCACTTCCTCATCCTCTGCATGAGCGACCGCGATGATTTTCTTTGCTTGCTCAGAAATGGCGGATACTACGTGTTCTAATTTCACTTCTTCGCCTCCTTTCACCACTCTTATCTATATTGCAAGTTCTGTGCCAACTTTTCCACGTCGTCAAAAGGCGGATTTGCGTATTTTTTTCATCCTTACTATGAAAGCGATTGCAAACCATGAATAATATTGCATGCAAGTTTTTACATCATATGATATTTTTCAAGTTTATAATACAAACTTCGCAGCGAAATGCCTAATACTTTTGCACATTTCGTTTTATTTCCCTCAAAGCGTTGCAACGTTTGTTCAATAATTTGCTGTTCAACACGTTCTAGCTGATCCGCTAAGGACGCCTCACTCTGTTCATGTGTTGGTAGCTGCTCGCGATGTTGTTGTAACGGCGGCGCAAGCGCAATGTGCTCCGAGCCAATCATATGCGCTAATAGCGGCATATGAATCATCGCTCGTCCTAGTACATTTTCAAGCTCTCGCACGTTACCTGGCCAATCATATTGTTGTAAAACGAGGAGCGCCTCCTGTGTTACTCCTTCTACATTCTTTCCATAGTCTTGATTAAGCTTATGAATTAAATGCTGACATAACAAGGGGATATCCTGTTTTCGTGACCGTAATGGGGGGATGAAGATGGGCATCCGATTTAAGCGATAGTATAAATCTTCTCGAAAAATACCTTCACCAATTTTTCGTTCTAGATTCATATTCGTTGCAGCAATCACACGAACATCAATCGGAATAGAAGTCGTACCGCCTACTTTACGAATTTCTTTTTCTTGCAAAACGCGTAACAGTTTTGCTTGCATTTGCGGTGCTAATTCACCAATCTCATCTAAAAAAATGCTCCCGCCATTTGCTTCTTCAAATAACCCTCGCTTGCCGCCGCGAACGGCACCTGAAAATGCACCTTCCACGTAACCAAACAATTCGCTTTCTAAGAGCGACTCCGAAAGAGCAGCACAATTCACACGAATAAACTTGTTATACTTGCGAGCACTACCATTATGAATGGCATGTGCAAATAGTTCTTTACCTGTTCCAGATTCACCGCGCAATAATACCGTCGCTGGCGTGGATGCAGCAAGTCCAGCTTGCTCGATGGCAAACTTCATTTCCTCAGATTGACCGCGGATGTCTTCAAACGAATATTTTGCTTCGAGCGTTCGAATAATTTGGCGTGCCCGGCTGAGTTCTTCTGTTAAGGATTTAATTTCTGATACGTCGTGCACAACGCCAACGCTGCCTTTCAGCTGGCCGTCTACAATGACAGGCGCAACATTTACAATCACATCTCTTTTTTGTGGACCAACCTTCAATCGTGCACCGCGAATCGGTTTTCGATTGTTTAACACTTGCATGTGAATGCTTTCTCCTTCAGAAATGTCGATGGCCGCTGGATGCCCAATAACATTTTCTGAGGAAAGACCGGTTAACTTCGTATAAGCTGGGTTTACCATCATGTTGTTTCCGTGTTCATCGACGACTGAGATCGCTTCTTCCGAAGACTGTATGATGGCTTTGAGCATCGATTCAATGCTTTTTAAATTGGTCACTTCTTCTGCTAAATCAATCATTTCAGTAATATCGCGAAAAACAGCAAAAGCGCCGACTTTTACACCGTATTCATCGACAACAGGAATGCGGGTCGTAATAATTCTCGTCCCATTATCAAGCACTTGCTCTTGATTGATCTCCTCTTTTCCGTCTCTCATCACTTTTGGCAGACGACTCGTCGGAATCACATCGGTTATTAGCTGACCGATGACTTCTTCTTTTCGACAGCTTGTCATCTTTTCAGCACTTTTATTAAATAACGTAACTTTTGAATCCACATTAATGGCAATCATGCCATCATGCGCCGATTCTAAAATGGCATTAATCTTATGTAACTTACTCTTATAAGAAGGAATATAGTCTTCACTTGTCGCTAGCGTTTGGCAAAATCTCCATGCTTTACTAGCGGGTATGACCGTTACAGTAGGCCCCCCCATCGCTTTTGCTGCTTGGAGTGATAACCCTTCCGTAAAATCAAAGATAAAATCGACATGTCCCTTCTTAGGATCTTCCATTGATTGCAATGGAAATAAAAATTGTTGTGCTAATCGTTGCATCATAGAAGAGGGTGTAGAGGTTATGACCGCTTCGATTTGTAACACACGAGTGGAAGCCAGTAAACGTACGAACGCATCGATTTGTTCTCCCGATCCATAAATGACAGCTTTTTGCATAGGACACTCCTCATGCTTTGCAATAAATTTCATAACCATCATATCGTTATATGAAATGAATTGCAACCTCCTTCTAATGACAAGGCTTACATTTTCCAGTACACTAAAAGAAGAATAAAGGGGGAATCCTTATGCAGCGCCTTGTTGCCTTACTTATTATGCTTATCCCTGGAATCATTGGTGTGATTGGTGTCAAACTGATGAGAGATGTTTTGTTTGGAATTGTCCATCGTGGCTTCTTTTCGTTAACACTTCAATTTATTATCGGCTTGCTGATGCTTCTCGGCGGCCTAGCTTTTGTCGGTGGCTTCATTTTTTATCGCGACCGCAAACGTAATAAAGTACAACCGAAATTCCAGCGCAAGCCTTCTTCCTAACTTGTATAAAAAAAAGAGCGATAAACTATGAGCGCTCTTTTTTTTATGAACAAAAAGTACCAATGGTCACACCAAACGGAAAACTTCCAACTGGTACTTCCGCGACGACAGTATTGGTCCGTAAATCAATGACAGAGACGTTGCTTGAAAGTGCATTGGCGACATACGCATAGCGACCGTCAGGCGTAATGGCAATGCCTGTAGTCAATTGCCCGCCCGTCGGAATGACCGCGGTTTGTGTGTTGTTAACCGTATCGATGACCGTAACCGTTCCGTTTGTCGTATCGGTCGCATATAGACGCGAACCGTCAGGCGATAACGCCAAATAGTTCGGATTGGACACATTTGCAATTGTCGCGCTTACCGTATTAGTCAGAACATCGATTACACTTATGGAATCGTCATCGCGATTAGCTACGTAGGCTGTCGTTCCATCACGCGAAAAGACAATGCCTGCTGGATTACCGCCAACGTTAATCGTCGCCGTTACCGTATTGTTACTCGTGTCAATCACGTCTATCGTATTAACATTTGTACCGGCAACGTAAGCTACACTACCATTAGGCGAGATAGCGATCGTGCCGGCAATGCCGCTAACCGGAATAACGGCAACGATCGTATTCGTCGCCGTCTCGACTACCGTAACCGTTTCCGCCAAAAAGTTTGCTACATATAAATAGGCATTATTGGGCGTTAAGGCGAGATCGACCGGACTCGTAATGCCTGTAATCGTCGTGATGGTTTCACCCGTTGTGCTCGCTACGACGGAAATCGTATTATCCGCTAAATTCGCCACGTAAAGAAGCGATTGATCGGACGATAATACGAGCGACCGTGGTTGTGTCTCGACCGTATAAGTGGCAATGACCGTATTCGTTGCCGTATTGATTACAGAAACCGTAGATGATCCAGAATCGGCGATAAATGCGAGTACAGAACAATTACTAAGTGGATACAGTCCGTAATACAGTGCAGCCACATCACAGCACCCTACCGTAACTATACTTCCCGATCCAATACGCGCCCCTCTTATACAGCCACTCGTTGTGTCAACACTAAGAAACACAATAGGAAGTGGCGTAGCATACGACGATAAAAACAGCGTAATGATTTGACCTCTTATGATATGAACGAGGCGAGAACACATGCAATTAGACATGACTTTACCTCCTCTCCTCGTCTAGTGTATGACCGATTAATCCCAATGGTTAGTAGCACAAAAACAAAGAAAGCACTATAAAAAGGCAAAATGCCTTTTCATAGTGCTTGTGTTGTTTATCGATTCTTTCAAACGACTGATTTATGCTCAATTCGTAATTTATCTGCGACCATCGCGATGAATTCTGAATTCGTTGGTTTTGCTTTCGTCATTGAAACGGTATAGCCGAACAACGAAGAAATGCTATCAATGTTCCCACGACTCCATGCAACCTCAATGGCATGGCGAATGGCACGCTCTACACGGCTGCTCGTCGTATTAAATTTCTTCGCAATATCCGGATACAATACTTTTGTAATCGAGCCTAATAGCTCAATATCGTTATACACCATAGAAATTGCTTCACGTAAGTACATGTATCCTTTAATATGAGCCGGAACACCAATCTCATGAATAATGCTCGTAATGCTCGCATCTAAGTTACGCGGTTGTTTTACGGCATGTGACGTTTGTCGCGAACTTTGTGGTCTTGTTGAGAATCCTTGGTCTGAACCACATACGGCACGAATTTGACTAGCAAGGTTTTCCATATCAAACGGTTTCAAAATAAAATAGGCAACGCCTAAGTCGACCGCTTTTTTCGTAACATCTTCTTGACCGAACGCTGTAAGCATAATAACCGTTGGCTGAGGGAGCTGCTCGTTTGCTCGAATTCTCTCAAGAACCGCCAAGCCATCGAGATGCGGCATAATTATATCAAGCACAAGAACGTCCGGCTGGTGCGTCTCCACCATATTTAAACATTCTTGCCCGTTATAAGCCACCCCTTGAACCTCCATATCCTCTTGGTTCGTGAGATATTCTTTCAATAAACTAGTTAGTTCTCGGTTATCATCCGCCAAACAAACTTTTATCTTATGCACGAATATTCCTCCCTATCTTACATTTTCTTCTATTCCACTTTAGTATTTCCACAAAAAACCTGTTTTCCCTTTATTTTTTCTCAAAATATTGTTTTTTTAGGGAATAAGGCGTATATTCTTCAATTATCTCATGTTTTCGACACTTCTCATCTTTTCCATATGAAGATGTCGAATTTTCTTTATGTATTGTTATTGTACAAAATATTCCTGTAAAAGTCTAAGGAAAAAAAGCAGAGATGGCTCGTTAGCCGGCTCTCTGCTTATCACTACCATATAATTTAATCCCAGCTTCTTCTAGCATCCACTCGATATGAACACCATAACCTGACGTTGGATCATTCACAAAAACATGGGTAACCGCCCCGATTAATTTACCGTTTTGTATAATAGGGCTACCGCTCATTCCTTGAACAATGCCACCTGTTTTCTTTAACAATTTAGGATCGGTTACTTTAATAACCATTCCTTTAATGGCAGGAAACTTTTGTGGAACCGAGCTTACAACTTCCACATTAAACGCTTGGACTTTCGTGCCATCAACAACGGTTAAGATTTGCGCTGGCCCTTCTTTTACCTCATCCGAAAAAGCGACCGACATCGGTTGATCCCATTTTCCATTCGATAAACCGCTGTTTAGTTTCCCGAAAATTCCAAAAGGACTATTACGAGTAATCCCTCCGATGCTTTCATTTTCGTTTGAAAAACGCGCTAGTTTTTCCCCTGGATGGCCGTTGCTACCTTTTTCAATAGATGTAACCGTTGAATTTAAAATTTCTCCATTATTCACAACAATCGGTTGTTTCGTATCCATATCGGAGATGACATGACCTAAAGCACCATACTTAAACGTATCCGGTTGATAAAATGTCAAGGTTCCGACACCTGCTGCCGAATCACGGATGTATAAGCCGATTCGAAAGCTAAGGTCGTTTTTATCTTGGAGTGGTGTTAACGTACGGTGATAGGTTTTTTTCTGCCGAATTACGGTAACATTTAATGGTTCTCCCGTCTTTCCAGCTTGTTTGACAAAGGGAGCAACATCCCCCATTTTTGTAATGCTTTGTCCGTTAATTTTCGTAATAATGTCACCAATTTGTATGTTTGCAATTTCACCTGGTGACTTTTGTCCTTTTTTCGTATTCACTAAATGGTGGCCAACGACAAGAACGCCCAATGTATTCAGTTTCACACCAATGGATTGCCCACCCGGAACTACTTTTAACTCCGGCAATGAACGAACGGCCATTTTCTTCATTGGAAAATGCCCAGCTTCTAGTGTGACCACAGAATCACCATCCTCATGAGCATTAACTGAAAATGAGTGCTGATTGTCTCGTTGACCAACTGTTACAACTCCACGAGACGCGTCTTCTTTTCCAACAGAAACATGCGTACCCGCTGGCATATTTGAAATGGTTCGTTGGTCTCCTGAAAAGATGTTAATTCCTTGTGGCACGTTTATAAAATCCCGGACAGGTTGTAAAAAACCAATACCAACAAGACATCCTAAAAGAATTACCCCAAATATCCGCCTTATATAATCTTTAACCATTGTTCGTTCTCCTCTCAAAAAAACCTACACCTCCAACATGGCTGTAATAATTACTTTTGCCTTAGAACTCCGAGATTATAACCGGCAAACAAGAAAAAGCTACCCTCAATTGGATAGCTTTTGCATGAATATTAAGAGCTTTTTTTGATTTCTTCAGCAAGCAGGAGCAGTTCTTGTGCATGTTGTTTCGTCAATTCAGTCATTTCCACACCGGAGATCATGCGGCCAATTTCATCCGCTTTTTGTAGGGAATCCAGCGCAATGACATTTGTTGTCGTTCGTTCATTACTGATGTGCTTTGAAATATGAAGGTGTGTATCTGCCATAGCCGCTACTTGAGGAAGATGCGTAATACAAAGCACTTGAGACCCAATAGACACGCGATAAATCTTTTCAGCAATGGCTTGTGCTACGCGACCACTTACACCCGTATCCACTTCATCAAAAATGATGGCTGTAATGCCTTGATGCTCAGAAAAAATGGATTTGAGTGCCAAAATAACCCGTGATAATTCCCCACCAGAGGCTACTTTTGCCAGCGGCTTTAATGGCTCTCCTGGGTTAGTGGAAATATAAAATTCAACTTGATCGCTACCATGCTTCGTAAATTCTGGCACACGCTCTCCTTCTTGGTCTACCGTTAACGAGCCGATTCGTATGTCAAAAATGGTCTTTTCCATGTAAAGCTCTTTTAGCTCTTGATGAATCGCTTCCGTCAGTTCAGTACCTAACGCTTTGCGATGATTATGTAAGGAGGAAGCGACATTTTGCAAGGCTTGCTGTATTTCCGACAGGTCATGGCGAAGCGCTTCAATGTTGCTATCTTTGTTTTGCAACAGCTCTAGTTCTTTTTCAATGGTTGCTGCATAGTCAATAATTTCGTTCACTGTGTGACCATATTTTCGTTTCAGCTTACTAATATCGTTTAAGCGACCTTCAATATAATCCAAACGCGCTGGATCAAATTCTAATGACTCCAAATAATGGCGAATAGATGAAGCCGCTTCTTCTAGAGCATAATAATGATTCCCTACGTTTTCTTCCATATGCTGAAGCGCCTCGTCTAAATGAGAAACATTTTGCAACGAATGAAGCGCCAACGAAACAAATTCAATGCCACGCTGCTCTCCATAGAGAGATTGATACGCGTCTTGTAAATTGTTATACAGCTTTTCATAATTGCCAAGCTTCGTTCGTTCTTCTTGAAGCTGATCATCTTCATCTTGCTTTAATTCGGCTAGCGAAATTTCCTCAAGCTGATAATGGATTAAATCAAGCCGTTGATTGACCTGCTGTTCATTTTCAGTTAAATGACGCAGTTTCTTCTGAAGCTCTTTATAGCGTTCATAAAGCATTTGATATTCTTGAAGCGTCTCAGCCATTTCTTCGCCACCAAAGCTATCTAGCAACGCTAAATGCATATCAGGTTGTAACAAATATTGCGTTTCATGCTGTCCATGAATATCGACTAACGCTTGCCCTACTTCTTTTAATAACGTTAAGGTGACGAGCTTGCCGTTAATGCGACAAATGCTTTTTCCTGCGTCTGTAATATCTCGCTTTAAAACAATCATACCATCCGAAAGATCAATGCCTAGCGCTTCTGCTTGTTCAAAAACAGGATGTGGCTCTTCTACAAGAAATAAGCCTTCTATTTCTGCTTTTGCAGTGCCGTAGCGGACAAATTCAGATGAACCTCGTCCGCCGATCAGCAAGCCAATGGCGTCAATAATGATGGATTTTCCGGCTCCGGTTTCTCCGGAAAGAACCGTTAGCCCTTTTTGGAATGAAATGGTTAGCGTGTCAATAATCGCGAAATTGCGAATGGTTAACTCTGCTAGCAAATAGTATCACACCTTACAATTTAATTTCCTAAAGTTACAACATATCTAAAAAACGTTGTGAAACAAGGGGTGAGCCTTCTTTGGAACGACAAATGACTAAAATAGTATCGTCTCCACAAATGGTTCCCATGATTTCTTCCCAATCAAGTTTATCAATTAACGCACCAATGGCATTCGCATTTCCTGGCATCGTTTTCATTACAATTAAATGATCAGCCTGATCAATGCTAACGAAGCTATCAATCAGTGTACGTCGTAACTTTTGCAGCGGATTAAAGCGTTGATCTGCAGGTAGACTATATTTATATCGACCATCCGACATCGGAACTTTAACAAGATGAAGCTCCTTTATATCTCGTGAGACAGTAGCTTGCGTCACGTTAAAATGAGCATTGCGTAGTTCTTCGACGAGATCATCTTGAGTTTCGATTTCTTTATGGGCAATGATTTCTCTAATTTTTATATGACGTTGTCCTTTATTCACGTCTTCACCTCATTGTTTGCTCTTCTGTATTGTTTAAATAATCTGCCTTTATCTTATAATATTGTACCCATCTTGTACATTCTTTCTCTTACACCATCCATTTTAAAAGAAAACGCCCGCATCGATAAGAAAGATGCGAGCGTCACACATTATGCCTCTTTGTCTGTCTTTTTAAAAGACTGATGTGCGTCTTTTACAACTTGCTTCACTTCGGCATCTGAAAAGGGCACTTCTTCCTCATCTACCGCCTGTAAATGCACGATAAACTCAATATTCCCCTCACCACCAGTAATCGGGGAAAAGGAAAGATGGCGAATCGCAAACCGCTCACGTTGCGCAAAGCGGATAATTTCTGTAATTACGCGCTCATGTACCGCGGGATCCCGCACGATGCCTTTTTTTCCCACATCTTCTCTGCCCGCTTCAAACTGTGGCTTAATTAAAGCCATCACTTCGCCTCCTGGCATAATGAGCTCTCGAAGGACCGGCAAAATCAATTTCAAGGATATAAAGGACACATCAATCGTAGCAAAGTTCGGCAACCCTTTTGGTAAGTCCGCGCTTTGAACATAGCGGAAGTTCGTTCGCTCCATCACATGAACACGTTCATCTTGTCGCAACTTCCACGCAAGCTGATTATAGCCAACATCTAGTGCGTAAACGAAGGCTGCCCCATTTTGCAGAGCACAATCGGTAAATCCGCCCGTTGATGCCCCAATGTCAAGCATCGTTACGCCTTTTAATTGCAAACCAAACGAATGAATGGCTTTTTCTAATTTTAAGCCTCCCCGACTCACGTACGGAATGGCATTGCCTTTTACTTCAAGAGGAAGCTCACGATCGATTTTCTCCCCTGGCTTATCCAGTCTCTCACTGCCTGAAAACACGATGCCTGCCATAATGGAACGCTTCGCTTTTTCACGCGTTTCACACAGACCTCGCTCGACGAGCAAGACGTCTACACGTTCTTTTTTCATGTATACAAACCCTTTTTCCGTTTTTCATTCACAAGTTGTTTCGTCCGCTCAACAACAGCATCTGTCGTTAACCCGATTTCTTCTAATAATTTCGTTACGCTACCATGCTCCACAAATACATCAGGAATTCCCATAGCATCAAGTAACACCGGTTGACGATGCTCATTAGCATATTCTAGAACAGCACTGCCGAATCCGCCTTGAAGAACCGCTTCCTCTAACGTTAAAATTGGCAAGTTTGCTTTGAAAATTTGTTGCATCATGTCATGATCAAATGGCTTAATAAAGCGAGCATTAACAACCGAAACAGAAATTCCTTCTTTAGCAAGACGTTCCCACGCTTCCAAGGCCATTGGAATCGTTGTACCAAAGGTTAAAATAACAGCATCTGTGCCTTCTTTTAACAGTTCCCAGCTACCGATCGGAATTTCTTCTAGCTCGGCATCCATCTCGACGCCTAACCCATTTCCACGAGGATAACGAATGGCAATCGGACCGTCATTATATTTAAGCGCTGTATGCACAAGATGTTGAAGTTCATTCTCATCTTTACCCATGGCAATAACCATGTTTGGCATGTGACGCATAAAGGCAATATCAAACACCCCTTGATGTGTTTCCCCATCGGCACCAACAAGACCAGCACGATCAATCGTAAGGACGACGTTTAAATTTTGACGAGCGACATCGTGAAGCAACTGATCGTAGGCACGTTGTAAGAAGGTAGAGTAAATCGATAGAACAGGCTTCATATCTTGTGTCGCAAGTCCAGCAGCCATCGTCATCGCATGTTGCTCCGCAATCCCGACATCAAAAAGTCGATCTGGGAATTTTTCTGCATATTTTTCAAGTTTTGAGCCAAGAATCATGGCAGGTGTAATAACAACGATGCGCTCATCCGTTTCAGACATCGTTACGAGCGTATCGGTTACAAGCTGGCTATAGGAAGGACCTGCTTGTTTTGTTTTAATTTTTTCGCCTAATTCAATCTTATAAGGCCCTACTCCATGCCAATTATCAACTTGATCGAGTTCAGCCGGCTTATACCCTTTGCCTTTTTTCGTTAAAACATGAACGATAACCGGACCTTTTGTTTTCTTCGCGTATTGTAAGTTTTCTTCGAGATCGGATAAATCGTGACCATCAACAGGGCCAAGATACGTATAACCAAGCTCTTCAAAGAACATTCCCGAAACAAGCATATACTTCAGGCTATCTTTCAAGCGTTCTGCTGTAGCTGCCAGTTTCCCGCCAAAAGCTGGAATTTTACGAATCAAGCTTTCGAGCTCTTCTTTCGCCTTGTTGTATTTACGCGCGGTACGCATGCGTCCTAACACGCTATGAAGGGCCCCTACGTTTGGAGCGATTGACATTTCATTGTCATTTAAAATAACAATTAAGTCTTTTTTCTCATGACCGATATGGTTTAACGCTTCAAGAGCCATTCCACCTGTTAAGGCACCATCACCGATGACAGCGACTACTTTTTCATCGGTTTTCTTTATATCGCGGGCTGTTGCCATCCCCATTGCTGCAGAAAGCGATGTGGAACTATGTCCCGTTTCCCAAACATCATGCTCGCTTTCATTGCGCTTCGGAAAGCCACATAGACCTTTGTATTGACGAAGCGTATCAAATTGTTTCATTCGTCCAGTTAAAATTTTATGAATATATGCTTGATGTCCTACATCCCAAATGAATTTATCTTTTGGGCTATCAAATACTTTATGAAGAGCTAGCGTTAATTCTACTACGCCTAAATTTGCTCCAAGGTGTCCCCCGGTCACTGAAAGCTTACTAATTAAAAACTGGCGAATATCCTTAGCCAGGTACTTTAACTGCTGCTGATCATATGACTTTAAAAACTGAGGGTTTTGAATATCTTCCAGTTTCATGGAAAATCCTCGCTTTCCAGTTTAATTCTCTCTCTTCCTCTTCTAGAGAAATGATTGTGCTACTGTTATTTTTCCCTAAACCCTTATAATAAATGGCAAGAAATGAAAGTAAGTACTAATTTTTTATTTATATAAAGAGCTTTTACGTTTATTCGATAACGAAAGATTCATAAAAGTTGCTTTATAATCGTTTTTTGTGAAGAAGTACTTCTAGTTTATTGAGGGAAGGTACTGTCCCATTCCATCTCCACAGCCTAACGCATCGTGACACCGATTATCGCTAAGCATTATGTGATACTATGCCCATCATACACCACTTGTCTCAACGGGGAAAGTCATTTCTCCTAGACGCATGTAAAGCAGATGAACGCAAACAATGCCGTTAACACGGATGTGATAACGGCATTACCAGGTTTTCATTTCTACGCTTTCAAGGAATTCGCTGTCCGTTTTCAGTGACCGTGCTGTAGGTTATGTAAGGCGGTTTTTATAGTCACCGCTTTTTTCCATTTAAATATGTTCTATCATAGCACATTCTACGGAGAGCAACAATTGTAAGCTTAATGGTTTCGCTGCACAACATAATCGGCAATGCTCGCTAGCAGCTCCGTTTGAATACCTGCTTGTGTTAAATGTGTTTTCGCTTGAGCCAAGTGGCCCATTAATTGATCTTTCGCTCCTTGAAGCGTTAAAAGTTTTGGATAGGTGCTTTTGTTATTATGTTCATCGCTGCCCACTTGTTTCCCCATCACTTGCGAGTCACCTTGAACATCTAAGATATCATCTTGAATTTGAAAAGCAATGCCTAAGTGATAGCTATAGCGTTGCAAATGATCAAATGCCTCGTTTGAAACACCGCCTAAAATCGCTCCAAAGGAAACGGCTGCTTCCAATAACTTCCCAGTCTTTCGCTCGTGAACACGTTGGAGTTCTGTTAAAGTTAGTTGCTGATCTTCGGATTCCATATCGGCCATTTGTCCACCAACCATGCCCTCTGCACCAGCTGCTTTTGCAAGCAATGCTAACAATGCAACCTTTTGATCAGCCGTATAATGGGGACTCGCCGCAATCAGTTCAAAACTAACAGTTAAAAGTCCATCTCCAGCGAGCACAGCCGTCGCTTCACCAAACACTTTATGATTGGTCGGCTTCCCTCTACGAAAATCATCATCATCCATACACGGAAGGTCATCATGAATTAATGAATACGTATGAACGACTTCTAAGGCACATGCTGCTTCAAGACCGATTTCTAGTGGCTTACCACATGCTTCGAGAACCGCTAATACTAATATAGGACGCAAGCGCTTGCCGCCAGCTTGCAGAGAATAGAGCATGGACTCTTGCAAGGATTGCGGAATCTTTTTCTCAGCAAAGATCTGATAAAGCTCTTTTTCTATGATTTCTTTTTTCTCTTGCAAATAGTGTACAATGTTCATTTAATTCTCTTCTTCCTTTAAGATAAAAGGAGATGCTTCTCCGTTTTCATTCATAATAACATCCATTTTCTTTTCAATGTTTTGAAGTTTTGTATGACAAGTTTTTGAAAGCTCCATTCCTTGTTGAAAAAGCTCAATGCTTTTTTCGAGAGGAACATCGCCTTCTTCTAATGAGTCAACAATGTCTTCTAATTGCTTCATTGCCTCTTCAAACGTTAATGGTTGCTGATCAGTCATGTTTTTTTCCTCCTATCTCAGAAACGTGACAATCAAGAGTACCGTCTTGTAATTGCACGGTGACAGCCTCTCCTACTTCTACATCTTGTACGGACTTTACCAATTGCTCTTCTTTTGAAAAGACGAGACTGTACCCCCGCTCCATCACAGCAAGCGGGCTTAATGCATTTAGTTTTGCCAATTCATTTGTAAAGGAAACTTTCGCTTTCTCCAAACGTTGCTTCATCGCACGCTCTAATGCTTTGACTTTTTTGGCTTGTTCTTCTTTTAACGTTGTCACCTTTTGTACAGGTGAAAAATAAGCAAGCTGGCGTGAAAGCTGCAGAAGCTGTTGCTTTTTTTGCTGTATATTTTGCTTGCTTACTTTAAGTAATTGCTCCATCAGGCGATCCAGTTCTTGTTCTTTTTGCTTCACGAGCTGATTGGGATAGCGAAACGCATAGGATTTTTGAAGAGAAGCTAGCTGACGCTTACTTTGATCAACGTGCCGCTTCATCGCTTGTTGAAGGCGATGTGTGCGCTGTGCTAACCGCTCACGTAACTCATCGATATGAGGAACTGCTAATTCTGCCGCGGCCGTTGGCGTAGGTGCGCGCAAATCAGCGACAAAGTCAGCAATCGTAAAGTCGGTTTCATGACCGACTGCTGAAATAATTGGAATCGTGGAAGCAGCCATTGCACGCGCAACAATTTCTTCATTAAAAGCCCACAATTCTTCAATGGAGCCACCTCCTCGTCCAACAATCATGACGTCATGTCGCAATTGGTGAGCTTGCTCAATAGCAGCTACAATCGAACGAGAAGCTTGTGGTCCTTGAACGAGGACTGGATAAAGAATGACTTGCGCAACAGGAAAACGGCGTTTAATGGTTGTGAGAATGTCACGTACAGCCGCGCCAGTAGGCGAGGTAATAACCGCTATCTTATTCGGAAAAGCTGGGATGGGACGCTTACGTTCTTGTGCAAACAACCCTTCGTCCTGTAGCGTTTGTTTCAGCTGCTCGTACGCTAGATGAAGATCACCAATGCCATCTTTTTTCATGGCACGCGCATAGAGCTGGTATTGCCCCATCGGCTCGTACACAGACACTTCTCCTTGAATAAGCACTTTCATCCCGTTTTCTGGTTGAAAGGGCAAAAAGCGATTATTGCCAGCAAACATAACCGCATTCATTTTTGAATGTTCATCCTTTAATGTAAAATACAAATGACCGCGGCTATGTCGTTTGACATTAGAAAGCTCACCGCGGACCCATACGTTATTTAACTGGCTATCTTCTTCAAACACTCGTTTTATGTAGCGAGTAACAGTGCTAATTGGTACATAACGGTCGTTTGGCATAATATTACTCCTTGTTTTGTACGGTGTTTGTAATCCTTGCTTCCTTATTTAGAAAATTGTTTCGTAATTTTTACGAGTACACCATTTACAAAGCGCCCTGATTCTTCGCCACCAAATACTTTGGCAAGTTCAATTGCTTCGTTCATGGAAACATTGATCGGAATATCTGCTTCAAATTTCATTTCATAGACGGCGAGGCGCAGCACCGCTTTTTCTACATTGGCAAGACGTGAAAAACTCCAATTTTCCAAATGTTGTTCAATCAATGTATCAATCTCTTCTTTATGAGCCATCGTTCCAAGTACGAGTGAACGTAAAAATTCATCCTCACGCTCGCCTTCTTCAAGTACATGCCCCATTGCTACTTTCGGTTCGATATCGCTCACTTCAATTTGGAATAGCGATTGAAAAGCTTTTTCCCTTGCTAATCTACGTTTCATGTCTTACTTCCTTTCTCGTTCAACCCTCTGTATGAAAAAATCATACCATATGTTTGACTGCAATCAAAATGATTCTCTACTACCATCGACCCAAAAAAATAAAGGGGATACGCTTATCCCCTTTATTAATAGGCTTCCGGTGCTTCTAGCGGCTTTTCTTTTGTATCAAATTGAACACCGACGACAAAGATATTAATCTCGCTCGCTTCTAAAGCCGTCATGCTTTTTAAGCCTTGACGAATTTGGTCTTGAATTCCTTGTGCTACTTCTGGAATTGAAACACCGAATTTCATAATGACGTACACACTTACGATAATTCCTTCGTCACCAAGTTCTACTTTTACCCCTTTGTTATGGGCCTTTTTACCGAATCGTTCTGCAACACCCGTTGCAAAGTTTCCTCTCATGGAGGCTACTCCTTCTACATCAGAAGCTGCGATACTTGCAATGACTTCGATGACTTCAGGAGAGATCTCCACACGTCCAAGTTCTGAATGATGTTCTTCCATTTCAAAAGTAAGCTCACTCATTCCTTACACCTCCGTGCCTATTTTGCAGTATTTGACGTTAAATCATGAATTTCTAAAAACTTCGTATTAAAATCGCCACTTACGAACGTTGGGTGGTTTAATAGACGAATATGGAATGGGATCGTCGTATGAACCCCTTCAATCACAAATTCACTTAAAGCGCGTTTCATGCGATCAATGGCTTCTTGTCGCGTTGCTCCATACGTAATCAGCTTGGCAATCATCGAATCGTAATAAGGTGGAATTGCATAACCAGGATACACCGCAGAATCAACACGCACGCCGAGTCCACCTGGTGGTAAGTACATTTCAATCGTTCCAGGAGATGGCATAAAGTTCTTATCTGGGTTTTCTGCATTTATGCGGCACTCAATGGACCAGCCATTAAATTCAACATCTTCTTGACGTAATGTTAGGCGTTCTCCCGAAGCGACGCGAATTTGTTGTTTAATTAAGTCGATGCCCGTTACCATTTCCGTTACCGGGTGCTCTACTTGAATACGCGTATTCATTTCCATGAAATAAAAATCACCCGTATTGTGATCGAAAATAAATTCAACCGTTCCTGCACCTGCGTAATCAACTGCTTCGGCAGCACGAACCGCTGCTTGGCCCATTTCACTACGCTTTTCTGGTGTAATCGCTGGTGAAGGCGTTTCTTCCACAAGCTTTTGGAGACGGCGCTGAATGCTACAATCACGTTCACCAAGATGAATAACGTTTCCGTAATGATCCGCTAACACTTGAATTTCAACGTGACGGAAGTCTTCAATGAATTTTTCAATGTACACACCTGGATTACCAAATGCAGTAGCTGCTTCTTGTTGCGTAATGGAAATTCCTTTTAGCAATTCCGCTTCTGTTCGAGCGATACGAATCCCTTTACCACCACCACCGGCAGTCGCTTTAATAATAACAGGATACCCAATTTCTTCCGCCAGTTCAACTGCTTCCTCTGGACTTCCGATAATTCCTTCTGATCCTGGAACAATGGGAACGCCCGCTTCTTTCATTGTGGCGCGCGCGACATCTTTAATCCCCATTTTATTAATCGCTTGTGCACTCGGTCCAACAAACTTTACATTGCACTCTGCACAAATTTCTGCGAAATCGGCATTTTCAGCTAAGAAGCCGTAACCTGGGTGAATGGCATCACTTCCCGTTAACATCGCTGCGCTCATAATGTTTGTAAAGTTTAAATAGCTTTCTTTAGACGTTTTTGGTCCGATACAATACGCTTCATCCGCTAGACGAACATGCAATGCATCTTTATCCGCTTCAGAATAAACCGCGACCGTTTCAATATTCATTTCTTTACACGCACGAATAATGCGTACGGCAATTTCTCCACGATTGGCTACAAGTAGTTTTTTAATCATCAAAAAACACCTCTATTCTGCTTTCACTAAAAAGAGGGGCTGACCATACTCAACGAGTTGCCCATTTTCAACAAGGATCTCTACAATTTCCCCATTTACTTCTGCTTCAATTTCATTAAAAAGCTTCATTGCTTCGACGATACACACGATCGAATCTTTGCTAACTTTATCGCCTTTCGCTACATAGGCGGCTTGATCAGGCGTTGGTGAAGCGTAAAACGTCCCTACCATTGGCGATTCAATTTTATGTAAGTTTGCATCGTTTTGAGCAGGTGCTTCTACTTGAGGAGCCTCGGTTTTTTGCACTGCAACTGGGGCAGGTTGTGCTACCGGCGCTGCAATCGGTGCAACAGCTTGTGGAGCAAGAGCTACCTGTGTAGGCGCAACTTCTGCTGCTTGAACTGTTACTTCATTTTTCTTAAGAAGAATGGTTTCCCCATCATTCTCATACTTAAACTCATCAATGCTTGACTTGTCGATTAATTTAATTAGTTCGCGAATTTCTTGTATTTTCAACACGCAATGTCCACTCCTTTTTCTTCTTTCATATGCTGTGCTGCTATTAGTTTACTACCATTTTTAATACCTGGTACCAATAAAGCATATCATAATCTCTCGAACCTGAATAGATAGAATCATGACCTATCTTTATAGTACCGTAAAACTTAATATTTTGTAAGCAATCGCCTTTTTAGCTTTTCCCTGATCCTTACCGCTCATACTCACTCTTCTGCCTCTAAACGCTTTACAACATAAAAAAAGTCAGGGAGGCCCTGACTCATTTTGCTGGTTTTTGAAATTCAACGGCAACATCTTGTTTACCAAGCTGTTCTTTCGCTTTCTCCATAATCGTTACCGCATCTTTTTTAGAAGACTCCTTACCTTTTACGATAATTTTCACTTCCTGATCGTACGTATTGACTAGTGCATCATCGTAACCCATTGTTTTAATGAGCGTTTCTAGCGTTGTTTCTTTCATATTTAAACTTTGTAACTCTGACATTTTTTCCATTGCTTTTGTTTGCGCTTCCGCTGTTGCGTTAGGCTCGGCAATCGCTGCTGTATATTGGCTATTTAATTGATCACGTGTTTCTTCGCGCTTCATACGGAGTGCTGTAAAGCTATCATCACTAGAAGAATTCGTAACCGTTGCTTGTGATTTTTTTGTTTCTTTCGTTTTGGTTGTTTTCATTTCTGACGCATTTTTGCCTTTATTCACATAGGCTAAATCATCATTTGGACCAGGCGCTGTAATATAGTAAACAGATAGGACAATGATTAAGCTTAACATCGTTAGTAGCCAAACCGTTTGCTTCTTTAACATTTTTTATTCCCCCTCATACTTTTTTGGAATGACCGATACGTGGTCACTGCCAATGTTAAATACTTTTGTAACTGCATCCACAATCATCTCTTTTACTTTCAAATTATCAGCGCCTTCTGCTGCAACGATTACACCGCGTACTTTTGGCTTTTCTGTCGTTATGACGATTGGACTTTCTTGATCGCTCGTTTTAATGCGGACGATTTCTCGGCTTGTCTTCAATTCATTGATGGTGCGTTCGCCACCGTTTTTATCTGTCTCTTTCGTTGTTTGGTTTTGCCGATTTTCATTTTTTTCAATTTGTTTAATTTCTGTTGTATCAAGCGTGACCATCACTTGGACTTTTTGCACGCCCGCGACTTGTTCGAGTATGCTTTTTAATTGACTACCGTACTCTGTTTCATATTCTGTAAATGATTTTGAAGAAGAAGCGCTAAAGTTTTTAATAACAGGTGCTGTTTCTTTTGACGTTGAAAAAGTGGATGCAGGCGTACTTTGAGGTTGCGTACTACTTGGTGAAAAAAGCCTGCCTGCAATCATGAGACCAAAGCCTACTAGAAGAAGAAACCAAATGTAAGGTGGTGGTCCTTTTTTGCCTGTTTTCTTTCCAAGCCGATCATTGAGTGCGCCTAGCATTTCACGGATTTGCTTCACGGCCCCGCTCCCTCCTCTCCTTCCATGTAAACGTGAACGTTCGTCTTTTTCATCTTCCACTTTTGCGATAAATACGTACGAAGCGCTTCATGGTCGTGTGAAGAGGTGAGTGCAGTTTGGTTTTGTGACGTTTCAATCTTAACCGTTTGGACAGCTGCTACGCTCGTGCCTTGTGTGACTTGTCCGACGGTAACTTTCACAGCATTGATTTGCTCTGGAGCAACTTCCTCTGAAACAACACCTTGCTTCGTTATAAACTGCAAATCCGTAATACTCACACCATAGGCTTTCTTCAACTCCTCTTTCACGTCGTTTTTCATTTGGACACGCATTTGCTTAGATATATATGCAGCTTGTTGTGATTCTATTTCTTTTTTTCGCATTTCTAGTGAATTTTTCATATGACCTTCTCGCACGCTTTCGCCTGTAGCTGCTTCTAGAAGCTGATCGCCTTTTACGCCTGCTAGTTTTAATAAGGGCGAGAGGATTGCCAGCATCAGCAATAAGCCGATCACCATCTTAATATATTTTTGAAATTGATTGTTGGGTACGAGCATCTCGACGAAAATACCAAGCAAGATCACAAGCACAATATTAGAGACCCACTCCGAAAGAAACGTCATTATTTCACCTACTATCTCACCATTAACGATAGATTGCCTGCAGCCACAATGATCGTAATCGCTAGAAAAAACATAATGGATACCGTCGCTAATGCCGCAAATACGTAAAAGACACTTTTACCGATTATTTGTAAGCAATCAATAATAGGGCCGCCGCCTAATGGCTGTAAAATAGCTGCTGCAAACGTGTAGATAAAGCCAAGCACAAGCACTTTGACAGCGGGGAAAATCGCAAGTAAGAGCAACATAACGACTCCAGCAATCCCCACCGTATTTTTTAATAATAAGGAAGCACTCATGACTGTTTCTGTTGCTTCTGTAAACATACGTCCGACGACAGGAATAAAGTTTCCTGTTACAAACTTTGCGGTTTTCATCGTAATGCCATCGCTTACGGCCGTTGTTGCGCCTTGCACGCTGATTACACTAATAAAAACGGTAAAAAACAAGGCGAGTGCTCCCATGGCCACATTTCGTAAAAGCGTAGCTAACTGTGTAACTTTTAACTGCTCTGACATCGTGCTCACAATGCTTAGAAGCGCTGAAAAAAAGAGCAGCGGCAACACGAATTTATTAATTAATAGCCCGCTAGAATTGACGAGAAATACAACGATCGGATGAAAAAACGCAACGCTCATCATGCCGCCAAGTGTAGCCATTAACGCCAAGACGAGCGGCAGTAAGGCCGTCATAAAATCCATCATCATCTCGATGGCGTCTTTTGCATAGGTCATGCCGAGTCTAAAGCTATTGAGCGCAAGGACGATCAACACCATATAGACGATGGCATACGCTACTTTGCTGACAGTACTTTTTTCAAACGCGGACTGAATCGTTTGTAACAACATGCTGAAAACGGTTAATAAAATGAGCGTGCCTAATAATTTGCCTTGCGCAAATACTTCAAAGAACACGTACTTGACAATGCCTTTCCCCCACTCTTTTAAACTGAAGGTTTTTTCACCTTTAATGAATTCTAACAAGCTTCCTTTTTGCGTTTCTGGCAAATAGCCGCCGTATTCTGACGTAATTTTTTCCCAATAG
This sequence comes from Fictibacillus macauensis ZFHKF-1, assembly GCF_000269865.1. Classification (GTDB taxonomy): domain Bacteria; phylum Bacillota; class Bacilli; order Bacillales; family Fictibacillaceae; genus Fictibacillus_C; species Fictibacillus_C macauensis. The sequence goes on from NZ_AKKV01000007.1 coordinate 69,050, forward strand.
TTCGTAATATCGTCCGTTCCAAAGCGCGACAGCTGTTCTTCCATAATAGAGTCGGGCAATGGAGACGCCGCTGCCTGTTGTGGGAAGCTTACACCAAAAAGAACTGTCACACCGAGCAGAAGAAAGAATAGAAGGATCCCTTTTTTGGATGGCGTCTTCACCACCCCCTTTACACGTTTTATGATTAGGAAGGAATGAGCTGTAAGACCGTTTCAATAATAATGGAAAGAATCGGAATTGCCATCACGAGAATTAACACTTTACCAGCCAGTTCAATTTTGGAAGCGATCGCTCCCTGACCGGCATCACTCGTAATTTGTGCCCCGAATTCAGCAATATACGCAATGCCGATGATTTTCATAATCGTTTCCACATACATAAAATTGAGATTTGCTTTTTGAGCCACGTTAAAAATCATGCGTAAAACAAGCGCAATTTGATCAATTAAAAATAAGAAGATGGCAATGCCGACAACAAGCGTTAAAATAAAAGCAAAGGACGCTTTTTGTTCTTTTAAGATGAGCGCCAAAAACGTGCCAATAATGCCTAAGCCAACAATTTGTAAGATAGCAATGGCAAAAGCCTCCTTTCAATTTTGAAAAAGGAAGACACTTTTCACCTTTTGAAAGAGATCACTTAGCAAGGAAATGACGATAAATAAGGCAACGATAAACCCAAGCAAAGTTACCCAGTGCGCATAATCTTCCTTTCCTATCATTTTTAGTACGCTATGAAGCATCGCCACAATAATGCCAAGACCGGCAATTTGAAAGACAACATTCACGTCAAACCCCATTTACAAACGCCTCCTGCTTATATCAGCAAAATAATCAACAGCAGTCCACTAAGAACGCCGACACTTTTATATAATTTTTCATACGTAGCAACAGCCGCTGTCGCCTCGTCTAATTCTCGTTCTAAATGAGAAAGTGTCAGTTGAATGTGGCGTTTCTGGTTGTCGCGATCATGACGACCAAGTGTACTACCGAATTGCTGTAACACTTCAAGTTCTGCTTTTTTTAACGAAGAACGCTCGGCAAGTCGTGTTAAGGCTTCCTCCCATAAAATGGGCACCGAGGAGGCTGTTTCCTGCAGCGCGCCAGCAAGTTCACCAAAGAAAGCGGCAATCGGTTCATTGAGTTGGCGACTTAAGTGCCCAAAAGCTTCATCGAGTGGTACGTGCCCGTACATAATTTCCGCTTCTAATGATTGCAGCGCCACCTTCAATTCGCGCAGCTGTTTCGGACGCTCTTTTACTTTTTTGGCCATCGCAAAGCCCATCCAGCTTGTTGAAAATAAAATAAGCGAAGCACCGAGGAAGCTAATCATGTTACGAGCCGTGAACGACCGGTTGCTTGTGTAATGCGACGAACAATGCCTGGTGTTTCTCCTCTAGTTAATTCAATAAACACATCGAAAATTTGTAAGGAAGCTAACGCCTCCAAAGCCGGACGCTTCATTGCTTCTTGTAGTGAATATCCGTGAGCTGTGGCGATTAGCCCTACACCTGCATGCATCGCCTCAATCATCGCTTCAACATCTTCTTTACGACCAATTTCATCGACAATTAGTATTTCAGGGCTCATCGAGCGTATGAGCATCATCATTCCTTCTGCTTTCGGACACGCATCCAACACATCTACGCGACTACCGAGCTCGAATTGAGGAATGCCTCGCACACTGCCTGCAATTTCTGAACGCTCATCGACAATTCCTACTTTTCGCGAGGAAATGCGCGTTTGTTCATCTCCTACACTAATTAACCGAGCCAAGTCACGAAGCAGCGTCGTTTTTCCTGTTTGAGGCGCGCCAATAATTAACGTATTTAACCACCGATTGTTGTCGCACAGCGCTGCTCTTAGCGGTTCTGCACTTCCGATTACTTGGCGAGCAACGCGGATATTAAAAGAACCAATGTCACGGATGGCTTTCACTTCGCCCCGTTCTGTGATTACTTTACCAGCCAGTCCGATCCGGTGGCCGCCCTTAATCGTAATGTAACCTCTTTTCAATTCTTCTTCTAATGCATAAAGCGAGTGACGACTTAATTTACTTAATAGCTGCACACCATCTTCTTCTGAAACATCCTGTCCACCCTTTAACGGCACAAAATGTGGCGTTCCATTGATCATGACTTCCAATGGCTTCTTCAAGCGAACACGAATTTCCTCAATTTGTCCCAATAGACGTGAGGGCAATTGTTGTAACCCAACGCTAAGCCGCTCTGGGAGCATGTCTATAATGTGCTTCACGATAACCACCTCAGAAAAAAATTCGTACTCTACCTTATGCTTGTCTAGCGATAATTATGAGCAAGATGCTTTGAAAAACAAATAGAATTACTTTAGGAAATGGAGAACTAATATAAGAGGGGAAGTGACTATGGATCAAAAGGAGATTTGGCATGATAGTATGCTATTTATGCTGTTTGGTAGCATACACGAGGTTTCTGCTCTTGATTTACCTCAATATTTTGTATTTGATTTGTCTTGCTTGTGCTTTAGGGCCCTTGGGTGCGGAATTCTTTTTTGCGCACGATTCGAGGGGGTCTTGCGCGCGAACGGACTTGGTCTGCGTGCAAATCGAAGGCTCCTGCGTGCGAACCAGAATCTCTTGTGCGCTTCACTCTTTTCGCCATCATTGAAGAGCTTTTACGCTATTTCTTCTCATTTTTGAACGCATTTACGAGAGGATCTCTTCATTTTCTCTTTTTTTCATCCCTTACCTACGTTGTTGGAGGCCATTTACCTGGTCTGCGCGCGAACGGACTGGGTCTGCGCGCGAATGGACTGGGTCTGCGCGCGAATGGACTGGGTCTGCGCGCGAATGGACTGGGTCTGCGCGCGAACGGACCTGGTCTGCGCGCGCATCGAGGGCCTTGCGCGCGAACGGACTGGGCCTTGCGTGCGAACCAGAATCTCT
>NZ_AKKV01000008.1 GCF_000269865.1 Fictibacillus macauensis ZFHKF-1
TGAAGAGGGAGACTTCTTTCGGAATTCTGTTAAACAAGAAAGCACCTAAGATGCCACCGACTGCATTGGCAAAATTGCTTGCCCAATAGCTAATGGTGTACATAAGCTTTCTTTCGTTTTGCGTACTAACGTCAATTAACATTGCTTGCGTAGCTGGGGTTCCAAAACCAAAACAAATGGTATTAACGGTCATCATTAAAAAGGTTAACACCGGAGACTCAAACCACGGAGAATTACTAAGCGCCATTATAAGAAAGGCTACGGCTCGTACACATTCTGAGACGATCATAATGTTGCGTCGTCCATAGTGATCAGCCAAATAACCGCCTACAAAACTACAAGCAATACCAATAAAAACATTAATTATGAGTAGTATGCCTGTTAGCTTAGCTCCAAAATGATAGGCTAAGTATAACGTCATGAAAGGGAAAATCATACTTCCTACTAAACGACTGACAAATGTTTCGCCAAGTCTAATTTTTATATTTGGATGAAACTCTCTAAACTTCACTCGCATTCCTTCTCTCGCTTCTCTTGTCTCTTTATCGTACGGTAAAAACGAAAGAAATAAAAGATGTAATACAGGATTTTCCTCTTTTTAAAAAGAAGACATATGTCCCGCAATTCCTTATTTTCTAGGCTCCAAAAATAGCACGCCTCCTTCCCGATAGGTTAAACTAGATGTAATGATCAAAATGAGGGGGATCCTATGAATAAAAAAGACGTGGCAACCATTCGTCGGCAATTTAAAGTAGATAATGCTTCCTTAAAGATAGGGAGTATTTTCAATGTATACATCATGAGAGAGTCTAGTGACATTTATCATTATCAAAATCAGCCCTTTGATTTGCTTGAACGGGAGCAGCAGGAGCTTTTTTTAACAAACTTTAAAAAAGTTCTCGGTGGTAATATCGACGAGAAGTTATTTGAACTTACATTCAAAAAAAACGTCGGAAACAGCTCACAGCTTATTCTTCATCAAGGACTGCTAGCCACGCAAACAGAAGATTGGCAAATGCACATGCTACGCATGGTAGAAAAAATGCTAGCTCATTCACAATACGAAATGGATGTTGTTATTACGTTTATTCGGGGTGAGTACTATAAATCTACGAAGCGCAGGCAACAAGACGGCGAGGACAGTTCGCGGGATGCGGTCTACTCTCATCCGTTCATATTATGTAGCATTAACACGACCCAAGAAGCGAAGAAAGAGTTGCTCTTTGATTATGTGGAAAAAGAATTTAAATACAATTTTGCCGTCGATCCGATTATTAATTTGCAAGCACCGATTGGAGGGTTTTTGTTCCCTTGTTTCACCGACAGCGCAGCGGATGTGAATCATATTCTCTACGCTTCTGGTAAAGTGCATGAACCCGATCATGACTTTATTGAACACGTATTAAATAGCGAAGAAACGATGACAGCAAAAGATGATAAATTCGTTTTTGAAGAAATTATTAAAGACGTGACGAACGACCAGTTAAATACGTCCACTCTGTCCAATGTCTATGAAGAAATCAATCGTATGATCGTAGAAAATGAAGAAGACGAAGCACCGACGCTTGATGTGAAAGACGTGGAGCGCGTGTTAACAACGAGTGGCGTCGAACATGTGACAACTGAAAAAGTACAAGAAGCTTTTAAACAAATCATTGATGATGAGAAGTACGAAATTAAAGCAAATAGCATCGTTCCGAAATACACGTCGAAATCAATTAAAATTACAACCAAGCTTGCGACCATTTCCATTAGCCCGCAAGACTTACGCTACGTAAAACAAGTCAGTTTAAGCGGTAAACGCTATTTAATGGTAGAAGTAGAAGAAGATACGGTCATTGAAGGCTTTACGATGATTCCTGAGGCTTTTGGGGAAAAAGTAGAAAATTAATGTAAACATCCACCCGCTGCTGTACCGACGGGTGGGTATTTTTCTTAGGCGGTATGTAGAAGCTCTTCTAACGCCCGACCCGAACGATTGCACCTACAAGCAAACTTACAATCGTCGTTAAAGGACTGCCAAAGCTCGTCCAAAGAGAGCCTTCCATTTAATAGAATAACAAATAGAGCGAGAGGAAGCTTGTGCTTTATTCCATTTTGACCATCATGCCTGTTCTCTCTTTAAAAGGGTAACCCTATGTGCTAGCGTGGGTACCCTCTTTATTATTGAATTATTCTTTTATAGTGCAGGCCACTATAATACGATGATGCGTACTGTGCTCGTGGAGACACGAGGAGCGTCGCTTTGTAATGACCTTTTTGTACCTTTTTTACATGGTGTTTCATCACGTTTGCTTCTTGATAAAAATTACCGTTCACGACAAAATAATAGCCGGAGGGCTCAAGATCGACCGCAACGGTGCCTTCAAATGCTTTGTTACCTGTAATGGTTAGCGCCAAGGGATCACGTGTTGTTTGAATGGACAATACATCGCCCTTTTTACATACTTGCGGCAAGAGTACGACCGAGGCAGAAGTGCCTTTTAGTTTAGTTGAAAGCTCCATCCAATAACAAGACGTACGGTGATTGTTAGGATGTTTCTTTTTAATTGTAGCCACCTTTTCACCCGTAAGCGCTGCTGCTCTATTCACTGCTTGCTCATAGGAAAGAAGAGGCGCGTTATGCTTCACCTCTTCTTTCGTTCCAACTGCATAAACGTCCCCCGTAACAGCAAACAAAAGAAGACACATAAATGCTACGGCATACTTCATTCTTTTCATGTTACATCCTCCAGTTCTTCACTACTAGCACAACTTTACTAGTTCTATAGAACTAGTAAAGTTCCTGCACAAGTTGTCGAAATAACCGGAAACATGACCAAGGGATTACTGCTTTATAATGTCTACAATCTGTCCATCCTTCATCACAACAATTTGGTCCGCTCGCCTTAAGCATTCTTGGCTATGAGAAGCAATAATCATGGTTTTCTTATGAAGAAATTCATGAGCAATGCGCTCCCACATCTTTTGTTCTGTTTCAATATCTAAAGCACTTCCTATATCATCCATTAAATACAGCTCGGCTTCTCGTGCAAACATGCGGGCAATCGCGGTACGTTGCTTTTGACCACCGGAAAGTTGCGTACCTTTCCTATGAACATCATCCTGCAGCACCGCTATATGAAGGGAACGATCAAGTGTGTTCTCTTCTTCATATACACCTAACTGAATGTTTTCCTGAAGTGATTGCTGAAAAACCGTCGGAATTTGTGGTGTGTATGCACTCGCTGGCGGCGTAAAGAATGCGGAAGCGTCTGTTACAGCACGTCCATTCCAACGTATTTCCCCTTCATAAGGTAAGACGCCTGCTAGCGCTTTTAATAACGTTGATTTTCCAGAACCAATTACACCCGTAATAACCGTTAATGAGCCGCGGTCAATCGTTAACTCAATGTTACGAAATCCCTTTTCTGTGCCAGGATAGACATATGAAAGATTGTGAAGCGTGAGCGTTTCTAGTGGCTCTACCTCTCTCTTTTGTTCTGCTGGCAGTTCAGATAGCGAATGATGCTCTACTAGCTCCTTCTCCATCCCCTTTTGAAACAATTTTTCCATGCGCGAAAAAGAGACAGCAGTTTGGCGATAATGCGCTAAAAACATGCCAAAGAAATCTGTAAACTCAGTAATAAATGCTAAATAATAAATGAATAATGACAAATCACCGATTGTAAACGTTCCGTTACGAATAGCGGAAGCTGCCAACAGTAAAATAAGACCTGTTCCTAGACTGACCGTATTACTAAAAATCGCATCTAGCGCTTGTGTTAACACACGGTCTTTCAGCATTCGTTGCTTTCTCTGTTCATTTAGTGCTGTTATTTTTTCAATAACATAAGGTTCAGCGTTCGCTAAATTAACACTTTGGGCAATCGATGTAAATTCACCAATCGTATTCGCGACGGCGGTTGAAGCTTCTTTACTGCGTTCCCTATTTTCTTCTACTTTGTAACTTACCTTATTTGCAATCATAACGATGACCACTAGCGGTATAAAAACAAGCAGGGTCATGCTGACACTAATATTCAGCAAAACAACAAAGGCTCCAATCGCAAAGAGAAATTTTCCGATGACATCAAGTACCCAACTGACAGCACTCTCTGCTTGCTCTGCATCTTCACGAAAATGAATAATGACTTCACCTGCTTGTGTAGTAGCAGACGGCTTATGTAAAAGATGTGCAAACAGATTTCGCCTAATGATGGTACTAATACTAAAGCGATGCAAAATATCGGTTAATCCGCCAAAATAGATGATGACAATTCTAGAAAGTGCAATTGCAGCTAGAAGCGCTAAAAGGCCCGTCGTACTAATTACTGTAGATGAATGACCAGAGAGTTGGTCAAAAAAGGACTGCAAAATGATGCCTGGCAATAACGGTAACAGATGAATCAATAACCATAAGAGTCCATTTAATGCGTAGAGAAAAGGACGGTACGCCATCAGTTGATAGATATACTTATACGTTTTCAAGAGAGACGCCTCCTTTTTGTAGTAAATCTGTAAGCATAGAAGAACAATCTGCTGCTAGTGCTTGAAACGCTCCATACTCGACCACTTTGCCACTTTCCAAGATCAATATAGCATCGGCATGTTGAATCGTTTCAAGGCGATGAGCAATGATGAGGCACGTTCGTTCGCTAACGAGCGCCTGAATGGCTTGCTTAACAATGTGTTCTGTTTCCGGGTCCATGCGTGCCGTTGCTTCATCAAGAACAATGATTTCAGGCCGTTTCAAAAACACACGAATCATCGCGATTAATTGCGCTTCACCTGCTGAAACGTTACGACCTAATCCTTCGATGGTCGTATCTAATCCATTCGTTAATCCGTGGAACCATGGTAATACGCGTAACGCTGTCATCGTCTCGATCAAATCTTCATCTGTAATACTTGAATTATAGAAGGTAAGATTTTCACGCAGCGTGCCGGCAAATAAATGAACATCTTGCGTCACAATGCCAATCTTCTCGCGCATGTCTTGAAGCGCAAACGACTCTATATTTGTTTCGTTAATACATATTGAACCCGCTGTTGGTAAGTAAAAACGTAAGAGTACATTCGTAAGCGTTGTTTTGCCACTCCCCGACTGCCCAATAATGGCGAGAGTAGTGTTTCTTTTTACAGCAAAAGACACATCACGAAGTGCAGGCGTCTGTTCATTATAGTAGAGAGAGACATTTTTAAATACAATGTCACAAGGACCTTCTGGAAAAGGTTTCGTAGACACGGAAGGCTGAGAGCTTTTATGTGCTAAAAGCTCTTGAATGCGTAGGATACTAGCATCTGCTTTTTGTAAATCTTCCATTTCTCTTCGTATTTGCTCTATCGGGACCATCATCAGTTCTGTAAACTGCACAATTAAAAATACACTACCGAGCGAAATAGCCCCTGACTTGTACAAATAAGCACCGATACTTAACGAAAAGATATTACCAATCGTAAAGACCGCAATTGACGTCATCCACATCGAGTAATTACGAATTTCGGCCCGTTTTAATGCTGGATAATATTTTGCAATCCATTGTATAAACTGTTTCAGCGTATAACGTGAAGCTCCATTCGACCGAATCTCATCCGCACCTTGAAGCCGTTCTGTGATAAAGCCATAAAATTGACCGTTAATTTGGCGCGCCTGATTTGCATAAGGAATGGCGCTTGCACGAATCCGATCAATCATAAATAATGCCCCAATTGTAAATATCGTCAGACCACTGCCAATTCGCCAATCAATCATAAATAAAGCAACTAATATACCAATCATTAACAATGCATTACCGACCAGCTTAATAACAAACTGCGAAAAGAAATTTTGCAGCGCATTCAGGTCACCATCAATGCGTTCAATTAGCTCACCCGTGCTATATTTCTTCCGCTGCGCTAAATCTAGCGAAAAGAAATGGCGCAATAACGTAATGCGCAAACGATTCGTAGCTCCCCAACCAACCGACTCGCCAAAATATTGCACCGCAATTAGCAATCCTTGCGTAGCTAAAGAAACAACCATAAACAATACAGCCCAAACATATAGATCACTCACCGCTTTTCCTTCGAGCGCCTGATTAATAAATCTACGCATAATAAAAGGATTCACGAGTTGCAGCGCAATCGCACTTAGCAGAAACAAAGAGAGTAAGAAAAAACCTCTCCTATACGGTTTAAAATAAGTATAAAGAAGATCCCAGTATGCTCTAATAGGAATGCGTTTTATCTTCTTAAATGATGACAGTATAATACCCCCTCTTTTTTAACAATAATATACCAATTGTACCATTTTAAGGGTTTAATAGTTCTTGATGTTTGGTCTTGATGCTTAATATATTAAAAAGAAGGCTACCATAATAGTAGCCTTCTAGCGTAAAACAATGATTAATAGTCGAGTGTTGTAGTATGGTTAATAAATAACAAAATCTCGCGGTTAGTAAATTTATTTCAATCCCTTCTGCCGATCGACTTCTTTTTCAAATATGGAGGACGACATTCCTACTAGTGAAAGGTAATAACTCCCCGCTCCCCATACCGATCTACAAAGATAAAAAAATTTAAAAAAGCTGTTTTAAATAATGTTGAAATAAAAAGCTGCAAAGATATTCCACGCTCCGTGCAGTACAATAGGAATGACAAGAGAACGAGTAAAAAGTAACAATTTTTTCTCTTGAATGATTATAAAAGAATCCCCCTATAGTCAAACATCCAAAAATCACTACTATTGTAACGATTACTTGCTTCCATGTAAGGGACTTTTGTGAGGTGGGAAATTTCTCAGAAGTTAGTTTCAAAAAATAAACCTCTTTTTTGAGTATTTTCTATCTATTCTTCCATTCTTATGTATATTATACTGTAAAAACCAAATGACCCCTTTCATTTTAAAGGCATCCTCATCTATGAAAACATTCTAATCAGTCGGATTAATTAAATACTTGTTCTAGGCTTGGGCGTAACTATTTTAAACTTTGTTATCTTTTTTCAGAGTGGATTAACTTGGATAACGGAGAGGATTACCATAGTAGCCCTCTAAAAAACTTGAGTATTAATATTCGTAAATGGTATTGTGATTGATAAATAATAAGATTTCACGATTGGTGATTTCATTCCCAATCCCTTCTGCTAGTAAGATTTCCTCGACTTCTTCCTCATAAATATGGAGTAAGTACATTAGCACGTATGCACTATAGAGTGATTGCTCTGCGTACTCTTCCGCCGGTTCCCACGCAATGATCTTGCCATCTCGATCATATACTTTAATTTCATACTTCTTCCGCTCTATTTCTGATACGAGGATACTACGGTGACCTAGCGTTGGTGGCTTATTATACATAAAACGAGTAGAAGGAACACCGATTTTGCGCGCAGCTTTTAATAGTTTACGAATTGAAAATTTATCTTCTCCAATGGATAATAGCCAGTGCTTTAACATGAAAGCTTCCACTTTATATTGGAAATAATACCAATACAATTGATCAAATAGGTAACCCCTTGCAGCCTCATCTTCGGTTTCAAATGATCGATCTGTCTCAAAATACGGATTATTTTGTCGTTCAACGATAAAATAACCCAATTCCCATTTATCTCCGTTTTGTTGTAACCTTAAAAAATTATCATAAGGACTTTCTTTTACTTGCTCTAAATAATCCTTTTCACATCGAGTTGGGATCCCCCATTGGTTTAGGATGCGGGCTGTTTCGGCTATGTTCATCTGTGATACCACCTTTTTTTTACTAAAATTTTATATTTAAGCAACTTTTCAACATTGGGATTCTTTAAGACGATTTCCTTGCCCTTAATAGTCACCCTAATAGTAATGTTTCCAGTGTAATACTGTGTACCCCCTCCAGGTCGATTAAACCATGGTGCCGCTTTCCCTGACTCTACCTTAAAGGGGTGGTTAACTACATATTTATGATAAGGTGCATCATCACTATGTAAAGCTAAGGCCCTTTGTTCGTATGGTGTTCCGACTGGTGAAAAATAACTACCTCCTGTATCTCCATACCTATCTACAATGGTCCCTCTTTTTAACATTATAAGTTCTCTATATTTTGTAAAACCATCCTCAATAGGCCACTCTATAGCCCCTGTTTGTTGATTATAAAAACGTAGATCATCAAAAGTAATTTTCCCCTTTAAATATTTAATTGCGGTAGGACGAAAATTTTTATTCCAATTCAATAGTTTTTCTTGTTCAACTGGGCTTAACTCATTCCAAGCTTCTCTCTCTAATCTAATAGCTTGTCTTGCCTTTGCTAGCTGTTTAAGTTGAGTAAGTCTTAAAGCTTCGTAGCTTCCTCCAACAGTCATTCCCACTATTCCTGTTACTACTGCTTCTTTTCTCTCTTCTCCTGTTAATTCACGTCCCGTTATCCAGTTATCACCTACTAAACCAGAACCAACTTCAGCGGCACTTGCTGCTGTTCCAAGAAACGCACCAGCTGGCGGACAAAATATCCCAATACCTATAGCTGTTGCTCCAATTGCCAAATTAGCCCAAAACTCTTTTTGACGAAGCCCATCATTTATTGAGTTGTATTGAAATGCAGAAGAATTTAAATATCGTTCTTTAAATTGAGCAAGAGTTTCTTTACTATCTTTATTAAATGACTTATAGATACTATACCTTGATTGCATTTCTTGAGAATAGTAATTATCACCATTAAACAAATCATTAAGATTGATTTCTTCTTTTTCATATTCCATTTCTACAGAATCTTTATTCGTATAATGCTTTCCTTTTGCTCCTATTCGATTTTTAGTGGAAAAGTTATTGATGTTATTATCTCTCATAGCCTCAACAAACTTATCCATACTTTCATAGAAAGGATTATCTATCTTATTATCAAGCACATTACCAATTTCACTAGAAAACTGATATAACACATGAATTTTAGAGGTCTCTTGTTGAATTTTAGCTTCTTGTCCTTCATAACTATATGCCATAACTTGATCACTATCTAATTCAGAAATGTCGCTTTTAACACCTTCTAAAACCTTCTCTATATCAAGGAGATCTTTTATAATCCCCGAGCCTCTTGGCCATCCTCCACCAAGCTCACCAATAGCATTACTCATCGTTCTCCATTGTTTATCTTTATAATCTATATTCATAATTTAATCCTTTGAATGCCCATTAAATATTTTAGCAAGCTCTTCATCTTTATCTATCATTTTTTGTACATAGTAATCCATTAATTGACCTGCATGGCTATATACTTTTAAAAGTTCATTCATTTTACTTATAGCACTGTTGTAGGCTTTCATTGTACTCTTAGCAGCTCCTTCATGATAGAAGTTAGTATGAGCCAAGATTTCTAAACAGGGATTCGCATTAGTCATTAGCTCATTTGCAATCTTTCTTAAATGTTGTATTATTGTCAACATTTCTTCTGTCTTTATATCAATTACAAAACTACTATACTGACTTTCTCCCAAACTAGTTTCCAAATCATATTCCCTCCTTGTATGGAAAATCCAATTCATCAAATAGAATCTTTAAAAACCAATACTGACTAGCTTGATAATATTTTTTATTTATAGCATCCATCATAATCAATTTTTCTTCATAATTAAATATGACCCACTGTTGATAAAATTGTGCATTTGTAGTTATTGCGGGTTCATTTTTCACATGAACCCATTCTAAATTTAAAGGTGCAACACCTTGCATACCTTTAACTGTCTCTCTTTCATCTAGACTAAGTTCTTTTTTAAGATAATTTTTTTCATCTGGCAGAGGTTCTCTTGACATAATTGGAATGTTATTCATAAGAATTTTCAACAAATCCATCTTTGAATAAATATGTAGTTGATATCCCTCTTTTGATTCAACTAGACACACTACTTCATTATGTTTTTTCTCTTTAAATGCAAAAATCGAATTATTTAAGCGTACGTACTTTTCACTCAATGTATAAATTTCAACAGCTTGAATAACAGCTGCCCCACCACTTGTAATATTGCCCGCTAAATTAAGAATGCGCTTTTCTTTTAACTGTTCATGAGCATTTTTAAATGTTTGTTCTCCTTGAAATTGAAAAATTTCTTTATCAGGTAAGCCGAACACATATTCCAAACCTAATGCCCCAGCTATTAAATATAGTTCTGGAGCACTAAAGTAATTATTATTGATTGTCATAGATTTTTAACCTCTACAACTTCTTTATATTGTGAATAGTTATCGATACTTTCCTTTAGTTGCTCTAGAGCAACTGTATTAAGATGCGAAGCATCTTTAAGAGACTTATGATACTTTTTAATAATTTCTATAAAGGAAACAAATGCATCCCTAGATTTACCACTCCAAGTTGCATCATTTAAATAACTAAGTAACTGATCGCATTCCTCATACGAAGCCGTTAATGACTTTTCTAATGCCCCAGCGGCGGCCCATGCTTCAATTAATTTGCTATTATCTATTTTAAGATTTTCCATTTTTCAATCCTCTTTATAGTCCTATTTTTTTCTTTACACCATTCCATGCTGCTCCAGCATAATCTTCAATCTTATCAACTTCATTCTTCAATTTTTCTTTTACAGCTGCCTCTTCCTCTTCAGCCATGTTAGAATAATATTTATAACGTTCCTCTGCTTGACTAATAGCCGTTACAAGCTTTTTCTTTGCCTCACTCTGGTTTCCAAAAAACTCTAGTAACTTAGCTGTATGTTCTTTCCTTACTGGCTCAAATTCATAAGCTGGAATTTCAGTTGTAGATAAATGGGGGACTGCAGCTCCATACTCTTCCAACTTACTAGCCACGTTCACAGCATATTCATTAAAATCTTCCATTGAAGATTCTAATCTTTCCTTTAATTCTTTGTATTCGTCCCTTTTTTTCTCTGTAGGTGTATTAAATAAAAGAAACAATATAGTCACTCCCTCTATAAACATTGGTATATCAACGGTTTTAGCCGTTGTCAGAGTGTCAAAAAATATTTTTCGACACGATGTCCTAACAGCATTTCTTAAATATGATATTTTCTAACAGTACATGGTTACGCTTCGCGGTCACTACTGGGTATTTATGGTTGTAGTGAGGGTCCGATATGCGATGCACAATGGATCTCTGCGTAACTTATGATGACGTACCCTCCCATGTCTCTGGGCATCAGTGTGCCTACATTCCTTCGTTCGGTCTAGTCATAAGGCAGAGGCTAGCGAAGCTCCTTTAGGGACTCTAGGTCGAATGGATAAAATAGTGCCAGCTTCTCCGTGTCATCCTGTTGTCTAGGTTTATAAAAGGGGATGTAGGGTCTTATGCAGCCTCTGCGAGAATAGGCATATCCCTCATCATTCGCTGTGCGTCAAACGCTTTGTGCTTAGTGCTGATTCCATGTAATACTTTTAATAGCTTACTGCATAGAACCACGATCGATTGCTTCTTGCGCAATGGGTTAACCTGACGAGTCGTGTAGTACTCGTGTAACTTTTGAAAGGCTTCATTGTGTCGAAAACATTGGCATCATCACCCGAAATAGAAGTGCACGTAGCTTTCTTCTACCGCGTTTAGAGAGGTGCTTTTGCCCTTTATGCAAACCGGAGGAATTTTCACGTAACGTTAATCCCGCGAGTTTAATGAGTTGGCGTGGATGATCGTAGTGTGAAAAGCTTCCGATTTCAGCTAAAAGATCAACGATGGTTGTATCTCCAAGCCCTGGAACCGTTGACAGCCATTCGTACTCTACAGACGTTCTTACAAGCTCTACTAAGTGGTTCGATATGTTTTCAATATCTTTTTCTAGTTGATGGTAACGGCGAACGAGTGTGGCGATTTCAATACGGGCCATCTCCCGTCCTTCTGTTACTCCAATCGTGCTAGATGCGACCTCTATCAGACGAATTGCTTTCGGTCTTTGGGGAGATTTAAGCCCCTCGACCTCTCGGTAAAGTGCCAACACTTCCTCAGGTTGTTTTTGATTAAGATCATTCGGGAATGGCGTACATTCAAGAACCGCCATGGCCATTTTTCCGAATGAAGGGAACACCTGAGTGAATTCAGGAAAATAGCGATCTAACCAACGAATCATCATGTTTTTGACAGCTCCTAATTCCTCCGTCAATTTGCTTCGAAATGTTGAGCCAGCACGAAGTTCGGCTTCCATCCCTTTGAGAATGCGTGGATAACTAAAGCGTCCGTCCTTTACTAGACGAGCAATTACCAAGGCATCTTTACGGTCATGTTTGGTCGGCAGATTGTCATCCAACTCTTTTGATCGCTTGACATGCATGGGATTCGTCATGACTAGGGGAATGCCACGTTCATCAAGGAAATAGGCCAAATTAAGCCAGTCATGACCTGTGGGTTCAATCCCAATCATAACTTCTGTTTTTTCGTTCTCTTTCATTGCAGCGAGAACACGTTGATAGAACCGTTCAAATCCATCGCCAGATTGAGAAACAGAGAATGATTTTTGGAGTACACGGCCACGGTCATCCACAAAGCAAGCATAATGTGTCCGCTTGGCAATATCGATTCCTACAACGAGAGTTTTTTCGGTGACTTGATTTATTTTTTGATTTTGTTTAAAATCCATTATAGAGTCCTCCTCGGTTCTAAATTAGGGGTCAATTCGTCGACGATTTGACACCCCGTATCATACCAGGAGGGCTCTTTTTTGTTCAAGTCCCCGAAAATCCTTCTAACAGGAATGCTCCTTTCAACTATATAGTAGTGTGAATTTCAAGTTATTTACTATTCTATATAATTAATTACCTTCTAATTTTACCTAAATATCCAATTACTCGGAAAGGTACTTTAGTATTAATCCCATACTATTTTATTAATAGTCAAGTGGTGTAACATGATTGATAAATAACAAGATCTCTCGATTGGTAATTTCATTCCCAATCCCTTCTGCTAGTAACTTTTCCTCGACTTCTTCTTCATAAATATGAAGTAAATACATTAACACGTACGCGCTATAGAGTGAGTTATCTGCGTATTCTTGCGCTGGTTCCCATGACATTATGCTGCCATCTTTATCATATATTTTAATTTCATACTTTTTCTTCTCTGTTTCTGATACAAGAATGCTTCGGTGACCTAGTGTTGGTGGCTTCTTGTACATAAAGCGGGTGGATGGAATACCAATCTTGCGTGCCGCTTTAATCAGCTTGCGGATTGTGAATTTTTCGCTACCAATCATTAAAAGCCAATGCTTATCGATAAAAACTTCTACTTTATTCTCTCGATAGTAACGATACAAAAAATAAAACAAGTAACATTTTGCAGCTTCATCTTCGGTTTCGAACGTACGATCCACTTCGAAATAAGGCTTATTTTTCCGCTCTACGATAAAATAGCCATATTCCCATACACCTCCGTTTTTTTGAAGCTTTTCATAATTATCATAAGGACTTTCTATGACATGCTCTAAATAATCCTCTCCACATCGGGTTGGGATGCCCCATTGATTTAGGATGCTCGCTACTTTAGCTATGTTCATGTGTGGTACCACCTTTTTTCAATAGAATATTGTGACCAAGCGATGGAGAACGAGGAAGAATACTAACTACCGTTAAAGCGGTTCTCGTCACTTAATAGAAACTGTTTTTGTATGCTGAATGAATTTTTATTATTTTAAATAGTGATGATCCGTCTCATGCTTATTAGTAATTAGGAGCATCCTTCAATTGGAAGAATTATTCTAATAACAAAAATTATATACTATAAATTTTGATATATATATCCTGTTTTGTTGTGATAGTATGGAAATAAATGACGTTTAACACTAGAAAGGAAAATAGCATGCCCAATACATTTACAAAAATTATTGGCTATCCCTTGTTCGGTATTTCGCTTTTATTTGTATATTTTTTAGGTGAATCTCTCAATGTAGCATCCCTTCTACTTTCAGCAATTGCTTTCATGTTCTATATCGGAGCTTGTTACCTCATTTGGGGCAAAAAAAAAATGAAGATCGTTTTTTGGCATCGCGTGCGTATTTTTTTATGTAGTGGGCTTGTTATTCCCGCGATTCTTGGTGTTATAGCAGCTATTACTTACTATAAGGATCATCTTCATCGTACTTCATCCACCATTTATTTAGATACCAGCATTAATGGCAGCGTGTCCTCCAATATTGCAGGTATTGCATATATTACTCTACTAATCTCTTCTTGTTATCTTATGATGGTAGGTTTTAAAAAAGAAAGTGCTCGAAAATATGTTTTTCCAATTTCACTAGTTGCTCTTCTAACACTGTTAGGAGTAGGATATTACACGAAAGATGATTATCAGGCCGTGGAAAAAAGTGGTCTTGTATTTTCTGATCAAGGCCATGTTAAACACTATCCTTGGAAAGATTTTGAGCAAGCTGAGCTACTCGGTTACATTAAAGAGAGTCGTAGCGGTAGAAGTAGGACTATTAATTTCGAGTGGGCGTTTTCCCTTCAACACAAAAATATTCCCGAACCTTTTACATTTACGTTTACATACTCAAAAAACTCTATTTCTGACTCGCTAGCCATAAAAAAAGAAGTGAAACAACACCTGGCACTCCCCACTCATTCGCTAACACATGAAGATTTAGAATACCTAGAACGCCCTATGGGAGACGAGGGAGTAGAATGGAAAAGAAAATTTTACGAGTTGTTTGATTGTGCGAATTAACGGAGCAGTGAACATGTGTTACCAGCACATGAGACTCCTTAAACATACTCTAAGTCAAAAAGTTCATTTCAATTTCTGGACAATCACAAAATTAGAAACATCACTCAAATATCCTAGAATATACGTTAGTAACATGATCACTGTTAACCAGGGGCGTAGACCAATGTTCAAGCATATTACAAAGCAACTCCTATTAGCTTTTCTCATTCTATCGGCTTTTCCATTTGAAATTTTACGTAGCTTTTCTCTTTTAGCTTACATAGGAATCATTGTACTTCGCTTTCTGATTTATACGGGATTCTGTCATTTATATTGGAGCAAGAAAAAATTGAAAGCACTATATTGGTATCGATTACGCATTTTTTTATGTGGTACCATCATAGTGCCGCTATATTTAAAAGGCGTTGCCGCACTCTTTTATTTAAAAGATCAAAAGCATACGTCTTCCTCTACGCTATACGTAGATACTAGCATTCAAGATGCTTTCCTATCGTCCGTCTTTGACTATTCCTTTCTCCTATTACTCGTATGTTTTTGTTACTTTACGATTCAAGGGATTAAGAAAAAAGGAATGCACTATTTCATAGGCACTCTTACTTTATTATCTTTAACTACATTTTCGGTTACTTACCTTTATACAATCAATGATTATCGAGCCATTACGAAAAATGGATTGGTCCGTTCAAACAATGAGGGTATTAAGAAAACGAACTGGAACGAAATGAGTATGATAACACTAAAAGGAAAACTTATAGAAGAAACCTTTTATCGTCAAACTTCTCAAACGTTTCATTGGTCTTTTACGTTTTATCCTAAAAATAAAAAAGATTCACCCACACAGTACACATTCTCCTACGATCCAACGTCTATTCAGCGTTCACTTACGATTAAAAAGTATGCAGAGAAATATGGAGACTTATGGATTCAACCTCCTACTACACATGAACTTTCCACACTTGAACTACCCATGAAAAATCTTGGATCAGAACAAGAATTTCATGAATTATTTAAGTAATAACTACCTATTAGAACTTTTTTCTTATGCTATGCCTTCCATAATGAACTCCAAAAACAAAAACCTTGACAATAAATAACAACCGCTGTATATTTATCTTAAATTTAAGATATTATTTAAAAGCGTTCTATGGAGTTGAAATAAATGAACAATCAAGAGCAATCACTAAAGCTGTTCGTTGTCCTATCAAAAGCCTATAAAGCCATTATGGATGGCGCTGTAAAGAATATGAAGCAACATCATTTTTCGGAAACGGAATTTACGGTGCTTGAGCTGTTGTATCATAAAGGCCGCTGCCCGTTACAACAAATTGGCTCTAAGATTTTAATTACAAGTGGGAGCATTACGTATAACATCGATAAGCTTGAGAAAAAAGGCTACATTAAACGCGTCCAAAGTGCCGATGATCGCCGCATCACCTTTGCGGAGATTACAGAGCAAGGCACAGCCTTAATGGATCACGTGTTCCCAGACCATGCCGAGGCTATTGAACAACTGACGGCTTCTCTTAACTCGGAAGAAAAAGAACAAGCAATTACCTTACTGAAAAAACTCGGTAGAAGCAGTAACTAATTCTGTTTCGTCTAATATCTTAAATTTAAGATATACGAATTTAAGATAAATAAAAGGAGGAATTTTAAAATGAAAAAACAAAGTGCAGGTATTCACCATATTACAGCGATCGTTGGTCATCCTCAGGAAAATGTTGATTTTTATGCCGGAGTCCTCGGTTTACGTCTCGTTAAGCAAACGGTAAACTTCGATGATCCTGGAACGTATCACCTTTATTTCGGAAATGAGGGTGGTCAGCCTGGCACAATTATTACGTTTTTCCCATGGCCAAATGCGCGCCAAGGCGTGATTGGCGACGGTCAAGTGGGTGTTACTTCTTACGTTGTGCCTCCTGGCGCACTCCCATTTTGGGAAGAGCGATTGCAGGCATTTGGCTTTTCCGCTACAGTGACCGAACGTTTTCAAGAACGTTACCTTACCTTTGATGATCCTCATGGTCTTCACCTTGAACTCGTAGAACGAGAGGGCGGCGAGCTCAATGAGGGGCGTGCAGGAGATATCACGCCAGACGTTGCGATTAAAGGCTTTGGCGGCGCAACGCTTTTCTCAGCACAGCCTGAACATACCGCGTATCTATTAGAAAACGTCATGGGACTTAAACGAATGGGAGAAGACGGTGACCTACTCCGTTTTAAAGCAACCGCCGATCTCGGAAACATCATTGATATAAAGCGGACAGCAACCAATCGCGGAGTAATGGGCGCTGGCACTGTTCACCATATCGCATGGCGCGCGAGTGATGATGCTGATCAGTTAGCTTGGAAAACACATGTTGAACAGAACGGCTATCGTGTAACATCTGTGCAGGACCGCAATTATTTTAATGCGATTTACTTTAGAGAGCACGGTGAGATTTTATTTGAAATTGCGACCGATCCTCCAGGCTTTGCACACGATGAAACGCAAGCAACGATGGGTACTCATCTTAAGCTTCCGGCACAATTTGAGCCTCACCGTGCGGAAATTGAGCAACGTCTACTTCCTATTACAGTGCCGAATCTGTACGCAAGGAGTGAAAAATAGTGCAGCATCTTTTTAAAAAAGGAATCGATTCAACCAAACCAACGTTACTTTTACTGCATGGTACCGGTGGAAACGAACACGATTTACTGCCACTGGCAACTGCCATCGATCCCGCCGCTGCCGTCCTAAGCGTGCGCGGTAACATTCTTGAAAATGGTATGCCGCGCTTTTTCAAACGACTAGCTGAAGGTGTGTTTGACGAAGAAGATCTTCTTTTTCGCACGAAAGAATTGCATACCTTTTTAGATGAAGCTGCTGCTACGTATGAATTCGATCGGCGCAACCTATTTGCGGTCGGGTATTCGAACGGCGCCAATATTGCGGCTAGCCTGCTCTTTCTTTACCAACCATCCTTACGCGGCGCGATGCTGTTCCATCCGATGGTACCCTTTCGCGGTCGGAAGCTTGTAAACCTACAGCACACGCCCATCTTTATAGGCGCTGGCACGAATGACCCGATTTGCACACCTGACGAATCACTCGAACTGCACGCGCTGCTTCAAGCAGCAGAAGCAGACGTTACCCTTCATTGGGAACAGCACGGCCATCAATTAACAGCAACTGAGGTTCAAGCTGCCGCTATGTGGTATCAGAAACAGCAGTAGACATGAGGAAACGACCGAGTGCATGCTCGATCGTTTCCTAAAAGATGCCTTTTTTATCACAGCTGTACCAAAGCTTCGAATGCTGTCCTTCCGCATCATAAATTTCACTCGTATACTTCTTTAAGTGTTGCTGTATGAGTTTACTCGTCTCACTCTCATAGCTTTCAATTAGGTTTTTTTGAATGAGACGAAGTTGGTTAATGGTATCTATGAAATGATTTCGATTAGCGCTTAATTGTTTTTTTCCATCTATAATCATCGTCCAAAGTTCACCTGAGATGGCCCATTTTAACTGCTGTCTCTGATACGTTTTTTGCAACCCTACTTTTGTTGCACTTAATTGCTGTAGCAAACTCTCTTTGCTTTTATAGAATGCATCACCCACTGTGCCTTGGAAGTTCTCTAAGTCATGTTGTACTTCTTTTAATCGGCGTTCAATAGCTGCAAGCTCTTGCTCAATGTCCATCGCTTATTTCACCATCCCTTTGAATGCTTGACTCAGATCAAAATCTTTATCTTGCATAGATTGTGCCGCTTGTTCGACTTTAAGAGAAAACTCACCTAAAGATTCATGATTTTTCTTTAATAAATGAAGTAGGTCTTGCGCAAGATCAATATCATAAAACAGATCTATTCCCACTCTTCGGTGCAACGCCATGTCTGTTATGATGTCATCTACGTCACTCGGTGAAAGAAGGGAATACTCTTCTCCCCCACCTGCTTTACTATGAAATTTTGCTTTGATGCGAGTGACCTCTACTTCTTGCTCTCTTTGAAAAGAACGAATGTTTTGCTCCACTCGGTAAAGGATCTCCGCCACTTCTCCGAGCCGCCTTGCTTCTTTCATCACTTCTTCTGGCTGAATTTTTAATTGAATAGAGCCATCCTTATTAAACATGCCCGCATAGCTTGTCATCGGATGACCACCTAAACCAATAGGACTCATCACAGGATCAAACTTCCCGGTTCCTTTTACGTGATACTGCTTACCAATACTCTGCGCACCGAATTGTTCGAAATTACCGACCCAATCATTGCTGTGAACAAAATCTTTCACTTTTGATTGCATCGTTCCATTTTTGACACGCAGCTTCCCTTCCTTACTAAGCAAGCGATAGATATTAGGCGCTGCATACGTTGTTGCATAGAGATTTAATTCGGCTGCTGTAAATTGAGCAAGTCCGCCACCAAGGCTATGGCCTGTCACACTAACGTATTTCGGCTGATATGCCTCATTCAGCTGCTTGACCCATTGCAGCGCATCATCGAATTGCGTTTCTAGAGGGGCTTTTGTTTTTATATTTGCATGTTTGTTTGTAAGCATCGATGGTGGTTCATGACGTACCTTATTATGCCCAATTGTTATTTGATGAATATCTGCTGTAAGGTCTCCATCAAGACGCGTCGGCTCGGTACCGCGAAACACATACGTTATAGTGTTATACTGCGTTTTTCCAAGCTCAAAATCTTCTAACGGTACAACCGCAATTGCTTGCATACCATTCTTTCCGTCTTCTTTCAACGTATCTTTCCATTCAATCACTTTCCATACGTTTCCGTTATGACCTTTAATTTCGGCACCAAGTGACAAGGTACTATTATCGTATACTTGTTGGCATAAATGAAAATAATCTTCGTCGCTAGCTATTGGATTTTTTCGTAGCATATTACGGATAGAATCAAGTGGATCGACGACGATACTCATATAGCAACCCCTTAAGTGATAAATTTTACTAACGTACTATAAAAATGAATTTTCAAACAATTTTCCTGTTATATGTATTATAGCAGTAAGGTATATGACGAAAAAATATGCAATTTTAAAAAAGCTCGACCAAGATTCTCTCTAGTCATTCACCTTATAGCAAAGGAGAGCAAGGTGCATGTAAAAGAAATGGTGGTTAATTGGCATCGCAATTTCACTTAGACACTACAACGAACAAAACTATTGGCAAACACAAGAAGAACGAGTAAAAACATACATCCTACATAATGTTAGATCCGCGAAAACTATTATGTTCACCGAAAAGTCCTATGGGCATTCCTTATCAGCAGGCTATGTAAACAACAATAAAACGTACACTTTACTATCAACATTGCTGAAGATTCCTTCGACTGTTCAGCAGAATTAGATCACCTCGCCTCCGAACAATCACCGACAAAGGGTGTATACATTTAACTTGCACTTACAAGGGGCTATAATCCTCCTAAAAATAAAAATCCAAAAACTATAGAAAAACAGGGCAAAAGACCCAATAAGAATTTATTTACATTTATGGAAACGTATATTATTATTAATTTGAAAGTTCAGAATTTTCAAAAGGAGGTGGCTTTACATGCGTGAAGTACAAGAAAAAAATACTGGTGCTTGGGAATCATGTCCTACTTTGAAACTGTAAAATGATTGTAGACTGGTACATAATCAGTCTTATCAACAAAGGGTGCTCATTAAAATGAGCACCCTTGTTGACTGCTTCCATTTACAAAATTCAGAATTCATTTCATTTATGGAGACATGTATTTTTTTTAAAATTAAAGAGTGGCTACATATGCGCGAAGTACAAGATAAAAATACTGGTGCCTGCGAATCATGCCCTACTTTGAAACTGTAAAATTAACAAGTAAGGAATCAATTTGATTCCTTATTTTTATACACTTTTATTTAAAGGAGTCTACCATGCCTATAATTAAATTCAAACCTTACGTTAAAGTATTTCTAAAAGACAATATAATTATTTTCAACAACCCTTTATATCAAAAAAAAAGGAAAACGTTCGAACTTAATGAAGTTGGTTTGTTAATTTGTAATCTTATAAGTAATCAATGCTCATGGTCAGAACTTAAAAATAAGCTTGAGGAGACGGGTTCTCTAAAAGAAGGGCTTGAAATTATTGATAGTCTACTCGACTACGGATACATAGATATTAAAGAAACACAATCGATTACCTCATCTATGCAAACTAACATTTATCAAACGTATAATAGAATTCTACCTGTCTGGGAAATGTTTAAAACTAATGTAAGTCCTTTAGATATTCAAAATAACTTATTTAACAAGAAAGTTGGAATTATTGGCTGTGGTACAGTTGGTATAAATTTAGCAGTTAAACTAGCTTTATTCGGTTTGCGTAACTTTGTACTCATTGATCATGATGTAGTTGAAGAAAGTAATTTAACACGGTGCCCGTTTTTAGTTAGAAATGATATTGGCAAAGCCAAAGTAGAGGTACTAAAACAGTTAATTGAAGAGCGCATTGACTCTAAAATAACTATTCCAAATATTGATGTTTATCCTTTGTCGTACTCTGAAGATGAGTTGCACTTATTACCATTAGATTTAGATATACTCCTTGTTGCCGCTGATGATGAGAAAATTCTCACATCAATTGAGTCTTTTTCTAAAAGTAACAATGTCCCTCTTATATACCCAGGTGGTTATTATGGTTTTGACGCAACGATCTTCCCACTTTATCTAGAAGGAAAAAACAAGAAACCAACTGAAATAAATCAATTTTTAAGAAAAGTAAAAGAGGATTCGGGCATAAATTTAAATTTATTAAGAGATGACTTCGTGCCTAGTTCTATTGTACAAACTGCCGATACTATCTCTAATATACTGTCATTTGAAATTATTAGGTATTTAGTTGAAGGCTGGTCAACACATCTAGAAAGAGGTCCACTTATGTATAACCTTGCAAATAACACCTTAATTAATGTAGATATACCTGTACCATCACTATAGAGGTAATTAGTCTAGAACAAAACCAAGCGAACAATATCTTGTTTCAAGAAAACATATTAGAACTAACAAATGGCCTCATTATTATTGATCAATAATGAGGCCATTAAAAAGAGTTAGGGATGTTTCCCTACCACAGTATAATTTTTTTACACTATTAAATATCTAGATAAAATGAAATTTTCCTGACCATCGATTCATACATAAGATAGATATGTCCAATCAAATTACAGACATTTCAACCTCTGACTGCTTGTTCATCTTTTTTCTACTGCCCACGTTCCTTTTTCTTCTGCCACTTTACTACCTACCAATCAATTTCGTCAGGCTCATCGCCTTTTAACCGTATGCGATCAACGGAGCAATTGTAGGATCTCGCCGCTTCCCTTACTTCCTTTTCAATCGACAAGTACTCTCGACCTTTCTCCGCTAAGATTGTGATGTTTTTTAAGCGCTTTTCCTGATTCATATATAGTGTGTAGTGTATCGACCTGTAAACAAATATGGATGATTTAATAGGTTTAATTTACGATTAACAGAAGTAGACGGAATCGCAGTGCTTAAACATTTGGCACTTTCTCCTTGATGTTGGAATCCTAGACCGCTCGATCATCAGCCGTACTATTATAATTTCCCTTTGGCTTTTTGCTATCATACAATTTCACAAAATCATTTAACGCCATCATGACAAATAACACTCTGACCATAAAGCTTCAAACGAAAAATACGAACTATTCCCATTCGTTACAATCGACAAAAACCTCTTCATGTCCGCATCAAGTCCGTTTTTTACAAACTTCACTTCCCGATGCCTCAATAACGCATGACGAATGTCATAACAAACACCAAGAACTCGTAAACGCGCACCCTCAAAATCGTTAAAGTCATCTTCTGTTCCTACGATGGCATGAAGTGCATTATATAGCGTGTCCAAATTGTGAAAATCATCACTAATTTTGGCATCGTTAGGCGTTCGATCTATTAGAATTATCGGTATCCCTCTTACTTTTTGATTGTGAATTCTATTTTATTGTACGTGTATGGTGAGTGATTTGAAAGTAGAAAAAAAAGCGCAATTGCAGGGTTAGCAATTGTGCTTTGAATAATGAAAAGCATATGATTTACAATGAAAAAGCTAATTGGCTTATTTCATGATCCTCATCTTTATGAACTTCTATTTTTTCCAGCTCTTGTCCCATTCTTTCCACAAGATCCACCACAAGAGCATTACCCATACAGAAATATCTCATTCTATCAGTCATACCTGCCGTCCAATTGTCAGCAAAGCCATTTAGTCGTTCACATTCTATAGGCGTAAGAAATCTTTTCCGACCATTAACCTCTACGATGTGCGTGCTGCGATTAACTGATCCTTCGCTCGTTAACATCGTTCTTCCCGGAAGGTTTAATCCATCCGTTGGAGACATTCCACCTTCTGAAAACATGTATTTATAGCCATCAGCAGTTGTTCTCTCCACTTTCTTGGAGCCTCTTAAGTATTTGAATTTTTCTTCCATACTTTCGGTAAGATAAAATTTCTCATCTACTACTTCTTCAGGTAGTAGAATATCTCGTAACGGCGTTGGCGATTTTTCTACAGGTTCTGTATGCACTGTAAGGATCTCTCCATCACGCATAACTCCCGTTGTGTGAAATTCAAACTTAAAGTTTTCTGTTAAATCTACTCGGTCTGTGGACAAGCAAGGTAGTCGATTGATACGATTTTTATATGGTGTTCCTAACACTGGAAAGGCTTTAGCAAAAAAACCGTTCTTATAAAGAATCTCATCTAAACCAAATTGCTTTTGTTCTTGATTGTAGGCAATATCTTTTTTGTAAGCAAAGATAAATACTCGGCGCCTTCTTTGAGCATGTCCATAATCTGCCGCATTAATGACGCGCCATTCTACATTGTAATCGAGGTTATTAAAGGTAGCGAGCATAATTGCAAAATCTCTTCCCCGTTGACTAGAGGGTGCCTTTAAGAGTCGATCGACGTTTTCTAATATTACGTATTTCGGATGGCTATTTTGCAGCACTCTTTCAATTTCCCAAAACAAAACACCCTTTTTCCCTTGAATGCCTTTTTCCCCACTAAGAGATCTAGCGACTGAATAATCCTGACAAGGAAAACCACCTACTACTAAATCCGGTGCTAATTCTTGAAAAACACTATCAGGCACACTACCAATATCTTGGTTGCTATGAATGCCACTAGAAAAGTTTCTAGAATAGCAATCGAAAGCATCTTGAGCTTTCCTTGAAGGTTCCCATTGATTGCCCCAGACTACCTCAAATAGATCCTTATTGGCCTTCTCCAACCCGTGACGGAATCCACCAACACCAGCAAACAACTCAATGACGCGTATTTTTTTCTCACCACTCATTTCACGAACACCCTTTCGTTTTTTTAATTATATCGTACTTTTCATTAAATAGAAAGATCCTTTTCTCGATACAAAACAATGCTATTTTATGGCTAAAACAAGCCAATATATTTAACTAAAAAAGAGACCTCTCCTGTTCAATAATAGTAAATGAATCACCATTGTCGACGTGAGAACTCTTCATGATTAAGAATAACAGAACTTATGTGTTGTTACAAAAAGTTTCTAATGGAAACTGCACTTTATAATTACGAGCAAGTTCCTCAATGCTATAGTCAAAGTTCGGAATCTACTATATACTTAACCACAATCCATTATATAGAAATTTATATAAAATCAAGAATTAATTTCAGAATAATTGGGAGGCATCTATGGAATATCTCACAGTAAGTGATTTGATTGAAAAAGCTAAAGAAGCAGAAGGTAAAACGTTTGGAGAAATTGATTTTAAAGATAGACTTTCAAATACTAAATCTAAGGGTAGCCTTGGTCATATAATAGAGGAAAGCTTTTTTGGTTATACAATCAACTCCAATGCACAACCTGATTTTGAACATTTAAACACTGAATTAAAAGTTACTCCTTTTAAGAAAAATAAGGATGGTTCCATCTCTGCAAAAGAACGACTTGTTTTGAATATCATTAATTATATGGAAGAAGTTCATGCTTCTTTTACAGATTCAAGTTTTTGGAGAAAAAACGAAAACCTTTTGCTTATGTTCTATGAATGGTTACCTAACATAGATCGTAAAGATTATCGTATCTATAGAAGTATTCTTTTTACATACCCTGAGTCAGACCTAGAAATCATTAAACAGGACTGGAAGACAATTATTTCAAAAATAAAAAATGGATTAGCACATGAAATTTCTGAAGGCGATACTAACTATTTGGGAGCGTGCACGAAAGGAACAAACAAAAGCAGTGTTCGTCCGCAACCATTTTCAGAAACACTTGCAATGCAGCGAGCATTTTCATTAAAGCAATCCTATATGACTGCTGTACTTCGTAAACATATAAATAAAGAGGAATTAGTAAGCTTTGCTACTACAGCAGAGCTGAAAAAGAAATCACTAAACGATCTTCTGGCTGAAAAATTCGCTCCTCATATAGGCAAAACAACTACAGAAATTGCAGAAACATTTAATTTAAAACATAACCCTACTGGTAAAGCATTCGTTCCTTCCGTTGTAAGCTCTTTTTTAGGTATAAAAGGAACTCGTTTTGATAATATTGAAGAATTCGCAAAGGCTAATATTGAGTTTAAAACGGTCCGTTTAGAACCCAATGGAAAGCCTAAAGAATCCATGTCCTTTGAAAATATTGATTTTCATCAGTGGATAAACGAAACTTGGGAATGCAGTCACATAAGACACCGGTTCCTTAACACTAAATTTCTATTCGTAGTTTTTGAATACAAGGAAACAAAACAACAAAATCCAAACCGACAATTATTTCTTAAAGGCATTAAGCTTTGGAACATGCCTTATCGAACAATCGAACATGAAATAAAACAATTATGGGAAACTGTTAATCAAAAAATAAAAGAAGGACTACAGATTGGATATAAGCAACAAAAAGATAACAAAATTGTTGAAACAAACGACTTACCCAAAAGCAACTTTAATGGCGTTACCCATGTTCGACCAAAAGGCGCTAATGGAGAGGACAAAGTATTACTTCCAAATGGCCAAAGAATAACCAAACAATCCTATTGGTTAAATAGTCGTTATATTGCAGAAATAGTTCAAGAATTAGATTAGTTTATAGAGAGGATGACTCCATTTTCTAGAGTCATCTTTTTGTTTTACTTTAAATGACCCTTAGAACTCGTCCCCAATTTCATATCTGCTATTCTGGAGCAATGAAGACTCGGCTTTTTTCATCGGTGGTAAACGGTGCCTCTGGAGAGACGAAGAGTTTGTACAATCCGAACAATCGGTATCTTTTTTGATAGAAAACTTATTTTTATTTTTGTGCTGAGTGCGGACAGCAGCCGTCGTTCGAACATCATCTCCATGTAGATAAGATTTTGACTCTAACGAAGAATTATCGCTTCATTAAACTTTTTATGGATAAAATCTTTATTCAGCATAAAGCACGTTTCTCTCTTATCTTCAAGGAATCGTTTGTATATTCCTCCACCTTTTCCTTTTGTAGAAAGTACAAGCTTATACTCTCCTTTTATATCTGATGATGCAGTTGGAAGAATTTCTGTGTTTTTTTCATCTATCGCTCTTTTTATCATGTTATATGTTTTCCCAAACTCTTCAACTTCTTCAGAGGTAAAAGTTATTTTAAAGATTCTATCTAAAATTCTGAAGCCATTCCCTAGTTTTTTACCATCTTTCTCTCCAAGGTATCCTATATAAATAAATGTGACTTCTTCAAAGAACATTTTCCATTCAGATTCTTCCCATGGAGATGTAAAATCAGAAATTTGCAGTGCACTGAAGTTCGCCTTCTCAAGAGGGAAGTTATCCTCTCGAATTGGAATGTTTTTGATTAGACAATTTGATTTGCTAAATACCTCATGTTGATTAGGTAGTTCTTTATCTTTGCCTACCACTCTATCTGACACCATTTTACCTATATTTTTTGCAAGTTTTTTAGAAGAATCACGTTTTACATATTGATTAAGTATATCCAATTGACACATACCCTTATAAGGTCTTAGTTTTTCCCATACAAATTCTTCAGGGGTAAGGAACTTCATTGTTCTTTTGTTCTTTGATGTTCTTTTCACATGCTCTCTTAAGACACCACGAAAAAATGAGTTTTTCAAAGAAAATGCTCGTGTAGGAGCAGGAATTGGGGAGTTAGGTTGTACTGTTGTTTGACCTTTTTGACCTTTGGTAGCAGCTCCTAAAATTACAGAATCTCCCTCAGATAATTTATGAGCAAGACCGTTATACACTTTCTTTTTTATTGTATAAAAATCATTTCGGATAATTGCTTCGTCTTTTGTCATATCGTACACTTGAAAATCACGGATTACAAAATCAGCATATGAAACACTCTTAATGTATTCATACCATATTATCAACAGCTTTCTGTTCTTAGAAATGAGCTTGCTAAACTCATAATCTTCATGAATTATATTCTTGTAGTTAATCATACTTAAAGAGAGTCGTTCCTTTGCAGACCAAGAACCATCTTGAATTGTTTTAAAACCAGATACCTTTAATTCAATCCCTAACTTACTGAAATCAGCTTCAGAACGATTATTAAGTTCATAACCATAGAACCCTGTTTCAACCACCTTGCCTAGTCTTCCTTTATCATTATTATTACCTTGGAGGACTCCTTTCTTGTCTATCTCTTTAAAGGTCTTGCCGATGATTCCTTTAGTGTAATTTATTAAATTTTCTTCTGTTTCAAAAATCATTTTATTTTGATTAGCCTTCCCTTCTCTTATGGAAATCATAATGCTTCATTATGCATTAAAACTTTTTTTCACTTTTTTCATGATTAAACTTACAGCAGAAATTATGGAACTTTTTCTGCTTTATGCGTTAGTATCTGAAACGAGGATTATAAAAGACTCAGGGAAACACAGTAAACGCATCCACTTCCTAGGTCTTAATTTTCTAGATTAATCCTCATTGTTTGGGGTTAAAAGAACTATCTCCAAAATTCATTTCTTATAAGAATTTGGCTTTTCTTATACACCATAATTAAAATACTTTATTATTTCCTCATACAAATGAACTTGACAACAAGATTTATACATAATTTCTCAGTATCGCTTGCAGAAAAATTAAAAAACTTGCTAGTCACCCAATTTCACTATACTTTTAAAGTGTGAACTCATAATAGTTAGAGATAATAAATATTTCTAACAATATATAACATTCATTGTATCAAAATTCCATTTAATAAAAAAGTGGAGTGTCAATAAATTTTATGTAAATGATGAAGTTGTCTCTTAAGATGATCACGTTATCTACCATTTTTGGATAGGCTATTTCAAAAACATTATGGCTTCCTTTATTTCTTTCCACTCTACGGAGTGCATTCGT
>NZ_AKKV01000009.1 GCF_000269865.1 Fictibacillus macauensis ZFHKF-1
AAGCCGCTATGTTTACAATCTTAACAATGTATATTGGTTCAAAAACATATGAAACAATCTTAACTGTAGCTGAACGGAGTTCTGTTATGATTGTAACCGATTGTGGCGAAGCAGTTGCGGAAGCCCTAACAAATGCATTTCATCGAGGCATTACGTTATGGAATGGACATGGTGGTTATTCTCAAACATCTAAAGAAGTTGTTTATTGTGTAATCGTGAATATTCAGTGGCATGATCTTGTTGAAATAGTACATAAAACGGATGAAACAGCCTTTATTACCGCAGTACCTGTTCATAAAATTATGGGCAACTTCAAAAATGTATGGTAGTGAACTATTTTTAAAACCGTTGCTTTTTTTGATGTATCATCACGTTTCCTTCATTTACAAAAATTTCTTTGTATCGTTTTTCGAAAAATGAGAGATTTTAATGTACAAGGAGGTGAGAAACATGGCTCAGTCTAATCGTAATGAATTAGTTGTAAAAGGTGCTCAACAAGCAATCGATCAAATGAAATACGAGATCGCTTCTGAATTTGGAGTACAACTTGGTGCTGATCAAACAGCTCGTGCAAACGGATCTGTTGGTGGAGAAATCACTAAGCGTCTAGTTGCTAACGCTCTTTCTGGTTTAAAACGATAACAACAGAATACAAATGGCTGGAGCTGCCGCCTGGCAGCTCTTTCTTATACAACCAAAAAACGCTTTATTTTTAGTGTATGAGGAATGAAAGGCTGTTACATAATACGATTAATGAAGATTGGAGGAATCAAAAATGTCCTTAACCAATGAACAACTACAGCACCTGAAAAACCTGCTGCTTCAAATGAAAACGACTCTTGAAAATAAACATGAAAAAAACAAGATGTATGGTTTGGAGATTCAACAATCGACCTCCACAGGAGAGTTATCACTTTACGATAATCATCCAGCAGATGTTGGGACAGAACTTTTTGAAAGAGAAAAAGATCTTGTCTTAAATCAGTTAGAGAAACAAACTATGCATGAAGTTACTGAAGCATTGCAACGGATTCATGATCAAACTTACGGCTATTGTAAAGTCTGTCAATGCGAAATACCTTTTGAGCGTTTACATGCTATTCCAGAAACGGCCTATTGTGCAGAACATAGTCCTGTTGAACATGGAGAGAATAATCGCCCCTTAGAAGAGTCAATGCTCACACCTCCATTCCATTCAAATAATGATCAAGAAACGTCAGATTATGATGCGGAAGATAGTTGGCAGGATGCAGCTATATACGGAACGAGTGAAACACCATCCGATTTTGCAACCAATCGTGCATTAGATTACAATGACATGATCATAAATGATGAAGAAAACATAGGCTATACAGAGGAAATTGAAGGGTTTTTGGCTACTGATATGGATGGAAGTAATCCTCATGTAATTCCTAATAAAGCACATGAAGCGTATGAAAAAAGAGTAGATGAATATGAAGGAGGTTTATAAAGTGAAAGCAGCACAAGCACTTGTAATTAAGCTCATTGTCGGATTAATTGCCTTTTCAATCGGGTTAGATCTCTTCTTTGTTGCTAATTTAGCCGACGTTATTTCGTTTAGTGTAGCTTCAGCTATTATTTCGTACATCGTAGCTGACCGTCTTCTTTTAGAGCGAGTGGGGAGTACGAACACGCTTCTCGTTGAATTTTTGTTGAATTATTTACTTGTTTGGGTTTTTGGAGCCATTTTACTCAATGATTATTTGCAAATTGCATGGGGAAGTGTCATAGCTTCGACTATTATAACGGGTGCAGAAGTCGTTGTTCATCGTTTCTTATTAAAAACGGAATCCGCTCGTCAAAAACACGTGCGGCGTCAAGGGGCCACTCCAAAGCTCCGTTTTGTTACGGAGTTTGCGAAAGATGAGGATCCTACAAAAAAATAGGATCATGATCAATAGGAGAAGGTATGCACCTTCTCCTGTTTCAACCTGTATTCCTAAGTCCCGCTGCGATCCCGTTAATTGTTAGTAAAACTTCACGCAATAATTGTTCATCAATTTCATCATGATTACGAAGCTTCTTGATGGTATCTACCTGAAGAAAGCTTAAAGGATCTACATAGGGATTGCGAAGCCGAATGGAGTCTTTAATGGCAGGTGTATGATCCATCAATTCGTTTTGTCCCGTAATTTGAAGAATGGCAGCTTTTGTTATGTTGTATTCTTCTTCAATGCTAGAGAAGATACGCTGAGCTGTTGTTTCGTCTTGAACCAATTCTGTATAATTTCTTGCAACACGTAAATCAGCTTTCATTAATGCCATCTGTAAATTATCAATGGTCGACTGAAAAAACGGCCATTCTTTGTACATCTTTTGTAAGGTTTTTCGTTTTTCTTCATCCTCTAAAGCGAAAGCAAGACCTGTTCCAGCTGCATACCATGCAGGAAGGAGCTGTCTACTTTGCGTCCACGCAAATACCCATGGAATAGCTCGTAAATCTTCAAAACGTTCACTACCCTTTCTACTCATCGGACGAGAGCCGATGTTAAGAGAGGCCAGCTCCAATAGAGGAGTTGCTTCTTTAAAATACGTTAAAAAATCCTCATCTTTAAACACAAGCTGTTGATACGTCTTTAGTGATATTTTTGCCATGTTTTCCATCAGCGTCTCGTGCTCACTGCGATCTTCTGGATCGCGAGAATGAGAAGCTCTAGCTGCACGCTCAATCATGGTAGTCGTCGCTTGTTCAAGGCTTCGGTAAGAAATATCATATTGAGCATACCGTGAAGAAAGTACCTCTCCCTGCTCGGTAATCTTAAAGCCATCACCAATTGTTTCAATGGGTTGCGCTAATATACTTCGATAAAGAGGGCCACCACCTCTTCCTAATGAGCCGCCTCGACCATGGAAAAATTTCAGTCCAATGTTATAACGCGCTGCAACTTGATGAATTTCTTGTTGCGCTTTATAAAGTTTCCAATTAGCTGTTAATGTTCCCCCATCCTTGCTTCCATCAGAATAACCAAGCATGATTTCTTGTTTGTCTTGGTGCGCCTTTAAATGATCACGGTAAATTGGGAGAGAAAAGAGCTTATCCATAATAGTAGGTCCGGCAACTAAATCATCGATTGTTTCTAATAGCGGTGCTACATTTATATGACTTTCAACGGCTCCGTTTGCATGAATTCGAAACAATCCTGCTTCTTTAGCAAGCACAAGTACTTCCAATAAATCACTGACAGATTCAGTCATACTTACGAGATAAACTTCAATCGATCTTTTTCCAAAAAACTGATGTGCGCGTTTGATCATGGTAAACACATTAATCATTTTTTCGGTTTCTTTTGAATAGCAATCATTAAAAGGCAACAATAACGGACGTGGATCTTGTAAAACAGTGGATAGTAATGAAATTTTTTGCTCTTCATCTAAAAGACGATAATCAGAAGTTAGGTGCACAGCTTGGACAATTTCAGCAATCGCTGCTTCGTGTTCACCACTATGATTACGAATGTCTAACGTCGCTAAATGAAACCCAAATAACTTTACTTGACGAATAAGAATATCTAGTTTTTGTGAACGAAAGCCTTTTGGAGAGTGACCTATGAGACTTTCTTTTATAAGTTCCAGATCATGTAATAGTTGCTCAGCGTTGTGATAACCATCATCTTCTATTCCAGCCAATTCTAGTTTTTTTAGCATAATCATTAATTTTATGCGGTAAACCTCATCTTTTAGTGGCCATGTTGCTTCAGATGGCAGAAGATGACGCTCGCTGGCAATACTTTGAAGCAATTGTTCACTCATCGTAACATGCTTCGTAGATTGACTAAGTTGCTTAAGAAGAACTATAAGGGCTTCTTTGTACTTTTTAAAGGCAAGCTCACGATGTTTACGTAATGTATTCCATGTAAGTTCCGGTGTTACGTTTGGATTGCCATCACGGTCTCCGCCAATCCAAGATCCAAAGCGAAGAAAATGAGGGACTTCCCACTGGAATTGTGGAAATTGCTCTAGTAAAATACTATGCAAATCTTCATGAATTTGGGGAAGAACATCAAATAAAGTTTCTTCAAAATAATATAAGCCATTAGCAACTTCATCCATCACAGTAGGTTTGCGATCGCGTAATTCATTCGTTTGCCAAAGGATAGTAATTTCATGTAACAATTGATCACGCAATTGTTGGCTTTCTCTGGCGGTTACTGTATTTTGAAAGGCTTGGAGAAGCGTACTAATTTCTTTATGAATGGTAAGAACACTTCTTCGTGTTGCTTCTGTTGGATGAGCTGTAATGATTAACTCAATCGATAGTTTGCTTACTACTTCTTGCAGTGTCGCTGCGGAAACACCCTCATTTTTTAAATGTGAAATGGTATAGTCAAGTGAACGTTGTTGATGCCCATCTTGTTTAAGATAATCACGACGGCGCCGTATTCGATGATTTTGCTCAGCAATATTTACAAGTTGGAAGTAGACAGCAAACGCTCGAATAACTTGTTCACGGATCGGTTCTTCTAACGCATGAATTTGTTGCTTGAGGTCTTGATAAGAAGCATCATGGTGATTTCGTAATGTTTTTGTCATTTCTCTAATTTGTTCCACTTGCCCCAGTAATTCTGGACCACCATGATTGACTAATACTTCACCAAGGAGATGACCAAGAAATTTAACATCTTTTCTTAACGGGGAGCTGTGATCGTCAAAGGAGTTACGTTCAGTATTGCTAGTCATAGACTCACCTTCCGTTCTATACGTATGAATGACAGAATGATTATTTAGAAAATTTAGATAGAATGAATTGTATCATAAACTAGTATGAAAAATCATGTCAAAAGAAAAAAAACCGGAGGGGTAACCGGTTTTTAAGGTTCATCTATGAAATAAAGGGGGGGATGTCTATACTGTATCACGGGCATGCAAAGAGGCTGTAATTATGAGTATTTTTAGAAAAGTAAGTAATCTATCTGATATGTGTCGTAAAAGCCTGATTTTTTTTCATACGATCATGACAGTGACTTACATGCTATAAATGCTGCCGCATTCTTTGGATGTAGGCTGATAGAAACAATGTAATTTATAGCGAGCAACGAGTGGCTGCCCATACCAAGTGGGTGGACAGTCGCCTTCAGGGCGGAAATACCACAAACCATATTTGGCTGGCCAGTAGCGTTCACCATTAATCGCTCGCTTTGCGAGACGCTTTTCACTTTCGCGAGCTGCCTGATAAAAATAACCGTGTGTAACCGCTTCAAAAGCATGTGGTTGATAAATCATTTGTGGAATGGTTCGCAATCCTTTAAAGTCTGAACAGTTAGCACGGATGCGGTTGATGCCTACGCTACCAATTAATTGCATACCGCGAGTTCCTTCACCTTCGCCCTCTGCTCGTAACAGACGAGCTAATAAATTAATATCGTTTGAGGTAGCTTGCACAACAGCCATAGGCTTTCCTCCTTTCTTTCCTATTCACTATATAGAAAAAGAGGTTGTTGCATTCCGAATTCCTAAAAAAAAGAGCTCCTCGTAAAGAGAAGCTCTACACCTTACCAACCTCTTGCATATTGTGGAGGAATGGCAAGGTCATTTATCTTATGAACGGTCGTCGCTGCGCGTAATGGCCAATAAGGATCACGTAAAAATTCACGACCGATTAATATTAAGTCTGCTTTCTCATTGCGAATAAGTTCATCGGCTTGCATGCCTTGAGTAATTAAACCGACAGCAGCTGTTGCAATGGAGGCTTCGTTACGTATGCGTTCAGCAAATGTATTTTGATAGCCTGCTCCTACTGGAATCTTTGCATCAGAAACGTTTCCTCCCGTACTGCAGTCTATTAAATCAACGCCAAGAGCTTTCAAGCGCTTGGAAAGTTCAACGGACTCTTCAATTGTCCAACCACCTTCTGTCCAGTCAGTTGCTGAAATACGAACAGTAAATGGTAAGTGATCAGGCCATGCTTCTCGCATAATTTGAGCCGTTTCTAACGTAAAGCGAATTCTATTTTCAAATGACCCACCGTATTCATCCGTGCGCTTATTGGATAGTGGAGAATAAAAGCTGTGTGCTAAATAACCGTGCGCTGCATGAAATTCTAACCATTCAAAACCAGCTTTTGCGGCAGCAATGGTCGCTTGTCTAAACTTTTCTTGAATTTCTTTAATCTCTTCAATTGTTGCTTCTTTTGGAGTTTTATATCCTTCAGCAAATGGTAAAGCACTAGGACCAATTACGTCCCAACCACCATTTTCTGTGGCAACGGCTGGTTCGGATCCCTGTTGTTTAAAAGGGCTGTGAGTGGATGCTTTTCGACCAGCATGAGCAAGTTGTATTCCTGGCACCGCTCCATTTTCTTTCATGAAAGCC
This sequence comes from Fictibacillus macauensis ZFHKF-1, assembly GCF_000269865.1. Classification (GTDB taxonomy): domain Bacteria; phylum Bacillota; class Bacilli; order Bacillales; family Fictibacillaceae; genus Fictibacillus_C; species Fictibacillus_C macauensis. Next base: position 6,331 of record NZ_AKKV01000009.1, read on the forward strand.
GTTAAACGTTGATAAGCAGGAATTTGTTCCTCACTATACATTCCAAGATCTTCAGGTGAAATGCGTCCGCGTGGTTCAACAGCAGCTGCCTCTACAATAATTAATCCTGCGCCACCCGTTGCACGAGATCCATAATGGACGAGATGCCAATCATTTGGTACACCGTCTGTAGCACTATATTGGCACATTGGGGAAACCCCAATTCGATTTCGTAGTGTAACATCTTTAATAGTTAATGGTGAAAAAAGGTGTGACATATTGATCCTCCTTCGAACGAATTAGACGTTAGTAGTGTGTGCTGATTACGCAAAATTAGCGTACCATATGGAAAGAACAGAGCAAAACAATGTGCTTACGTGCATATAATGTATAAAAATGGATGTACTGGAAAGAAATAAAATGGATGAAACGGACATAGAATGACAACCATCATACGAAATTGTTAAAGATATAGAAGTTCGGACTGTAAAAGGAAGGTGTAGGATGTCATACTCTGAAAGAATCATACAGAAGATGAAAGAAATGTATATTGTGGATTATCAAGCAAAATTACATATTGATAAAGCACAACATTCAATTCATGTGTTTTTTAGTGATATGAAGTTTAAGTTACGGATTGTTGAAAAGAAAACGAGCGACGTAATGATTCGTATTCAAGATTCAGTTCCGGGCATGTTTGTTGAAGTTATTATTTTAGATCATAAGTTAGGGTTTGAGCGCACTCCTGAAGGATTAATAACGGTTTGGATAGAAATTGGGGATAAATCAAGTGAACTTGATCTTCTACAATGGGACGGAAATATAGTACAGTCCTATCGTTTTAAAAAGGAATTTACGATTCCGATGCTTAATGTGTACTTAAGAGAGGCATTCGACGATATTTTATTTTAGCCTTTTAATAGTTCAGAAGAGTAAATACATACACTACAAACCAAGACCGCGAAATACATTCGCGGTCTTGGTTTATTTTATTAACTTAAAATTGACGTCCAGCTTCAGTTGCTTTTGTCAAACCATCTTGTTTAATTTGTTCTGCTTGATCAGGCATTGCAGCATGCCCTTCAATAAACAAGCCTTCAAAAGATGGTACACCAAAGAATGTCATCATAACGTTTAAGTAACGGTGTCCCATTTCTAAATCAGCAGCAGGTCCTTGAGAATAAATACCACCACTTGCTTGGATGTGGAAAGCTTTTTTATTTGTTAATAAACCAACCGGGCCTTGCTCCGTATACTTAAATGATTTACCTGCAACTGCAACAGAATCTAGATAAGCTTTCATAACTGGAGGGAAGCTAAAGTTCCACATAGGATTTACAAATACATATTTATCAGCTTGTGCAAATTGATCACTTAGCTCGTTAAGACGTTGAACTTTTTTCTGTTCAACATCAGAAAGTTCTTCAAATCCAGATCCGCTTTGAAGTTTCCCCCAGCCGCTAAATACATCAGCATCAATTGCTGGGATCTCTTCTTTATAAAGATCGATATGAATAAGTTCATCGCCTGCATTTGCTTCTTTATAGGCTTCAATGAACGCCTTACCTGCAGCCATGCTAAATGACAGTTTCTCATCATGAGGGTGAGCTGTAATATACAAAACTTTAGACATTAGTTGTACCACCTTTATTCTTAATTTGTTTATTATTTGTTCAACAAGCAGTGTATCATAAGTTACCTTGCAAGTGTTATTATGATGCATACAAAACAACTTGTGAAGTAGGCACATCAATGTGGTATAGTATAAAAAAAGGTACTGTAGGAGTGGAAATGACATATGAAAAATCCAGATCAATGTCAAGTAGTCGTAGCTCTTGATATGATTGTTGGCAAATGGAAACCAATTATTATTCAACATCTTTTAACAGGAGATGTTCTGCGATTTAATGAATTAAGACGGCGTATACCGGATATTACGCAACGAATGCTAACGCTCCATTTACGTGAATTAGAAGAGCAAGATATTGTAAAACGTGTTGTTTATCCCCAAATCCCCCCGAAAGTCGAATATTCAATTACGGAATATGGAAAAGGGCTAAAACCAGTCATGGATGCCATGCATTATTGGGGAGTAGCCCATGTTGAACATATGAAACAGAAAACCCAAACACAAGAATGAGGAGACGGATCAAACGTTTCTTCATTCTTGGTGTACACTCATTCCTTATTTTCCTATGAAAAGCCAAAAAAATTTCATGTAAATAATGGGATTTTTAGATTTAAATCTTCTCCCATTTCACCTAATAAGAGCGTTGAATAGAGGGAATTCTCATGAATATGCTACTATGAAAGAAAAAGGAGCGTGTCAAATGTCGTTACGATGGGAATTCATCACAGAGGAACATTCACCCTATATATCCCAAGTTTTTTCTTTATATGATGAGATTTTTCCAATTGAAGTAAGAGAACCTCATCACGTGTTTCGCAACGGATTACATGGAGAAGCAGCTAAGTACTACTATTTTTTAGTAGGAATTGAAGAAGATCACGTCGTGTCTTTTGCTACCGCACATTATTTACCCGATGTAAACACAGGATTTATCGTATACTTAGCGACTTCACCTACTGTTCAGCAGCGAGGACTTGGTTCGTTAACACTCGAAGTAATGGAAAATAAATTACAAGAAGCCGCTAAAAAAGCAGGAAATCATTCCTTACGAGCGCTCGCACTCGAGACAGAACGAGCAGAAGATGCACATACAGTAGAAGAACGTGTAGATAGTGATAAACGACAGCGCTTTTTCAAAAAGCATGGCTATAAAAAAGCTACAGAATGTGCCTATGTTCAACCGCCATTATATCCTGGGGGACAACCTGTACCACTTTATTTACTATTGAAAACGCAGCATGCATTGTCCTCCGTTCAAGAAATTGTCGCATCTATGTATCGTTACAAATATGAAACTGTAAATGAGATTGATTCAAAGGTTCTTCAAGCCCTTTTAGCAGGTAATGCGTGTAAGTAAACAAATATGTAAATTATCCTACAATCGCCTTTTGTCAAAACCCTACTAACTATGATATGATTATCTGCGTTTATTACATGGAAAGGTGACTTTATTAAACGATGCGATTACTCAGCTGGAAGTTCCTCGTGTTGCTCCTTTGCTCAGGCGTTTTAGCGCTTTTGCTGATTTATTATTTTACAAATGATAATTTTATCGGTAAGCGCTATGTTATGAATATTGTTCATAACGTTCAACAGATGCAAGCGACGCAAAAAGAAAATAAAATATTAAAAGCAAAATTACAAGAGCAAGAATCGCTTGAAGTAGAGGCGACAGAGCTAAAGCGAGAAAACAAAAATCTACAAACCATCTTAAATAAAACAAAAAATGTTGAGCAATATAATCCACTTCAAGCCAATGTCACCTATCGAAGTTCTGACGGGAAAAGCTGGTATGAAACAATCGTAATTGATAAAGGCTCAAGCGACAAAGTCCAGCCGAACATGGCTGTCATGACGAAGGATGGCTTGATCGGAAAAGTGTCGATTGTAAAGCCTCATTTCTCAGAAGTAAAACTGTTAAGTAGTAAAGATAAGCGATATCGAATTTCGGTAACAATTAAAGGGAAAAAGAAGAAAATCAACGGAATTTTAAATGGATTTGATCCAAGTAATAAGTACTTAATGGTACGAGATTTACTAAAGAAGGACTTGAAAAATGGTGAAGAAGTTGTCACTTCAGGACTTGGTGAAATTTTGCCACCTGATTTAGCAATTGGAACCGTTGTTAAGATTAAACCAGATCCTTATGGCTTAACGAGCATTGCCTATATTAAGCCAAAAGCCGACTTTTATGATATGAATCAAGTAATGGTTCTTCGCTCAGGTGCTAAAGCACAATAAAACAAGCGTGTACTTACAAAGATAAGTACACGCTTGTTTTATTGTGTTATTTTTGTTTGTACCTTCCCGATGCAGCCCCTGAGAATGGTGCAGCGGTTGATGGATTTTGACCGGTGGCTATTGTTCCAGCAGGCGATGGGTATAATGTCCCTTGGGTTAATTGAAGATCATCGCCAATAACAAGCGAAGTGGAAGGTGTGTCAAAAAAAGCGCTAGAATCAATCGTATGAGCATCACCAATAAGTAGTACCGAGGATAAACTTACACCCATTATATTGACGTCACCGATTGAGAGTTGCCTGTTAACAACTTTAAAGTTCATATGAAATCACGCTCCTAACGTCATTCATACTACGCTATGTAGCAGCCGTAACATTTATGACTAAGAAATGAGGTGTTAGTGACGAGCAGGAAGTTTTGTAAACCCGAACTTCAAGAAAATATCCTTCGTGCTAGGTTGTTGAAGATACTGAAAAAAGGCTCTTGCCTCCGTTACATGTTTGCTTTGTTTAATAATTCCTAATGGATAAACGATAGGGGCATGACTTTTTTCACTTGTAATGGCTGCTATTTTTACTTTTTGAGAAATGAGAGCATCGGTTTTATAAACAAATCCTGCCTCTGCATTTTGTGTTTCTACATATGTAAGCACTTGACGGACATCTTTTGCGTAGATGGCTTTTTCTTTAAGAGCATTCCAGACGTGTTCATGCTCTAATGTTTGCTTTGCGTATTGTCCAGCAGGCACAGTTTCAGGTGTACCGAGGGCCACTTTTTTTACAGCCTCTTTTTTTAAATCATGGATCGAAGCAACGGAAGTAAGTGTCTTTGGTACGACAAGAACAAGCTCATTACCTAGTAACGATGTATGATCCTTTTGAGCAATGGAACCATCTTTTAGTAACGTTTGAAATTGATTTTCAGCTGCGGATAAGAAAAGATCTACAGGTGCACCCTCGGAAATTTGTTGCTGTAAGGGACCTGATGCGCCAAAGTTAAAGCGAAGCTTAATGGTTGGGTGTTTCTTTTCATATTCTTTTTGAACCGCTAATAGAGCGTCTTTTAAGCTTGCAGCTGCTGAAATGGTGAGGATTGTTTTTTGGCGATGTTCTTGCGTTGTATTGCTACATCCAGCATGTATGCATAAGAAAAATAACGATAGACCTATTAACAATTTTTTCAATTATAAACTCCTCGTTTATTTGTCATCTTCTTCACTATAGCATGATTTTTTACAGTAAAAAGGACTTGTTTTTCCTGCGTGGACAATTGTTTATATAAAGTTGAGCAACATTTTGGAATATAGGCGGTCTAAAGGCGCATTTTTAAGAAATATTTCTCAACATGAACTTTTCATTTTTTCTACAAATTGAACGTTTTTTCATATATCATTACAATACAGCTATTAAACCAGGAGTGAGCATTATGTTTTCTTCTTTACATAAAGAAATGATGGACTTAATTGAAAATAAGCGAATTGAACTTGTTCAGTCAGCAGAATGTAATGGAATACAAGCTGCCGAAACGGTAAATCGTGGACGAGAATTAAATGAGCTATTAAATTGTTACCAGCGATTAATTACAATCTCACCTGACGGGGAATAAAAGAGTCTATCGACTTATATTATTCCCATCGCTATGATAGAATTTTCATTAGATAAAATTTTGCAATAGGGATAAAGTGAGGTACGTTGTGTAGTGGATGGCAAAAAAATATACTATCATCGAACGAAAAGAGGACTAACGCAAAAAGAAGCAAGCGACGGCATTTGCTCAATATCTTATTTAAGTAAAATTGAAAATAATAGTATTGTAGCAAGTCCAGAAATACTTGAGCTATTGTGCGAGCGGCTGCATATTGATTCTAAAGCGATTGATGATCACTATTTAACCGAATTAAAGGTTGAATTGAAAAATTGGTTAGATGCCATAAAATACAGAAATGAAGAACTAATTACACAAAAGTATTTTGAATTGCTACCTATCATGGAGAATGTTGATGATGTGGGAGTAGTTACGCTTTACCAAATTACACTTGCTAGATATTATTTATATAAGCATTTATTAGATCAAGCGGATCAAATATTATCAGAGATTTCGGCATTCAGAAAGTTTGAATCAATAGAGACTCAATACTTCTTTCATCAATGTCGAGCACTGTATGCTGAGTATACGAATAAATACGATGACGCATTTAGAGAGCTGAAAAAAGCATTTAAGTTGTATAAACAAGGAAACTTTAAAGATTCTGATTTATTATATCATGCTTCTATTCTTAGTGCTAAGCTAGGTTTTTTTCAGCAGAGTTTATTATATGCGAAAGAAGCACTTGAGGATTTTGATGCAAGAGCTAACTATAAAAAAAGCTTAGAATGCCATGTGATCTTAGGCATTGCCTACACTCGAATCAATGAATTTGTTAAGGCAAGGTTTCATTATCACACCGCATTAAAGGCAGTGAAGATGAATCCATCTTTTGAACCTGTACTGCCACTTATTTTACATAACTTAGGACATTCTTATTTCCGCTCAGAAGAATATGAAAAAGCAATCCCTTATTTAAAAGAAAGTTATGAAAAAAAACAGGGGGAAAATACAGAGGGAACAATTAATGTAATATCAAGAACATATTATGCTATGAATGATATTGAGAATGCTCGTAAATGGCTTGAAAAAGGCCTAGAACATGCTCAAGGTAAAGAATTGTTTTCCAATTATATATGGTTGAAAGTACTTGAATTCCAAATGGATCAAAAAGAATATTCCAATGAATTTCAACAATTTCTAGAAGATGAGGCGACGCCTTTTTTAGAAAAAAATCAGGATCGAGTATTTTTATTATATGTATATGAAACATTAGCTCATTATTATACAGAAAAACATATGTATAAAAATGCAAATATTTACTATAGTAAATTAAATGGTCTTTATAAAGAATATATTTAAACCATGATAAAAAACTTACTAAGATAAAAAATGCTGGATTAACGACCTCGAACATGAACTGAACCCAAAAAGTTAGACATTAGGATTTT
>NZ_AKKV01000010.1 GCF_000269865.1 Fictibacillus macauensis ZFHKF-1
CCTGAAAAGATCTTCCCATTTGCTGATGATCCTGCTGGTAATTTAATCTGTTTTGACTACAGCAGTAGCGAGACGAATCCGTTCATCGTATTTTGGGACCATGAAGGCGCATGGGAGAAGGAAGCTATCATGGAAGAGGAAGGATTGACATCACAGGAAGCCGAGGTGTATATGCGTGAACAGCTCACCTATGTAGCCGCAAGCTTTACGGAACTGTTAGAGAGTTTACGTGACTCTGAAGGTTGATAAATTCCTATAGTAGTAGAAGAAAAGCACTTGATTTTTTAAATAATCAGGTGCTTTTTCATTGAAATAATCTGCAAGGAACTTTATTTAGTGTTTGAAATAAGGTCTCAATTACTTCCTCCATTTCTAACATTTAGATCTGCAGTTAGCGGGGTTACTTGTTTAACTAGAATTTATAAAGAAAGTAAAGGCTGTGAACGGAAGAAGAGCTTATCTCGAAAAAAATGAATCTAAAGCTTCGTTAGAATGGATTCCTAGCGAATTTCAAAAGATTGACGCTGCCTCTATAACTAAAGGGTGTTTTGGGAATAGGAATTAGGCAGTTTTATTGAATAAGAATGTAATAGAGGTTTTAATAGAGCAATTAACGGAAAGAGTACCTTTTCTTTGAAGAATTGTTTGAGAAATATCAACTCGGTGCTTTTCCTTGTGGCTAAATTTAGAAAATAAATCCAAAACAATTGGAAGTACAAAATAAGTAACTATCAGTAAGGTGGTAAGCTGTAATGGAAAATAAAGATATTAGTTTGCTTGAAGAATTACTTTATAATACAAATAACGAGAAAACAATTAGGCGAATAAAAAATATAGATAATCCAATAATCCTTCATTGTTTTGCAGCAAATTATAATTGGAATAATGGATTTGATATACCAAATACAATTCTGGAAAACAAAGAGTGTGATTTAGGAACGGGATTACTAATGTTTCATTATGCAGACGGATATCGACTATTAGAAAGCCCGGAGGAAGTTTCGAATTCTCCATTACAAGAATGGAGGGTTTTTATGTTAAAACTTCAAAATAAAATTATGAATTTGACGTTTAAAACACAAAATATATCATTTAGCCCTGAATTAACAAAAATTCAAATATTCAAGTTAAAAAAAAGGAACCTAAATATTTCAGATATTCTTATTAAAAAGTCACCAGGAAATGTAATTGATATTCCTAAAATATAAATAAATATTAAAAACGAGAGTATAAAATATTTTGTATACTCTTCTTGATACACTATAGTCACGACAACTAATAATGAGAGAAACCTTCCTAGGAGCGGTACGGGTCCGAGCATGGCAGCTTCGTCAAAGACATCGTAGGGAAAACGCATACGGTGGAGAATAAGGTTAGGGCGTGGATGGCGAGTGCAGGGTCGGGGAGTAAAGGTTTTGGTAAAAGCTCTATTGAAGAAGAGGGATTAATAGTTTTAGAGAGACAGAGGTTGATTTTCACATGATGTTAAGAAAGAGAATGAAACCGCAGATTTCTTGGCAAATAAGGGCTATGAAATAAAAATGAAACTGAGATAAATGGCGGTCATGCGCGTATGGAATTTGTTGGTGAAAATCAAGAACTGAAATCAAAGTGTATGTACTTATGGACACGATAAAGACTATTTTAAATTTGTGGAATTTCGCACTGAAAACTTGCAAATAATAATAAAATTAGAAATTCATAAACATGAAAGTACTTGTCTATGAACAGGCGACAAGTGTTTTACGGATTAAGGTTATTTCATTAGTGTACGAAGTGTTCCAAAAGCGGCATCTCATTTGTGAGGAGGGTATTAAACCTTGAAAATTGAAAATAAATTAAGCTTGTTAGGGATTACAAGTAAATATGGGAATAATTCAAGTAGAGAGGTTGAAAAAGTTGAACAAACGATAGGTTTAACTTTACCAGATGAATATAAAGAGTTTCTTCACACGTTTGGCACTAAATTTTAATGATACTGAAGTCGCCTTTTATCCAGCAAACACTGTCGATCAAGAACCTTTAACGATAGTGAACTTTTATGGTCTTACTGGAGATAACTATGATATAAAATTAATTATTAATCGTTATACGGATAGGATTCCTGATGATTTGATGCCAATTGCAGAATGTCCAGGAGGTGACCAGCTTTGTGTCGGTATTAATAACAAAGCATTTGGTAAGATATATTATTGGGAGGAAAAATTGCAGGTAAATACATTGGAAGAGATGTGGGAACCTGTAACGTTGATTTATAATTCTTTTTTTGATTTAATCATGAGTTTTGAAGAGTTGAAAAAGAATAAAGACTTTGCTGATTCAACTATTGAGAATATCAAAGTAAGTAATATATTTCTTTCGAGATTTTAAAAAATAATTACTAACGTTTTGAGGAAAATGGTTTAGGAATTCGTCTTATAATAGATGTTACCAAGATGTTGCAATTTGAAATTATTGAATAACGCGTGCACTTGATTTTTCATAGGGAAATCAAGTGCTTTTTAATTGGACGTGCATAATAGTAATTGCCTTGTGGGAGAAGTCATTGAGCTCTTACGTTACTAACTGGCTATCAAAACTTAATGCCCGTGCAATGGAACAAAATGTTAAAATAGTTATCAAGAATCGAAGAAAAAATTCAAACTAAAAGCTCTCTTTATTTGAATTTTGCGAAGCCTTTTTTAGCGGGAACTTCTTTGAAAATGAGCAACAGGATATAGAAAAACACTGCCAACATCAGCGAAACCATAGAGATTCCATTTAAGGTTGCGTCCGGAAGGTGATAGACAAGACGGACTAGATCGGGAGGATGTGGGTGGTGAAATTAATCACGCATCACTCGAAGGAATTTCTCCTGAATCAAGCCAAAGGGGCAGAACATATGATGACGTACGGAAATGGCCAAAATATTTTATATCAAATAATTAACAAGGGAGAAAAATGTATGAAGAAAGGGACTTTTGCAAGATATATGAACAAAACCTTTAGAGTGAGTGATAGAAATGGCAGTCATATAGGGTTAGTTAGTGAAAATCAAGCAGATGTGGACAATGGGTTTCTAGAATACATCTATCCTAGCTACTATAAAGATAGTGATAGCTCACCTAAACTATATATCAAGGAAGTAAAGAAAGCAGATCTTGATGAACTTTATGAAGTGGATTATGAAGCAAAATACAATGGATACATTTTCAATTTAGATTTTTATGAAGACGGCACAAAACTCAGCCTTGGAACGAGTGAAACGGAACCCGCAAGGCAAAATGGATTCGAACGAACCGATAAGTACTACTATGAGAAATCAGTAAAGAAGGATGAGATTGAAATTATAGAAATGATCAAGAAACTATAATGTGTGGGAAGTAGGATAGCGATTGATACATAAGATTTATGCAGTTTGATTGTTATAGTACAAATAAACTCTTTGGAGAGTCAGAAGAGCTCAGCAGAATAAAAAAATTAACCTAGGCTACCGCTATTGGAACGATATTGTTATTCGTAACATGCCCTATTTAGAGAGGCATTATCATTGGAAATAGAAATGTTTTAGGAGGTAACTATGAATAATAGAGAGAAAGTTGCAGAAATTCTTGATTTAATCGATGATGGTGAAATAGAACAAGTGAAAGAGCTCATTACTTCAGACGAAAGTTTACTTGATTTTGTAACACCATTTGGAACATGGTTACATGTTGCCGCATTAGAAGGTCAACTGGAGTTGGTTAAATTTCTAGTAGAATTGGGTATGGATTTTAATATAAATGAAGGAATACCAAAATCAGCACCGATTGCCCATGCAGCTGGCGAAGGCGAACTAAGTATTGTCCAGTACTTGTTGAATCAAGGTGCACAATTAGATGTAAGTGACCCGGGTAGAAACCCTTTATTCTCAGCCATTTATGGTGGTCATCTGGATGTTGTTCAGTATCTTGTTCACAGTGGTATTGATCTAACCGTAAAGTACACAGGTGAGATTATGAAAAATACGGATGCCTTTAATTTTGCGCTTGAGAGAGGTCAATTAGAGATTGCTGACTATCTCAAACGAAAAATGATTGAAAGAGGTGCTGAGGTAGTAGAAAATGATCCTCCTCATGAAGATGAGGACGTAATTTTTGCGCAGATGGTCAAATACTTTGGCCCTGTGAAAAACAGTATCGGTGAACTCATTCCTGGCAGTAAAGTGGCTGTGACGATTCACGTCATCCCTTCATCAAAAGAGCACCCTTTTACGACGCTGTTTACAACCGGTATGAGTGACGAACCGATGGGCTATTCAATGGAGGAGGAGGCGTTCAAATATGCAGAACTGCTGCTGAAGTTGCCATCCGATTGGCCTGTTGAACAAGATGTTATGAACGATCCAGCCCACTTTTGGCCCATGAAGTGGCTACGCATGGTGGCGCATATTCCGCATCTGTATGAGGGAGGGCTTGACGAAGGTGTGATCCTCCCGAATGGCGATCCGCCTCAGCCTTTTGCGCCGAATACAAAATTATCATGTATCATGAGCTGTCGACCGTACGAATCGGAATTAGACTCTATTCCTACAGGACAGGGAGATGTGAACGTATTTACGCTCATTCCTATTTATGAGGAAGAAAGAATGCTCGCTTTAGAAAAAGGACATGAGTATTTACTGAAAAGAATGAGGGAACATGGCATTTCGGATGTCTTAGACATACACAGAAAGAATGTCGGCTTATAGCTCAAAGGATTAACTGATTGCCGTGAAATACTTTGATAAGAAAATCACGGTCTGGAACCTGCAATAATTCATAGGACGCTAAAAACATTGTGTTATCATATAGGACTTCTTTTAGACTAACTATAATTTTGTCCTTTTCTATATCTACTATTGAATACGGGGCAGCTGGTTTTGAATTGCACCCTAAAGATCCTGGATTTACATAGATCGTATCCGTTTCGTTACTCTCGAAAAAATGAAGTGGATGATGATGTCCAAAACATATTAAATCTTCTTCGTTCTCTTTAAATAGAGAGAGCAAATGATCTAAACTCGGCTCAACAATTTTACTAAAAGGGTCTTTGCTAATGTGTTCATTTAATTTTGCTTGCTCAATATGATAATGGATTAACAATATAGACTTACCTTCAATGGATAAAGTGATTATTCGAGGCAACTGTTCTAATTGTGAGATGAAACCTTTGTGCATATGATCCGCAATCCATTGGTGATGTTTCTTAGCGTGAGAGTGACTTAATGGATATTCTTCCCCTTTTAGAAGTGCCAAAACCGCTTCATCGTGATTTCCAGTAAGCATAGATACATCATTTCTTGCAAATAAAATTCCCAAGACTTCATTAGTATCTGGCCCTATTCCTATCATATCTCCCAAACAATAAATATGTTCAATGTCCTGCCTGTTATCAAACTCATTAAGAACCGCTTTTAAGGCAGGAGCATTGCCGTGAATATCAGCAATCACTCCAATTTTCATACGCTATCCACACTCTCTTTATCTGTTTTTAAGTGATAAATTATACCATATTTTTTCTAACAATCGGAAAACAACAAAGTTCACGAAAACAGCCTGTAAAAATCAAGATAGTTTTCGCTTGAACTTCATTAAGACCAGATTCATATATCGTAGTTTATGAGATTGAAGGTTAAGGAATATTTGAAAAAGCCAATGATCATGGAGCAGGAGGTTGAGTATGGAAAAAGGAAATGAATAGATTATATAGAGAGATAGCTGATGGAGAAAGGGACTTTTGCAAGATATATGAATAAAACCTTTAGAGTGAGTATTAGAGGTGACGATTGTATAAGATTAATTAGTGAAGATCAATCAAATGTGAACAATGGGTTTAAAAAACACATATATCCTTAGCTACTATATAGATAGGGATCGCTTACCTAAACTATATATCAAGGAAGTAAAGAAAGCAGATCTTGATGAACTTTTAATCTTATATGCTCAGAGCTAATCTATATATCGCATTAGATAAATCAAGGGTTATTGGCAATCTAGAGATTATAAGCGATTCCGATATACGTGGAGTAGACCTTAACCCTAATCAGCTTTTTGAACTGGTGGCTAACGTATCAAACAAAAGCAAGCTCTAAAAAACACGAGACGAAGCGAAAAGTAAGAATATAAAAAAGAAGAGTGCATGGATCACTCTTCTTTTTGCTTAAAAGTTGATTTCTGAATAGAATGCGTATATATTTCCTACTACATATATAGGCATCATTATATTCAGCGTAGGGTTGCCGTGTTCTTTTAAATATTTAAAGCGAATAATCGTATATACACCGATGAGTGAAAGAGAGAGAACCATCAGCATCATTATAATATTTCTAATATAGATTTGATCAATAAATGAAAGTAGAATGACTAAAACTGCGTTAAAAATCATTAGAGAAAATCTTACAGAATCGTTCTTCAGGGTTCTCCACTTTTCTTCTCCTCTTATCATAAAGAACAACTCCTCATAAGGATAGTTTCCATAGATGCTTACAGCGGTTGTATCGGTGTTAACTTCAATAGTGACACCTTTCCTTTGTTAGCCTTATCAAGTTTGTCAGACGCCTTATTAACAATAGCAGAGAAAAGCGCAATTGCTGCGGCTGGCAGTCCAGTACCTCCGAGTAATCCAGCCACTATTGGCATGATGATGCTTTCAAGGCTCATAGTGGCGACCAATTGGTTGGTTTCGGAGTTAGAAAATGAAACAGCGTAACCTCTTTTAGTTTTTTTGCCATCTGCATATTGAGGCTCAGGGAAATCTCCATTTTTCTTTCCTTCAGAAACGACCAAGTTTCTGGCGAACTCAGCGAAAGCAGGAGTGGAGTCATATCTAGTCATACGCTTTTTGTCGTACTCCATTTCTACATACTTCAGTGATACATGATTGTTGATTATTTCGACTATCTCTTTGAGCCTTTTATAATCCTTAGAGTTTTTGTCAACTGACTTATCAATATAAACTTTACCCTTGGAATCACCGTTCACTCTGATTTTTCCTTGGCTACCATAAAGTTAGGCTTGATCTTGTCTGTAGTGCAATCAATGCACTGAGATAAATTCGGCACAGAGGTAGAAGTACCCCTCACTGACGTTAGCAGTAGCGAATGGAATGAGACATACAGAGGATAGTAAAGTTAGGCTCACAAGCGACTTAGTTAAGATAGTACCCTTTTTCATGTTTGTTTTTGAGAAAATTTAAAAGTATAGGTTGTTGAAATAGATATGTAAAATTTGTAATTGTTCTAGATGATGTTTACCCAAGCTATTACAAAATAAAACAAATATATACAAATAAATACAAAAATATTAATTGGAATATAACAGTTGTATGACCGATATAACAATTAAGCAAAAGGTAGAGAAGAGCTTGAAAAATTCTAGTTAATATAAGAAAGTTATATTTTTGAGGAAAATGGACGGTTTTGATTCAAACAACTTATGCGATAAATCCTAATTAGATTTGCATATTGTAGTAGATTAGTGGTAGGTTTTTTTTTATAAAATTTTTCCGAAAGAAGCGACAGTTTTTAGTAGGGTTACTTGAACCTGATACCAAAATGTTTTTTGCAAGCAGAAAGGGCAGAAGAATGCAGCGAAATTTACATAGGTTTGCAACTGAATTTTACGTTAAATTTAATTTGCATTTTAATGAAGCAAATACAAAATTCAGCCTTGGAACGAGTGAAACAGAACCCGCAAGGCAAAATGGATTCGAACGAACCGA
>NZ_AKKV01000011.1 GCF_000269865.1 Fictibacillus macauensis ZFHKF-1
ACTAGTAATATGGAAAACAATGAATGCCCAGTAATAGCATGGGATAGACAAGGTGGACTTGATGACTACAATACAGCAAAGAATTTTTATGAGTTTTTATCACAAAGGTTATTGGATGCAAAAGAAGCATGGGAAGAAGAGTTTTACTATAGATAAATGACCTTGTTTAGCTTAAAGCTGAATAAGGTCATTTTTAGAAGTGTCAATAATTTTGTGTAAATGATGAAGTTACCTCTTCCGATCATGGTCACGCTATTTATTGATCTAGAGAAAAACACCCTGTTGGGCATTTCTCTAGATCGAAACGTTCACTAGACTTTCTCATGTGAACGTTTCTTCTGTTTATTTTCAAACATCAACCATGCAAATGTGAAAATTGCCGCGCCCATCACCATTAGAAAACCGTAAATAGGTGTATGCTCTAATGATTGATATTGGACAATCAATCCACCCACATAAGAGCCTAGAAAGATTCCGACATTAAAGGCAGAAATATTTAATGCAGAAGCCATTGCAGTGGCAGATGGTATATATTTTTCTGAAAGCTGAACAGCATATAGTTGTAAGCCAGGCACATTCATAAACATAAACAATCCCATCATAAATACCATAATGAGTCCCGTAATATGAGAATGAATAAAGAATTGAATCCCCAGTAATGCTAAGCTAAGACCGATAAAGCAAATGAAAATGGCGCGTAGGGGGTTATTGTTGGCAAGGCGTCCACCTACTGTATTTCCGATCGCTACACAAATACCATATAAAATTAAAATCACAACAATTGCGTGTGTTGAGTAGCTCATATATTTTTCTAAAATAGGCGATACATAGGTGTATACGACAAATGTGCCACCATAACCGATGGCTGTAATAAATAGGATGAATAGCATGCGCATGTTGCCTAGAACTTTACCAATATCACGGATTGCAATAGGATTACTTTTTGATAAGTGACTTGGTACGAGTATGGCATTGCAAATTAACCCAATTAAACCGACGAGGACGATAAAGACAAATGACATACGCCAGTGTAGAACTTGTCCTATAAATGTCCCGAGTGGAACACCTGTTACAGTAGCTAGCGTTAACCCTGTAAACATAATGGCAATGGCGCTTGCCCGTTTATTTGGCGCGACGACATCAGCGGCAATAACTGCAGCAATAGACATAAAGACACCATGTGCTAAAGC
Source organism: Fictibacillus macauensis ZFHKF-1 (assembly GCF_000269865.1). Lineage (GTDB taxonomy): Bacteria > Bacillota > Bacilli > Bacillales > Fictibacillaceae > Fictibacillus_C > Fictibacillus_C macauensis. The sequence continues at coordinate 1,191 of NZ_AKKV01000011.1, forward strand.
GGAAATGATTCGTCCAATTAATAGTACAGAGAATGTAGGCGCGATAGCAGCACAAAGGTTTCCTAGTATAAAAAGAAGCATGACAAGTAATAATACTTTTTTACGCTCTATTTTAGACGTTAAAACCGTTAAGAGTGGTGCCCCTATTGTTACACCTAAAGCATAAATTGATACGGTTAAACTTGCGGTACTTAAGGTTGTACCGAAATCATTTGTAATGAGTGGTAGTAGGCCGACACTAATAAATTCTGTTGATCCAATACCAAAAGCACTGATTGCGAGAGCAAGGAGTGTGAGATTGGCTTTGGATGGTGATGCTGATTTCATAAAATAAGTCACTCCTTTGAATTTTTTTTGCGCATATAGTATATTCATACATACCTAATAAGCACGTATGATACGTTTAGTAACAATTAAGGAATACAGGGGGTTGCCATGAAAAAAGTTTATAATATTGGTGTTGAAGCCACCATTGAAGTGGTGGGCGGTAAATGGAAACCCGTCATACTATGTCACTTAATTCACTATGGTCAAATTCGCACCAGTGAATTTCGGCGCTTAATTCCTGGTATTTCGCAAAAGATGTTAACGAATCAATTGCGAGAATTGGAGCAAAGTGGATTAATCAAACGTAAAGTGTTCAATCAAGTCCCACCAAAGGTCGAGTATTCTTTGACGCCATACGGTCAGGAAATGGAGCCTGTCCTTCACTTACTCTGCCTATGGGGCGAAAAACATATTGACCGCTTAATCGATCGTGGTGAAGATGTGTTGCTTATGCAACGAGATGAAGATCTAGCCACTGAGCAAAGTCATCCTTAAGTTGAGTGAAACTTAAGGATTTTTTATTGCCTGCATTCTCAACGACATTTAGTACGAATTCCGTTTTACCCTTATTCCTTAATTTTTCGATGCTTTTATAGTATGAAGCGCTCCATACAGAAAAAAAAGTACGCACTTTTTAGTGATATAGAAACGCAAAAGTGCCTATTGCGTCATATCAAAGGATTTTTACAAAAAATAATGAACGATGGAAGGAGAGGGTGATGGAATATCCTAAGAAATCAAGTAATCTTTGAAGGTGAATGGAGGTGCAAAAACAAGTATAGATGACAGAAAAAAGAACGCCGATTGTATGGCGCCCTTCTGCTCTTAGTTTTTGTATGAGTCAAACATCTCTGTATTGTCTGGAACATTTTCTAAATACGCGATCTTCCCATTATGATCTAACTTTGCTATATCTTTTCCGGTTTGCGTAAAGACAGTTCCCGAGGCACGTTTGCCGCATACAGCCCAAGCTGTTTCAAACAAATCTGTATTTTTAACTGCTTTCCAACCTTCGAACATATGCTTAATATCTGCATTTTCTTTAAACACCATTTTCACAAACAGCTTCCAGTTTTCAATTCCTTGCTTTTGATGGCCGTTTAAGACAAATACAATATCATCTGAAAAAAGGCTTACTAATTCTTCAAATGCTTGTTCGCTTGTACGTGATTGATCGAATAAATCAAAATATCTTGTTAGGTTTTCCATAATAATCCCCTTTTGTGTTTACAGTACCATTTTTTCTGAGATTGTTGCTTTAAGCGTGTCCAGGCTTTCTTGTGGACATTTTTTATAAATTTCATCTGTGAAAAGAGCAATAGTTTGCCGTTTTAAAATGGATTGCCATGAAGACTCAGCTTCTTCCATTAAGTCTGATAATAAACAGATGTCTTTCTCTTTTAAGTTAAGCATATCGTGAAAAATGCCACTCGAGGAATAAAGAGATTGCTTGCCTTCAATGGCTACGTATACGTCATAAATTGTAATGTTCTCGGGTGTTTTCTTTAAGCGAAAGCCACCCTTGCTTCCAGGTACAGAAGTAAGCAAATCTGCTTTAACTAGTTTTCGGAGAAGCTTTAGAAAATACGTAGGCGATCCCCCGAGCTGAGTACTGATTACATCTCCTGGAAGAACCGCTTTTTCAGGTAAAAACGTCAGCAGTAGAATAGCATACACCGATTGCTCAACACCTGTTTTTATTTGCAAAATATCAACTCATTTCGAATGTATCTCGGACAAAGAGGACAATATTTGTCCTCTTTAATGTTTAATACATAATAACCCTTAAACGTTGAAAAGTAAAACATAAAGGAACATATCAAGTGTTTACTCAAAATGGTTCAAAAGAATAAGTACAAGTCATTTGTAAACTACCATTTAGTACAGTGGTAGCAGGTGTACTATAGTCAAAAAAGCTGGGTGCTTTGAATTGTAGCTTTAGAGTGTAAATAGTGAAAGTTGATTGAATAAGGGGAAAGTCCTTGTTTTAGAGCTTTTTTATTTTTCTTTTTTTCTCATCCAGATGCTGTACAAGTGCTTTTGAATAGAGACTATGATAATTTTCCCATTTTTAATGTAGACGTATAGGATGTATTAGTTCTTCTTCCTTATTGAACATTTTCCTATGTGAGGTACCATAAAATGGTGGATAATTGAAATTGGAAGGTATACTCTATTAATTCTTGCAGCATGCTAACGTATCTTTTTTTCAAAAAAAGATACAGAAGATGAAGAGAAATGGAGAGTGGATTGAATGGAAGATATTTATAAATATGAATCTAATAAAAATCAATATGGTCAGTTGCATAACCAAATCAAAGAAGCTTTAGAAGCTCACAAAGGAAATTTAAAAGAGGTTAAAGCGTTGCGAGATACCTATTTCAGTTTAGTTCCAAATTTAGGGATAAGCGGCATCCCTTCGAAATTTGTCGAGCCAAAGCTTAAAGGACTTGATGATGAGCTAAAAAAGTTTATAAAGCAAATGGAAGAAAAAACAGTAAGCTTAGAAAGCGCTAGGGATCAAGCATATAAACAATATGAACATTATAAGAAACTTTGCGAAGATAGTATTGCGTAGTTACTAAAAACGATAAAAACTTAAAATTTAATTTAGGGTGATGATCAATGCAAAGTACAACAATTGACGGAGAAAAACTATCTTCTGCAATAAAGCATGCTGATAAGGTGGAAGCTTCTATCAAAGAATCTTTAAAAACGTGTAAAGATCTAATAGCTTATGCAAAACAGGCACAATGGAGAGGTGACACGAGAGATGCGTTTCTAACATATGTAGAAATTCTTTATCAATATCATGCTGACTTTGCAGAGGCTTCTGAGAAACAAACAAAAGCTTTAAAGCAGTTAAAAGATAATATCGGGAAATTTCCGGAGAACCCGTATGTTAAAGAGGTAAATAGTATATGAAAGAAACCGAGTATTTTACAGCATTAGAATTATTTTTATTATGCGATGCTTTTGAGGGGAAACTCCTATTTGGTTTACCTTCTCGTGATAGTTTTGATGTATTAGGTGAAGTGATTTATAAAGAAGCATTTGAGCGATTGATTAAAAAAGGCATCATCTCACATGAGCATCAAATAACGAATGAGGGTGCTTTCGTTATTAGTATGTTAGAAGACTATTACAGTAGTGATAAATATATACGGATTAATCAATTTATGCTGGGTTTTAATGAACGAGATCCTACTCAGGTTGTCTTTTTGAGTGAACGTGAGGAATATGAAGAACAGTATGATCTGGGAGTTATGAGTACGAATGTAGTGATGGAAACTATCAAGGAAAGATTTCCTACAATGTTAGGTAACCAGCAGGATGCTACGGAAGATCTATTTAAAGAACCTATTTCGAAAAAAGAAGTAGGAGAACACTTAGATGACGTAGATTTATTAAATATAGAAATATTTAATATAAAAGAAAAGCTACGAAACATCAATAATGCAGCCTTTTATAAACAGTTACTTATTTTTGAAAGCAAAGGAAAGTTAATTATGGCGGATGTTGTAAAAAAAATCTATGAACGAGTCAGTCCGTATTACATATATTCTATGTTAGCAAAAGAGTTGGGCATAAAAGGAGAGGAACTGCAGTGGAAGTAAACAAGGGTAATAAGTCCATAGATTTAAAGTCAGAGGAACTAATTCATTTGTTTAAAATGATAAAAAAAATTATGCGCGAATTAGAGGAGAATGCTTGTGAAAATATGAATCAAATTGCCCAATCTCAGTTCTATACAGAGGGTGAAGCGCTAAAACAACTATCAGCGTATGAGGGAGCAGCTAAGAAGTTAGAGAGTTTAAAGAAACAATATGTAGATGTATCAGGAGCATTGATGCACTGTTGGACTGAATTTCTAAGAATAGACAAAAAATTGGCTATGGATATTATGAATAAAATTGAGTCATAACATTGGGTCTCTAGGGGGATTAGATGGATATTAAGTTCAAAATGTCGGACTGGGGAGATCTGGTGACTGCTGTATCAGGTCTTGAAACATCATTTAGCTATTTTAAAAATAATTGGAATAACTTAAACAATATAGAAAAAGCAATCAAAGAAAACGATAGCGATAACGTCATAAATTTTGAACTTAAAAATAAGCTATCTGACTATGGAACATTAGAACATAACTATGGAAAAGTAAGAAAATTTGCATCTAATATTGGTTTAGAGTTAAATGGAGAAATTGATAAGCCCTTTTGTAATGATATGGATGACTTTTTTGTGGCCGTAAATAACTTAGATATATTTAAGTATAAGACAACGAATAGAATAGGTGCTACGGAAGTAGTTCAAAATAGGTATGGCGACCGCGGTGCCATGGTATTTGATGATACAGTTTTAAAAAAACAAGTGAATCTTTCAGATTTATTGGGCAGTAAAAACGTTTATCAAGAACAAATGAAGTTTCAATACAAAATATGGAAAAAGGTAAATCCCAACGCTACATTTACGTTCAAAGAATTTACAAAAGCATCACTGCAAGGATATGCATTTAACTATGAGTCCTATAAATTAAAACATCAAAAAGAAATTGAAGAAAAGGTTGCAAAAGCGGAACTACTTGCTAGCCTGGTTGGAGGCGCTTTTGGGAAAGTGGCAGTAAAGGGGATAGGATTTATTATTGTAGGCTTAAATGCTTCTTCTGTAGTCACGGGAAAACATTGGGCTTCCAAGCGTGAACTCGATTTAAATGAACGAGTTGGCCTCGGTTTTCAAAGCTTTTTTGACATACCAGGTGGAGCAGGAATCCTTGCGAAATTTATAGGCGGTTCAGGACGTTTTGAAGGTATAATTAGAAAAGCAAGTATAAAAGGTGGACAGTACAATACAAATGATAAACTAATGGAACAAGCTAGGGCAATGGCGATTATGAGAGCCATGCAAGCTAACGAATTAGGTGATATCAAAAATCAAAAAAAAATCATTGGTAGTTTGGAAGATTTCTTTAAGAAAAGAAAGGTTAAGGGTACGGGTAAAGAATATAAAAACTATAAGGATGTAGAATATACTGGAAGAACTAAAGTTAATGGAGAAGTAAGGGATATTAGCAGACGGGTTTTTCAAAGGTTAGATATTGATTATATGAGAATTGACCCTAAAACTGGTAAGACAAATCTCCAATTGATGAAAAAAGGAAGAGCACCAATTTGGCAAGATGGGACTGCTATAGAACTTCATCATTTAATTCAAAGAGAGCCTGGATCGATGGTGGAGCTTCCGGGTACTATGCATAAGGAATATTATAAAATATTGCATGGCTTAGTGGAGAATGGTGGAAGCTTTAGAAACGACCCTGTGCTAAAAAAACAATATGAAAATTTCAGGTCGAAATAT
>NZ_AKKV01000012.1 GCF_000269865.1 Fictibacillus macauensis ZFHKF-1
CCCTGCCATAAAAGCTTCCGGTTCAACGCTCGCGCCACCATTCACTTTGACACAGTCAATATAATCTTGTGGCAATTGATATCCTAACTGTTGACCAATTTCTACTACTTTTGCCTCCGAAACTTCAGCATCCGCAAATTCCCATGTAATATGATTGTTCATTGTAAACCCTCTCCCCATCATTGATTTCCACCAAGGTTGTTAACTTTTCTATAAATATTCTCTATTACTAACTGCATTTTCCAAGAAAGTAGTTCAAAGTTTACTTCTAAATTCTTATCTACAGTATCATCCAATAAAATATATCATTCATCCTTTTCATGAAGGTGATTAACTAATTCTAATTATGTATCACAAAGCTTAAAGAACCTATCCCAAAAAATCTTACCAAACCTCCTGCCAACCTTTGAGCGGCTCAATTTAAATAAAACTTAGTAGGATTATAAAGCTAATCAGGGTTCATTTAATTTGGTTCTAAAAGCATACTTATCTCTATTAGCTCATTGCAATTCAACAGCCTCCTCTAGGCACATTGCTTTTTCCAAAACAATAATAATGTTTCAAGTCTTTTCATTATTCTGTTTATCACTAAAGTTACCTGTTTATTCAATCAATCTTACTATACTTTAGTATCCGTCCCACGCTCTCCATCCACATTCTAAGCTTAAATAAGCAGCCAACAAAGGTGTTTTCTACTATTTCATATGACTCGGTCAGTCTACATCTAAAATATATTCTCAGCTTGCACTCACTTTGTATCTATCGAAAACATCTTTAATAATCCAGTAAAGTTATCAGCCAAATTATAAGTAACAGGCTCAAACTCACCGGATTCTTCATGAGACCATATACAAATAGTTGGATTATTTTTATTTGTTCTAAAATCTAAGCATACAAAATCTCCCGCAAATAGACTAGCAATTGGCAATACCTCTGCCCCTACTAAATCTTCATTATCAGTTAACCTTTCACCTATTTGAGAAAATACAACATCTATATCATAAATTCCTTTAGGATGATTCTCAATATCATCTAAAATACATAAAAATCTTTCCATCGCATAACCACGGTTGTTACACTCAAATATTGCCTCCTCAACCTCTACACCATTATTTTCTTTTATAAATTCTAAGAAAGACTCTGGTAATAAAAGTCTCCAAAATTTTTCGTGATTTTTTATTAATTCCTCTGAAGGCAATGGTCTAACAATAGTGTCCTGTTTGATTTTCATATTTGTTCCCCTTCTTTACTAGTTACCGCGGAGATCTATCCAATCGATCTACCACCCTATGAATGGTATATTATGTATTCCATAAGAGGTTCATCCAGCCAGAATCGCCGACCTGCACCCCCTTCGTCTCGGCTGTGCTGTTCTCCTTAGAAAGCTAGTTGAAATTTAAGAAGCAAAAAACGCATGAAGGTTCCATGCGTCACGATGTTTCCTTCATTTATGGTTACAAGCCGACATTTCTTCTGTGAATGTCTACCACATCCGTAATACCTTGCTCCCTCATTCTTTTCAGTAAGTACTCATGTCCTTTTTCTAAAGCGAGTACTCTTTTTTCCTCATAGATAGGAATGAGGGTAAAGATGTTCACATCTCCGCGTTTCGTAGGAATAGTATCTAATTCCGATTCGTACGGTCGACAGCTCATCATACATGATCACTTTGTATTCGGCGCAAACGGTTGAGGCGGTTCGCCATTTGGAAGGATTACACCGTCGTCAAGGCCTCCGTCATACAGATACGGAATATGCGCCATCATGCGTAGCCATTTCTTCTACCATTACCTGTTGTGAAATCTCGTATTTAATATGAATTCTATCACCCTTCAGAGTCACGTAAACTCTCTAACAGTATACACACGTATTTCTTCGGTTCCAACAAACGCCGTAACAACGCGTCCCGTTCCTTATAAAAAGCCGTTCATCTAGTCATGCGCAACTATGTCGTCTCGAATTCTTCATCTACTAGTTATCTTTTAATATTCTCCTTAAGGCTTTAAGGATTTTATCTTTCTATTAATTTCTTCCTTATTTTATGCGTTTCTAAATCTGCAAGTCTAACAGGAATGGGTAACCGACTTTCATTATTAATACAGTTCATAACAATTTCAGTACTTGTATCTAAATCAATCCAGTTCCCACAAGAAACAAAAATGGGTTTAACATTTTGGGTCGTTCTTAACGTTCGACCATAGACTTCATTATTTATTACAATATCGGTGTAAGCGCCTTCTTTATTCTCGGGCATCATAAAATCTACATCTTGAATCTTAAGATAACTTTTTGCTACACCAATTGTTGGTTTATTTAGAAGAAAGGAAGCATGAGTAGCAATCCCCATATGACGATCATGCAAATATCCATTGCCATCAAAAATATAGAGATCTGGTTGCAGCGTTAGCTTTTCAACTGCCTCTATGACTAAAGGTAACTCTCGAAAGGCAAGGAAACCTGGAATGTAAGGGACTAGTATCTCCCCATAACTGTATACTTTTTCGACAACATCCTTTGTAAAATAATCAATGATTACAATACAACATGTGCCATATTTCGCTTCATCTACATCCCAATAAGCCAAATCTACCCCTGCAATATATCGTATCTCTTCAACCTGGAATTTATTTTCTAAATTAATCTGAGGTAATAATTCACGCTGAATAGTTGAAAACTCTTGTATTCGTTTCTTTTCATCAAAATTATTCATGATCAACCCAGTCAGAGATCCGGGAAACTAGCTCTAACTCTCCTTTTGTTGGAGCAACCTTTTGATTAATGATATTCCCTTGTTGGTCCCACTCCGTATACTTTAAACAAATCCCAAACTTATACTCTCCTTCATGTTTAAGCTCTCCACTTTCATACCAAATTCTACCGATTCCTCTTGTTTGTCCTTTTACCATGTAATCAATAGCTTTTACGTTCTTATTTTGGTGAAATTTCACATAGTATCCTTCTAAAAATCCATTTTTATAGTAACAGTAATACGCTAAATTCCCATTACCATATAACTCGTAAGCTAAACCAGTAAAAGGTTTTCCACCCTCATCTTCTGGGTTGTCTAGCACTTCATCACTGTATGAAGTAAACCATAGTTTCTCATCAAAATCCACACCGTGCTCTACTACATATTCTTTACTTAATAGTTCCATTTTATTTTCCAAATTTCTTCACCTCTGAACTAAATTCAAAACCTTCAGTAATAAAATTATATCATCATACCAGCCGGTTTCAATTTCTTACCAGATCTTACGACATGGATAATAAAATCGGCTGATATTGACTTGAGTATACCTCTGCAATTTTACAGGCATTCTATTGAGGTTTAGATCCTATCAACAAGAATCTATTCCTTTAACATATGTAGAAATTCTTTTTTGAAATCAAGTGCTCGTCTTCTACTACTATAGGAATCTATCACCCTTCAGAGTCACGTAAACTCTCTAACAGTTCCGTAAAGCTCGCAGCTACATAGGTGAGCTGTTCACGCATATACACCTCGGCTTCCTCGGACGTCAATCCTTCCTCTTCCATGATAGCTTCCTTCTCCCATGCGCCTTCATGATCCCAAAATACGATGAACGGATTCGTCTCGCTACTGCTGTAGTCAAAACAGATTAAATTCCCTGCAGGATCATCAGCAAATGGGAAGATCTTTTCAGGGAGGCTCGGTTGATAGTCTTCATAGACTTTAACAATATAATCTACATTTTCCTCATCATCATATCTAAATAATCCTCCAAAACAACGTTCAATCGTCCCTGCCATAAAAGATTCTGGTTCAACGCTCGCGCCACCATTGACTTTGACACAATCAATATAGTCTTGTGGTAGTTGAAATCCTAACTGTTGACCAAGTTCTACTACTTTCGCTTCCGAAACTTCCTCTTCTCTATATTTCCATGTAATATAATTGTTCATCGTAAACCCTCTCCCCATAATTAGCTTCCTCATGTTTTGGGCTAACAAAGAATGATCAGCAACCCGAAGGCCAACGCTCCATTCTCCATCGACTGCCTATAGCAAGCGCTTTCATTTATAGCAGCATCACTTAATACTTGCGCTTTCGAATGGCTTTCTCATAGTAAAAGACTGTTGTAATCTCTTGAAGCCCTTCTTCTAGCTCCTTCCTCACAATCATCGATAACAGCCTTTTCACACATTATAGTTTCTTGATCA
>NZ_AKKV01000013.1 GCF_000269865.1 Fictibacillus macauensis ZFHKF-1
GGACATGAGTATTTACTGAAAAGAATGAGGGAGCAAGGCATTTCAGATGTTTTAGACATACATAGAAAAAATGTCGGCTTATAGAACTGTAATCCAATAGGACCACCAGCTGCAAGTATGTTTGACAAGATAAAAGATTCTTATGGGGAATATTAATTCGAAAATCAGTGAAGAAAGATGATGTAATAAATACACTGTTAGGATTAAACATTAGGAGGGTTAATTTATGATAATAATGAATAATTACTCTAAGACAGAGACGTATATTATTTTAGAGCCTAGCGGATATTCAATAGTTAAAAAAATTAAAGTCCCGTTTATTAGACAAGGTGTCGGAGGATTTAGTGAAGATGGACAAATAATTGGTATTTATGTTAAAGATAACAAATTATTTTTTTTCTATAATGGCAAATCATTTGAAACATCTTTAGAAAATCTAGTATGTATAAATAATTATGTTTCAAACTCGAAAAGAATCTTTAGTGTAACAATTGGAGGGCAAAATATCTGTAATATAGCTTACGAGCCTTTTATTGATCCAGGAATGATTTATTATGATGCAGATCCTAATGAGTTTGATGTCTTGCTTTACATAAGTGAGTTATTGAAGAACATGGATTCTATTAGGAGTTTTATGAACGGAATGGAAATGATTAGAAAACAAAATTCAGGCTAGTCCATTGACATCAAAACTAATGAGCTAATCTCATAATAGTCTGATTCACAGAAAGAACGCACCGAATTTGCATGTAGGTTTCGAAAAAGCGGTTAGGCTGCGGGTTGCTCTTTCCATAATTGCTGGTTCATTTGATGGTCAGCCAACGGGGATGCCCTATAAACCAAGACCATTAAAGGAGATGGAGAAATAGTACAAGGACATCATTCATATAGCGCTTCACAGAATCCGCACTTAGGGAATAAAGGGGAAATTAGATAGCCAGCTACCCTAAATGAGCATTTTAAAGGTTGGCATGGCGGTAATTGGAAAAATAGCCTACCAGGTCAACCGATGAATCTTACTGAGGAGATATTTAAATGGCTAAAATGAATGTGCGAATAGAAAAAGAAGATAATGAGGTTAAGTACATCTCTATTTTAAGAAGAAAGACTAATAAGAGTATATCTGAAGTAAAAGAATTAATTAATAATAATGATTTTATCTTATCGTATAATCTATTAGACATTAATGAATTGTTAGAAATGAAAAAAATAGTAAGTTTACTATTAAAAGCTGGTGCTAAAGTTCATGTATATGAAGACAATAGAGAGATTAATATTGAGTTTTTAGATAATCTTATAGAATCTTATTTAGATACAGAAAGTTATCTGGAAGAAGTTGATGAGAAAATGTTTAATGAAGATTAAAACAGCTTTTTTGGTAGATTCCGAAGGCGAACGAATTCGTCACGCATCACACGAAGGAATTTGTTATCGAGATGTAGTTGAATCTTTTCGTCTTGACTACACTTCATGGGAAGATTGAATTCAAAACGAACAATGCACATAATATTGTGGTTCCTTATGGAGAACGCTTCGCAGGACAGAATATGGATGGCCCACCATGCACACAGAATGGTTTTACTGGGTCTATAAATGGTGAATTGGTTCCTGAATGGAAATTCAATGAGAGATATTTGCCTACCGATGGATCGGAATTATATAGAGTGTCGGACGGGTATTGAAAAACTAGTAAGTATATTTGATGATAATTTAAAGAGAGTTAAACCAATTGATTAATAAGGGAGAGAACTATATGGAGAAAGGGACTTTTGCAAAATATATGAATAAAACCTTTAGAGTGAGTGACAGAAATGGCAATCGTATAGAGTTAGTTAGTGAAGATCAAGCAGATGTGAACAATGGGTTTAAAGAATAAATTTATCCTAGCGACTATAAAAATAGGGATCGCTTACCCAAACTATATATCAAGGAAGTAAAGAAAGCAGATCTTGATGAACTTTATGAAGTAAATTATAAAGCAAAGTACAATGGAACGATTTTTAATTTGCATTTTAATGAAGCAAATACAAA
>NZ_AKKV01000014.1 GCF_000269865.1 Fictibacillus macauensis ZFHKF-1
TTACAATAGATCATGAGAAAAAATTCTGGAATGGCAAAGGCAATCCCGTATTGAATGAAAACAGTTAAAAATAGTAAAATAAACAAATAAATCGTGTCATACATATTGTGATTAATTTTGTATATTGTTTTCAAAAGAAATCCACTAAACAATAAAATACCAAGTAAAATTGGAAGATTGTAAGGAGTTATAGTATCTTTGAAATTGTAAAGACCCTGACCATCTTTGCGAAAAGCTCCTTGTCTTACTTTCATAATTCCTCGAATCGAAGACAATATCATATAAATTACACCTCCAATGCATGATACGAGAGCAATGGATCGAAACGTACTGGAAAGATATGCTTTTTCGGTAAAAGCAATGAAACCTACATAAAAGTCTAATGATACTTTAAATGCTACAAGACTGATAAAAACTGCTTGTGCTTTTTGAAAGCGAAAGACATTTTTAGTCCTTGAAAAAAAAAGAGTAATGAGAAATTGGATAAAGCTAATGGCAATGGAGCGATTAGCTAGATGAAACCAAAAAGGTTTTAAGTAATAGTCCGTTCCATAAATACCAACTGTTAGAATAAGTGTCACTATTCCTCCACAAAAAAACGCTCCCCATAAGAATCCGGGGACATTGATTGGATTCATGCGATCATTTGCTACACAATATAGTAAGTAAAAATCTTCTTCTTTTTGCTTTTTAAACAAAATAAATGACACTCCTCTACTGAAGGGTAATGAATGAATTGCAATTCCTATTATTTTCTTTTAGATTGTCAGATTTAGCTGTCTTGCTTGCCTTTCGTTCAATCGGTTTTCGTTTTCGTAAAATCACCTCACGCGGCGTTTCCTGTAAAGGAGGCTTTCGTGGAGCGATGATAAATGACTTGAACCGGAATTTGCAATAGGCTACGAGAATAATTTCAGGAATGGCCAAGACAAGTGCATAGTGAAGAATAGCGAGTGCTAGTAAAAATAATGTGAGTTGGATTGTTTTTGATAAATCAGTATCGAGTCTGGATAAAAGTTTTATAATGGTTCCAACAAATAGGGTAACGCCAAAAATTACGGGAAGACTAAAAAAGAATTTTGATTCTCTAAAATTATACAAGCCAGGCCCATTTTCTTTGAAATCACCTTTCCGCATTTTAACAAACCCTCGAATGGTAAAAAGAATTAAGAAAATGATGCCACCGATCGCTAGTGTTATGGATGTATTTTTAAACAAAGTACTATGTTGTGTACCTTCGGTGAAGAAATAATAACCTGTATAATAATCGAATGGGAGTTTAATTGAATAAAAAATTACGAGTAGTAATAACGTCTTTTGAAAACGAAAGGCATTTTTTCCTTTTGAGAAAAATAGCGCAAAAAGAAACTGTAGAAAAAAATTACAAAGTGCCCAATTGGCTATACTAGTCCAAAAAGGAACGTGACTATAAACAGTTGCATAAACGCCAAAGGTAAGTACTAATGTCATGACTCCACTCATGAAAAGAGAAGCCCATAAAAATCCTCCTAATTCTCCTGGATACAATCGTTTTTTTGCAATATTCCTTAAAGAATACAAGTCTTCTTCTTTTTGCTTTTTCAGCATAATCATGCTCCTAATAAAATGAATAATGTGGTGCTGACTAATTTGTACCAAAGTTCAATCAATGAATAAATCTCTACTTTTTTAGTTATTTCAGTCATTATATCCCTTTTTCTGTTGACAAGAAATTGAATTTGTATAATTGTGGATAGATTGGTAACTATGTCGTGGGGCAAATGTCCTTTTTTTGAGATTCATAGGTCATCTGATTTGAAGATTTGATGGTGGAGCGGCGATGCTATTTACTAGTTTTTCTTTTGTAATCGGCTCTTGGTCTGAATCAGAAAGATGAATGAAATGAGAAAATAGAGTTAGCATTTGATTTGTAACGTGAAGATAGAGGAAGTATTTAAGCACTATGAATAAAAAAACACCAAAGAGATGCATGAAACGCGTCTTCATGCATCTTAGTTTTTTGTTTGAGCAGCCTAGCTTTCTCGCTCCCAGGGTATCAACCAAAAACTTGGGCGGCAATGCCAAATAGCGTCCCATTTCTAGGGGGCATAGCAGTAGCATTAATCATCATAACAGGTGGTTGACTCACTTGAACGAAGCCGCGCTGCTCTAAAAATAGTCGCAATGAGTTGTTTTGTGAAGGGACATCGATGCGCACAGGTCCTTGGTGATGGCGAGCTAAGTGATGGATGAGCCTCGCTGCGGAAAGGGTGTCTGGCGCAACGATGGGTCCTACTAATAGATTGCGTGGACCTGCAATAGAAAGGCCATATCCGATCATGTCTCCCGTAGCATTTTTTAACAGGATTCCGAAAGAAGTCTCCCTCTTCAAGCGTGTGAA
>NZ_AKKV01000015.1 GCF_000269865.1 Fictibacillus macauensis ZFHKF-1
AAATTCATCTCCCCCTTACCGTTGGGCTTTGCCCTACACACGCTTGAAGAGGGAGACTTCTTTCGGAATTCTGTTAAATTGGTGATAATAACTGTACAAGTTAAATTTTATTTCTTTTGATAGTGGGAGAAAGAGCATTAGTGAAGATGTAATCGTTTCATCAGCTGTTTTGAATCTTCTTTTTACTGGTTTACCTCCATTACACTGTAATAGAAATTTTTTATAATCAAGTGGTAATTTCACACTAAACTGATTTTCGAAATTCTTTATGTCTTCACTGGTTATTTGCTGATACGAATACTCAAATTCTATCATAAAGGTTCACCTACTGTTACGAATATAATCTATTAAGTAAATCTGTGAATGTCCTACATATAGGAGTAACTAATATACTTCCAGTTTCTTCACAATTATAAAAGACTACCCTAGGACAATCAATATTTTCATTGTAGTCAAAGCATAGTAAATGACCAAAAGGATCTCGCCCAAACGGTAGTAAACCCCGTTTCGAGAACTCGGAAAACATTTTTATATTTAAATCCTTATTAGTAAAACTAATTAAATCATTAAAAACTGACTCAATTCCACCGTCGTCATCGCAATCAAATGTATTGGGTTCTGGAAATCCCCCATTATTCTTCATAACACACTTTTTATAATCATCAGGTAGTTTGAATCCAAATAACCTTTCCACTTCGATTATTTCATAGTCATCCACAAGCTCTTCAGAAAAAAGCCATTTTTTCACTCCCATAAAAACATCTCCTTGATTCTTTTTGTAATCCTTCTTCAGGGTTCACGGCCTCCCAAAATAGCTCTTCCTCCAGCAGCGATGCCTCATGCCTCCAGCTACGAATAATACGGTCGTGCCAACGGCTCCAGCGATTTTCCAGATGATAGCAAGCAGCTCATAAAGTCCTGCAAATCCGTTCAAAGAAAAAACACCTGATATCTTTTTTTTAATCAAGTGCCTGTCTTCTACTACTATAGGAATCTATCACCCTTCAGAGTCACGTAAACTCTCTAACAGTTCCGTAAAGCTTGCGGCTACATACGTGACCTGTTCACGCATAAACACCTCGGCTTCCTGTGATGTCAATCCTTCCTCTTCCAAGATCTCTTTCTTCTCCCATGCCCCTCTGTACGCGTTATCCAATAATTAACAGCCTATTTCAAGTTGCAACATCCTGATAACCCACTTTAGTTACTTTAGTCGATTTTTTGTGTGCCATGTACAATCAAAGGTTATCCCAATATCTCGATCTTTATTAATATCCCCATACGAATCAACAATTCCAATTGATTAGTTGTTTCGATTTGCGGATAATTTTCATGAACTTCAATGTCATACCCTAGTTCGTGACGCTCTAGTTTGTAATAGTCTACTATTGCTTGTAAAAAACCTTGCAGTAATTGTTCCCAATTTTTCACTAATGATTTATAAGCACTATATTGTTCTTCATCAAATTTACCATCTTCTTCACCTTTAACCATTAATGCTATTTCAGCTTCTTTTTCACAAAATTCAATGGTAGTGTACTTAACCCATCCATAATTATATTCAAGTTCACCCTTGAGTCCAAAGGCTCCTGCGTTTATCTCTCCTACTGCACTTTATAAAATAATTAGCGGTTCATTCGGCACTAGGTAGCCCCTCAAAAAGGAACCCTTGAAAGGCACTTTACCATTCAAGATTTTACATTACTTTATAAAATCTAATATTGAATTTACACTTTCTTCAAAACGACTTGGGTTCCTTTCTTTAATACTATTTAAGTGAGACACAATATATTTCTGAATATCGTTATTTAATGTGGGAATGATTGCTTTATAAATATTCCTCGATGGTTCATGATTTAATATTCTTTTGTGAAGTATCTTTAACCATTCCTTAGCATGAGGAAGCATTTTAGGAATAGAATTAGCTAACACTTTCAAAGAAATTTCAGAACTAACAATCTGATCATAAGACTCTATAGCATGAATTAATCCAAACATTACTTCATCATTTTCGGTTAAATCATCAAAGCCTTGACACAATATTTCTATGTTATTTACATCCTCCATGTCTACAATATTTTCTATAGATTTTTCAAATTGTTCTACTTCACTCTCATCTCTTAATAAACGATTATTCTTTAATTCGGTAAGTTCGACTAAAATGTCCAACTTTCCCCACCTCCCTTTTTCACAGCAGTTGGGCTGCTCTTTATAGCTTCTCTCCCTATATTATCAGTTTCATGTACAACAGAATTGGGGGATTTCCGCTTTTTTCTCAGCCATTTTCGTATATATGGTCTTTACATGCATTGGCTTCATGAGTGACCACTCCCTTGCGTTCACATAAATCTCGAATTATTTGACCGATGCTCTTTCTATATTTTCCATACATAACCAGGGGGTTTCAATACACCCCAAAAAATAGCACCTGATTTCTCTTTAAAATCAAGTGCCTATCGAATCTATCAACCTAATTCTATTGCAAATTTACGATACTATACTAAGAATTCTGATTTAGAACCTAAGTTTGATTGTCTAATATCTTGCACTAACTGTAACCTTATCTCTCATGAACATTATTGTTTTTTACAAGTATTAACACTAAAAAAGAAAGATCTCACTTTTTACCGAATCTATACTAAATAAGCAATTATTTTTCCGTTGTCTGGATAATCGCCTTTCCAGCCACAAGGAAAACCACCAGCTTTATAAATATTGAGAATTTGTTCGAAAAAATTTTCACTTTTACCATTTATCGCGCGATTTATAGCGCAATTTCTTAAATCTACCACAACATTCTCAAAAAAATCACTATACGAGTCCGGAAGTTGGTTTCTAAGTCCATTAGCAATTTCTTCTGTAACTTCCTCTAAACCATTAGGCTTTTGACTAGGATCTAGTTTATACAATTTCCCCTTAACTTTCCCCATTTCAATTTGTCTAATATCTGACCAAGTGTATTCATCCTCACCAAAAATCTCATAAAAAGCAATTTTTTTTGCCTCCATAATATCAATAATAATAACAACATCTTCAGGGACTACTGTCTTTGAAATATCTTGTATAGAATTTGCAATTAGAATAACTTCTTCAACTAATGTCGTATGAATTCCATATTTCATAACTCAATAAAGTACCTTTCCCATAAGTCTATTGTTACTCCTTGTTGGCCCTGTCATGCAAATAATCATCTAAGCCTTTTTGTTTTCCTTTACACCGACACCACTCAGTACTTGCGCTTTCGAACGATTTTCCTATCGTAAAAGACTGCGTGAACTCTTAGAGCTTTTCTTCTAGCTCCTTCCTCACGATCATCGTTAACAGCCTTTTCACACATTATAGTTTCTTGATCA
>NZ_AKKV01000016.1 GCF_000269865.1 Fictibacillus macauensis ZFHKF-1
TGAACTGAACCCAAAAAGTTAGACATTAGGATTTTAGGCTGCCTTAGAGGTATGCGCCCGGTATTGAACCGGGCTCATGCCTTTTAATTTTGCCTTAATCCGTTTGTGATTATAGTAGTGGATGTAATCCTCCAGTTCATGCTTAAAGTGTTCCATGCTCTCAAACTCATTTAAATAAAGCAATTCTGATTTCATTACGCCAAAAAAGCTTTCCATGGCTGCGTTATCGAGGCAGTTCCCCTTGCGGGACATGCTTTGGGTGATTCCGTTCTTTTTAAGTGCATGTTGATATTGCTTCATCTGGTAATGCCATCCCTGGTCAGAATGGAGTATCGGCGAGTCTCCTTCGTTCAGACGTTCGAAGACTTGATCCAGCATTTTAGAAACCAGTGAATAAACAGGACGATGTTCCATGTTATAAGCGATGACTTCACCATTGTATAAATCAATGACAGGAGAAAAATATAACTTTTCTCCATGCAAGTGGATTTCCGTCACATCCGTTGCCAACTTCTCATGGGGCTTGGAGGCATAGAAATCGCGTTGGATTTTATCCGAAGCAATACGGCCTGCCTGTCCGCGGTAAGACTTGTACTTCTTCAACCGGACGAGGCTTTTCAATCCAAGCTTCCCCATGAGGCTGCGGACCGTCTTGTGATTGATACGGATGCCTTTGTTGCGCAGTACGAGAGTGATGCGGCGATACCCATAACGCCCTTTATGCTCGTGGTAGATTTCCGCAATGAGCTCTTTGATCTCCTTGTATTTATCTGGTCGGTTCATTTGTTTGACCCAGTAGTAATACGTGCTGCGCGGCATTTCAGCTGCTCTTATTAAATCCCTCACCATATGCTCTTGCCTTAACTCGTAAATTATTTGCGCTTTGTCTTGTTCGGTGATTTTTCTCTTTCTTGAATTAAGGCATGTAACTTTTTTAAGTAGGCATTCTCCGCACGCAGTCGTTCATTCTCAGCCTGTAATGCCTGTTCAGACCCCTCAGATGGTGCTGGCTTCTTTGGTTCCTGCGGTTTCTTTTTCATAGATGGACGCCCCTTTTTCTTTGGTTTCAAAGCGTCCAGGCCATCCTCCTCCAACTTCCTTTTCCATGAGAGGATAGTCGGATGAGAAGGAATCTTAAATACAGCTGCCGTTTGCATAAGGGACGCCCCAGTGTCGTTCATGTAATTGAGTACGTCCATTTTAAATTGAATATCATATTTTGTATAGGTGTAGAGGAGTCCTTGTTCTCCGTTTTCCCTATAGTGGTTTACCCAGTTTTTCAGAGAGGTGGAACTAACATTTAACTGTTTTGCGATCTCTTGGAACGATGCCTTCCCCTCCAAATAAGCAAGGACAGCCTGTAATTTTGCCTCAAAAGAATATTTAGTCATAAAAAAACTGCACCTCCAATTGTTAATGATGTCTAACAATTGGGGTGCAGTTCA
>NZ_AKKV01000017.1 GCF_000269865.1 Fictibacillus macauensis ZFHKF-1
TTATTGTTAAACGTCCTAATGGTGTCTTAGTAATTGTATATGTATAGTTCATAAGTTCGAAACCTCCACTTTATTACCTATTTTTTGTATTTTGGATTGACCGTTACTTTTCATCATTTTTACTCCAACCTTTTCTTTAGAGAAACCAGCTAGATTCAAGTAATCTGTTAATCTTTTAATAAGCGAAAGACGTCAGAAAACTTCTGAAGCCCTCTTCCTATCTGTTTAATTCAATCAATATTCAGGATTTCCTAGCACTTCGTCCTTCCAGATTAACACTAACTCCCTGAACTGATTTGTTTCCATTGTGTCTTCGTAATGCAGATCGTTCTGCTCGTAAAAAGGATTGTGTACGGTAGTTTCCTCTTTTTTTATATCAACGCTAATGCCGTTGATGGAGTATTCGAAGTGTTCATAGGTTCCATCTATTACCTTATCAATACACTCAACAATTTCTAAAGCATCCTCTTCAGTATAAATTACAACTAAAAAATTTTGGAAAATCTCTATTTCTTTTGGTAGCTTTATTGTTAAATCTCCTATTGGGTCTCTAGTGATTTTATATGGATAGTTCATAAGTTAGTAACCTCCATTTTATTAGCTATTCGTTGTATTTTGGATAAACAGTTACTCTTCATCATTTTTACTCCAACTTTTCCTTTAAAGCTAACGGCTAAATTCGAGCAATCTGTTAATCTTTTAATAAGCGAAAGACCTCAGAAAAATTCTGAAGCCCTCTGCCTATCTATTTAATTCAATCAATATTCTGGATTTCCTAATACTTCATCCTTCCAGATTAACACTAATTCCCTGAACTGATTCGTTTCCATTGTGTCTTCGTAAAGCAGATCGTTCTGCTCGTAAAAAGGATTATGTACAACAGTTTCCTCTTTTTTTATATCAACGCTAATGCCGTTGATGGAGTATTCGAAGTGTTCATAGGTTCCATCTATTACTTTATCAATACACTCAACAATTTCTAATGCGCCTTCTTCAGTATAAATTACACCTACAAAATTTTGAAAAATCTCTATTTCTTTTGGTAGCTTTATTGTTAAATCTCCTATTGGGTCTCTAGTGATTTTATATGGATAGTTCATGATTTACTAACCTCCATTTTATTAGCTATTCGTTGTATTTTGGATAGGCTGTTGTAATAGTCTGAGCGGAGAAGGGAAGAAGAACACATTTTCGGGATACTGCCGAAATCATCTTTTTGATGCATTTATCGCTTTTCATAATTGACCAAGGATACTGTAATTCTTGAAGAGGTTATATCCGTATGTATGATTTGCCGAATGGTCCAGTTGTGTTAAAAAAAGCAGTAAATCTCATGAAATTATGTAGATGCTACGGCTATTTGTGGTACGTGTCCCAGTACTAGAAATACTTAAAGCATGAGCGTAAGCACTGTTATTCAGCCAGAATGTATAGGAGGATCTTTAGAATTTCACTTACAAAATGGTCATAGGCGAATTCCTTGTAGCTCAAACAACTCGGTGGTTCATTCGCCATTCTTTAATCAAACTATCAAGATTCAATAGTTGTTCGATCTACAAAATTCCGATCCTCTTTAATAATCATTCTGGATAATCTTCTTCCTGCTCTCTTAAAGAAGAATTCATCAGCGAACTCTTGTGAATCAATTTGCGATAGTTGGTTGATAACTCTATTTGTTTTATCATATTCAATTCGTCCCATTAAATCTTCATTCGGTCCATATTGGTACACTACCCTTTTTTCATCCTCAAACTCCTTCAACATTAAAACATACACTGCCATGTATCTTCACTCCTCATTGTTTTCCTTCCAATTCCAAGGCCTTCTGGATTCTATTTTTTCAAGTTTCTTCTTGAAGCCCTCTGCCTAATTCAATCAATATTCTGGATTTCCTAATACTTCGTCCTTCCAGATTAACACTAATTCCCTAAACTGATCCGTTTCCATTGTGTCTTCGTAATGCAGATCGTTCTGCTCGTAAAAAGGATTATGTACGGTCGTTTCTTCTTTTTTTATATCAACGCTAATGCCGTTGATGGAGTATTCAAAGTGTTCATAGGTTCCATCTATTACTTTGTCAATACACTCAACAATTTCTAAAGCGCCCTCTTCAGTAAAAATTACACCTACGAAATCTTGAAAAATTTCTATTTCTTTCGGTAATTTTATTGTTAA
>NZ_AKKV01000018.1 GCF_000269865.1 Fictibacillus macauensis ZFHKF-1
CCTGCATGCCTTCCTCCAGATCGCCCGGCTCCATCAGGTTCCGATCGCGAACGGCCGAGACTGCGCATTTCGCGGAAGTTGGGCAGTGATTTCGCGCGATCTCGGGCACGCGTTTCACGGCATCGCGGGCAGCCATTTCGCGCCCTCGGGCAGGCTGGCCAACGGGTGTTATTGAGTCAGGGCTGAAGGCTTTGGTCAAGCAATTTCATGGTGCTCATCTTTTTTCGCATGCTGTCGCCGCTCAGGGTTAGGCGGTGAGCGTTGTGGACCAGGCGGTCGAGGATCGCATCTGCCAGGGTGGGATCGCCGATAACCTCGAACCATTGATCCACCGGAAGCTGACTGGTGACGATGGTGGAGCCCCGACCTTGTCGATCGTCGAGGATTTCCAGCAGATCGCGTCGCTCTGTTGCCGTCAGGACTGAGAGCCCCCAATCATCAAGGATGAGCAGTTCCGTACGTTCGATGGCTTTGAGAACGCGGGCATGTCGTCCGTCGCCTTTGGCTATGGCCAACATCTGGAACAGGCGGGGCACGCGATGATAGACAACCCGGCGACCATCACGGCAAGCTTTGTTGCCCAGTGCGCAGGCGATCCAGCTTTTGCCCAACCCTGTTGGCCCTGTGATCAGCAAATTTTCGTGCCGGTTGATCCAGCTGCCATCGATCAGATGCGCCATCACCGCGACATCAATGCCGCGAGGGCTGCGCATGTCGATATCTTCAACACAGGCCGCGTGGCGCAGGGCGGCAAAACGTAACCGCGTAGCCAGCTTCTTGGCGTCACGCTCTGCAGCTTCGCGATCGACGAGCAATCCCAGCCTTTCTTCAAAGCTGAGGCTTTCAAACGTCGCGCCAACGCGCCGCTGTTCATGAAGTGCCTTTGCCATACCGGAAAGCCCGATAGCCTCCAGACGGTCGCAAGTGGGATGGGACAGCAACAGTAATCTCCTCTGTCAGTGGTAATAGTTCTGGCCGCGGATGTTGCGGTGTTGCAGCGGCAGCTCTTCGGGGTCTGGTTCCAGGAAAGCCTGATCAAGACCGGTCTTCAGGATCGAGCGGATGGATGCGACCGATCGGGCCTTGATGGCGACGGCCCGGCGGCATGCGGCATCGATCCGCCGGGGCTCGAAGCTTTTGGCCAACGACAGCACGCCCAGGCAGGTTCGGAAGCCTTGTTCGGGGTGCGGCCTGTCCTGCATTACGATATCGCAAAACGCAGCCACGGAGGGCCCCAGCTTTGCGGCGCTGTTCAGAATGCGCGTCGCGGACCATTCGGCATAGCGGCGGTGCGCCGACGGCATATGCTCGGCCGCCGTGACATGACTACGCCGTCCGGGATCGCGCAGATGGCTAGCGACGCGTTTGCCACGATGGAAGATTTCTACCGTGGCATGAGTAACCCGCGCGTCCACGTCCTGCCGGATCAAGTTGAACGGCACAGAATACCAGCAGCGATCTACCTCGATGTGATAATCGGGGGCGACACGGGCCCGTTTCCAGCGCGCAAAGACATAGGGATCGGCGGGCAGCGGCTGCAAGTTCGGACGATCCAATGTGGCGAACAAATCAGCGCGACTGGCGCCATAGTCACGCATGACGCGCATGTTCAATTCGTCGAGCAATGGCCGGATGGCAGTGTTCAGCTCGGCTAGTGAGAAGAACCTGCGATTGCGCAACCTTGCCAGGATCCAGCGCTGGGCGACTTGCACGGCTACCTCGACTTTGGCCTTGTCTTTTGGCTTTCGCACGCGCGCCGGCAGGATTGCTGTGCCGTAGTACCCGGCCATTTCAGCATAGGTCCGGTTCAAGCCGGGATCATAGCGGTCCGGCTTAATCACAGCCGATTTCAGGTTGTCGGGTACGACCACCTTCGGCACACCGCCCAGATAGGCAAACATCCCCACATGGGCCGCAATCCAATCCTCCAGCCCTTCGCTGGCAACAGCCAAGGCGTAGGTATAGCTTGAGGCCCCCATCGCTGCGACGAACAGCTTGGCCGCTTTCACCTCACCGGTTGCCGGGTCAACGATCTCGATCGTGTCGCCGGAGAAGTCGACAAACACCTTTTCGCCGCCCACATGCGTTTGCCGCATGCTCGGCCGTACACGGCCTTTCCACGCGTCAAAGTGGGTGCAAAACCATGTGTAGCCAAATCCGTGGGGGTGCTGTGCCCGGTATTCCTGCCACAGCAACATGCGCGTGACCCCGCGCTTGCGCAGTTCCTGATCAATTACGGCCCAATCCGGAACTGGCCGGTCTGGATCGGCCACGTCTGAAGCGTTCGGGAATAGCAGCAGCTCAAGGCTGTCATCATCCAGCCCCTCCGGCAGGGGCCAGCCCAGTCCAGCATCCCGGGCGCGCCGCAGGTACGTGCCCACACTCCCTTTCCCAAGCCCAAGCGAGGACGCAATCGCCCGCTCACTCAGCCCTTGGGCAAACTTCAATCGCAAAACGTCGCGAATACGGCGCATGGTCAAACGTCCTGTCGGCATTCCAATCCTCCTGTGTTTCAGGAGGCGGAGTAACTGCAGTTCGTTGGTCATGCCTGCCCGCGATCGCGCGAAATCAGTGCCCGCGATCGTGTGAAATAGGTGCCCGGCTTCCCGTGAAATCGCTGCCCGCGATCAGATGAAATCAGTGCCCGCGATCACGCGAAACGCGCACGCATCACCTGCGCCTGCAAGGATCGGTGATCGATCCGCGCATCGATATCGAGTTCGGCCAGGCGCTGGTTGACATGATCGGCCCAGCGTTCGCGCCACTGTTCGACAAGCTCAGCCTTATTCCAATCGCGCACCTTCGCGCCGAAGCCATCTTTGCCGACTTCGCGCATGGTGAGCATGACATGGGCGTGGGGCTTGGGCCGGCCGTCCGCGCCAATATCCCAATGGACATTGAGGTCGGCGATCATGCCCTTTTCGACGAACTGGTCTTGCGCAAACTCCCGCGCCAGCTCGATGCCCTGTTCCTTTGTTAGCTCGCGCGGGATGGCGAATTCGACCTCGCGGGCAAGCTGGGCGTCCTTGCGCTTCTCGGCGGCCTCGACCGCGTTCCAGAGCTTTTCGCGGTCAGCAAATTCTTCGGGCGCGCCCTCCGGCAGCATCACTT
>NZ_AKKV01000019.1 GCF_000269865.1 Fictibacillus macauensis ZFHKF-1
TTGTTAATGATGTCTAACAATTGGGGTGCAGTTCAGCTGTCTGGTCTTTTTTTTTGCATAAAATCCCTCTATTTTATCATACGTGACAACTTTATAGCGTACTAGCGGTAGTTGTTTCCATGTGTTAAAGGAGGGTAACATTTCTTTCAATAATTGGCATGCTATAAGCAGTAAGAATGAAATGGAGTGAAAAAATGAAACAGTGGCAAATCAGCGTGCTTTGTATAACACTTATTTTTCTAGCGATAAGCATAGAGGAACCGGCTGTTACCGTGAAGGCGAGCAACATAAATCTTGACATCATTCATCACCGCGAGATCATTCTAAAACTAAAAGAAGGACATTCTTTGCCGTTTCATATCTATGGAGTGGTAGGAATTGAAAAGAGAGGTATAGGAACGACTGCCGTTCAAATTGTGCGCGTACCGCGCGCAGCATCTTATCAGCATGTGCTTAGCGCGTTGCGCAAACACCCTATGGTTACCTATGCACAGCCGAATTACTATACAACAGCTAGCGCGCTTCATCCTAATGATGCGCTATACAGCAAGCAGTGGGCATTGCGAAAAATAAACTGGTCAAGAGCTGTAGCAACTTCTGTGCCAGCAAAGCCTGTCATCATTGCTGTTCTTGATTCTGGTGTGAATCCTAATCACCCTGATTTAAAGGGAAAAGTATTACGAGGGGCTGACTTTGTTGATGAATGTAATCATGCGTACGATCACTATGGGCATGGTACCGCGGTTGCTGGCGTCATAGCGGCCAGTAGTCATAATGGAATAGGGGTTAGTGGTATGAATGATCATGTGCGCATTTTACCGGTGCGAATCGGCCCAAAAAATAAATTTACGGCTGTAAACGTAGCAGCTGGTATTACCTATGCTGTCGATCATGGTGCGAAAATTATTAATATGAGCTTTGGAGGAGAACCGCCCAATCAGATCGAACGGGATGCAATTCAGTATGCCAATCGAAAAGGGGTTATTTTAATTGCTGCCGGTGGTAATTTATTTCCGAAAGGCGTTATGTATCCAGCCGCCTATAAAGAAGTGATTAGTGTGGGAGCGACACGGGAAGACGACGGCATTGCCCATTTTTCTTCCCGAGGCAAACAGTTAGATCTCACAGCCCCCGGTGTGCATATTACGACAACGAATCGGCGTGGCACGTATAGCGAGAATTTGTCAGGCACGTCTTTTTCGGCACCATTAACAGCAGGGCTTGCTTCTTTAATCGTCATGAAGCAGCCGACGTTAACACCAGGCGAGGTGGAGTACATCATGGAGAAGGCTGCCTACATACCACCGATGTTTAAAGAAAAGGCAAAGCGCTCTTCTATTTATGGTTATGGTCGCATTGATGTGAACCGAGCGCTGCACACCTCCGTTCCTGCTTTTGAACGAGATTCGCCTCAAGAAACTGTTTCTGCGAAAGTACGTAAACTGCCTGTGGTTGTGCAGGATCAATTTGACTTACCCTTTGATGTAGACACTTTTGCCGTAAAAGTGAGCCGAGAACAGCGTGTGACGATTGACGTATCTCCTGTGACAGGTATGGATCCTGTCATTGAAACGTTTGATGTAGGAGCTCATTCACAGCGCATGTACGTAACGCGAAGCGATGCAGTCGGTATGAGTCGTGGTGAGCACTTTAGTGTGACTTGGAAACCAGGCATCCACTATATTTCACTCACTGAAGCAAATAATCATTGGTCAACAACACCATACACACTTTCTGTGAAATAATACCTAGTCCCATTTTGTGAGTAACATAAAATGGGGCTTTTTTTGTTGAGAAATCAACTTCTTTTGCTTGTTCGCTATAGCGTGACAGAGAATGTCATTTCTGTGCAATATGACCCATTTTTTGTAAGGTCAAGAGGAACAGTGTGAGCACCTGTCGAATCGTAAGGAAGAACGAAATCATAAAGGACAATTTTCGCATACATAATTTTTTAGATAGCTACAACGAGCTATCCTCTATTTCCACTACCATCACCGTCCTATTGACCGCAACGTACGTACCTCTATGCAACTCTTCACAAGGTTCATAACCACATCAATCTTTAGAAAGCCTATTCATTGTAGTATGTAATGCCGATAGTATAATGACAGTCTATTTTAGTGGGGTAATCGTGTAAGGGAGGAATGGAATAGTGAAAACAAAAACAACTGTTAAAACGGTTGTGCTCTCCTCAGCATGTGTAGGGGCGATCTTTATGTTGCCAACTAAAGGGGATGCAGCGCTTGGTGATCAAGAACTAGCGTTTGGTATGAAAAATGGTGATGTGAAAAAATTGCAAGAAATGCTCGTGAAAAAAGGGTATTTGCAAAGGACTTCGATAACGGGATACTATGGCTCTTTAACGAAAGAGGCTGTAAAAAAGTTTCAGCATCGTGCCCACCTTCATGAAGATGGAATTGTTGGCAAACAAACGTTAAAAAAACTTTTGTTGCAAAAACCCGCTCAGCAACAGGCTCAAAAGGTCGTTGCTAAGAAAAAAACAAGCGGGATCAGCACGCTTTCCCAAGGTATGCAAGGACCTGAAGTGGTTCGATTGCAGCGGAAATTAAAAGAGTTGTCTTTTTTTCGCCATTCTGAAATTACGGGGTATTATGGAAGAATTACAGCAGGGGCTGTAAAGGAATTTCAGCGTTCCAAAGGATTAGCGCAAACAGGAGTTGCTGATCAGTCTATGCTAAAAAGCCTGTATGCTACGTCTGTCAAAGTAAGGCCAGGGCCTGTGAAGCCGCAAAAGCCAACCTCTGTAACGTCAGGTTTGAAGATGAACGATCGTGGCGAACGCGTTCGCACGCTGCAAGTAGGCTTAAAAGCACTAGGCTACTATTCGTATACGTTAGATGGAATTTTTGGGACGATCACAAAAACGGGCGTCTCTACGTTCCAACAGCGTTATCATCTGCCTGTTACTGGTGTTGCTGATGACAAAACGATGGCTAAGCTAAAAAGCGTAGTCGCCGACAAAAGAACGCCTCCACCGCCTGCAAAAGGGAACGAGCTGCGCTTACATGCGCGTGGAGCGAAAGTAGAAACCTTGCAGTCTCAATTAAAAGTAATGGGCTATTATCCATATGCCATTGATGGGGTTTTTGGAGCCCAAACAGAAGCAGGGGTAAAAGCCTTCCAAAAACGCTATGGTATTTTTCAAACAGGTGTAGTGGATGTCCGCACACATACAACATTAGTAACAGAGGCGAAGAAAAAGGGACGTCAGCAACCGCCGCCACAAAAGCCACCTACTACGGGTGCTTTTAATCCTATTATTCTTGTTGCTGATGCTGTGCCATTATTAGGCACACCTTATACGTGGGGAGGAAACTCTGCATCTGAAGGCTTCGATTGTAGTGGATTTCTTGTGTATTTATTTAAAAAGCAAAACATCCAATTGCCGCGAACCGTCTCTTCTATTTGGAGCGTCGGTAAAGCCGTAAGTAGACCAAAAGTTGGCGACATAGTCTTTTTTGAAACGTATAAAAAGGGTCCGTCACATGCTGGTATTTATGTGGGCAATAACCGGATGGTGCATAGCGGCTCACGCGGAGTTGAATATAGTGACATTACGATTTCTTATTGGAAACAACGCTATTTAGGCGCAAAACAGCTTTATTAAATGAAAGAAAAAAACGAACAGAGCGTTCGTTTTTTTCTTTGGGCATTTAGGTTAGTTGCGGTGGATAGGCTTTCCATACAGATAAGTCAGGGGTGTTCGTCTCAAGCAATGAAGCAGGAAAATGGAACGTCCAGGGCTTACTCGTATTAGCACGAACGGTAAAGTCATCAAGTGTAAAAGTACCTTGAGCAATAATCGATCCACTCGCATCCTCTATACAGAGCGGCAGTCGTTCAACAGCGATATCTTTCTCGCTGCCATTACGAATTAATAGCATAATCGCTAAGGCGCCATCGTCTTGTTGCTGCGCTTCTATACCCATAAAGTTAACCTCACCTGCTGAAAGGGGCGGTAAGCTTGTTACGATATTTTGCAAGCGTACTTTTTCTTCAGGTTGGAGAGTAGTTTCCCAGCTGTCGTGAAGAGAAAGTTCATGCACTGCTGGTGTTTTTTGTTTCCATTCAAACGCTAGACTCCATGACGTGTGCATAGGAAAGGAGTCCACCAATAAGTCTTCTTCGCTAAATAAGAAAATCCATGGCATGCATGCTAGTGGTGGTAAGTGTCCCATCGTCTCAAGATCAAACGTTTTACGAGCAAAGGCAGCTCCTGTTTCGTCGAGTAGCAGCAGTGTGATTTCTTCAAAGTGAATGTTGCGTTCTACTGTGCTGCGAATAAAGGCATTCACCATATAACTGCCTTCTTCACTAACAACGTCTATTTTCGAAATGGAGATTTGATTCGGCTGCAATGGTGGAAGTTGTGTGTGGTGATAGCGATACACATACTTTTCTTGCAGCGAAAGATCCCAATCATGATGAAAATGCAGGGTCGTCTCTGGAACAGTGCGCTTTTCTACTTGAGGTGTCGTTGTTTCGTTTGAAGGAGGTGTGTCTTTTTTCTTTTTAAAATAGGATAGCATTAGTGATCTTCCCTTCGTTCATTGGTGCTATACATTACAACAAGAGCAAATTGAAGTGTGATTTCTTCCTGCCATTGTGCATTCATTTGTAAAAAGGCTTCGTAAGCGTCTTTTTCAAAAAGACGATAAGGATCTTCTTGAGCGTAACTCTTTAAATGCATGCCTTCTTTTAAGAGATTCATCGTTTCTAAGTGTTTTAACCAACTCGCATCAAGGGAACGTAACATAAAGCCTCGGATGTCTTGCTCCGCGTCTTCGTTGTTGTCATTAGCCATTTGTTGAATGCGCGCTGCACGTGTTTCAAGGAAAGAAGTGACAATCGTCATCATTTCTTCGTGATCGCGTTCTACGAAGTCTTCAAGTGTGAGCGTTTGTTCAGGGAAGATAGTTTGAAGTTGCTGCACTAAGTGAGCTAATGGCCATTCTTCCATTTCTAGCTCAGGCGAGCAGACTGCTGCCACTGTGCGCACTACATGGTCTTGGATGCAGTTCGTAATAAATGGATAGATAGAGCCTCCCTCTAATAGCTTGGAACGCAAGGCGTAAACAATTTTACGATGCTGATCAGACACGTTATCTACTTTTACTAAATGTTCTCGAGCGCTATAATAAATGCCTTCTACCGCACGTTGAACTTTATTAATAAATTTAAGCGGATCAGGCTTCGTTACTTCACCGTCTTGATTGATACTTGCTTTTTTTGTCCACTTTTGAATATCTTCTTTTTCGAGCTTCGAAAACAGCTCATCTTGTAGCGATAAAATAAAGCGAGAAGAACCAGGATCCCCTTGACGACCTGCACGCCCGCGTAGTTGAAGGTCAATGCGCTGACTTTCGTGACGCTCCGTGCCGATAATATGCAAGCCGCCTAGCTCGGACACTCCTTCGCCAAGCAGGATATCTGTTCCTCGACCAGCCATATTAGTAGCGATCATAATGGCATCTTTTTGCCCAGCCATGGCAATAATGCGCGCTTCTTGTTCTTCGCTTTTTGCATTTAAGACGAGATAGGGTAGCTGTGCTTGCTCTAAATGAGTGGCAAGTTCCTCTGATTGCTCAATGGAAGTCGTTCCGATGAGAATCGGTCGCCCAGTAGCATGCACGTTTACAATATCAGCGATAATGGCCTTGTATTTCGCCTCTAACGAATCGTAAATCACATCCGGAAAATCAACGCGTTGTCTTGGACGATTCGTTGGAATTTCCTCGACGTGTAAGTGATACGTAGTAAAGAATTCTTGTTGTTCCGTTGAAGCAGTACCTGTCATTCCTGCAAGCTTCGTATACAAACGAAAATAATTTTGAATCGTAATCGTTGCTTGCGTTTCGTTTTCCTCTTTGATTTCAAGCTGTTCCTTTGCTTCAATGGCTTGTTGAAGGCCGTCGCTATAGCTACGACCTTCCATAATGCGGCCGGTAAAAGAATCGACTAGCGCTACTTCACCATTGCGGACAATATAATCAACATCTCGCTTCATCACAACATGGGCGCGTAACGACTGCAAAATAAAGTGATAGAGCAACTGATGCTCAGCATCAAATAAATTATGAATACCAAAGGCGCGCTCCACAGCATTAATGCCAGCTTCTGTTAAAAAGAGCTGTTTCGAATCAAGTACATATTCATAGTCTTGCTTTTCTTTAAATGAAGAAACAATATGATTGGTAATGTAGAAAAGGTCCGCAGAAAGCTGTGATTTATTGGCGATAATTAAAGGTGTACGTGCTTCGTCAATTAAAATAGAGTCAATTTCATCAATAATGGCATACGAAAGCGGACGTTGCACTTTTTGAGAAGCGTGAAGAATCATATGATCGCGTAAATAATCGAACCCAAATTCATTTCCTGTTCCGTATGTAATGTCAGCGAGGTAGGCAGCTTGTTTTTCCTCATTAGAAAGCTGTGCTGTATTTAATCCGACTGTTAGCCCAAGAAATTGATGGATTTTGCCGATCGTTTCATAATCTCGTCGTGCTAAATATTCATTAACAGTAATGACGTGAACGCCGCGGCCGCTCAGTGCATTTAAATAGCTTGGTAGTGAGGCAACGAGTGTTTTGCCTTCACCCGTTTGCATTTCGGCAATTCGACCTTCGTGAAGAACAAGCCCTCCTAGTAGTTGAACATCATAGTGGCGTTGGCCTGTTACGCGCTTGCTTGCTTCTCTTACGACAGCAAAAGCTTCAATCTTTATGTCTTCTAATGTAGCTCCCGTTGAAAGGCGATTCTTAAAGTCAATTGTTTTCTGCTGTAGCTTCTCATCGGATAATGACGACATCGTTTGCTCCAAGGCATTGATTGCCTGAAGTTGCTTCGTAAACTTACGCATTGCCGTAGAAGATACACTTTCTGATAC
Source organism: Fictibacillus macauensis ZFHKF-1 (assembly GCF_000269865.1). GTDB lineage: Bacteria > Bacillota > Bacilli > Bacillales > Fictibacillaceae > Fictibacillus_C > Fictibacillus_C macauensis. The sequence goes on from NZ_AKKV01000019.1 coordinate 6,911, forward strand.
TTTTTTCATAATTCCTAACATGATAATTTGCTCCCTTTTTCACTTGCGGAATGGATACTAATCCTATCATATAAAACTATTGTATGGTTGTCTATTCCATTTAGATAAAATATTGGCATATTTTTTCTAGTGAATAGATAAACAATGAATCTTTTTCACTAGTAAATCGCATGAAAACAAGTCTATCCATCGTATGAATTTCCTGTGGTTATTGGTGAATGTAGGGAATTGTCTAGTGTATCAGTGAACGAGTTTCTACTATTATATAGGGAGGTTGTTGGCGATGGTGATCAAGGTCAAACAAAAAGACTACCTTCATATAGTGGTAGCCTTCTCGTTAGGGGTTATTTAGGGTTAGGTGGTGGTACACTATAGTTACCCGGTACTAGCTCTTTCTAAACATGCATTTTACAAAAAAATATCATCGTGTATTTGACGATAAAAAAAATTCACGGTAGCATAACTATGGACAGGTTACATAATCGTATTTTCTGGAGATGAGGTAGAAACAAAAATGAAAAAGCTTAAAGTAATGACGGTATTCGGCACGAGACCAGAAGCGGTAAAAATGGCTCCGCTCGTTTTGGAATTGCAAAAATATCAAGAGATTGAAACAATTGTGGCAGTTACAGCCCAACATCGTCAAATGTTAGATATTATTTTGGAGACGTTTGCGATTGAGCCACAGTATGATTTGAACATTATGCAAAAGCAACAAACGCTAAGTGCCATTACGATGAAGGCGATGGAAGGGCTTGAAGATATTCTGAAAAAAGAGAAGCCGGATCTTGTGCTCGTTCATGGAGATACAACGACGACGTTTGCAGCGAGTTTAGCGGCTTTTTACCAACAAGTAGCAGTCGGTCATGTGGAGGCGGGATTGCGTACGTGGAATAAATACTCTCCTTATCCAGAAGAAATGAATCGACAACTTACCGGTGTGTTAGCTGATTTACACTTTGCGCCAACTTCGCTTTCTGTCCAAAACTTAGTACAAGAAGGAAAGCAAACGGAAAGTGTTTATGTGACAGGAAATACAGCCATCGATGCCCTTACGACAACGATCGATCAAACGTATACACATGAAGTGCTAGAGCGGCTTGGTGGAGATCGTCTTATTTTAGTAACCGCACACCGCAGAGAAAATTTAGGAGAACCGATGCGCAATATGTTCCGAGCGATTAAACGACTCGTTCAAGAAAATGAGGATGTTCAAGTGATTTATCCTGTTCATTTGAACCCGGTTGTTCAAGACTTGGCAGCAGAAGTTCTTGGTGATGATCCACGCATCCACCTCATTGATCCGTTAGCGCTCGTAGATTTTCATAATTTTCTAGCGCGTGCCTACCTAATTTTAACTGATAGTGGCGGTGTACAAGAAGAAGCACCATCATTAGGTGTACCTGTACTCGTCCTTCGTGATAACACAGAGCGACCAGAAGGAATTCGTGCGGGAACGCTCCGCCTTGCAGGTACGGATGAAGAGAATATTTATCGGATTACGCAGGAATTATTAAGCAATGAAGAAGCATACAAAGCGATGGCACAAGCGGCAAACCCATACGGAGATGGGCAAGCGTCACGACGCATTGTTGAAGCAATTCTCTATCATTTTGGCTATCGTACTGACCGACCAGATTCTTTCCAAACAGAAGAATAGACTGAAAAAAATGACCGTATGGATATTCCATGCGGTCATTCATTATTTTTGATAGCGCCGGAGCGCATTTAAGACGGGCTTATACTGCCGACCGAGCAATCCAACTTTCTCAACAACAAGTTCGATGGCTAAGGTAAGAAGAGCGAGTATGAAAAGTCCTCCCCATAGCGTGGACGCGGAGAATAGTATGGCGGCTATTCCGAATACGGCACTCATCGCATAAATGAGTAACACCGTTTGGCGATGTGAAAAGCCAAGTCGTAATAAACAATGATGCAAATGAGATTTATCAGGTGCTGATAAAGGCTTTTTATTTAATAACCGCCGAATGATGGCAAAAATCGTATCTGAAATCGGAACCCCTAGTATAATGACGGGAACGACGAGTGAAAAGAGTGTTACGTTTTTAAAGCCAAGCAATGAAAGGACAGAGATAATATAGCCTAAAAAGAGTGAGCCGGTATCTCCCATGAAAATTTGTGCTGGGTGAAAGTTGAATAGTAAAAAAGCAAGCGTAGAAATGAGTACAATGCTAGCTATACTCATGACAAATACATTTCCCATGACGAATGCCATGACGGTAATCGTTACTAACACAATGGATGACACACCAGCAGCTAACCCATCTAAGCCATCAATTAAATTAATTGCGTTCGTGATAGCTAAAATCCATAGGATCGTCAAGGGAATACTGAGCCAGCCAAGCTCCAAACGACCATTAAACGGGAGATTAATGAAATGTACTTGAATATCTCCAAATAAAACGATGGCAGAGGCGGCTGCGAGCTGTCCGGCTAGCTTAAGCTTTGGCGATAGCTCATACATATCATCAAGTAATCCGGTCATAATAATGAGCACAGCACCGAGTATAATAGGAACAGTCGCTGTTGAATGCGGTCCCATGAAATATAGACCGATTAGGAAACTAATGAAAATGGCTAAGCCACCCGCGCGAGGCATACTTTTTTCATGAACCTTTCGCTTTGCAGGTTGATCGACTGCGCCGATCGAAAATGCTATTTTTTTTACAATTGGTGTAAGTAAGAGGGTTGCTAAGAAGCAAATCCCTAATGTGATATAAAGCATAAGACACCTCAACAGTTTTAATACAACAGAATCATATAGAAGTCGTTTCATTCGTTGTATTCTTGTAGGTAGCATTTCAAGAAGAGGGTGGAATCTTTAGGATGATACGTAATGAAAAGAATTATCCACGCGCCCTGAAATGAATTATTGGAAATAAAAAGCCTCGTGACGGTGAAGTCACGAGGAGCTTTACGAACGAGCGGGCGCTTTCCCTGCTCGACTCATTTTTACTTGTAGTACTTTAAGCGCAAAGTGTGGAAGGACGAGTTGGCGTCTCCAACGAGAAGGTTCTTTCATAAGACGATAAAACCATTCAAGATTAAGCTTTTGCCAAAATTCAGGAGCGCGTTGTACTTCCCCAGCAAGCCCGTCAAACGTACCGCCTACGCCAATAAATATGCCATGTTGGAAAGCGTCTTTATTTTGGCTGATCCAGGCTTCCTGACGACCGAGGCCTAAAGCGACGAGAATAATGTCTGGGTTTACGTGCTGAATCGTTTCGACAATTCCTTCATCATTTAAATCAAAAAAACCATGATGATAACCAGCGATGCGCACGTTCGGATAATCTTCAGCAATGGTTGCAGCTGCTTTTTTTACAACATGATCTTTACCACCAAGCAAGTAAACGGAATACTGCTTTTCATGGGCAAGCTGTAATAAACGAAGTGTCATGTCATAACCAGTCACGCGTTCTGGTAAAGCTGTGCCAAGCAGTCCAGCACCTTTAACGATACCAATCCCATCAGCGGTTACATAATCTGCTTGCTGTATAATGGCTTTGTACGCTTGATCTTTGCGTGCTCTCATGACGACTTCGGGATTCGCTGTCACAACAAAGGCTTTGGATTTCTCTTCTAAATGCGTGCTAAGCGTATCGATAAATTGATTAAACGTTGTATTATAAAAATCGATTCCAAGTATATTTACTGTATTCATCCTATCAACTCCGCTTCCTTCGCTTTAGTGGAATACCAATGTAAGTTGTTCAGTACATCGGTGTCTATGACGGAAGAAATAAATGTAATTATGTGTTAAGACCTTGTAAAAACAATTCAAAGATTATATTATAAATATTGACGTTCCAGCATGGAGCATCTTTTACTTTTACAAACTAGTATATCATGAAAAAAGATGGTTTGTAAAAATATATATGTTGTCAATTTCTAGCGCAAATGGATATTGGCAAAAATTTTTGTGAGATGATGTTAATAAAAAAACAGCATCTTTCGAAAACTTTAAAATAGCATATGACAAATTACGACGTTTTTCACTAAATGGTTGTCTGCTGTTAAGAAAGTGGTAAATCGGGTACTAACCCCTTTAGTATAATGAAGGAGAGGATTGTAATGAAAAAAGTATTAACGTACGGCACGTTCGATTTGCTTCATTGGGGCCACATTAATTTGTTACGAAGAGCAAAGGAGCTTGGCGACCATTTAACAGTTGGTCTTTCTGCGGATGAGTTTAATGCCATTAAAAATAAAAAATCATACCATAGCTTTGATAACCGCAAAATGATCTTAGAATCCATTCGATATGTTGATGAAGTAATTGCTGAAAAAACATGGGATCAAAAAGTGAAAGATGTCGTTGATAACAATATTGACATTTTCGTCATGGGTGACGATTGGGAAGGTAAATTTGATTTTCTAAAAGAATATTGTGAAGTTGTTTATTTACCACGTACAGTAGGTATTTCAACTTCTCAAATTAAAAAAGACTTATTTTCTGTTAAAAATGGTTAAAGAACTAGCTGTCTGGTTGTATCTCTTTTATTTTAACCTTCAATTCACCTTTTTTAAAAGCTTCGGCGTAAAAAAGGACAAGATCGTATTCCTTGTTTCCTTTGGAGACAATGCGCGATTTGTGTATGAAGCGTTAAGTAAGGTGCAACCAGACAGCACTATTATTTTTCTGGCCGAAAAAAAAGCACAAGCTACCTTACAAGGTATGACGAAGCAACCGAAAATCATTCGCTTTAATGCATCGTTGATTAGTTTATGTAAGGCAGCGTACCATTTAGCGACGAGTAAAAAAGTAGTGGTTGATAATTATTTTGCCATTTTATCTAGCATAACTTTTCAGAAAGATGTGGAATGTATACAGCTTTGGCATGCCGCAGGTGCTGTGAAAACGTTTGGTCTTAAGGACGCGTCTGTCGCCTTACGGAGCAAACGTGCGCATCAGCGGTTTTTAAATGTATACCGTAACTTCCATAAAGTCGTTGTGGGCTCTGAGGCAATGGCAGCTGTTTTTTCAGAGGCGTTCGGGTTACCTCAAGAGCGCTTTTTAAAAACAGGCGTTCCGAGAACGGATCTTTTTTTTAATGAGCCCCACATGAAAGCAATTAAACAAGCGTTATATAAAGAAAACCCACTTCTTCAGCAAAAGAAAGTGATTTTATATGCGCCTACATACCGCGATGACCAATTAGAGAGCTTTCAACTTGCCTTAGATTTAGACTTGCTCCAAAAAGAGCTAGGTGAGGAGTATGTGATGCTCATTCGTTGTCATCCTGTGTTACAAAGTGCGTTAGATCTTGAAGCGCGTTATCCGGGCTTTGCGTTTGATTATTCATTAAAACCAGACGTGAATGAACTATTACTCGTTACAGATCTACTTATTTCTGATTATTCGTCCATTCCGTACGAATTTTCATTATTAAACAAGCCAATGTTATTTTTTCCTTATGATTTAGGGGAATATAGTAAAACGAGAGGGTTATGGGATCAGTATCCCAACTTAGTGCCTGGGCCCATCGTTACATCGACAAATGAAATGATCACTGTTATAAAAGAAGAAGCCTATAACATGACACACATTATGAAGTTCTCCCAAAAATGGAATGAGTATCATCATGGGAAATCGAGTCAACGGCTCGCACAATATATTCTTGAAACAGAAAGAGTGAGACATTAGAGATGCAAGCGGAACCGAACGTACAGATTCAGGATGGGTATGCTCCGACAAAGCGGAGAAAATGTATCTTTCATAGCATGCAATGTACACAACATGAGATGAACTTGAAATATTTGTTAAAGTATAACGAGCAATTTCATGAACCATTAACCGGACACCTTCTCTTTACAGAACGTGCTTCTGGCCGGGAATGGGAAATTCCATTTACCATTTTAGAATACAACGATCAATATTATATCCTTGAATCAACGTTACCTTTATCAGAAGCAGGCAAAGGACTCGTTTGGGACGTTTATCTCATCATTAAAGCTGATGATGAAACGAACAATGACGACGATGATGACGATAGCGATGAAGGGGAATCCGCTGAGGATGAAGCGAGCGATGAGCAGGATGAGAATGAAGCCGATCAAGAGCCGGATGAAACGGATGAAGATACAGGGCTTTTAGAGAAAAAATATCGCATGCGTACGAAGCATCAATATTTAGAACTTGGTGCGGTGAAAGACCCAGAAAGTGGCCGCATTATTACGCCTTATACGACGAATAAAGGCAATCTTTCCTTTAAAATTCATGAAAGCGGTCCGGTCGTTAAGGTGGAGGACGTTTCCATGGACAAGCGCGGTAACATTGTTCTTAATGGTTTCTTCTTTTCACCATTTGAACGTGAAAATACTGTACTTGAAAAAAGCATCGTATTAATTGGCCCAGAAGGAACAGAAGAGCAGACACTTCCTTTTGAAGTAACGATGCGTGAAGACTTATTGCCTTATTATCAAAAGTCTCAACCGTTTCGTGCCCATGGCTTTACGGTTTCTTTCGGTAAAGATGTGTTAGGTCAATTAGAATCTACGCAACCGCAAACGTATCGTTTGTATTTCAAATGGGAAGATGAAGATACCCCGGGACCGGATGAAGGCGACTTAATGATGCCGCTCCAATTAATTTCGTTTAAGAAGCAAGTGAACAAGCACAGCATCTTAAATGCAAATGGCAAAAAGAAAGTTACGTTAACGAGTCGTAAGAAAACAAAATCATTGGTCATTAAATCAGCGCCGTACAGCTTTATCGCCGATAAAAAAGCGCAAGTGAAGCGAACGTTAATGAAGATTAAGCGCAGTAAGCGAACGAAAAATCTTTATAAAAAGATCTTTTTCCTAGCCGGTTTCTTACCAGCAAAGAAAAAACTCGTAATGTTTGAAAGCTTTTTAGGAAAACAGTATAGCTGTAACCCGCGTGCAATCTACGAATATTTAAAAGAAAACCGTCCAGATCTTAAGCTTGTCTGGAGCGTAGATGGCCGGAGCGTGAAGAAGTTTGAAGAAGCAGGGATACCTTATTCACGTCGCTTCTCCATTTCGTGGCTGTTTAACATGGCACGTGCTGGTTATTGGGTAACGAATAGCCGGATGCCGTTATGGATTCCAAAAGCAAAACATACGATCTATTTCCAAACATGGCACGGCACGCCGTTAAAACGCTTAGCAGCTGATATGGATCAGGTGCACATGCCAGGAACGAATACCCAGAAATATAAAAAGAACTTCCATAAAGAAGCAAGCAAGTGGGATTACTTAATCTCGCCGAATGCGTATTCGACGGAAATATTCCAACGTGCCTTTAACTTTCATAAAGAAGTGGTAGAAGTAGGATATCCACGTAATGATGTGCTCTATACGAAAAATAATGAAGCAGACATTACGGCATTAAAACAAAAATTAAAGCTTCCAGCTGATAAAAAAATTATACTTTATGCACCAACGTGGCGCGATGATCAATTCTACGGAAAAGGTCGTTATAAATTTGAATTAGAACTTGATTTGCATCGATTAAAGGATAAATTCGGTGAAGATTATGTTATAGTATTAAGGATGCATTACCTTGTGGCTGAGAACTTTGATTTGTCTCCATATGAAGGTTTCGCGTATGACTTTTCATTCCATGGAGATATTAACGAGCTGTACCTCGTTTCTGATGTGATGATTACCGACTATTCTTCTGTGTTCTTTGATTACGCTAACTTAAAGCGTCCGATGATTTTCTTTGTTTATGACATTGAATCGTATCGTGATAAGCTGCGTGGTTTCTACTTTGACTTTGAAAAAGTAGCACCAGGTCCGCTCGTTAAGACAACAGATGAAGTCATTCAAGCCATTGAGAAGTTTGAGTCAGACGGTTTTGCCATCCACTCGGAAATCTTTGATAGCTTTTATGAACGTTTTTGCTATTTGGAAAATGGACAATCCTCCCAGAAAGCCGTTCAAAAAGTATTTTAGACGACCAATCTCTTTGGGAGAGGATTACAAACATGATTTCAGCGTTTAAAGTAATACAAGAACAAATAAACAGCTTTTACTTAATGTTACGTCTATCCATGTATGAGCTAAAAATAAAAAATAATAACAATTACCTAGGAATGCTATGGGAAATACTAAACCCAGCCATCCAGATTTCTGTTTATTGGATGGTTTTCGGGTTTGGTATCCGAAAAAACCATGGCATTGATGGTGTTCCGTTTTTACAATGGCTTGTCGCGGGAATTGTCATTTGGTTTTTCCTAAGCCCGGCAGTCTTGCAAGGCTCTAAATCCATCTATACACGCATTAAAATTATTTCTAAAATGAATTTTCCGATGAGTGTCATTCCAAGCTATGTGATGTATTCTATTCTTTATCCAAACTTGGTTTTACTCGGCATCATTATGGTAATTTTTCAATTTACCGATCACGGGCGAATTTCGCTTTACTATTTACAGCTTCCGTATTTTATACTGGCAGCTTTAGCACTCGTTTTTTCGCTTTCTCTTATTACCTCAACATTGTCAACGATCGTAAGAGACGTGCAAATGTTTTTACAGGCTGTAATGCGCATGTTGTTTTATGTGACACCGATTCTTTGGGTACCAAAAGGAAACATGCCAACGTTTATTACAGTGATCATTGAAGCGAATCCATTTCGCTACATTGTTGAAGGTTTCCGTGACGCACTATTAAGTCGTGCATGGTTTTTCGAATATAGTCATTTAAGCGGTTTGCTTTACTTCTGGGGCTTGGTTCTCGTATTATTCTTAATCGGGTCTGCACTTCATGTGAAGCTGCGCAACCGTTTTGTCGACTTTTTATGATGTGGAGAGATACAAATGAGTAAATCTGTCATAGTAAAAGACGTAACGAAAAAATTTAAGATGTATAAGAAATCTTCAGAAAAACTTCTGGATATTTTACTGCCAAAAGGCTATGGCGAAGATTTCTATGCGCTTCAAAATGTAAGCTTTGAAGCGGAACAAGGCGACGTTATTGGCATCGTAGGGGTTAATGGTTCAGGTAAATCTACGCTATCCAATTTAATCTCAGGCATCATTCCACCAAGCTCTGGAACCATTGATTTAAAAGGCGATGTGTCGCTTATTGCCATTGCATCAGGTTTGAAAAATGAGCTTACAGGGCGCGAGAACATTGAGTTAAAATGTTTAATGCTTGGCTTTTCAAAACAAGAAATTCAAAAGCTAGAGCCAGAGATTATTGAATTTGCTGATGTTGGTAAGTTTATTGATCAACCAGTGAAAAAATATTCTAGCGGTATGAAATCTCGTCTTGGCTTTGCGATTTCTGTTTCCGTTGATCCCGATATTCTTGTAATCGATGAGGCCTTGTCGGTGGGTGACCAAACGTTTGCTGACAAATGTTTGGATAAGATGAATGAGTTTAAAGAACGTGGCAAAACCATTTTCTTTATTAGTCACTCGATGGGCCAAGTGAAAAAGTTCTGTGAAAAAATTCTCTGGTTAGAGTATGGTGAAGTTCGTGACTATGGACCATTAAAAGAAGTTTTGCCACGCTACCAAGAATTTTTAAAAGAGTACAAAGCAATGTCAAAAGAAGAGCAGAAAAAGTTTAAGAAACAAGTTCAATTAAAGCAAGCAGGGAAAGCTCCCTCTAAACAAGAAAAGCTGCCCACTGCAAAATAAAAAAATGGCTTGAACATCAGTTTTGATGATCAAGCCATTTTTTTTATGTCGCTCGTATAGCAGATAAGAATGCATCAAAAATTGGAGTAGGATGTGAGCTCTTTTGTGATCCTGCGCAGGAGCCAGTGATTCGCGCGCAGACCAGGTTCGTTCGCGCGCAGGAGCCCTCGATTCGCGCGCAGACCAGGATAAATCGTGCGCAGAGCATGTCCGTTTGCACGCAAGCCCCCGGTTCGCGCGCAACCAAGTCCGTTCGCGCGCAGAAGCCCCCGATTCGCGCTCAGACCAGTTCCGTTCGCGCGCAGGAGCCCTCGATTCGCGCGCAGATCAGCTCTGTTCGCGCGCAGGAGCCCTCGATTCGCGCGCAGATCAGTTCCGTTCGCGCGCAGGAGCCCTCGATTCGCGCGCAGATCAGCTCTGTTCGCGCGCAGGAGCCCTCGATTCGCGCGCAGGAGCCTCCAACAACGTATGTAAGGATGAAAAATAAAGCAAATGGAGATATAATCTCGTAAATGAGCTCAAAAATGAGAAGAAATAGCGTAAAATCTCTTTAATGATTGCAAAAAGAGTAAAGTGTACAAGAGATTTCAGTTCGCGCGCAGACCAGGTCCGTTTGCGCGCAAGCCCTCGATTCGCGCGCAGACCAGCTCTGTTCGCGCGCAGAAGCCCTCAATTCGCGCGCAGAAGCCCCCGATTTGCGCACAGATCAGTTCCGTTCGCGCGCAGTACCCCCTCGATCCACGCGCAGATCAGTTCCGTTTGCGCACAGGCCCCTCGGTCCCGCACAAACCAGGCCAATTCCGGCACAAGCCCCCGATTCGCGCGCAGACCAAGTCCGTTCGCACGCTCAAGCCCCCGGTTCGCGCGCAACCAAGTCCATTCCCCCACACGCGCCACAAAACAGAGAAATTGTGCCCCAAGTCCTTTAGTACTGTTTTACGAAAGGGAAACAGGTTGAAGAAGATAGCCTTTGCGCCCAATCGATGTAATTTGTAAATGAGGGAGGAGTTTTTTTCGAAGTCGATATAGTAAGGCATTGAGCTCTTCAGAACCAACATCCGGAAGGACCTCAGGTGAGTGAATCCGTTCACTCCAAACATGTGCTTTCAACTGTTCTTTACTCACAAAGTGCTCGTAAGAAGAATAAAGAAGTTTGAAGCATTGAAATTCTTTACTGGAGAGAGGAATCCATTGATTGTTAATAGCAACTCTTTCAATCAGTTCATCAACGGTAATAGACATAGAAGAAGATTCAGCAATCGGTGTAAAGGTAAGCGTCGCATCGGCATCCATCTCTGCGATTTCAATTGAAATGCGGTCATAAGCAAGTGTTAGAACATCACCGAGCCGCAATTCAATCTCAACGCCAGGGCTTATGCGTTCTCCATTAATAAACGTTCCGTGTAGGCTGTTGAGATCTTTTACATATATTCGTCCTTCTAGATAGGTGAGCATGCAATGCGTGCGTGAAACATAGGGCGATGACAAGATAATGTCAGGAGTAGAATCTACGGACGAACGCCCCACAATGATTTTTTCTTTTAAAGGTACATAGCGTTTCTGCTGTGTTTCATCTTGTATAACTAGGGTATAGTTCATAGGAAGTCACCATTTTTGTCAGAATATAGTGTTAATTATCATTCTTTTGTTAGCGAGTGTTCATTGAGTGCGAATTTTGTCCATGCTACACTTTTTCCATCGACGAAAGGAGAGATTTCATGAAACACTCTAAGTGGCTTCAGCTTACTGCAGCGGTTGCGATTTCAGCAATTACTGTCTCAGTCAATGCCAATATTTCAACAGCGCATAAGTTAAAAGCAGAAGTTAATCACACGAAAAGTTTAGCAGAAAAGGTGATTTCTAACAAGGATGGCTCTCTTATTATAAAAAAGATTCGTCCTCACGTTTGGATGCACATTTCTACTGGAACGTTTAATGGCCAACGTGTTTCTGCTAATGGATTGATCGTTGAGCACAGCAATAAGCTTTTGCTGATTGATTCTACGTGGACAGAGCAAGAAACAAAAGACCTTCTTGATCTCACAAAAAAATATTTGCACAAAGAAGTGAAAGAAGCCATTATTACGCATAGTCACCAAGATAAAATCGGTGGGGTGAAAACGTTAGAGAAAAATGGTGTTCACGTATATAGCACGAAGCTTACCGCAGAACTAGCCAAGAAAAATAACCATCCACAACCAAAATATCGTTTGCAGGATTCTGTTACGCATTTTAATTTAGATGGTGTGAAAGTGGAAACTTACTATGCAGGACAAGGACATACAGCAGATAACATCGTTGTCTACCTCCAAAAAGAAAAATTATTGTATGGTGGCTGTTTAATTAAAGGTAAAGAATTTCATGATCTCGGCAACATAGAAGATGCAAATGTGAAGGAATGGCCAACGACCGTTAAGGCTGTAAAGAAGCGCTATCCTAGTATTGATACGCTCGTTCCCGGCCATGGAGCGATTGGTAAAGGACAGGGCTTGCTCCAACATACATTAGATTTATTACAAAAATAACGTCCTACATGAGCGTGCATTGAATACAAACCAACCAAAGGAAACGAGCGAAGTGATGGCACGACGCTTGTTTCTTTTTGTGTAGAAGAAGGAATTAGGCTGTAACAGATGGAAAGATTACAGTGAGAAATGAGTAGGTTAAAGGAGGAATGACAGTGGAAGTTCGCTCAGAAGGAAACGTCCTCGTTATTGAACGTAGCTTTCCAGCCTCAGTTTCAGCTGTATTTGAGGCGTTTAGTGAATCTGAGAAGCTAGAGAGCTGGTGGGGACCAAAAGGCTGGAGAACAGAAAATAAAGCGTTTTCATTTCGTGAAGGTGGTATGTGGCATTATTGCATGACATGTATTGATCCGGCCCAAGGGGATTTTTTCAATCAAACGTCATGGGGAAAAGCTGTTTATAAGAAAATTACAGCGAATGAACGCATTGTATATCGTGATGCTTTTTCAGATGAAGAGGGCAACGTTTTACTTGATATGCCGGAAATTGAAATCACGATGACGTTCACACCTCAAAAGGAAGGTACCCTAGTCATTACGCGCTCGCAATTCGACTCTAAAGAGGAGCTTGCTCAAGTGATGGCTATGGGCATTACGGAAGGTGTAGCTTCGCAATACAGTCGCTTGGAAGAGTTTCTACTTCAACATTCATCCTCACAGAAAGCATAAGAAAAAGGCCCCGTTTATGAAAGCGGGCCTTTTTTGTGTGTGACTATTGATTGTTTGTGTTTCCAGCAGACGTACCATTGTTGTTTGTGCTTCCATTGTTGTTCGTGTTGCTGGTCTGATTATTAGTATCATTACCTTTATAACCTAGCTCTTGCTTTAACTCATTGGATACTTTTTCAACTGATTGAGGCTTAAGCTTATAGTAGTAAATGTTATTAATACGAGTATCATCACCTTCTAAACGCAAAGACTCAATGTTTTCAATGGACTTAGCATATTTTAAAAGAGCGATCATGTTGCCAAAGCTAAAGTTGGTTGTTAAGTTATCGCCAACATTTTCAATTAATTTTCCGTATTTAGGAACGGATTTTAATTGTGTAGATTCTTTAATAATCGCTTCAATAATTTGTTTTTGACGATCACCGCGATCTACATCAGAATCCGCATGACGGGTACGAGCATAAGCGAGTGCTTGTTCAGCATTTAAACGTTGTTGACCAGGCTCAAGCTTAATAGCTCCTGCATGGTCTTTACTATCTTGCTCAACAATTTTCTTTTTCACGTTCACATCTACGCCACCAAGCGTATCAACGATTTGTAAAAAGGCATCAAAGTTCAAGCGCACATAGTAGTCGACAGGTACGTTTAAAAGGTTTTCCACAGTACCTACCGTAAGATTAATCCCACCGAAGGCATGCGCATGTGTAATCTTATCTTGACCGTGACCTTCGATATCGACGTAAGAGTCACGAGGGATACTTAACATCTTTACTTCCTTTTTATCGCGGTTAAATGTTGCGAGAATGAGGGCGTCAGTACGGTTACCAACAAAGCCTTTCGCGCCTTTACGGTGTTGACTGTCATCAATACCAGCAATTAATACAGAGAAATTATCTTTACTCGGATCTACACCTGCATTACGTAGATCAGATTTATCGCCACGCTTTAACGTTTCGGTTGCTTTATTAGAAGCATTCACGAGCTTGTACGTTAAATAACCTCCATAACCTAAGGCTAGCAGTGCAATAATCATGATAGGAAAAGCGATAAAGCGAAAACGCCTTTTTTTCTTTTTCTTCTTACGAACTTCTTGACGATCCATTGATAAAGCTCCTTTTCTTCTCATATATGTCGATAGGTAATCATTTTACTTTTTCTTTTAGTATCCATTCCTTGTGTCGAAAAAACTCGACTGATAGAGCGTAAATTTATGGAAGCATACAAATAAGATACCTGTAATTTAATAATAATTCAATAAAAAATAAGGAAAGAAATATTACATTTTAATGAAGAAAATGTAATGTGTAAAGACTTTCCAAACTTTTTTTACAAAATTACCATAAAAAAGAGAAGAAACCTTCATTTTTGGAAATTATAGTGATAGATAAGAAGTGCCTTTTGTCAAAATATGTCGTCCTTAAAAAAAGGTGGTGAACTCCGAAGCGATGAAGAAACGTCAACAGCTCGTCCTGCTTACAAACCGCTTTCCTTATTTCCCGGGTGAACAATTTCTTGAAACTGAATTATTATACAGTTCCATGGCTTTTTCGAAGGTTGAACTTGTTCCTGTTCACACCGGTGAGCAGCAACGCGATGTTCCCGACCATGTTTCGCTAAAGCTATGTGACCAAGCGAGGTGGCGCTCTCTTCTTACCCATGATCGCCAATCATTGTCGTGGCTTGCTGAAGAAATGAGGCAAGCCAGTCGTTTTGGGATAAAAGGATGGCTAGAAATGGTGAACTGGATGCGCCATGCGCTTCGCATTTCCACGTTTCTTGAAAAACAGTGGTTGCAGTCGCCATCCTGGGATCTTCATAACACTGTTTTCTATTCGTATTGGCTCAGTCCGGCAGCGCTGGCTTTAGCGCTTTTAAAGGAAAAGAACAAAGCGCTTGTTGCCATCGCAAGAGCGCATAGTGGTGACTTGTATGAGCAGCAGCGCCCGCTTCCGTACTTACCTTTTCAACGAAAAATCGTAGGGATGCTCGATGAGGTTCATTGTATTTCTAGGGATGGTCAACTGTATTTACAAGAGCGCTATCCTGAAAGTGCAGACCGCGTTGCCGTTCATCGCTTAGGTACACAAGATCCACGTTTCATAAATCCAAGCAATCCTCATCCTTCTTTTCATATAGTTTCTTGTTCTTATTTTAAAGCAGTGAAACGGCTTCCCTTGCTTGTAGAAGCGCTTAAAGAAATGAAAGGTTCTATTCAATGGACGCATATCGGTGGGGGAGAAGGCTTTACAGAATGGGCACAAGAAGTAAAACGCTTGCTTCCATCCACGATAACAGCTCACTTTACTGGACCACTTTCACAAGCAGCGCTGTTCGCCTACTATCAAACGACCCCGATCGATGTGTTTCTTAATGTGAGTGAACGCGAAGGAATACCTGTCACGATGATGGAGGCAATGAGCGTAGGAATCCCTGTGATTGCTACGAATGCAGGTGGAGTAAGTGAAATCGTCGATGGACAGTGTGGTGTGTTATTGCCAGTTGATGTGAGCCCGACCAATATAGCACAAGCTCTTATGAAGTTTAAAGAACAATCGAAAACAAATCAGGAGATGTACCGACAAGCGGCGCGCCGAAAATGGGAAACAGTCTATAACGCGGCCCGAAATTATACACAATTTTATGAGAGCTTGGCGCACAGGAGGGGCAGTAATGGCAATTGACGGGCAACAATTTGTGAAAAATAGTATGTTAACCTTTTTTCGCCAAGGCATTAACATTGTTTTTGGCTTTGTGCTATTAATTGTGTTAGCGCGCTTACTTGGGCCAACCGGACAAGGAAGCTACGCGCTGATTACGCTTTTGCCAACGCTGCTCTTAACATTTTTAACACTAGGAATGAATACGTCTAGCATTTATTTCATCAGTAAAGGTGAGGTAGCGCTGCAAACCGTTTATATTAACAATTTAATTATCGGCTTGTTTTTAAGTTTGTTGAGTATCGGAGTAGGTATCTTTTTTGTTATTTTCTTCTCTGATTTATTCTTTACTGCTACCCCCCATGTCCTTTTATTTCTTTGTTTAGGAGCGTTACCTTTTTTATTTTTGCGTGAGTTTTTGCAAACCATCTTTCAAGGCTTGCAAGATTTTAAAGTGTTTAATACGGCAATTGTTTTGAATCAAGGTGCCACTGTTATCTTTTGTAGTGTGTTTCTTTGGATGTGTCACCTCGGTTTATTAGGTGCTATTCTTGCCTTTATGATTGGTACGATCCTTCCTGTTGGTTATATGCTCGTCCTTTTAAATAAAAAACATCATCTGCGCTTTTCATGGCGTGGTTTTTCTAAAGATTATTTTCGTAAAGCAATCGCTTATGGAATGAAAACACATATTAGTAACTTTGCTAGTTTTTTAAATTATCGCCTCGTGCTTTTTCTCATTGGTTTTTTTATGTTTGATGCTGCTGTCGGTATTTATGTGGCGGCAATGAATATTGGAGAGCGGCTGGCGATATTTGCTTCTTCTGTTTCAAATGTGCTCTATCCGAAAATTGCTTCCATTGCCAGTGAAGAGGAGCGCAATCGCTTAACGTCTCTCGTATCACGGACGATCTTAGCCGGTACGGTCCTCGTTGCCTGTATTGGAATGCTGTTAGCGAATGAGCTCATTCCGGCTTTGTTTGGAAGTCGTTATGAGGAAAGTGCGACGCTCCTTGTCCTTTTATTTCCTGGCATTGCTTTACTATCTGTTGAGAAAATCCTCTCTAATGACCTTGCGGGTCGTGGAAAGCCAGAGCTGAATATGTATGTATCGCTTTGGAATGTCGTTTTTAATCTTGGATTAAATACGGTACTTATTCCTCGTTTTGGTTTAAAAGGAGCGGCGTTAGCTGCAACCATCACGTACAGCTTTAGCTTTATGGTCAAAGTGTATGTGTATAGAACGGTAACGAGAGAACCGTTTCATCGTTTTTTACTCCTTCAAAAACAAGACTTTAAGCGCTATCGAACGTTTATAGAAAGCCGACTGAAGGCTTGACTCAACATATTTTCCTGTTGCAATTGAATATATATAAGCATCCGTAGGCTTTCGTGCTTTCTTTTTGTTTTGTAAAGTTGCCTTTATAAAGTCTTAAGAGATCCTTAACGGAGCAAACAGGTGGCCTGCTATACAATAAAAGTAACGGCTTCCTCATTTTTCAAAGTGGAAAGGGTGAATGATCATGCTGAACTTTGCAATTGTAGGATGTGGCCATATTGCCAAAAAACATGCACAGGCCATTCGGCAAACAAAAGGGGCTGCCCTCGTCGCAGTTTGTGATCCGGTTGTTCACACGATGAAAGAGTATGACGAAAAAGATGGTGCCGTTATGTACGAGACGATGTCAACGCTCCTACAAGATCAAAAAGTAGAAGCGGTAATCATTTGTACGCCGAGCGGCTTGCATGCAGATTTGGCGATTGAAGCAGCCTGTGCTTCTAAGCACGTGATCGTTGAAAAGCCATTAGCGTTAACAACAGCCGCTAGCAGCCGGGTTATTGCTGCCTGTGAAAAACATGGTGTGAAATTAGCTGTTGTTCATCCGAACCGCTGTCGTCCTGGTGTTCAAAAGCTAAAAGAAGTGCTTGATCATCATGATATTGGTTCTGTAAGTCATGTGAATGCGACGCTGCGTTGGAATCGGACCCAAGCCTATTTTGATCAAGCCGCGTGGCGAGGAACAGCGGCACTGGATGGTGGCGTTTTAATGAATCAAGCCATTCATAATATTGATCTATTGCTCTGGCTAATGGGTGACGTGGAAGAAGTGTACTGTATGAAGGAAACACGTGTGCGCAACATTGAGGAGGAAGATGTTTGCGTAGGAACGTTGCGGTTTCGAAGTGGAGCGCTCGGGATGATTGAGGCGGCCACCACAATCTATCCCGAAAATCTTGAAGAATCCATTAGTTTTTTTGCTGAAAGGGCCTGTATTAAACTTGGCGGGAAACAGGCTGTTCATATCGAGCATTGGAAAGTGCATGGTATGTCACCTGTAGAATCCGCTTTGTTAAAAGCACAGATTGCTAGTGATCCGTTTGGTAAGCAAGGACATTGTGTCATTATTGAAGATTTCGTGCAAGCGGTGAATGAAGATCGAGCGCCAATGGTGAGTGGTCACGAAGGGCAGCGCGCCTTAGCTGTTGTTGAAGCGATGTACCGCTCCGCGCAGCAAAATCGTCCGATTAAGGTAGCGCCACAGGGGGTTTTTGTGTAATGGATATTGCACAGGTGACAGAGAGCATAACAACCGCAAAGCTCTTAGCAAAAATTCATAATAAAACAGCAAAAATTGGTGTTGTCGGTTTAGGCTATGTCGGGCTACCGCTTGCGATTGAAAAAGCCAAAGCAGGTTATGAAGTCATCGGTTTTGATATTCAAGAACAACGTGTGACGATGTTAAATGAAGGTGTTAATTATATTGGTGATGTGATTGATGAAGAGCTTGCGCAATTGGTGATTAACGGCCAAATCAAAGCAACAACGGATTATTCGCTCATCGCAACCGTTGATTGCGTAGCCATTTGCGTGCCCACGCCGCTCGATCAGTATCGACAGCCAGACACGTCGTATGTAGAAAGCTCGGGACGCGCCATCGCCCATCATTTGCATGAAGGAATGCTCGTCGTTTTAGAAAGCACGACGTATCCTGGCACAACAGCTGAATTGCTGCTGCCGATTCTTGAAACATCTGGTTTGGCGTGCGGAACCGATTTTCATGTGGCCTACTCTCCTGAGCGCGTGGATCCGGGTAATAAACTCTACAATACGAAAAATACACCAAAGGTTGTTGGTGGCATTACACCTGCTTGCACGAACGTCGCTTCGACGTTGTATCGCCATGTGTTAGATGGCGAAGTGTGTGAAGTATCGAGCCCAGCAGTCGCGGAAATGGAGAAAATATTAGAAAATACGTTTCGGAATATAAACATCGCCCTCGCCAATGAAATGGCCATTCTCTGTCATAAGATGGGCATAAACGTCTGGGAAGTGATTGATGCGGCAAAAACAAAACCGTATGGCTTTATGGCGTTTTACCCTGGACCTGGAATAGGTGGACATTGCATTCCCATTGATCCTTTTTACTTAACATGGAAAGCGCGCGCCTATAATCATCATACGCGTTTAATTGAAACGGCTGGTGATATTAATAATGGTATGGCGGATTTTATTGTGCAGCGATGTATGAGCATTTTAAATGATGAAAAAAAAGCATTGCACGGCTCGCGAATTCTTTTACTCGGCGCCGCTTACAAAAAAGACATCGATGATCTACGAGAATCGCCCCTTTTACCGATTCTGCAAAAGCTTCATGACGCAGGAGCGACGTATCATATTGTTGATCCGTATGTGGATAATATTGCATGTAAGTGGGGCAAAGTAAAAACAGAAGAGCTTTCCAAAGAACTGCTTTTGCAAAGTGATTTAGTGTTGTTACTTACGGATCACTCCGCATTTGATTACGAGCTCATTGCTACGTATAGCCCTGTTCTTTTTGATACGAGAAATGCGATGCAAAAGTGGAAGTCGCTTCTAAAAAAGTACGTGTTATTGTAAGCGGATAACATGATAAAGGTGAAGTGAACGTGAAAATTTGTCATTTAACGTCCGTCCATCCAGCAACCGATATACGCATTTTTCTAAAAGAATGCCAATCTCTGCATCAACATGGTCATGACGTTTATTTAATCGCGCCTCATACCGAGTCGGTCGTAATGAATGGCATTCAAATTAAACAGGTTGGTCCGTTTCGCGGAGCACGCCTCGTTAAGATGATTCGTGCTGTTAAGGCTGTGTATACAAAAGCACTTGAAGTCGATGCCGATGTGTATCATTTTCATGATCCAGAGCTAATTATTGTAGGATTGTTATTGAAAAGAAGAGGAAAGCACGTCATTTATGATGTGCATGAAGATGTACCACAACAAATTCTTTCTAAACAGTGGCTACCCAAATCTTTACGAAAATCCGTTTCATGGATAGCTGAAAGAATAGAAGGTTATGGAGCGCGCCGCTTGGATGCGATTGTAACAGCAACGCCTTTTTTAGCACAACGCTTTAAGGCGTTCAGTTCACGAGTTGTTACCTTGCATAATTATCCGATGTTACACGAGTTAGCCACCATCACTTCTCTACAGGAAGAAGAACCCCTCCCTGCCTTCGTTTATATTGGTGGCTTAAGTGAATTGCGCGGGGTTAGAGCTATGCTTGCAGCAATGACAGCACTTAACTCTGAAAAAGCAAAAGCTCACTTAATGTGGGCTGGAACATTTTCCCCTCCCTCGCTCGAAGAAGAGGTAGCCCCTCAGCTTGCTACAGCTGGCATTGACTATTACGGTTACCTGAGTCGAGAAGAAGTCAAGCATGCACTGTCGCGAGCGGTTGCGGGACTCGTTTTATTACAACCAGAGCCACGCTATACAGTGAGTTATCCCATTAAACTGTTTGAATATATGGCAGCAGGTATTCCGACGATTGCCTCTGACTTTCCCTTATGGCGAACGTTTGTTGAAGAGCCTTCTTGTGGTATTTGTGTTAATCCTTTGGATGAGGAGGCCATTGCCAAAGCCCTGCTTTGGATCATTGAGCATCCGCAACAAGCGCGGCAAATGGGGGAGAACGGTAAACGAGCTGTGCTAGCTCATTACAATTGGGAAAAAGAAAGTGAAAAGCTTATTTCTTTATATGAAACGATTAAAGGTACAGAGCGAAAGCGAGGTGAGGGTGCAGATGAAGATTTGGATCTTGAATCATGTAGCGTTAAAGCCTTCTGAAACTGGGATTACACGGCATTATGATATTGCCAATGAGCTTGTAAAACAAAAACATGAAGTAACGATTTTTGCTAGTAGCTTTTTAGCGTATCGGTATGTGTTCCGAAATCGCCGAAAAACGAACTATACAGAAAACGTAAATGGTGTGCTTTTTGAATGGATGTGGACATTACCGTATAAAGGAAACGGCATTCTACGTGTCTTCAATATGATTTCTTATTTCTTTATGGCGTTATGGCGTGGCTTATTGTCTAAAGAAAAGCCTGATGCGGTCGTTGGCTCTTCTGTCCATTTGTTTGCTTGTTTAGCAGCTTATGTACTCAGTCGGTTTAAAAAAGCAACGTATATTGTTGAAATTCGGGATTTATGGCCGCAAACGCTCATTGATCTTGGGAAAATGTCAAAACGTCACCCTGCCGTCTTATTGTTTGGCATGCTTGAAAAGTTCGTTTGTCGCCGTGCCGATCAAATTATTGTAACACTACCAGGTGCAGTGGATTATTTACGAAACCTAGGCATTGCAGAAGACAAGATTCATGTGATCCCAAATGGCATTGTAATGAATCGTGAAAAAGAGAAATCACGTCCAAGCCCGCTCGCTCAGTCATTATCGTTACTTAAAAAGAAGCACGGCAAGCTAGCTATGTATGTGGGGTCCCATGGTGACGCCAATGCACTTCATACCGTGATTGAAAGTGCAAAATTTCTAAGTGAGTCAGAAGTAGCGCTCATCTTAATTGGCGACGGACCCATGAAGGAAAGCTTGCAAAAGGCAGCAAAAGCATATTCACACGTCTACTTTTTTGATAGCATACCGAAAAAGGCAGTGCTATCAACGCTTTGTCTTGCTGATGTTTTACTCATCTCCATGCGCGATGCACCGCTCTACCAATATGGCATGTCTTTAAATAAGTTGAATGATTATATGCTATGTGGCAAGCCCATTTTGTTTGCAGGTAACGTGGCCAATGATATTGTTACCGAAGCCAAAGCTGGGCTTACGATAGCTCCAGAGCGACCTGGTGCCTTTGCCGATGGCTTGCGTTCTCTTCTTTCACTGTCAGAAGAAGAGCTACAGGAAATTGCAGCAACAAGTTATGCGTATGTGAATGATCATCATAATATTGAACGGCTTGCGCAACGATTTTTAGCAATATGTTCGTATAAAGAAGCGTATCCAGAAGATGAGGAAGCCGTTCCGTGTCAACTATCGATTTCAAAGTGGGGATCACGACAATAGAGGATGAGAAGAGGGAGAAGTTATGCGCGTTCCGATGTTTGATATGCAAGAACAATACGAAGACTTGCGAGCGGAAATGTTACCGGCAGTGGATGAAGTAATGAAGAAATCGCGCTTTATTTTAGGTGAGAATGTGACAGCATTTGAACAAGAAATGGCAGCGTATTGTCATGTTTCACACAGCGTAGGCGTTGCAAGTGGCAGTGATGCGCTCTATTTAACACTACTCGCTCTTAATATTGGGCCAGGCGATGAAGTCATTGTTCCTTCCTTTACGTTTTTTGCCAGTGCTAGTGCAGTCGCACGAACAGGAGCAGTACCAGTGTTTGCCGACATTTCACCTTCTTGTTATACACTTGATCTGGGCTCGGTTGAGGCAAAACGAACAGAGCGAACGAAGGCCATTATCGCGGTACATTTATACGGTCAGATGGCACAGATGGGAGAACTGATGGCTCTCGCTCGGAAACATTCTTTGTATGTGATTGAAGATGCGGCCCAAGCGCTCGGCGCTACCCAAAATGGGAAGCCTCCAGGTGCTCATTCTCATGCTGCTATTTTAAGCTTTTTTCCAACCAAAAATTTAGGCGCCTATGGCGATGCCGGTATGGTTGTAACAAACAATGCAGCGCTTGCTGAAAAAATAAACGTGCTACGTGTACATGGCTCAAAACCGAAATACTATCATCATGAGCTTGGGTGTAACAGTCGGTTAGACGAGTTACAAGCGGCTATATTACGTGTTAAGTTTCCACACCTTGCTCACTGGAATGAGCGACGACGTGAGATTGCCGCCTACTATGATGAATTGCTGTTACAAAAAGTTCCTGATTTGCTTAGCCCACCCGTTGTGGCAAAGGCAAATGAACATGTTTTTCATCAGTATACGCTGTTTGTAAACAAGCGCAAGGAGCTTGTTGCCTTCCTGCAACAAGCAGGAATTGAGACGATGATTTATTACCCATTGCCGCTTCACTTACAGCCAGTCTTTTCGTCGTTAGGCTATGAAGTTGGCAGCTTACCAGAAACAGAGCGCGCTAGTCAACACGTTCTTTCTTTGCCGATGTTTCCGGAATTAAAAAAAGAACAGCAAGTGTATGTGGTCGATCAGTTGGCCGCCTTTTATGCGCAACAGACTATGTTAAAGGTGTAGGAGGAAGCGCGATGACAATGGGAGAGCACGTTGTTATTGAAGAGGGTGCTGTGATTGGAAAGAATGTTAGCATTGGCCATCATGTGATCATTTATCGTGATTCGGTCATTGGTGACAATACGGTCATTTGTGATCATGCGGTGATTGGTAAACCCCCGATGCGAGGGAAGCGATCGGCATTGCCTGTACAAAAAAGGCCCCCAGGTACCATCATTGGCAACGATGTTGTCATTGGTACGAGCGCTATTATCTACAGAGGGGCGACGCTGCATGATGCCGTATTCGTTGCCGATTTAGCAAGCATTCGTGAGCGGGTAACGATTCATGGTGAAACGATTATTGGTCGTGGCGTGGCCATTGAAAATGATTGTACCATTGGAAAACGGTGCAAAATTGAAACAAACGCTTATATTACCGCTTATTCAACATTAGAAGATGATGTGTTTATCGCACCGTGCGTGGTCACGACCAATGACAATTACTTAGCTCGCTGTGAGGAACGCTTTTCCCATTTTAAAGGCGTTACAATAAAACGCGGTGGGCGAATTGGGGCAAACGCTACGATTTTACCAGGCAAAGTTATGGAGGAAGAAAGTGTCGCCGCTGCTGGCAGCCTCGTTACAAAAGATTTAGGTGCCCGCACAATCTATGCGGGTCATCCAGCGAAACCGTTTCGAGAAGTACCTAGTAATCAATGGCTATAACGGAACAGAAGGGAGGATGAAGCTGTGAAAGCTAGCTATGAGCTGTTACTTGCTGTTTTACTAGCCTGTGCATGCAGTCTGATCATTAATAGCACGCTCCTAGCGACAGCTTCTTTTTCTATACTAAGCATGGTTTGCCTAGTAAGTAGCGCTCTTGTCGTTCTAGCGTTGTGTTGTAAACCAATCATTGAAAAATGTGCACCATCACAATTGCTTTTTTACCTCCTCATTGGCACGGCTTTTCTCGGTGCTGGTGCTTTTTCTTTCTCCGTCGGCCCCATTTCCCTTTTTCCTTATCGCATTGTATTGATCATCTTTTTACCGGTGTTTCTTTATTTCCTATGGTTTCATAAAGAAACACCCTCGCTCCAACATACGCCCGTATGGCCTGTGCTATCCTTTCATATCGGTTGGATCGTGTACGGCCTGTTTTCGTTAAGCTGGGCGCCTTCCTTTTCAGCAGGCGTAATGGAGCTCGTTTTTTTAACGCTTGGGGTCTCCTTTATTTTCTTTATGATCGTTATGCTTCGTGATCTGTCGCATTTTTTGCATGTGTACTACATATGGCTCTTCGTCTTTGCGGGTTTGTTGTTGCTTGGTCTTTGGAATCATGTAACGGGTCTGCATTTGCCTATTTCTCGATTGCATACAGCACCTTTGGCACAGCAGCGCATTCCAACAGCCGTCTTTGTAAACGAAAATGATTACGCAAGCTTCATATCGCTTAGTTTCTTTTTGCTACTTGCATTTGTTCATCATACGAAACGCTCCTTTTTGCGCTATGTAGGTGTTCTGTTCCTACTGCTATCTCTCTATATCATTCAACTAACGGCATCGCGCGCCAATTTATTAGCTATCGTTCTTGGCGGTTTTGCTTGGTTTGTAGTAATGACGAGTGCCAAGCTTAAGAAACGCTTATTGCTTGCGGGATGCTGTGGCCTTGGTCTCTTTGCTCTACTTGTTCCTGGACGTTTCTTAGCTCTCTTTAAACCGTTACAAGAGGTTGTTGTAAAGATGATGCTTGCCTCAACCACAGCAGAGGATTCGGTAAATATTCGGCTTGCTTTATTAAAAAATGGGGTACATTACGTATTGAGCAGTTTTGGATTTGGAGTAGGAGCGGGAAATAGTAAATATTACTTGGCTCACGAAGCGCTATTTCCAACGAATCATATCATTAATCTACATAACTGGTGGATGGATCTTCTCGTTAATTATGGCGTGCTGATTTTTATAGGCTATCTTTTAGTATACGTTTGGATAATTCGGCAGTTGATCGCCATGCTTCCATACATGAACACGACAGCTGAACGGATGCTGTGCGAAGGGTTATTTGGAGCAATGATCGCTTTTTCCCTTTCATGCATCTCGCCAAGCTCGCAAATTTCGTTACACTCTCTTTGGATTCTCTTTGGCTTAGGGATTAGTTATATAAATTTTCAAAAAGTGAAACGAAATGAAACGTTATATCGACACTATAAGTTAAGGGAGTCTACCTGTCATGCAACCACCGTTACAACCGATCGTTAGAAGGCTAAAGAAACGTTTACGAAACTATGCTCTTTTCTTTATTGCTG
Source organism: Fictibacillus macauensis ZFHKF-1 (assembly GCF_000269865.1). Classification (GTDB taxonomy): domain Bacteria; phylum Bacillota; class Bacilli; order Bacillales; family Fictibacillaceae; genus Fictibacillus_C; species Fictibacillus_C macauensis. The sequence goes on from NZ_AKKV01000019.1 coordinate 32,185, forward strand.
TTGTACTTTTGACGACGGTTCTCTCCTACGTGATGGCGTTACGTGCGCCAGAAAAGGTAACCGTTACGGCCTCGGTAAAGATGGGTCAAGTAGAAACCTCCTCGCTTAATAATGCTGAAAGTGCAGCGACGTTTATCAAAAGTGAAACATTTAGGCGCATGCTATCACGAGACGCTGCTGATCTGCTTCCCGAGCAGTTACAAACGTACGTTGATAATGAAAAAATCCTAACCTTGTCTTTATCAGGAAGTGATGCATCCTCTTTGGAAAAAAAGATGCAAGCTATTACAACTGCCTTTTTACACGTTGGCCAGCAACAGGCAAAACAATGGAAGCGTAGCCTTTCTTCACAAATTAAGAACGTGAAACGAACAGCGGTTACAGGAGAAGCTATTATTGCCAAGCAAGAATATTTGTTTGATTTAAAAACAAGACAACAAAAAATAACAGAACCGCTTCTGTTAGAACAAAAAAAGCAGGTAATGACAATGAGTAAAAACAAAAAAGCATTGTTAGGCTTTTTAGTTGGCATCACGCTTGATCTTGTCCTTCTTTGCTTACCTGAGCTGCTGCGCAAAGAGGAGTTTTCTCTTGAAAATGGTCCTGAAAATAAAAAACAATGAAAGCGCACACCAAATTTTGCATACTTTTGCTTTTGTTTATAGTCATTTCGATATATAATTTCTAAGAAGGTACACAGTGAATTTTCATGGGGTATAGTTGGGGAGTAAAAGTAGCAATGAAGTCTGCTTAAATCCATTGAAGAGTTGGAAGAAGAGGGATAACATGAATTTTCAATTAATTATAGCTGCCATTGTCTCGTTTACAATTGCAGCGGCTGTCATGCCATTAATTATAAAACTTGCCATAAAGTTAAAAGCAACCGATCAACCAAATCATCGAAAAGTGCACGTTAAACCAATGCCAAGATGGGGCGGGCTAGGAATTTTCATTGGCGTTATCGCCGGTTACTTCGCCTCGGGCTTATATGAAATGCATCTAAACGGTATTATTATTGGGGCAGTGATTATCATTGCACTAGGATTGATTGATGATCGTTTTGAGCTAAGTGCAAAAGTGAAGCTTGTTGGCCAAATTATAGCCGCAGTTGTCGTTGCTTCTACAGGCTTAAAGATGGATTTATTAACCATTCCTTTTATTGATACATTTCATTTGGATCCATGGGCGGCCTATATAGCAACAATATTTTGGATTATTGCCATTACCAATGCCATTAATTTAATTGACGGCCTAGACGGTTTAGCTGCCGGTGTATCGGTCATCGTCACTATTACGATCGCCATTATGGCGGGCGTGAACGGCAACATGATGATCTTAACGCTGGCGCTTATAGTAGCGGCTTCAACACTTGGTTTTTTATTGTTTAACTTTAATCCAGCGAAGATTTTTATGGGCGATGCCGGATCGATGTTTCTCGGATACTCCATCTCCATCTTATCGTTGCTAGGATTATATAAAAGCGTAACGCTCTTTAGTTTTGTTGTGCCGATTATTATCTTAGGTGTTCCGGTGTTTGATACATCCTTTGCCATCATTCGCAGAATGGCCAATAAAAAACCAATATCAGCACCTGATAAAGGGCATTTACATCATCGTCTCATTAATTTAGGCATGTCACATCGAAAGACCGTGCTCGTGATTTATGCGTTAAGCATTATTTTCAGCGTGGCGGCGATTGTTTTTGAATCAAGCACTTTATGGGGCTCAGTTGTCATTATTATTGGCTTATTGCTTATGTTAGAAGTGATTGCTGAAATCATTGGTCTCGTTCATCATCGCTATCGTCCGGTGCTCTATTTGTATCGTAAACTTTTTAGAACACCTACAGAGATGAATTCAAGTGATAAAAAATAAAAAGGAAGAGGAGGCGCGCCTCCTCTTTTTTATGTGCAAAAATCTAAAAAAAAGATTTATGTTTAGGTTTCATATTCAAAAATAGTGGGTATGATTCCTAATTAGAATCCTATCCATAGCGTCGAATGCGTCCATGAAACGAGGGAATACTTACGAATACAGCTCTTCTAAATATTCAGTGTCACCGACTGTAAGCTGAGCTTGTCCGTTTGTAAGGTTGGTTATAAATTCTTTAAACGGCTCTAGCTCGCCATCTGCAACATACGTAATGATTTCAACATTTTCAAGGTAATGTATTTCTTTAATTTCGTAAATGGAAGACCGCAGTTCATTTTCTACCTTTCCGAGGAGTGTGTAGTCGATTACCGCACTAACATTATACATAAGCTTTCGTTCGACAACTCCGACAGCGTTTAGCGTCTCACTGACACTTTTTCCATACGCACGAATTAAGCCGCCCGCGCCTAGTTTAATGCCACCGAAGTAGCGTGTAACGACTGCGACCGTATCTTTTAATTGGCGTTTCTTTAACACTTCTAACATGGGAACGCCTGCAGTACCGCTTGGCTCACCATCATCATTTGCCTTTTGAATATGATCGGTTTCGCCAATTAAATAAGCAGAGCAATTATGGTTCGCGCTGCTATGCTGTTTTTTAACACGTTGAATGACAGCGATTGCTTCTTCTTCTGTTTGGACACGTGCAACCGTCGTAATAAATCGTGACCGATCGATCACGATCTCATGTTCGCCCTCTGCTTTTACAGTTAAATAGTTGGATAACATTTCTACTAGCTCCTTTTTTTGTATTTATACAGCTTTTTTTCTCGTTACCAAGAAATGTTCTGAATAGTCTTTTTCTATAAAATTAATGGTAAATCTACAAATCAATGAAGTTTAGTGCTATCCTTCATTATAAGATGTGAAGGAATGTCCTACAAATTTTCTTATTTTCTAGACATAAAATCCCTATTCATGGCGAATGATTTATGGAATAAATGTTTTTAATTGGATTCGTGGTAATAAAGGCCTGTTTTTATTTTTTTTATTGTTCTTCTTTACTGTTTTAAATGGAGGAATTACGATGGTAGCCAAGGCACAAATTGATCCAAGGTTATTGGATGGCATTCTTACAGAAACGATCAACACTGTGAAAGTTAGCCAGACGCAAGTGTTTGATATTAGTGAGCAATCGCGTCAAGAATTTCTCCACCTTGCAAAAGAGCTTGAAGATGTAAAGGAGAAAGTACTTGAGGCAATAGATCGTTCTGATTTATTGGAGGAACGTTCGAAAATTGCCCGCTCAAAGCTCGCTCAGGTTAGTAAGCATTTTCAAAAGTATAGCGAAGCAGATATTCGTGAAGCGTATGAAAGTGCGAATGCGACGCAAATTGAAATGTCGATCGCTCGACAAACAGAAAAGCAATTGCTCGAAAAACGCAACGACCTGGAGAGGCGTCTTAATGGGTTAAAGGAAACCGTATCCAAAGCAGAATCTCTCGTCGGACAAATATCCGTCGTCTTAAATTATTTAAGCGGAGATTTGCTAAAAATCAATGAGTTAGTGGAGGATGCGAAGCAAAAGCAGGAGTTTGGTCTACAAATAATAGAGGCACAAGAGGAAGAGCGAAGGCGGGTATCGCGAGAAATACACGATGGTCCCGCACAGCTCATGGCAAATGTGTTAATCCGTTCAGAGCTACTAGAGAAAGTATTTAATCAAAAAGGAACGGACGCAGCCATAACCGAAATTAGAGACTTACGAGAAATGGTAAGAGCTTCCCTTCGCGAGGTAAGGCGAATTATTTATGATCTTCGCCCGATGGCGCTAGATGATTTAGGATTAATTCCAACCTTAAAGAAATACTTACGCAATGTTCAAGAGAATACAGGGATTAGCATTGAACTTGTACCGATGGGATTGGAGCGCCGCTTTCATACGAAAATGGAGATTGCCCTTTTTCGACTCATACAAGAAGCCGTGCAAAATTCTTGCAAGCATGCAGAACCAAAAAATATTACCGTTAAAATTGAATTTACAGAGCATCACGTATCATTATTTGTAAAAGACGACGGAAAAGGATTTGACTCCTCATTACAAAAAACAAACTCGTTTGGTTTGATTGGCATGAGAGAACGAGTAGAGCTATTAGAAGGCTCATTAAAGATTAGCTCTCGCTTATCTTTTGGAACCGGCGTTTATATTCAAATACCTATAAGAGATCGGGAGGGTTCAGAGTGAAAAGTTTAAATTTATATGAAACAGGTGCATTGGCCCCTGAGAAGACAAGAATTGCGATTATTGACGATCACCGTTTATTTAGAGAAGGTGTGAAGCGTATTCTGGATATGGAGGAAGGCTTTTCAGTCGTGGCTGAGGGCGATGATGGATCAGAGGCAGAAATGATCGTCAGCGAGCACCATCCAGATGTCGTACTAATGGATATTAATATGCCACACGTTAACGGTGTAGAGGCTACACGTCGTCTTGTTGAAAAAGCACCGGATACAAAAGTCATTATTCTTTCAATTCACGATGATGAAACCTACGTGTCGCACGCTGTACAGACGGGAGCTTCCGGTTATCTATTAAAAGAGATGGATGCTGATTCATTGATTGAAGCAGTTAAAGTTGTCGCTGAAGGCGGCGCATACTTGCACCCAAAAATTACGTATAACCTTTTAAATGAGTTCCGTCGTTTGTCTACATCGAAAAATGTAAACAATCCAGATACAATTGGCTTACAAGAAGTTGAGTACCGCAAGCCACTTCATATTTTAACGCGTCGTGAGTGTGAAGTGCTTCAATTGCTTGCTGATGGAAAAAGTAACCGTGGCATCGGAGAGGATTTATTTATCTCTGAGAAAACAGTGAAAAACCATGTGAGTAACATTCTCCAAAAAATGAATGTAAACGATCGTACACAAGCCGTTGTTGAAGCGATTAAAAATGGTTGGGTACGCGTAAAATAAGCAATGATAAAAGCTTGATTCACCAAGGGGATTCCTTGTGAATCAAGCTTTTTTTTATAGACACGATGAGGCAGCTTGCTGATGGATGCGCGGTAATGTCATCGTTACAATGGTACCTTTATTAAGCTCACTCAGTAATGAAAAGGTACCATGATGATGTTGAATAATGCGTTTGCACAATAAAAGGCCAAGACCTGTTCCGTTGTCTTTCGTTGTATAAAAAGGTTCACCGATCCGTTGCAAAACCTCTTCATTCATTCCGCTGCCCTCATCGTGAATAATAATTTTTACATCCTCTGTTTCTGTACACTCCAGGCTAATCTTTAACTCGCCTCCATTCTCCATCGCTTCAAGCGCATTTTTTATTAGATGATGAAACAATAAGCGGATTTGATGATAATCACCACATATAAATGGGCTGAGATCATCAGGTGCTTCGAGAGTAACGACCGTGTCACTGTGCGTGTACGTTATATTGGCTAATACTTCTTGAAAAAGTAAATCAACGGATAATGGCTTCATGTTCATTAAATGGGGTTTTGCTAAAATGGCAAGCTCGTCTGTAATAAACGCAATACTTTCGATTTCTTTTAACATAATTTCAATAAAGTCGGCATTTTCTGCGAGATGAGGACTCGTAACGAGCATCTGTGTAAACCCTTTAACAGTCGTTAATGGATTGCGTAAATGATGAGCCATGCCTGCGGCTAATTCACTAACAGACTGCAATGTATGTTGTTGCTGCAAAGAATGGTCGAGCTTGCGCACTTCTGTAAGATCTTTCATTGTTCCAATTGCACCGATGATGCCATCTTGGCTCACGTATGGAAAACATGTAAAAAGCATAGCGAGCTGTTGTCCTTTATTTTCGACGAGAAAGACAGCCTGACTAGACACGCCATTAAGTGCTTTTTTGACAAGCTGACGCCATTGTCGCTGTTCTGTAGAAGAGTGAAAAATAGGAAGACGTTCGGATGAGGATTGTGTGAAGATCGGTTGTGCGTTTTCGTTAATTTGAGTGACGGTTCCTTGTTGATTCATCACATAAACGCCATCGTAATTGTGAGTAAACCACGCATGCTGAAGAGGGTGTTTAACGAGTGTCGGACGCTGCCTAAAAAAAAGAAGATAAAGTATATGCGTAAAGAGAAGACTTAGCTGGATGCTAAAAGGCAAAGGGAGAAGTAACACGATACTAATCAGTGCACTATCGATGATGCTGCGCAAAAAAAGAAGAAAGGATGTTTCTACATTGCGAATAAGAACACTTCCAATAAATAATGGGAAAAGCCAAAAAGTACTTACCGGTATGGCATAAAAAGTGGCAATTCCCGCACTAAAAAGAAATCCACTAACGGTACATAGCCAGATGATTGCTTTAGAGCGGGGAGTACGGAGCATAGCATATAAGAGTAGACTGAGTGTACATACAATAGGGACTAAAAAAAGGATGGGTATCACCATAAAACCTCCTTTTAAAACGAACGATTACCATTGTTTTCGACAAAATGATCGCATTGTTTACATTTTTTTCAAAAATAAATTTTTTTATCGAAAGAAGGAAAGTGTGTAGTGAGATCGAAAAGAAAAAGACAATGATTCACTCGAAAAAAGGAGTGTTACTGTGAGATACGTGCTATGTGAACGAAAGGGGCAAATAGAGTTTGCTCCTGATTCCTCTGTTCCTCATGATGAACAGGCGGTTGCTTTTCATCAACTTCCTCCCTTTACGACCCCACCTTATTGTCCACAAACGACGGCGATCCACGCTGAATTACAACGTGTTCTGTCGGGAAAGCAATTACTGCTAAGTGAACTACCCTATTCTTTACAAACGTTACATGAACAGTATCAACGAGGATGCATTGCATTTGAGCAGAGCATTAGACAACACGGACCTCGACATTTTCAATGTTTACGATGTGGTAATGAACAGTTTCTGTTGTTTGCGAAGCTAACGTGTTTTCAATGTAAAGAGCATGATTGTGTGTATTGTCGAAAGTGTTTAATGATGGGAAGAGTCGCGCAATGTATGCCACTGCTCCGCTGGATCGGACCGCCTTTTCCTTATCCATCTATAAAACAAGCGCTTCAATGGCAAGGAAAACTAACGCCCGCACAGCAAAAGGCAAGTGATCATTTGCGCTCGCTCGTTTCCACGGGAGGGGAGTTGCTTCTTTGGGCTGTATGTGGTGCAGGGAAGACTGAAGTATTGTTTTCTGGGATTGCACGTGCGCTGGAGCTGCAACAGCGAATCTGTCTCGCCTCGCCTCGAAAGGACGTCATATTAGAACTATTGCCTCGTTTTCAAGCGGCTTTTCCTACCGTCACAATCGCCGGTCTATATGGAGGATGTAAAGCTCAGGAGGAAAATGCTCAACTCATTTTAGCAACGACACATCAACTTTTTCGCTTTAAGGAAGCATTTGATTTGCTCATAATTGATGAGGTGGATGCTTTTCCATACTCATACGATGAAACGTTAGAAAAAGCCGTGTATAAAGCAAAAAAACAAGCAGCTCTTCTCGTCTATTTAAGTGCTACGCCTTCGCGAGCCTTACAGCGTAAGGCAGAACAGAAAAAAATGAACGCTATTTATATTCCTCTTCGTTACCACGGTCATCCTCTACCGCTTCCACGTTTTCAATGGTGTGGCCACTGGAAGCGCCTTCTTTATAAAAAAAAGCTCCCAAAACCTCTTCAGCACTGGTTAATAAAACAACTAGAAAGTGGTCGTCAAGCTTTTTTGTTCGTGCCTTCAGTCACCGTTTTACAAGAAATTGTCCCCCTGCTAAAATCTATTGATTCCACTATAGAAGGTGTTTTTGCCGAAGATCCACATCGTCATGAAAAAGTAATGGCTTTTCGCAATGGAGCTATAAAAGTGATAGTTACGACAACTATTTTAGAAAGAGGTGTTACGATTCCTTTTACAGACGTAGCTGTACTTGGCGCAGAAGAGAAGATTTTTTGTGAAAGTGCGCTCGTACAAATTGCTGGTAGAGCAGGACGAAGTAGCGAGGATCCTTCGGGAGATGTGTGCTTTTTTCATTACGGAAAAAGTAACGCGATGCAATCCGCTCAATATCATCTCATCAAAATGAACCAACGAGGTCGACACCTTACATGAAACGATGCTTATTCTGTCATGAGACTTTAGTAGAAGAGGTTAGTTGGAACGATTGTTTTGGACTTAGGAAGCGCTCCTTATTTTGTGATACGTGTTACAAAGGGCTCGAAGAAATCAGTGGGGAAAGATGTGATGGCTGTGGGCGGAAGCATTCTTTATTTCCCGAGCAATATCGGCAAAATATGACGTGTCTTGATTGTATAAAATGGGAAGGAAACGCGCTTTACAGTCAGGTGCTACAACGAAATATCTCACTATATGTATATAACGAAACATTAAAAGCAATCATTGCCAAAATGAAATACCGAGGTGATGCCGAACTGGCTAAAGGATTTCAGCAGAAGTTGCAGCAAGTGTATACCACGTTTTTTCATGGTTATGCGGTCGTACCTATTCCGTTAAGCGAAGAACGTCACTATGAACGGGGCTTTAATCAAGCGGAACTACTCGCGCAGCAATTAAATGTACCGTATGAAAATTGGCTAACTCGGCAGCGCCATGAAAACAAGCAAAGTAAAAAAACACGTAGCGAACGCTTAAAGATTAATCAGCACACGTTCTTATTGCATTCTGAAGTTCCACCTCTAACAGGAACACACTGTGTGCTCATTGATGATGTGTATACGACAGGGGCAACCATTCGTGCAGCCGCCCTCATTTTAAAACAAGCGGGAGCACTTTCGGTTAGTTCCATTACAATTGGACGATAACGTAAGAAAATCTCTGTGTCTTTAACAGAGGTTTTTTTCGTTTCTTCACATTTTCTATAAATTGTCCGATATTTATCGTACAAGTGAGGAAAGAGGTGTTCTGTTTGGGCGAGTTGGAAAATTGTTTGCAATGCCATGCGTTGTTTGTTTATAACGGTCGCAAAATCTGTCAGAACTGTTATGCAAATGAAGAAAAAGACTACGATGCTGTCTTTCATTTTATGCGTCAACAAAAAAACCGCCAAGCTACGCTTCATGATATTCATACCCATACGGGTGTGGAAGAACGGAAAATTATGAACTTTCTTCGGCAAGGACGATTGCACATTGTTCAATTTCCACAGCTGTATTATGAATGTGATACGTGCCTTGGACCTATTAGAGAAGGAAGGATTTGCAAGGTGTGTAGTGTGAAGATGAAAAAAGAACTAGAAAATACGGCTGCTACGGTCGTGAATAAGAAACACAAGCTAGGTACGTCTTACTATACTGATTGTTAGTAGACCTATTTTTGCAAGGTAGTCTTCATACCTTGGTAAACCAACCGATATAGAAAACATAACACCGATGATATCGATGAAGAGGTGAAGAAAATGAAAATTAACACGGTGACGCATGTGAATAACAATCCGTATAGAGAGAAAGAGAATACATTTATGCCTAAGGAATCAAGAAGGAAGCAGGAAGATCAGCTCCGTATTTCAACAGAAGCCCAAGAATTGCTTAAGACCCATAGTTGGAGTGCTGATCGAGAAGAGCGGATTGCCTCGCTTTCCAAAGCCATTGGAGAGGGAAGTTATTCCATTGAGCCTACTGAAATCGCTAAAAAAATGACCGCTTTTTGGGAGACAAGAACGTGAACGTAGAAGATGTACTAGCGAGCTTGCACCGTCTAGGTGAAGAAAAAAAAGCGGCTATTCTAGGCAATGATGTGTACAAGTTGGAAGAGATTCTCTCACAAGAGCAAAGCCTCGCACCTACGCTATCATCGCTGCTTGTTGAGATTACAGATGAAGAGGTGAAACAAGAATTGAAGGAGCAAGTCGTGCAGCTCCGAGCTTTAAATGATACCAATATGGGGTTGCTTAAGCAATCGCTACAATTTGTAACGATGTCGCTAGCGCTCCTGAATCCACAACCACAACGTATAACGTATTCACGCCCTCACTTAGAAGAGCGTCAACACGTTTTTGCACAACACTTTAATTCACAAATATAAGAAAGGAGATTGTCATGACTTCTACATTCCATGGACTCGAAACCGCACGGCGCGGAATGACCGTGCATCAATTTGCTATTTCAGTAACCGGACAAAATATTTCTAACGCTAATACGCCTGGCTATTCGAGACAACGTGTTAATTTTGAGGAAACCAATCCTTTTCCTTATCCGAGCATGAATCGCCCAGAAATGCCAGGACAGATGGGAACAGGAGTTCAAGCAGGTTCTATTCAACGTGTACGAGAGCAATTTCTTGATCAGCAATTTCAGGGAGAGCATACGAAATGGGGCTATTGGTCAGCAAAAAGTGAAGCGCTTGAAAAAATAGAAGATATTTTAAATGAACCAAGTGATTATGGCTTATCAAAAACGCTCAATCGCTTTTGGGGTTCGTTGCAAGACCTTGCCAATCAGCCAGGCAGTACGGCTGCGCGCTCTGTCGTATTGCAACGCGGCCTGGCAGTTGCTGATACATTTCATTATTTAACGAACTCGCTAGAAACCATCAAAAATGACATTGGTGCGCAGCTGAACACGACCGTGCTAGAAACGAACTCCTTGTTAAAACAAATCGCCACGATCAACCAACAGATAAGCGAAATTGAGCCGCACGGTTATTTACCGAATGATTTGTATGATCAACGCGATGTACTTGTCGATCAGCTTTCGCAAATGATGAACATTTCCGTCACACGAACGAAAAGCTTAGGTCATCCTTTAGAGCTCGCTGAAGGCGTGTATACCATCACGTTACAAGATCACAGTGGGAAACCAATCGCCAATCTTCTTGATAATACAGGAGACGTTCATGCTCTAACTCTTTCAACGTCTTCTGCAGGAGTAAGCTTGAAGGTGGATGGTACCGACATTACTGATCAGCCTTTCTCAGGAAAGTTACAAAGTTTAAAAGAATCGTATACAACCTTGTACCCAACGATGCAGCATCAGCTTGATCACATGGCCAAGTCGTTTAGTGAAGAATTTAATAATGTACACAAAACAGGGTATGGTGTACGTGCACATCATAAAGAGACAGGAGTTTCCTTCTTTTCTGGAGACAGTGCTGCGACGATTGCCGTTGCTTTAACCGATGGCGATCTCATTGCAGCTAGTAGTAAAGAAGATGAACTCGGCAATGGCGTCAATGCACTACAATTACAAAAGGTCATCACACAGCCGATTACAATCGATGGGAGTAAAAGTTCGCTACAAAGCTATTATGCTGGCGTGATTGGTAAGCTTGGGGTTGAATCGCTTGAAGCAGGTCGATTAACACAAAACTCAAAAGTATTAGAAGAAGCAGTAGACAATCGTCGTCAATCAATTAGTGGTGTTTCATTGGATGAAGAAATGACTCAATTAATTCAATTTCAACATGCATATAATGCATCTGCACGTAACATTACGATCATTGATCAAATGCTTGATAAAGTGATTAACATGGCTGGAAGGTAGGGAATTTTATGCGTGTAACGCAAGGAATGTTAACAAGTCATATGCTTCGTAACTTGCGAGAAAGCTATGACCGAATGGATCGAACGCAGCAACAATTAATGACAGGAAAGAAAATTAATCGGCCTTCCGATGATCCTGTTATTGCAATGAAAGGGATGGATCATCGGACGCAACTAGGAGAGGTTGAACAATATAAACGCAATCTCTCCGAAGCCATTAATTGGTCAGAAAGCACGGATAATGCGCTTGAAAAAGCGACAAGCGTTCTTCAGCGGGTGCGTGAGCTTACTGTTCAAGCAAGCAATGGTACATACGAAGGCTCACAACGGGAAGCAATTGCGAAAGAAATTTATCAACTACGAGAGCATCTTGCCTCGATTGCTAACACGCAACTAGGTGATCAATATATGTTTAATGGTACGAAAACCGATGTAGCACCAGTGGATTTAAAAGCAAACAAGTATCCATCTGCCACCAGTGAACTTTTCATTGAACTCTCAAAAGGGGTGACGATGAACATCAATGTACAAGGTCAGACTGTTTTTCCAGAATCATTATTTAAAGATTTAGAAGCGCTAGATTCTGAACTACGTGGGGCAGGTACGACACCTATTAATGCATTTTTAACAAAGCTTGATCAACATTTACAATCAGTCGTAACCGCTCGCTCCGATTTAGGAGCACGTCAAAATCGCTTAGAGTTAATAGAAAATCGCGTGGACGAACAAGAAGTCGTTGTCAATCGCATTTTATCTAACACTGAAGATGCGGATATTGAGCGCGTTATTACCGATTTAAAAATGCAAGAAAGCATCCAGCGAGCTGCGTTAAGTGTCGGAAGCCGCATCATTCAACCAAGCTTACTTGATTTTCTTCGCTAAGTAAAAAAGGAGCAGCATAATGTTGCAGTTACAGATTATGACGACCCCTGGCCTCATTGAGCATAGCACGACGCCAGCAAAGCAACGTATTCATCAAGAAGCAGCAGTACAGTCCATTGAACAACGCCCTGCTGATCTTTCTATTAAAGTGACGCCTGGTAAGCTATCTATTGATCAATCACAAGCACGGGCCGATATGGATTTAAAATCGTTAGCGCAGCGCATAAAAGACTTTGCAGCGTATGGTCAAAGTGATTGGCTTGAAGGAATCGCTCGACGCGCAGAAGAGGGAGATGAGTTAATGCGCATTGAACAGGGCGGAAATCCCTTACCGGAGCAAGCCCAAAAAAACGCCGAATCACCTCTGTTCTCTTTTAATATCGGATTTATTCCGTCATTTTTTGCGGTGAAAAGAGCGTATGAACCAGCACGTGTTCAGATCGAGTGGCATGTCAATCAACCGGTGATTACGACAGAAGTGCAACGACCTCTTCACGAGTATGAACCCGGACACGTAACATTCGCTATGAAACAATGGCCTTCCATTAAGTTTACCGTAACCCAATCACCAAAAGAGGGAGTGATGAGTGTTTGATTTCAACGAAATTTCATGGAGAAATAACAACTGCTGAACAAACGATGATTACCTTTAAGCAGGGAATTCCAGGGTTTGTTGATCAGCAATCGTTTATTTTATTGCCGTATGAAAATACACCTTTTTCTATTTTACAATCTGTACAAGAAGCAGCCATTGCCTTTATTACGGTAGATCCTTTTTTGTATTTTCCAACCTATGAATTTAGCATTCCTGATCATGTTTTGAAACAGTTACATATCGAACAACAGCATGACGTGTTCGTCCAAGTCATTGTGACGTTACAGCAATCGCTAGAAACAGCAACAGCTAACTTGCAAGCGCCTGTCCTCATTCATCGCACAAGAAATGAAGGCCTTCAACTCGTTCTTCATGACGATCACTATTCACCTCGCCATCTTCTTTTTCATCATGAAAAAGAGACTGAGAAAGGAGTTTAGCGATGCTTGTTCTTACGCGTAAACTTCAACAATCCATTATGATCGGTCAAGACATCGAAGTAACGGTGTTAGCAATGGAAGGAGAGCAAATCAAGCTCGGGATTGTCGCTCCGAAACATGTGGCTCTTCATCGAAAAGAAGTGTATGTAGCCATTGAAGCGGAAAATAATGCAGCGGTAGCAGCCCCTCTAGCGTTAATGAGTCAATTAAAACAAGATTGTCTAGAATGAGAGGATGGTGAAAAGATGGGAACAAGAATTAGTGGTCTAGCGAGTGGCATGGATGTGGATACGCTCGTAAAGGATTTAATGAAAGCAGAGCGTATGCCTGTAGATAAGCTATTTCAAAAGAAAAAGCTAATTGAATTTCAACGTGACGATTACCGCGAGATGAATAAACACTTAAAAGAGTTAGATACATTTATATTTGAAGGAATTAGCCGGCAAAGCTCGTTTCTAAAAAAGACGAGTACGAGTTCAAATGAAGCGGTTATTACAGGAGTGGCTAATGGGCAAGGTGGTACACAAAAAGTAACCTTTGATTCGGTATCACTTGCCACTTCACGCTCGTGGATTGGAAGTGAAGTTACCATTCCGGATACGCGTGAAAGCAGTAAACTCTCAACGCTCGTTCATACACTGCCGGAAAAAGTTATGTTAACACTTAACAAACCAAGCGGTGAGCATACATCGTTAGCGCTGCTCATCGATCCAGAGAAAGAAAGCATCGCTTCGTTTATGCAAAAGATCTCACAATCGGAGCTTGGCGTAAGTGCTTTTTACGATGAAAGCACGAAAAAAGTGGCTATGATGAGTAAAGAAACGGGTCAAGGCTTTTCTTTACATACAACAGATGAAAAAACAGAAGCGCTTTTCAAAAAATTAGGCTTTTCGATGACCGCTAGTGAATTGATTGGGAGTGTAGAAAGTAAGGACGGTAAAGATGCAGCCTTTTCGGTTAATGGTTTAGCTATGACGCGCTCGTCGAACGTTTTTTCCATTGGTGGACTCACCGTGACGTTGAAAAACAATACGACAACGCCGGTTACCGTCACGACTTCTAACGATACAAACAGTGTTTTCGATACAATCGTAAACTTTGTTGAACGCTATAATCAAACCATTGATAAAGTGAATAAAAAAATAGCTGAACCACGCTTTCGTGATTTTGCGCCACTAACGGATGAACAGCGTAAAGGACTATCAGAGAAAGAAGCACAACAGTGGGATGAAAAGGCAAAAAGCGGGATGTTGCAACGAGATTCACTGTTAGCCAATGGTTTAGCAACATTACGAACCAATTTATATAAAACAGTGCAGCACTCAGAGCGTGATTTTCAACAGCTAACTAGCATTGGCATTCAAACAACGTCTAACTATTTAGAAAAAGGTAAGCTCGTTATTGATCGTGATAAGCTAAGACAAGCGATTGAAAAATCACCAGAAGCAGTGATGAAGCTATTTACGAATAATAGTACAGTAGATGGGGAGAAGGGCATTGCGCAAGTGATGCGCCAAACCATTGCCACAACGATCCAACAAGTAGAAGCAAAAGCAGGTAACGTGTTGCGTACAAATCAACAATTCGTTCTTGGCAAACAATTAAATGATATGGATTCTCGAATGAAAGCTTTTACAGAACGCTTAAAAGAAGTAGAGTCCCGGTATTATAAACAATTTACTGCGATGGAAAAAGCTGTTCAACGTTCCAATCAGCAGAGTGTTTATTTATCACAACAGTTTAGTAATGGAAGGTAAAACGTGATGTCAATTCAAAATCCGAACCTCTTGTATCAAAATAACGCGGTTGCAACGGCCTCCCCAGGAGACTTAATTGTGATGCTCTATAATGGGTGCTTAAAGTTTATTACAACCGCAAAGCAAGCCATCATCAATCATGATATTCCGTTGAAAAATACGATGATTCAAAAAGCACAAAAAATCATTCAAGAACTAATGGTAACGTTAAATCCAGAAGTAATGCTATCCGAGTCATTGCTTTCGCTCTATGATTATATGCATCGTCGTTTAATCCAAGCAAATATTGAAACTAATATACGCTATTTAGAAGAAGTAGAAAGCTATTTAGTTGATTTACGTGACACGTGGAAAGAAGTGGTGCGCATGCAACCTCGAACGCTGTATCGTTCAGGGGATTGTGTATAATGACAGTGGTTGATCAACTAGTACAGTTAACGCTTCAAATCGAGCAACATGTACTGAATGACGTTCCTCGAGACAAGGAAGAATGGTATGTGAATCAATGGGAAGCGCTTTTGTTAGCAAGGGAAGAGCTGATGATGCAATTGCCTCTTTCGTTATCAGTAGAGGAACAGAAACGTGGTCAAGAAATTGTAAGAGCGAATGAGCGGATTGCCCGCTTAGAACAGGAGCAACTCGCTCGTTTTCAAACAAAAATAACGACGTTACACCATCAACAGCAACATGCTACACACTATGTTCCTACTGGTCATACAGGCAGTGACGGAATGTTTTTTGATAGTAAACAGTAAAAAATCCGAGCATGCGTTTTTGCGCAGTGCTCGGATTTTTTTTAGCGTTTCTTTAAATTAACGTGAGCTGCTTTACCATCCTTACCAATGATGAAGTGCAAGTCATAGGAGCCACGATGATACACATAGTCTTTTTCATGTGTGTTTGGCACAGTAAGAATTTTTGAAGGCTTACCAATTTCTTTTATTAATAGTTTCGGTGTAACGCTGCCGAGACCATGCTTTCGTTCCACATTCGTACCGAGGAAGCGAATTTCTTTTAATGTATCGTTTTTATAATATGAGAATGCATATCCTGGATTACCCATTTCTGCATGATAGGTTTCAAATGGCTGCCTTTTAGAGCGAGGAGTGCTCGGTTCACCCCATTGCTTATGAATAGCTTTCATTGTTGTTTTGGCTATAACGAAAGTCGAATGCTTTCGCTCTTGCATTGTTCCTTGTTTTGCATGCTTATATAAGTTATGCACTAACTTAACGGCTGCTTCATGATCACTTTCGGATACCGTATGAGCCTGTGAAGGAGACTTCGTAGGCGATGCTCCTACAACACCAGGCGACATGAGAGAACCGCCAAGAAGTGATGCGGTAATAGCGGCCGCTACTGCTTTTTTATTCATTGTATAAAACCTCCTTATCGGTCCTATACCCCAATCTACGCATGACAAAACATACGAGTGCTTACTTAATGGCTTGCGCAATAAGCTTGGCATACACTTTTGAGCCTTCTTCACTTAAATGAATGCCATCCTGATCAAAGTACGTATAATGATCAGCACTTTCTGCTTTCCAATCGATCAATACCGTGCGTGGATGTTCACGTGCAACTTCTTCTAATGTGCGGTTTACTACAGCTTCCCAGGGCCGATCTACACGCGTATTGATGAGTATAAAGTGCTTCTCGTCGCCAGCTTTATGTAGCAACTCAAGCAATTGCTCTTTAGAAAAAGCTCCGTTTGTTCCTAAGGCGATGACGACTGTGTCAGCAAGCACATTTTCTTGTTTCATTAAATCAATGACGCGGCCAGCTGCCGTTAGTTGTCGTCCGATTTTTGCATCGACGACGGCTTTTGGGAACGTTTTTTTTATGTACGATGCTACATTGAACATAATGGAGTCGCCAATGACGGAGATTTTTTTCTCTTTTTTGTTCTTTTTGGCTGGCGCGTGTTTTGTTTCTTTTTGATCATCAGATTTTTCAGAAGCGCTAGCCGCTTCAGCACGTTTTGTTTTTGAAAAGATGGCGGTCTGAGACTTTTTTACTTGCTCTTCACCGATATGTTGAATGGCAGGAATGAGCATGCTAAAAAAGAGAATAACGAGTGTAAGCGATGCGCCAGCAATGACTAGCTTCTGTTGCATGGACGCTTTTGCGAAGCGTGAAACCTTTCGAATAAGCTGTCTTTTCCAAACGTCTAACGCTCCGTGACGAATTGGTTCTTCAATAAAGTGCCAAGAAAGTGAAGCAATTGTTATGATAGCGATAAATTGCAAAATACTTAAAGAGACACTGCTTTCCACATTCTGTTGCGGTGGTCGAGTGAAAATAATGATCGGAAAATGCCATAGATAAATGCCGTAGGACCGAACACCAATCCAACGCAATGGCCGCCAACCCATCAGTTTCCCGATAAACGTAGAAGGGTGTGCAAGAGCGGCTACAAGTAATAATGTGAAAATGGAAAGAAGAACCATCCCTCCGTAATATAAGAAAGCGTCGAATTGACTTGTAAAATAAACGAGTAATAATACCCCACCAAGGCCAACAAGACCAATGACTTCTAAAATAAACCGAGGTGCACGTGATAAGGAAATAGCTAGCTGTTTACTTGGCCAAATAAAGGCAAGTGCTGCACCTATAAGCAAAGAAAAGGCACGCGTATCGGTTCCGTAATAAACGCGGCTCGGATCGGCGTTCGGTGTATAAAGAATAGCCATTAAAATAGCCGATAAAAGTGCGGCGCCAATTACGTATTTTAAAAGAGTTTGGCTTTTTTTTATGAAGCGTAAACCGAAAAGTAAAATGAGCGGCCATACTACATAAAATTGTTCTTCAACCGCAAGTGACCATAAATGATTAAGAGGTGACGGTGGTCCGAATTGTTCAAAGTAAGATACTTTATGGTAGATGAGCCACCAGTTACTCACATAAAAGAATACAGATAATAAATTTCCCCATAGGCCAACGATGAAAGCATGTTCAAATAATAAAACCCATAGTATGACGACAATGAGCATGGAGAGCAAGGCCGGTAACAAGCGCCGCGCACGTCTTAACCAAAATTGTTTAAAGTCTATTTTTCCTGTTTGCTTGAATTCTGAAATGATAAGATCAGTAATAAGATAACCGGATAAGACGAAGAATATTCCGACACCTAAAAGCCCTCCGGATGCCCAACCGAAGTTTAAGTGGTAAGCGATGACCGCTAGAACAGCAAGCGCTCTAAGCCCGTCAATTCCAGGCATATATCGTTTGTTTTTATACAGAGGTTGAGGCATTGAAGTCTCCTTTCTTTGACAGATGATCGAAGAGTAGGCAAGAATGTCACATGCATAAACTATAAGATCTTAGAGTGGAAACGATTTCTTTATGAGAGAAAATCTTTCCTGTTTTCTATCTTCCTTACTAGTTTAGTAGTTTTTAGAATCTTTTAAAACAAAACTAAATGCCTGTTTTCGACAAAATTTTTAGTATTCATTTTCTATTATATAAGGAATATCTCCCTATTGTGTAGCAAAATTTGTATGTATTTTTTGTGGAAATGCTGTGAAGTAGGCGTGTGAGTAGCAATAGCTACGATCAAGGTGAAGCAATTTATTTACTGAGAATAGCGATTTGCATATAGACACGCTAAGAAAGGACTAATTTTAGGGTGTAAAGACCTATAGAAGTGATGAATGAAGTAGAAGTGTGTCCATTGAATTGTTACTAAGCGTTCTAGCTTTTTTTATAGCCTAAGATTTCTTTTCCTCATTATACTAAAAAAGGATGCATTTGTGGGTGCTAGATGTAAGTTGTCTGCAATATTTCATATGCTGTAATGAAGCTTCATGAGTAGTCAGGAAAGAATGGCGCTGTCGACCTAAAAAGTTAAGCTAGTAAAAAATTCATTTTTTGTAGTATGATTGAAAAATAAAGCCCAATAGAACAGGAGTTAAGCGATCGATGCGGTGGAGTAAACAGTTTCAAGTAGAAGCTGAAGCCATTGAATGGTATGAGAAGAAAATTGGAGAAGTGATGCAGCAGCTGTATGAGCTTCGTTGGGATCATCATCAAATGTTAAAGTCCATTGAAGAGCAGCACTATTGTCCAGAAGCACTGAAAAAAGTATCAAATGCTCATTTTTCAACGGCAAGTAGTGCTGAAGAATTGCGCGCTGTACTGCGAAGAGAAGCAAAAAGGTTACGAAATGAAACGGCTGTTACGCGATAGTTATTCATCGCATAACAGCCGTTTTATTTGCTGAGGTGGGACGTGCTCTAGCCCCCAATTGCAAATCATTTCAAGTAAAGGAATAAGCGAAGTTCCTTTTGCTGACAAGGAATATTCAACGCGTGGTGGCACCTCAGGATAAACAGTGCGTACTAGCAGATCATCTTCTTCCATTTGGCGTAATTGATTCGATAATGTTTTATGAGAGATGTCTTTAATATAACGTTGCAATTCACTAAATCGGCGCATCGGATGTTCATGGAGCTCATATAAGATCATAACTTTCCATTTTCCTGAAATCATTTGCATCGTCGCATCAAATTCATTGGAATAAAGTTTTTCTGACATAATAGAAATTCCTTTCATTGGTTACGATAAGGTTACTATCTTACAAAAAAGTGCGTACTTGTTCGTGTTAATTATGAGGGTTACACTAACAAAGCACAATGTTAACGGATCATAAAGGAGTTGTACGATACAATGAAAAAAGGTTTTGTAGCAATTACAGGTGCTTCCTCAGGAATTGGAGCAGCAACTGCTCAATTATTTATTGATAAAGGGCATAATGTCTTATTAATTGCTCGCCGTGAAGAGCGCTTAGCTTCATTTACTGGTGAACATGTCAAAAAGGCCATTATTGATGTAACGGATAAAGCTGCTTTAACGAAAGCAATTCAAGAAGCAGAAGCAACATTTGGACCAGTTGAGGCTATTGTAAACAACGCAGGGCGTATGTTACTTGGCGATGTGAGCGTTCAAGACGAAAAAGAATGGAAAGAAATGTACGATGTTAACGTTTTAGGCGTATTAAATGGCATGCAAGCGGTTCTGCCATCCATGATCGAACGAAAAACAGGTACGATTGTTAATATTAGCTCGATTGCTGGAAAGAAAACATTCGGCGATCACGCTGCTTACGTAGGTACCAAGTTCGCCGTTCATTCGATGAGTGAAAATGTTCGTGAAGAAGTAGCTGCACATAATGTACGCGTAGTAACGATTGCACCAGGCGTTGTTGAGACTGAGTTATTATCTCACACAACAAGTGATGTCATTAAAAATAATTATACAGATTGGAAGCATTCAATCCAAGGTGGCTTAACGCCACAAACGGTAGCAGAAGCCATTTACTTTGCTTTTAGTCAACCACAAGGGGTTAACATTCGTGAAATCGCGCTAGCTCCTACTCAACAACAAGCGTAAGTAAACAAACCTTATTCATGAGCTCATCATTGAATAAGGTTTTTTGCTGTGTGTTGGTCAGCTGGTTCTTTTTCCCTGCATTTTTCTTAAAAAATGAAAGTTACTCTTTCATTTGTCCCTTTTTGTCGAAAAAAGGTAGCAAACCACCTAACTTTTCTTTAATATGAAAACGTTACTTCATTTAACAAAAGATAGAAAAATGAGAGTGGGGCTAGGAGAATGTATAAAAAAGTAGTATCAACGGTTGTCGCAGCAGCCATTTGCTTACCATTATCAATTGGTGGAATGGAAGCAACGGCACAAGAGACAATAACAGCGACAGCATATCCAGCATCTTTTCACAAAACATTGCGCGTAAATGATCGTGGAAGCGATGTTTTGAAGTTACAAAGATTGTTAGCGCAGGCGGGCTATTCCGTTTCAGCAGATGGAATTTTTGGTAACAAAACAAAGCTAGCAGTGCAAGCTTTTCAACGAAGTATTCATTATAAGGCAACGGGAGTAGCGGGTCCAAAAACGTTAACGAAGCTTGTTGCCAAAACGAAAAAGTCAGCCTCTTATAAAGGCTATCGCTTTAAAGGAAAAGGTTGGGGACATGGTGTAGGCATGTCGCAGTGGGGCGCATTAGGGATGGCCCAAAAAGGCTATCATTATCACAAGATATTAAGCTATTATTATTCAGGCATTGCTTTTAAAAAGGTAAAAACGTCGAAGCAATCGATTGCTGTTGCTCTGTCGTTACATAAAAAAGACGTAGTGGTTAAAGGAACAGGTAGCTATAAGATGAAAGATGCGAAAGGTCATGTTGTTTTTCAACCGAAAGCAGGAACAGAAACGAAAATAACGGTGAAAAATGGGGCATTTCATTTAACAAATGGGTCAACGCATAAAACGCTTAAGCACGCCTTTACAACGGTTTCTTCTAAAGGGGCGTATTTGTATCATAACCGCTTTAAGTATAAAGGCACATTAGGTGTATCATTCGGTTCTAAAGGAACAGCCGATGTGATTAATACGTTAAATATTGAAGATTATTTAGAAGGTGTTGTACCGGCTGAAATTAGTCCGAAATGGCATCCAGCAGCGATTAAAGCACAAATTGTGGCAGCGCGAACGTATGCCATGAAACAGATCGGCAAGAAAAAATACGATGTAGAAAATAACGTGAATTCTCAAGTGTATTATGGTGTCAACGTTTCTGCGGCTAATGTGAATAAAATGATTCATGGCGAAACAAAAGGAGAGGTTATGACGTACAACGGTCAGCTGATTAACGCGTATTTCTCTTCGTCAGCAGGCGGTTATACTGTGGGCTCTGAATTTGTTTGGGGCAATAAACTTCCGTATTTAGTAGCAAAGCCAGATCCTTATGATCATTCAAGCTATATGGAAAAAGGCTGGGGCTTTAAAATGAGCTTTCAGCAGTTAACGAAAAAGTTAGCGCCTTTACACGTAGGTAAAATCGTTTCATTAAAAACAAAGCATGTAAAATATCACCGTCCAACAGCCATTAAAGTCATTGGAAGCAAAGGGTCGAAAGTCATTTCAGGAGCTGATTTACGAAAGTACGTTGGCTATGATGTCATTCGTTCGGCCGTTTTTACAATGAAGCGCTATAAATAATAGTTTAGAAGAAAAGAAGCATCCAATCGTTAGTCAGTTGGATGCTTCTTTTCTCTATTGAAATTCTGACTGCAACGCAAGGATGATTTCGTCAAGGTTTTGTCCCATCCGACTTTGGACAGCGGCTACAAATGCGCCTTCAAGAAAGGGAACGTCACAAAATGTAATGGTGTGATTCCCACTATAAAGTTCAAGCGCAAGTTCGGCATTCATTGTCGCTGAACCGAGATCTGTTATGAGCAGGCTATCATCCGTCACGGCTTCAAAGGCGGCTTCAATACGGGATATATCTGTTCCTAACGACCCATCTGCTAAGCCTGCTGCAAGATGAATGGCAACACCAGGTGCCATTTCCCCTAACAATTCTTTTAATCCTTGTGCTAGTTTTTCACTGTGTGAGACAAGAATAAGATTAACCACTTACATCACCTCTGCAAAAGGACGTAACAATAGGGCACTCGATTGTGCGCCAGGATCTTGTTTACCGATGGCATTGTCTCCGAAGTACGCAGCGCGTCCTTTTTTAGCACTAAGTGCTTGGCAAGTCTGTAAGGCTTGTGTAATGGTCTCGTCTACATTTTGCCTAGTGGCAAGCGCCTCTGTAAAAGGAACCCATACATCAAGCATCGTCTTCTGACCGACTTCGGACTTACCACGAGCTGCGATGCCAGCGCAAGCTTCTTGAAAACCAGCTGTTAGCTGTTCATGCGTAAGCGTTCCGTGTTCTTTCCATGCGCTAGCGAACTTAATAAAAGCAGTGCCGACTAAAGGCCCAGAGGCACCACCGACTGTTTTAATAAGCGTCATGCCAACCGCTTTGCAAACCTCGCCAATGTCAGTTCCTTCGTAAGAAGCAAGTTCTTCATGAACATGCTGAAAGCCTCGGGCCATGTTAATTCCATGATCACCGTCCCCAATTTCGCGATCTAGATCGGTAAGTTCATCTTTTGCGCTAATAATGGCGAGGGCACCTTTTCGTAAAGCGTTTACAAATTGTTCAGTTGTTACTGTCATAGGAATCATCTCCTTATCGAAATCCGACTGTGTGGACAGGTGCGTCAAAGTACGTGATGAGTTCGTCGTCAACTTGACAAAGAGTTATCGAAAAGCCATGCATTTCTAGTGCAGTCATGTAGTTCCCTGTCAGACTTCTTTTGATAGAAACACCGTCCTTTTGCAACGCTTCTGCTACATAATGATACGTAATATAGAGCTCGGAAAGAGGGGTGCCGCCCATTCCGTTTACGAGGACAATGACGTCATTCCCTTGCATTTCTTGACGTAATTTTTGCAACAGTTGTGCGGTAATTTCTTGCACGGGGGCAAGGCTTTTTCGTTCTAAGCCTTTTTCTCCATGGATGCCAATACCAATTTCCATTTCATGCGGTGAAAGATCGAAGCCTGGCTTGCCACTTTCCGGCATATAGCAAGGAGCAACAGCCATTCCAATCGAGCGCGTGTTAGCAATTACTTTTTCGGCAACACGCTTAACCTCTTGAAGGGGTTGACCAGCGGCCGCAGCCGCTCCAGCTATTTTATGAACGAGAACGGTACCAGCAACGCCACGACGTTCGCTCGTAGCAGGGAGGGCAATATCATCATTGACGATGACGGTTTCTACTTCAATGCCTTCTAATTCTGCAAGTTCTTTGGCCATTTCAAAATTCATAACATCACCAGCATAATTTTTTACAATTAATAAAACACCAGCGCCGCCATGAGCGGCTTTAATTCCTTCAAGAATAAGGTCTGGAGTAGGGGACGTGAAGACTTCGCCACAGACTGCCGCATCGAGCATACCATCACCAACATAACCAGCATGAGCAGGTTCATGCCCGCTCCCGCCACCTGAAACGAGTCCGACTTTTCCTTGGATGGCTCCGCCTTTTCGTAGAATAAGAGGTAAACCATCACGCGTTTCATAAAGATCAGGGTGGGCAGAGACGATGCCTAACACCATATCGCGTACATAATGCTTCGCTTGCTGCATCAACTTTTCCATAATAATCCCTCCTTATGGCTTATCGTCGCTGTTGATGAGTGGACTGTCAAGCGTTTTCATCATCGACTTGCTGCATATCAATTTGGGGTTTTTCTAAGGATGTACGCACACCCCAAACATAAAAGAATAACGAGAGAATAGCTGTAATGGCTGTGTCCCAAGGCGCTGAAATCCAGTGATCATTTCCCGGTCCATAGCTACCAATATAGGAAAGGATAAGTAAAAAAATATAATACGCAATGAGCCACCAACCTGATTGCAAGTGACGTTTGATTTTTTCTTTCGTGAAAGAAGCATCTTTTGCTGTGAAAATGAAATAGAAAACAAGTGAGATGATGATAATGGGAATAATGAACGAAACGATTTTCCATTTGCTCCAGTAAATAACGAGCGTTGCCCCCATAAAGGCGAGCGGTGTAATAAGCTTAGCTCCTCGTAACAAGAAGGGACGCTTTAGGTCGGGAAGACGTTGACGAAGGGCCATCATGGAAACGGGACCTACGACAAAAGTTAAGGCTTTAAGAGACGTACTTGCATCGACAAGATCAGCCCAAGCTTGGAAGCGATAAGGCAGCATCCAGATGATGGCTAGCGCCAGTGTTAACCAAAGCGCAGCTCGTGGCAAACCACTTCGCTTATCAATCTTTTGAAACACTTTAAAAAAATAACCATTTTTTGCCCAAGCAAACAGAGAGCGAGCCGTTGCGGAGAAATAAATATTCCCGGTTGCAGACGGGGAAATAACGGCATCGAGTAAGACAAGATTCGCTAACCATACAATGCCAAGTGCAGAGGCAAGGTCAGCCCACGGAGATTTAAAGTGTAGTCCTGCCCAGCCATCCGATAACATGGAAGAAGGAACAGCTCCTATGTAGGTTACTTGTAGCAACATATAAATCGCTAATCCAATGAGAATTGAGAAAATAATTGAAAGCGGAATGCTCTTAGATGGATTCTTCGCTTCTTCAGCGAACTCAATAGGCTGACGAAATCCGTTAAAGGCAAAGACAATACCAGCTCCAGTAACAGCCGCAAATATGCCTTTTGCTCCACCAGGATGGGCACCACTTACTGAAAAATTAGAGAAATCAAAATGAAACAGTAATACGATAATAATGAGCGACGGTACAATGAATTTAAACACAGTAAGAATGGTGTTTAACTTACCGAAAAACGCTACACTCCAATAGTTAAGAATGAAGAAAAGAACAATTAAGCCAATTTGAATAGCAAAGCCTAAAAAGGTAGGCGTTCCATCTTTATGACCTAAACTGCTAAACCAGTATTCTAAATAACCGCGTACAGCTTGCGATTCGATACTAATAACCGCAGAATAAGCGAGCATCGAAATAAAGCCTATGAGAAAGCCAACAACAGAGCCATGTGTATAGTCGGGATAACGAACAAAGCCACCGGCAACAGGTAAAGCTGCCCCTAACTCTGCATATACGAGCCCGATTAATAAAATAATGACTGCGCCTAACAGCCAAGAAATCCAAGCATAAGGACCGGCATACTTTGCACCGGTTGCTGCGGCGTATAACCATCCAGAGCCTATGATGGATCCAAGTCCGAGAAATGTTAAGTCTAACGTACTTAAACGACGTTTAAATGAACCATTGCTTTGATCAGCCACAAGGAGACCTCCTTTAGTAGTAACAGAGAAGAAAATTCCCTAAAAAAGACAGAAATAAACCTTCACAACGTACACACGCTTCTTCATAAGATAATGAATCTTTTTTGTTTGTGGAACGTATGAAGAGAAAGGCGTTCTTCTGCGTGTTCTCAGGAAATGGGATGCATGCTACACTAGTAGTAGAAAAATACGTAAAAAAAGTAAATGTTAGGATTGATCCTATGGCTATACACCTTATTTCATAGGAACAAGACATGCTGACAGAACGAAGGAGTTTTATAGAATGGCTGAAAAAACAAAACAAGGAACATCACTTGGTATTCTCGGTGTCATTGGCCTTTTTCTTTTAGGCAAAGCGAAGTGGCTGTTTGCTTTATTGAAAATTGGCAAGCTTACAACCTTGATCTCGATGTTTGTAACGGTGGGTGCGTATGCACTTGTCTATGGTTGGAAATTTGCCGTTGTGCTCGTCTACTTACTATTTATTCATGAAATGGGTCATCTCGTTGCCATGAAATATAAAAAGATTCCTGCTTCGCCGGCCATTTTTATCCCATTTTTAGGGGCAGCAATCTCCATGAAAAAACCACCAAAAAATGCCCGGGATGAAGCTTTTATTGCCTATGGGGGACCGTTGTTTGGGTTGCTTTCCTTTTTGCCGGCTGTGTATTTGTATCACGTCAATGGTGATCCATTTTGGGGCATGGTTATTTTTATCGGTGCGTTTTTAAATCTATTTAACTTGTTTCCCATTTCGCCACTTGATGGGGGAAGAATTGTAGGCCTGCTTTCACCAAAATTATGGTTGCTCGGTTTAGCGGGATTATTGGCCTATGTGGTTATCTCTCCATCACCGATTTTAATTCTTATTTTGCTATTCGGGTTTTTCAATTGGTGGGAGCGATTTCGTGAAGAATTTCATTTGCAAAAAACCGAACAGCAGCATGCCCTTTTCGCTATAGAGCAAGAAGAAGCGCAAATGTGGATGAGAGAACTGCAGGAGTATCGTGGACAAACAAACTTTATATATATACTCGATCAATATATTGATCAAGCTTCAAGGGAGCAAGAAACGCTACAGCGACAGATGGCTAATAAAGGATGGCTCCCGTTTGTAAATGATCATCATAAGCTGCAAGATGCAGAACGCAAGCAAAAAATAGATTTACTGCAAATGAGGAAGCAATACTTACTTGTACCACTGAAACTTTATGTTGAACGAGGCGAAGAAGAGGGTGACCTATTTCACCACTATGAATCAGTGTTAGAAGAGAAGAAGCAAGAACTAGCAGAAACACTATCTCATCGTAAACACTATTACGTCGCTTCCAAAAAAACAAAACTCATCGTTCTTGTGCTTTATGTAGCACTAGCAGCAGTGCTTTCTTATTTTACGCTGTACGGACACGATCTTATGGAGCAGCATAAAGATTCTATTTCTTCAATCCGATCACAATAAGCGCAAGACCAGCGATAACCCAAAGTAGGCTTCCCATATTCAGACGTGAGGAAATGCCTAATAAACCAATGGCCATCGTTGAAAAGAAAATAATTGGACCGACAATCGATAAACCGGCATTGATCATTAAGGCTTTCTCTGGACTATTGAAATGCAGCATAAGAAGGGCGGCGGTGATTTCAATAAATCCTGATGCAAGGCGAATGACCGCCATGCCTAATACGACTTTTTCAAAGATTGCAAACATACGTGTCACTCCCATTGTTTTTTGAACCTGTCCTCCTTTCACTATATGAAGCAGAAGAAAAAGTAGAAGTCACGAAGAGAAGACTTTTATTCCATATTATGTGAAAAAATAGGGAGATACTGTAAGTCTAAAAGAGGAGTCGCGTTTCTTCGACAAAACTTCTTACTATTCGCTAAATGATGCGTTTGACTTTAATTTTTCTGGTATGTAATACTATAAATGTATAGAAATTCTATACAGATTGTCATGATGAAGGGATTGTGAACGTAGATGCAAGGTAAAGTAAAATGGTTTAACGCAGAAAAAGGATTTGGATTTATCGAAAGAGAAGATGGAGACGATGTATTCGTACATTTCTCAGCAATCAATGTAGATGGCTATAAGTCTTTAGACGAAGGCCAAGAAGTAGAATTTGAGATCGTTGACGGAGCTCGCGGTCCTCAAGCAGCTAACGTTACAAAACGATAAGCAATTATCCAGTAACCTATCAGCTCATAACCTAGCATCCTACGTGATGCTAGGTTATTTCGTGTTATTAATAAAATGAACTTTTTCCGTAGCCACCTCATACAATGTGAACGAACAGCATTTGTAAAGGAGCTGCGCGTATGTTGATAGCAACATGGATCACGGTGCTTCTGTTATCCATTTCTTCAAGTATTGACAATTTTGGTGTAGGTATTTCATATGGCATTCGCAAAATAAAAGTGGGCTTTGTAGCGAATGGCATCATTTCAGCGATTGCGTTCGTTTTTAGTATGGTTGGCATTTACTCCGGTCGCTTTTTAGCCGATCTATTTCCAGGCACTACCGCTGAAATAATTGCTACTGCCTTTTTATTTGTAATTGGCATTCGTATTATTATGCTTACCTTCCCACCGAAAAAAGAGAAACAACAAACAGATGAATCGGTT
This sequence comes from Fictibacillus macauensis ZFHKF-1, assembly GCF_000269865.1. Taxonomy (GTDB): domain Bacteria; phylum Bacillota; class Bacilli; order Bacillales; family Fictibacillaceae; genus Fictibacillus_C; species Fictibacillus_C macauensis. Next base: position 60,494 of record NZ_AKKV01000019.1, read on the forward strand.
ACAGGTGTTATTACTGGGTATTTGCACTCGCCGGAAAAGGCAGATCTCGATCAATCTGGCGAAATTGGTTTTTATGAAGCGATTGTTCTTGGGATTGCCATCTCGATGAATGCGTTAACAAATGGACTTGGAGCAGGATTAATGAATGTTTCACCGCTCGCTTTATCGCTCATTTCGGCTCTCTTTAGCTTTGGTTCCATTTGGCTTGGGGTTGCGTTAGGCAGTAAAATTGCCAACATTACCATTGGCAAGTGGAGCATTGGCCAATTTAGTACCGCGCTAAGCGGTGTAATTCTTTTAGGCATTGCGCTTCATAATTTATTATAAGATCCTTTACGGGCGCGCCATCCATAAGCACATAGAATAAGGAATGCGAAGCCGATTGCTATGAAAAAGCCAATGCGCTGATGGCTATGAATAAGCGATCCCGCAATCGTAAAGACGATAAGGGCAATGCCTAGAAAGGAAGGTAGTGGAGTCGAATGCTCTAGCTCCCTTCCTTTTTTAATATGAGAGGAGAGAATGATCACCCAATTTAAAAGCAGCATAATGCCGGCAGCAGCTGTTAAATATTCATACACCGTATTTGGTAGGACATAGGAGGCGACAACGGTCACCGCAAGTCCGATCCCGCTTAAGAAGAGCGCGCGCCACGCCACACCATGTTGATTTGGCTTGTGAAGAGAGGCGGGGGCGTCTCCATCTAACGAAAGAGAAATCATTATACTGGTGATGGAAAAAAGGGCGCCAACCATCGTCGAAAATGCGGCTGAAATCAAGATTACATTAAAGAGACTATCAAGGTAAGGAATAGAAAAGTGGGATAGTACATACACGAACGGGCTTTGATCTGAAGAAATGGATTCAAAGGATACAAGCTTTAAAATAAAGAAAATACTAACCGCATATAAACTAGTTAATACGACGACAAGAAACGTTCCTGCCTTTGTAATATCTGTTTTTCGTTTAAGTTCGTTCGCTAAGACACCGACAACTTCAATTCCACCATATGAAAATAATACGAAAATTAATGATGACCAAAAGCCGAGAAAACCGTTCGCAAAAAAGGGTGCTGAAAAAGAGGAGAGCATTTCCTTAGGAGCAGTAGGCGTAACAACACCTGTAAGCGCTAATGTACCAAAGCCAACAAATGCTAGTAAGGTAGCAATCTTGATAACAGCAAAAAACGATTCAATGCTCCCAAAGTTTTTAACGCCAAGCATATTAATCAATAAAGCAAGTGCAGAATAAAGAATAGCAAATACCCAAAGAGGAATATGGGGAAACCATAATTGAGAAAAGATAGCTAACGCTGTGACTTCGCTCGACATAATTAAGACGCCTGCAATCCAATAAATCCATCCACTCATAAAGCCGAGAGAATGACCGAATGCTTGGCGTGCATACGTTCGAAAAGAGCCAGGCTGTGGATCGTGAACCGTCATTTTACCAAGTGCTTGAAAAACAAAGAAGGCGATTAGACCTGAGAGGATATAGCCAACTAAAACGGAAGGTCCCGCAGCGTGAATGGCGAGCCCTGATCCTAAAAAGAAACCAGCACCAATAACGGAGCCAATGCCAATCAGTGAAAGTTGCCACCAGAAAAGCTTCGGTGTTTGGCCTTTTGCTACTTTTTTGCTTTGTACATTTTTTACTTGTTCGGTGACAGACTTATGCATACAAACAACCCCTCATATCCAATTTGTAGTAGCTTACACTATCTTAACCAGATTTTTAGTAAAAATAAGTGATGAGACTCTCTTTTTAAATAGTACATTTGCTGGTGATTTATAAAGAGAAGGTATATTTTATGCGTTTTCTATTTGTTGTAGTATAAGGGATTGTTGTCTAGCCTCGTGAGATTTTTCCTAGATAAAGGTAAAAGAAGTGCGGAAAAGCGAGAAATTTGTCGACAATTTTATTTTTTTGTCACTTTTTTTTGTGTTTATGAAGGAATTGAGAAGGGTATGTAGAATATATACTCATCACGGAAGGAGGAGTTAAGATATGCAATACAACATTCGTGGAGAAAACATTGAGGTGACTCCTGCATTAAGGGAGTATGTAGAAAAGAAGGTAGCAAAACTTCAACGCTATTTTAACGAAACTCCAAACACTGACGCCCATGTCAATTTAAAGGTGTACAACAATGATCAATCAGTAGAGGTAACGATTCCGATGACAGGACTTCTGCTCCGTGCCGAAGAAAGTCACACTGACATGTATGCTGCAATTGATTTAGTCATCGAAAAGCTAGAGCGTCAAATCCGTAAACATAAAACAAAAGTGAATCGCCGTGCAAAACAAAATGGTGGCATTCATGAAATTATTGCAAACAGTGCTGATGCAACAGCAACAGCGGTTATTGAAGAAGAAGAAGATGAGGCATTCCAAATCGTTCGTGAAAAACGCTTCGATTTGAAACCAATGGACACAGAAGAAGCTATTTTACAAATGGATTTATTAGGTCATAGTTTCTTTGTTTACAATCATGCTGAAACAGGCACAACAAATGTCGTCTACAAACGAAAAGATGGAAGATATGGGCTGATTGGCCCTGAAAGAGAATAGAACAAAGAAAAACGCGGTCTGCAGAAATGCGGACCGCGTTTTTCTTTACATAGTAAACGGCCTTAGCTCCTGGATGGTGAGCTAAGGCCGTTTATTGTTTATTGAAAGAGTGCTTGACCAACGTATTCGCCTTTTTTAATTCCTCGTGGAATCGCAAACATGGCGCTACCAATATGTTGCGTATACTCATTCAATTTATCTGATTTTGCTAGAACTTTTAACATCGGAAGAAACTGTGTACTAGGATTCTTTTGATACGAAATAAACATGAGACCAGCATTTACATAGCCTGTTTTTTCATCCACGCCATCTGTATACGAATAGGCGCGACGGTAAATGGGTTTCCCGGTACTTTTTGCTAAAGCCGTATGGGAGGTTGCTGGCATATCAAATGAATTCACAGGATCATGCTCTTTTAATTTTCCATACGGTGCGCCACTATCTTTTTTTCGACCAAACGTATCTTCTTGGTCTTTTAACGATGAACGATCCCAAATTTCTAAGAACATTTTAATTTTACGAAAGGCCATGTAGGAACCGCCTTGCATCCAACTAGGTTCACCATCTAAGGCCCAAATAGAAGCATCATGTGCTTTCGAATCTTTTGGTGAAGCGTTGGCTGTACCATCTTTAAAGCCAAATAGGTTACGTGGTGTTTTCCCAGGGGCGCCGCTAATAAAGCCTGACTGCATCCACTTTAGTTCTGCTTTTCCGACAGACGTTCGGATAAAGTTACGAATAGCATGAAACGCAACCTGTTGATCTTCAGCACAAACTTGGATGACTACGTCACCACCAACAAATGGTTCTTGTAAGTGATCCTTTGGCATCGCCGGTATATCTTGTAGATGTTTCGGTGCTTTATTTTTAATACCGAATCGATCGACGCCTTTTTTACTAAAGAACGTAGGACCAAAGCCAAATGTCATCGTTAAACGAGCAGGTGGTAAATCTTCTGCTTCGCCTGTATCAACAGGAGGCAGTAAATCATTTGGTGCACGTGTTGCTGCTTTTCCTGTACTCATAGAGGCAGCAAGAGCTGTCCATTTCTTTAGAAGTTCGATCACTTCTTTTTTTGTCGATATCGTCAAATCAAATGCGCCAACATAGGCATACGTTTGCTGCGGGGTAATAATCCCAGCTTGATGAGCACCGTAAAAAGGAACGATTTCGTCTTCGCCTTCTGCTGAAGAGGTCGTTTTTGACGTGTCAGCAAATACATTTGTCATGCTAGCAACGGCACCTAGTCCACTGGCACCAATGGCAACACCAGCACCGGCTACTAATGACATTTTTAGCATATCGCGTCGTGAAACCGTACCTTGTTCTTCTTTGTTTTTGTTCTTGTTTTCAGTCACAGTTCTTCACCTGGCTTATTGAAAGATTTCAGCGGTTTGAGACATGGATTCTGAAAGAGTTTTCAGCTGATTACTCAATTCGCGTACTTCTTCTTTAGATAGTTTTTTATAGTCTTTAAACGCACCTTGCTTTTTATATTTAGCAAGTAGTTCTGTCATCTTATTAAACTCGGTATCAAGCTGTTTGGCAAGGTCTTTGTTTTTCGTTGTAAGAACAGGAAGCACAGCGTGATAGACGGCTTGTGAACCTTCAACGTTAGATGTGAGATCAACAAGGTCAATACGAGAATAGCGTTCTTCTTCACCCGTTACTTTCGTTAACGCGGCTTCATTTAAAAGTTCTTGTGAACCAGCGACAATCGTAGCAGGATCAAGCTTTACCTTTTTAATTTTCGCGTGTAAGTCTTTAACGTCTTGATCAAGTTGATTGGCAATAGGTGTCATACCTTTAAGTGTATGCTCTTTCCATAGCGCTTTTTCGATGCGATGGAATCCTGTCCATTTTCCTTCGACGTCATTTTCACGTGCATCAATCTTTGGATCTAAGTCACCAAGACTTTCGGCAATAGGTTCAATGCGCTCATAAAAGACACGTGCTTTTCCGTAGGCTTCTTTTGCTTGGTCCATGTTTGCTGAACGCACGGCATCCGTAAAAGTTTTCGTAGCACCTATAAAAGCGTTCACTTGTTCGTTTACATATTCTTTATAATTTTTTACGGCTTCTTTTAGTTCAGTAGATGTTTGATGCGCATTTTCTTTTGCATTTTTTAAATTGTCCAATGAACGGCTTAAGCTCGCACTTAAGTCTTGTACTTTACTCCAAGCAATGCTGTCTTTCGTTGTTTCACTGTAGAGAGGCAATAAGTATTTTTCCGTATCTGTATAAAGAAGTGGGTATTTTTCACGAATGTTATTTTCATAAGAAAGCCATTGTTTGTTTAATTTCTTACCATCTTCGCTCGTTAGTTTAGCATCTTTCTTTTCAAGGTTGCTTTGCAGCTGTTTTAGCGTTTTTTGTAATTCATTCACTTGCGCTTTCATTGAATTTGAACTAGAAGAACTATGTGTTACTTCTTTCTTTTCTTCTTTACCGCAAGCAGATAATAATGGAACAGAAACGATAGATAGTGATACGAGTGCATACGTAAGTGGTTTTTTAAAGTTCATAAGTTAACTTGCCTCCTGTTGACGATGTGCTTTAAGTTTTATTTTCTTTTTCTTTAGCTGTCCAATCATCACAATGGAAACAGCAATAAGTACGATGATGACTTGTGGGAAGAAACTATACCACGATGGATACACACCAAGTGCATCAATCGATGGAATGAGTTCATCCGTTACGGAAGGGACAAGGCCTGAAAGTTGAAGACTATGAATGCCGGACCCCATGAATTTCAAGCACATATAAAATACGATGGCACTTGAAATAATAAAAAATGGTTTTAGTGGTAAGCGAACGCTTAGTTTTAACATAATAAAGCCTAAAACAATAAGTAAGCCAAAGCCAATTAAAATTCCAGTAACGAGTGACGAAGTGCTCATTTGATTAGCCATCCCGATCAAGAAAATGACCGTTTCAATACCTTCACGTAAGACAGCAAGAAACGCAATCAAGCCGAGCGAAAAGAGCTTGCCACTCGTGAGGGCTTTTTTCGTTTTGTTAGCAACAAAGGCATTCCACCGAGAGACGTTAGAATTGCGGTGTAGCCAGTAGCTTACATATAATAACATGAGACTTGCGATGACGCCTGACCAACCGTTAATTAAAAAGTTATTTTGACCAAAGGCACTGGCGCTTAATGCAAAGCTTACGAGAAAGCCTGCCCCTAAACTTGCAAGGATACCGATGGTTGTTCCCGTCCATACCCAACGTCCACCAGAAGGCGCGCCATCGCGTTTCGTAAAGGTTAACAATGCACCGATAATCAACAACGCCTCCAGTCCTTCGCGAAGTGGAATTAGCGCTGCATCCCAAATACCGTATGTACTGTTGGCGAGTGGTTTTAAATCATTTTCCATATTGGTTAATAGGGTGAGTGATGCTTCTTTTTTGTCTGGCGTAGCAATAGAAGCTGTTAGCATAACAAGTCGCTTTTCAGAGTTGTTATACACCGTTTGCGACTTTCCAACAACATTTCCTTCAACACTTAACCATAAGCTATTTAATTCTTCGGCTTGTGCTTTTGCTTTTGCGAAGTCATTCTCATTTAAAGATTGTTTCGTAGCTGCTAGCTTTCCTAGGTAATCCGTAATGCTCATATGCTTTGAGGAAGAGGCTGCGGGATTGCTTTGGAGCGCGCCCTCCTCGTATTGCGTAAGTAAAATGTTTAAGTTTTGTAACGCTTCCTCTGCGCCTTTTTGATCTTTATTTAATAAGGAGAGAGAAACGGCAGCCATTTTCGATTTTATTTTACTATAGCCGGCCAAGTTCTCTTTGCGAACCTGAGCTTCAAGCGCTGTCCACGCTTGCTTAACGTTACGAAAAGCACTTTCTGCTTTAGGGAAGTTCTGTGCTTTGGTGGCAGCAATCGTTTCGGTAATCTTTTTTTCTAACGTTTTCACTTGTGCTGTATTGTCAGCGGCAAAGCTGATCGGCGCACTGGCCATTAGTAGGATTAACACAGCAACAACAACACTTAGTAGCTTTTTCATTCATCATCACCCTAGTTAATTGATAATAATTATCATTATTAATTATCTTTATATATGCACCATTTGTCAATAACCGTTTTTTGGTGATAAATGAAAGGAAATTACGAAGAGAAACAGGAATTAGTAGCAGATAACAAGAACACTAGTACTAGCACATGAAAAGTTGGAGGTTTAAATGGAAAATCAATGGAGTAAGGTAAGACAGCTACAAGACACATGCGAGGCAGCCGATTCTATTGTACTCAAGCTTAATTGGGACATGTTACGGGAACCACATCGATATAATCAGGACTTCTTTTATGAAGAAGAAGATGAACTTGTCGGTTTCGTTGGCTTATATGAATTTGGGAATAAAGTAGAGCTTTGCGGGATGGTCCATCCAGAGTGGCGGCGTAAAGGGATTTTTACGAGGTTAATGCAAAAAGCATTAGTAGAGGTAGAAAAGAAACAGTATAAAACGGTGCTGTTCAATGCCCCGGCATCTTCGTCTTCTGGTAAAGCGCTGTTAGCATCCATGCCATGTACGTACGAAATGACAGAATATCAAATGCGCTGTCTTCCTTCGAGTAATCTAAAGACGCTGCCCACAAATGAACAAATCTCATTAAGAGTCGCGAATGATCAAGATCGACCTTTTGAAATAACGCTTGATGTGACGTGCTTCGGCTACAGTGAGGAAGAGGCGCAACAGATGAATCAGCGCATTCATAAGGAGGTACACCAAAGCTTTTGGATTATTGAAAATCAGAACTGTCCTGTCGGAAAGGTGCGCCTCTCGAAAGCAGAAGGCGACCTTTGGATTTATGGCTTAGCGGTGGCGCCTGACAAACAAGGAAAAGGCATTGGACGGGCGACCCTTAGTGCATTAATTAACATGCACTCTAAAGAGCCATTGTTTCTTGATGTCGAGGCAAGCAATCGTCACGCTTTGAAATTATATGAAGCATGTGGTTTTGAAACATTTCAGGCACAAGATTACTATCGATGGAATGGAAAATGAGAAATACATACTCCTTATTCATGCAAAGGCATTGAGTTTTTAGTGCAGGATGCCTATAATCGACATGAACATAACAAAGGGGACATTTAAATGAGGAAAATTTTAAAGACATACCGATTTCCAATTCTTTTATTACTCGCCATCGTAATAGGAAGTATTATCGGTTTTTCATTTGGAAAAAAGGCGTTAGTGTTAAAGCCGTTTGGTGACGTATTTCTAAACGCGATGTTTATGATTGTCGTACCGCTCGTCTTTTTTTCAATCTCATCCGCAATTGCATCGATGGGTGGCGCAAAACGCTTCGGTAAAGTAATGGGATCGATGTTGTCGGTCTTTCTATTCACCGGAGTCATTGCTTCTGTCGTTACCATCGCAGCGGCAAAGCTTTATTCACCGTCAGAAGGGGTTAGCATTCATCTTACAAAACCGGCGGATGGTGGCGAAAAAACGTCAATTGGCGATCAAATTGTACACACGTTAACGGTTTCTGATTTTTCCGAGTTATTTTCACGTAACAACATGTTAGCTCTTATCTTATTTTCTGTGTTGCTCGGACTAGCCGTTTCAATGATCGGTGAAAAAGGAAAGCCATTTGCTGCCTTTTTGAAGTCAGGAAGTGAAGTGACCTTAAAGATGGTTACACTCGTTATGTATTATGCACCGATCGGTTTAGGTGCCTACTTTGCCGCCTTAATTGCACAATACGGACCGCAATTACTGGGCTCCTATGTACGCGCAGTGCTATTTTATTATCCGCTCGCCATTGTTTATTTCTTTGGCTTTTTTACACTTTACGCTTTTTTAGCGAGTGGAAAAATAGGCATTCGCCAATTTTGGGGTAACATGTTATCGCCGTCATTAACCGCGTTAGGAACGTGTAGTTCAGCGGCAGCGATTCCTGTCAATTTAGAAGCGTCTAAACGGATGGGTGTACCTGATGATATTCGCGAAACATCGATTCCGCTTGGCGCGACCTTGCATAAAGACGGTTCCGTTATGGGCGGCGTCTTAAAAATCACCTTTTTATTCGGGGTGTTCGGCCACTCATTTTCAGGAATCGGAACGTATTTACTCGTCATCGTCGTTTCCTTGCTTGTTGGTATGGTGATGGGTGCCATTCCCCAAGGTGGCATGATTGGAGAGATGCTGATTCTTTCGCTATTTGGTTTTCCAGTAGAAGCGCTACCTATTGCAGCCGCTATTAGTACGATTATTGATCCACCAGCCACGCTCATTAATGCAACCGGAGATAATGTGGCGAGTATGCTAACAGCTCGGCTCGTAGAAGGAAAAGACAAAATGATTGAATCGGTTACAAAGCTCCGAACACAAAAAGGCGCTTAAAGACCTAAACGTAAAAAGACATATTATTTTGTAAATTCTTTTACATTTCAAGATTACTAAGGGGTATTCGGTATACTGTGGGTAGATGGTTTGTGAAAGATCGTGATAAAAAAGACATTGACAGCATTAGCAGTTTCGGCTTTCTTGTTCTCAAATTCACAAACTGATAAAATAGGTAATAGCACTTATTTCCTGAACAGAGGAGCGTTTTATACATGAAAGGATTGCTTAAGAAAATATTTCCAAGTACAAATGAACGAAACCTGAATAGATATCAGAAGATTGCCGTTCAGGTCGAGGAGTTAGGTGGTCCTTTAAAAGGATTATCTGATGAACAACTTCAGCAAAAATCCGTAGAATTCAAAGAGCGAATTGCCAATGGTGAAACGTTAGACGCGTTATTACCAGAAGCATTTGCCGTTGTAAGAGAAGCGGCCGATCGTGTGCTCGGAATGCGTCCGTATCCTGTCCAAATTATGGGGGGAGCAGCTCTTCATGAAGGAAACATCGCAGAAATGAAAACAGGGGAAGGGAAAACCCTCGTTGCAACAATGCCTGTATACTTAAATGCGCTAGAAGGCAAAGGCGTTCATGTTGTAACGGTCAATGAATATCTTTCAGGACGTGACTCTGAAATTATGAAGCCTCTTTATAATTTCTTAGGACTAACGGTCGGATTGAATGTATCTGATTTATCTCGTGAAGAAAAGCAAGAAGCGTATGCATGTGATATTACGTACGGTACGAATAACGAATACGGCTTTGACTATCTTCGTGATAATATGGTCGTTTATAAAGAAGAAATGGTACAGCGTCCGTTAAACTTTGCCGTTGTCGATGAAGTCGATTCCATTTTAGTCGATGAAGCGCGTACACCGCTCATTATTTCCGGTGCCGCTCAAAAATCAACGGAAATGTACATGCTAGCGAATATGTTTGTACGTACGCTCAAAAAAGAAGAAGATTATACCGTTGATGTGAAAACGAAAAATGTTCAACTGACAGAAGACGGAATTACGAAAGCGGAAGCCTATTTTAACATTGAGAACTTGTACGATTATTCCAACGTTTCATTGAATCACCATGTGAATCAAGCGTTAAAAGCGAATATTATTATGGTTCGAGACGTTGATTATGTTGTTCAAGATGGAGAAGTGGTTATTGTCGATCCATTTACGGGTCGTCTAATGGCAGGTCGTCGTTACAGCGAAGGTCTTCACCAAGCGATAGAAGCGAAGGAAGGTCTTGAAATTCAACGTGAAAGTATGACGCTAGCAACGATTACGTTCCAGAACTACTTCCGTATGTACAATAAGCTATCAGGTATGACAGGGACAGCAAAGACGGAAGAAGAAGAGTTTCGTAACATTTACAACATGGATGTTGTGGCGATTCCAACGAACCGTCCAATTGCTCGTCAAGATAATTCCGACCTTGTATACAAATCCATGGCCGGTAAATTCCGGGCCATCGTTAAAGAGATTCAAGAGCGCCACGCTACAGGTCAACCAATTCTAGTCGGTACGGTAGCGGTTGAAACGTCTGAGCTTATTTCGCAAATGCTTCGTAAAAAAGGCATTCCACACAATGTCCTTAACGCGAAAAACCATGAGCGCGAAGCAGAAATTATTGAAAATGCGGGACAATCAGGCATGGTTACAATTGCAACGAACATGGCAGGTCGCGGAACGGATATTAAACTTGGCGAAGGTGTACGTGAAAGTGGTGGTTTACACATTTTAGGTACGGAGCGTCATGAATCTCGCCGTATTGATAACCAGCTTCGTGGTCGTGCAGGTCGTCAAGGAGATCCAGGGTCTTCACAATTTTATATCTCAATGGAAGACGAATTGATGCGTCGCTTCGGTTCTGACAACATGATGAATATGATGGAACGCCTTGGCATGGACGAGGATACGCCAATTGAAAGTAAACTTGTATCCAAAGCTGTAGAATCTGCTCAAAAACGTGTTGAAGGCTCGAACTTTGATGCGCGTAAACAACTTCTTCAATATGATGATGTGATGCGTCAACAACGTGAGATTATTTACAAGCAACGTCAAGAAGTGCTTGATGCAGATAAGCTAGAGTCTGTCGTAGCGCAAATGATGGATGCTGTTATTGAGCGCATTGTTAAAGCTCATACGCTTGATGAAATTGTTCAAGAAGAATGGGATCTTGCTGAAATCGTTAATTACGCTGGAGCAGTTTTCTTAGCAGAGGAAGACGAAGTAACGGTTGACGAGCTAAAAGGCCTTGATCAAGAAGAGATTATCGAGCTACTGAAAGAACGTTCACAAAAAGCGTATGCGAAAAAACAAGAAATGATTGATCCAGAGCATATGAAAGAATTTGAAAAAGCGGTTATTCTCCGTGCGGTTGATTCGAAGTGGATGGATCATATCGATCAGATGGAACAGCTTCGTGAAGGAATTCATTTACGTGCTTACGGTCAAAATGATCCGCTTCGTGAGTATCAATTTGAAGGCTTTGAAATGTTTGAAGCGATGATCGCTGCGATTGAAGAGGAAGTTACAACCTACATCATGAAGGCGCAAGTTGAAGAGAACATGCAACGCGAGCAAGTGGCGGAAGGAAAAGCCGTTGTGCCTAGTGACAAACAAGAGAGCAAGCGTAAGCCGGCGAAAAAGAAACAAGACATTGGCAGAAATGCACTTTGTCCGTGTGGTAGTGGAAAAAAATATAAACAATGTCACGGAGCCGAGCAATAAGTCGCTTCAAGTGATATACTATAATGCAAAGAGGTAAGAGAGTCTGTTTAGTGTGGGCTCTCTTTGCCTATGTTTACTGATAAAGAAAGTAAAGACTAATGAGGTGGCCTTGAATGGAACTAGTAGAAATCAAGCAAGAACTTAACATTATGGTTAAGCGATTAGCGGACTTTAGGGGGTCTCTTTGACCTCGATCACAAGAAAGAACGCATCGCGGAACTAGAAGAGCAAATGAGCAACCCAACGTTTTGGGATGACCAAAATGCAGCGCAAACGGTCATATCAGAAGCAAATGGGTTAAAAGATCAAGTGAATCAATTTGAAACATTAAGCAATCAATATGACGATCTTGAAGTGGCTCATGAAATGCTAAAAGAAGAGGCAGATCCTGATATGCAAAAGGAACTCGAACGAGATTTAAAGGCGCTTTCTGAAGCGCTCAATTCGTTTGAATTGTCCTTGCTACTTAATCAGCCCTACGATCAAAACAATGCGATTCTTGAGCTTCATCCTGGAGCAGGTGGTACAGAGTCCCAAGACTGGGCATCTATGCTGTTACGTATGTACACGCGCTATGCTGAGCGTAAAGGGTATAAAGTAGAAACGTTAGACTACTTACCGGGTGAAGAAGCGGGCGTAAAAAGTGTGACGCTAAGCATTAAAGGACACAATGCATACGGTTATTTAAAAGCAGAAAAAGGCGTGCATCGTCTCGTGCGTATTTCACCTTTTGATTCGTCGGGTCGCCGTCATACGTCATTCGTATCATGCGATGTTGTTCCAGAAATTAATGACGATACAGAGATTGACGTGCGTACAGAAGATTTAAAAGTAGATACGTACCGTGCAAGTGGAGCTGGCGGTCAGCACGTTAATACGACGGATTCAGCTGTGCGGATTACGCATATTCCGACGAACACCGTTGTATCGTGCCAAACGGAGCGCTCCCAAATCAAAAACCGTGATCGTGCGATGAAAATGTTAAAAGCAAAACTTCTACAACGTAAAATTGAAGAACAACAAGCTGAACTAGCTGAAATTCGCGGTGAGCAAAAAGAAATTGGCTGGGGTAGCCAAATTCGCTCCTACGTGTTCCATCCGTATAGCCTTGCTAAAGACCATCGTACAAACACAGAGATGGGAAATGTACAAGCGGTTATGGATGGCGATATTGAAAGCTTTATTGACGCCTACCTACGTTCTAAAATCTAACATTACTAACACCTTTACATCGTGCTTAGGCGCTTTTTGTGGAGGTGTTTTTTTGTGAGGATGTCATGATATACGGAGATAGCTTGGAATGGGCGTCTGACAAGCAAATATCCTATAACGTGGGTTAACGGTTGTTTATGTTGGAGGAGGTTGCTTGCGTCAAGCAGGAATGATGACGCATGTTTCCTTACTGTTGCAAAAGTATTACACATATAAGGAAGATAAGAAAATACAGAAAAGTGGCATTAATGCAGAGACCGACAGTTTCTATTGTAGAAGAACGAAAGGGTATTTAGGTGAAACAGCGTATGCAACCTATGCTGTTTTTTTGTGTGTATGAAAGAAAAAGAGCCAATGAAGAACGTAACCTTCTAAGCTGCCCAAGCACGTTGCAAATTTTGTCGAACCCTTTGGGAGATTTATATCGAAAATAGGGTAAAAGTCACTTGAAATTACATTTTTGTGTCGGAAGATGAAATGAAACTGTAATAAATTTTACAGCTTCCGATGTTATAATAGGAATTGCGAGAATTTGCAACGATATTTTTTGTCAGCGTGCTAGATTTGTCGAAAAAAGGCAGTTCGTAAATAGAAGAGTTTCAAAGCTAAGGAAGTGATGAGTGTTGATCGAAATGAAAGACGTGTGGAAAACCTATCCGAACGGTGTGATGGCGTTAAACGGTATTGATACCTACATAGAAAAAGGCGAGTTCGTTTATGTAGTCGGACCGAGCGGAGCAGGGAAATCTACGTTTATAAAATGTATGTATCGTGAAGAAAAGCCAACAAAAGGTTCGATTCTCATTCAAGGAACCGACCTTGCGAAATTAAGAGAGCGCAACATTCCGAAAGTGCGTCGGAAAATCGGTGTTGTGTTCCAAGACTTTAAGCTATTGCCAAAGCTAACAGTCTTTGAAAATGTTGCCTTTGCTCTTGAGGTAATTGAAGAATCACCACGAACGATTCGCAAGCGAGTGAATGAAGTACTTGATCTTGTGAAGTTAAGAGATAAAGCTAAATCTTTTCCAGATGAACTATCTGGGGGAGAGCAGCAGCGTGTATCCATCGCGCGCTCCATCGTCAATCGACCACCGGTAGTGATTGCCGATGAGCCAACAGGAAACCTTGATCCGGAAACGGCATGGGGAATCATGGATATTCTTCAAGAAATCAATGATCGTGGTGCGACAGTCGTTATGGCTACGCACAACAAAGATATTGTAAATACGAGGAAAAAACGTGTTATTGCCATTGAAGGTGGCCGCATCGTTAGAGATGAGCAGAAAGGGGAGTATGGCTATGAAGTCTAGAACCTTGAAGCGTCATTTCAGAGAATCGTTTAAAAGTCTAGGCCGTAATGGGTGGATGAGTTTTGCTTCCATTGCTGCTGTGACGGTTACCCTTCTACTTGTCGGTGTGTTTCTCGTCTTGCTTCTTAATGTGAATCATCTTGGCTCACAAATTGAAGGCGATGTTGAAATTAAAGCCTATATCGATCAAACGACAAAAACAGAGCAGTATAACCAGATTAAAGCGGACATTGAAAAGATTCCAAACGTTCAGTCTGTTACCTTCCAATCGAAGGAAGAAGGCTTAAAGGAATTAATTAAAAGCTTAGGTAAAGAAGGGGGAGCGTACCTTTCTAAGCAAAGTGAAAACCCATTGCCAGATCGCTACATTGTTAAAACGAAAACACCGCAAGATACAGGAAGCGTTGCTTCAGAAATTAAGAAAGTAACGCACATTAATAAAGTCAACTACGGTCAAGAAACCGTTGAGCGACTCTTTAAGTTTACAAGTGTTTCGCGAACAATTGGAATTGTCTTAATTATTGGCTTGCTCTTTACAGCTATGTTCCTCATCTCGAACACGATTAAACTTACAATTGTTTCACGACGTAAAGAGATTGAAATTATGAAGCTAGTAGGCGCAACAAATGGCTTTATTCGCTGGCCATTTTTCATCGAAGGAATTTTTATGGGAATCATTGGTTCCTTGATTCCTATTCTAGTTGTTATTTTCGGCTATGAATTAATACACGATCAGTTATCGAAGAAGCTTGATAGCGTGTTTATACAATTATTGCCGGTTTACCCGATGGTGCTTGAGCTGTCGTTATTGCTTGTGGTGCTAGGTGCGTTGATCGGAATTTGGGGAAGCATGACTTCTGTTCGTAAATTCTTAAAAGTGTAATATCTACTAAAAAATTGTGGGTAAAAGGGGAGACTACAGTTGAATAAAAAGGTAATTGGTCTATCACTATCATTAAGCCTTGCTCTCAGCGGGATCACAGCATACCAAACAGCCACGACAGCCAACGCAGAATCACTAAAGAGCATTAAAGAAAAGAAAGAAGCAAACAACAAAAAGAAAGCTGCTGCTAACTCCAAGGTCAAGAAAAACGAAAAGCAACAACATAAAGCACAAGCAGAAAAGAAAGCAGCCGATGATAAAATGAGTGCTGCTGAAAAGAAGCTTGATGCTAAGAAAAAGGCGATTAGTGACACTAAAACGGCCATTGATCAACTTAAACGAGACATTGAAGCTGTTCAAAAACGCATTGATAAGCGGGACAAGCTGATGAAAGAACGCTTGAAAGCTATCTATGAAAATGGCGGTAAAGTGCAATATCTTGATGTGTTACTAGGCGCAAGTAGCTTTGGTGATTTCATTGATCGCGTCGTTTCACTCGATGCGATTGCTGACTCCGATCGTCAGTTATTAGACGAGCAAAAAGCGGACAAAAAAGAGTTAGATACGAAAAAAGCCAAAGTCGAGACAAAGCTTGCAGAGCTAGAAAAAGATAAAAAAGAGCTTGAAGCCTTGCAAAAGGAACTGAAAGCAGCAGTGAAAGAAAAGAACAAGCTTCTTTCTTCTCTTAAGAAAAAGCATTCGGACTTAATGGATCAAGTTGGCAAGTACGAGCATGCAGCGGAACTTTTAAACAATCAAGAAGCGGCGATTAAAGCTGAAAAAGAACGTGCATCGCAAGCGAAAGCAGAAAGTTCATCATCGTCATCATCATCAAGTTCGTCGTCTTCTCACCATTCTGGTAATGAGAAAGCGTCTGATACAGGCTCTGGTATGATTATGAAGCCATCAGCAGGAGTTATTTCTTCTGAAAAAGGTCCGCGTGATGGACGACTACATGCTGGGGTGGATATTGCTGCAGGTGGTACAGTGCCAATTTACGCAGCGGCGGATGGAACCATTATTCGCTCAGATTATTCTTCCTCTTACGGAAACGTTATTTACATTACGCACACGATTAACGGACAAACATGGACAACTGTGTACGCGCATATGAGAGAACGTGTGGCACACGGTGGATCTGTAAAGCGTGGACAATTGATCGGTTACATGGGGAATACAGGTGATTCTAGAGGACAACATTTACACTTTGAGCTTCATAAAGGTCCTTGGAACTATGCAAAATCCAATGCCGTTGATCCGCGTCCGTACTTTTAAGTAAAAATTCGTGGACATAATTAAACAAGCTGTTCATACTATAAAGTAGAGGTTACAGGGACAGACTAGGTCCTTCTCTTACTTTTGAAAATCGGCATCGCATCCGGAAAGGTGTGGTGCCTTTTTCTGCCAAAATGAGGTGAGCTGTCATGAAGAAAAGAATTGTCGCACTACTTATGGTCGTAGCACTCGTTCTAGGCGCGGGTGGGATGTATGGTTACATGAAATGGTCAGGTACAACAGCTTCAGATGAAGTAAATGCTAGCGCAGAGTTTGCTAAAATTGAAAAAGCGTATCGACTCATTTCACAAAAGTATTATCAACAAACGGATTCCAATAAATTATTAGAAGGTGCTATAAATGGGATGGTGCAAACGTTAAAGGATCCATACACATCCTATATGGCGAAAGAAACAGCGAGTCAATTTAAGCAGTCGCTTGATTCTTCCTTTGAGGGAATTGGAACAGAAGTCAGTTTGGTAGACGGCAATATTACCGTCGTATCACCATTTAAAGACTCGCCAGCGGAAAAAGCTGGTGTGAAGCCGAACGATACGATTGTTACGGTCGATGGAAAAAGTGTAGAAGGTTTAAGTTTAAATGAAGCGGTTTTGAAAATTCGCGGTAAAAAAGGCTCGATTGTAAAGCTCGGTTTAAAGCGTAAAGGTGTTGAAGGCGTGTTAGCGATTGATGTGAAGCGCGATACGATTCCAGTAGAAACCGTTCTTTCCAAAACGAAAGAAGTTGCCGATAAAAAAGTCGGTGTCCTCACCATTACATCATTCTCCGAAAAAACGGGGCAAGATTTTAAAGATCAATTAAAGAAATTAGAGGATGAGAATATCAATGGATTGGTCATTGACGTTCGTGGGAACCCAGGCGGCTATTTAAATGCAGTGATGAGCATTATGAATGACCTTATTTCTTCCGATAAACCAGTCGTTCAAGTAGAAAGCCGTAGCGGTGAGAAAGAGCAATTTAAATCCTCTTTAAAATCGAAAAAGAACTATCCGATTGTCGGTTTAGTCGATGGCGGAAGTGCCTCTGCTTCAGAAATTTTAGCTGGTGCGCTAAAAGAAGCGGGTCATTATCCACTCGTTGGTGAAAAAACATTCGGTAAAGGAACGGTTCAAAATACGAATGATCTTGGTGATGGCAGCGATTTAAAATTAACCATTGCGAAATGGCTAACACCAGACAGCAATTGGATTCATAAAAAAGGAATTGTGCCAACGTACACCGTAAAACAGCCAGGTTATTTTTATGCGACACCACTTACAGGTAAAAAGACGTTGGAATACGATATGAATAGTCATGAAGTAGCAAGCTTACAAAAAATGCTTCGTGGTTTGAAGTTTGAACCGGGCCGTGTAGATGGCTATTTTGATGAAAAAACGCAAACAGCTGTGACCGCTTTCCAAAAAGCCAACAAATTAAAGGCGACTGGAAAAGTAGATGAAAAAACAGCTGCAGCGATTCAAACAAAAGTTATTACCGAAGTTCGCGATAGTAAAAACGACGTTCAATTGCAAACAGCACTTAAAATGGTTGCTCAATAACCTGTAGTCGAACTGCCCCTGTAGCACGTTGCTTATGGGGGTGGTTCGTTTTTTTATAAAGAAATTCGAAAAAATCACATATTGTTAACACACTATCTTCATTTCAAGGTATACTTAAGATTACTAGATTATTCACATGGTACATACTAGCCATAGGTGCCAAAAGACCTGTGGCTCTTCACATAAAACATAGAGTGCAAAAATAGTAGGAGAGGTTGGCGCGCATGATCGATATTTATGTAAAAGAACTGCTTCGAGGGACCGCAGCTCTTTTTTTACATCCCTTATCTTATTTGTTTATCGTTCTTGCTTTTGTTATTGGTGTTAAGCGAGTAAAGCGTGAGCGAAAAGAGTTTAAAGTAAAAGTCCATCCGGTGATTGATAACTTATTGCAGTCGTTTTTCCCGGGGCTACTCGTCGGTTTACTATTTTCCGTCGTCTTGTTCGCTGCCGGCGTTGTCGTCCCAATGGGCATGATTGCCCTTATTGGTGTTATGTATGCGCTCCTGGCGTTAACGATGAAAACGCGCTTCTTAAATCCAGCGTATGCCATCGGTTTAGCGACGGTCGCCGCCTTTATCGTCCCACAAGATGCTGCTACAGGCGTAACCTTGCTTGATGAGTGGATGCGTGATATTCGCAATACACCTATTGATACGTTAGCGATTTTAATGGCCTTGCTCGTATTACAAGAAGGTGTATTGATTGTTTGGAAAGGTGCTAGTCGTACATCACCACGCCTTTTTAAAGGCAAACGTGGCCAGTTTGTTGGCGCTCATGAAGCGACACGACTATGGCTCGTACCACAATTTTTACTCATACCAGGTGGGGAGTTACCTGTTGGTCATAGCTGGCCATATATTGGCTTACAAGCAGTAAGCTATTCCATTATGCTCGTACCATTTGCGATTGGCTTCCGTCAATTGAACACCCATTCATTGCCAAAAGAAGCTATCAAAGCAACAGGAAAACAAGTAATATCACTCGGTGTGCTCTTAGCGATTATCACTGCAGTAGGTTTTTTAACAAATCTACCATTGTTAGCCGTTGTCGCAATTATTGGCGGTACGGTTGGTAGAGAATTAATTACGATGATCAACAGCCAACGCGACGATAATGGTCGTCCCTTCTTTACACGAAGAAATAATGGACTCGTCGTCCTCGGTGTCGTTCCTAGTACACCTGCTAGTAAAATGGGCATTGCTGTTGGCGAAATCGTCATTAAAGCCAACGGTAAATCATTAAAAAATGAACGTGATTTTTATACAGCGCTACAAATTAATGCCGCTTACTGTAAGCTTGAAGTGCTTGATCATAAAGGTGAAGTGCGCTTTGTTCAGCGCTCTCTTTATGAAAATGAGCATCACGAACTCGGTTTACTGTTTGTGCATGAACTTGTTCAGAAAAGAAGTTCAGAAGTATCATAACAACGAGTCATCTCTAGTGCAGAGATGGCTTTTTTTGCTTTGATTGCCTTCGAATGAGCGCTTAGTCGGAAGCTAGGCCTGTTGGGGTGCGGGCTCGCGGTCGCGATCTCGAGCTCGAACAAAAATGTATGCAACCTCTATTGATGGTGAAAAGAAGCTAAAAAACATGCGAAATCTCTATTCGCGCGCAGGCCCCCTCCGTTCGCGCGCAGGAGCCCTTTGTTCGCGCGCAGGACCCTCTCGTTCGCGCGCAGAACTCCCTCGTTCGCGCGCAGGACCCCTTCGTTCGCGCGCAGAACCCCCTATTGCGTCAAAAATGATGCTTACATACATTGAAATCTCCTAAATTGAGTGTGAATCGGAACAAAAATGCAAACAAACTCTCTAATTACGCTAAAAAAAAGCTATAAAACATGCGAAATCTCTAATTTTTCCTAAAAGATACTAAATCGTACCCTCTACCAAGCTAGTACGCTCCCGTAATTTCTACCCTCCGCCTATCGTGCGCATCTCTACCAAGCTAGCGCACTCCCATAATTTCGCATCCTCCGCCAAGCGCACCCTCTACCAAGCTAGCGCACTCCCATAATTTCGCATCCTCCGCCAAGCGCGCGCATCTCCACCAAGCTAGCGCACTCCCGTAATTTCGCCCCTCCGCCAATCGCACATGCCCCCAAATTGCTCACCTTCCAATCCACTCTAATCGTCTCCTCCTTTTTGGCAGTTTTGTGACAAGAAAAGCTCTTCATGAGCATTCCCTCCCAAAAGGTGATTTTTATCACATAAGGGGATGGGCCTAGCGGTATAGCATAAGGGTGTGCTTACGTAGCCCGCTGAATCGGGCTTAATTGAAAGTAGGGGAGAGGATTGGCATGAACAAACGGAGGGTAGCGTGGTATTGGAAAATACTGCTGTTAACAACAGTTTCCTCCTTGTTTTTAAGTGGTTGTGATCGTCAATATTTAGTTTTTAACCCAGCAGGGCCTGTGGCGCAAAAAGAATATGATCTTATCGTTTTATCCGC
Organism: Fictibacillus macauensis ZFHKF-1; assembly: GCF_000269865.1. Classification (GTDB taxonomy): domain Bacteria; phylum Bacillota; class Bacilli; order Bacillales; family Fictibacillaceae; genus Fictibacillus_C; species Fictibacillus_C macauensis. The sequence continues at coordinate 80,841 of NZ_AKKV01000019.1, forward strand.
AGTATTGTGTGCAATTGTTGTGATCCCGGTGCTTGCTTTGTTATTTTTCATTTTGTATCGATATCGCGATCGCCCAGGTAATAAGGCGAAGTATTCACCGAATTGGCATGATAGTAAGATTCTTGAAGTGGTGTGGTGGGGTATTCCCATCATTATTATTGGTATTTTAAGTATTTATACGGCGAAAACGACGTATACCTTGACGAAGCCACCGGTAAAGGATGTGAAGCCGATTACGATTCAAGTAACATCCATGGATTGGAAGTGGTTGTTTCAATATCCTGGTCAAAAAATTGCAACGGTTAATTACGCAGAAATCCCTGTCGGTGTTCCGGTTCAGTTTCATCTAACATCCAATCAGATGATGAACTCTTTTTGGGTACCAGAGTTAGGTGGGCAAGAATATACGATGCCGGGGATGGCGATGCGTCTTTGGCTCCAAGCGGATCGGCCGGGAACGTATTATGGATCTGGCGCTAACTTTACAGGCAAAGGCTTTACCCATATGAAGTTTAAAGTCATTGCTAAACCGCAAGCTGAATTTGATCAATGGGCACGTCAGATTAAACAAACAGAAAAGCCATTAACGATGACGGTGTATAAACAATTAGCGAAAAAAGGTTTGGCAGAAAAACAAGCGTTTTCTTCCTACCCTGCACAATTATTTACGAACACACTCAATGAAAATGGTGGAAAATATATGGATAAAGATATGAAGCATGGAAAAAGTGACATGCCAGCGATGAATCATAACGATCACGACATGTCTGGAATGGAACATAAGGGGGAATAACCGGTGGGTGAGAAAAGTAAAGGTTTTTTCGTAACAGGCGATCCACTCATTTATGGTGCAGATGTAGCGATTATCGTTACGCTGCTAGGCATTATCATCTTTTTAACCGTTTTTAAAAAATGGGGTTGGCTTTGGAAAGAGTGGTTTACGACCGTTGATCATAAACGCATTGGAATTATGTACTTAGTCAGTTCATTGCTGATGCTGTTTCGCGGTGGTGTCGATGCGTTACTCATGCGGTTACAGCTCGCGGCACCCAATACGCACTTTTTAACATCGCAACATTATAACGAAATATTTACAACGCACGGAACAATTATGATTTTATTTATGGCGATGCCGTTTATGTTTGCGCTCTTTAATATCGTCATTCCACTCCAAATTGGAGCGCGTGACGTCGCCTATCCGTTTCTCAATGCCCTTAGCTTCTGGCTCTTTTTCTTCGGAGCATTGTTGTTTAACTTATCTTTCGTAGTAGGGGGATCACCTGATGCAGGCTGGTTAAGTTATCCGCCATTATCCGAAATTGCTGGTAGCCCTGGACCTGGTCAGAACTTTTATATTTGGGGCATACAAATTTCGGGGATTGGTAGTTTAGCAACCGGTATTAACTTTCTAGTGACGATTTTAAAAATGCGTGCACCAGGCATGAAATTAATGAAAATGCCACTGTTTTCATGGTCCGTGCTTTCTAGCTGTATTACGATTATTTTCGCTTTTCCGGTACTAACTGTAACACTAGCACTCTTGTTCGTTGATCGTTATTTAGGCGCTCATATTTTCACGGCCGATAGTGGAAATCCGATGATGTATGTAAACTTAATTTGGATGTGGGGACATCCTGAAGTATACATTGTCGTGTTACCGGCGTTCGGTATTTATTCAGAAATTGTTAGTACGTTTAGTAAAAAGAAAATTTTCGGTTATAAATCCATGGTCTTTTCGATGATGATTATTTCCATTCTCGGTTATTTTACGTGGGTGCATCACTTCTTTACGATGGGTGCAGGAGCCGATGTAAATACGTTCTTTGCCATAACCACAATGGCGATCGGAATTCCGACCGGGGTAAAAATATTTAACTGGTTGTTTACGATGTTCCGAGGACGCATTACGATTTCACAGCCAATGCTGTGGACGATTGCTTTTATTCCGTGCTTTGTCGTCGGTGGGGCGACGGGCGTTATGCTCGCCATTGCGCCTGCCGATTATCAATACCATAACAGCTACTTCTTAATTGCTCATTTTCATCAAACATTAATTGGTGGTGTTGTGTTTGGTTATTTAGCAGGCTTGTACTATTGGTGGCCAAAAATGTTTGGCTTTAAGCTGAATGAACGACTCGGTAAATGGGCGTTTTGGACATGGAATATTGGATTCTACGTATGCTTTATGCCGCAATACGCGCTTGGTTTTATGGGTATGACACGTCGTGTGTATACGTACGGATGGGATATGGGCTGGGCCCCATTTAATATGGTATCTACTGTCGGTGCCTTCTTAATGGGAATTGGCTTCATCTTTCAGGCATGGCAAATCCTTTATAGCATTAAAAATGGGGAAAAAGATGTAACGGGCGATCCGTGGAACGGCCGTACACTAGAATGGTCCATCCCATCACCAGCACCACTTTATAATTTTGCGGTTATTCCTGAAGTTAAGCACGATGATGATTGGTGGGAAACGAAAAAAGCGATGGCAGACAGTCAGTATAAAAAAGAACCACCGCAGTATGAACCGATTCATATGCCAAAACAGTCAGGCATTCCATTTATCATGTCAGCGTGTTGGTTTGTCGTAGGCTTTGGCTTTACCTTTGGATGGAGTTATGTAGGATTAGCTGGCTTGCTTGGCGTCGGCCTTTGCTTATTAGCACGCTCTTTCCAACAAGAAACGGACTATTACATTCCGGTTGATGAAGTTCGGAAAACAGAAGCATCTTTAGGGAGGGTTGGCTAATGAATCAGGCCATTTCCAAACATACGCATGAACATGAGCATCATCACGATACGTTTAAGTTGTTAGGCTTTTGGATTTTTCTCGTCACTGACTGCATTATCTTCGCCTGTTTGTTTGCTGTCTATGCGGTGCTCCGCGGTCATACGGATGGTGATTTAACAGGAAAAGAACTGTTTGAAATAAAGGGCTTTACGGCTGAAACGTTTATTCTTTTGACGAGTAGCTTTACGAGCGGATTAGCGACGCTTGCGCTTCATAAAGGCAAAAAAGCGCAGCTCATCAATTGGCTGATCGTAACGGTAGTGCTCGGGCTAGCGTTCGTTGGTTTAGAAGTTTCAGAGTTTCGTACGATGGTGCATGAAGGAGCAAGTATTTCAACAAATGGCTTTCTTTCTGCTTTCTTTACGCTCGTTGGCACGCATGGCTTGCACGTTTCTTTCGGTCTCATTTGGATGACAGCGGTTATTCTACAAATACGTCGTCATGGCATCAATGAAAAGGTAAAAGAAAAAGTAACGATTGTCGGTTTGTACTGGCATTTTCTCGATGTTGTTTGGATCTTTATCTACACCGTCGTTTACTTAATGGGGGTGATGTAAGTGGAAGAGAATCATGGTTCTACAAAACTGTATGTAATGGGGTTTGTACTTTCGCTCATTTTAACAGTCATTCCTCTATGGCTTGTGGTGCAGCACGTTTTTGCAAAAGGAATGTTAACGATTGTCATTACAGCTATTGCCGTCGGTCAGCTGCTCATTCAATTGTTTTGCTTCATGCATATTAAAGATGGTGAGAAGCCACGGTACCATGCGATTGCCCTCGTTCTTGGCGCAGTAATTGTCTTTACGATTGTGGCTGGTTCTATCTGGATTATGACGTTTAATTCTCAAGTACACTAGCGAACAGCGTGGCGTGTATGTTAATCATTAATAGTTTAAAAAGAGGCTGAAACATAAAACAGCCTCTTTTTTATGCCGTAATTTAGTATAGCGGTGTATCTCTTTTTATAAAAAGATCAGAATTTTGTTTATTGTTGCGAAGATTAGCAGAAATATACGAAAGCCCTAGTTTATCGGAAAATCTATGAAATTAAATACAATAATTAGGGTAAGTTGGCGAGTTCTGTAATATTTTGAAATAGAGATGTAATGTTATTGCACAAAAACTCGAAAGAAGAAATGATATAATGGCAATTGTACTTACGAGAACGTGTTTATAAAGTAACTAGAGGGGGAACTGTTCGTGAAATATAAAGTGTTAACTGGTCTACTATCTGTATCCGTGGGAATGACTACGTTTACGCAGATGCCGGCAAATGCTCAATCTTTAAGTGACATACATAAGAAGCAAGCAGACAACAAAGCGAAACAACATAAGAAAAAAGCACAAATGGATCATGTAAAAGGTGAACATAATGCTGTATTACAAGAATTAAAAAGCATTGAAGCAAAGTATAAGCAAACAAAAAACGAGATTACGAGTAAGAAAACAGAAATTAGCACGACGAAACAAAAAATTGTGCAGTTGAAAAAAGAAATTATGGTTATCAATAAACGCATCCAAAAACGTGAAGCACTGCTAAAAGAACGTTTGCGTTCTATTTATGAAAATGGTGGAACGGTTAAATATTTAGAAGTGGTACTCGGTTCACAAAGTTTTGGTGATTTTTTAGATCGTGTATTTTCCATTAATACGATTGCCGATTCAGATAAGCAATTGTTAAAAGAACAAAAAGAAGATAAAGAAGCGGTTGAACAAGATAAGAAACATGTGGAAAATCAATTGGCGTCACTGACAACGAAGCTTGGCGAATTAAATGATCTGCAAGACAAGCTAAAAGGTCAGAAAGAAGCGAAAAGCCGTTTATCTGCTTCTCTTAAATCAAAAGAAGAGCATATTCATAAAGACTTATTAAGTATGAAAGAGCAAGATGAGATACTTGCTGATCAAGAAAAAGCTGCGAAAGCGGAAATTCTACGTGCGAAACGAGAAGCGGCCGAGCAACAACGAAAAGAAGCTGAACAAGCGAAACGTGAGGCAGCAGATCGTCATAAGGAAAAGGCTTCAAAGCCAGCTCTACAAGCACCGGCAGAGGAGCCATCGTCTCCAAATCCTGCACCAGCACCGAAACCAGCGCCAAGTCATGGTTCTGCTAGTTTTAGCTGGCCAGCATCTGGTTCGATTTCATCGCCATTTGGAAATCGTTCGTTCCAAGGACCAGAGTTCCATCCAGGAATTGATATAGCGAATGCGGGATCTAATGTACCAGTGTCGGCAGCGGCGTCTGGAACAGTGATTCGTTCCTACTTGTCATCATCCTACGGCAACTGTGTGTTCATTGCTTCTTACAAGAACGGTCAAATGTACACAACGGTCTATGCTCATATGAGTGCGCGTGCCGTCAGTGCTGGTCAAACCGTTTCCCAAGGCCAACGCATCGGGACAATGGGTAGCACAGGTAACTCGACTGGACAGCATTTGCATTTTGAAATTCATAAAGGTGAATGGAATTACGCGAAATCAAATGCGGTTAATCCTCTATCATACTTGCAATAGGTACAAAAAAATCCCCGTGAGCTTTACTGTCACGGGGATTTTTTTACGCCTGAGGCCAGGAACCAACATAGGCAGCGTCTGGTCGAAAAATCGTATTGTCCGCTGCTTGCTCTAGTACATGTGCGCTCCAGCCAACGACGCGACTTGCCGAAAAGGTAGGTGTAAATAAGGAAGGTGCTAAGCCAATTGCCTTCATAATGGCGGCAGCATAAAATTCGACATTCGTATAAAGCGAGCGCCCGGGCTTATAGGCTTGAAGAAGCTCGATGGCGGTTGTTTCTGTTTGTAAAGCAAGATCAAGCCACGGGTCATCCCCTGCTGTTTGGAGCAGCTGTGCTTTTAATGCTTGTGCGCGTGGATCTTTTGTTTTATACACACGATGTCCAAAGCCCATTAACCGTTCGCCTTGTTGAAGTTTTTTTGTTAAAACACGTGTACAATCGCCATCGCTTGCGGCGATTTCATCTAGTAAGGCAATTACTCCTGAAGGCGCGCCGCCATGAAGCGGTCCTTTCATCGTTCCGAGCGCTGAAGTGATACTAGAAACAAGATCAGATTCACTCGATACTGTTACGCGTGCGGCAAAGGTTGAGGCGTTCATGCCATGTTCCATTGTAAGAATCATATAGTTTTCAAGTGCTCGTACAGAAGCGTGGGAATGCGTTTCACCTGTTAGCATGTATAAATAGTTCTCAACATGATCAAGGTCACTGCGCGCCGGTAAATACGGCTGCCCCGCTTGGCGGCGATGCCACCACGCAATAATGGAGGGCATAATGCCCGTTAAGGTGATTGCTTCTTCAATCGTTGGCTTAAAAGAATAGGCTGGCAGTCCTAGTGCTGAAATGGCTGTTCGCACTACACTCATCTGATCGGTTTCTAGCGGCAACGCCTGTAATACGTTTTGAAGGTAAGGAGGAATGGAACGTGCTTGTTTTAAGGCACAAGTGAAGGTTTCTTTTTCTGTCGGAGATGGGAAATGCCCATACCATAAGAAAAAGGCCACTTCTTCAAAAGAATAGGTTCCTGTTAACGTTTCGACCGGTTGTCCCCGATACAGCAATAGACCTTGCTCTCCATCCACATGGCCAATTGTCGTTTCGACGGCAATGACCCCTTTTAATCCTTTTTGCATAATACACACTCCTTTCTTTTCTATCTTTAGTGTATCGACTATAATTGATAAAAGATATTGAATGATTTTAAAGCTTTTAATTAAGAATCATAATATAAGGAGAATCTATGGAGCTTTCTTGGCTTGTAACATTTATTGAAGCAGCACAATGTGGTAATTTCCGAAAAGCAGCGGAAAAGCTCTACATTTCGCAGCCTTCCGTTACGGTGCATATTCAACAGTTAGAAAAATCGATCGGCGTGCCGTTATTTGAGCGTCAAGGTAAACGGGTAAAATTAACCGAGGCTGGCAAGCGGTATGTAGAGCATGCCAAACAACTTTTAGCCGTTTATAAGGAAGGATTACAAGATCTGTCTTCCTTTTCACAGGGATATAGTGATAAACTAACATTGGCGATTTCGCCGTTGATTGCGGATACGGTTTTACCATTTGTTTTGAAGAAGTATACGAAAGAACATCCAGAGATGGAGATTTCTGTTGTTATAGTAGAATCACCACTGATTGAACAAAGTGTTGAAAGAGAAGAAGCTGATATCGGGCTATCCTGCTTACCAGCAAGCAATCCGCAATTAGTTACAGAATTACTATCTCAGGAAAAGGTTGTATTTGTTACTGGTCATGATGGGAAGGATAGTGAGTCAGCACCACCATTTGACGAAGAAGAACTTTTAACAACGCACTACTTGTTTACACATAATCATCCTAGCTATTGGGATGCGCTCACTCGACAATTAACAGCTCAATTTCCGGTCATCCGCATGATGAAAGTCTCTCAAGTCCATATTACGAAGAGATTTATCGCCGAAGGATTGGGTGTTTCCTTTTTACCAGCTTCCACGGTGCGTCGAGAATTGTTAGAAGGTCGATTGGTAGAAGTTCATTGTCAAAAAATCCAACTTCCGACCGTTGGTACTTATGCAATTACGAAATATAAGCATACTAAACATGAAGAATTTTTATCTTTTTTAGCACACTATCGAATGTAAGAAGGAGCGTTTTGTACATGAAAAAACGATTACTTATTGCGAGTCTAGCTCTCCTCACCCTAGGTGCATGCTCGAACGACGACCAAGCAACGAAGAACAAGCATAATAAGCAAAATACAGAGGCAGCTGATAGCTTATATAAACAAAATTGCGCACGCTGTCACGGGGTTGATTTACAAGGAAATATCGGACCATCACTACAAAAAATCGGCAGTAAATATTCAGCAAAAGAAATCAAAGGCATTATTGAAAACGGAAGAAACGGTATGCCAGGGGGAATTTTAACCGGTGGCGACGCCAAACTTCTAGGAGAATGGCTCCAAAAAAATTATAAATAAAAAAAATGAGCAAATGTGTGGTGCTAGAAGTAGCGCGTACATTTGCTCATTTTTTATTTTTTTTAAAAAAGAGGTTTCATCCTTATAAAATAGGGGAAAGCAATCTAGAGACTGATTCTCGAAAGCGGACAGAAGTTGGTCGTTGCAAATATTGTTCCCAAGTTAATTCTCGAGAAAGCTTTATATCTTCATGAAAGGCTCCATTTAATTGTTTCGCAATCTCTTTATTGTAGATGAAGGCATTAATTTCGAAATTTAGCTTTAAGCTACGAATGTCGAAATTGGCGGTTCCTACAGATGAAATCTCATCGTCTACAACCATCGTTTTTGCATGAATAAAGCCATTATCATAGATGTATACTTTCGCCCCCGCTTTAAGCAAGCCCCCAATATTGGATAAAGATGCCCAATACACAAAAAGGTGATCTGGCTTATTAGGAATCATAATTCTTACATCAACACCAGAGTGACAAGCGATGCGCAACGTATCAAGTAAGCTTGCATCAGGAATAAAATACGGTGTTTGGATCGTGATGCTTTTTTTAGCGAGTGAAATCATTTTAATGTAACCATCTTTGATTTGTGGCCACTCTGAATCTGGACCACTCGTAATAATTTGCATACCAATGTTGCCTGTTTGTTCAGGTTTAGGGAATAACAGAGGATGATAATCGATGTCATGACCATCGGATGCTTGATTCCAATCAAGGATAAAGCGCATTTGCATAGAGTGTACGGATGTACCGGTAATGCGTAAATGCGTATCACGCCAATAGCCGAACATGTCGTCTAGTCCTAGGTATTCATCACCAATATTAAAACCGCCAACATAGCCTATAACACCGTCAATAATGACAATTTTACGGTGATTTCGGTAATTTAACCGAAAGTTAATAAAGGCAAATTTAGAAGGGAAGAATACTTCTACTTCACCGCCATGCTGCCGCAATTCATGAAAAAATCGTTTGGAGATTGTTCGTGATCCTAACTCATCGTAAAGAACGCGAACTTTCACACCTTGCTTTGCTTTTTCAATGAGCAAGTCACGAACTTTTTTGCCTAGGTTATCTTTTTTAATGATGTAATATTGCAGGTGAATATGCTCAGTCGCATTGGTGATGTCTCGTAGTAAAGCATCAAATTTTTCATTGCCGTCTGTAAAAATATCGATGTAATTATCACGGGTAAAGGGTGCTTCATTGTTCAATAGTTGCATGTAAATTAAGTCTTGACTGGCGCGTTCTGGCTCATTTGTGAATTCAAATGATCCATCGCGAATATGCTCGATTTGGCTTTTGAGCGTTTTTTCAAGTCCTACTTTTTTACGATCGGCCCATACAAATAACCGATGGCGATTTAAATTGCGGCCGAAAAATAAATAAACAATAAAACCGGCGATGGGGATAAATACGAGTACAAGTAGCCAAGCCCACGTGGAACTTGCGTCTCGCCTTTCACGGAAGACGATGACAGCGGCTAACAGAATGTTTAATGTGTTACCGAGAATAAATAAGGTAGTAAAAGTGGACATAAATAACTCCTCATCACAAATACGTGTTGATATCAAAAATGGTAATACGTGTTGAATGCTATTCCTTATTCTACTTGTCTTTTCCCATTTCTGCAAAAACCAGCATACGCTGAAAATAGGCGGAGGACTTAGGAATCTAGACAAAAAAGACTTAATTGGTTATATTTACTAGAAAATCTTTTCCAATTGAGAGGATTGCTTAGTATTTTAGAGGATATGTAAGTATATAATCGCTATTTGGTGTCATTCTAAATAGGTACTAACACAGCGTACTATATACTTATATACTTCAGTTTGTGAAATAGAAAACTTTCTATACAATTGAACGGTTGTGAGATGTCCGTCTTAACGATCAAAAACAGAGGTGAGGATATGGAAGCAAGAAATGTAAAGGTAGCTGTCAAAAACGTAACAAAAGTTTTCGGTAAATCACCGAAAGCAGCGGTTCAGCTCCTGAAAAAAGGTTACTCGAAACGTGACATTTTAAAAGAAACTGGTAGCACGGTCGGAGTGAATAGTGCTTCATTCGACATCTATGAAGGTGAAATTTTTGTAGTTATGGGGTTATCAGGCAGCGGAAAGTCAACGCTTATTCGAATGCTTAATCGATTAATTGACCCATCAAGTGGTGAAATTTTAATTGATCAAGAGGACATTGTTAAAATGTCTCCAGCAAAATTGCGTGACGTTCGTCGCAAGAAAATTAGCATGGTTTTTCAAAACTTTGCGTTATTTCCGCATCGTACCGTTTTGGAAAATACTGAGTTTGGATTAGAAATTCAAGACGTAGATCCTACAAAACGTCGTGAATCAGCGATGCGCTCATTAGAATTAGTCGGCCTAAAAGGCTATGAAAATCAATTGCCCTCACAACTGAGCGGTGGAATGCAGCAACGTGTCGGTCTTGCTCGTGCGCTAGCAAGTGATACAGATATTCTATTAATGGATGAAGCATTTAGTGCGCTTGACCCACTTATTCGTAAAGATATGCAGGATGAATTGTTGGAAATTCAAGATTCCATGCATAAAACGATTATTTTTATTACGCATGATTTAGATGAAGCGCTACGAATCGGTGATCGCATCGCGCTTATGAAAGACGGAAGCGTTATTCAGCTTGGAACGCCAGAAGAGATTATGATGCATCCAGCTGATGAGTATGTAGAACGTTTCGTAGAGGATGTGGATATTTCACGCGTCATTACAGCTGGACACGTTATGAAACGCGCGGAAAAAGTATATCCAGACCGCGGACCGCGTGTTGCATTGCAAATTATGAAAGATCAAGGCTACTCATCGATTTTCGTTGTCGATCGTAAACAAAAGTTGCTTGGTGCAATTACGGCCGATGCAGCATCGCTTGCGATAAAAGAAAATAAAAGTATTGAAGACGTTATGTACAAGGAAATTGTAACGGTCCCACAAGATACATTGCTGGCTGATGTATTAGAACCGATGGCGAATACGAATTTCCCAATCGGTGTAACCGATGAAGGGAATCGTTTGAAAGGCGTCATTATTCGTGGAGCGGTCATTGGTGCGCTAGCAGGAAACCGTGATCACTTAAATGGAACGGAGGATGACGAATGAATTTACCAAAACTTCCACTAGCACAGTGGATTGATCATCTTGTTGATTGGATTACAACTACGTTGGATCCATTCTTTGGAGCGATCTCAACAGGTATTGAATGGCTATTAAAAAATCTCGTGGCTTTATTAAGCACCGGGCCATCGATCGTATTAATTATACTGATTACGCTCATTGCTTTGTATACAAGCAGGTGGGGAATCGCCATCTTTACATTTATCGGCCTATTGCTGATTGATAATCTCGGATATTGGGATGCAACGGTCAATACGATTGCGCTCGTATTATCGTCCGTCCTCTTAACGATTTTAATAGGGATTCCACTTGGAATTTGGATGTCTCAAAATGAAACAGCGAAAAAAATTATTACCCCTATTCTAGACTTTATGCAAACAATGCCTGCCTTTGTATACTTAATTCCAGCGATTCTTTTCTTCGGAAGTGGTGTCGTACCAGGTATTATTGCATCTGTTATTTTTGCAGTCGCACCGACTATTCGTTTAACGAACCTCGGAATTCGCGAAGTACCAAATGATTTAATTGAAGCCTCACAAGCGTTCGGTTCAACGACGCGCCAAAAGCTCTTTAAGGTACAGCTTCCTTTAGCGGCACCGACCATTTTAGCGGGTGTGAACCAAAGTATTATGCTTGCTCTTTCCATGGTGGTTATTGCTTCCCTCGTTGGAGCGCCAGGTCTTGGAGCTGAAGTGTATCGTGCGGTCAGTCAAATTAAAGTCGGAGAAGGCTTTGAAGCTGGGATTTCCATCGTAATTATTGCGATTATTTTTGATCGCATTTCGCAAAATTTACGCAAACCGCTATTTGGTAAAGTGGTTAGTAAGAAAATGGTTTATACTATTTTAGCGATTGTTTTACTACTAGGCTATATTGCGACAGCAATTCATGAATATAAGCCGTCAGCAAATGGTTCAGGCAATGTAGGCGATCAAGTGAACTATAAGATTACCGGTATCGATCCTGGTGCAGGTCTTATGAAAGCTACGAAAAAAGCGATGAAAGAATATGGTTTAACGGACAAGTGGACGTTAAATGAAGGATCATCTGCTGCGATGACTGCAGAGCTGAAAAAAGCATATGAGAAAAAAGAGCCAATCATCGTAACGGGCTGGACACCACATTGGATGTTTAAAAAGTATAAACTGAAATATTTAGAAGATCCAAAAGGCTCTTATGGAAAAGGTGAATCCATTCATACGTTAACGCGTAAAGGGTTCTCTTCTGAAAATCCAGGCGCTACGAAAGTGCTTGATCAATTCAACTGGAAACCTTCTAACATGGAAGAAGTTATGGTTGATATTCATGATGGCACGAAACCTGCCGATGCTGCTGAAAAATGGGTGAAAGCTCATAAAAAAGAAGTAGCTCAGTGGACAAAAGGAGCACCACGTGGAGGCGGTAAGCAAGTGAAGCTCGCTTACGTGGCATGGGAATCTGAGATTGCAAGTACGAATGTCATCGCAAAAGCGTTAGAGCAACAGGGCTATGATGTGAAGCTTACACAGCTTGAAGCAGGTCCGATGTTTGCAAGTATCGCCGATGGCAGTTCTGATGCAATGGTAGCAGCTTGGTTACCAACAACACATAAAGATTACTATGATAAGTTTAAAGGTAAGTTCGATGATCTTGGTCCAAATATGAAAGGAACGAAGCTTGGTTTAACTGTTCCAAAATATATGAAAGTCAACTCGATCAACGATTTAAAAAAATAACGACTGTACTAAAAAGGTTCACAAGTTCTTCTGCACAACGTAGAATTTGTGAACCTTTTTTTCTGTTGTAAGAGGCGAGAAACTTGGGTAAAACTGGACATTTGTTTTGTAACTATGACATACTTAACAAGAATGGAAACATTCCCCTATGGGCAAGAATAGCGAGTGACAGGTTATAGAAAAGAAAGGAGGAACGTTGCCAACGAAAGCATTGGTAACGGTAAAAATATGAAGCCTATTTCAAAAGCCATTATTCCTGCTGCAGGTTTAGGTACGCGTTTTTTGCCTGCGACGAAAGCGATGCCAAAGGAAATGCTACCGATTGTAGATAAGCCTACGATTCAATATATTGTTGAAGAAGCGATTGCTTCTGGTATTGAGGACATCATTATCGTGACCGGCAAAGGAAAGCGATCAATTGAAGATCATTTTGATCATTCTTTTGAGTTGGAACAAAATTTATATAACAAAGGAAAAGTAAAATTGCTAGAGGAGGTGCAACGCTCATCCGAAATGGCTGACATTCACTATATTCGGCAAAAGCAACCGAAAGGCCTCGGCCATGCGGTATGGAGTGCACGGAAATTCATCGGTAATGAGCCGTTTGCTGTTCTGCTTGGAGACGATATTATGCAAGCGGATGTTCCGTGCACGAAACAATTAATGAATCAATATGAAGCTACAGGCTGTTCAATCGTTGGTGTCAAAACAGTGCCTGCTCATGAAACGAATCGCTATGGCATTATTGATACGAGAGAGCGTGATAATCGCCTCGTAGAAGTGAATGGTTTTGTTGAAAAACCGCCACTCGGTAGGGCGCCGTCAAATTTAGCCATCATTGGACGTTACATACTAACACCTGATATTTTTGATATTCTTGAACAACAAGAAGCGGGAGCGGGCGGAGAAATTCAATTAACAGATGCATTACACACGTTAAATGAACGCTCTTCTGTGTATGCCTATGAATTTGAAGGTGAACGCTTTGATGTGGGCGAGAAACTTGGTTTTATTCAAACGACTATCGAGTTTGCGCTTCGTAATGAAGATTTAGCACAACCGATTTTAACGTATATGAAAGACATAGTTGAAAAGCAATTCATTAAATAATGAGTGTAGGATGGACGTAAGAAAATGATACAAATGTTACGTAACGTAAGACGATACAGAGATGTTCTCATGTTAAGCGGTGCTTGGCTCATCCTGATTATCTATTTAGCACCAATGTTTATTTTAGGCGAGAATGCACACATTCGTGTGCATGATAATCTTGATTCAAACATCGCATGGTATAAAGTGATGAAAGATAGCGGTCAACTGTTTGGACCGACCAATGCTACAGTTGAACAAATTATTAACGGATTGCCTCGCAATGCGTACGGTACCGAATTTAGTTTACTTCAATGGTTGCATGAATGGTTTTCACCGATGATGGCGTATGCGCTTAGTCAGAGCATTACCCGCATTTTTGCTTTTATTGGTATGTTGCTTTTATTAAAGCGCCATTGGCTTGTAAAAAAAGAAGCTTATCCAATCGTCGTGGCTGTTTCTTTAGCGTTTGCGCTGACGCCTTTTTGGCCGTCGGGCATGCTAAGTACGTTAGGAATGCCGCTTGCGTTATGGGCATTTCTTAGCATCCGAAAAGGCGCGGGAACGTGGAAGCATTGGCTCACGTTAGGGCTGTTGCCGTTTTATGCAAGCTTTGTTTTAGGTTTTTTCTTCTTTCTCGTAGCGATGGGACTCGTATGGCTTTGGGATGTATGGAGGACGCGAAAATGGAACGCACCCTTTTTCTTCTCCATTGTCGGAATGACATTACTATTCCTGTTGATTGAATACCGACTCGTCTATTCGCTGCTTGTACCTGAAGCACCGACAAGTCGCAATGAATTTATTATTTCAGATTTAACGTTTATGGAATCGTTTTGGCTTATTTTTATGGCCATACTCATGTTATAACGCTCCATACGACGCTAATTCTTCCATTAACGTTTTTTGCTTGTTTGTTTGCGATTCGAAAAAGCGATCGCTCACCAACGACGCGCTTGTTTTGGTTGCTCTTTATTTTAAATTTTGTGCTATCTGTTTGGTACGCGCTCTGGTTTTACGAAGGGTGGAATCCACTAAAAGAAAAGATTTCTTTTTTAGCAACCTTTAACTTTTCACGTTTTCACTTTATGCGGCCGTTTATTATTTATAGCTTGTTTGCAGTAGGATGCTGGCTTATTTGGCAAAAAGGGAAGCTTGGTAAAGTACTTGTCTCCCTTGTGCTCATTGGTCAACTGTATATTGGCATTGGAGCCAATGAAGAAATACGCTACCGCTCTTATCACTCGCCATCCTTTAAAGAGTTTTATGCACAACAACAGTTTAAAGAAATCGCCAATTACATTGGGAAACCGAAAGCTAGTTATCGCGTTGCGAGTATTGGGATTCACCCAGCAATCGCACAATTCAATGGGTTTTACACGTTAGATACGTATAACAATTACTATTCCTTAACGTACAAGCATGCGTTTCGGAAGATTATTGCGAAAGAGCTTAATAAAAGTCCTGAACTGAAAAATTATTATGACACATGGGGCAATCGCTGCTATTTATTTTCTGCTGAGCTCGGCAAAAATTATGAGTTCCGTAAAGATTCTACTACGGTTATTCAGCATTTAGAGTTAAATATCAATGCATTTAAGAAACTAGGGGGCACGTATATCTTATCAGCCGTGCCAATTGCCAATGCAAAAGATGACGGTCTAAAGCTAGAAAAAACATTTGATCATAAAGATTCTGCTTGGAGAATTTATTTATACCGTGCGCTCTAGGCGCACAAAGGAGGTATGAGATGAAAGCACCCATGCTCTCGATCGTTGTCCCTTGTTACAATGAAGAAGAAGTATTTGCTACAACAGCCCATGAATTGAGTGCTGTGCTACAAAAACTTATGAAGCGTCAATTGATTGATTCCGCTAGTTCGCTCCTTTTTGTTGATGATGGTAGTCGCGACCGTACGTGGTCACTCATTGCACAAGAAAGTAGCAACAATCCACTCGTAACTGGCGTGAAACTTGCGCGCAACGTAGGACATCAAAATGCGCTGCTTGCAGGTTTGGAAACGGCTTATAAGACAGCTGATTGTGTGATTTCCATCGATGCTGATTTGCAAGATGATACTACAGTTATAGAAACGTTTGTTGAACGGTATCATGAAGGCTATGACGTCGTCTATGGTGTGCGTAATCGTCGGGATACCGATACAGTTTTTAAGCGACGAACAGCACTTGGTTACTATTGGTTTATGAATAAGCTAGGCATTAAGCTCGTTCCCAATCATGCGGATTTTCGTTTACTTAGTAAGGCGGCGCTTGGTGAACTATTAAAGTATAAAGAATCGAATCTCTTTTTTCGCGGACTCGTACCTCTCGTTGGCTACGCACAAACCGAAGTGTATTATGATCGCAAAGAACGCTTAGCGGGAGAGTCGAAGTATCCTCTAAAGAAAATGCTTTCGTTTGCCTTTGACGGTTTAACCTCTTTTAGTGTGACGCCGATTCGCTTCGTTACGTTGATTGGTTTTCTTGCATTCTTATTTAGTATTGTCGCTGGTAGCTATGCGCTCATCCAAAAGCTTACCGGTCATCCAGCCTCAGGATGGACGTCGCTCATCATCTCTATTTGGTTATTAGGCGGCTTACAATTGATGGGGATTGGTCTCATTGGAGAGTATGTCGGAAAAATCTTTAAAGAGGTAAAGGCTCGTCCGAAATATGCGATTGAGCAGCACATAGCATCTGAACCGAAGCTACAAGATCATAAGCGACGGGAGGTATCGGTCACCGCGACCCAACCGTAATGATGAATCATTCGTTTGTTCGTTTTCTTGTCGTCGGTGTTCTGAATACACTCGTCGGCTTAAGTGCCATCTACGTGTTCATGCATGCTTTTTCAGTACCTTATTGGGGAGCGACCTTTTTGGGGAATGCGATTGGCGCATGTGTCAGTTACGTGTTAAATCGCACCTTTACGTTTCAAAGTAAAGCAACGTATGGAAAAAGTATAGTGCGCTTTGCGCTCGTTATTTTCATTTGTTATGTAGTAGCGTACTTTCTTGGGAGCAAGCTAGCAACATGGGCGTTTGCACTCTGGCTGCCACGCTTTGATGCACGTGATGTTGCTGTTTTGCTTGGGACAGGCTTCTACACAATTTTAAATTATATCGGTCAGCGTTGGTTCGTTTTTTCGCAAGCATCAGAAGAAAAAATGCGCGCTTAGACGGGAGAAAGACGGCAATCAAGTGTCCTTGATTGCCGTCTTTTTTTTGACCATATGGTACGATGGAAGAAAAAGAGAAAAGAGGAAAAGAGATGCGCATACCAACGTATGTGATTAGTGGCTTTCTTGGTGCTGGCAAAACAACTGTGCTTCTGCAGCTTCTTTCATATTGTAAAGAGCAAGGGCTCAAGCCTGGAATCGTCTTAAATGAACTTGGCGAAATCAATGTTGAAGGTCATTTATTTAAGGGAGAAACACTCGTAGAATTGTTGGACGGTTGCATCTGCTGTACGATTCAAGACGATCTGCGCGAAGAACTGCGTTTCTTTTTAGAACCAGCAAATGCCGTTGACGTGTTATTAATTGAAGGAACGGGCATAGCAAATCCAAAAGAAATTGTAGAAACGTTGGATGACCCGCGGCTTCAAAATGGTTTTGAAGTAAAAAGTGTCATTAGCTTGCTCGATGCTAGTAACTATTTAAAACAGCAACGGTATTTATTAAATAAGCATGTGCGTACGTTGTTAGAAGAACAGCTAACGAGCGCTACCATTGTACTCTTAAATAAAATAGATTTAATTGATCAGAAGGTAAAAGACAAGATTTATAAAAAACTAGAAAAGATTCTACATTCGTCTGTGCCAATTATAGAAACGTCGTATGGCAAGTGTGAGTGCGCTGTTCTTCTTCAAGAACGAGTCAGTCATGTTGTTGTGCATCAAGAAGGGGCAACGACTTATCATGCTGCACCGCGCCATGCTTTTCAAGCGTTTAAAATCGAAGGCTTTCATACCGTTGAGCGCATTGCCTTTCAACGATGGCTTAAATCATTGCCACCTGCTGTTCTGCGTGGCAAAGGAATTTTAACTCTCGCGGCGCCGCAAGGAATGTATCAATTTCAATGGGCGTCAGATGAACTGGAGTTACAACGGATCAGAGAAGATTTGCCAGAAACGTCGTGTGTAATTTTAATTGGTTATGAGCTCCCCATCGAGCAGATCGTTGCCTCTTTTCATTCTGAAGTGTTACAGCGCGATTACGTTAAGTAGTCGTGATTCTTTCGCAATTCTACGAATCATGCTACAGTGTACAATAGATTAAACCATGAGAAGGGATGGACACTAAAGTGATACGTTTTGGAGTAATCGGTACGAATTGGATTACAGACGCGTTTTTAAAAGCAGCACAGGCATTAGATTCATTTCAATTAACGGCGGTTTATTCTCGAACCGAAGAAAAAGGTCGAGAGTTTGCCCAAAAGCATGGAGCTCCGCTCGTTTTTACAGATGTAGCAGCGCTTGCACAAAGCGAAGAGGTCGATGCGGTATACATAGCGAGCCCGAACTCGTTTCATGCCCGTCATGCCATTGCGTTAATGAACCAAGGTAAGCATGTATTATGTGAAAAGCCGCTCGCTTCCAATGCGGTAGAAGTGAAGGCAATGATCGAAGCAGCACAGCGAAATCGTGTCGTATTAATGGAGGCAATGAAGTCTACATTGCTGCCAGGCTTTCAACACATTCAAGAAAATTTGTCTAAGCTTGGGACGATCAGACGCTATGTAGGAAGCTACTGTCAATATTCATCCCGCTATGATGCGTATAAAGAAGGAACCATTATGAACGCCTTCTTACCAGCGTTTTCAAACGGTGCACTTATGGACTTAGGCATTTATTGCTTATATCCGCTGATCGTTTTATTTGGACGTCCGATAAAGGTGAAAGCTTCAGGTATGATGCTAGAATCAGGAGTTGACGGACAAGGCAGTGTGATTTTAGAGTATGAAAACATGCAGGCAGTCGTGATGTATTCTAAAATTAATGATTCCTTCGTACCTTCAGAAATTCAAGGTGAAAAAGGTACGATGATTATTGATCGCATCGATGTTCCCGAACGAATTTCTATTGCATATCGGCAAAAAGAAAACGAAGACATTTCTGCGCCGTTACTTGAAGAAGCGATGTATTATGAAACGAAAGAATTTGTGCGTGTCATTGAAGAAGGCTGGTTGCAATCACCAGTTAATAGTCATGAGCATTCCTTAATTGTAATGGAAGTAATGGATGCGATACGCGCTGACCTAGGAGTTGTGTTTCCAGCAGACAATGCCTAACGTTTTTTTTACAAGTGATAGGTATGGAACGAAGCAAACCCGCAGACACTAGCATAATAGGGTGCGGGGAATTTAATAGGTCAGCGGTCATAGGATTCATTGCTTTTTTGCTGGAAACACGCTATCATTAGTACTGATATGTAAAGTTGTTCCACAAAAAAGGATGATGGATAATGAACGTTCCCATTACTAAAAAAATATACAAACCCTAGGCCGGATTCGGCTTAGGGTTTTTTTTTCCTATGGGAAACATTATTTAAGGAGGCGAACATGGAAATCGTACAGGATCGAGAACGGGTTGGAAAAAAGGTTGCATGGATTGCCCTTATTGCGAACTGCCTATTAACGATTGGAAAAGTACTTGTTGGCGTAGTAGCAGACAGTGAATCGGTATTTGCTGATGGTATTCACTCCGCTGCCGATATTGTAGCATCTGTCGCTGTTCTTGCTGTTGTTGGCATTGCGAATAAGCCGCCGGATGAAGATCATCCTTTTGGTCATGGCAAAGCCGAAGTGTTAAGTGAAGGTCTTGTTGGTATTATTTTATTTTTAGTATCGATTTATATCGTCGTAGAAGGTGTGATGGGCTTTTTAGGTACGCCTTCTGCACCAGGTTATGCAGCCTTAGCGGCAGCGCTCATTTCCTATGGCGCTAAGCATTATTTGTATCGCAGCTCGCTACGCATTGGCGAACGCTATAAAAGCAAAGCCATTATGGCGATCGCCTTTGATCATAAAGCGGATATCGTAGCATCATTAGCCGCTTTTTGCGGGGTTATTGTTTCAATTATCGGGCATCACTACGAGCTTCCTTATTTGCTATATGGTGATAGCGTCGCGAGTTTAATTGTCGCTGTGCTTATTATGAAAATCGCCTTTAAATTATTAGTCTCTTCGATTGATGTATTAATGGATAAAAATATTGAAAAACCGCTGTTAACGCAGTACAAACAGACGGTTTTAAAGTTTCAAGCAGTAAAGCGCATCGATCGCATTCGTGCGCGCACCCACGGTCATTATATTTTAATCGATTTACGAATATCGTTGAACTATGATTTAAGTATAAAAGAAGGTCATGATATTGCCCGCAGCATTCGCGATGCCCTTCAAGAATCGTTTGTTGATGTATCAGAAGTGTTTATTCACGTGAATCCTTATTTTCCGGATGATGTGTAAAAAGAGGGATGACAATGTTTTTGTCGAATAAGTGTGGATAAAGGAACGGTACAGATGTGAGCCTTTCCTTACTCTCTCTTTGAAAAGTGGTGATTCGCTTGCATACACATCATGTCATTATTGAAATTAAAACGGAACAAGACATTTCAATTGCACGTCATGAAGGAAAAGCGATCGCTGAAAAAATGGGCTTTCACCTTTTTGATCAAGTACGATTAAAAACGGTGATTTCAGAGCTTGCTCGTAACATTTACGTATACGGTACAGAAGGACATATTATTATAGAAGCAATACAACAACACAACCGCGTAGGTATTCGAGTTTTTGCGATTGACCACGGGGTTGTAAATGATGCAAGGCAACAAGGACTCGGCTGTCTGCTTCCAGGTGTTCACCGTTTAGTAGATAGCATGAATATGGTTACAGCAGAGGAAATTGGAACAGAAGTCGTTGTTGTTAAGTGGAGAAAAGAACGATTATAAGCAAAAGCCGCGATCATCTTACGTAAAGATGATCGCGGCTTTTCTTTACTTTTTAGGAGAAATCAATTTCTTTACCGTTAAAAATGAGAGTTTTCGTTTGTTTCCTTTATAGTGAATCATTTCTAGTATCTCATTTAACGCCTTAACTTGATCGTGCTCTTTCATTAAAACCCCTCCTCTATGAGTTATAGATATGCATATGGAAGGCGATCTATACGCTTCTTTTCTTATTCCCTTACAAGCACAACACAAAACATTGGGAGATAAAGAGGTTTTATTTCAATTATAACGGGGAACAACATCTTTGAAAGATCTCACCCCCCCTTTTTAGCTAGAGTCATGTGGCTCTAGCTTTTTTTAATAGAAGAACGTGAACAAATTAAGCAGATTGCCTTGTTTTTTTTCGGAAATGACGAACGGTATCTTTTAAAAAGAGACAAAGTAGGAAAAGGATATATAGTGAGACCACATATAAACCAATGGTTCCGATGCCAAACAGCTGAAAGGTAACCGATAAAAGGGTAACACCATAAATTCCGCCTAAATACATTTCAATTTTTTGATTGTTGTAAAGAGCGGTCAAACGGGCGCCTGCTTGTGCACCGAACAGGGCACCGATAATGAGAAACAACCCTAAGTGATAATTTAAAGAAACGGTTTGTGCGTATGTAATGAAGCCGGCACTAACGATCGCAAATACGCTAACAAGACTTGTTCCTACCGCTTTTCGTGGCTCGATTTTTAAAATTGAAATCATGAGTGGAACCATGACAAATCCACCACCAACGCCAAGTGTGGAGGATAGAAAGCCGCTCACAAAGCCAATGAGAAGGGTTTTAGGTAATGAAAATGCGTGACGCGTAGCACCACGATCTTGTTCTTTTTTACGCCGTTTTACTAGAAGCTGTACGCAGAAGTAGCCCATGAGCACAATGTAAAGCACTGGGATGACAATTTTGTCCCAATGGTGGTTGCTCATATAGACGACGAGCGGATTCGCTGCTTGCGTAGCAAGAACGCCAGAAATACCAAGGGTGATTGCGGTTTTCCAATAAATGTTCTTTAAGCGTAAATGGGCAACGACTCCGGAAATACTCGTTCCTATTGAGTATAGAAGGCTCGTAGCAATGGCGACAATGGGGGGATAGCCGAATAACATCAGCACGGGGGTAAGTATAAAGCCACCGCCAAGTCCGAAAAATCCTGAAATAATGCCAATGGCTAACCCAATCGCAATATAAAGTAAGTCCATATGTGCTATTCTCCTCTCTTGCAAACCTCTTAAAGTGTACCATTAAAGGAGTGGGAATGGGAAAGGACAAACGGTAAAATAAGGAGATTTGACCAAAGATCATATAGCGAATATCTGTTCGCAAAAATTAGGTTTTTGAATTTCTCTATGCTATAATCAGGTTACATATATTAGGAACGGAGGGTCTTGTACGTGATGAGTAAGCCTTTTGAACTTGTTTCTTCTTATCAACCACAAGGAGATCAACCACGAGCGATACAACAGCTTGTAGAAGGATTGCAGGGAAATAAAAAGAAACAAACATTACTTGGCGCAACGGGTACGGGGAAAACATTTACCGTATCCAACGTTATTAAAGAAGTGAATAAGCCGACGCTTGTTATTGCGCATAACAAAACGTTAGCTGGACAGCTGTATAGTGAATTGAAAGAATTTTTTCCGAATAATGCTGTTGAGTATTTTGTCAGCTATTACGATTATTATCAGCCGGAAGCGTATATTCCACAATCAGACACATTTATAGAAAAAGACGCTAGCATAAATGATGAGATTGATAAATTGCGCCATAGTGCAACATCGTCACTTTTTGAGCGGGATGATGTTATTATCGTTTCGAGTGTATCGTGTATTTACGGTCTCGGTTCACCAGAAGAGTATAAAAGTCTTGTCATCTCATTGCGTGCAGGGATGGAACGCGATCGTGACCAATTGCTTCGCGACCTTGTTGATATACAATACAATCGAAACGATATTAATTTTACGCGCGGAACGTTTCGGGTGCGTGGAGATGTTGTAGAAATTTTTCCAGCGTCTCGCGATGAACGTTGTTTGCGTGTTGAGTTTTTTGGTGATGAAATCGATCGAATCACAGAAGTAGATGCGTTAACAGGTGAAATTGTTGGCGAGCGCAAGCACGTTGCTATCTTTCCAGCTTCTCACTTCGTTACACGAGAAGAAAAGATGAAGCTTGCGATTGAGCGCATTGAAGCAGAGTTAAGCGAGCGCTTAAAGGTATTGAATGATGCTGGCAAATTATTAGAAGCACAGCGCCTTGAACAACGAACGCGCTATGACCTTGAGATGATGAGCGAAATGGGATTTTGCTCTGGCATCGAAAACTACTCTCTGCATTTAACGTTGCGCCCAATTGGCTCAACGCCGTATACGTTGCTTGATTATTTCCCAGATGATTCTATGATTGTAATCGATGAATCCCACGTTACATTACCGCAAATTCGCGGCATGTACAATGGCGACCAAGCGCGCAAAAATGTGCTCGTTGAACATGGCTTTCGTCTGCCCTCGGCAAAAGACAATCGTCCATTAACGTTTGATGAATTTGAAGCGTACGATAAGTTTCAGCACATTTATGTTTCAGCAACGCCAGGTCCTTATGAGGAAGAGCATACGTCTGAGCCTATTCAACAAATTATTCGACCAACTGGTTTGCTTGATCCGACGATTGAAATTCGTCCAAGCAAAGGACAAATTGATGATTTACTAGGTGAAATACACGATCGTATTGCGAAAAAAGAGCGTGTGCTCGTGACGACATTAACAAAGAAAATGTCAGAGGACTTAACCGATTATTTGCAAGAAATGGGCATTAAAGTGCGCTATTTACACTCAGAAATTAAAACGTTAGAACGCATTCAAATTATTCGGGATTTACGTCTTGGCGTTTTTGATGTGCTCGTTGGTATTAACTTACTAAGAGAAGGTTTAGATATTCCGGAAGTGTCTTTAATTACAATTTTAGATGCGGACAAAGAAGGCTTCCTGCGCTCGGAACGTTCTCTCATTCAAACGATTGGTCGTGCTGCCCGCAATAGTAACGGTCATGTTATTATGTATGGCGATAAAGTAACACGTTCCATGGAAATCGCTATTCGTGAGACGGAACGACGCCGCAAAATTCAAATGGCGTATAACGAAAAGCATGGCATACAGCCGCAAACCATTAATAAGCCGGTTCATGACGTAATTTCGGCGACGCAAGCAGCTGAGGGAACTGAGCTGTATGGCGCAGCACCGAAACAAAAATTAAGCAAAAAAGAACGCGAAGCCTTTATTGAACGCCTTGAAAAGGAAATGAAAGATGCGGCTAGAAATTTGCAATTTGAACGTGCCGCAGAGCTTCGTGATACCATTCTTGAGCTTAAGGCAGAAGGGTAAGGTGATTGAGACGTGTCTTTAAATCAAAACATTATCGTGAAGGGCGCCCGCGCCCATAACTTAAAAAATATAGATATTACCATTCCTCGCGATAAGCTTGTTGTGTTAACCGGCTTATCGGGATCTGGAAAATCATCGCTTGCTTTTGACACGATTTATGCAGAAGGACAGCGTCGCTATGTAGAGTCGTTGTCAGCGTATGCTCGTCAATTTTTAGGACAAATGGATAAGCCCGATGTGGATTCGATTGAAGGCTTATCACCAGCTATTTCAATTGATCAAAAAACGACGAGCCGCAATCCTCGCTCTACCGTTGGAACGGTGACGGAAGTGTACGATTATTTGCGTTTGTTGTTTGCGCGCATCGGTCGTCCTGTCTGCCCAAATCATGGGATTGAAATTACATCGCAAACGATTGAACAAATGGTCGATCGCCTCGTACAATACCCAGAACGAACAAAAATGCAAATTCTTGCACCAGTCGTTTCTGGGCGAAAAGGTGAACATGTTAAAGTATTAGAAGATATTAAAAAGCAAGGATATGTTCGCATTCGCGTGGATGGCGAATTAAAGGATGTAACAGAAGACATCACGCTCGAAAAAAACAAAAAACACTCTATTGACGTTGTCGTAGACCGCATTGTCATGAAAGAAGGCATTGCTACACGCTTGGCAGATTCACTTGAAACCGCCTTGAATTTAGCAGACGGTACAGTAACGGTTGATATTATAGGAGAAGAAGAATTGCTTTTCTCTCAAAATCACGCCTGTCCGTATTGTGGCTTTTCAATTGGAGAACTAGAGCCACGCCTATTTTCTTTTAATAGTCCGTTTGGAGCGTGCAGCAAATGTGATGGCTTAGGATTGAAATTAGAGGTAGATCCAGAACTTGTCATTCCTGATCCTAGTTTAACGCTCAATGAAAATGCCATCGCGCCATGGACACCGGTAAGTTCACAATACTATCCACAGCTCCTGAAAAGTGTTTGTCATCATTTTGGAATTGATATGGATGTTCCTGTTAAAGATTTGCCGAAAGAACATATGGAGCATATTTTAAAAGGAAGTTCGACCGAACGTATTACCTTTCAATACAAAAATGATTTTGGCCAAGTGAAAAAGAATGAAATTTACTTTGAAGGCGTCTTAGCGAATGTTGAACGACGCTACAAAGAAACAGGTTCCGATTATATTCGTGAACAAATGGAAGAGTATATGGGACAAAAAGCGTGTCCATCTTGTAAAGGCTATCGTTTGAAAAAAGAAGCACGCGCTGTTTTAATTAATAATCGTCATATTGGTGAAGCGACAGCGTTATCTGTTACCGAAGCACAAACGTTTTTTGAAGAGCTAAATTTAACAGAAAAAGAGCAGGCGATTGCGCGGCTCATCCTGCGCGAAATTGTTGCGCGTCTAGGCTTCCTTAATAACGTCGGTTTGGACTATTTAACACTTAATCGTGCCGCAGGGACATTATCGGGAGGCGAGGCTCAACGCATTCGCTTAGCAACACAAGTAGGCTCGCGCCTTATGGGCGTGCTGTACATTTTAGATGAGCCGTCAATTGGGTTGCATCAGCGTGATAATGATCGCTTAATTGCCACGCTAGAGGAGATGCGCTCATTAGGAAATACGTTAATTGTTGTGGAACATGATGAAGATACGATGTTAGCAGCAGATTGCATTATTGATATTGGGCCCGGAGCGGGAGCACATGGTGGAACCATTACGGCACAAGGCACACCGCAAGAAATCATGGAGAATCCTGCATCTCTTACAGGGCAATATTTATCAGGTAAGAAGTTTATTCCGTTGCCGAACGAACGAAGAAAGCCGGATGGACGCTATATTGAAGTGATTGGCGCCACAGAAAACAACTTAAAAAATGTTAAAACAAAAGTGCCGCTTGGGCTATTTACCGGTGTTACCGGTGTATCGGGTTCTGGGAAAAGTACGCTCGTTAATGAAATTATCCATAAAGCGTTGGCTCAAAAGCTTCATCGAGCAAAAACAAAACCAGGCGCCCATAAAGAAATACGCGGACTAGAATTTGTCGATAAAGTCATTGATATTGATCAATCGCCAATTGGACGGACACCACGCTCGAATCCCGCGACGTATACAGGTGTGTTTGATGACGTTCGTGACGTATTTGCTTCAACGAACGAAGCTAAGGTTCGAGGCTATAAGAAAGGCCGTTTTAGCTTTAACGTAAAAGGCGGACGTTGTGAAGCATGCCGTGGTGATGGAATTATTAAAATCGAAATGCATTTCTTGCCAGACGTTTACGTTCCATGTGAAGTTTGTCACGGGAAACGCTACAATCGAGAAACGTTAGAAGTAAAGTATAAAGGAAAAAGCATCGCTGATATTTTAGATATGACCGTTGAAGAAGGCGTGGACTTTTTTGCAAATATCCCGAAAATTAGCCGTAAGCTTTCAACAATTCTAGATGTGGGGCTTGGTTATATTAAGCTCGGTCAATCCGCTACCACGTTATCTGGTGGGGAAGCACAGCGTGTAAAGCTTGCTTCTCAACTTCATAAACGATCTACAGGTAAAACGATTTATATACTCGATGAACCAACAACAGGTTTACACGTAGATGACATTGCGCGCTTGCTTAAAGTGTTACAACGACTTGTTGAGAACGGAGATTCTGTTCTTGTCATCGAACATAATTTAGACGTGATTAAGCAATGTGACTATCTTATTGATCTTGGTCCAGAAGGTGGAGATCAAGGTGGCATGATTGTTGGTGAAGGTACACCAGAAGAGATTGCAGCCATCGAGAAATCGTATACTGGCCGTTACTTAGCGCCTATTTTAAAGCGCGATCGTAAACGGATGGAATCGCGGTTACACACCCTTTCTGCTACTTCTGATGAAAAAGAAGAGCCTGCGATGAAATAATCGCAAGCTCTTCTATTTTTTTAAGAAAAGTAATAGCTTATAGATAAGATAATTAATAACCAAAACGAACAAACTCCCAACAAGGGCTGCTAGCACTTGTTCCCATGGCGCATAGCCTTTTGCTGTGAAGACACCACCAAGGATGGCAACGAGCATAAGCGCTGTTAGAAAGAATGAAATCGTTTTGATGGCCTTTTTTGAACTAAGCATAAGGTCCTCCCGTATAGTTGAATACAAGGTGTAGTGTAGACAGATTGACAAAATAAAAGTATCCTTCTATAAGATAGCTTATAATAAGGGAAAAAAACAATGTGCAGGAACTATTTTTAGAGAAATCTATGTTGTTTTCTATGCACCGTTCTTTTCGTTTTAGGAGGAAAGTTAGTGACTACAGCAAAAACAAACAAACTATTATCTGCATTAAGTTATTTTAGCATTCTCTTTATTCCTTTTTTATTTCCTGTTGTTGTTCATCTAGCAACAAAAGATGAACAAAGCAAAGCACACTCGATGCGTGCGATGCTCTCACACCTGATCCCCATTGTTGGTATTCCGCTTGGCATTACCATTACAGCAGAAGATGATTTCTCTAAAGGCTCTATTTTCTATTGCTCGCTCATTTTTGGGGGCATTACGGTTTTAGTCGTGTTATGGAATGTGTATCAAGGCATTCGAGTGGCTGTGCGTAAAGGGTAATGTAATTTAAGGGGGCGTTGTAGTGATGGAAGAGCAAAAAATGATTTTGACGATGCTAAATGAGGGGAAAATCTCCGCTGAAGAAGCTGAAAAGCTACTAAAGGCAATTCATCAGAAAAAAACATTTGCATTGCCATCAACTTCGCTTATTAAAAAAGAAAAACCACCTAAAAAAGGACCGACTGTTGGTCAGCGAGCCGGTCGGTTGATTGGGCGTGTTGTCAATCGTATTAAAACGGCGGACTTTGATTTGAATTTTGGTGAAAGTGAGCCTGTTCACTACGTCTTTGATGATGAAAATGTTTTATTTGAGAACATTGAAATTGATATTTCCAACGGTGCTGTTAAGCTAATTCCTTGGCAAGAACATGATGTGAAAATTGAATGTGATGCCGATGTTTATAAAATTCCTGAAGGTACGACCGCAAAGACGAAGTTTCGTAATGAAACGTTTTATGATTGTGATGCTTCACATCTCCGTTTTTATTCAAAAAACAAGCACCAAAAAGTACATGCAACGATTTATATTCCACAAAAAAACTATCAACAAATAAAAGTAACGACCTTTAATGGTGCAATTACACTAGAAAATATCTCTTGTGACGAATTGCACATGAAGGCAACAATTGGCGCATTAGCTCTTTACCAATGTCGAGGCCATAAGCTTCACGTAGAAACAGCAAGTGGTGGCATTACGTTAGAAGAGATCGTGGGACACGAAGTAATTGCTGAAACGATGAATGGACTTGTGCGTATGAAGGGGGACGTTCGTCATACGCGCTTAGAAACCATTCATGGCTCCATTCAATTTCGTTTAGAGACACTAGAGTCCGGGTATGCATCATTAAAAACAGTTACGGGGAAGATAGAAGCAGAATTGCCAAGTGCGCTTCGGCTTCATGCTGATTTGAAAACCGTTGTTGGGTCACTTGTTCATGACTTTCCTCTAGCTAAAATACTTGAGGAAAAGAAGGAAGTGACAAGAAAAACGTTGAAGTTTAGTACGAATCAAGAAAATGATTGGGAGTATGAGCTAGAAGCAGAAACGAAAACAGGCTCGGTGATTGTTAAGAAAGCGCAAGAGGGGTGAGCAAGATGAAACGACTTGTTCGTCCCGTGGATCGAAAAATTGCCGGTGTTTGCGCTGGAATTGCTCGCTATTTTGCGTTGGATCCGACCGTCGTTCGAGTCGGCGTTGTTGCTTTGATGATTGTTACCGCTTTTGGACCAATCGTAATAAGCTACTTACTAGCTGCCTTGCTTATTCCTGAAGAAAGTGATGTGCCATAAATGCTATTAAATTGGATTTTAACTTTGCTCGTCAATGCCATCTCCTTGATGGTTGTTGCGGGATATTTTCCAGCTTTTCATTTAGAAAATGTCGGTGCGGCATTTTTAGCTAGTTTTATTTTATCGATTTTTGACGTGTTTATGAAACCTATTCTTGTTTTTTTATCGTTACCTGTTATTCTAGTTTCATTTGGATTATTTTCAATTGTCATCAACGCGGTTCTATTACTGCTAACAGCAGAAGTAATGGGATCTAGTTTCGAAATAAATGGGTTTGGAACTGCATTAATTGCGGCCATTATTGTATCAGTCATGAACATCCTTATTAAAAAAGGAGTTATTGAACCTATGCAAAAGAAGAAACGTTCCTAAATGGAGCGTTTTTTTCTTTACAACGTAAGGAGGAAAAGAGATGGAAAGTGAACGCTTATCGTTTCGACCTTATACAGAGCACGATCTTTCTTTTTACACTTCATTATGGAGAGATGAAGAGGTCGTTCGCTATATTGGAAGGGGACAAACAAAAACGGCAGAAGAAGCGAAAAGAAGCTTTTTACAGTGGCTGCTTCCTGCTTATAAAAATGGTTATGGTTTATTTGTCATACTAGAGAAAAAAACAGGGGAGCTCATTGGACATGCCGGTCTCGTACCACAAGTAGTAGATCATAAAAAAGAGTTAGAGCTCGGCTACTGGCTCGCAAAAGACTACTGGAAACAAGGCTATGCACGGGAAGCAGCTCGTTATTTCGTTGCCCATGCACAGCAAACGTTGCAACAAAACAGGTTAATCTCCCTAATACACCCTTATAATACTGCTTCCATTGCGGTTGCCAAAGCCGTGGGCATGCTGTATGAAAAAACAGTGTTTTTTAACGGTAATGTCACGCGAGTATACAGTTTGAAATAGTAAGAAACAATGAAATAAGAGGGAATATGTGTTTTTTTTTATAATGTGAGTGGTTCCGTCAATTATGAAAAGTGTTACAATAAATAGGATGAAATGTAGGAGGGTACCATGGCAAAAGTACATACGAAAGAATTAATTGATAAATTTCAACTAGAGCTTGTCAGTGGTGAAGAGGGAATTCATCGTACGATAACAACGAGTGATATTTCCCGTCCTGGATTAGAGGTAGCAGGCTACTTTACGTACTATCCTGCCGAGCGCATTCAATTGCTCGGTAAAACAGAGCTTACGTTCATTAGTGAGATGTCGGCAGAGTTACGAAAAGAACGTCTTGCCCAGTTATGTACGGATGAAACGCCTGGCATTATTATTTCTCGTGATCTAGAGGTGCCGAATGAGCTTTTACTTGCGTCGCAAGCAAGTGGCGTACCGATTATGCGTACGAAAATGACGACAACGAGATTGTCTAGTCGCTTAACGAACTATTTAGAAAGCAGACTTGCGCCGATGACGGCTGTTCATGGGGTGCTGGTTGATATTTATGGAATTGGCGTTTTAATTAAAGGGGACAGCGGTGTAGGAAAAAGTGAAACGGCACTAGAGCTTGTTAAACGTGGACACCGTTTGGTTGCCGATGATTCGGTAGAAATTCGACAGCAAGATGAAGAAACACTTGTCGGAAGTCCGCCTGAACTCATTCAGCATTTATTAGAAATTCGAGGCTTAGGTATTATTAATGTTATGACGCTGTTTGGTGCAGGCGCAATCCGTAACTATAAGAAAATCTCGCTTATTATTCATCTAGAAACGTGGGATTCCAAAAAAGTATACGATCGTCTTGGTCTCGATGAAGAAACGATGCGCATTCTAGAAACCGATGTCCCCATTTTAACATTACCTGTTCGTCCGGGGCGTAACTTAGCGGTTATTATTGAAGTGGCAGCCATGAACTTCCGCTTAAAGCGCATGGGAATGAATGCCGCGCAACAATTTAACGATCGCTTAACCGATGCTATTTCGGCAAGTGATGAAGAAGTTTTTTAAGAATAAGTAGGTCCCCTCCACAATTAATAGGAAAAAAAGACGATAAAAGGACGTGTGGAAGTGAATTCAAACATTGAACCAATTAGTCGCGTAGCATTTGAACTTGGCCCGCTTACCGTGTATTGGTATGGCATTATTATTGGTGTCGGTGCGCTACTTGGCTTATTGCTTGCTATAAGAGAATCAGAGCGCAGAGGTCTTGGGAAAGATACGTTTATTGATGTTGTCATGTGGGCTGTACCCATTGCGATTATTTGTGCCCGTATTTATTATGTGGCATTTGAATGGGAAACGTATAGCAAAAACCCAGCGAAAATTATCGCTATTTGGGAAGGCGGCATCGCCATTCATGGTGCATTAATTGGCTCATTTTTAACGGCCTATGTTTTTTCAAGAAAACGTGGTATTTCTTTTTGGAAGTTAGCCGATGTTGCTGCTCCAAGCATTATTCTCGGTCAAGCAATTGGTCGGTGGGGAAACTTTATGAACCAAGAAGCACATGGTCGTGAAGTGACGCGCAACTTTTTAGAAAACACGCTTCATCTGCCGGACTTTATTACGAACCAAATGTATATTAACGGCACTTACTATCACCCGACTTTTTTGTATGAATCACTTTGGGATTTAGTTGGGTTTATTCTTTTACTTTTATTACGAAAAGCCAATTTAAGACGAGGCGAAATGTTCTTCTCGTATTTAATTTGGTACTCCATCGGACGTTTCGTCGTAGAAGGCATGCGTACAGATAGCTTAATGATTGGTTCGACACTTCGCGTTGCGCAATTTGTGTCCCTTGCTTTAATTGTCGGTTCAATTATTGTGGTATTGTATCGCCGCAAAACAGGGCTTGCGAATAAGCGATATTTAGATGAGTAATAAAGGAAAAGAGGTGGCTGATTATGTTCAGTCACCTTTTTACTGACTGGGAAAGGATGAGGTGTATAATGGCGCATTTGTTTCCGTTTGATGTAGATGATGTAAAGTGTACCATGCTTGAGACTCTTCTGGTTGATTGCGTCCTAGCTAATAGGACAGATGGCGATTGGCCGTATTTCAAACCGTGCTCATCTGAGGGTTTATTGAAAGAAATGACGACGCTACGGTCTGTCAATACGGGTACTCGCTTATGAGAAATACAGAGCGTTATCCGGTTACAGGTAAGAATTCACTCTATCAAATTTATGATACCGTGCCTTTTTGGAAAGTCATGCGTAACTTTATTACGATTCAGATGGCTCGCTATACGCCGTTTTTACCACTGAAAAACTGGCTCTATCGAACCTTTTTAAAGATGAAAATCGGTGATGATACGGCGGTTGCATTAATGGTTATGATGGACGTTATGTTTCCAGAGCGCATCTCCATTGGAAGAAATTCAATTATTGGTTATAATACGACCATCCTTGCACATGAGTATTTAATTCATGAATATCGTCTTGGTGATGTCATCATTGGAGATGAAGTGCTCATTGGGGCAAATAGTACACTACTACCAGGCGTGACGATTGGTGACGGTGCGATTGTATCAGCAGGAACACTTGTACATAAAGACGTGCCAGCAGGGGCGTTCGTCGGGGGCAACCCGATGCGCCTCATTTATACGAAAGAAGAAATGGACAAGCGTAAGCACACTACATAAGAGAAATGGAGAATTTTGTCGGACGTTCATCTCTTGGGTTTCATGGCAAGAAAGAGTATACTAGTATCGTATGAAATCAGAAAGCGGGAGGGACGATTCGTGAATAGAAGATCCTTTTCTATTTTTTTCGTAAGTGATGCATTTAAGGTCGGACATTTAGTAGATGAAGCTCATGTAGTCGCTCATAAAGCTCGATATGGAGAATTGGATTCTTCGGCAACAGCGTACGTCAATTCTTTTCGTAGAGCAGTCGCCCGCTTAAAAGGAAGCAGCTATATTAAGCATTATGAACTGCACAATCATAGTGCCAGTCTTTATTTTTATAGCAGCTATACGTCTTTTCAGAAATGGAACACCTCCAACACCTCTGTAGAATCGTTTGAGAAGCTATTTGGTACAAAGCAAGCGATTTGCAAACTGTTATTTGAAGCAACCGTTTTTATGTTTAAAGAGCTTGATTTTCTAGAGCAGATTTCAATTGAAATTCCTAGCAACGGCAGGCTCTATACGGCGAGTGTTACACGAAATGAGCTGTATGAGCATTTAGATTGTACGCTATCTCATGTGAAAGATGATCAGTCGGCACATTTTTACTTGTTTTGCCGAGAAGCAGACGTGAAACGATTTGCGGAACAATTCGTTAAAATGAAGCGGCTTCGTCGCAAGCGATAAAATAAAAGAGGCTGGGACATAAACAGCTTTAACGCATAAAAAATGGCTTCATCATCCGTTTCGGTGATCAAGCCATTTTTTTTTATGTCGCTCGTTCGTTTGATTTTAGGTTGTCTTGCGTATGTAAGCACCTATGCAAGCTCTTCTGTAATCGCGCGCAGACCAGATGTGTCTGCGCGCAGAAGCCTTCGAATCGCGCGCAGGCCAGGTCCGTTCGCGCGCAGAAGCCTTCGATCGCGCGCAGACCAGATCCGTTCGCACGCAGAAGCCTTCAATTCGCGCGCAGACCTGGTTCGTTCGCGCGCAGGAACCTTCGATTCGCGCGCAGAAGCTCCCGAATCGCGCGCAGGCCATATAAATCGCCTCCAACGATGTCTGTAAGAGATGAAAAATAGAGCAAATGAAGAGATAGTCTCGTAAATGCGCTCAAAAATGAGTAGAAATAGCGTAAAAGTCATTCAATAATTGCGAAAAGAGTGAAGCGCACAAGAGATTTTGGTTTGCACGCAGCAGATCGAATCCTCACGCAACAGAAGTCCATTCCCCGGCTTGCGCCACAAAACAGTGGAAGGATTGAGTTACAAGTCTTCTTTTTCTTATTTACTGCACATAGTGATTCATTAGTTTAGGGGTTAATGGACCGATGTGACGTTGAATAATCGTTCCTTGTGCTGACACGATATACGTAGTTGGAAGCGTCATAATTTGATACGTTTTCGTAATCTCCCCCGTTGGATCGAGAACAATGGGATACGACAGCTTATGTGCTGTAACGAAGGCCCGTGCAGCTGCTGGCGCATCTTCTCTCGTCACATGTACGGCAATCACTTCAACTTGTTTGTGATGTTGTTTGTAATAGCGCTCAATGGCAGGAAGCTCTTCTTGGCAAGGAGGGCACCAGCTCGTCCAAAATGTAAAAAAAACGGTTTTTCCTTTTAGTGAAGCAAGCGATATGGAGCGTCCCGTCAGCGTTTTTAGGGATAGAGCTGGTGGTTGTTGTCCCACTTGAATACCGGTTGATGCCTGGGCGGTAACTGCTTGTTGATCGTTCGTACGCTGCTCTGAAACCGTTAACGGGCTAACGAAAAGCAACAGTACGAACGCAAGACCAAGAATTAGTTTTTTCATCGTACAACTCCAA
The DNA here is from genome assembly GCF_000269865.1 of Fictibacillus macauensis ZFHKF-1. Classification (GTDB taxonomy): domain Bacteria; phylum Bacillota; class Bacilli; order Bacillales; family Fictibacillaceae; genus Fictibacillus_C; species Fictibacillus_C macauensis. The sequence goes on from NZ_AKKV01000019.1 coordinate 115,225, forward strand.
GTGAAATTTCCCCTCTACAATAAGTAAAAACCAACCCCCATAATTACATAGGCTGCTAATAAAGTAAGTCCTTCAAACCAGTTTGTATCACCGTCATTGGTTAATGAAATCGTTAAAAAAACAGCTAAAACCATAGATACAAGCTCAGGAATAGAGAAGATCAGCGGCATTTGTTTTTGAAAAAAGATCGATAATAAGACAAGAACGGGTGCTACAAACATCGCAATTTGTAGCGTTGAGCCGACCGCGATTTCAAAAGTAACACCGACTTTATTCTTATAGGCCATCACGACAGCAGACGCATGTTCGGCTGCATTCCCGACAATCGCAACGATAATGATGCCGATAAACGTTTCGCTCCAGCCGAGCGTCCGGCCAACCTCTTGAAACGTATGAACGAGACTTTCAGAAATAAAAGCAACAGCAACCGTTGCTAAAGCGAGCACCGTAATCGCTTTTTTCTTGCTCCAATCAGCAGTTTCATCGTCATGCTCATTAGGAGCTCCCTCAATTTTATAAACATAAATTCCTCGATGGGTAACGAGTTTAAAATAGAGAGCAGCTAAGTACAAAATAATCATAATGATCGAAACCCAAATGCTTAATGTAAAAGATTCAGCGTGACTTAAACGTAAGGAAAAAACCTCTGGAAATACAAAGGCAACAACAATCGCGAAAATCATCAAGGCAGCATTATGCTGCGCATCATACACATTAAACATTTGCCGTTTATATTTTAAACCGCCAATAAAGTAGGAAAGGCCCCCAACAAGCAACAAGTTACCGAGCACCGAACCAGTAAGCGAAGCGAGCACAACCGAGAGTAGTCCCGCTTTTAAAGCGAAGATTGAAATAATGAGTTCAACGGCATTACCAAACGTTGCATTTAATAAGCCCCCAATGCGTGGACCCGCAATAATCGCTAAGCTTTCCGTAGCTCTTCCCATATAAGAAGCAAGCGAAATAATCGTTAAGCAATAGATGATAAACGATAGGACTGCCGGCCAATGCAAGAAGTTAGCAGCAAGTGATAATGGAATGCCAACGACTAAGCATATAAAAAAAATTCGATTCACCAATAAAAGTAGCTCCTTTCTTACCAAGAGTGACGGCAAGTGCATTCTCATTACGTAGTATTCCCGGCAAATGCTAATTGAAACGGCTGTTGCTTGTTCTTTTTTAGTTGACGTATTTAAAAAACACGTGTAGACTACGGGGTATATTTTATCTTGGTAGTATGTTAGCGAACTAAAGGATTTTACGAAAAGGTGTGAAAGTATGACAAAACCGCTCATGTTTGAAAAGCCAGTTGGAATGAGAGATACCCTTCCCCCGTTATATGATGCAAAGCATAACATTCGTTCTGTCCTTATGAACTCAATCGTGCAATGGGGATATTCGTTTTTACAAACGCCGGCATTAGAATATTACGATACGGTAGGTGTCACTTCGTCCATTGCGGATCATCAGTTATTTAAGTTGCTTGATGCAGAAGGACAGACGCTAGTATTACGGCCAGATGTAACAGCACCGATTGCCCGAGTTGTTTCTTCCATTATGAAAAAGGAGCCCTTTCCGCTTCGCCTTGCCTATGATTCTCCGGTGTATCGTTCACTACAAAAGGAGGGCGGTCGACCGGCTGAATTTGAACAGATGGGCGTGGAACTTATTGGTGACAAAACTAGTAGTGCTGATGCAGAAATTGTTGCCCTGATGATTGCCTTGCTTGAAGAAATTGGCTTGCGTGATTGTAAAATCGCCATTGGGCATGTTGGCTTTGTAGATGCGCTGTTTACAGACATTCTTAGCAAAGAGGAAGACGTGGATCTGCTTCTTCGCTATTTATATGAGAAAAATTACGTTGGCTATACCCATCATGTGAAAAATTTATCGCTGTCTGCACAAAATGAACAGCGCCTGTTAGCGCTTTTAGAATTAAAAGGAGGCAAAGAGACGCTAAAAAAAGCGCAAGCGATCGGGGCCCAAAATAGCAGTCCTTTATTAGCGGAAATTGACCATCTTTTTGACGTACTGAATATGTACGGTGTGCAAGAAAAAGTGAGTTTTGATTTTTCCTTACGAAGTCATATGAGCTATTACACAGGCATTATATTTGAAGGCTATACAGCGAATTATGGGTTTCCTCTCTGCAGGGGAGGACGATATGATCATTTGCTACAAACGTTTGGTCGTGTCGCTAAAGCGATTGGCTTTGCTCTTTCCATAGATGATGTGATGGAGGCATTGCCTCCTTCTGGAATTCAAAACAAGCAAGAATGTATTATTTACAGTCCCTCTTTGCGAAGAGAAGCTTACGAAAAAGCGCAGGCGTTACGGCGTAACGGATGCGCGGTTGTTCTACAAGATGTAAGAGGAATCGATGAAATGGATCACTTCACACGCCGTTTTTCATCAGTGACTTATATGTTAGACACGCATCAGGAGGGGGAGTCATGTTAACGATCGCCATGCCAAAAGGGCGGATTTTTGAAGAGGCACTACAGCTGTTGCGCGCAGCAGGTTTTCCGTTACCTTTAGAATTTGCGCAATCTCGAAAACTCATTTTAACGAGTGAAGAAGCACAATTAACGTTTATTTTAGCAAAACCAATGGATGTTCCTACCTATGTAGAACATGGTGTTTGTGACGTTGGGATTGCTGGGAAAGATGTGTTGCTTGAAGAACAAAAAGATGTCTATGAGGTGCTCGATTTAAAAATTAGTGCCTGTCATCTCGCTGTCGCAGGCATTTCAGGCCAGACATTAGATGTGGTAACACCTAAAATTGCTACGAAATATCCAAAGGTAGCTGCGGCCTACTATCGTGACAAAGGTGAGCAAGTGGAAATTATTAAGCTGAACGGTTCAATTGAGCTTGCTCCATTAATCGGACTTGCCGATCGCATTGTCGATATCGTTTCTACCGGAAGAACACTTCAAGAAAATGGACTCGTAGAATTTGAGAAAGTAAGTGAGATCACTTCTCGAATGATTGTAAATCGTGCAAGTTACTATATGAAAGGTCCGAAAATTCAAGAAATGGTAGAAAGATTAAAGGAAATTGTGTAGTAGATGGAGGTGGAGAGATGAAGATTTTACGAACAGGTGATGCACTGACGGTTACACGAAATTTAGAAGATAACATTGATTCTGAACGTGAAGCTGTGCAACGCATTTTAGCATCAGTAAAAAAAGAAGGTGATGCAGCTTTACTAGAGTGGACGAAAACGTTCGATCACGTAACACTCTCATCCTTACAAGTGAGCGAGCAAGAAATAAAAGAAGCATATGAAGCGATTGATCAAAAGACCATTACACTGATAAAAGAAGCGGCACAAAACATTGAAACGTATCACAAAAACCAAGTGAGAGCCTCTTGGTTCATGACGAATGAAGAAGGAACACTATTGGGGCAAAAGGTAACGCCTCTTGCTGCGGCGGGTGTTTATGTACCTGGGGGAACAGCGGCCTACCCATCTTCTGTATTAATGGGCGTCATTCCAGCAAAGGTTGCAGGAGTCTCTCGCATCGTACTTACATCGCCACCGATGCGTAATGGAAAGCTAACACCGGCTGTGATTGTCGCCGCGAATGAATGTGGCGTTCATGAAATGTATAAAGTTGGTGGTGCTCAAGCAATTGGTGCCTTAGCTTATGGTACACAATCCATTGCAGCGGTTGATAAAATTGTTGGTCCGGGAAATCTATATGTCGCCTTAGCTAAAAAAGAAGTGTTCGGTACGGTAGGCATCGATGCGCTCGCAGGACCGAGTGAGATTGCTATTTTAGCAGATGAAACAGCGAATGCCGCCTACGTTGCTGCTGATTTATTATCACAAGCAGAGCATGATGTGCGGGCAGCGGCTGTTCTCGTTACAACGAGTGAAACGTTAGCACAAGAGGTGAAGCAACACGTTGCCCTTCAACTAGAGCAGCTCCCGCGACGAGCCATTGCTGCCCAAGCACTCGATACGTATGGATTGATCTATGTTGCCTCTTCAATAGAAGAAGGCATTAACATCATTAACGAACTCGCACCGGAACATTTAGAAATTATGACTCGTGATCCTTATCAAGAACTTGCCTCTATTAAGCACGCAGGTGCTATTTTTCTCGGTCGCTATAGCTCGGAGCCGGTTGGCGATTATTTTGCCGGCAGTAATCATGTCCTGCCAACGAGTGGCAGTGCACGCTTTTCTTCGGGTTTAAGTGTCGATGACTTTGTGAAAAAGTCCAGTGTCATTGCTTATAGTCAACAGGCATTGAAGCATCACGGTGAAAAAATTGCTGCCTTTGCACGGTTAGAAGGTCTTGAGGCACATGCACGCGCAGTTGAACTTCGATTGGAGGAACAATAAATGACGTCACGCAACTATGAAATAGAACGACAAACAAATGAAACAAACATTGCGCTTTCGATCAATTTAGATGGTGAAGGAAACGCAGCGATTGAAAGTCCCGTTCCTTTTTTAAATCATATGTTACAAGGGTTTGCCCGCCATGGCTTATTTGATCTCTCCTTGCGAGCACAAGGCGATACCGAAATTGATGATCATCATACGACAGAAGATATTGGGATTTGTTTAGGAACCGCCATTCAAAAAGCGCTCGGTGATAAGCGAGGCATCAAGCGATTTGGCAACAGTTTTATTCCAATGGATGATGCGCTTGCCCAAGTCATTGTAGATGTTAGCAATCGACCACATCTTGAATTTCGGGCTACGTTTCCGACCGAAAAAGTAGGTGCGTTTGACACAGAGCTTGTGCATGAGTTCTTTTGGAAACTTGCGTTAGAAGCGCGCATTAATCTACACATTATTGTTCATTATGGCAGCAATACGCATCATATGATTGAAGCGGTTTTTAAAGCGTTTGGTAAAGCGCTTGATGAGGCAACGATGCGAGATGAACGCGTTCGTGGTGTTCCATCAACGAAAGGAAGCTTATAAATGATTGGAATTATTGATTATGGAATGGGCAATTTATACTCTGTTTCCGCTGCCCTCGAACGGCTTCATGTACCCTACGTCTGTAGTCAGGATCCGGAGGTGCTAAAGACGGCTGATCGGTTACTATTACCTGGTGTCGGAGCGTTTGGTGATGCGATGCGTTTATTGAATGAAACAGGCTTAGCAACGTTTATTCAAAACGCAACAGCACAAGGTACACCGCTGCTTGGGATTTGTTTAGGGATGCAATTATTGTTTGAAGAAAGTGAGGAGCATGGTGTATCAGCCGGTCTTGGATTATTACAAGGACGTGTTGTACGCTTTCCTGGTGTTGATGGATGCGGTGTCCGTTATAAAGTGCCACACATGGGGTGGAATACGTTACAGATTAAGCAAGCATCGTCGCTAGTAGATGATAGCGAGAATGCTGATGTTTATTTCGTGCATTCATATTACGTCAAGCCGGCGCATGAAAAGACAGTCATTGCTTCGGCTACCTATGGTGAAGAGAAGGTTCCTGCGATCGTTAGCGATGGCCGCCATATTTTTGGTACGCAGTTTCATCCGGAGAAAAGCGGAGGAACCGGCATGCGTATTTTGCAAAATTACTGTATGAGATCACGGAGGGAACTATGAATTCATTGACTTTATATCCTGCAATAGATTTACGAGACGGAAAATGTGTGCGGCTACTTCAAGGAGATTATGCTCAAGAAACGGTTTATAGTGAGGCACCCCTAGATATGGCGGCAGCATTTGTGGAAGAGGGCGCGCAATGGCTCCATATGGTTGATTTAGATGGAGCAAAAGAAGGCAAGCGACGCAATCACAGCCTCGTCACGCAGGCGGCAACCACACTAGACGTGTCCATTCAAGTAGGCGGTGGCATTCGCACCGAACGTGATGTGTACGAGTATCTTTCACACGGAGTTAAGCGTGTAATTCTCGGCAGTGCAGCCATTGCGCAACCTTCTTTTGTTTCGCAAATGTTGCGACAATACAAAGAGGCGATTGCCATTGGCATTGATGCAAGAGATGGCTACGTTGCTACGCATGGCTGGTTACAAACATCGTCTATAAAGGCTACTGAACTCGCAAAAGCACTCGTTGAAGAAGGTGCAGAAACGTTTATTTTTACCGATATTGCGAGTGATGGCATGTTAAGTGGACCCAATCAAGCGCGCATTGCTGAGCTTAGAGAGGCGACCCAAAAGCAAGTCATTGCATCGGGTGGCATTTCATCACTGAACGATTTACAAGCGCTACAGGAAGATGAAGCTGGCATTGCGGGGGCAATTATAGGAAAAGCATTATATACAGGACAGTTTACTTTACGTGAAGCGCTTAAGAAGGTGACGATATGTTAAAAAAACGAATCATTCCTTGTTTAGACGTAAGCGAAGGACGCGTTGTGAAAGGCATTCAATTCGTACAGCTTCGCGATGCGGGGGATCCGGTTGAACTGGCCACTTTTTATGATGCTGCAGGTGCCGATGAGCTTGTATTTCTCGATATTTCCGCTTCTCATGAAGGCAGACAAACGATGCTAGATGTGGTGCGGCGTGTTGCTCAGACACTCGCTATTCCGTTTACTGTCGGGGGCGGTATTTCTTCAGTAGAAGCGATGAAAGCTGTCTTACGAGCGGGGGCGGATAAAGTTTCCTTAAACACAGCCGCGTTAGAAAATCCAGGATTGATCGAGCAGGGTGCTCGTTATTTTGGCTCTCAATGCATCGTTGTTGCAATTGATGCGCGTTTTGATGAGACAATTGGTACGTGGCGGGTGTATACACATGGCGGTCGTAAGCCCACGCAATGGACGGTGATGGACTGGGCAGGAGAAGCCGTACGACGCGGAGCAGGAGAGCTACTGCTCACTAGCATGAATCAAGATGGACAAAAAAGCGGGTTTGAACATGCCTTAACACGAGCAGTTAGTGAAGCGGTATCAGTTCCGGTCATTGCTTCAGGAGGAGCGGGGAACGCGGCGCACTTTTATGACGTATTTACAGAAGGAAAAGCAGATGCTGCACTCGCTGCTAGTATTTTTCATTACAAAGAAACGTCCATTACAGCAGTGAAGGAATACGTGAAAAAGAAAGGTGTGAATGTTCGATGCAACTAGATAAGGTTGTTTTTGACAAGCAAGGGTTACTTCCCGTCATTGTTCAACATGTGGAAACGAAGGAAGTATTAACACTTGCCTATATGAATGAAGAAGCTCTTCAAGAAACGATGAAGCGTGGTGAGACCGTATTTTATAGTCGCTCGCGCCAAACGCTATGGCATAAAGGCGAAACGTCAGGCAATAGACAAAGAGTCATAGATATGAAGCTTGATTGTGATCAAGACGCTCTTCTCGTGATTGTTGAACCAGCAGGTCCTGCATGTCATACCGGAACCGACAGCTGTTTTTCACGCACGACTTCTTATGGTGATTATGTGCCGTTACGAATGGAGAATAGGCAAACAATCTTAGAGCAGCTGCAAGCAGTCATTGCCCAACGCGAACAAGAACAACCAGCAGGCGCCTATACGACGTATTTATTTCAAGAAGGTCTTGATAAAATATTAAAAAAAGTAGGCGAGGAAGCAGCTGAAGTTATTATTGCAGCAAAGAATCGTTCGGCAGAAGAATTAACGTGGGAGACGGCGGATTTATTGTATCATGTCCTTGTTTTATTGCAGGAACAAAAAGTGCCACTACAAGAAGTTTTACACGTTTTAACGAAGCGCCATCGTGAGAACTAACAAAGAGCTGACGCAAACCCGATGCGTCAGCTCTTTGTGTGTAAAATGATATAGGACGATAGTTTTATAGGGTGATTATTAATTGAAAATTGTAAAAATTAATGATTATTAGTCAAAAAGACCTATTATTCGCTATCTTTCTCGTGATATAATTTTGATAGGTCTGCTAGACTAGCAGATTCGAGGGAGGTATGTCGAATAGCATCATAGAATGAGTTCTAGGGCTTATCACCCGACAAAATAACAGAAAATTCTTTTATTATTCTTAGGGGGGAAACAGCTATGAATTGGAAGAAAACTGCAGGTTCATCCGTACTTGCATCTGGCCTTGTTCTTAGTTTAATGTCACCAGCAGCGCTCGCACACGAAGCCGCTCAAGGAAGCACTTCAGAAGGTGTACATAACGCGTCTGCACCGATCGATATGAACATCGTTGATCGCGACCGTTTAGCGCAAGGGCTAAAGGATCGTGGCATGATTGCTAAATCAGCTTCAAAGGAAGAAATCGCGAAAGCTGTTGATAAATACATCGCGAAAAAGAATCAAAAAACAGCTGGAAACAGCTTTAAAATTGATAACAGCAAAAAGAACATTGAGCTTAAAGCAAAAGATCGTTTAATGAAACAAAAGCAAAAAGTGGAGAAAAACAAAGCAAAAGGCAAAGCTGACCTTGATCCAGGAACGCCAAATGGAACCTTTAAGGTTAATCCAGCGAAGCCAAAAGGCTACGATGGTAGTGTGCGCAAAGATAAAGTGCTCGTATTATTAGCGGAATTTGCGGACTTCAAGCACAATAATATCGATCAAAAACCAGGTTATATGTTCTCGAAAGATTTCAATCAACAACATTTCCAAAACATGCTATTTGGAACGAAACCATTTGAACTATTTAACGGTTCGAAGATTGAAACGTTCAAAAATTTCTATGAAGAGCAATCTGGTGGAAGCTATACCGTTGACGGTCAAGTTTCTGAATGGGTAACAGTTCCAGGAAAAGCAGCAGAATACGGAGCTGATTCTCCAAAGGGTGGGAATGACAACAAAGGTCCTAAAGGTCCACGTGACTTTATTAAAGACGCGTTGGATGCAGCAGTAGCCAAAGGGGTTAATCTAGCGGATTATGATAAGCTCGATCCATATGATCTTGATGGTGATGGCAATACAAACGAACCAGATGGAATCGTGGATCACTTAATGGTCATTCATGCTGGTGTTGGTCAAGAAGCAGGTGGCGGTAAGCTTGGTGACGATGCGATTTGGTCACACCGCTGGACGCTTGGCTCTCCTTATAAAGTAAAAGGTACAGATATGAAAGCATACGATTATACGGTAGAGCCTGAAGACGGTGCTGTTGGGGTATTTGCTCATGAATTTGGCCATGACCTAGGTCTACCAGATGAGTATGATACAAAGTATTCAGGTGATGGTGAGCCGGTTGAATCTTGGTCGATCATGAGTGGCGGTAGCTGGAACGGTGAAATTGCAGGTACAACACCTACAAGCTTCTCTCCGCAAAATAAAGAATACTTCCAAAAGAACCTGGGTGGTAACTGGGCGAACATTAAGGAAGTAAACTTTAAAGATCTGAACTCACTCGGAACGATTGAAACCATCGATCAATCGGTAACCAAGTCAGAGAACCCAGGAATGATTAAAGTCAACTTACCAGACAAAACGGTTACTACGATTACGCCTAAGTTTGGGAAGAAGTTCTATTACAGTGGAAAAGCAGATAATCTTCACAGTACGATGACAACACCTGAAATTGATTTAACAAAAGCAACGAAAGCAACCGTTGATTTCAAAACGCTGTATGAAATTGAAACAGATTTTGACTACCTGAACGTGAAAGTTGTAAAGGCAGATGGAACAGCGGATACGATTGACGTGTATGGTGATGAGCTTGTAAACGAAGAGGATGGCTCTGATACTACAAACGGAGAATGGGTCGATAAATCTTATGACCTATCCAAATACAAAGGTCAAAAAGTGAAGCTTCAATTTGAATATGTAACTGACGGTGGAAAAGCACTTAACGGCTTTGCACTTGATAATCTTTCTGTAAAAGTAGATGATCAAGTCGTTCTTTCTGATGATGCAGAAGGTACACCGAAGCTTACGCTTTCTGGTGCAGAAGTATCTAACGGAACAGCTCAAAAAGAGCATAACTATTACGTTGAATGGCGTAACTATGCTGGAGCGGACGTTGCGCTAAAAGCGGGACGTGGTCCAGTTTATAATACAGGAATGGTACTTTGGTATGCGGACTCTAGCTTCAATGATAACTGGGTTGCAGATCACCCAGGCGAAGGATTCCTTGGAGTTGTCGATTCTCATCCGAAAGCAATCGTTGGTAAGTTAAACGGTGTGCCTTCTGTATTTGATTCTACGCGTTACCAAATTGCAGATGCTGCCTTCTCATTCGATAAAACACCGGCTTGGAAAGTCGACAACCCGACGCGTGGTATGTTCGATTATAAGGGTCAAGATGGTGTAACAACGTTTGACGATGGCCGTAGCTATATTGATTACACAGATTATAATGGCAAATTAGACGGCGGTGTCATTGACGATGCAGGACGTAAAGTTCCAAATCTTGGACTGCAAATTCGCGTTCTAGGTGAGGCGAAAGATAACTCTGCTGGAGCTGTTTGGATTCGCAACAAAAATTAATGAAGAAGAGGGAGATTCTCGTTAATGGGAATCTCTCTTTTTTTTTGGAAACAAGGTGCTATATCGATAAATTCCACTCTTTTTCATCGGAAAACCTATAAAATACACGTTTTTTAGCGTTGCTAAGTAAAAAATAGAAGAATAAAGTAATAGCTTCGTTTTTCAGGGTGATTTTTAATGCTGTGTTTTTAGTAGAAATCAGATACAATGAAAAGTGGTAAATGTTTAAAGAATGCAAATGTAAAAAGGGTATGCCGAAGAGTAGGACTATGGTATACTTTTTTTCGGTTGAAATGGAACGGAATCTTGAAATAATGGCTATGTAATAGCGTCTTATTTACATAGAATTGGAGGAAGAAATGAAAAAGGAAAAACACGCGGAACGTGATATGCGCATACTTCCTTTCAGACAGGACGGCGAACGCTTTTTTCAACGCGGAATGAAAGCGTACCGTCAGAAAGAATATCAAAAAGCGATACGTCTCTTTCAGCGTGCAGTTGAACTGCAACCAGAAGAGCCTACTTATTATTGTCAATTAGCGTCTACGTTAGCCGAAATCGGTGAATATGATCGCTCTAATGAATATTTAGAACAAGTGATCGACGCAATGGGACAAGACATTAGCGAGTGCTATTTCTTTATGGCAAATAATTATGCGCATCTTGGCATGTTTTCGGAAGCAGAAGCCTATGCAGCAATTTATATAAAAAAAGATCCAACCGGTGAATTTGTACCAGATGCAAAAGAATTGTTAGAATTAATTCATTTTGAAGTGGGTTCAGAAGCGCTTTCTGAAGAAGAAGAGCTCATCTTAACGCACGAGGAAGCTCGGCAGTCCATCGTGCAAGGAAATTTAAAAGAAGCCAAAAAACAGCTTGGCAAATTGATTGAAAAGCATCCCACGTTTTGGGCGGCCTATAACAATTTAGCATTAACTCATTTTTATTTAGATGAATACGATGAGGCATTATCCGTGTTGCGCTCGATTTTAGGGAAAAACCCCGGCAACTTAAATGCATTGTGCAATATTGCGATCATCCTCGATCATATGGGTAAAAAGAGCGAAGCATTACAGATGATGGACGCTTTAAAGAATGTGTATCCTATTCATCCTGATCATCGTTATAAGCTCGGAACAACCTTTGGCATGTTTCATGAACATGCGTATGCTAATCGTTGGTTATCTTCTATCCAACGCCATTATTATGGCAATGATCCTGCCTATTTACACCTATTAGCGGTCTCTTGTTATGCGACGGGTCAAAAAGAGCGCGGTATGAGAGCGTGGCGTAAAATTGAAGAAATTGATCCGGGTAAAGAAGTGGCTGCGTACTATTTAAAAAAGGCAGCTAACAACGAATTGGTCGTAACCGGGACAGATTATCAGTATCGAATACCCGTTGACGAGGTGCGAGTCTCTCAAGAACAGATGCCTAAAAACACGTTTGCAGCACGCTTTAATCAAGTAGCAAGTGGGTTTCATAAAGGTAAATTAATGCATTTATGCATGCTTCGTGGAGATACTACAACAGAAAGCATAACGTTGCTGACTGATTTTTGTTTGCGAAAGGAAGAACACCCTGTTCTCAAACAGCTTGCTGCTAGTTTGTTGTTAGAAATGAATGCCGCTAAAACAGTGACAATCACGCAAGAAAACGAGCAAGTGACAATGAGTACCATTCCTGACATGATGAAGCATGGCTTAGCCATTCTTTCTTATTTAAAGGAACACGAAACAGCAATTGACGATGACGTTACGTTTCTTTGGATTGAGTTGATGAGCGGCCAACGATTTGATACGACGTGGCTTCGCAATGAGAAGGCGTTAGCGGCAGCGATCGATTATGTATCGAAAAAAAGAAAAAGCGGAACAACACAGGCGAAGATCGCCGAGCGCTACGGAATTTCGGTTTCTATGTTGTCTTCGCGTATTCAATTTTTAAAAAGAGGGTTAGAACGCGCAGACTAAGCAAATTAATGGACGGAAAGCGCTTTATGGAGATATGATAAACGTACAAAAAACGTCTCCATGTAGAAGTTTAAAGGAGTGAATCAACATGAGCGAAGAGAAAATTTATGATGTTGTGATTATCGGTGCAGGGCCGGCTGGCATGACAGCAGCTGTTTATACATCACGAGCCAACTTAAGTACACTAATGCTTGAGCGTGGCATTCCAGGTGGACAAATGGCAAACACAGAAGATGTAGAAAACTATCCTGGTTTTGAATCGATCTTAGGACCAGAATTATCCAATAAAATGTTTGAACATGCGAAGAAATTCGGCGCAGAATATGCATACGGTGATGTAAAAGAAATCATTGACGGCGATGCGTATAAAACAATCGTTGCTGGTGGAAAAGAATATAAAGCACGTTCGATTATTATCGGTACAGGTGCAGAATATAAAAAGCTTGGTGTACCAGGCGAGATGGAACTTGGTGGCCGCGGCGTATCTTATTGCGCAGTATGTGACGGAGCATTCTTTAAAAATAAAGAGCTCGTCGTTATTGGCGGTGGTGACTCTGCTGTTGAAGAAGGTGTATATTTAACGCGTTTTGCAAGCAAAGTAACGATTATTCATCGTCGTGACACGCTTCGTGCACAACCTATTCTTCAACAACGTGCGTTTGATCATGAAAAAGTCGATTTTATTTGGAATACAACGGTGAAGGAAATTCACGGCGAAAACAATAAAGTGAGCGGTGTAACCCTTGTAGATACAGCAACTGGCGAAGAACGTGAATTTAAAACAGATGGCGTCTTCATTTATGTAGGCATGCTTCCATTAAACGGTGCGTTCCTTAATCTTGGGATTACGAACGAAGCGGGCTATGTTGAAACAAACGCTCTTATGGAAACGAAAGTCCCAGGCATTTTCGCAGCAGGGGATGTTCGTGAAAAAACACTTCGTCAAATCGTAACGGCAACAGGTGATGGCAGTATTGCTGCACAATCTGCACAACATTACGTAGAAGAGCTAAAAGAACGTTTAAAAGCGTAATGCTGTTTTAACGAAAGTGATACACGTTTGCAATGAAAAGGGAGTATGATGAAAGAAGAATACCCCCCTTTTGATAAAGTTATCTTTTGAGGCACGGAGAACTTACACTCCGTGCTTTTTTTTATGAAAAAAAGCTAATCAGTTTATAGAAATTTAAGAATAGCGTGAGGGTCTGTTCGTTGTGACAGGTGTTATTTTTTAGTATACTAAAGGTAATGTAACGGTTAATGAGGTGAACTCTGTGCAAAGAGTAACGAATTGTGTATTAGTACATGACAATGAAATTCTTCTCTTACAAAAGCCAAGAAGAGGCTGGTTTGTCGCTCCTGGCGGTAAAATGGAGTCAGAGGAGTCGATTCGCGATTCTGTGATTCGAGAATATCGTGAGGAGACGGGGATTTATTTGAAAAATCCTCAATTGAAAGGCGTATTTAACTTTATTATTAAAGAACAAGATAAAATCATTTCAGAGTGGATGATGTTTACATTTTTAGCTACTGAATTTGAAGGTGAAGCCCTAACAGAGTCCGAGGAAGGCGTACTTTCTTGGAAACCGGCATCCGATATTCGAAACTTGCCAATGGCACCAGGAGATCATCATATTATTGATTATATGGTACATGGGTCAGGAATGATTTTTGGTACGTTTACGTACACACCAGATTTTGAATTGTTATCTTATCGGTTAGATCCAGCGTAACGCTTTAATTAGCATAGAATGAGTGAAACGATAAGGGAGGGAGCAGTATGAATAAACAAGATGTACAAATGGTAATTATTACGGGGATGTCAGGCGCAGGAAAAACGGTGGCCATGCAAAGCTTTGAAGACCTTGGTTTTTTCTGTGTCGATAATCTGCCTCCCGCCTTGTTGCCAAAATTTGTTGAGTTGATGGCAGAATCTCACGGCAAGCTTAATAAAGTAGCACTCGTGATGGATTTAAGAGGACGTGAATTTTTTGATCAGCTGTTTAACGTGCTTGATCAGCTGTCGGTTCACTCTCACATTCAACCGCAAATTATGTATTTAGAAAGCAAAGATGCAGCCCTTGTTCGTCGCTACAAAGAAACGAGAAGATCTCACCCGCTTGCAAAAAGTGGCAATCCGCTCTCAGGTATTGAGCAAGAACGGGAGATGCTCCAAGAATTAAAAGGACGGGCGCAACTCGTTATTGATACGACCGACCTTAAACCGATTCAGCTTCGTGAAAAAATTATCGAAGGATTTTCTTCCGAGTCAAAACATCCGTTTACAGTAAATGTGATGTCATTTGGCTTTAAATATGGCATGCCAATTGATGCGGATTTAGTATTTGATGTGCGTTTTTTACCGAATCCTCATTATATTGATCATATGAGACCACGGACGGGATTAGAGCCTGATATTTCTGAGTATGTATTACGCTGGCCAGAAACGAAAACGTTTTTAGAAAAGCTGATTGATCTTCTTAACTTTATGATTCCACAATATAAGCGAGAAGGGAAAAGTCAGTTGATTATCGGCATTGGCTGTACAGGGGGTAAACACCGCTCTGTAGCGCTCACAGAATATATAAAAAATGCACTTTCTAAAGAATTTGTGACGTTAAGCAGCCACCGGGATATGGGAAAGGATAAGTCATAAATGAGTTTAATACCAAAAATAGTCGTTCTTGGCGGCGGCACAGGGCTATCCGTTTTGTTACGTGGCTTAAAAGCGTTTGCGGTTGATATTACTGCAATCGTAACCGTTGCGGATGATGGTGGAAGCTCTGGTCGCCTTCGTCAAGCATATGACATGCCCCCACCTGGCGATGTTCGAAATGTTCTAGCAGCGCTCTCTGAAGTTGAGCCGCTCGTAGAACAACTTTTTCAACATCGCTTTACAATTGGAGAGGGAATCACCGGGCATTCAATGGGCAACTTGCTGTTAGCAGCCATGCATGATATTACCGGTGATTTCGTCATGGGTATTCAAGAGTTAAGTAAAGTGTTAAATGTGCGTGGAAAAGTACTACCAGCAGCCAATAAAAGCGTGGTGCTTCATGCGGAGTTTGAGGACGGCTCTGTAGTTACAGGAGAATCAAAAATTCCACTTCATGATAAGAAAATTAAGAAAGTGTTTCTTACACCCACTCATATTGAGCCGCTTCAAGCAAGCATTCATGCCATTGAAGAAGCGGATCTTATTGTTGTTGGGCCAGGTAGCTTGTATACGAGCATTATTCCCAATTTACTTGTAACCGGTATTAAAGAAGCGCTTTATGCTTCCTCTGCTCCAAAGGTGTATGTGTGCAATGCGATGACACAGCTTGGGGAAACGAATCATTATACGGCGAGCGATCATGTGCAAGCGCTCATTGATCATGCTGGGCAAGGCATTATTGATACGGTCATTGTGAATAATGAACCGATTTCAGAGGAGTCAATCGCGCTCTATAAGGAAGAAGGAGCCGAACCTGTTGTTTGCGACTTAGAGCGCTTAAATGGGTTAGGCTATGAAGTAATCAGTGAAAATATTATTCATTATGGCACGCTCATTCGCCATAATGCAAAAAGAGTTTCAGAGTTGCTTATTTCTTGTTGTTTAAAAGGAAAAGCACCCTTGAAAGACGAATAAAGAACCATTGAACTCACATGTCCCTCATGATGACACCCAATGGAAGGAGGGATCACATGTCATTTGCAGCTGAAACAAAAAACGAGTTAACAAAACTTGAAATGAAAGATTGCTGTGCGAAGTCAGAGCTTGCGGCACTCATACGGATGAATGGCTCAATTACCTTTTCGAATCGGCAGCTCGTGTTAAACATTCCAACCGAAAATGCGGCGATTGCGCGCAGAATCTATACGCTTATAAAACGCGTGTATTCTTTTGATGTTGAGTTGCTCGTGCGTAAGAAAATGCGTTTAAAGAAAAACAACGTATACATCGTCCGCTTAACAGAAGAGGCGCGCACGTTACTTGAAGATTTAGCGATTATGGAGGAAGGCTTTACCTTTAACCGTAGTATAGCTGCTGAAATTCAAAAGAAATCGTGTTGTCGCCGAGCGTATATGCGCGGAGCTTTTCTAGCAGGTGGTTCCATTAATCATCCAGAAACGAGTTATCATCTTGAGATTTTTTCCATGTATGAAGAGCATACCGTGGCATTGCTAGAGCTCATGAATACGTTTGATCTAAAGGCGAAAATGCTCGAACGCAAAAAAGGCTATATTATTTATTTAAAAGATGGCGAAAAAATCTCCGAGTTTTTAACACTCATCGGTGCACATAGTGCCATGATGTATTTTGAAGATGTGCGCATCTTAAAAGATATGAGAAACTCTGTGAATCGACTGGTGAACTGTGAAACCGCCAATTTAAATAAAACAGTAGGTGCAGCGATGCGTCAGGTAGAGAATATTAAGTTCATTGAAAGTGAAGTGGGCCTAGAAATTCTGCCAGATAAACTTCGTGAAATTGCGGAGTTACGAGTTGCCCATCAAGAGATTACGCTTAAGGAACTTGGCGAAATGGTTTCATCAGGTCCGGTAAGTAAATCAGGCGTGAATCACCGTCTCCGGAAAATTGATGAAATTGCTACTAAAATTCGTGAAAGTTCTTCAACATCTCTGTAAAGAATAGAAGAAGAGAAAGGGAGGCAGAGAGTAGATGATTGAAAAGAAGGTAACGGTATTGCTGAAAACGGGTCTTCAAGCACGTCCTGCTGCTTTATTTGTGCAAGAAGCAAACCGTTATAGTTCCACTGTATTTGTAGAAAAAGATGGAAAGAAAGCGAATGCGAAAAGCATTATGGGTATTATGAGCTTAGCTATTCGTTCTGGTGCGGATCTAACGATTTCCGTAGACGGCCATGACGAAGCAGAAGCCATGAAAGCATTAGAAGCATTCATAACCGAACAAGAATAAGAAAAGCCATCTCCATGTCTGTTAAAAAAGGAGATGGCTTATCTTTTTTTCGTCGTTGCAAATAAACCTAATAGGACCAGCAAAATGGTAATTACTCCAATCCCGGCTAACACGTCATATAGAGACAATTATCTCCCTCCTACTTTAATAAAAGAGGCCGCCCCCCGATAGGAGGCGGTCTCTTTATACTTATTTCTTATTTAGTTTCTTCTACAGAAGTCATGACGCGGTCAACAAGACCGTATTTCACAGCATCTGCTGCAAGCATAAAGTTATCACGATCTGTGTCGCGCTCGATTACTTCAAGTGGTTGACCAGTATTCTCAGCAAGAATTTTATTAAGCTGTTCACGCATTTGAATAATACGACGCGCATGGATTTCGATATCCGCTGCTTGCCCTTGTGTACCACCAAGCGGTTGGTGAATCATTACTTCTGCATTAGGAAGCGCATAGCGTTTTCCTTTTTCACCAGCTGACAGTAAGAACGCACCCATAGATGCTGCCATACCGATGCAGATTGTCGATACGTTTGGCTTAATGAAGTTCATCGTATCATAAATAGCCATTCCAGCTGTGATCGATCCACCTGGGCTGTTTATGTACAGGGAAATGTCTTTATCAGGATCTTCAGCAGCCAAGAAAAGAAGCTGAGCCACGATGGAGTTAGCTACGTTATCATCAATTGCACTTCCGAGCAAGATGATGCGGTCTTTCAAGAGGCGAGAGTAAATATCATAGGCACGTTCACCACGGTTTGTTTGTTCAATAACTGTAGGTATTAAATTCATAGTAGTACTCCTCCTTTAAAGGTCTGTTTTTCATGTGTTACTGTCATCATACAAAAAAGGTCAAAAAAGGTCAAACAAAAAGCACCTTTGCTCATAATTCTATGTAGCAAGGGGTGATTCCTTCTTTCCAATGTATGTTTATGCTATCAACATCATTCCCGTTTACACAGCGTTTAAACGTGTGTGCGCTGTAAAAAAGAATCATCCCTCATTATGTATGTTTAACGTTGTTATACGCCTCTTCTAAATTTCGAATGCGTCGTACAATCTCACCATTTTTATTTAAATGATCATTGATCAACGTCCCAACAATCGAGCGATAATATGCATTCATCGCATGCGCTTTCGAAAACACATCCTTATTGCGCTCAATATATTGTTGAAAATTCTCTTCAAAAAAAGCAACCGAAAACTGCTCAGCCATCCTTGTTCCTCCTTTTCTTGCACTCCTTCTATAGTAACAGATATAGCTCTTCTGTTCTAGGGAAGGGGGTGTAAAGTGCGGGTTAATGTGTCGGCTGTTTTTATTGGGGAAATGTATAGTAAGAAATATACAGATGCGGTACAAATGTATAACTAAAAAGAAACGCAAAAGGGAGAATTGGCATACTTTTAAAAAGTAATTTAGCGCTATCGTCGTATATCAAAAGATTCCTTTATTTTGTAAACTGTTAGAAAGGGAAATTATGGAGGTGCTACGAAGCGTGCGCATAAAAAAAAGAGTGCCATTCGTAACAAGTATAGCGATTGTAAGCTTACTATTAGGAGGTTGTGGTATGACTGAAAAAAAGAAAGAAGACAGTGAATCATCTTATTATACACCTGTACAAGATTATGATGGTAAAGCGGTGGAATTACCGAATGGAACAGAGATGTCAGAGTTTGCGAAAACTCATCGTAAAGAAGTGAGTGATGCGGCCCTTCGCTATTTTAATAAAAAATATAAGATTAAAAATGCAAAAATAACGAATTTAGTAGGTGCAGAAGATGCGGTTGTCGCTCATATTAGCTCGGATCAGTTACCAACCTTTTATACATCGGTCATTGTTTTTGTGAAAAATGGTGTGGTTAATCACGTTAATGAATTGGAAGGAAATGTGGAGAGTGCCATTATGTCAGGCATTTATGTAAAAGCCTATGAAAAAGAATTTCAGAATTTAGAAAACTTTTGCAAGAAAATGACCGAGAAGTACCCTGTAGTAGGGATGCGCGAAGATGCGATACAGCGCGTTTTTGATTCGGGGGTTGTGCGACCATTTTTTCGGGTTAATATTCTCAAAATTGATGCACCCGCTACATATGATTCATTTATGAAGAATCCTCTTATGACAAGTGGGGAATTAAGGATTGAGATTGAGGAAGAGTTAAAAGCAAATGATCCTCAAATAGCGCTGACCTTTTTTATGAAAAAAAAACATAGTCCACCTGATGAAAAACTAGGTCAGCAAATTATTCAAGATTTTAAACAGAATAAATATTACCCCCCAGGGAGATATGCTGTTCTCCTTAGTAGTAACGAAATATTAAAAGATAAAGGTGACGGAAAAAGTTATAAAGGAACACAATTAGGTATTGATGAAATTCAAGTTGATATCAAGGGGAGGTGAGTCTATTGCAAGCCAATAAAGGTCGAATTATTAAAAAAACAGAATACATTAATGATGAAGATCTAGTTCGTTTAGCTGGGAAATACTCATACAAAAACCTTAAACTATTTGATAGATTAATTTTGAACAGAAAGCAATTTGAAGTGATTAATATTAGAAGTAATAAAAAAACGGGACTTAATGCAATAACAGTTTTGAATTTAAAAAGTAAAGAATACGCTGTTATATATCAAGGCACTCAAGCGCAAAAAGATGGAGGCATAGATCTTTTTGCTGATGCGAGTTTAGTAACCACACATACTTCGCATCCTCAGTTTGAGGATGCCTATCAATACCTGGTAGAAATGAAGAAGAAATTTCCAAATCTAAACTATGTAGCAGGAAATTCTCTAGGTGGAGACTTATCAAATTATGTAGCAAAAAGGACCCGAAATGAGTACCCTAAACTCAAATCGGTTACGCTTAATCCTGCTATGCTTCCTGAGGATGTACTTAACCCTAGTCAGGGGATGAAAGATGATCGTATTACGAACTATTTAACTAACAGAGATCCACTAACAAAGGCACAAATGAGTAATGGCTTTGGAAACAGAATACCGGGTAAAAATATTTATCTTGATTTTCAAATTACATCTGGATTAGGCATTGGGGAAATGCTAAGCAAAAACCATACAGGTTATGTTGAAAAAGACTATCTAGTTGTTGACGGAGTGAAAATTGAGACAGCTGCTGATTTAGCGATTGCTACTAATATTTGGACAGGAGAGTCCCTTCAGGCAACTGGTGTTGATAGAAAAGAAAAAATAATCATTAATCACGAGAACATTCAAATTCTAGTAGATGCTCTAGAAGATAGAGTTCTCACAGCTATTCACAATGCAGATCAATATTTATCACACTCTATAAAAACAGTACAAGAACAAGGAAGTCGTCTGGATGATAGGCAAGAAACGTTAAAGTTACAATTTGACGAAGTAATTAATTCAATTCCGTTGCTTTCTATATTTATGAAATGGATTAACGGTGAAAATACAACACTAGATGTAATGAAAAAGTTAAATCCTGTATGGATGATGATTTCACAGCGTGTTAACGAAATTTTACATCACCCGTTAGTCCAAGCAGTAATTTCAGAGACGACAAAAATCATATCAATGTTCAGTATAATACAAGCTATTCCAGGTTACATAGTAATTATTGAAAATATTATATATCAAATTAATAAGTTCCTAGACAGGGTTGTAAATGATGAAATACCAAAATTATTTCGAGGGATAGATAATCACTATTTTGATGGGGTTGTTGATGAATTAATTGCCCATTATAAAATTATTAAGAGTAATAAGAATATTATTGTGAAACAAGTGGGTAATTTCCAATCAGCCACTAAAAGTGTTAGTGCTGTATTTGGTAAATTAGATCGTCAATTAGCTGATAATATTGCTCAAGGCAAAGTGAACACTATTGATACTGGAGATGCTGTGATTGCTCCGGCAGATCATCATAAATGTATTACTTCAGATTTGTTGATTGATAAGATGGGGATTAAAAAGCGGCAACTAGCCTTAAATTATAAAAACTTTGCACAGAATGTGGCTGTTTCCATAAGTCCGCTGTTAGAGGCATTAGTTAATGCAATTGATCAATTACATTCAAAACTTACTGAGCTATTAAGTTCTACACTTAATGTTGCTATGGTCATGGTGCTAATTCCAGAGAGCATTTTAATTAAAATCGGAATACATAAATCCGGTGGATTGAAAAATATGCAGTCTGAAATTAAAGATTTGTTAGATCAACTCTCAGAATTTAAGAATGTTGCTCGTAAAGCAAATAATAATATGGATTCATTATTTTTGGAGTTTGAAAGTTATGTTGATACTGCTCTCTTTCATGGGACCAAATATGAAAACGTTATTTCTTTAAATTACTCTGCTCTTACTTTACTAAATAAAATGTCGTTGCAGTTTGAAAACATTTCTTATCAATTAATGGGAAATAAAGCTGACATCATTGAGCGCCTGCAAAAGCAAGCAGCTAAAATTAAGAATAATATTGATATCTTAAATGAACAAGTAGAAAGGGGAACGGTTACCCCTTAGAACGAGAGGAGCAGGAGGAATAATTATTCTTCTTGCTTTTTTTTAACATGATGAATGAAAAACGAGTAGGAGGATACATGTACAAGGTAAGTAATACCATACTACTAAAAAGTTTAGTTGCAAGTTCCCTATTATTAAGCGGCTGCGCCATAGCAGAAGAAACTACTAGTACGTCTCCATACACCCCCGTCCAAGACTACGACGGCAAAGCATTCGCCTTACCAAATGGTGAAGAAATGTCGCAGTTTGCGAAAAGTCATCGTAAAGAAGTAAGCGCGGCTGCGCTGAACTATCTTAAAACAAAATACAAACTTCAGAATACAAAAGTAACCAATTTAGTAGGCGCTCAAAATGCAGTAGTCGCTCACGTAAGCTCCGATGACTTGCCTACCTTTTATACGTCGGTCATTGTGTTTGTGAGAGATGGGAAGATTAGTGATGTAAGTGAAGTAGAGGGGAAAGTAGAAGGCTCCATTATGTCAGTACTTTATGTGAAAGCCTACGAAAAAGAATTTCAAAACCTAGGAAAATTTTGTAAGAAGATGACAGAGAAGTACCCTGTTGTAGGGATGCGCCAAGATGCCATTGAGAATGTTTTCGAAATGGGAGTTGTGCGACCAAATTATTATGTAAGTATTACAGACCTATCAGCTCCTTCTGCTTTCAAACTGTATAAAAAGAACCATAATTCATCTAGTGAGCAACTGCGAAGAGAGATTGAGAAAGAGTTAAAAGTTTCTGAGCCTCAAATAACATTGACTTTTTTTATAAAAAAAAGATTTAGCGATCCCGATAAACAGTTAGGTCAAAAACTAATTAGTAATTTTAAGCAGTACGGAAGCTTTCCGCCTGGTTTATATGCGTTTTTTCTTAATAGTAACGAAATTTTAAAAGATTCAGGTATTGGCAAAAGTCACAAAGGAACAGATGTAGGTAAAGATGAAATTCAGATAAACTTAAAAGGTCAAATGCTTTATGAGTATTAAAAATATCAATAGAAAAGACCACATTAACGATGAAGATTTAATTCGCTTGTCGGGCAAATATGTTTATATGACACTTGATCCTCGTACTATAATTAAAATTTATAAGAAAAAGTATCGGGTAGTAGATGTAGTTAAACACAAAGATACAGGTCTAAATGCGGTAACAATACAAAATCTAAAAAGTAAAGAATACGCTGTTATATATCAAGGCACTCAAGCGCAAAAAGATGGAGGCATGGATCTTTTTGCTGATGCGAGTTTAGTAACCACACATACTTCGCATCCTCAGTTTGAGGATGCCTATCAATACTTGGTGAAAATGAAGAGGGAATTTCCAAATCTAAACTATGTAGCAGGAAATTCCCTTGGTGGAGACTTATCAAATTATGTAGCAAAAAGGACCCGAAATGAGTGCCCTGAACTCAAATCGGTTACGCTTAATCCTGCTATGCTTCCTGAGGATGTACTTAACCCTAGTCAGGGGATGGAAGATGATCGTATTACGAACTATTTAACTAACAGAGTCCACTAACAAAGGCACAAATGAGTAATGGCTTTGGAAACAGAATTCATCTTGATTCTCAAATTACATCTGGATTAGGCATTGGGGAAATGCTAAGTTAGCCGATGAATCTATCAATATTGACGATATCATAGAAGGTGGAAATACGATTGTTGAAGGGAAAAAGAACTTAACTCTCTTCACATCCACTTTAGGGACATATACAGATAAAGAAGGGATTAAAGATACATATCCTGAATATATTGTGAAAAAAACAGACGAAACACTAAAATAATAAAAAAAGGATTGGCTAAAAACTAATCCTCTTTTCTTTAATTCGTGTACATCTTATTTAACGGTAAATTCAAAAGTGGATATATATTGAGGGATTTTATTCACGAAGTACATATAATTCTTGTAATCTTTCGTACCCTCTTCAAATGGAATATCACCAGCTTTCCTCCATGTAACAACACGAATAGGTGTCCGTCCTAAAATAGGTTCTGCATGTATTGATTCATCTTCATCCCAAACAACTAAAGAATAACTATTAATACTGAAAACATGAGCTTGAATTTCAGGAGTTACGTAGTAAAAGGCAATAGATTGAATCATATTTTTATCTTCTTCTTTAACAACTAATCTATCTAAATCAGCTGTAGGCATAGTGATATTAAAGTCAATCACCTTATGTGACAATTTCTCCATCATATTTCCGAAACTATCTTTAGATATTTCGATGTTATTAAAAGCTTCTTTACGCAACTTCTGCATTTTCTTTGCATCTGGTAGTGGCCCAAGGTCACCCAATTGACCAGCATTTTTACTATCGTCACTTTTTTTCTTTTCATCACCATGATTTTCAACCTTTATAGTAGAAATAGGGGATACCTCATCCTTTTTACTAAATAGATTACCGACCAAGATTAAAATTACTGCGAGAACCAATAAAGCACCTAAAATCATAAGTCTTTTTTTTGACATATCGCTCGACTCCTTTCACTATTACTTCGTTAATTTTTGTTTTAATCATCTGTTAGCATGTGATGTTAAACAAAGAAGCATAGCGTTATATGGTTATTCCAAGAATAATTATACAAAATTTTTGTATTTATGGTATGAAATTCTTAGAGAAACGCCAATGACGTACTGTTTGCTGCGTGCAAAAATTGCAAAAACCATACAGGTTATGTTGAAAGACTATATAGTTGTTGACGGAGTGAAAATTGACACAGGTGCTGATTTAGCAATTGTTGGGGAGCACATGTATGAAAAGATTCATTGTACTCATTTCTATAAATAGGAGTGAGTACAATGAATCTTTTTGTTTGAATATCCATTTTTTTCTTGAAGTGGCTTGAGAATAAGATTATTATTTTAGTAACCACTATAGTGGTTTATATAAAATAGAATGGAGAGGATTTTATGGAAAATGATGTTTATGAAAAAATAATCAACATGCTACGAAAAAATAATGTGAATTTTGAAGAGATGAGTCATGCTTCGGAAGGTGAAACTAAAAGGGTAAGTGAAATTAGAGGGAACTCTTTATCCCAATCGGCAAAAGCAATGGTAGTTCAAATTAATTTTAGTAAGAAAGACAAACAGTATTATTTAGCTGTGGTTCCAGGGAATCGAAAGTTGGACTTTTCTAAAATAAGCAGATTATTTAATGCTCAAAAAGCTTTGCTAGCACCTCCTGAAAAAGCATCACTATTAACAAACTGTGCGATGGGGACAGTTCCTCCAATTTCATTTAATGAAAATTTAAATGTATTGGTTGATGAAGCGGTAACAGATCATCATGTGATTTATTTTAATGCAGGGAGATTGGATCGTTCGATCTCCTTAAAAACTGATTTATATTTACAATTGGCACAAGCTAGAATTGTAAATATTACAATAGTAGATTAGTAATGACATTCACTTTATTTCATATTGTTATAGTTATAATAGGTGGAATTTTAGCAGGTGCTGTTGATACAATGATTGGGGGAGGAGGATTGTTTAGCCTTCCTACTTTATTCTTGCTTGGTTTACCTCCACAAATGGCATTAGGAACGAATCAGTTTGCTCTATCATTTGGTTCTCTAGTAGGTACAATAAAATTTTCTCAAAAAGGATTAATTAAGTGGTGGCCTGAATCAATCGTTGGTCTCATTGGGGCATTACCTGGTACCATTTTGGGTTGTATTGTAGCCATAGCGTTGCCGGCGTCTCTTCTACAAAGTATCGTAGTGATATTACTTGTAATAATCGGATTAGTTGTCTTAACGAAAAGGGATTTTGGAGATGAGGAACGACAAGCAGTTTCTAATCAATTGTGGATTAAAACGTTATTCACGTTTTTTCTAGGGATTGTTATAGGAATTTACGAAGGTTTTTTTGGTCCAGGAACAGGAATTTTAATAACGTTCTCTTACGTTTTATGGCTTGGATTAAATTTTTTACAAGCGAGTGGAGCTGCCAAAGTAATTAGTCTTATAGGAAACGTCACAGCGTTTATTACATTCGCAACTTTTGGAAATATAGATTGGCTATCAGGGGTTACCTTAGCTATATCTGTTTCAATTGGAGCATATATTGGAGCATTTTTTGCACAAAAAGGTGGAAGTAAGCTCATGAAACCTTTCATGTTAGGGGTAATTATTGTCTTAATAATAAATGTTTTCACACCTTTATTTTAAACTTAAAAGCAAAAGGAGATTTGAATGGAATTACTAGAAACATTACAGACATTTGGTCTTACACAATATGAAGCAAAAGCATATAAGGCATTAGTAGAGAGTGGTACTACAAGTGCTTACCAAATTAGCAAATTGTCAGGTATTCCCCGTGGACGAATTTATGATATATTGCAAGGTCTTGATGAAAAAGGAATTGTAATGGTTGAAGAAACCGAAGATGGTACAAAACAATACTCCCCACTTCCTGTGGAGGTTTTTTTAGAGCGACAAAAAAAACAGTGGGAGAAATCTTATGAACATGCTTCATCACAATTAAAGTTGTTAGAACAGCAGCAACCAGAAGCTGACGACTACATTTCAACAATTAAAGGTAGAACAGGAATTCTATCTTATTGTCGGACGCTGATTAATAATGCTGAAAAGCAAATAGTATTATCAATGTGGAATCCAATCTATACAGAACTTCTGCCTGATTTACTTAATCGTAAGCAAAATGGTTGTCATATTCAAGGGATTGTCTTTGATGTGGACAATCCAATTGATAGTGTATATAGTCATCGGAAAAATGAATATATGAGTGAACTATCCAACAATAGGTGGTTTATCCTTTCTGTAGATAATCGAGAGTTACTATATGGACATGATCAGGATCATAACCCAAAAGCCTTTTATACAAATGATTCCGTTCATTTATTTTTATTAGAAGATTACATATGGCATGACGTTTTAGTGAATCGACTAATAGAAACAGGAAATCAACAACAGCTTGATCATTGGATTTTACCGGAAATGGAGCGTTTCTTCCACAAAAAGATGCTCCCAGAAGTTTTTTGGGAAAAAAGAAATATGAGTGGTAGGAAAGAATAATATTTAAAAATATTGCAATGGAAAATACTTAATGAAACTTTTATTTGCGCGTTCTTTTATTGAAAAACACTTGCTATGAGCGCATTCCTGCCAGTTTCATAATGTCTGACAACTTCGAAGCCTTTTGACAATTGGAAATTACCATGATATAGTAAGTTTGACCATAACGTGTTCACATGACTGGATGTAAACATATAGTTTTCTTTTAGTTTGTTAGCATTGTAACATGGTTCCAATTTTTTAAAGCGCTTTAATTGCGCTGACAGGAGGATATACCCATGCAAAACGGGAAAGTAAAATGGTTTAACGCAGAAAAAGGTTTCGGTTTTATCGAAGTAGAGGGTGGAGACGATGTATTCGTACACTTTTCTGCTATCCAATCTGAAGGTTTCAAATCTTTAGATGAAGGTCAAGAAGTATCTTTCGAAATCGTTGAAGGTGCTCGTGGACCTCAAGCTGCTAACGTTGAAAAACTATAATAGCGCTATAAAAGGGCCGATGTAATCGGCTCTTTTTTTTATGAACTAATTTAGTAGTTTGCGATACTTCCGTAAAATGCAAACATGCTCGTTATATGAAGTCGTCCTCCTTTAACGATCAAGGTGCTTTCTCGACATGACTATGTTCCTCCCTTCATAAGTATAGTATGATAGAAGGTAGGAGGGATGGATCATGGAGCTGGGATTGTTTCAGCAACAGAACTTAAGCCTTGTTATGACGGCAGAGCTCCGGCAGGCGATCACCATCTTGCAATATCCAAGCTATGAGTTAAATCAGTTTTTGCAAGAACAAGCACTCGAAAATCCGTTGATCGAACTTTCAGAGCCGACATTACTTTTAAACAACAAAAAGAAAGCGCTTCAAAATCAAGGATCACAAGATTGGGAAGACATCGGTCATCGCCAGCCAGCGCGTGCAACAATGCATGAAACGTTGTTAGTGCAAGCGACTTCATTAGGCGTTCCAGATGCATTAGAGCCGATCTTACAGTATTTAATATTAAACATTGATGATGCTGGTTATCTTGATGTGACCGAAGAAGAAGTAAAGACGCGATTTCTCATGAATGATGAGCAATGGACGACTTGTCTTCATTATCTCCATCTGCTCGAGCCTGCTGGTATCGGTGCACGCACGCTTCGCGAATGTTTACTGCTTCAATTAAAGGCACTCCACATGGAAGGCGACCTATCGTATCGAATTGTAGACGGTTATCTAGAATGGCTAGGAGATCGTAAATTAAAGCAAATCGCGACGGCCCTACAAACAACGGCTGCTGATGTAGAGGCAGCGGCAGACTTCATTGTGACATTACATCCAAGACCTGGGCACGAATTTACTGAAAAAGAAGACCTCGCCTATGTCTACCCTGATTTATCCGTTATAGAAGAGGCAGGTGTTTTTAAACTCGCTATTAATGAGCCCTTTACACCGAGAGTACAGCTGCATAAACAATATGAGCACTTATTACACAATAAAAACAACAAAGCGAGTTCCTATCTACAAGAACAGTATCAAAAATACGTCTGGCTGCAAAAAAGCTTAGAACAGCGAAAAAATACCCTTGTTATGATTGCGAAAGATATCATTCGCCAACAGCAAGATTTTTTACGAAAAGGTCCTGAGGCGCTTGTGCCAATGACGCTAAAAGACGTAGCGAATCGCATTGGGATGCATGAGTCAACCGTGAGTCGCGCTGTTAAAAATAAATGGATTCAAACCCCGCGTGGCGTGATAGCATTAAAATCTTTTTTCACAACAAAGATTTCCACGCACGATGGTGAAAGCGCTTCCTCTAAAAGCGCGAAGCTGGCGATTAAGAAACTCATCCAAACGGAAGACAAGGCAAAGCCGATGTCGGATCAAAGTATTGCCGAAACACTTTATTCCGTAGAAGGTTTAAAGCTTTCCCGACGAACGGTTGCAAAGTATCGTGAAGAAATGAAAATCGGATCGTCTGCTAAGCGTAGACGCTATGCGTAATCATGTCAGCATCTATGTGAAATGTCATGCCTGGCATTTCACATATCTTTTCCTAGCATAACAATCAGCCTAAAAGGGGAATGGATCATGTCAACAAACATTCAGTTTTACACGAAACACCTCTGTCCATTGTGCGAAGAAGCGCATACACTACTAGTAGAGCTACAAGAGGAGCTCAAGCTATCGATTGAAGTGATTGATATTTATGAATCGGATGATTTAGTAGAACGCTATGGCTTAATGATTCCTGTCGTTTCTATAGACGGAGAAACGCTTTTATATGGTAAATTGAATAAAGATGGTATAAGAAAGCGTTTACTTACAAATAATAAGTAAAAAGTGTTGAAAAACAGTCACAACTTATGTAGAATGAGGGTGGCTAATAAATGAGGCGTCATTTTTTTTACCCCAATCGGGACATAAAATGACTACGAGGGACAATTCGAGTCCCGATTAGCTGCCGCAACGATAGGCGGACGATGAATAGGGGAAGGATCCATGAACGATTTAATAGAGATACAGAAAAAGCTTTTACCCGATTTGCTCGATGTGATGAGAAAACGGTATAGCATTTTAAAAATTGTTCGCTTTCATGAACCAATCGGCCGTCGCAACCTTTCGACGTTTGTGAACCTTACAGAAAGGGTATTGCGAGCTGAAGTTACTTTTTTAAAAGACCAAGGTCTCTTGTCCATACTACCTGGAGGCATGTCGTTAACACCTGATGGCATCAGCGTTCTTGATCGCTTGGAAGTGTTAATGAATGAACTTGCTGGACTTCGTGTTTTAGAAACGAAAGTAAGGGAATCCTTACAATTGTCAGAGGTCATTATTGTACCTGGCAATAGTGATGAAGACCCGTGGGTGAAAAACGAACTCGGCAAAGCTGCTGTTATGCGACTAAAGCAAGAGCTAGCTGGTGATAATATTATCGCTGTCACAGGCGGTACGACGATTGCTGCCATGGCAGAAATGATGACGCCAAGCAATAAGGACCAACAGCTATTGTTTGTCCCAGCACGAGGCGGTTTAGGCGAAAAAGTTGAAAATCAAGCGAATACGATTTGTTCGACGATGGCCGCTAAGGCACTTGGAGAATATCGCTTGCTTCATCTTCCCGATCAGCTTAGCAAAGAGACGTACCTCGCGTTACTCCAAGAACCAGGCGTTAAAGAAGTAATGGAGCTTCTTCAATCAGCAAGTATAGTCATTCATGGAATCGGCGATGCTAAAACGATGGCTGAACGGCGAAATTCTTCGCCAGCAGTAATGGAGAAGCTAAAGAACGAACAAGCAGCAGCTGAAGCATTTGGCTACTACTTTAACAGAGACGGTGAAGTTGTTCACCGCGTACGAACGATTGGTCTTCAATTGAATGACCTATCGCACAGCGATTTTATTATGGCTGTGGCCGGAGGTGCTTCTAAGGCACAATCAATTGCCGCCTTTATGAAGCATGGTCCGAAAAAGGTGTTAATCACCGATGAAGGCGCTGCGAACAAATTGTTAGCAAGCTCTTAAAAACGTGAATTAAGGGTTTTCCCTTTAATTATATTTTTGCAAAAACTAAAGGAGGTCATTTTTAAAATGGCAACTAAAATTGGTATTAATGGATTCGGCCGTATTGGTCGTAACGTGTTCCGTGCAGCACTAAATAACCCGAACGTAGAAGTAGTAGCAGTTAACGACTTAACAGACGCTAACATGCTTGCATTCTTACTTAAACATGACACTGTTCATGGTAAATTAAACGAAACTGTTGAAGTTGGCGAAAATGCATTGATCGTTAACGGAAAAGAAATTAAAGTTCTTGCTGAACGTGACCCAGCTCAACTTGGATGGGGCGAGCTTGGCGTAGAAGTAGTAGTAGAATCTACTGGTCGCTTCACAAAACGTTCTGACGCTGCAAAACATTTAGAAGCTGGCGCTAAAAAAGTAGTGATCTCTGCTCCTGCTAGCGACGAAGATATTACAGTAGTAATGGGTGTTAACGAAGATCAATACGATGCAGCTAACCACCACGTACTATCTAACGCTTCTTGTACAACAAACTGCTTAGCACCATTTGCTAAAGTTCTTAACGAAAAATTCGGAATCAAACGTGGTATGATGACAACTGTTCACTCATACACAAATGACCAACAAATTCTTGATCTTCCGCATAAAGACTACCGTCGTGCGCGTGCAGCTGCGGAAAACATCATTCCAACTACAACAGGTGCTGCTAAAGCTGTATCCCTCGTTCTTCCTGAATTAAAAGGTAAATTGAACGGTATGGCTATGCGTGTACCAACGCCAAACGTATCTCTAGTTGACCTTGTAGCTGAACTTGACAAAGACGTAACAGCTGAAGAAATCAATGCTGCGCTTAAAGAAGCTGCTGAAGGTCCACTAAAAGGAATTCTTGGTTACAGCGAAGAGCCGCTTGTATCTACTGACTACAACGGTAACACAAACTCTTCTACTGTTGATGCTCTTTCTACAATGGTTATGGAAGGTAGCATGGTAAAAGTAATCTCTTGGTACGACAACGAAACTGGTTACTCTAGCCGTGTTGTAGACCTTATTGACTTTATTGCTAAAAAAGGACTTTAATAATAGAGAGAATACTTTTTAGGAGGGGAAGGGTTAGCGAAGAGCCCTTACCCTCTTTCCTTGTTTTTCGTTTGTTTGAAGTGGCGAGCTGAAAATTAGCCGGTTTTCAAGTTCTCATTTTCGGATAAACTACGAGTGAATAAAAGTTCTCTTCTCGATTTATGACTGTTTAGGAGGAATACTTATGAACAAGAAAACAGTTCGTGACATCGACGTAAAAGGAAAAGTGGTTTTCTGCCGCGTAGACTTTAACGTACCGATGGAGAATGGTAAGATTACCGACGATACTCGTATTCGTGCGGCATTACCAACCATTCAATACTTAACAGAACAAGGTGCTAAAGTGTTATTAGCAAGTCACCTTGGGCGTCCGAAAGGGAAAGCAGTTGACGAATTGCGCCTTGATCCGGTCGCTAAACGTTTAGGAGAGCTACTAGGCAAGGATGTTGTTAAAACAGACGAAGCTTATGGCGAACCTGTACAAAAAGCACTAGACAGCCTCAGCGAGGGCGGCGTTATTCTTTTAGAAAACGTTCGTTTCTATGCTGGAGAAGAGAAAAATGATCCTGAGCTTGCCGAGAAATTTGCAGCGTTAGCCGACGTGTATGTAAATGATGCCTTTGGTGCAGCTCACCGTGCGCATGCTTCAACGGAAGGTGTAGCAAAACTTCTTCCTGCGGTAGCTGGATTTTTAATGGAAAAAGAGTTAGACGTGCTTGGTAAAGCATTATCTGAGCCTGAGCGTCCATTTACAGCGATTATTGGTGGCGCAAAAGTAAAAGACAAAATCGATGTGATTAATAACCTATTAGACAAAGTAGATAACTTAATAATCGGTGGCGGTCTTGGCTATACATTCATCAAAGCACTTGGCCATGATATTGGTAAGTCTTTGTTAGAAGAAGATAAAATCGAAACAGCGAAGCGTTTCATGGAAAAAGCGAAGGAGAAGGGTGTTAACTTCCTTATTCCACAAGACGTGCTCGTTGCGGATGATTTCTCTAACGATGCTGCTACGAAAATCGTTCCAATTGATGCGATTCCTTCTGACTGGGAAGGCGTTGATATCGGTACAAAAACGATTGAAACGTATATGGAAACGATCAAAAATTCTAAACTTGTGATTTGGAACGGACCGATGGGCGTATTTGAAATCGAAGCCTTTTCTAACGGTACACGTTCTGTGGCTAAAGCACTTGCAGAAGCAACGGACACGTATAGCGTAATTGGTGGCGGCGATTCAGCGGCAGCTGTTGAGAAGTTTGGTCTTGCAGAGAAAATGAGCCACATTTCTACAGGTGGCGGTGCTTCTCTTGAGTTTATGGAAGGAAAAGAACTCCCAGGTGTCGTTGCGTTAAACGACAAGTAAAGAGTGAAAGAGGAAGGTGAAATTCATGCGAAAACCAATCATTGCAGGAAACTGGAAAATGAACAAAACATTATCAGAAGCGAAAGCATTCGTTGCTGAAGTAAAAGGATCTATTCCTTCTCGTGATGTTGTCGATGCGGTCGTTTGTGCACCTGCACTATTTCTTGACGCGCTCGTAACAGATGTAAAGGGAAGCGACCTTGGCGTTGGTGCACAAAACATGCACGCGCAAGATAGCGGCGCATTTACAGGGGAAATTAGCCCTGTCATGCTTAAAGATCTAGGCGTAGGCTATGTTGTTCTTGGTCACTCTGAACGTCGTGAATATTTCGGTGAAACAGATGAGCTTGTGAACGAAAAAACACATGCGGCGTTTAACCATGGGTTAACACCAATCGTTTGTGTTGGTGAAACGCTTGATGAGCGTGAAGCAAGCCAAACGAAAGCTGTTGTTAAAACGCAAACAGAAAAAGGTCTTCAAGGCTTAACAGAAGATCAAGTGAAGCGTACGGTTGTTGCATACGAGCCGGTATGGGCAATTGGAACAGGAAAAACAGCTTCTTCCCAAGATGCGAATGAAGTATGTAGCTATATCCGTAGCGTAATTGCAGAGCAATTCTCTCAAGAAGCAGCAGATGCAGTTCGCATTCAATACGGCGGTAGTGTAAAACCAAGCAACATTCAAGAACTAATGAGCATGTCTGACATCGACGGTGCGCTTGTAGGAGGAGCGAGCTTAGAAGCTCAATCATTCCTTCAGTTACTAGAAGGTGTTAACAATGGCCAATAAACCAGTAGCACTCATCATTCTTGATGGCTTTGGTTGCCGTGAAGAAGATAAAGGAAACGCTGTTTCTCATGCGAAAAAGCCAAACTTTGATCGCTATTGGGAAACATACCCGCATCAACATTTAACTGCATGTGGAGAAGCCGTCGGTCTTCCTGCAGGTCAAATGGGGAACTCTGAAGTTGGACATTTAAACATCGGAGCGGGGCGCATCGTGTATCAAAGCTTAACACGTGTGAATGTTTCCATTAAAGAAGGCGAGTTTTATGAAAACCCAACGTTCCTAAAAGCAATGGATCTTGTGAAGAAAAACGACAAAGCGTTGCATATCTTCGGATTGCTTTCAGACGGTGGGATTCATAGTCATATCGACCATATCCTTGCGTTGCTAGAAACAGCTAAACAACAAGGTGTAGAAAAAGTGTACTTACACGGCTTCTTAGACGGTCGCGATGTGCCGCCGAAATCTGCTGAAAAATACATTAAGCAAGCACAAGCAAAAATGGACGAGCTAGAGCTTGGCGAAATCGCTACGCTTTCTGGTCGTTATTATTCAATGGATCGTGATAAGCGTTGGGATCGTGTTGAAAAATCATACCGCGCCATGGTGTATGGTGAAGGTCCTGACTATACGAATCCGCTGGATGTTGTGAAAGATTCATATAGCAAAGAAATTTATGATGAATTCGTTCTTCCTTCTGTTATTAAGCGCGAAGACGGTTCACCAGTTGCAACGGTTCAAGACGGAGATGCCGTTATCTTCTGTAACTTCCGCCCAGACCGTGCCATTCAAATTTCACAAGTATTTACGAATGAAGACTTCCGTGGCTTTGATCGTGGTGAGAAATTCCCGAAAGACATTCATTTCGTTTGTTTAACACACTTTAGTGAAACCGTTGAAGGCGATGTTGCGTTCCAACCAACAAACCTTGATAACACACTAGGTGAAGTGCTTTCTCAACAAAATTATCGTCAATTACGCATTGCCGAAACGGAAAAGTATCCGCACGTAACGTTCTTTTTCAGCGGTGGGCGTGAAGCGGAGTTTGCCGGAGAAAAGCGCATTTTAATTGATTCTCCTAAAGTGGCAACATACGACTTGAAGCCAGAAATGAGCGCCTATGAAGTAACCGATGCGCTGCTACAAGAAATTGAAGCAGACGCGCAAGATGCGATCATTTTAAACTTTGCCAATCCTGACATGGTGGGTCATAGCGGTATGCTAGAGCCGACTGTCAAAGCGATTGAAGCGGTCGATGAATGCTTAGGAAAAGTAGTTGATGCGATTCTTGCTAAAGATGGTGTAGCGATTATTACTGCTGACCACGGTAATGCAGATGAAGTCATCACGCTTGAAGGTGAACCAATGACAGCTCATACAACGAATCCAGTGCCAATAATCGTTACGAAAAATGGCGTTGAATTACGTGATGGTGGGATTCTTGCGGACTTAGCGCCAACGTTCTTAGATTTATTAGGCGGTCAGCAACCGAAAGAAATGACAGGAAAAACATTGATTAAAAAGTAAGGATGCGCTCTTCAAAGGGCCCTTGAAGCGCATCATCACTTGATAAATAAAGGAGAGAAAATAAATGTCAGCAATTATTGAAGTATACGCTCGCGAAGTCTTAGATTCTCGCGGTAACCCGACAGTTGAAGTAGAAGTTTACACAGAGTCTGGTGCATTCGGACGCGCAATCGTTCCTAGTGGTGCATCAACTGGTGAATATGAAGCAGTAGAGCTTCGCGATGGTGACAAAGGTCGCTACCTTGGTAAAGGTGTTCGCACAGCTGTAGAAAACGTAAATGCCCTAATCGCTCCAGAACTAATCGGTTACGATGTTCTTGACCAAGTCGGCATTGACAAAACGTTAATCGAGCTTGACGGTACAGAAAACAAAGGTAAATTCGGAGCTAACGCTATTCTTGGTGTATCTATGGCAGTTGCACGTGCAGCGGCAGATCTTCTTGGTCTTCCACTTTACATGTACCTTGGTGGATTCAACGCTAAGACGCTTCCAGTTCCAATGATGAACATCTTAAACGGTGGAGAGCATGCAGATAACAACGTAGACATTCAAGAATTCATGGTAATGCCTGTTGGCGCACCAACATTCTCTGAAGCTCTTCGTATGGGCGCAGAAATTTTCCACAGCCTAAAATCTGTTCTTAAAGAAAAAGGCTTAAACACAGCAGTAGGTGACGAAGGTGGTTTCGCACCAAACTTAGCTTCTAACGAAGAGGCACTTCAAACAATCATGGAAGCAATCGAAAAAGCAGGTTACAAACCTGGTGAAGAAGTTCGTCTTGCAATGGACGTTGCCTCTTCTGAGCTTTTCAACAAAGAAGATGGTAAATACCACCTTTCTGGCGAAGGCGTTGTAAAAACATCTGAAGAAATGGTTGCTTTCTACGAAGACCTCGTAGCAAAATACCCAATCGTTTCAATTGAAGATGGTCTTGACGAAAATGACTGGGCTGGTCACAAGCTTCTTACAGAACGTCTTGGCGACAAAGTACAACTTGTTGGAGATGACTTGTTTGTAACAAACACAGTGAAACTTGCACAAGGTATTGAGCAAGGTGTTGGTAACTCCATCCTCATCAAAGTGAACCAAATTGGTACACTTACAGAAACATTTGATGCAATCGAAATGGCGAAACGTGCTGGTTACACAGCAGTCATCTCTCACCGTTCTGGTGAAAGCGAAGATAGCACAATTGCTGACATCGCTGTTGCAACAAATGCTGGACAAATCAAAACAGGTGCTCCGTCTCGTACAGACCGCGTAGCGAAATACAACCAATTACTTCGCATCGAAGACGAATTGGCAAGCATCGCTCGTTACCCTGGAATGAGCACATTCTACAACCTACAAAAATAAGTAAAATAAAAACGCCGAAGCGCATGCTTCGGCGTTTTTTTGCGCGGTGACTTGGGAGATTTCTCCTCGTTCGCGCGCAGAGGTGCTCCGTTCGCGCGCAGAGATGCTCTGTTCGCGCGCAGAGGTGCTCTGTTCGCGCGCAGAGGTGCTCTGTTCGCACGCAGAGGCGTTCCGTTCATGCGCAAAGCTGCTTTAATCGCGCGTCAACACTCAAAATCGCGCAGAAAGCTCTCTTAATGGGACGAAAACAAGAAAATATTACGTGAAAAACCTTCAAATAGAGCAAAACCTAAATAAAATGTTGTGCAAAGACCTGTGATTGCGTAAATAGCAAAAATGTATATAAAACTCTTTCATCGGCGAGCAGAGTCGCTCCATTCGCGCGCAGAGCCGCTCTGATTGTCATAATCATGAGCAAAGCTCTCTTCATAGAACAAAAATAGTATAAAATTGCATGAAAAATCTCTCAAATAGGATAAAACTTATATAAAATGTCTGATGGCTTAAATAGCACTAAATTGCGCATAAAACTTTTTCCCTACGCGATTCGCACGCACCCAAGCACCTACCCTCAACCACTACTAACAAAGAATGGATACGCATACAATCGTTCACATAAGGGAAGTGTACATTAACTATTTTTCTCTCTGGAGGTCTATATTTATGAATCTAGAGCTAGAACGTCTTATTATTCGACCGGTTTCTGAACGGGATGCGCCTGATTTGGCGTGTTGGAAAAGCACAGCGACCTTTCGGAAAATGTCGACAGGTAGTGCGACCTTTATTTCAGAACAGAATGAACGTGCTGATATTCGACGCAGCCTTACCTCGTGTAAAGAAACTTATGTGATATTGGAGAAACAAAGCAGTGGAAGGAGCATTGGTTATGTGCGCTTCAACTGGATGGAGATGGCCCAAAAAGTAGGCTGGTTGCGATTTGGACTAGGCGAACAAGAAGGATCAGGTTATATGAGTGAGGCACTTACCGGTCTATTTCACGTCTTGTTCCAACGAGCTACCCATCGTATCGAGGCCGAAGTATATAGCTATAACGAGCGGAGTCAGTCGCTTTTAACAAAGCTAGGTTTTCAAAAAGAAGGGGTGCGTCGACAAGCCCATTATGATGAAGGCATATACAGTGATATTTATGGCTTTGGATTGTTAGCGCACGATTGGCGCATGCAACAGGAACAACGAACCGCTCATACACTTTTGCCAAAATAATCTTTTTCATTTGTTTGGAGTAGAGTATAATGATACTAGCTGAATAAGCGAAGAAGGTCTGTTGCTCCACACGATGCAACAGTTAAAAGGGAAGCTGGTTAAAGTCCAGCGCGGTCCCGCCACTGTAATCAATGAAAGTAGATTCATTGAAAGTCAGACACCTGCCCTCTATGCTTGTGAAGAACCTTCGAGGAAAGGTGAATCAATAGGCGTCGGTGCGTGACGTTGTATTGACTCGTCCTCGTGAAGGGGGCGTTTTTTTTATGGCTTATTCGGTACACTTACTCTAGGAGCGTGAACATAGTGAAAAGAAGTTTACAAGCAATCGCGATGCTCGTCATCGTTATGATGATTGCCGCGGGCTGTTCAGGTGGAAAGTCATCATCTGACGGAAACAACAAAGAAACTGCAAGTAAAAATGAAGCTTTCCCTGTTACGATTAAAGATGCGGTCGGTCATTCGGTTAAATTAGATAAAAAACCAACGAAAATTGTATCGCTTATTCCGAGTAATACAGAAATTGCTTTTGCGCTTGGTTTAGACAAAGAAATCGTTGGTGTAACGGATAACGATACATATCCGAAAGAAGCATTAAAGAAGCCGAAAGTAGGCGGTATGAAATTTAATGTTGAAAAAATTATCGGTATGAAACCAGATGTTGTGCTTGCCCATGCGTCGGCTGCTCATAACTCGGCAGATGGCTTAAAACAGCTTGAAGATGCGGGTGTGAAAGTCATTGTTATTAACGATGCGAAAAGCTTTGATGATACGTATAAAACGATTGATATGATTGCGAAAGCAACGGGTACAGAGAAAAAAGGACAAGAAATTGTAGACGATATGAAAAAGAAGCTTGCAAGTATTGAAGAGCAAGCGAAGCAAGTAAAAAAAGAGAAAAAAGTATGGGTTGAAATTTCTCCTTCGCCAGAAATTTATACGGCAGGTCAAGGAACGTTTATCGATGATATGCTAAAAAGCATTCATGCGAAAAATGCCGCTGGCGCGTTAAAAGGATGGCCAAAAGTTTCCGAAGAACAGCCTGTAAAATACAACCCAGATGCTATTATTACAACGTATGGCAGTAGCGATCAAGACGTATGGAAACAAATCTCCGGACGCAAAGCATGGAGCAATGTTCAAGCAGTGAAAGCGAAAGACATTCACAATCTCAACAATGACTTGCTTTCTCGTCCAGGACCGCGCTTAGCACAAGGAGTGGAAGAGCTTGCCAAAGCGATCTATCCAGACGTATTCAAAAAGTAAATGGACCTTTTCATATATAGCGATGCTGCTTCTTTTAGCAGTCGTCGCTGCTTTGGGGATTTCGGTAGGCTCTATACCTATCCCCCTTTTTCACGTTATTAAGATAATTGGCGCGAATGTCTTTCATCTCGGATCACTAGCAACGATTGATCCGACGGAAAGCACGATTGTTATGGACATTCGCTTTCCACGCGTTTTACTCGCCTTGCTCGTTGGCGGTTCGCTGTCGCTTGCCGGCGCTGCCTTTCAAGGATTATTAAAAAATCCTCTTGCTGATCCGTACACGTTAGGCGTATCGTCAGGTGCTTCGCTCGGGGCGGTAAGCGTCATTTTCTTTGGTATACAATTGCCATTCGTAGGCGCTTATACGCTGCCAATCGTTAGTATAATAGCGGGGTTTGTGACGTTAGTCGGGGTTATCGTATTTGCGCGCCTTGTGCAACGTAATTTAACGGTCGAAACGGTCATCTTAACGGGCATTCTTTGCAGCTCTTTTTTAGGCGCACTCATTTCGCTTATTATTGCTTTAACGGGAGATGAGCTTCGCCAAGTGATCGGCTGGCTCCTCGGCAGTGTTTCCATGCGAGGCTGGGCGTATGTTAATCTCATTGCGCCATTTCTGATACTCGGCTTGCTTTTGCTGCTCGCTAGCGCACGCGAATTAAATGCACTGTCGTTTGGGCAACAAGAAGCGCGTCATATTGGCGTCAATGTGAAGCGTCATACGATGAGCGTATTGCTTGGTGCGTCGTTATTAACAGGAGCGGCTGTAGCGGTTTCAGGAACGATTGGCTTTGTTGGCTTGTTGATTCCGCATATGGTGCGCATGATTTGGGGAGGCGATCATCGTCATTTATTGCCACTTTCCATGATTGCAGGGGGTATTTTTCTCGTTGTGATGGATATTGTCTCGCGGCTGATCGTTGCGCCATCAGAGTTGCCGATTGGCGTCCTTACCGCCATTATTGGTAGCCCCATTTTTGCTTTTATTTTCATAAGTTATCGCCGAAAGAAGGGAACCTCATGATCGTTGTAAACAATGCATCCGGTGGGTATGACGGAACGAAAAAAGTAAATAGCGTTTCTTTTCAGGCGAAAAAAGGGAAGCTCACAGGCATTATTGGCCCGAATGGAAGCGGAAAAACAACGCTAGTAAAGATGATAACTGGACAGCTTCCTTGTATGGAAGGCAGTATTACCATTGACGGCACAGCGATTTCTGACTTTTCGTCTAAAGAGTTAGCCAAGATTGTGGCGGTGCTGCCGCAACATGGTGAAAACTCCTTTGACTTTTCCGTGCAGGAAGTGGTGGCACTCGGGCGCTATCCGTATTATAAAGGCTTATTAAAGCGCGCCACGAGCGAAGATGAGCGCGTTGTCCGTGACGTGATGAACATAACGGGCGTAGCGCATCTTGCTTCACAAAGCATCGCTTCTTTAAGCGGAGGAGAGCGGCAGCGTGTGTTGTTAGCGAAAGCCTTAGCACAAGAACCACAGCTATTGCTATTAGATGAACCGACGAATCATCTGGATCTCTCGTATCAAGTGAAGCTGATGGATACGTTAAAAGAACGCGTGCAACAGCACGAGTTAACGGTCGTTGCTATTTTACATGATTTGAATATTGCTAGTTTATATTGTGATGATATTCTTTTGCTTCATGAAGGGAAAATGATGGCGCACGGAACGCCTTCAGAAATGATGCAAACCCAAGTTTTGCAAGACGTCTATCGAACGCAGTTACACGTTCAGGGCCATCCGGTTGAAGCGAAGCCCCTCATTGCGCTAGCTCCGAGCACTCAACAAAACGTACCGAATCAGCATGAAAGTGTAACGATGGAACAAAAGGGCGATCACCTCTGTATGCAGGCGCCTTTTTTATATAAAACACTTTCTTCTGCCCTCATTGGTGAAGGTTTCTCCTGGGCACATACGTTTATAAATCGTCATGTACCCAAAAATTATGCTTGCAGTGATGCAAAGCAAGAGTTTCAAGACTATATAGAGCAACAGCGCTATTCTAGCGATGAGACGGTAGGCATGATGACAGCCGCTTTCATTGAAGATGTAGGTGTGGCAAGTGTAAACAACGTAACCGCCTATGTGACAGCAGGTGTTGGCAATGCCTGTGACGCGTCGCGTGCTTGGCAACAACCGACTCATGCCGCTCCGGGAACGATTAATATGTTTTTATTTATTGAAGGTACGTTAACGGATGCCGCCTTTTTGCAAGCGATGATGACGGCAACAGAGGCGAAAAGTGCAGCGTTGCGTGACCGTGGTGTACGTGATGAGCAAGCTCAAACGCTTGCCACTGGTACGACAACCGATTGTGTCAGTGTAGCAGCGACACAACAAGGGAAAACGATTCACTATGCAGGAACCGCAACAGCGCTCGGAAAGGCAATTGGTAAAGCTGTTTATGAAGCGCTTACACAATCGCTAGCTCACTATGACCAGCGGGTCGGTACACGCTCATGATCATCGTGTATCATACGCTTGCCTTATCGCTTGCTGTCTTGATTGACCAGCTAATCGGTGATCCTCGCTGGCTGCCGCATCCTGTCATCGGATTTGGTAAAATAATTGCCGCGCTGGATCGTCTGTGGAATAAAGGGCGCTATCGAAAGCTAAAAGGTGTTGCGATGCTGCTATGTCTTCTTTTCCTCACGGTAAGCTGTGCTTACGTTGTGGTACATTTCGCTTATAGACTTCATCCTCTGTTTGGCATTGCAATCGAAAGTATTCTTATTGCAACGACCATTGCTGCTAAAGGGTTAAAAGAGGCTGGTCAGTCGGTTGCTAACCCATTACGCCAAGGCGACATGCCCGAAGCGCGTAAGAAGTTAAGCTGGATTGTCGGCCGTGATACCGACACGCTTACTGAAGCAGAGATTGCCCGCGGAACAGTTGAAACTGTCGCTGAAAATACGAGCGATGGTGTCACTGCTCCCTTGTTTTTTGCTTTTATAGGCGGCGCACCGCTCGCATTACTCTATCGAGCCGTGAATACATGTGACTCTATGGTCGGTTATAAAAATGAGCAATACCACGCCTTTGGCTGGGCGTCGGCTCGCTTAGATGACGTCCTGAATTACATACCAGCAAGATTGACCGGTCTGCTGATGCTGATTGTTCCGATTACCCCTACGTACGTTTCTTTTACATGGTTACGTCGTCAGGCGAAGAATCATCCGAGTCCGAATAGTGGCTGGTGTGAAGCGGGGGTAGCGGGGCGCTTAGGGATTCAGCTTGGCGGCACGAATTACTATAAAGGACGCGTATCACATCGTCCGCTCATAGGCGAAGCGAACGTCGTGTTAGCCGTCGCACACATTGAAAAAACAACGATGATGATGCAACGTACCGTATGGGCATTTTGGGGTGTACTCATTGCGTTAGGAGGTCTGTATGCAATCTTTACCAAACCATGGAGCTAATCCTCAATTGCTTGCACAAGCATTAAACGTAGGTGCTCGTAAGATTACCCATGATTATAGTGTGAATGTTAATCCCTATCCACCGCTCGCTCTGCTACAGGAGGAGTGGCAGCGCAGTGTGGACCATATGTTTCATTACCCGCATCCAACAGCGGAACCGCTCCGTGCCGCGATTGCGTCTCAAGAGGGGCTCTCGCTCGATCAAGTCATTGCCGGAAACGGTGCGGCAGAACTGATTTATTTACTAGCCCACGTTTTTCAAAAAAGCGAGGTATTGATTATTGAGCCAGCTTTTTCGGAATATCGAGAGGCGTGTGAAGCAAATGGATGTAGGGTAACTTCTTACATAACGACGGAAGCTGACGATTGGCAGCTTTCATTAGAACATTGGAAAGAAGCGGTACGGGGCAAAAAGCTATGTTTTCTCTGTCGACCGAACAATCCAACGGGAACGCTCTTGGCTGAGGAAACGCTTGCCGAAATGATTGCCATCTGTGAACAAGAGCACGTATATCTTGTCATTGATGAAGCATTTATTCACTTTACAGAGCAACCGTGTTCAGCAGCTTCGTATGTTCGTGCCCATGATCATGTCATCCTTTTACGCTCCTTAACGAAAATGTACCAGCTGCCAGGCTTGCGTCTCGGTTATGCGCTTGCTTCTCAAGCAGTCATTGCGGCGATGATGGCTCTTCAGCCGCCGTGGAGTGTCAATGGACCTGTTCAACACATTGGGGAACGTGTGCTAAAAGAAGGAACGCCGTATGCGCAAGAAACGGCCCGCAACATGGCAGAGGAACGACAGCGCTTCTTTCCTATGCTAGAAGCGCTCGGCTATGTCGTCAGTCCATCGCTAGTGAATTTTTATGTGCTTCGAACAAAAGAAACGACCGATTTACTTCCACTCGTTAAATTTCTGCTTTCCGAAGGCGTTGCGGTGCGGCACACGTATAATTTTCACGGCTTAGCTGGCGCCTATATTCGGCTTGCCCTACGCACGCCTGAAGAAAACGATATCTTACTTGCGCTATTAGCGAGAGGTAAAGCATGCTTACGATGATCATAGGTGGCGTTCGTAGTGGTAAAAGTGGTTACGCTGAACGCTTAATGATGGATGAAGTAAAAGCAGATGAAGTGCTTCA
The DNA here is from genome assembly GCF_000269865.1 of Fictibacillus macauensis ZFHKF-1. GTDB lineage: Bacteria > Bacillota > Bacilli > Bacillales > Fictibacillaceae > Fictibacillus_C > Fictibacillus_C macauensis. The sequence continues at coordinate 158,720 of NZ_AKKV01000019.1, forward strand.
TTATATTGCGACGAGTGCGCCGTATGATGAAGAAATGAAGCAGCGGGTGAAACGTCATCAAGACGATCGCCGCCACTACCATCATCAGTGGAAAACGTGGGAGCAGCCACGCCATGTTGAGCAACTCGCCGCATCTTTTACAGCGCAAGATCGTGTCTTGCTTGATTGTTTAACGAATCTCGTAAGCAACGAACTGTTTGTAGGCTGGGAAGCTGGACTAGAACCGTGGCGAGAACCGGCGTTTCGTCAAGCATGCTACGAGAAGATTCGTGATGGAATTCGGCAACTAACGCACACCGCTGGCCACGTCGTCGTTGTTTCTAATGAAATTGGACATGAGACGGTATGGGACGATGAAGCGACCTTATATTATGGGCAACTATTAGGTGCATTGCATCAAACCTTCGTCGCCGAAGCAGAGCGGGTGCTACAAATGGAATATGGCTTACCACTTCTGAGAAAGGGAGCGAAGCAAAATGGGTGAAGAACGAAGTCGTTTATCGTTTCTTGTCGGGTTTGGGCTAGCGTTGCAATTTTTAACAGCGCTTCCGATTAAAGCTTCGTTTGCTTGGAATGAGCAGAGTGGGAAATGGAGCTTACGCTGTTATCCGCTCGTTGGTGTCATCCTTGGTAGTCTACTAGCGCTTCAAGCGTATGGCTTGCTGCACCAGCAGACAGTACCTTTAGAAATGGTCGCTTTTTATCTTGTTACCTTTTCAGTCGTGTTTACTGGTGGGCTTCATTTAGATGGATGGATGGATTGCTCTGATGCGTTTTTTTCCTATCGCGATCGAGCGAAGCGTTTAGAAATTATGAAAGACCCACGAACAGGGGCCTTTGGCGTGTTAAGTGTGCTTTTTCTCTTAAGCTGGCGCACCTTATTTCTGTATGAAGTGATCAAGTTGAATCCAGAAGCGGCGCCTTTTATCTTTTTCGCGATCCCTATTTTAAGTCGCATTAGTATGGGCTGGATGCTCGTGACGGCTCCGCTCTCGCGAGAAGAAGGCATGGCATATAGCATGCGGCAAATGGCTGATCGCCGTCTTCGTTTCTTTTATGGTGTGGTGGCTCTTCTGCTAGTAGGCGTGGCGGTGCTTTGGCATCATAGCCTGCTTGGAGGTAGCTTGCTGCTTGCGATGATTCTCTTTTTTCTTTTGAGCAAACGGTTTTTCACAGTCGCTTTTGGTGGAATTAATGGCGATACGTTAGGTGCCTTAACGGAAGGAGTGGAATCATGGCTATGGATGATCAGCTGGCTATTACTTTGCTTCGTCATGGGCTAACAAAGGAAAATCAAGAAAAGCGTTATATCGGTTGGAGCGACCCACCGCTTTGTGAGGAAGGTCGTCAGCTCCTTCACCCACTTACCGACACGCCAGACGTTATTTACAGTAGCCCTTCTTTGCGCGCGATGGAAACAGCCGCAATGTTGTTTCCTAATAGTGACGTCACGGTTTGTGAGGGTTTTCGCGAGCTTCATTTCGGAGAGTGGGAGCTGAAAACGTATGCTGACTTATGTAACAACCCTCATTACCGGCAATGGATTGATCATCCTACAACGATTACACCACCGGGTGGGGAGTCGTATGCTACGTTTACAGCGCGTGTGTTGCATGCGTGGTTTACGATGCTTGAGCAGATGCAGCATGACGATAGGCAACAGGCGGTCATTGTTACACATGGCGGTCCGCTTCGGTTATTGCTATCGCACTTTGCGCCACAAGAAAAAGACATGTGGCACTGGTCGGTTTCTCACGGGCAAGGTTTTACGTTACAGTGGCAACAAGAGGAAAGGAGAGGGGTCGGTCGATGTACTTCATTACAGGAGGCGCCTTTCACGGCAAAGGACGCTTTGTACAACAACACTTTCAAGTAGACAAGCCTAGTAACCAATGGTTTAGTTATTTTCATGAGAACCAGCTCACGCTCGACGGCTACAGCGATTCAGTGCTTGTGATAGAAGGATTAGAGCAGCTCGTAGCGAATGTGGTAAAGCAGGACGCAACATCAGCGCGCGAAGTGCTTTCCATGCTTTTAGAGAAATGGTTGGACTTTGAGCGTGAAGCACCCGGACGTTCTGTCGTTTTAATTGGTACTGACGTGGGCAAGGGCATTGTGCCGATGGAGCGTGAACTTCGTGACATTCGCGATATGACGGGTTGGTTTTATCAAGAGATTGTGCAAAGAGCCGCCGCTGTTCAACTGATTTGGTATGGACTTGCCCAAACGTTAAAATGAGGAGGAAGTACAAACATGAAGCTCTATACAAGAACGGGAGATGAAGGCAAGACGAGTGTCATTGGTGGACGATTAGAAAAGAACCATATTCGGGTGAACGCCTACGGAACGATTGACGAGCTTAATAGCTTTGTCGGTTTAGCGCTTACCAAACTTTCACAGCCTATGTTTCTAGATTTGGCAAGTGAGTTAACAAAAATTCAACATGAACTGTTTGATTGTGGTGGCGACTTATCAGCGGTCAAAAAAGATTATCCCTTTAAAGCGAACCAAGAGATGATTACGTTTTTAGAAGAACGCATTGATGACTATATAAAAGAGGCACCGGAATTAGAGCGCTTTATCCTGCCAGGCGGATCGGAAGCTGCGGCCATGATCCATGTGTGTCGCACCGTAGCCCGTCGTGCGGAACGAGAGATTGTAGCGTTAAAAGAGCAACAGCATACGATCAATCCGATTGTACTAAAATACGTCAATCGCTTATCGGATTATTTCTTTGCGATTGCCCGCGTCATTAATTTCCGTCTCGGCGTGAGTGATGTAGAGTATGAGCGCAGCGCCCTCGTCTTTCGTGGTGGAAAACGAAAAGAAGAACCCTCAAACGATTCAGAGTAAGATAGGCGCAGGAGCGGGCTGTTCTCTAAAATACATTGCCTAGCACCCGTTCCTATGGTACATTTAGTTTAAATGTATAGTGTTGTCCGTGGAGGTGTGAAAGATGGAAACTGCAGCAACCATTTTATTAGTTATCGTTTCGATTGCTTTAATTCTCGTCGTTGTTCTTCAATCCAGTCGTTCAGCAGGTTTGTCCGGTGCGATTACTGGGGGAGCTGAACAGCTATTTGGAAAGCAGAAAGCCCGTGGGATGGAAGCGGTATTAAGTCGTATTACTGTTGTCCTCGGCGTGTTATTTTTCCTATTGGCGATTACAGTCGCTTACATCGTATAACGTATACTCTTAGAACAGCAGGTGATGTGCTCACTTGCTGTTTTTCTTTACCTGATGAATTGTGTGTTTGATTTGATAAATCAGGGTATCCTATAGAGAAAAAGGGGAGTATTTATGGTCGGCTGTCTTTGTCTTCACGGATTTACGGGAGGTCCATTTGAAGTGCAACCGGTAGCAGATTATTTACGCGCTCGTACGGACTGGGAAATTGCTGTACCTACATACCCTGGGCACGGGGAATTACTTCATTTAAGAGGTGTGAAACAAGCGCGCTGGGTAGAAGAAGCGGAGCGTGCTTTTTTGGCTTTACGGCAAAAGCATGATACGCTGTATGTTGTTGGCTTTTCGATGGGTGGCATGATTGCCGCCTATTTAGCGGCAAAATACCAGTGTCAGAAGGTAGTATTGCTTAGTGCGAGCGCTTTTTATTTAAATCCTATTCATTTGCAAGATGAATTAAGCGCTTGGTTACGGATGAAACAAAGCCATGCGCCACACGACGAATGGATGTATAAGCAATACTGGCATCGGGTTACGAAAACACCCGTTTCTGCTCTGTTTCAATTTCGCAAGCTTGTTAAGGCGCTTAAGCCGTCTTTTTCGCAGATTACAGCTCAAACGTTGATCGTCCAGGGGAAAAAAGATGGACTCGTTCCGCTGAAAAGCGCGCACTATATATATGAAACCATTCCTTCTGATCAGAAGAAGCTACTGTACTTAAAGGACTCACGTCATATGATTTGTCATGATGTGAACAGTGAAGAGCTTCTCACAGAAGTGTATACATTTTTACAAGAAAGATGATGTAGAGGAGAGAGCAACATGATGAAAATCTCAGCACCAAAACCATTTACATTTGAAGGAGGAAAGCGAGCCGTTCTAATGTTGCATGGCTTTACGGGAAGTTCTGCTGACGTGCGCATGCTCGGCCGCTTTTTGCAAAAGAAAGGCTATACGTGTCATGCCCCGCAATATAAAGGTCATGGCGTACCTCCAGAAGAGCTTGTACATACAGGACCAGAAGATTGGTGGCGTGATGTCATCGGAGGTTATGAACATTTACAGGATCTCGGCTATGAGGAGATTGCGGTATGTGGACTATCACTTGGTGGCGTATTCTCACTGAAGCTTGCAATGGAAAAACCGGTTAAAGGTGTCGTTCCAATGTGTGCGCCAATGTACATTAAGAGTGAAGAAGTGATGTATAAGAACGTGTTAGAATATGCGCGCGAATATAAAAGCCGTGAAAACAAAACCGAAGAACAAGTGAATGAAGAGATGGAAGCCTTTAAAGAATCACCTATGAAGACGTTAAAGGCCTTGCAGCAGCTACTAGGCGATGTACGTAACGATATTGACATGGTGTATGCGCCGACCTTTGTCGTCCAAGCGCGTCATGATGAAATGATTAACACAGATTCAGCAAACATTATTTATAATGAAGTAGAAAGCATTATGAAAGATTTAAAATGGTACGAAGAGTCAACGCACGTCATTACATTAGGTCAGGAAAAAGAACAGCTTCATGAAGACGTTTATCAGTTTTTACAGAAGCTTGATTGGTCCGTGGAATAAGGCAAAGTGACGGCTTCCTTAAAGGAGGAAATAGAGTGGATAAACAGCAATTGCTGGCTTTTATGAAAGAAGAAGTATATAAACCGCTAACGGTGAAAGAACTAGAGGCGGCGTTTACCCTAGAAGGTGCAGATGCCTTCAAACAGCTCGTTAAGACGTTAAATGCACTTGAAGAAGAAGGCGAAGTTGTGCGTACGCGCTCCAATCGCTACGGCGTTCCGGAGAAAATGAATTTAGTAAAAGGTAAAGTGCAAGCGCATGCCAAAGGGTTTGCTTTTATTTTACCAGAAAGCGGCGAAGGAAAAGACGTCTATGTTGCTCAAGGTGATCTCGGATCTGCCATGAATAATGATGTCGTGCTCGTACGCTTAAATCAAGATTCTAAAGGCACGCATCCAGAGGGTGTCGTCATCCGTATTTTAGAGCGTGGTGTGACCGAAACAGTCGGTACGTTCCAACAAAGTCGTGGCTTCGGGTTTGTTATTGCTGATGATAAGCGTATTCCAAATGATATTTTCGTACCAGCCGATTGTGTAAATGGGGCTATCGATGGTCATAAAGTGGTTGTGAAAATCGTGAAGTACCCTGAAGGACGCAATTCAGCAGAAGGCGAGATCATCCATATTCTTGGCCATAAAAACGATCCTGGTGTGGATATTTTATCGGTGATTTTTAAGCATCAATTACCGCAGGAATTCCCGGTTGCAGCGCTAGAACAAGCACATGACGTACCTGAGGAAATTGATCCGAAAGATATCGAAGGACGCCGCGATCTTCGCCAAGAAACGATTGTTACCATTGACGGTGAAGATGCCAAAGACTTAGATGATGCCGTTAACGTAACGAAGCTAGAGAACGGCAACTATAAGCTAGGTGTTCATATTGCCGATGTGAGTCATTATGTTACAGAAGGTTCTCCAATCGATGAGGAAGCATTAGAGCGCGGAACGAGTGTCTACTTAGTGGATCGTGTTATTCCGATGATTCCACATCGTCTATCTAACGGAATTTGTTCCTTGAATCCACAGGTCGATCGCTTAACGCTATCGTGTGAGATGGAGATTACGCCAAAAGGGGAAGTCATTCGTCATGACATTTTCCCGAGTGTCATTCGTACGGTCGAACGGATGACGTATACGAACGTTCGTAAAATTCTTCAAGATGAAGATGAAGAAGTGAACAAGCGCTATGAGTCGCTGATCCCGTTCTTTAAGCTAATGGGTGAATTAGCTGAAATTTTACGCAAGCGTCGCTTCAATCGTGGCGCCATTGACTTTGATTTTAGTGAAGCAAAAGTAATCGTGAATGAAAGCAGCGAGCCGTTAGAAATCGCGTTGCGTGAACGGTCGGTAGCAGAAAAACTTATTGAAGAGTTCATGCTCTGTGCCAACGAAACGGTTGCTCAACATTTCCATCAAGCGGATCTGCCATTTATGTACCGTATTCACGAAGAGCCTGATGCAGAAAAACTAGCACGCTTCGTTGAATTCATTTCCATGTTTGGCTATGTGTTAAAAGATGGCGTAACCGAAGTACATCCAGCCACGCTTCAAAAGCTCTTAGAAGAAGTAAAAGGCGAGCCAGAAGAAATGGTCATTAGCAAAATTATGCTACGCTCCATGAAGCAGGCGAAGTATTTCCCGGAAAGTCTCGGTCACTACGGATTAGCAACCGAGTTCTATACGCACTTTACGTCACCGATTCGTCGTTATCCTGACTTAATCGTGCACCGCTTAATTCGTACCTACTTAATCAATAAAAAAACCGATGACAAAACGCTCGGTAGATGGTCTGCGAAGCTCGAGGACATCGCCAAGCATGCATCGGCGATGGAACGCCGTGCCGTTGATGCAGAACGAGAAACGGATGACCTTAAAAAAGCGGAGTTTATGCAAGATAAAATTGGCGAAGAATATGAAGGGGTTATTTCCTCTGTAACGAATTTCGGGCTGTTCGTCGAGCTGCCGAATACGATTGAAGGACTCGTTCATGTAAGCTATTTATCCGATGATTATTATCGCTATGATGAAAAGCATATGGCGATGATCGGGGAGCGCACAGGCACCGTCTTCCGCATTGGTGATGAGTTAGCGATTCGCGTCATTAACGTTAATTTAGATGAGCGCGCGATTGACTTTGAAATCGTCGGCATGAAAGGAACGCCGCGTCGTCGTGGCAAAGAGCGTCCGAAAGTGATCGATAGCGGCAATCGTAAACGCAAAACGCGTCGTCCTGAAGGAGAGCGAGGCCGAGGTCGAGGTCAAGGTCAAGCGAGTAGCGCAAAAGATAGCAAAAGCGGCGAATCAAAAAAAGGCAAGAAAAAGCCGTTTTATAAAGGAAACTTTGCGAAAAAGAAAAAGAAAAAACGCTAAGCAAAGCAGTCAAAATACGATGAGAACCGCTTCAGGCGGTTCTTGACGTTTTCTGACCAAATTGCTACAATAATAGTCTGTAACATTTTGGGGGAGGTTAGAAGTATGCCAAAAGGAGAAGGCAAGCTTGTCGCGCAAAATAAAAAAGCGCGCCACGATTATCATATTGAAGATACCTTTGAGGCTGGACTTGTCCTCCAAGGAACAGAAATTAAAGCGATCCGAGCAGGACGCATTAATTTAAAAGATTCTTTCGCTCGCGTACAGCAAGGCGAAGTGTTTGTCCACAACATGCACGTTAGCCCGTACGAGCAAGGAAATCGCTACAATCATGATCCGATGCGCACGCGTAAGCTGTTGCTGCATAAAAAGCAAATCAATTTATTGCTTGCAGCGACAAAAGAAAAAGGCTACAGCATCGTACCGTTAAAGCTGTACTTGAAAAATGGCTTTGCGAAGCTGTTAATCGGTATTGCAAAAGGGAAAAAGAACTACGATAAGCGTGAAGACTTAAAACGTAAAGATGCCAAACGTGAAATTGATCGTGCTTTCCGCGATCGCCAAAAGGCATAATGTACCGCGCACCTTTCATTGACTTTTTCGCGAAAGGTGTTATACTATTTACACTGCTACAATACAAATGAATATGCATTGCAGCGGCTTTTACTTCCCGTAGAATCACCCCGGGACTTACTCATGGGGACGTTACGGATTCGACAGGGGTAGTTCGAGCTTAAGTTGCGAGTCGAGGGGGTCGGCCTCGTTAAAACGCCAACGCCTATAACTGGCAAAACTAATAACAACCTAGCTTTAGCTGCGTAATAGCACTTTAGCTGATCCTCCCTCCATCGCCCATGTGGTAGGGTAAGGGTCTCACTCTTAGTGGGCTACGCCGGCTGTCCTCCGCCTGAGGACGAAGGAAGAGCGCAATCAGGCTAGCGTCTCAAACGCCTGTCGATAGGCAAATGAGACTGCGAAACGCCAATGTATCGACTACACTCGTAGAAGCTTAAGTGCCGATGTCTCTGGACGTGGGTTCGACTCCCACCGTCTCCACCAATATACATATGTTGGTGGTTTTTTTATGTCTGTGAATCAAAGGCTAACATTGCCTTTTGCCAACACCTTGATAAATTAGGGTTTTGGCATTTTTTCATTTTTTCGTTACATGAGTATAGATAGCCATTGTCGTTTTCACATTTTAATGGCCAAGTCTATTTAGTGATGCTTCAGATCAAAAGAAGAGAGCAATGTGTATGTCTTAGGCCATATGGTGTAAAAGATTAATGGCTACGGATTTTCAAGCAGCCCTTGCATGATTTTTTTATAGGATTTTGTCCATTTCTCGCAAAACGTTTCTAGCGCTTCTTTTGCCAGTTCATCACTGCAAGCTTGATGAATTGTTTTAAAATCCTCACAAATTTCGATCTTCCACACGAACTTTATGAGCAATGTTGCGCGCAATGAAAATAAACAATAAAACCTCTTTAACGTCACGTTCTTTGACTTTTTCCGGCAACTCTTTTCAGTTATAGGCGGATTCAGTTGGGGCAATCTAATACGTAATTATTTTGCCTTTGTAAAATAAATAACCTCTCTAGTAAATAGAGAAGTTTAAAGGTTTTCGTGTAAAGACCCCGAGTAATCGAGGAAGGACAGAATTAATATTTTTCAATAAAATAAAAATTCCTAATGATAGCAAGCTCACCACAAATCCTAAAATGGTTAAACCATTAGATAATGTAGATAACATAGATACCACCCCTTCCTGAATACCAGTCAAATCTAACTGTCCTCGTTTCTTCATTGACATTCACCTATAAAGGTTCCAGGGCAGGACAACTATAGTATACCATCTTTTCTATAATATTTTGACAAAAATTCCAAGTAACTAAAGTATGTAAACATTGTCTTATTAGAGGTCTTCTTGTTTTTTTCATACATTTTCTGAAAAGCATTACGCAATTCTTTTTCTGAAAAGTACATTAGAAGTAAGTATAGAATCCAATAGTTTATTTTCTTACCATTTGAATTCTTGGTAGTAAGCACATAATGTTTTTTTATTTTTGGTATTTCTATTAGCTTTTCAATGGATTGTAATAAGGTATCATCTATTTTTAAAGAGGGGGATCCTTTAAGAATATAAACACCTGGTTGATCTATAATTAAATTTTTAGCTTGATCGGTGTTCGTGTTTATGAAATAAACATTTTTAAAAGTAGCATTAGAGAAATCGGTATCTTTTATATTTGCTCCATAAAAGAGTACATTTTCGAAGTATACATTTATGAATTTACTTTTTTTAAGGTTAGTGTTTATAAAATCTACTCCATTTATTTTGCTGTTTCGAAAATTACAAGCCGTTATATTAGATGCAGTATACTTGATGTTTTTAAAAAAGGAATCAACAAAAATCAGATTATGAATATTGGTTTTATATAGATGTTTGTTAGTTCTTCCATCAAATTTTCGAGGTGAATTTGCTAAGGAGAATGGAACATGTTTACCTTTTTTAATTTTTTTAATTCTCTTCAGTTTTTGAATTGTTTTTTCTTTCTGTTTACCTCTACACATCTTTGTTCCCCCTATAATAAAAATAACTATTTTAAATATAGTATTTGGTATATAAAGGTTGTTGAATAGAACATTTCTTGATTGTTAGCTGGATGCACTTACAAATGTAGCTTATTTAAGAACGTATATGCAATATGATTTTTTTAATATTTCTAAAAGAATTGTAATATACAATCAGTAACAATTACTGTAAAATTTTAGAGTGTCGTCTATCCGTTAATTACATAAGCTTTAACTTGGTAAAAAAATAATCATAAGGAGTTTTACAATGGAAAAGTGGGACCTATATGATCAATATCGTCATAAAATCGAAAAACAAATAACCCGTGGAGAGACGCTAGCACCAGATGAATTTCGTTTAGTTGTTCACGTATGTATTTTTAATAGCAAAGGAGAGATGCTCATTCAACAGCGGCAGCCTTTTAAGCAAGGATGGTCGAATCTTTGGGATCTTACGTGTGGAGGCAGTGCGGTAATGGGCTTCGAAAGAGGAAATCATAAATCTCATACAACAAGAGAAGTTTATCCCGTATTATGAGAGTTTAATTGCGTTTCTTTTTGAGAGCCGTCATCAGTATGGCACTCACCGTCGTTAAAGATTGTTATACTCTCAAAGATTAATTTGATGAGGGGAGACAAACATACTGTTACTGCAAAAAGCACGGCAGATGGCAGCAATCTATCGGCAAAATCCTAACATAAAAGCCATCTTGTTAGCAGGTTCGGTTTCAAGAAACTAGAAAGATGAACACTACGATATCGAATGACATATATTTTGGTCAACACCACAAGAAGATGAAGGTCGTCACCGTCCGATCCAACACGTTGGAGGGACGATTTATAGCAAATCGTAAGGTGAGTAAAAGGGAGGTGCCTACATGAAAAAGGGGATTGAAATTACAATTGTCGTAACACTTATTGGTCTTTTGCTTGCAATCTTTTCTTTTGCCGAGTTTATTTTTCTAAATTTGTTTGGATTGCAGTATGAATCAGTAGGTGCGCTTCTGTTGTTTCTGTTTGTTGGCTTTCTCATTGATGTGCCTTTATCGCTTCTTATAGCGTCCATTCCACGCGTATTGAAAGCGTTTGGTATGCTGAAATCGAGCAACAGGAGTGTCGCTTTTATTTTACATTTAGGAAGTGCGTGGATTTTAATTGGGCTTCTAGATTTAATGATGGATGGTGTGAGCATTTCAGTAGGCGGAGCTTTCTTGGTTGCTTTAGTCGGTGCAATGATTGATTGGCTCTTTAACGGTAAAGACGATCAGAAGTTTACGTATCAAACGTACGAAGAAATAAAGAAACAGCGTGAATTGAAAAAAAGCGGAGAGGATCACTAAATAGCAGTTATGTACATACGGTAAGAAGATTGTGAGGGATCTGACTATGAATCTGCAACAATTTCAACAAAGTATTTCAACTCTTTTTCCACAACAACTCCTTGAAGACTTTACAGGGGATTATGGTTTTACGAGTAAAAAAAATGACTGCATTTCTACGATCGGTTATTGCACGAACCTATCATTAGAAGTAATGGAGCAAGCAGCTGCGAATAACGTTGATTTACTCATCACACATCATGATGCATGGGATTTTCTGTACGGATTGCAAGAAGCTTGTGTTGCGAAGTTAGAAGCGTATAACATAAGTCATTTTTGGATTCATGGCCCGCTAGATATGATTGAGTTTGGTACGTGTACGTCGCTTATGAATGAACTTGGCCTGTCAGTTGTTCGTTATTCAACGTACGATGATGATACGGAATTTCCTGGCATTGGCGAATTTCATCTCCCGGTTTCGTTTGAACAGCTTGCAGGGAAGATGAGCAGCACTTTAGCTGAACCCGTTCGAGCTTGGAAAAACAATGAAAAACAGGTGAAAAAGGTTGGAATTTTAACAGGGGCGGGGCATGCGTCGCAGCATTTGAAAATGGCCTATGAGCAAGGCTGTGATACATATATTACAGGCGAAGTAACTTTGTATACCATTCAATATGCGCAATTTCTCGGTATGAATTTGCTCGTAGGTAGTCATACGTTTACGGAGTTTTTCGGAGTGAAAAGTCTTTGTGAACAGCTTGAAAATGAACATCCTGCGCTACGTTTCGTTCCGTTAAAAGAGTCTCATTTTGAGCTGCAAAATGCGTAATACAAAAGCAATCGCTGCAAAAGAGAGCGATTGCTTTTTGTATTATTCCCGCAGCCCTTTGCCTGCTAAAATCGCTTCTATTGCTTTTTCGATTCGACTTTGGCGGGTTTTGCTTTGTTTTGGTTGTGAAAAGTGAAGGATATAGGCGCGCTGTCTTCCCGGTGTGAGTGCTTTGAAGGCGTGTTCGAATGCTGGTGTAGCGGAAAAAGCAGCTACTAGTTCTGGTAGCGAGAGGTCGACGGTAGTGTTTTTTGGCAGGGTCTTCTTTTCTTGTTCAATCACGATTGCTTCGTGAAGATAGGCTGTAATGATGGCTGCTTTGTTCTCAATGTCTTGTAGATTCGTAAACCGCAACTGCCGAGCGCTTTGCACGTTTTCTGTTTGTTGGATGAGGAGGTTGTGCGGATCGCTCATGAGGGCGCCTTTATGAAACAAAAGAGCGATATAATCTTTAAAGTCATGAATTAATACGACGTTACGATTGTGTAGCGTATAGCATGGATGCTTCCATTTCATCGTTTCGTGAAGATCGCTACACAGTATGATTTGTCGCAGTGCTTCATACTCTTTTTGCCAGTGCTGTACATTGCTAATAAATTGGTCGACGGTTGTAACTGACATCCAAATCCCCCTCGATTTCAATAGAGCCGTGGTTAATCATAGTGTGCCTTATACGTGATGTTATGTCAAAAATTTCATCATAAAAAAAATCCGAACAGTGCTGTACTGCTCGGAAGAAGTCGTTAGCTATGCTTGGCGTAGTTTCGATTCAAATCAATGCACGCTAAATCATGTCGAGGCTGACCGAGCAGTTCGTCTCGTAAAAGGGTGGCACCAATCATGCTATAAACCGTTCCATTGCCACCATAGCCAAATAAATAGTATAAATGCGGTTTGTCAGGATGGCGACCGATGAACGGCAGGTTATCAACAGATTCACCGAAGCTTGCTCCCCAAGCATAATCAATGGTAAGGGAGAGGGAAGGGAAGAGACGTTGCAGCTCTTCTACGATGCGTTTGCCGCGATCGGCAATCCACGCTTCATCATGAGGTGCTTCAGGCGAATCTTCATCTAGTCCGCCAGCGATAATGCGGTGATCAACCGTCGTACGCATATAAAAGTACGGTCGTTTCGTTTCCCAAATCATCGCGCGGTCTTCCCATTGCGATAAGTCGGCAATCGGTGCTGTCGCAATGGCATAGGAACGATTAATATCAGAACCAACGTAGCTTTGCATCGGATTTGAATCATAGCCGGTAGCATAAACGACAGAGGAGGCATAAAAAGAGCCAATGCTTGTCGTTAACTCGACGCCCTGAGAAGAAGATTCCGTTTGCAGCGCTTCAACGCCTTCAAAAAGATGCACACCTTCTTGTGCAAGCTTATAAAAAATACCGTGAACGAATCGATACGGATTCACTTCTGCATCACCATACGTCACAAGAGCAGCGGGTTTCGTAAACGGCATATGCTTAGCGACGTCATTCGCATCCCAGTAATCCGCAGCGAATCCGTACTGTCGTAACGTTTCATATTCCTTTTGCACTTTAGCGACGTGGGAATCATCACTAGCATAACAAATGCTTTTACGCATAATAAAATGAGGATCAATTGGAAGCGTGCGGGCCACGTCATGTAATTGTTGGACCGCTTGCTGACATTCTCGATAAAAGTTCACCGCGTCTTGTTCCCCGATTTGAGCAATCAGTTCATGCAACATAATATCGTTGGCATACTGAAGCAGCCCGGTATTTGCCGAAGAACTACCATGTGCCATTGCTCGCTTATCGATGACGGCGACTGTCATCCCTTCTTTTGCTAGCGTATAGGCTGTTAGCGCCCCAGACATGCCGCCACCGACAACGATGACGTCATAGTGTGGGGCAATTTTTGCTGTGTTCGTTGCTACAGGCGTATCAAGTGTTGTTGGCCAATACAATGATCCATTGTGTAATTTCATCTTTTCAACCTCGTCTCCGGAAAATAATTATCCTTCTCTACCCAACTAATGGCGAAAACGAAACAAGAAAATGATAGAAATCGTTAGTTCTGTATGATTTTATGCACAAGATCGGTGAAAGTGCCATGAATGATGTGAACATTTTGTATGTAATAAAAGGTGGTAAGCTTTTCATGAAAGGAAGCTTCATCCGCTTCGTAAAGGTACACCGTTTTTCCTTCTGCGAGTGCGATGCCAAGTTCAACATGTGTACCATTGCCTCCAGGTAAAAGAACAACTAAAAAATCAGCTTGTTTTACGCCTTGAAGCTCAGCTTCTCCAATGGCGCGAAGAGCGTCTGCGGTTGTCGCTCGTTCGTTGACCGTCCAATCGTACGTATGCTCAAAACCGTGTGCTTCTAGCTGTGCTTTTAACTGTTGCACGAGCGCTTTATTTTGAAATCCTGAGGCAATATAGAAGGACGGCATTACTGATCGCCTTTTAGCATACCTGCAAACGCAGCTTCAGACATGCCAGGTGAAATTCGCACGCGTGGCAACGTCTGCATGCCATCTTTTTTCATAGCGATTCCTGGGTGAGTCGTAACAGCCATTTTATACCCGGTTGCCTGCGCGAGCGCAACGGTTTGGTCGGTATAGCGTCCAACTGGGTAGCTTAGCATAATCGTTTGTTGATGCATGAGTTTGTTAAAAAGTCGCTTTGAGCGAATCATTTCGTTTTTTTGACGCGCTGGTGCTAACGTATTCAGCTCTTGATGCGCCATCGTGTGACTTTGGATCGAAATGTTAGCGTCCGCCATTTGTTGAAGTTGTTGCTTCGTTAAATGATGATGCTTGCCGATTAAGTCGCCAATCATAAAGACAGTTGCTTTCATGTGGTAGCGTTTTAAGATAGGAAGCGCATCTGTAAAATTATCGCCGTAGCCATCATCAAACGTAATGAGAACTGCTTTTTTCTTTGGTTTCTTATTTTCCGTAAAAACGCGATACGCTTCTTCAGGTGATAACGTCGCATAGTCATGCGCATGCAGCCACTTCATTTGTTTGGCAAATTCCGCTTTTGGAACGCGTAAAGTATTGCCGCTTGAAATGCTGTGATACATTAAAATAGGCAGCTTCGCAGGTCCGTTCGTTGCTTGCCATGACGACGTGTCGATGGTTTTCTTAGCCGGTTCTTTTTTCTGATCGTGAATAGGCGTTGGCTTGGTCACTTTTTGTGAGTGTTGATCTTCTTGGCTGCTACAGCCTGCAAGAACAGAAGTAAGCACAAGGCCGCTAACGATTGTTTGTTTCCACATGATATTCCCTCTCTTTCTTCTTTCATTATAGCGTCCACTGTAAAAAACGCACGAAAAAACAACCGAGGAAAACCCACGGTTGCTTCACGTTACGCAATTTTCACTTCACGCCAAATATAGAATGTCGCACCTTGACTGCATGGCGTGCCGTCTAGGATGGTGTAGAGAAGCCAGCGGTTCGTTCCAGGAGGAAGTATTACAGTGTTGCCTAGTTGTACGCGTAGCGTTTGATACGGACTAACAGGCTCTGTGTCGATAACGACACCGCCTTCTAATGAAATGTTCGTTCCGTACAAAATTTTACTTTTAGGCTGCACTTTGCCGTATAAATTCATATTGCCTGGAACATAACGATCGGACTGATACAACTGCCCTTCTGGTTTGCCAAAACTGCCAGCACTTGCACTTAAAGCGGCTCCTGATAAATTATTTAATGTGACGGTTTGATAATAGACCATGACGCCAGAGTTTTTAGGATTATAGAGAACCGTGTATAAATTCCCGTTTTTATCAAACATGACAGGCTGTGTCGAGCCGATGAAGGAAATTCCTTGCTCTTGCATGCGCATTCTCCCTTTTTTAATAAATAGTCACTTTATCTTATGCAATCGATTGAAAAGCCGTTTCTAGGAAAGGAAAGAATCGCCAGTTAGACAAGCGTTCAAACGGGGTATACTTCAAAAGAATTTATACAAGGGAGTGCTTATAGTATGAATATAGATTTTTCAAAACAATTTATTAATGGTGAATGGGTAAAGGGTTCAAGCTCCAAAACGATGCAAAATTTTAACCCTTACTCTGGTGAGGAGCTCGTTACATTTACGGCAGGCTCAAAAGAAGATATTGATGAGGCGTACCAAGCGGCAGCACGCGCGCAATTGGAGTGGCAAAAAGAGTTGCCACAAAAGAAACGAGCTGTTTTAGAAAAAGCCATCATTGTAATGGAAGAAAATAAAGAAACCATTATTAATTGGATCATCAATGAATCAGGAAGCACGTTTAAAAAAGCAAGCTCCGAATTTGGGAACGCGCTGAATATTATCCGTGAAGCAGCTACGTTTCCATATCGCATGGATGGTAAAATTTCACCTTCACAAACCCCAGGTAAAGAAAACCGTGTGTATCGCAATCCACTCGGTGTCATTGGCATTATCTCGCCATGGAACTTTCCTTTTCATTTAACGATTCGTTCCATTGCCCCTGCGCTTGCTACAGGAAATGCTGTTGTTGTGAAACCAGCTACGGACACACCGGTTACAGGCGGATTAATTTTTGCAAGTATTTTTGAAGCAGCTGGATTGCCAAAAGGACTTTTAAACGTTGTGGCTGGCCGAGGCTCTGAAATTGGCGATGCGGTTGTTACACATCCGGTTCCGCGCTTAATTTCTTTTACAGGCTCAACAGAAGTCGGTCAACACATTGGTGAGTTAGCGGGTCGCGAATTGAAAAAAGCAGCGTTAGAACTTGGCGGAAACAATGTCTTTATCGCGCGTGAAGATGCGGACATTGAACAAGCTGTACAATCAGCGCTCTTCGGAAAATTTTATCATCAAGGCCAAATTTGCATGAGCATTAATCGTTTATTCGTTCATGAGAAAATTTATGATGAGTTTGCGAAACGCTATAGCGAAGAAGTTGAAAAGCTAGTGTATGGCAATCCGCAAGAGAAAACAACGCACGTTGGACCACTGATTAATGAAGACCAAGTTAAGCGCCTATTAAAAGATTTGGAAGACTCCATTGCACAAGGAGCAACGCTTGCTGTTGGTGGAAAAGCGGACGGTAATGTTCTTCAGCCAACCGTGTTAACGCACGTTACGAACGACATGCCGATTGCAGCCAATGAAATTTTCGGCCCAGTCGCAGCGCTGATCCCATTCCGAAATGAAGATGAAGTGGTGGAGATGGCAAACCACTATCCATACGGCTTAAGTGGAGCAGTTCATTCTACGAATATCGAAGCAGCGACACAGCTTGCTCATCGCATTCATACGGGTATGATTCATGTTAATGATCAACCAGTAAATGACGAGCCGCACATGCCATTTGGTGGCGAAAAGCATTCAGGTCTTGGTCGCTTTAATGGCGATTGGGTACTAGAAGAGTTCACAACCGTTAAATGGTTATCTGTTCAACATACGCCACGCGATTATAGTGGCTTTCTAGAAAATAAATAAGGTAGATGAAAATCTGAGCGATGCGTGTATAGGCATTGCTCAGATTTTTTTATTTACATCGTAAGGTCGAGAGTGTGGGAAGTGAGGATAGGTGCATTCGCGCGCAGAAGGTGGTGATTCGCGCGCAAAGGCCTAAAAATCAAGTTTAGGTGGTGTCGATCAAGTAGCTAGAGCACAATTTACATATAAAAGAGGCGGAATTACATAGAAAAAGCAATCAATTTACAGAAAAAAGGTCAAATGAAAAGGAGAAATGCGATCGTATGCAAGATGGGCGCTCGCAAAAGAGTTCCTGATTCACGCGCAAAGGTCCTATATTACGAAAAATCCACAAACGCTCAACCAGTATTTATTAACATAAAATGGTTATTATCCTTAAAAATGGACAATAAGTGATATTACTTATAATGTAGAGGGAATAGGGGGGAATGATCAATGTTGAAATCAGTTTTGGCCATATTAGTAACGATTGTCCTCGTTCTAACGGCCCTTGGAGTTCTCGGCTTTTTCGCCGAATCTAACTAACTAATGAAAAAAAGAGGGAGCGACAGCATCTGTCGTTCCCTCTTTAATATTAGCTGAGTTTAGCTTCTTCGCCAGCAAATACTTTTAATTCAAGTGGTGCTGAAAAGAATTCTTTGGCGTTCGTTACGAACTGTACGAAGTGATCGCTTTTTTCGTGAAGTGCTACAGCTTCAGCGTCGCGCCATACTTCAACCATCATAAAGGCATTTTCGTTCTCTGTGTCTTGAAAAAGGCTGTAAGAAACATTGCCTTCTTCTTTTCGAGAACCTGCAATCATAACGTTTACTTTTTCTAAATACTCTTCTTTAAATTCTGGTTTAACAAAGCTTTTTGCATGAATGATTAACATAAATGTTCATCGTCCTTTCTAGTGTATGGTCTAAAGCTTAACGCCATTGAGCAACTTTTTCAAGTGGAAGGCGTACAGAGTTATAGCCTGTTGTCGCTGCTTTACCAATTGAAATTAACATAACAGGTACATAACGGTTTTTATCCATACCGAATGCTTCCGCGATTTGATCTTTTTCATAGCCGCCGATTGGGCATGTATCATAACCATGAGCACGAGCTGCAAGCATGAATTGCATGGAAACAAGTCCACCATCGATGAGTACTGTTTCGCGGTTAACGGTTGGATCTAGTGTTGCAAAGTGCGATTGTAGTTTACCCATTTGCATATCTTTAATTTCTTGTGGCATGTAGCCAAGTTCTACAGCTTTGCTATAAATTTCTTCACCATATTCGAAGTTGTTTAAGTCACCGAATACGGCAATCATTGCAGAAGATGTTTCTACTTGAGATTGGTTGAATTTTGCAAGTGGTGCAAGTGTTGCTTTTCCTTCTGGGCTATCGATGACAAGAAAACGCCAAGGTTGCATGTTAACAGAAGATGGTGCTAATGTCGCTTCTTCAAGAATTTCTGTCATTTCTTCTTTGCTGATTTTTACCGTTGGATCGTAATGACGAATAGAACGGCGTCCTGAGATAATTTCTTGAAAATCGTTTACTTTTGTTGTATTCATGATGTGAAATCTCCTTTTTTGTATATTAATGGTGCCAACACATTTATCCTTCGATGCGATTTGCATTATCACGTATACGATGAAGCATTGCTAATAAAGTAGGTAGCTCTTCATCTGAAAACCCTTGAAGTAAGTTTGTAACGAACGTATCGCGCTCTCTCCGATAAGCGTCCATTTCGTCAATTCCCTGCTCCGTTAAGGTAACAAGTGTGACGCGATGGTCTTCTGGATTTTTGCGCCGAACGACTTTCTCTTGCGCTTCTAGCTGCTTTAAGTGACGCGTGATGGCGGCAGAATCAATATTTGCCTCTTTTTGAAGAGCAGATTGACTAATTTCGCCATGATCATAAAGCAGATGAAGAAGCTGCAGTCGAGAGGCACTCATACCCGTGCATCGTTCAAACTTTGGGCTAATTAAATGATGAAGCTCTCGCATGAGCTGGACGATGTGTGTTTTTTTTAAGCAAGTAGAATCCGACACGGTTATCGCCTCATTCTTTTCATTGACACCTCAATGATTGATACATCAACTAATATAATAGAATTAAATTTAAAAATCAAGAGAAGAGAACCTTCCTTTTCTTGGATGAAATGAATTATAATCAAAAAGTATAGAGATAAAAGTAAAAAGGGGCGGAACGTGAATTGTTTGGACAACAGCAGAAATTAGTTAGAATCACTGTTCTATCAGCATTATTATTTATAGGATCGTTTCTAGTCGTATCTATTTCACCATTACATGGCGTTATACCGCAAACGACAAAGCTTGGAAGTAACTTGATGTGGCTAACGCTAATTGTTGTGATTCTGCTTTATGTCATTCCCACACTTTGCTATTTTAAAGAAATAAAGCATACGATTGTTGTCCTTGCCTTCCTTTGTGCAGGGGGTTTTATTTGTCATGTATCGATGGGCGTAGTGGCTGTTAATACGCTTCTACTAAAGGGAATGTACTCTTCACTCCTACTGGCGGTTTCGATTGTTAGTTTATTGGCAGCCGGAGTGAACGTATGGTGGTTTAAAATTGCCTTTTATCATTCTTTCGCTGTAAAGCAGTAATGCGACCGTATTATTCTGAAAATTTTAGAACGAATTTCATAAAGAGCTCTTCCGGCAAGAAAGTCCATCATAACGCAAGCTTAATCCTCATTTATAGGTGAAACTAGCACGTTGTAGGACAATGCACCAAGGTTGCTGCAGGGATTTCTCGAATGATGAGGTAAGCTTATAGAACAAGGAACAAATGTTAGATGCATTATTCCGGAAGCCAATACCATTTTGGAATGAATGTTACGAGGACGCAGTAAAGCTGGTCCGTTTTTTGCCAACAAACCAAATGAGAATTTAGTTCATTATGTCGAACAAGGCCTGATTGAAGAGGATTTGTGTACTGGATTTATGATGTGTTCCAGGGCGAATTAGTCTCTAACAAGGTTGTGATATGACGTGCGTGGATTTATCAAAGCAAAGCAACGCGCTCAAGAAGAATACGAGTAAAATACATTTATTCTCAGCTGTATTTTATAACAAACGTTCCTAGAAGAATTGTGTGCTTTCTTCATTTAGCACCTCATCGCCGTCTTTCTTATATCGACTTCGTACAGCGAGTTTTAAAGCAAAAAGGAAAATTTTTTTAGAAGGTGGAGCGACGCTTAGCGATTAAGAGGTGTATGAAGAAGGCAGTCTACAAGGTAGACTAGGCTATTCAGAAGAAAAACGTCGAGCTGTTTTTTCGTTTTTATGTCCGTTAGAAATGCGTCCTATGAACGTAATAGACGCCACACAGCCGACATTTGGGGTATCGGGTTTTATTGTGGGTTGTTTGCGAACGAAGCGTAGTTCGCCGGGTGACTGCCAGAATGATGGTAGTCACCCGTTTTTTTTTTTTACAACAGCTCAATACCTAGGGTCTTCGCTAACTCTTTACGATGAGAATCAAGCGCTTTAACAGCTTTTAATGTCGCTAACATGCCTTGAAAAATCAAAACGTTTGGCTCTTTTTTTTCACTTTCAGCTAAAAGAACGTTTACGACGCTTTGTAGTTCTTGTCGACGAGCAGGTGGTAATGGGAGTGCATGTAGGATGTCTCTCATTTCATGTAGTTTGCTAACGACCTGATTCATGACTGAACGTTCATGTTCATAATGCAAAGTAGAAAAGAGGTGGTCAAGCTCATCGACTGCCACTAATGTTTCGATTGCTTTCTGTTTCATGTTTGCAAATAAACAATCCATACTATGTAAGACGAAATCAGCAAGGTCTTCTGGAGTTAGTAGCGATTCATCGAAAATAAAAATGCGTAAATACGAATTTTGTAAGCCTTGAAAGGAAAGAATTAAATCGCCTACATACGGTTGTGCTTCGTCTCCATAGAGTGCGAGTAAATGTTTTTTTAACCAGCGCATGGAGCGATATTGCATTTCAAGCATGACTTTACGATGTTCTTCATTATGAAGCGCATGCTGTTCTTGAAAATACATCATAATAAATTGTTTATTTTTCGTGATGAGTTCGTAAAGAGCAATCATTTGATTGCGCAACGTTTGCGCTGGTGAGGCTGGTTTTTCGGCTATTTCTTGAAATTGTGTTGCAATTTTTGCTGAAAAATACGTAATTAGCGATGAGATTAATTCTTCCTTCGATGAGAAATAATTGTAAAAAGCCCCTTTCGACATGCCAGCATGCTGCACGATTTCTTGAATAGATGTAGCATGAAAGCCTTTTGAAGCAAAAAGTGTCGCGGCAGCTTCCATTAATTCTTTTTGTTTTGGTTTCATGAACGGTGGTCCCCCCTTAATCATGGCAAAAGAGATAAGTCTTGCATGATTGGAAATGCTACTTTATATTATGTATTATGACCAATGAGTCGTAAATTATCAATATCCGACCGGTCGGTCAGATATGAAAAGGAGATTTGTATGAGCGGAATTATTCGATTTTGTTTAAAAAACAAATTTGCGGTCTGGCTGCTAACGATCTTAGTTGTCTTTTCGGGATTGTATGCAGGTTTGAATATGAAGCTAGAAACGCTACCGAATATTAATACCCCCATTGTATCTGTTTCAGCAGCTTATCCAGGGGCAACCCCTCAAGAAGTTGCAGATTCGGTGACGATTCCTCTTGAAAATAAAGTGAAAAATTTAGCGGGCGTAAAATCAGTTCGTTCCTCCTCTTTTCAAAATGTAGCCTCTCTCCAAATTGAATACAATTTTAGTAAGGATATGGAGAAAGCGAAAGATGAAGTGAAGGAAGCGTTAGCGGACATTGAACTGCCAAAAGACGTGAAAACGCCAAAAGTAACGCGCCAAACGTTAAATGATTTTCCAATCTTATCATTGAGCGTTTCCAATTCTAAGCAAAGCTTACAGGCGTTAAGTAAAACAGTAGAAGATGACCTCATTCCGTCATTAGAAGAAGTAGATGGCGTGGCGGCTGTACAAGCAGCTGGTCAAAGCGCAGATGAAGTTCAGCTGTCCTTTAAAAAGACAGCGTTGCAGCGCTACAATTTAACAGAACAAAAAGTAAAAGACTATGTAAAAGCGAGCAGCAGTTCCGTGCCACTTGGCTTGTATTCAATCGACAAAAAAGAAAAATCGATTGTGATTGATGGAAACAAGAAAACGCTCCAAGCATTGCGTGATCTTAAAATTCCATACACACCAACCCAACAGCAGCAAGCAGCCACCCCTGCGCCCTCAAGTGCACCACCAGCAGCTCAAGCAGCCGTTACCGTACCAACTGTTGCTTTAAAAGAGGTTGCTGACCTTAAAGTGGTAGGGATTACAAAGTCCATTGCACATACGAACGGTCGCCAATCGATCGGTCTACAAATTACGAAAGC
The DNA here is from genome assembly GCF_000269865.1 of Fictibacillus macauensis ZFHKF-1. Taxonomy (GTDB): domain Bacteria; phylum Bacillota; class Bacilli; order Bacillales; family Fictibacillaceae; genus Fictibacillus_C; species Fictibacillus_C macauensis. Next base: position 181,399 of record NZ_AKKV01000019.1, read on the forward strand.
GTCGGATGCAAATACGGTTAATGTCGCAGACGCAGTAACGAAAAAGCTGACGCAATTAAAAAAAGAACACGATGGATTAAAAACCGTCACTGTGTTTGATCAAGCAACACCGATTAAAGATTCTGTTTCTACCATGGTGAATAAAGCGCTAATTGGTGGCGTTTTTGCGGTTCTCATTATTTTACTGTTTCTCCGCAATTTCCGCTCAACCATTATTGCGGTTATTTCCATTCCGTTATCGTTATTAATCGCGATCTTAGTGCTCAAACAAATGGATATTTCCTTAAATATTATGACACTAGGTGCGATGACGGTCGCGATCGGCCGGGTCGTAGACGACTCGATTGTTGTCATTGAAAACATTTACCGCCGAATGGCCTTGCGCGGTGAATCGCTAAAAGGAAAAGCGTTAATTACAGCGGCAACACATGAAATGTTTATTCCGATTATGTCGTCTACGATTGTTACGATTGCCGTCTTTTTACCACTTGGCTTTGTTAGTGGCCCGGTTGGAGAGCTCTTTTTACCGTTTGCTCTAACGATTGTGTTTGCACTCGTCGCATCCCTGATCGTTGCGATTACGCTTGTGCCAGCCTTTGCCCATTCGTTATTTAAAAAAGGCTTAAAAGAAAAACACGTCACCCAACCACAAGGTGAAGCAAAACGTGGCGCCTTTACTCGTAGCTATCGACGCCTTTTAAATTGGTCGCTTCAACATAAGCTTTTATCGTTTGGCTTTGCGATTGTACTGCTTGTTGCCAGTTTATTTCTCGTCCCATTAATTGGCGTTAGCTTTTTACCGAATGACAATCAAAAGATGGTCATCGCGACGTATAGTCCAGAGCCTGGGCAAACGCGTAAGGACATCGAACAGCAAGCGAGCAAGGCAGAGCGTATGTTGCTTGATCGCAAACATGTCCAAACGATTCAATACTCGGTTGGTAGCGAAAACCCAATGAATCCTGGCAACTCCAATCAAGCATTGTTCTTTTTAAAGTATGATAGTGATACGCCGAATTTTGAAAACGAACAAAAACGTGTCATTGACGCTCTAAAGAAAACAACGAGTAAAGGTGCGTGGAAAACACAAGATTTCGGAGCAACAGGTGGAAGTAGTAAGCTTGAAATTCAAGTGTACGGAAATAAGAAAAGTGAGATCGAACCAGTCGCAAAAGACATCGAGCGTATCATGAAGCGCAATCACTCGCTGCGTAACGTCGATTCCTCACTTTCAAAAGCGTATGATGAATATACGCTGCAAATGAATCAAAAGAAATTAAGTGATCTCGGTCTTTCCGCTGGTCAAATTGGCATGGAGTTTGCGGGCGGTGGAGACGATGGCGCGCTTACAACTATTAAAAAGAACGGAAAAGACATTGATGTTGTCGTTAAGCGTAAGAAAAAAGCGTATGATGATATTGCTGATTTTACAAAAGAAAAAGTCCAAACACCAACAGGACAAAGTATCTCTTTAGATCAAGTAGCGACTGTCAAAAAAGGTAAAACAGCGAATACGATTACACGGAAAGATGACAAAATTTACGCTAGTGTTTCCGGCGATGTGATCGGAAAAGATGTGAGCGCCGTCTCGTCTGCGCTGCAAAAGAAAGTAGATGCGCTGCACGTAAAGAGTGGCACGTCTGTGAAAATGGGCGGTGTAACAGAAGACATTAATGATTCCTTTAGTCAGCTCGGACTGGCGATGCTAGCGGCTATTTGTATTGTTTACTTTGTACTTGTCGTCACTTTTGGTGGCGCGCTTGCACCATTTGCTATATTATTCTCCCTACCGTTTACGGTCATTGGAGGACTCGTAGCTCTCTATATTGCGGATGAAAGCTTAAGTATTTCCGCAATGATTGGTGCTTTAATGCTGATCGGAATCGTTGTGACGAATGCCATCGTTCTCGTCGATCGTGTCATTCATAAAGAAAATGAAGGCTATACAACACGTGAAGCGTTGTTAGAAGCGGGAACGGTGCGCTTACGTCCTATCCTAATGACGGCGCTCGCGACAATTGGTGCCTTGATCCCGCTAGCTCTCGGCTATGAAGGCGGCGGCCTTATTTCTAAAGGTCTCGGCGTGACTGTCATCGGCGGATTAACGAGCTCCACCTTGTTGACACTCATCATCGTTCCAGTCGTTTATGAATTTTTAAGCAGATGGCGCCGTAAGAAAATAGAAGAATAAGCGCGTAAGAAGAAGACAAGAAGCAAATTGTCTTCTTCTTTTTTTCTGTTATTAGTAGCATCCCTTAAAACGATAGCAAGGGGGGCGCACTATCCAAATACGCCCAAAATATGGAGGACTGATGGGAACGAATGAAGAGGTAGTAGCGTGTCTGCAGTTAATTACTCACGGAAAAAGAACGTATCCACTCATTTTACTTTTGTGGCATAGTGAAGTAGCTCATCTCGTCGAAGCATAGTAAGCTGCAAGCACTGATTACTGTAAGGAAATAAGCGGTTTGATAGCACACGCTGGGTGGAATATTCTTCAATATACGAAGAAACGTTACAAATTTTTCCTTAGGGGCAATGTTTATGAACAGAGAGCATGTTGAGTCTTTAAAAAAAAAGAGCCAAGCAACGAGAAAATAAACGAATTTTCGTATTGTTTATCGTAGTTATTGGAATTGGTGTTTTTTATTGGCCGTCGTTTTCTGGAACGCTGATTACGATTGGTAGATTCTGTGTAGGCACTCTTCTTGTTGGCTTAATGATCGATGGTGTAGTGAATAAAAAAGGATATGAGGCTAGAGGTAAAGAAAGAAATGTTTATATGGTACTAATGTTTGCAGGTTTGTTTCTCGGTATGATGAGTTTGGACTAGGTGAAAAGGGATTGAGGAGAGATGCATGTGAGCGCATCTCTTTTATGGTGTTGTAGCTGAATAATTTATTTCAAAATAGAGTTTCTTTATCAAGCATTGACTACTTCTGATAGAGAGTAGTAGTTAGTTCCTTTTAACTATTTGGTTAGAGATGAGAATAAAAGCAAAGCGTTTGCCAAACCCTATTCGGAGAACACTAGTCTAAAAAATCTTTGAAATTAAAATTTTTACAAAGAAGCATTGTAAAAAAGACATAGGTATATTAAAATGACTTTTATCCTATAAAAAAATTCCTTGTATAAGATCAGTAAAAAGATCGGTCTGATTGTCTCTACCTGGCGGCCGAAAATTGCCAGACTACAGGGAAGTGTGTTGTACATACGCAGCTCTTGTTTGTAAGCTCTTACGTATTCACGCTTTTCTGTCACAGAGATGAAAGCGGTTTACTAAAGGGCTTTTTTCAATGGAGAAAAACACATCAGGGGTGTACAACAACATGTATTTTGTAATGAATTTGTTAGGTGTTCTTGTGGTAATGGGGGTTATCTTTCTCATTTCACCAAACCGTCGCGGCATAAAGTGGAAGCCGATTGCCGTTCTTCTTGTTACTGAAGTTATTATTACTTGGTTTATGTTAGGTACGACTGTCGGAATGGCCATTATTAATAAAATGGCGGCATTCTTTACATGGTTAATATCGTGTGCAAACGCTGGAACCGCTTTCGTCTTTTCATCATCAATGGCTAATAAGCAAGTAGACTTTTTTTTCAGTGCTTTGTTGCCAATTATTTTCATTGTGACATTTTTTGATATATTAACTTATTTTGGAATATTAACATGGTTGATTAATAAAATTGGTTGGGTTATTTCTAAAATTTCTGGATTACCGAAACTTGAAAGCTTTTTTGCAATCCAAATGATGTTCTTAGGAAACACAGAAGCATTAGCAGTCATTCGTGATCAGCTGCTTGTGTTGAAAAAGCATCGCTTACTCACGTTTGGATTGATGAGTATGTCCAGTATTAGTGGATCAATTATTGGTGCTTACTTAACAATGGTACCCGCAACCTATGTTTTTGCGGCGATTCCACTCAACTGTTTAAATGCCCTATTAATTGCAAGCATGTTACATCCAGTGGACGTAACGAAAGAAGATGATGTGGTTTACGTACCACCAAAGGAAGACAAAAAAGACTTCTTCTCTACGATCTCTAACAGTATGCTCGTTGGAATTCGAATGGTTATCGTAATTGTAGCAATGGTGATTGGTTATGTTGCCTTAACGACGTGTCTTAACGGAATTTTAGGATTCATTTATTCAGGTTTAACAATTGAGAAAATCTTCTCCTTTATTTTTAGTCCATTTGCTTACTTATTTGGACTACCAGCAGCGGACGCGCAATATGTGGCGAAGCTCATGGGAATTAAACTAGCAACGAATGAATTTGTAGCGATGATGGACTTAAAAACACATCTACATTCGCTCGCTCCACATACAGTGGCAGTCGTTACAACATTCCTGTCTTCGTTTGCGAACTTCTCGACAGCAGGTATGATTTATGGAACGTACAATTCAATTTTAGGCGATGAAAAATCGGCGATTATCGGAAAAAATGTTTGGAAACTTCTCGTAAGTGGGATGGCTGTTTCACTTATGAGTGCGATGATTGTTGGTCTCTTCGTTTGGTAAAATGAAAGAGTAAGCCCACATGATGTGGGCTTTTTTTTTGCGTTTTTTTACAAATGGCGATTATATCCAGAAATAGGTTGACATTAATACAGACAAAATAATATATTGTTAGTAAATAAGCAAACGTAATTGAAAGGTGTTTGGTAAAGTGGATGTTAATGAAGAGTTTTGGAACTGTGATTTAGAAGATTTAAAACGTGGATATGTTGAGAAACAAGAGCTTTATCTTTGTGTATTGTGCGGTCATACCGTAGAAAAAGGGTTAATCTATCCTGAACAAGAGCTGCTTCTAGAAGCAGAAAAGTATATGAAATACCATATTACGAAAGAACATACATCCGTTTTTCATCACCTCATTAGTTATAACAAAAAACTAACAGGTCTTACGGATACACAAAGCCAAATGTTGCGTTATTTTTATGAAGGAAAAAGTGATGAGGAGATTAAGACAGAAATGGGTGCGGGAAGTACGTCAACCATTCGTAATCATCGTTTTGTATTAAAAGAAAAGGAGCGCCAAGCTCGAATGGCTGTAACCCTTTTTGATCTCTTAAAAGAAAAAGATCACCATGCGCCCTCTGTTCTTGTTCCCCACCAGACGGCTACGATGGTGGATGAACGTTATAACGTTACCAAGGAGGAAAGCCACAAAATGCTTAAGAAATATTTTGATGAAGAAACCAATAAGCTAAAGTATTTTCCTGCTAAAGAAAAGCAAAAGTTAGTCGTATTGCGAGAGATTGCTACCCTATTTACACCGAAACAACAGTATAGCGAAAAAGAGGTAAATGAAATCATTAAGCGCATTTATGATGATTTCGTAACGTTGCGTCGCTACTTGATTGCCTATGGCTTTTTAGATCGAAAAAAAGATGGTAGTAGCTATTGGGTGAAGTCAACCAGTTAATAAGAAAAAGGAGATGGGGTTATGGATCCAAAAAAAGAACGAAAGCAGCTGTTTAAGGAAATGGAAGTAGAGCGCGGCGTTTATACCATAAAAAACAAGCAAAATGGTAAGGTGCTCGTCGTGGCAACACGGAACTTTAAAACGATGAATGGCAAAAGATTTGAGCTGGAAAATGGCTCAAGTACGCATAAAGACTTGCAACATGATTGGCAAACGTATGGTAAAGAAGCATTTGCGTTTGATATTTGTGAAAAGCTACCAAACAACACAGATGCTGCTTTTAATGAAAAAAAAGCATTGCGCGCGCTAGAAGAAAAGTGGCTAGAAAAGCTGCAGCCGTATGGAGAGCGGGGGTATCATAAAGCGTTGGAGTAAGCAGCAGAGAGTGAATAGTAAACAACAGTCAAAACATAATGGACACGTCACTGCTTCTTTTGAAGATCGTCTTTTGAATCGCTAATATAAGGTTTACAAGAAATGAACAATAGTCACTTGAAGTAGCGTCCTCATAAGTGCCGCCTGAGGTTTGAAACCTTATGCGGCTTTTTTCGTACAGAGAGAGTAAGTAGGTATGAGGAGGCTTCTCTGTATGAAAGCGTGGCTATTAGAACAAATCGAGCAGTATGGATATGGCAGTATTTTTCTGTTTATGCTTTTAGAAAATATCTTCCCGCCAATTCCTTCCGAAGTAATTTTAACAGTGGGTGGGATGTTGACAAAAGTATCAACACTTCACATTGGCATCGTAATTCTCGTTGCGACAGCAGGCTCACTGGCAGGTGCTGTTCTATTATATAGAATTGGAATGCTTGTTTCGAAAGAACATTTTCTGAGGTGGATTGCTAAGTATGGCAAGTATGTACGTCTAACGCAAAATGATATGGAGCGAGCCTTTGCGGCTTTTCACAAGTATGGCTATTGGGCTATCTTTATTGGACGCCTACTTCCGCTCATTCGTAGTCTCATCTCGTTACCAGCAGGTATGACGCGTATGCCTTTTCTAAAATTCATCGTATTTACTACCATAGGTACATTGCTTTGGAATAGCGTGCTGATTTCGTTAGGTGCCTTGTTTGGCATCCATTGGGAACGAATCCTACATATGATGGAAACGTATTCGTTGTTTCTCTATGGAATGATGTTGCTCTTGGCTGTGTGGTGGGTCATCAAGCGTTTTAAGAAAAAAGCATAACCTCCATGGAGAAAAAGGAATTTGCAATCTCTGGGAGGAATGTAATGATAGCAAAGGAGAGGTGACTATGAAAATATCTGTCATGATTGCTGATGATAATTCCTTTATTACAGAAGGAATGAAAATTATATTAAGTAGCTATGGCTATTTTGATGTGGTTGCAACGGTGGAGGACGGACAAGCAGCTGTAGCGTACTGTAAACAGCATCCGGTTGATATCGCCCTGTTAGATGTGCGAATGCCGATTATGAATGGAGTGGAGGCAGCAAGACTGTTAACACAAGAAACGAACACAAAACCGATTATTTTAACGACGTTTGATGATGATGAGTACATCGTTGATGCCATTCGAAATGGTGCGAAAGGCTATCTATTAAAAAATACGGATCCGGAGCGCATTTGTGACGCGATTCGCAGCGTTCATCTCGGCAATACGGTTATGCAAGATGTCGTGTTAGACAAGGTGAAATCTAGCTTACAGCCTCAAAAACAAGCGGCGGGTACACCAATTGATATCAAGCTATTTACCGAGCGGGAGCGAGATATTATGGCGCTTATTGCGAAAGGCTATTCTAATAAAGCGATCGCTGGTCAATTATTCATCTCCGAAGGAACGGTGGCCAATTATATTACGTCAATCCTCTCAAAAACAAATTTAGAGCATCGGACACAGATTGCCATTTATTATTTAACAGGATCTCTTTAATAGCTCATGGAAAAATGGGTATTGTTTGTAAAAGGAATATTGCTATTTTATATCGCTGGTAATTACGTGCAAACAGAGGAGGTTCATTACTCCTGGGTTATGGTTTCTTTTTTTGTATATATCGCCTTAAATGTTGCACTGTATTTAGTCGGAAGGTTAAGTCGAATGTTCTTACTACTAGGCTCCATAATCCTTATTGTTGTAGGAAGTATACATGGCTATGCCTTACTGCTCTTGTTGTTACCGTTCTCAGTGTGTGAAGTATTCGATGGAAAAGCACCACATGTGATTGTGCTTCTCGTTGTTTCGCTGCTTCCTTTGTTTTTTTTCGATATAGAGCCTTTCCTATACAGTGCGAGTGCGGCTGGTAGTTGTCTTCTTTGGAAAATGAATACGACGTACTATTGCAAGCTAGTTGCAAACGAACAACAGCTTGATCAGCTGCGGTCCCATGTTCAACGGTTAAACGTGCAAGTGCATGAAAATGAAGAAGATCGTAAGCAATCGCAGTATATGAGTCGATTAGAGGAGCGCAATCGAATTTCGCAAGGCATTCATGATCATATTGGCCATTCCATGACAGGCGCCCTTATTCAAATGGAAGCGGCGAAGACATTAATGATGGTTGATCAGCACAAAGCGAAAGAACTGCTAGATAACGCGATTACAATTTCAAAAGAGGGCATTGAGGATATTCGTCTGACGTTAAAAAACATGAAACCGCCGATTGAACAGCTTGGTGTGCAGCGGTTAAAACAGAAACTAGACGCATTTACAAGAAACACGCATATTAAAACATCGTTCGTATTTAGTGGAAACTTAGACGTGATTTCGGCGTTGCAATGGAAAGTGATTAGTGAAAATGTAACCGAGGCGCTCACCAATGCGCTGAAATACGGCAATGTCACAGAGATTGCCGTTTCTATCACTGTCTACAATAAACTTATTAAAGTAGTGGTGAAAGATAATGGGGTAGGCGCTACGAAACTCATTAAAGGCTTAGGAATTGTCGGCATGGAAGAGCGAGCGGCTTTGCTACATGGTACGGTGATTATCGATGGCAGTGATGGTTTTTCGGTTACCTTATTACTACCTCATGAACGCTCATAAAAAAATCATGAAGTTTTTCATATGAAAAGAGTGAAGGAATGCACTGCCATTTCCTCGCTCTTTTTCATTATACTGTAACTATAATCAAACCATGAGGTGAGAGACGATGAACGTATTAGAATTAAAAAATGTAACGAAAAAATTTGGCGACTTTATCGCTGTAGATCAAATGAATTTGTTCATAAAGGAAGGCGAGATCTTTGGCTTTCTTGGCTCCAATGGGGCAGGGAAAAGCACGACGATTAACTTGATTTCTTCCTTACTACGCTTAAGTGCAGGCGACATTTATTTATTAGGAAAAAATATAGCACAGCACCGTCGTTTTGCAAAAATGAATATCGGTATTGTACCACAAGACATAGCCATTTATGAGGAACTATCAGCCTATGAAAATGTGCGTTTCTTTGCAGGCTTATACGGTTTGCGAGGAACAGAATTAAAGAAGCATAGCGAGGAAGCATTAGTCTTTGTTGGTTTAGGAGATAAAATGAATGCGCTGCCGAAAACCTTTTCTGGAGGCATGAAGCGGCGTTTGAATATTGCCTGTGCAATTGCCCATCGTCCGAAGCTTATCATTATGGATGAGCCAACGGTTGGTATCGATCCACAGTCGCGTAAATACATTTTACAATCGGTCCGCCAGTTAAATGAAATGGGCTGTACGATTATTTATACGACGCATTACATGGAAGAAGTTGAAGAGATTTGTAGCCGTATTGCGATTGTTGATCATGGCAAAATCATTGCAGAAGGAACGAAAGAGCAACTAACGAATATCATTACCGATACGAAAGAAGTATGGATTGAAGTGAAGGCAATCGGTTCTTTTGATGCAGAGGTAGTGAAGCAAATGAAAGGTGTAAACAGCGTCCGGGTGGAAGAGCACGTCGTGCAAATCATATCACAGGCCGAAGTGACGAATTTACATGAAATTCTTCATTATATGATCAGTCAGTCGTTAGAAATCGTTTCGTTAAAAGAGCAAGCACCCAACTTGGAAAGTGTGTTTCTCACATTAACAGGACGCAATTTACGAGATTAAGAGTGGAGGTTAAGAGATGAACATTATTACGATTAGTAAGCAAACCATGCTTCTCTTACTCCGCGAGCCTAAAAGTTTTTTATTCATGCTCGCGTTTCCTCTTGTCATGATGTTAATTTTAGGCTCGGCGTTAGGAAGTGCCTTTAATGAGAAAGTGGATATTGGAACGCTACGAGTCGGCTACCACGTGGAAGGCTCCCCACAAGTAAAGGCTGCGTTTACCCAATTTATGAAAGCAACAGTACAAGACGTACGTTATCAAGAGGTGACTACGACAGCTAAAGGGAAAAACGATGTAAAGCTTGGCAACCGTGACGGTTACGTGGAAGTGAACGATCAGGGCGTCCACTACTATAAAAGTGAGCAGACTACGATTCAAAGCTCCGTGATTGAAGGCATGCTTGCCGCCTTTGCTGATCGTTATCATTTGGCAAAAGAGATTGGTTTATCAGGAGTGAAAGATGAAGTTGCTAATGTAGTCAGTGAAGAATCGCTCACCGCTAAGAAAGCGCCTCGCTCAATGGATTATTATGGCGTCGTAGTAACGACGATGATTACGTTATATAGTGCGATTGGCGCTTCGTTTCTTCTGCGTGGTGAACGAACGCGTAACACAGCGATTCGTTTAGGGGTAGCGCCGATTTCAAAAGGAGAAATCTTTTTAGGAAAGATCATTGGAAGTGTTCTCATGAATAGCGGTATTATTGCTGTTCTCATGATAGTAGGTTCGCTGCTGTTTCATGTGAATTGGGGTGAGCATCTTGGCTATGTGATTCTTGTGCTACTCTCACAAATCGTTTTCGCCGTAAGCGTTGGCGTTGGCGTTAGCTATGTTGTGGCAACAGGGGAAGGAGCGCGGAGTTTACTGCTGATTCTCATCCAAGTGGCGTCGTTTTTTGGTGGCGCGTACTTCAAAATCGATCACCCAGAAGGCTTTATGAATATCCTCGTTCATTTATCGCCGCTTCAATGGGCAAATTCTGCAATCTTATCGGTTATTTATAATGATCAGCTGTCCGCCATTCTTCCTGTGATCAGCTTGAACATAGGTTTAGCGGCACTTTTTCTAACGTTTTCAGCAGTAACGTTTCGAAAACGGGAGGGTTTTTAAGATGAAAGAAATATGGTGGCTCGTTGCTACATCGTTACGCGGTATCATTAAAAATAAGAAAAAGCTTCTCGTTTATTTAGTCGTACCGGTTATTGGCGTTCTCATTGGCTTAGCGGCCTATGGCAATGACGGGCGCTCGTCGTTATCAATCGGTATCGTGAATAATGATCATGGCATACTCAGCGGTGAAACGATCTCTTACTTGAAGAAAACAAATCATCTACAACTCTCAAACATTGCGCCTGCTGCGCTGCAAAAAAAGGTAGCTAATAGTGAATTGGATGGTGCGATTATTATAGATGCGAATTTTACTCGCGATCTTCAGAGCAATAAGATCCCATCTGTAAAAATTATCTCGATTAAAGGTGCAACGGTTACAGCATTTGTAAAGCGAGCGATTAATCAACATGTTCATACACTCATGCAGTTACGGAATGCGAGTAATGGGAACAATGCTACCTTTGAAAAGCGATTAGCTCAGTACAAAGAAAGGTCCTATACACTCTCACAAACAAATGTTGAAAATGTCGGTCAAAACCATAAAATTTCGAATCAAGCAACTGGCTTTCTCTTAATGATTTTGCTAACGGCTGCAGGGGGGTTGTCTGAGCTTATTATTAAAGAACGAGAACGACGTACATTTTTACGCATTATGGCCGCACCTGTTAGTGGCCTTCAGTATGTGATTAGCAATGTACTCGTTAGTATCGTCGTAATGGTTGTGCAAATTGTTATTATGCTCTTTTTCTTAAGTACGGTATTTTCCGTATCACCGGGATTACCACTATGGGAAATGGGGGGAATTCTTTTACTGTTTTCGCTTGCGGGCATCGGTTTATCGCTTACGATTACAGCCTTTTCATCAAGCTCGACGATGGCTAGTGCCTTAAATAATCTCATTTTTGTGCCCACGTGCTTACTGGCTGGCTGCTTTTGGCCGGTAGAAGTAATGCCAAAAGCGATGCAAAAAATTGCTGATTTTCTTCCGCAGCGCTGGGTGTTAGATACATTAACACAGTTACAAAAAGGGCATTCCTTTGCTAGTATCGTTGTAAATTTAGCAGTGATTGCTGCCTTTGCGCTCGCCTTTTTCATGATTGCCTCATATAAGTTTAATCGTAATAACTCCGTTCAAAGTTATATATAAACGAAAAAAAAGGAACGACCGCGTTGCCGCGTCGTTCCTTTTGCTTATAGTGTTTAAGGATTGGTTGACCATAAGCCAGCATTTTTAATGAAAATGCGAGGGTGAAGTTTTAGTTGCGACACCATAAATTCAGCTAAGTCTTCAGGTTGCATAACTTTCTCTGGATTGCCATCTGTTAAGTCTTTCGCAAGATCCGTTGCCACGGTGCTTGGCGTCATCGCACTTACGCGAATGTTATGCTTACGAACTTCCATCATTAACGATTCTGTTAAACCGAGCACAGCAAATTTAGAAGCGCTGTATGCACTCGTAACAGGTGCACCTTTTTGACCAGCTGTAGAAGAAATGTTAATGATGTCGCCGCTCTTGCGTTCAATCATGCTAGGTAGCACAGCATGTGTGACGTTATAAACACCCATTACATTTACTTGTAAAATGTGTTCCCATTCTTCTGGTGAAAGTTCCATAAAGCCGCCGAACTTAGCAATCCCAGCATTGTTAATAAGAACATCAATGGCACCAAGTTCATTTGTAATGTGACTAACGGCTGCTGTAACTGCCTCATAATCCGTTACATCCGCTTCTGCAAGAGAAACGTTAACGCCAAACTCCTTAAGTGCTTGTGCCGTTTCTTCTAAATTGCTCATCGTACGACCGAGCAAGCCAACGGACATGCCTTCTTTGGCAAAGGCAATCGCTGTTGCGCGGCCAATACCACGCCCTGCGCCGGTAATAAGCGCTGTTTTTCCTTGTAGTGATTGCAATTTGAATCCTCCTTTAATTAGTGTTTATGTAGAACAGGGGAATTCCCCTGTTTGTACTACTCTAAATTGGCATGTGTTTGTTTCATACGCTGTTCGGTTATGGAATAACGCTCCATATAGCGAAGAACGACAGCATCAAAGAACAGCAACAGTGTTTGCTCAAAAGTGGAGCCCATCGGTTGCATAGAGGTGTCGTGTACAGGTAACGTTACAACGGCATCTGCATCATTACGCAGTGAAGAGGCTTTTGATGCCGTGACTGTAATAATTCTACCGCCACTTTCTTTTGCTTTCTTTGCCATCAGTTTCAAGCTAGCCGTTTCTCCTGATCCAGAAGCAAACACGATTACATCGTCTTTCGTAAAAGAAGGTGTGGATACATCGCCTACGGTATAGGCTTGTCGACCAAGGTGCATTAATCGCATGCAAAAAGCTTTCGCCATCAGCCCGCTACGTCCTGCCCCAGCAATGAAAATTCTTTTGCCTTCTGTAAGATGATCAATAAATGTATCAAGTTCTTCTTGAGATAGAGATCCTTTTAACTGCTGTAATTCTGAGATAATCGCATCAAACGGAGAGGTAGTCATACCAATTAACCTTGTTGAACCGCTTGTTGGATGCTTGCTGCTGTTTCTGTTGGTTGCTCGGCATTTGTAATACCACCACCAACAATCACAAGATCAGGTTTTGCTGCAATCACTTCTTTAACCGTATCGAGCTTAATACCACCCGCAACCGCTGTTTTTGCATTTTTAACAACACGTTTAATGGTTTTTAAGTCTTCAAATGGATTTTGACCTTCTGCTTGAAGATCATAACCTGTATGAACACAAATATAGTCTACGTCTAACTTGTCCAGTTCTTGTGCACGAGTCGCAATATCTTTAACGGCAATCATGTCTACAAGAATTTTTTTATTATGCTTTTTCGCTTCTTGAACGGCACCACGAATGGATTCATCTTCAGCTGCCCCAAGAATGGTAATAAGATCAGCGCCTGCTTCAGATGCTTTCATCACTTCATAGCCAGCAGCATCCATAATTTTTAAATCAGCTAATACTTTTAATTGAGGGAAGGCGTCTTTCATTTTTTTTACAGCATTAAGACCTTCGTTAATAATAACCGGTGTTCCGATTTCTACGATGTCAACGTGATCCTCGACTTTTTTAACAAATTCAACAGCTTCATCTGCAGTTAGTAAATCAATCGCAAGTTGTAATTCCATGATGTATAGACTCCCTTCGTTTAGATAAGTACTGATTATAACGAGTAAGTTTCTATTTGTGAAATAAAACGCTCAGCATTTGTCTAATTTAGTACGTAGATGGGAGACATTCAGTGCATAGATTCCCTAAATCATTTATAATGTGAAACGAATTAAGAGACTGAACATCTGAAAAAAAGAAGGATTTGATACGCTTGATTTATGTGCAATTATTTATTTCGTTTTTTCGATCGGGCATTTTAGGTTACGGCGGGGGGCCTTCAACAATTCCGCTCGTCCAAAAAGAGGTTGTTCATACGTATAAGTGGATGACGGATGAAGAGTTTGGTGATGTGCTTGCCTTAGGAAATGCGTTACCGGGGCCTATTAATACGAAGATGGCAGGCTATATCGGCTATAGAGTCGCTGGCCTTTTCGGCATGCTTGTAGCCGTCCTGGCAGCAATTTTGCCAACGATTGTTCTAATGATTGTATTATTAAGTTCGCTATTAAAAGTGAAAGATGAGCCATGGGTTCATGGTATTACCCTCGGGGTCTTACCAGTTGTTGCGGTGATGCTCGCTGTTTTAGCATGGCAATTTTTCCAGAGTGCAAAAAAAGGCTTGAGATTGAAAATAAGTCTCCTTCATATTGTCATTACGGTTGGATTGTTAGTAGGCTTAAAGCTACATCCAGCCATCTTAATTATCGTTCTATTAGGCTATGCCTTGTTGGCACCAGTGAAAAAGACGGAAAAAGAAGGTGAGCGCTCGTGATGTATTGGCATCTTTTTCTCGCATTCTTTATTCCTGGCATTCTTGGCTATGGAGGTGGACCAGCGTCTATACCGCTCATTGAAAATGAAGTTGTCGATCATTATCATTGGATGACGGTGAATCAATTTACAGAGGTATTAGCACTAGGCAATGCTTTGCCGGGTCCTATTGCTACGAAAATGGCCGGATACATTGGGTATGAGCAAGGTGGCCTTCTTGGCTCATTGCTTGCTGTAACGGCGACCGTCGCCCCTTCTTTACTTTTGATGATTGTTTTCTTACGTTTAATCTACAAATTTAAGGATTCCCCTCGTGTTAAAAAGATGACGCTTTATGTGAAGCCGACAATCGCTGTATTGCTTGGCGTGATGGCCTATGATTTTTTTGCAGAATCCCTTCATGCCTCAGGCTTATATCAAACAGTCGGTATTGCTGTTGTTGCGTGGTTTTTAATGGAGCGCTTGCGCATCTCACCAGTGTTTGTCATTGTGGCCTCTATCGTGTACGGTGCCCTTTTTCTTGGACATGCCTAACTCATAAAAAATGGCTGGATCATCAGTTTTTGGTGATGATCCAGCCATTTTTTATATCGATTGTTTTACATTCAAGATTCGCGCGCAGGAGTATTCGGTTCGCGCGCAGGAGTCCGGTTCGCGCGCGGGAGCATTCGGTTCGCGCGCAGAGGCCCCACGTTCGCGCGCAGGAGCCCCCGATTCGCGCGCAGAGGTACCACGTTCGCGCGCAGGAGCATTCGGTTCGCGCGCAGAGGCCCCACGTTCGCGCGCAGAGGCCCCACGTTCGCGCGCAGAGGTACCCCGTTCGCGCGCAGAGGTACCCCGTTCGCGCGCAGAGGCCCCACGTTCGCGCGCAGGAGCCCCCGATTCGCGCGCAAACAAGGCAAATCACCTTTCAGAGTATGTGCAAGAGATGTAAAAGAGAGCAAATTAAGATCAAGTGCTTCAAATAGACCAAAATTTGAGCAGAAATAGGTGCAAACTCTTCAATAATTTCAAAAAGAGTGGCTCGCGCGCAGAGGCCCCAGTTCGCGCGCAGAGGCCCCAGTTCGCGCGCAGAAGCCCTCGATTCGCGCGCAGAGGCTCCACGTTCGCGCGCAGGAGTCCCTGATTCGCGCGCAGAGGCCCCCGATTCGCGCGCAGAGGCTCCACGTTCGCGCGCAGGAGTCCCTGATTCGCGCGCAGAGGCCCCCGATTCGCGCGCAAACAAGGCAAATCACCTTTCAGAGTATGTGCAAGAGATGTAAAAGAGAGCAAATTAAGATCAAGTGCTTCGAATAGACCGAAATTTGAGCAGAAATAGGTGCAAACTCTTCAATAATTTCAAAAAGAGTGGCTCGCGCGCAGAGGCTCCAGTTCGCGCGCAGAAGCCCCCGGTTCGCGCGCAGAGGCCCCACGTTCGCGCGCAAAGGCCCTCGCTTCGCGCGCAACAGCCTCAAATTCACGCACAAACAAGGCCAATCACCCCAAACAACGTATGCAATGGATTAAAAAAGCAAGTAAATCGAGATTCAAGCCCTCAATGCGTCACGAAACAGCGAATCAGAGGGAATAGTGTGACCTAAGTCTTTTTTAGTGACTTTTTGTTTGACGTTGTGTTCTCAGTAACAGAGGAACAATCGTCCCTGCAAGCACGAGTCCAAAAGCGATTGCGCCACTCATGAGGAACGTTTGTGAGCCTAGTTGAATGGCTGCATTATAATCGTTCTCAACAAGCTTACGCATCGTATCGTAGGCACCACCTCCAGGAACGAGCGGAATGATCCCAGAAACACTAAAGATAATGACGGGCATACGTTGGAGGCGCGCATACACGTGACTAATGGTTGCAACAATAAAGGAAGCAAGCGCAGTCGCTAAAACGAGATCGAATTGCGAGGCTCCTGCCATCTGCTCGTAAATAACCCATCCAATCATCCCGCAGATTCCACCGGGTATGAGTGCTTTTCGAGGTACATTAAATAAAATACCAAACCCAGCAGAAGCTAAAAAACTCGTCCAAATCGCTTCAATCATAAAAAACCTCTCCTTCTTACAATGTGACAATCACAAAAGCAATGCCTGTTCCGATGGCAAAGGCCGTTAACATCGCTTCTGCACCGAGTGAAAGACCAGAAACAAGGTGACCTGCCATGAGATCGCGAACGGCATTCGTAATGAGAACACCTGGTACAAGCGGCATAACAGCACCGATGATAATTTTATCAAGCTGATTACCGACACCATAATCAACGGCAAGCTTTGCAATTAATCCGATAAAAAAGGCGGCCATTAATTCTGAGAAAAAGCGAACCGATATATAGCGTTTTACACTAACAAAAATACTATAGCCTACGCCACCTGCAACCATTGACGGAATAAAATCATGATAATTGCCTTTAAACATTAAAGTAAAACAACCACTAACAAATACGGCTGCGATAATTTGCATCCAGGCTGGGAATGCAACAGGCTCTTTTTCGATAGTATGAAGTTCTTTTAGCGCATCGACTAGTGGTAACGATTCTTGAGCCACTTTTCGTGAAAGATCGTTAACGAGCGTTACGACGTGAAGATCAGTCGCACGATTGCTAATTCGGGCAATTTTCGTATAATCTCGTAGTTCGCCTCGTTCTCGTAAAGATAAAATGATCGCCGTTGGTGTGACGAATACTTGTGCTGTTTCCGCTCCATAATTCGTCGCCAACCGCGTAATTGTATCTTCTACTCGGTACGTTTCCGCGCCGCTTTGTAACATGAGTTTACCTGCTAATAAACTTACTTCCATAATGCCTTCTATACTATGTGTGTTCATGAAATTCTCCTCTCATGAGCTGTAACAAATGACCACAATCGTTCCTATTTTACACTTTTCCTTGGCACGCGCAAACCTTAAATAAGAAGACTGTATAATTCTTCCCTCGTTCGTTTACCCTACCGTTACATAGAATGAGCGAAGGAAGAGGGAGATTGTAATGGTTCAGTCATCATCAGACATCGAAAATAATAAAGAGCGCTTACTTGAAAATCTTCATCAGCCTAGTGATTTTGCAACGAGAGCCATTACGTTTCAAGGCAAGCGCGGTTTGCTTCTGTACTTAGAATCGGTCAGCGATACGGTGAAAATTCAAAAAAGTATTCTGACCCCATTAAGCAGTAATGAAAAAGCAACCATTGAAGAAACGGTGACGAGCGCAAAAGTGGGTGTGTATACAAACATCAATGAGGCAGCAACGCGTCTGTTAAAAGGTGATTGTTTGCTTCTTATTGAAGGAGATTGCTCCATTTACGCGGCGAGCGCAGAATCGGAAGTTAGTCGGGCGCCAGAGGAACCGTTTAATGAAAAGGTCGTTCGTGGCTCTCATGATGGTTTTGTGGAAAATATGAATCAAAATATTGGGATGATTCGTAATCGGATTGAGGATACAGATCTCGTTTTTAAACAATTTTCTGTTGGCAAGAAAACGAAAACAAAAGTGGTCTTAGCTTATATGGACAGTGTGGTAAATAAAGATATTTTACAAGAAGTAGAGCGCCGAATTGAAAGTATAGCAATTGATATGATTGTAAGTCCGGGATTTATGGTGGAGTTTCTAGAAAATAAATCATTTTCGCCGTTTCCGCAATTTCTACCAACGGAGCGTCCTGACCGAGCTGCGGCTCATATTATGGATGGACGAATTGCCCTTTTATCAGAAGGCACAGCAACTTCTTTAATCTTACCGGTCACATTTATTGCTTTTTTTCAATCACCAGATGACTTTAACTCACGTATTTTATCAGGCTCGTTTTTTCGGCTGTTGCGCATGTTAAGTTTTCTAGTCGCCACAACGTTACCAGCCATTTATATTGCCATTATCGGTTTTCACTTTGAAATTCTTCCTAACGAACTTGTTTTACCTATTAAAGCTTCACTCGAAGGTATTCCGTTTCCACCGATTGTTGAAGCCTTTATTATGGTTTTTACGATTGAATTAATTCGGGAAGCGGGTGTGCGTTTGCCAACACCTATTGGACAAACGATTGGTATTGTTGGCGGTTTAGTCATTGGTGACGCGGTTGTTAATGCTGGTTTTATTTCAAATGTGATGGTGATTGTGATTGCAATTACCGCCGTTGCTTCTTTTACGGTCCCAACTTACGAAATGGGGGCCTCGATTCGTCTACTTACCTTTCCATTAATGATTGCCGCCTCGTTATTAGGTTTTCTAGGCATTGTAATGGGAATGATGATTATTTTATTGCATTTATGCAAATTAGAATCGTTTGGGACACCGTATTTTTCTCCTTTTGCGCCAATTGATTTACAAGGATTAAAAGATTCTATTATTCGTTTTCCGATATGGAAAATGAATCATCGTCCGCGCGATGTACAACCGAAAGATACTGATCAACAACAACGAACGAGAGGATGGGCAAAACGTGCGCCTAAAAAAAGACGATAGCATTACCTCTGCCCAATTTACGTTTTTTTTGCTGCAAACCCAAATCGGGGTTGGTATTTTATCAATGCCCTACAACATCCATCTGATTGCTAAAAGCGATAGTTGGGCATCTGTCATTGTTGCCGGCTGTGTGATTCAGCTTTATTTGTTTTTATTTTATCGCTTAACCGTTAAATATCCGACGTTGTCGCTATTTGATCTAGTCGAAAAGCTGTTTGGGCGCTATATCGGTCGCTTTGTTATCTTTTTGTATATCGTCTTTTTTCTATTAATGGCTGCCTCCATTTTATCGATGTTTTCACAAGTCATCTGTTTGTGGATTTTACCCCTAACCCCACGTTGGCTGCTCATTATTATTATGGGTGGTATCGGCGCGTATGCGGTTCGTGGACCGATTAAAAACCTAGCACGTTTTTTCGTATTTGTTTCCGTTTTACTCATTTTTTTCATTGTTCTTGTCGTGTATGGTTTTTTTGAAGCAGATTATTTAAATGTACTACCCATGGGGAAAGAGGGCTTTATGCCCATTGTAAAAGGGTCAGAAAAGGCGATGTATTCCATGTTAGGATTTGAAGTTTACTTAATCGTAGCACCGTTTGTAAAAGCCAAGCCTTATGAAAAATTAAAAGCCGCTACTATTTCAAACGTATCCGTCACCGCTCTTTATACATTTTTAACGTTTATGTGCATCGTCTTTTTCGGTATAAAAGAATTCGATCTCGTGCCACAACCTATTTTATATATGATTAAATCGTTCTCTTTCGAAGTACTTGAGAGAATTGATTTAGTATTTCTTTCATTTTGGATTGTTTCTGTAGCGACAACGTATATGGGTTATTTACTAGCCGCCGCTAGAGGCATGCTCGCTCTCGCAAAAACACCCAGAAAAGAACATACACCTTTTGTAAAACTAGCACTCATTCCAACCCTATTTATTGCTACGATTCCACACGGTGTTTATGAAGCAGCGACGATGTTAAATGAGATTTCACGTCTTAGTCTCATTTTTGTCTTTCTCATTCCAACGCTACTCGTCATTCGCTCATTCATGGGGAAAAAGAAGGGAGATACTTCTCATGATCATACATAAAAAAATCCTTGTTTTGTTTCTGAGTGGATTACTACCACTCTGTATGTTAACAGGCTGTTGGGATCAACGACTCATTAAAGAATCAAGACTTATCCTCGTAGCAGGTCTTGATGTATTACCGAATAATAAAATAGAAGATACAGTTATATATCCGGTTGTTAATAAAACATCGGGTTCCTCTGGTGAAGTTAAAAGCGTGATGGCATCTTCTTACGGCGTGACGACCCGTGATGCCCGCTTCCGTCTGGATAAAAAAGTATCGCAAAACTTTGATCCTTCCAAAAATCGCGTCTTTCTATTCGGAGAAAAGCTAGCGCGTCAAGATATGTATGCAAGTTTAGATGTGATATATCGCGATCCAAAAGGGGCAGTCAATGCGATGGTAGCGGTTGTGAAAGGGACAGCAAAGGATGCGCTTTCGATTAAGTCCGAAGATTCGCCGTTATTAAGCGTGTATTATCCTCAGTTATTAAGAAGCTCTAGTGAAATTGGATTGTTTAAAATTACTACTGTTCAATCAATCTGTGCTTCAATGTTCGATCCAGGCATTGATTTTGTAATGCCGTATATTAAACCAAATATGAAAACGAAGGATCGCACGAATGTGATTGGAACCGCTCTCTTTCATAAAACAAAAATGACAGGAACGCTGAATGAAAAAGAATCTCTCATGTTAATGCTTTTAAACAAAGAAAAAGCACATTATTCACGCTTTACATTTAAAATAACCAATAAACAAAAAGTAAAAGAAGAGGACTACGTTACCATTACGGTCAATAAACTGAAGAGAGATTGGTCAATTAAAATCGATAAAAATAATCATATTACGGTTCCGATTACGCTTTCGATTAATGCTGCAGTAAATGAACTGCCGAGTGATCATTTAAACAGCCATCAACGCGCCATCAAAATTGAGAAAAAAGTATCAAAAGAAATGACTCAATTAGCTAAAAAAACATTATCAAACTTGCAACAAGCAAATGCTGATATCCTTGGTGTGGGCAAACATATTCGTGCATTTCAAAATGACAAATGGATCAAATTAAACTGGGACAAAGATTACAAAAAGATTACATTTGAACCAAAAGTAAAGGTAACGATTACCCAACATGGCATAATTAACTAGTCACACACAAACATAGGAGGATCGCAGAAGATGAAATCGTTTATTAGTAAGTTTATTTGTGCACTGCTTTTAATTAGTGCATCGACATCGGTACAGGCAGAAGCGAAAGCGAATGCGAAGCCATCGTATACAA
Source organism: Fictibacillus macauensis ZFHKF-1 (assembly GCF_000269865.1). GTDB lineage: Bacteria > Bacillota > Bacilli > Bacillales > Fictibacillaceae > Fictibacillus_C > Fictibacillus_C macauensis. The sequence goes on from NZ_AKKV01000019.1 coordinate 202,668, forward strand.
TTACACCGAACACAAGTCCGATTGATAAAAGTATGAAGAAGTATAGTACGTATAATCACTATACAAAGCACTATTATGTTTTGCGTTCTTATTTAGAAAAACTGGAGAAAACAGGTGGAGGTACGTTAACGTTAAAGGCTGGAACGTATACCATTTCTAATACAGTGTATATTCCATCTCATGTAAAAATTATTTTAGATGGTGCGACGATTAAAAAAGGTGTTAAAACAGGAACAAGCCGTTTTCCAGCTTCGAAATCTATTTTCCAACTCATCGCTCCTTCAAAAGCTGCAAAACATGGTGTGTATGGAAAGTATGATGGAGAAAAGAACATCGCTATTCTTGGTAAGCATAAGGCATCCATTGATTTAGGGTACGCAGATACAACGTTTGCGATTATTGCTGGGCATAACCAAAATGTAACGATTGAAAATATTACATTCCGCAATATGCATAGTGGACATTTTATTGAAATGGATGCAACAAAAGGAGCGCTCATCAAAGGAAATCGCTTCTTAAATTCAGTAGCATCTGTAGATAAAAATAAGGAAGCGATTAACCTTGATACACCGGATCGCTCTACAAAAGGATGGAGTCAAGAATGGAGTAAATTTGACTGCACCGCAAATAAAGATATAACGATTGAAAACAATCAATTTTATAACTTAGATCGTTCAATTGGAACACACAAGTATTCTGGTGGCAGTTATCATGATCATATTGTTGTGAAGCATAATGATATTGAGAAAATGCGCGAAGACGCTATTCGCGTAATGAACTGGTCGCATGCTGAAATCTCCGATAATACCATTCATAATGTAGCAGGTGGAGAAAGTGGAAAGCGGGGTATTTTGGCAAGTGGAGCCATGGATCCAACGTTTAAAAATAATCGGTTTCAACAAGTTGGTCGTCCGATTCAATTTATGGTATGGAAAAATAGTGGACCAGGATCTCAGTATGAAGAAACAGGTAATGATTTATCAAGTGCTAACAAAAAAGCGTTAAAAACGAATGTTGTAAAACAACCCACTGAGAATTTTATTCGCATTAATAAATACTGGAATCAATTTGAGCATCCAGAGAAAATTTATGTACATGTGACACACTAAACAAAAAAGGGACTCGCTTAGGGAGTCCCTTTCTGTTTTTGTTTCTACGATTAAACGAAGAAACCGCCGCCGCCAAATCCAAATCCAGTACCATAACCAAATCCGCAACCGCCACAACCGCAACCGCGTCCGCAACCACCATAACCGCGTCCACAACCGCCGTAACCGCGTCCACAACCGCAACCGCCGTAACCGCCGCAGCCACATCCACAAGAAGAACTTGAAGAACTAGAAGAGCTAGAAGAACTAGACTCCTGACGACACCCACAACCATAACCTTTTCTAAATAAACCCATTCAAATGGCCCCCTTTTAACTTTCACCAGAAGTTGTTCTGGATAGTACATCATATGTAGAAAAGGACAAGATGTACTAGACTTGCGCCTTTAAATACTGTTTATTTTTTTAAAAAATGAAAGAGTGAATACTAGGAGAAGCGTTGTGTGAAAAAAAGAGATCCGTGCAGCGATGCACGGATCTCTTCAATACTATTTTTTATAGCCTTTACAACGTTTGTAGCACCCATGTCCATAACGACCATGACTACCATAATACCCGTGTCTTCCATAAGAACCGTACTTTTTACGACAACATTTTTTTCGTGACATTCCGAATTCCCCCTTTATTATCTAACGACGATACAAAAAGCTTCGTCAGATAATCTAGTATATGATTCTAGAACAAAAGTGGTACTAAACAAATGCGCTACTTTTTTGCGAGAAGTATATAACCGACGGCTCTCGTCTTTTAAAAATTTACTAACAGCCCCCCTAGACTAAGGGGTGAATACATTTAAAGCGTTGCACTCACTCAATAGAGATGAGAGTTTCACTTTGCCGAAGAAAACAACCGTTTCTATAGGTTTTTAAATGCAACTAGCATAGGGCAATTACAAATGAACGGGACTTCGTTATCTGTTTTTTTCTTACTATATAAATCTATCTCCACAAAAAAACCAATCATGTACTTTTTAGAGTACATGATTGGGGATTCAAATTAGCTCAGCTAAAGAGTTGGCTTTCTAGAGAATTAGTCACCACGACGCTCAACGTGACGACGGCCATGGCTTCCATATTTGTATCGGCCTTTACCGCCATAACGACCGTGACTTCCGTAATAACCATAGTTTTTACGATATTTTTTTCTAGACATGAAAATTCCCCCTTTAGATTCCAACGATGTTCCGAAGAAGAATCGCTGGATAATGTAATATATGTTGGTAGAGTTAAAAGGTACTAGTCAAGCGTATAAACAGTCGTAAAATGTATGCTTACCTAGCAATTCTCTTTAACTTGAAAAAAAGACTAAAATCTCAAAGGACTTTAGTCAAGAAGTTATACCCATTTATAGATAAGGTTATTGTAGTTTTTCTCAGATGGTTTTTCGGCAGTAGGGATCACATCAACGACGAGCATTCGATCGCCATCAATGGTTTTTTCGAAAGATTCCCCGATCCATATTTTCATTTCTTTATGCTCCCAAAATCATGTTGAAAGGCAAGAAGAGCATTTTTGGAACAAAGATCAATTTTAACGCCTTGTTTTTGAAGTTTACTAATAAGCTCCTTTAGCTTTTTTGTCATGCTTTCTCATTCCTTTATGATTAGTGTAGGGCCGACCCCTCATTTGATCTTGAGACAAGTATACAAGATATTTTCTCTTATCTACGGCTTTTGAAAAAAATCCCACAAGTGCGAAAATTGCTGTAAAGCTTTCGACATTCTATGTGAATTGTTTCATAATTCCTTTCTTTAATAGCCGTTTCCTTTTGTCTTCAAACCTACTTTGTGAAAAAAATGTCGAATGCCAGCGTTTCATTCATGTATAGGCTGTATTCTTTTAAGAAACATTAAACGTAATGTGTATAAAGAAAGGTTGAGATACCGTGAAGTACCTTGTTTTTATCGTTAGTTTGCTTGTTATTTTCCTGCTTGCTTTTCTCGTAAGTAACAATAAACGGCATATTAAATATCGTCCGATTATCGTTATGCTTGTGTTGCAGTTTATTCTTTCTTACATATTACTGAATACCTCTGCAGGTCTTATTGTGATTCGCGGTGTTTCGCAATTGTTTCAGAAGTTATTGGCCTATGCAGCGGCCGGTGTTAATTTTGTATTTGCGGGTACAGTCAATGAAGGAGCGACGCCATTTTTCTTTAATGTGCTGTTGCCGATCATTTTTATTTCTGTGCTTATTGGGATTGCGCAACATATTCGTCTTTTACCTATTATTATTTCATGGCTCGGCTGGTTGTTAAGCAAAGTAAATGGACTAGGGCGCTTAGAATCGTATAATGCAGTTGCTTCAGCTATTTTTGGGCAGTCCGAAGTATTTATTTCGGTTAAAAAACTACTCGGACACTTGCCGAAGCATCGCATGTATACGCTATGTACATCGGCTATGTCGACTGTTTCTGCCGCCATTCTTGGTGCTTATATGACCTTAATTGCTCCGAAATATGTCGTTACAGCACTCATTCTTAACTTGCTTGGGGGCTTTATTATTGCGAATATTATTAACCCTTACGAAGTGTCAAAAGAAGAAGACATTATTGAAGTTCAAGAAGAGCGGCAAACCTTTTTTGAAATGCTAGGAGAGTACATTCTTGACGGCTTTAAAGTCGCTGTCATTGTTGGCGCTATGTTAATTGGTTTTGTTGCGCTTATTGCGGGTATCAATGATGTATTTGACATCGTTTTTGGTATTAGTTTTCAACGAATGCTTGGCTATGTGTTTGCTCCGTTTGCCTTTATAACAGGTGTGCCACTTGCTGAATCCGTTCGGGCAGGGACGATTATGGCTACGAAGCTCGTATCAAATGAATTTGTAGCGATGCTCGATCTTGGCAAGATGAAGGATTTATCACAACGTAGTATTGGTATTATATCGGTGTTTCTCGTTTCTTTTGCGAACTTCTCCTCGATTGGTATTATTTCCGGGGCGGTAAAAGGTCTTCATGAAGCTAAGGGAAATGAAGTCGCAAAGTTTGGGATTAAATTGCTTTATGGCGCAACACTCGTTAGTCTTTTATCCGCATCAATCGCTGGTTTAATGTTATAATAATCGGAAAAGAGCTGTTTACTTTTATCTTAGTAAACAGCTCTTTATATAGAGAATGAGTCTTAATAGAATAGGGAGTTGTAGCATGGATCAACAAGCAATTATTGCCTTAAGTATTTTTCTGATTACATACGGATTAATCATTTCGGAAAAAGTGCATCGAACCATCGTTTCAATGCTCGGTGGTGCACTGATGGTCATGTTCGGTATTGTTAGCCAAAAATCTGCTATTCACCATATTGATTTTAATACGGTCGGTTTACTCGTTGGGATGATGATCATTGTAACGATTACAGCTGAAACGGGGTTATTTAAATTTATCGCCATTTGGGCAGCGAAAAAAATGAAAGGCTCGCCTATTAAAACGTTGATTGCGCTCGGTTTGATTACAGCTGTTGGTTCTGCGTTTTTGGACAATGTGACGACGGTTCTTCTCGTTGTGCCGGTTACATTTAGTGTAACGCGAAAGTTGAATTTAAACCCGATACCGTTTTTAATGACGGAAATTTTTGCCTCTAACATTGGTGGTACGGCAACGATGATCGGTGACCCGCCTAATATTATGATTGGGAGTGCGGTAAAAGAGCTAACATTTTTAGCGTTTATTGAAAACTTAGCTCTCATTTGTGCCCTTATTTTAGTCGTAACGATTGCGATTTTAGCGCTGTTTTACCGAAAAGGGTTAAAAACACAACCGGAATTAGTAGCACATCTTATGCAGCTTGATGAGAAAAAGGAAATTGTTGATGCTAAGCTCTTGCGTAAATGTTTACTTGTGCTTGCACTTACGATTGGAGGCTTTTTCTCTCATCAGTTTATTCATGTGGAAACAGCAACGATTTCACTAATTGGAGCCTTTCTGCTGCTGTTGTTAAGTGGAGAGAAGTATTTAGAACATGCTCTTGAAAAAGTAGAATGGCCAACGCTCTTTTTCTTTATTGGCTTGTTTGTGATTGTCGGTGGCCTTGTCGATACAGGACTGATTGCCACCGTCGCGCAAAAAGCAGTGGACTGGACCGGCGGAGATGTAACGGCAGCGACGTTTTTAATTCTATGGATGAGTGCAATTGCTTCTGCCTTTGTTGATAACATTCCATTTGTTGCTACCATGATTCCGATGATTAAGGAAATGGGTCATGCGGGTATTACGAATCTTGATCCATTATGGTGGAGCTTATCACTTGGCGCTTGTCTTGGCGGTAACGGTACGTTAATTGGCGCATCAGCCAATCTTGTTGTTGCAGGGCTTGCTAGTAAAGAAGGATATAATATCTCCTTTGTGAAATTTATGAAAATTGGCTTTCCGCTCATGATTGTTTCCATTCTTATTTCTAGTGTGTATGTGTATTTACGTTATTTAGTATAAAAGAAAAAAGCTAGCCGATGCTCTTGTGAGCGTTGTTTAGCTTTTTTTCATGGCGGGAAAAGCAGGAAGTAAGATAAAAGCGTAGAAAAACGATACACTAGATAGGCATTGTTAAAAAAGAGATGTGGTGAAGAAATGGAATTTATAACAACACAATGGCAGGAAAAATGGTTAAAAAGATTAGCGCAGCTTGGTGAACAATTTGCTAAACGAGCACCAAAGCATGATCAAGAAGGAACGTTTCCTTTTGATAACTTTAAAGACTTAAGGGAAGAAGGGTATTTAGCTTTAACGGTTCCAAAAGCATATGGTGGTCAAGAAATCACCTTGCATGATTTTATTTTATTACAAGAAGAATTGGGCCGTTATGATGGTTCGACTGCGCTTTCAGTAGGCTGGCATCTTGGCGTATTAATGGATTTACGAGAAAGCAAAGAGTGGCGTGAAGAGACGTATGAGAAGCTGTGCCGAGCCGTCGTTACAAAAGGGTCTCTTGTCAATCGCGTATCAAGTGAACGTGCTACTGGCAGTCCGACACGAGGAGGAAAGCCAGAAACGACAGCAGAACGAAAAGATGGGAACTGGGTTATTTCTGGCGTGAAAGCTTTTGCATCCATGGCACCTGCGCTTGATTATTTCATTATTACAGCTACCATCCAAGAGACAGGGGAAGTCGGTACGTTTGTCATTCCGAAAGACGTGGCTGGCTTATCTATTGAAGAAAGATGGGATACGCTTGGTATGCGAGGAACGCGTAGTGATGATCTGCATTTGGATCATGTCGTCGTTAGGGAGGATGCGTTTGTCGGGGAAGTAACGAAGCCGAAGCACCCTGTACCTAAAGGTTGGCTGTTGCACATTCCAGCCTGTTATTTAGGAATTGCGCGCGCTGCAAGAGATGAAGCGGTTGCGTTTGCAAAATCATATGCTCCTAATAGTATAGAAGGGACGATTGCAAGCTTGCCAGCCGTGCGCGATAAAATTGGTTTAATGGACCTTGAATTGTTAAAGGCTCGCCAATTTATGTACGGTGTCATTGAACGGTGGGAACAAGCACCCGATCGACGCCACGAGCTAACCGAAGCATTAGCCGCTGTTAAATATATTGCGACGAATAGCGCGCAGAAAATTGTTGATTTAGCGATGCGCGTTGAAGGTGCGCACGGTTTATTCCAAACGTCTCCGCTCCAGCGGTATTATCGTGACGTTCGTGCGGGTTTGCATAATCCGCCGATGGATGATGCTGTGATTGCGCTATTTGCTAAAAAAGCATTAGATGAAGATGAATAGGAAAGAAAAGCGGCTCATTTTGCTCGCTTTTCTTCAATTAATATAGAAAGTAGCACGTAAGATCAATCATTTGCATACCCTAGGGGGGTATGGTATTATGATGACAAAGGAGGTTGGGCAATGGATCATAAAGAACCAAAAGTTGAAGCTCACTGCTCAACAGAACGAAAAAGTCATCACTCCGAAGTAACAAAGACAGGTCTAACCACACGCCTTAATCGAATTGAAGGACAAATTCGAGGAATTAAAGGCATGATTGAACGCGATACGTATTGCGATGATGTGCTTACGCAATTAGCTGCTGTTCAATCCGCTTTAAATGGTGTTGGGAAAATCATCTTAGAAGGCCATATGAAAAGCTGTTTAGTAGAACGTATTCAAGACGGTGAGCTAGAAGTGGTGGATGAGTTATTAACAACGATAAAAAAACTAATGAAGTAAAAGGAAGGAAGATACTAATGGAAAATATTACTTTAAATGTACAGGGAATGTCTTGTGGTCATTGTGTCAAAGCTGTAGAAGGTAGCGTTGGTAAACTTGCAGGTGTTGATACAGTGAAGGTTCATCTAGAAAGTGGGACAGTAGCCATTGCTTTTGATCCAAGTAAAACGTCTCTAGATGAAATTAAAGAAACAATCGACGAGCAAGGCTACGATGTTGTAGCATAAACCAAAACGTGCAGCAATGCACGTTTTTCTACCAGTAAAATATACCCCATGGGGGTATAGGAGGGTGATCTCAATGGGGAAAGAACGTCAATTAAATGTACCGATTACGGGCATGACCTGCGCAGCCTGTGCGACACGCATTGAAAAAGGCTTAAAGAAAGTAGACGGTGTGTCAGAAGCAAATGTGAATTTAGCCCTTGAGCAATCAAGTATTTCATATGATTCTTCCATAACGACACCACAAGCTTTTCAACAAAAAATTGAAGATTTAGGCTACGGTGTTGCGTTAAATAAAGAAGAGTTTGCCGTTACGGGTATGACCTGTGCTGCGTGTGCGACACGTATTGAAAAAGGTCTTTCCAAGCTTAATGGGGTTTTTTCAGCCAACGTAAATTTAGCACTTGAAACAGCCACGGTTACGTATAATGAAAAAGACATTACACCGCGTGAGATGATGCAAAAAGTAAAAGATCTTGGCTATGAAATGACTAAGAAAGAAGGCTCAGAGGAACAAGCAACAGAAAAACGAGAGCAGGCATTGCAACGGCAATCACGCAAGTTTATCATTTCCTTGCTTTTATCGTTGCCATTACTCTGGTCAATGGTTAGTCATTTTTCCTTCACCTCTTTTATTTATGTGCCCTCACTTTTTATGAATCCATGGGCGCAGCTCGTGCTGGCAACGCCTATTCAGTTTGTTATTGGTAGTCAATTTTATGTAGGTGCTTATAAAGCGTTGCGCAACAAGTCTGCCAATATGGATGTATTAGTTGCGCTTGGGACATCAGCTGCTTATTTTTATAGCATATATTTAGCAATTCAAGCAGCGATAGCAGGCGAAGGGATGCCGGCGCTCTATTTTGAAACGTCAGCCATTTTAATTACGCTCATTTTACTCGGAAAATGGTTTGAAGCGAAAGCAAAAGGACGTTCTTCAGAAGCCATTAAAAAATTAATGAATTTACAAGCAAAGACAGCTCTTGTTGAACGGGAAGGTGTTCAACAAAGCATTCCGTTAGAAGAAGTTGTTGTAAATGACATTGTTCTTGTGAAACCAGGTGAGAAAATTCCAGTTGACGGCATCGTACTGCAAGGAACTTCTGCTGTGGATGAATCGATGCTAACGGGTGAAAGTGTGCCGATTGATAAAGCAGAAGGCGCTGAAGTAATCGGCGCAACGCTTAATAAAAACGGCTTCTTAAAAATAAAAGCAACAAAAGTAGGTCGTGAAACAGCGCTAGCGCAAATTATTAAAGTCGTAGAAGAAGCACAAGGATCAAAAGCTCCTATTCAACGATTGGCAGATCAAATCTCAGGTGTATTCGTTCCAATCGTCGTAGGGCTCGCACTTGTTACATTTCTTATATGGTTGCTTTGGGTGCAGCCGGGCGATGTTTCAAGTGCTGTTGAGAAGCTCATCGCCGTTCTAGTTATTGCTTGTCCGTGTGCGCTTGGCCTAGCAACACCTACGTCCATCATGGCCGGCTCAGGACGCTCCGCAGAATACGGCATTCTCTTTAAAGGTGGCGAACACCTTGAACGGACCCATGAAATTGATACGGTGCTGATCGATAAGACGGGAACCGTAACGAATGGTAAACCAGTGTTAACGGATGTTCTTCCTTATTCTTCTCTGTCAGAAGAACAACTGCTGAAGTTTGCAGCAACTGCTGAAAGCCAATCTGAACATCCTTTAGCGCAAGCAATCGTAGAAGGCGCAAAGGCACGTTCCTTGGCAATCGAAGCGCCAACTTCTTTCGAAGCACTTCCAGGATACGGCATTAGTGCTCACATCGAGAATGCAACTTTATTGGTGGGAACGAGAAAGCTCATGAAAGATAACAACATAGATGTCGCAGAAGGGCTTTCTGCAATGGTTGACTTAGAAGAAACAGGTAAAACAGTCATGCTCGTTGCCTATGACGGTGTTTTTGTTGGACTGATTGCTGTTGCTGATACGATAAAAGAAAACAGTAAAGAAGCGGTGGCGCGCTTAAAAGACATGGGTCTCTCAGTTATTATGGTAACAGGCGATAATGGTAAAACCGCCCATGCCATCGCTCAACAAGCGGGCATTGACACTGTAATTGCCGAAGTACTACCAGAAGGAAAAGCCGCTGAAGTTCAACGTTTACAACAAGAAGGACGTAAAGTTGCGATGGTCGGTGATGGCATTAATGATGCACCTGCCTTAGTTGCTGCTCATATTGGAATGGCGATTGGCACAGGTGCCGACGTAGCCATGGAAGCAGCAGATCTTACCCTTATTTCTGGCGATCTTAGAAGTATTGCGGATGCGATCTTTATGAGCAGAAAGACCATTGCAAATATAAAACAAAACTTATTTTGGGCCTTTGCTTATAACGCCATCGGAATCCCGATTGCAGCAGCTGGCTTCCTCGCACCATGGTTAGCAGGTGCTGCTATGGCCTTTAGTTCTGTGTCCGTTGTCTTAAATGCGCTTCGACTACAAAAAGTATCGATTAAACGATAAAAACGAGGCTGGAGCATAAAAAACGGCTTCATCATCATTACTGGTGATGAAGCCGTTTTTTTTGTTGCTTGTTATCTTAATGTAGATTGGCTTGCAATTTCCAGTCGTGAACGCACCGCCTCGATTATTTTTTCGCTTCCATGCGAACGCATGAAAAACAAGAGTATGTGCAAGGAGGACCAATGAAAAGTTAAGTCCTCAAATGCACCGGAAGTTCGAGTAGAATAGAGAGGAAACGCTTTAATAATTGCCAAAAGAGTGATTCGCGCGCAGGAGCCCCTGATTCGCGCACAAACAAGACAAAACATTCCTCAGAGCATGTGCAAGGGATAAAAAAGAGAGGAAATCAAGATCTAAGGTCTCGAATGCGCCAAAAAATTGAGTAGAAATAGCGAGCAAACAAATTAATAATTGCGAAAAGAGTGATTAACGCAAGAGAACCCGATCCGCGCGCAAACAAGACAAAACATTCCTCAGAGCATGTGCAAAGAATTCAAAAAAGAGTCAATCAAGATTCAAGCCCTTTAAAGTGTCACAAAACAGAGTCAGTAGTGTGTCTCAAGTCCTTTTTTTGTGAAATGCATGTTTCATTAGGCGCCGTCGCAAAAAGATAGACGGGCCTATTGCCGATTGTGAGTTCTTTTTCTAGAATCATCCCTATTTTTTTAGCCACTTTTTGCGAAGCGATGTTAGCAGGCTGAATGAGCGAAATGAAGCGTTGTTTTTGAACATGCATCTCGCCATAATTACGCAGCGCTAAAGCGGCTTCCGTTGCATAGCCTTTACCCCAATACTCTTTCGCGATCCAATAACCTATTTCAAATTCCTCTACGCCATGAATTATTTGAGGGACAATTCCGGCATGTCCGACGGAAACGCCGTCTTCTTTTCGAACGAGTACCATCAGCCCCAAGTGAGTGCTCCTGTTATAGGTTTGATAAATCCAGTCTAAAAATTTTTTAGCTCCTATGCGGTCTCTTGGATGCCCATCCCCAATGTATGTAACCATTTCAGGGTTCCCTACCAAGGAATATAGAAAATCAAAATCTTCATCTTGATAGTGTCGAAATAATAATGCATCTGACTGGATGTTCACGATGAATCCTCCTTAGCGGTTTTGTAGTACTGGTTATTTCTGTTAACTAGTATTTAGGATAGCAAAGCACCATCGGAGCGTCTACCGTTAATGGTCTAAAAAAACAAGTGAAAGATGGATAAGCTATTGGTGATGAGCATTTTTATGCCATAGCCAATAAAAACGAAAGCAAAACTAAATTCTACCCAGTGCTGAATTCGTTGAACTACCTGTCGTAAAGCAGCGAGACCGAGGATAGGCAAAATCGTCACATACCATATAGAGTTTCCGATGAGAAAAACAGCAGGTAAAAGCAACGGATCTTCTGCTAATTGCAGCGGTGTCATAAACGAAGGGAAAATACTAATGAAAAATAAGCTTACTTTTGGATTGAGTAAGTTACTCCAAAGCCCCCGTGTATACGCTGTTTTAAAAGAGAGTGTTTCTCTTTGTCCATCAAAAGAATAGTAGCGTTTGCGAAAAAAGAGCGTGTAAAGACTGCGACACCCAAGCTGAAGTAAGTAGCATGCCCCTCCTAGGGATACTAGTAAAAATAAAATAAACGATTCACGGATGAGTGCGGATAAGCCGAGAATGGAGAGTGCTAAATGAAGAAGAAAGCCTGTACGATTCCCAAGCAGGGTCATATATCCATAGCGTGTCCCAAGAGTCAGGGTGTGCTTTGACATTAAAAAGAAATCCGGTCCAGGTGAGACGGCAAGAGCCAGTCCTAGTAAGAAAAAAGAAGTCATCTCATTCTTCCTTTTTTGTTTTTCCTATATGTATGTCCGATAAATAGGTTTCAGACGAAAAAGAAATACGATACGATAGAGAAGTAAGCAAAGATGCAGGCAGGAGTGGACACTTTGAAATTATTTCACTATCATTTCTGGACGGATAAAGTAGAAGAGACCGAACAGTTTTATCGCAAGCTTGGCTTTACGGTCATTGGCCGCCACGCCATGGGGAAAGGCACGATCGTTACGTATCATCCGCCTCTCGATTGGAACGATTTTCGCGAAGAATCCCCACTGTTTCGAATAATAGAAGTAGGTAATGGCGAGGTGCGTATTACGTTTGGAGCGGGAAAAGCGTCACTTTTCGATCATATTGGTTTTCTCGTAAACGCAGATGAGCTGCATAAACTATGTAATCGTGCGGAGGTACTCGGTTGGAAAGTAGCCCGTGGCGAGAGGCGTACGTTTATACATACACCGTACCGTTTTAAATTAGAGCTTCAACTACGGCATGACCTTGTTCAAGAAACAGACATCGCTCTTCGGGCAGTAACCCTAGAAGTGAATGATGATGAGGTAGAACAACAATTAAGACGCCTTTTTAATGGAGAGTTACCAGCAGTAAACATTACAAAAGGAGAACGTGTTCACTTAAAAGAAGTTCATTTTCAAGGATTGAGCGTGCAAGAAAACGATCCTAATGGGGTAAAACTCAAGGGCGAAGAAGCGGAATAAAAAAAGAAGTCTCTTTCCAATGACGAGGAAAGAGACTTTTTGGCGTTAAAGAATGGTTACTTTAAATTCTTTTAAGCCATATACAAACGCACTTTCAATGGGCTCAAGTGTAAAGGAAGCAGCACGTTTGAAGGAAGGAAAGCGTTTGATCCATTCTTCAAGAATAACTTCTGCTTCTAGGCGAGCTAGCGGTGCACCAAGACAAAAGTGAATGCCTTTACCGAATGCTAAGTGGAGATTTGGTTTGCGATCAATGATAAATTGCTGACTGTTCGGGAATTGTTGTTCATCGCGGTTGGCAGAACCAATCCAAGGTACGATGAAATCACCGGCTTTTAACGAGTGACCGTGTAAATCCATATCCTCTTTTACAACGCGCCCCATTGCTTGTACGGGAGAGCGATAGCGCAGCACTTCTTCAATCGTCAGCGGTAATGTTGCTAGCGGATTCTCCTTAATGCGTTCGTACGCCTCAGGAAATTCTGTGAAGCAATAAAAGGCATTGCTAATTAAATTTGTAGTTGTCTCGTTTCCAGCAATTAGCAGTAAAATACAAAAGCCAATCAGTTCATCTTCTGTTAACGTTACACCTTGCTCTTCTGCTTGGAGGAGCACAGAAATAATATCTTCGCCAGGTGTTTCTCGTTTGAGGGCAATCATTTCTTTAAAATAGTGAAAGAGTTCCTTGTTTACACGTTCTTGTTGTTCCATTAGAGCAGAAATTGTTTCTGGCTTGTTATCTTTTGGACCAGCTACAACCCAATCAGACCATTCTTTAAATTTCTCTTGATCTTCAATCGGAACACCTAATATTTCTGAAATAACAATAACAGGTAAAGGATAGGAAAGTTGTTCAACGATATCGACTTCGCTTTTAGGATCAATTTTATCTAGCAACATAGTGGCAATGCGAGCAATGCGTGGTTTCCAATGTTTCATTACTTTAGGTGTAAAGGCACGATTTACGAGGGCGCGCATACTTGTATGTTTTGGTGGATCAATGCCAATCAGGCTACGTTCAAGCGGTGTTTTTTCACTGTCCGCTTTTTTTTGCGAACGGTCGGATGAAAACAAGTCTTTATTTTCAAGGACCATTTTTGACGTTGCATAATCAAAAACATCCCATGCTTCGCGTTCAGAATCCCAGCGGATTGGTGACTCTTTCCTCATTTTTTCATACCATTTAAAAGGTTCATAGCGATCTTCTTTTGTTAAAAGAGCAGATACTTGGCGCATCGTTGGCCGACGTTTCGTAGTACTCACAGAAATAGCCTCCCTCCAAATTTTGGTGATACATCCAAAGCATAATACTAGATAGTGGAAATAACAAAGATTAGCCTATTTTTTTCAAGGAAAACATGCTTAAGTATTAGTTTTACTTATGAACAATAGAGGGAAATTCCTATTTTTCACATTATTTATTTTTGCATATGATAGGCATATAGAGCATGGAGGTGGGAAAATGAATCATAAAAAAGATGTGAAAAAGCAATTTGGACAACAAGCTGATCACTACGTAACGAGCACGGTTCATGCAAATGGTCAAGATCTTGCGCAAATGGTAAACATTGCACGGCCGCAAGCCTCACAAACGGTACTTGATGTGGCGACGGGAGGAGGCCATGTGGCAAAGGCATTTTCTCCAAAAGTAAAAAAAGTGATTGCATTAGATTTAACGAAGAAAATGCTACAAGCTGCGCAACACTTTGTATGCGACACAAGTGGATGTACGAATGTTGAGTTTGTACTTGGAGATGCTGAACACTTGCCATTTGCCGATGAGACGTTTGATATCGTTACTTGCCGCATTGCTGCGCATCATTTTCCGAATGTAAACGCTTTTTTACATGAAGCTCATCGTGTGCTTCGTCCCGGGGGACAGCTGCTTCTCATTGATAATATAGCGCCAGAGCGGATGGAAGATGCTACGCTGTATAACGAAATTGAAAAGATGCGTGATTTCAGTCATTACCGAGCATGGCCTGTTTCTGAGTGGCATGAAATGACGAAGCAAGCAGGGCTGTGTGTGGAAACGTCGTTCGTGTTTGCGAAGCACCTAAATTTCCGAAGCTGGTGTGAACGAATGGGATTAGAAACCGATGCAATGGATGCGATCATGGTGAAAATGAAAGAAGCGCCTAAGACATGGAAGCGAGCATTTGACGTGCAAGAGCAGAATCAGCAAATCACTCGATTTACAGTGAACACACTATTCCTGCAAGCAAGAAAGGATTTGAGACGATGACTTTAAACTTTCATGACAAGCGTTATCAAACATCTTATCAAACATGAGACGATGATGCGACATTGGGTGACAGCTGCTCCTTTTCGTGCACTTGATATCGGGTGGTGCTAAACACGTTACCGGAATTGATTTTTCTCAAGACATGATAGAAGCGGCAAGTGAGTGGCTAAAGAGGGGATAGTGGAATTTCAAATATAATAGGTGAAACAGAATGCCAAGATCAGGGTTCGGACGGTGTGGATGACTGAGAAAGCGGACATTCGACAATTTCCGGGGAAATAATAAGGAGTGAGATGGAGTGGACATTCGCCGTGCTACAGAAAAAGATGCTGCAGGCATTGCAGCTGTGCAAGTATTAACGTGGCAAGATACGTATCAAGGCATTGTAGCTGATGCGTATTTGCAAGAAATGTCGATTGTGAAACGAGAAAAAAAGTGGAAGAAACTCTTAGTAGAACAGAATGATATTGTGTACGTTGCTGTTGATAACGAGCGCATTATTGGCTTTATTTCTGGAGGTAGGAGTCGCTCACCACAAACAATCGATGAGGGAGAATTGTATGCCATCTACATTTTGCCACACTATCAAAAACGTGGAATAGGGTCTTTATTAATGAACCATCTGATTCAAGATTTACAGCACGTGTATGCTGTCATGTTAATTTGGGTTTTGCAAGATAATCCTTCAAAACGTGCTTATGAAAAGCTAGGTGCGGTCAAAGAATATGAACGATGGTTAACGATTGGAGAGCAATCATTAAAAGCGGAAGGATACGTACTAAAAGTAGGGAGGAATAGTTGACAGTTTTCCGACGGTTCGTTATATTGAAACTTAAATTGTAAGCATGAGGTTAAGAGCTGAGTAGAGAGTAGAGCGTAATACAAAGAGCAGAGAAGAGCAGAGATTAGCAAAGCTAATTTCGTCTCTTAATTTGAAGGGATGAGTTTAGAATGATGAAACCTAGCTTAGAAGAAGTGAAGATGCTAGCGAAGGAGTATAACTTAATTCCAGTTAGCATGGAAGTGATGGGTGATGTTCATACCGTCATTGAATTATACAAAACATATCATGACGAAGCATATTCGTTTTTACTAGAAAGTGTGGAGGGTGGTCAACAATGGGCTCGCTATTCCTACATTGGAAAAAATCCATTTATGATCGTTTCCTGTAAAGAAGGAACGACTTCCGTCCTACGTAATCAGAAACAAGAGGTGCACCAAGGTCACCCAATTGATGTTTTAAAAACGCTCCTTAACGCTTATAAAAGTCCCCAACAAGAAGATTTACCTCCATTTACAGGTGGTGCTGTCGGTTATTTTGGTTACGATATCCTACAATATTTTCAACAGATTCCACCACATGCAACCAATCAAAAAAATACAGATGAATTGAAGTTTTTATTTGTGGATGAATTGATTGTGTTTGATCATTTTAAGCATTCTATTCAATTCGTAAGCAATGTTCATATACCAGAAGGTGCTAGCGATCAAGAGATTGAATCCGCTTATGAAGCGGCTCGGCAGGTGATCAACGAAACGATGGATCACATCAATTCAGCAAAAATGAACCATTATCCAAGCGATTTACAACCCATGATCCCACAAGAGGTTCAGTTAGAGAATATACGCTCCAACATGAGCAAAGAAGAATTTTTTGACATGGTTCACAAAGCGAAAGACTATATTGCTGCGGGTGATATCTTTCAAGTTGTTTTATCGCAATGCTTTGAAATGGACGTGACAGCAGATCCGTTAGACGTTTATCGAGTGCTACGGGTGTTAAATCCATCGGCCTATATGTACGTGTTGAAAATGCCAGATGAAGTCATCGTTGGTTCGTCACCTGAATTGCTCGTTAAAGTAGATGGAGATGAAGTGCGAACGCGTCCGATAGCCGGAACGCGACCACGTGGTATGACACCGTTAGAAGATGAGCAGCTAGCACAAGAGTTACTAGCAGACCAAAAAGAAGTGGCAGAGCATTTGATGTTAGTTGATTTAGGACGAAATGACATCGGTCGTGTCTCAGCATACGGAAGTGTTGATGTGGCTAGCTTTATGAAAATTGAAAAATATTCACATGTGATGCACATCGTCTCCGATGTAGTAGGAACATTGCGTAGTGACCAAGATTTCTTTGACGCGCTCGTCTCATGCATGCCTGCTGGGACGTTATCAGGAGCTCCAAAAGTACGAGCTATGCAAATTATTGCGGAACTAGAAAAAGAAGCACGAGGGCCATACGGTGGCGCAATTGGTTACTTATCTTTTTCCGGAAATATGGATTCTTGTATTACGATTCGGACCATTTTATTTAAACATGGAAAAGCTTATATTCAAGCAGGTGCAGGGATTGTAGCCGACTCTGTAGCGCAAAGTGAGTACGAAGAAACGTTCAATAAGGCAAAAGCCCTTTTAAAAGCCATTCAGACGGCAGAAGCTATGCAAGTATCACTATAAAAGAAGAGACTGAGACACAACACTTCCTCTGTCTCGTGGCGCACGCGAGGAATAGACTTGATTGTGCGCGAATCGGAACTTTACTCTTTTCGCCATCATTGAAGAGCTTTTACGTTATTTCTTCTCATTTTTGAGCGCATTTACGAGATCATCTCTTCATTTTTGCTATTTTTCATCCCTTACCTACGTTGTAGGAAGCAATTTACCTAGTCTGCGCGCGAATCGAAGGCTCCTGCGCGCGAACGGACCTGGTCTGCGCGCGAATCGGGGGTTCCTGCGCGCGAACGGACTTGGTCTGCGCGCGTATGGACGGCCCGCGCGCGTTTACAAAGTGCTCTCTACGCCATTTTTGGTGCATTCGATGGCTACTTATATACAGCAAGACAATCTAAAATCAAACGAACGAGCGACATAAAAAAATGGCTTCATCACCGAAACGGATGATGAAGCCATTTTTTATGTGCTAAGGCTGTTTATGTCCTATCCTCTTTTATTTCTTATAATGTTTTTTGAATATATTTAATCGTTTTGCGTAAGTCTTCGGCAGAAGGTCGACCGAAAGGACCAGTTTGTACGGAAATATGAAGGATACGCTTCTCAGGGTCAATGAGGAAAACGCCTGGTTCACCATGATGACCGTGATCTTCATATAATGTATCTTCATGTGTATAAACACCGAAAGCTTTTAGTGCTTCTTCTTTTTCATCATGTAATACTGGGAAACTAATGTGATGATTTTCTTTCAGCTTTTGAAGATTTTCTGGTTGATCTGTAGAAATCGCCATCACATGTGTATTTAACTCTTTGAATACGTGCAAATTTTCTTGCAAGTCTTGAAGCTGCTCGTTACAAACCGGGCACCATTCACCACGGAAAAAGACGAGTAGATGGAAACGGTTATCATCCTTTAAATGATCATGTAGATGAAAGGGTTTATTGTCACTCGTTTGTGCTGTAAAGTTAGGAGCTTGATCTCCAAGTTGTAATTGTGTCATATGCATTGCTGCTACTACTTTGTATAGTAACAGCTTCACCTCGCTTTCATAATTTCTTACTCTACTATTCCTCAAATTTTTTCATTTCAAACATTGTAATAAATATAGATATAATGTCTCATCCTAAGAAGCGAGGATGGTGAGTGTATGAAGCTATTAAAAGAATTAACCGAAGCAAATGGTGCCCCAGGATATGAGGGAGCCATTCGGAAAATTATGAAGCGAGAAATGGAACAAGCAAAAGCAACTATTGTCACCGATCATATAGGTAGTGTGTTTGCGCAGAAGATTGGTGATGAAAATGGACCTAAAGTAATGCTAGCGGGTCATCTGGATGAAGTTGCCTTCATGGTGAGTGAAATAACGAATAACGGGTATTTGCGATTTGTTCCGCTCGGAGGTTGGTGGGACCAAGTATTATTATCACAACGCGTTCACGTGATGGCAAAAACAAAAACGTATACGGGCGTCATAGGTTCGAAACCTCCGCACATTTTAAGGCCAGAAGAACGAAATAAAGTGTATCCGATGCGAGAAATGTTTATTGATATTGGTGCTCATAGTGATCAAGAGGTAGAGGAATGGGGTGTTCGCGTTGGTGATCCGATTATGCCCATTTGTCCCTTTGAAATCCTTCCTGATGGTGATACGATTTTAGCCAAGGCACTAGATAATCGCGTAGGCTGTTATTTAGCACTTTCTGTACTTGCGAACTTACAAAAGTGCGATCACCCGAATGTTGTTTTTTGTGGAGCGACCGTTCAAGAAGAAGTAGGCTTGCGTGGAGCAGCAACTGCGCCGTCGATTATTGAGCCCGAGGTGGCGATTGCCATGGATGTAGGAATTGCTCAAGATGGACCGAGTGACAATGGAAATAAAGCAAAGCTTGGTTCTGGTCCACTTATTACGTTTTTAGATTCATCGATGATTCCGCATATCGGCTTGCGCGATTTTGTCATTGAGGTTGCCAATGCCGAACAAATTCCGTATCAAGTAGATGTATTACTTGGCGGTGGGACAGATGCGGGGCGATTCCATTTGTTTAAAAAAGGGGTTCCTTCCCTCGTAGTAGGGGTAGCTGCTCGCTATATTCATAGCCACGTATCCATGATTAGTAAACGCGATTTAGAGCAAGCAAGTGCACTGTTAACAGCTGTAGTGAAACGATTAAATAAAAAAGAAACAAGCTCATTCATAGATTTTTAAGAAAATTACGTTACAATAGAGAAAAAGGTGTTCATGAGTAATCGAGCGCCTTTCTTTTCATTTTATTTAGACGAGGTGTGCGATGAAAAGAACCTATTTATTTATTGGAGCCGGTCGCATGGCAGCTGCCATGGTCAAAGGTTTAAAGGCCTCATGCGACGATCAGGTTACAATTTATGCTGCTAATTCAGGCAATAAAGAAAGGCTTGAAATCTTCTGTACCGCCTATCAACTTTTCCCTGTGGTAGAAAATTGGACAGATTACATAACGAAAGTGGACACGATCGTTCTAGCCATGCCACCTTCGCAACAACAAGATATTCTACAGCAGTTGGCCCCTTTCGTAACAACGCAGCTTATTATTTCTGTAGCGGCAGGTAAAGGATTACGCGAGATGCAAAAGTACCTTCCTGACCAAACAGCGGTTGCTTGGGTCATGCCCAATACGGCTGCTCAAATCGGACAATCCATGTCTCTTTATACAACGTCTACGATATCAGAAGCGCAAAAAAGTGCATTACACGTATTATTAGAGAGCATAGGGGAAGCTAAAGAATGCAGTGAAGAACAAATTCATACGCTAACTGCAATTACAGGAAGTGCTCCAGCGTTTGTATATGAATTTGCCATGAGTTTAATGGATGCAGCAGGTAATGCTCAGTTAGCTGAAGAAGAATTACAAGAACTCGTTGCACAAATGATTTACGGAGCGGCCATGATGCTTAAAAGTTCATCGTCACCAGCAGAATTACGAGAGGCCGTTACTACTCCTGGAGGGGCAACAGCAGCGGGGCTGGATGTTCTTTACGCAAAGAACTTTCAGAAGGTCATTCATGAGGCAATCCAAGCGACATCTGAGCGAGCACGGATACTCGGAAACTAAGGACGATTGATGTTCTAAAAAAAGAGGAGTTCTATGAGTAAAGATATTTTATCATTTATTGTTCATTATCAGTATATTGGTATCTTTTTAGCACTGTGTTTAGGGATTATTGGGCTTCCCATTCCAGATGAAGTATTGTTAACGTTTTCTGGTTATTTAATCTCGCAAGGAAAAATGGAGTTTTTTCTAGCACTGTTGTTTGCTTTTGCAGGCGCAGTATCCGGTATAACCTTAAGTTATGTGTTAGGTAAAAAGCTAGGCTTACCATTCCTACGAAAATTCGGTCCTAAAATTGGCATACATGAGGATAAAATAGAAGTCACCCAAAAGTATTTTCAAAAGTATGGAAATATCGTGTTACTGATCGGATATTTTATTCCCGGTGTGCGTCATTTATCGGCGTATGTGGCCGGCATATCAGATATGAGCTGGCGTAAGTTTATGTTTTATGCGTATTCGGGAGGTCTGATTTGGGCATCTTTTTTCTTAATCTTAGGCAAGTCGCTTGGAGCGAAGTGGAAGTTAGTAGAGGAATATGCCCGTGAATTTGGTTTATATGCCTTGCTAATTGCTGCTGTTATTGCACTCGTCATATGGCTCATTTATCGAAAAAAACAAAAACGTTAAAAGCATGGCAGAGAATAGTCTTCTCAAGCCATGCTTTTTACATGAATTTCTGTGATCTTACGAGATGTGTAAAATATAAAGCTTTCCAAAAAATATTATTTTTCATGCTTATAAAACAACCGAGTCAGATAAAACGAACTAAGCTTTAAAATATAGTAAGAGCAGAAAAAGAAAGTGCAGGCTGCAAGAATAAGTAGTAATACGGGTGACGTAACATCATAGTGCGTAACGTGTAATAGCTGACAAAAACCTACTGTTAAACTACCAGCTAGCACAAAAAATAAATAATCAAGCAGTTTTGGACGAAAGGATATTTCTTCTATAATCGTGTGGTAGTGCAAAAAAGAAAGCAAGACGCCACTAAAGTTCACAGCGATAATGACCCCGTGAATGCCAAAGGATGTTTGTGTGGCTAACGAAATAATTAATACGATTGAAAGAAGATTAACCCAAATCGTATGTGAAAATACGTCGCGCGCCCGTCCTAATCCGAAAAGAATGGCTTGTAAGGGGGCTAGTAAATAGTGAAAAAGAATAAACGGAGCAAGCAACATGAGAAATTCACCAGCTTGCGGAGAATGATAAAATAATTCAGTGAGCTCATCTGCGAAAAAATACATTAAAATGGAGCACGGAATGCCATACATAAACGTAATGGAAAAAGCTTGCTGAATGCGTTGATGAAGTGCATAATTGTCTTGCTTCGCGCGCGCTTCTGCGATCGAGGGAACGAGTGCTACATACAACGAATGACCGATAAAGCCAGGAAAATAACCAATGGTCATGGCAAAGGCTGTAAGCATGCCATATTGTTTGGTAGCAACAGAAGCAGTAATGCCAGCAAAAATAAGGCTTTGTGTAATGATCATCGGATTAACGGCGGCGCTAAGTGCATTTAAAATCCGAACGCCCGTTGTTGGTAAGCTAACATGAAATAGTTTTTTTAGAATAACGCGCCGCTTAACGAGCGGTACCTCAACGCGTTCCTCAGAGAAGGAGTTTCCTTGTCGTTCCCCGAATAAGAAAGAGGCCGAGAAAAAGAGCAGCGAAACAAGCTCTCCAACCCCAATTCCGATGACAGCAGCGACAACCCGGAAAGCTAATGGCAAATGAGATAACCCTGTGAAAATATAAAAAATAAAGCTTAGTTGGGCTGTTTTTTCTAATAATTGCGCAATAGCGATCGGCTTCATTTTTTGTAAGCCGCTAAAGTAACCTTTCAAAATAGACGTTGTTCCGATGACGGGAACAATTGGAATTAAAGCAAGCAATGGATAGGCGAGTCGAACATCAACAGCGTGTAAGTGTACAAGCAAAAAGGTAATGCCAGCAGCGATCGTAGCAAGCAGCAGACTCAAGGCTAAAATGACGTGAAAAGAGACGGTAACGATCCGAAGCCGCTGTTTATGACTGTGTGCCTCTTCCTCAGCGAGCACTTTTGAAAGTGCTGTGGGAAATTCTAGGGCGGCAATCGTTATTAAGAGCCCAGCAATCGGAAGCACCATCATATAGTAACCCATGCCTTCACTGCCAAGTGAGCGTGCTAATAAAATACTTACAACAAACTCGACAACCTTTGTATACAGCATCGCAAATGATAATATTAATGTTCCTTTTAGAAATTTTCCCATAGTTTCACCCTTATCGACTCCTTGTCTTCTACCAGTATATGAGGACAGGTTGGAAGTAGAAGAAGCAAATACAGAAGAAAAGTCAATGAGAAACGAGGCATAATTTTGTTAAATATTGATTAAATATTATAAAAATATGTAAAAAAAGCAATACAAATGAAAGTGTTTCCGTTAGAATGAAAGCATATTCTAAAATAGTTGGTGTTGTATGGAAAACTTTGTATTAGATATGTTTAATCAGTATGGCTATGTAGCCTTGTTCTTTTTATTGGCATTAGGAATCATTGGATTACCTGTGCCTGATGAATTTTTATTAACGTTCTCTGGTTATGTCGTTTACACAGGAGAAATTTCCTTTACACTTACATTTTGTACGGCTTTTTTAGGAACGGCAACGGGAAGCACGATTAATTACTGGCTCGGACGTCGGTATGGTCTGCCACTCCTTTTAAAGTTCGGTCCGAAAATTCATATTTCAGCAAAGAAAATAGAATTAACGCAACGGTACTTTCAACGATTTGGTAAACCGCTGATTGCTTTTGGCTATTTCATTCCTGGGGTGCGTCATTTAACCGCTTATTTTGCCGGAATGTCTGGTATTTCGTATCGAACGTTTGCCATGTATGCTTATGGAGGTGCGGTTTTTTGGGCGATGCTCTTTATTTCACTCGGTCGCATGGTCGGAGCGAACTGGTATTTAGTCACGAGCATCGTTCATAAAGTAAGCTTATGGGCGATTCCTGTTCTCGTTGTGATTGCAATTGGAGTAATTATCTACTATATAAAAGTAAAAAATAAAAAATCCTATAATATGATAAAAAATTAGCGATTGTTGCCGAAATAGTGTACAAACATAGTAAAAGGAGTTTTTAGAATGAAAGCAATCGATCCTACTACGTTATCAAGTAAAGACAACTATAAATTTTTAATTGGAAGTATCATTCCTCGTCCGATTGCATTTGTAACGACCATTACCGAAGAGGGTGTGGTTAATGCGGCGCCCTTTAGTTTTTTTAACATTGTAAGTGCATCGCCGCCACTTTTAGCTGTCTCGGTTCAGCGCGCAGGAGGAACACAAAAAGATACGGCTCGCAATGCTATTTCGCAACGTGAATTCGTTGTTCACATTTCTGCCGAACACTATGTAGAGGCGATTAATGAAACAGCGGCAGCTCTACCTCCTCATGAAAGTGAGGTAGCGCGCGCGGGGTTAACGACGGTACCGAGTACCGTTGTTAGCGTTCCGGGTATTAAGGAAGCGAGCATTCGCATGGAATGTGTGTTAGAGCAAGCCCTGCCCCTCGGTGAGAGTGAAGATGGAGAGCCAGCCTGTGACTTGCTCATTGGTAAAGTTGTACACTATCATATTACTGAAGAACTATATAAGGACGGAAAAATTGATCCACATGCGCTGAAACCAGTAAGCCGCTTAGCAGGCAATGATTATGCTAAACTTGGAGAGATTTTCACCATTGAACGACCTAGCTAATAGAGGAGCCCGTAAGAATAAGCACATTCTTACGGGTTTTTTCTTTTCTATCTAAAAAACAAGTCGGTGTGTTCCGATACAGAGTAAGAAAGGATTTTAATGAAACATTTCATTATTTCAAATAAATGGATTAAAATAAAGAAGAAGGGGAGGTCGTTTTTTTGAAGCGTGTTGTGGTTGGTGGTTGTTTTTTGTTTGTGTTTCTTTTTTTAGTGAGTTGTAGTGAACGAAAAGAAGCAGAATCGACAATGGAACGATATCTATCGTATTGGCAAGACATGAAATTTGAAAAAATGTATTCTATGCTTGATGAGCGCAGTCAACAAAAAATATCACAAAAGGCTTTTGTACAGCGTTATCGTGTTATGTATAACGAAATGAAGGCGCATCATCTGAAGCTTACACCTATTATTCCGGATGAAGATCCAGCTGAAGACGAACAAGGATACACGGTGTATCGCTATTCTATGAAAATGAACGGTCTTGCAGGAGAATTTACATATAAGAATGACTTGAAAATCATTAAAGAAGAAGGAGAGGACGGAGAAGAGTGGCGGATGGCTTGGGATGAAGCACAGCTCTTACCGCAAATGCAAAAAGGTGATCGTGTCAAGGTAGAGGTGATGAAAGGAAGACGTGGAGAAATTAGAGATCGCAATGGAAATGCAATGGCTGTGAACGGAACAGCTGCGCAAGTTGGTGTGATTCCAAAGGAATTTTCTTCTTCACAACAGATGGAAGCTTTAGCGAAAACGCTGGGCATGACAGTAAAAGATATTAACGCTGCTCTTCATGCACAATGGGTTCAACCTGACTTTTTTGTTCCGCTTAAAGTGCTGGCAGAACGAGATCAGGCGGTTAGAGAAGCAACTGCTATCAAGGGGGTCACAGTACGCTCCGTTGATACAAGAATCTATCCTTTTAAAGAGGTGGCGGCGCATCTCACGGGTTACGTTCAGCCTTTAACAGAAGCGGAACGAACGAAATTAGCGGACCAAGGCTATGAAGGAACAGATGTAATTGGACGAACAGGCTTAGAACGGATGTATGAAAAGCAATTAAAGGGAACAGATGGGGGAACGATTCGGCTCGTTGACAGTGCTGGTAACGAACGGAAAATGATCGCCAAAAAAGAGTCTGTGGACGGTAGCAGTGTTAACTTAACCATTGACATGTTCTTACAGCAATATTTGTATAAACAAATGGAAAACGATATGGGAACAGCGACAGCACTTCATCCGAAAAATGGTGAGGTCTTAGCGTTAATTAGCGCTCCAGCCTATGATCCTAATGATTTTGTGCGCGGTTTAGATCCCGAGAAGTATAAAGCGCTCCAAAAAAATCCAAAGAACATCTTGTATAATCGCTTTGCTGCCACCTATGCTCCAGGATCCACTTTAAAGCCAATTACCGCGGCCATTGGGTTGGAAAAAAAGGCCTTTGATCCTCGCAAAGAAAAAAAGATTGACGGGAAAAAGTGGCAAAAGAAAAGCTGGGGAAGTAAGTACGTGACGCGGGTGGCTACGCCTTCAGCTGTTGATTTAAATACCGCCATGCTTTTTTCTGATAATATTTATTTTGCGCAACTGGCACTAGACATTGGAGCTGAAGAATTTGTGAAAGGCGCAACGTCTTTTGGATTCAATACGGCACTACCTTTTGAGGTTCCTTTATCAACCTCTTCGATAAAAAACAGTGATGTCCCTTCTGAAGAACTATTAGCGGATACAGGGTATGGGCAAGGACGGGTGCAATCGAACATACTCCAATTAAGTTTGGCGTATACCGCATTTGTAAACGAGGGAAGCATTGTTAAACCGCAGCTTCTGTTGCAAAAAAAGCGACAACCAACTTACTGGAAAGAGAAAACAATCTCGAAGGAGACGGCGTCAACCGTTCGCCAAGCTCTCGTAAAAGTTGTAGAGCATCCAAAAGGAACAGCGCATCGGCCTGTTCTTGCTGATTTACCGCTGGCAGGAAAAACAGGCACAGCGGAATTGAAGTCACAAGCCGGTGAAAAAGGCAAGGAGAATGGTTGGTTTATCGCCTTTAATGAAAAGAAGCCAACCTTATTAATTGCCATGATGATTGAAAACGCCCAAAATAGAGGTGGAAGTCATTATGTTGTACCTAAAGTAAAAGATGCGTTTCATTTTTATTTAAAAGAAAAATAGCCAGACAACCTCTTCTGAAAAAAGGGAGAGGTTTTTCGCTTTTGAAATCGAACATAAAATAATGAACAAAGAAAAGGGGGGATAGCTATGCAAACTCATCTTCTTTTTAATATGCAAATGGGTACACAAAAGCCGGAAAGTATTCGAAATACAGAAACAAAATGCCCCTTTTGTGAAGTGGAAAGTTTACGTAACATTATCGACCAAAAAGGGGAGATCATTTGGCTTGAAAATAAATATCCGGTGTTGTCTGATGCTTATCAAACGGTGCTCATTGAAACATCGGAATGTTTTTCCGAGCTGTCAAACTATGAAAGCCATCATTTATATACTCTTCTATCCTTTGGCTTAGAGGCATGGGAATCGTTGTTACAGCAAAAAAAGTATGCATCCGTGTTATTTTTCAAAAATCATGGTCCGTATTCAGGAGGAACGTTACGTCATCCACATATGCAAATTATCGGATTGAAGAAGGCAGACTATCGTGAGCATCTGGCTCCGTATCATTTTGAAGGGATAACGATTGCCGAAGAAGACGGAATTGTCCTGAATTTATCAACAAAACCGAAAATGGGCTTTTATGAATGGAATATCGTGATGAGCGATCGTTCCAAAGAAAAAGAACTAGCTCATTATATTCAGTTTACAGTTCGCTATTTATTAAATGGCTTCAATAAAAAATGCAATAGCTATAATTTGTTTTTTTATCAATTAGACGGGGTAATTGCCGCCAAAATTATTCCCAGGTTTGCCACTTCTCCGCTATTTGTTGGCTATTCTTTACCTCAAGTTGCCAACAATATTGGGGAGATTGCCGAAGACATGAAAATGATTTTCCTTTCAAAAGATAAAAGATAAATAGGTTAAATTTAGCGTTATGAAAAAGAATTTGCGAATTTTGACAAAAATAAAGGAAAAATGTTTAGAAATGTGGAATACAGTAGGTGCGGGGTTTATTGTTTTTTGCAGACGTTTCATAGGCGACTATTTTAAGGAGGAGTTATAACACGATGATGAACATTCCTTTTAGAGTGACAGCGATGATGGAGCATGCAGAAATGTTTTTTCCAAAGAAAACGGTGATTAGCCGAACCGCCTCTGGTGTTCAAACACTAACCTATCGAGAAATCGGCCAACGTACGAGAAGATTAAGCAGTGCATTGAAGAAATTAGGGGTGCAAAAAGGCGACAAGATTGGAACGCTTGCCTGGAATCATCATCGTCATCTTGAAGCGTATTTCGGTATTCCTGGGGCAGAAGCGGTGCTTCATACGATTAACTTCCGACTCTCACCAGAACATGTGGCCTATATTATTAATCATGCCGAAGATCAAGTGTTGATGATTGATCAAGATATTTTACCGCTTGTTGAAGGGTTGAAAGACCACTTACCAGGTGTTAAAGCGTTCATTCTTATGACGGATGAAAAGGAATTGCCAGTATCATCTCTTTCGCCACTGTATCACTATGAAGCGTTACTTGCTGAAGGTGATCCGACGTTTGCTTTTAATCGTGACATTGATGAAAACGATCCGGTTGGTATGTGTTATACGTCAGCAACTACAGGTAATCCAAAAGGGGTAATGTATTCCAATCGTGGAATAGCACTTCATAGTCTTGCATTGGGACACGTTGATGGTGGTAGTGTTTCTGAATCTGATATTTGTATGCCAGTTGTGCCGATGTTCCATGTGAATGCGTGGGGGCTGCCATTTGCTGGTGTATGGTTTGGAACGACGCTTGTCTTACCAGGACCGCAGTTTACACCGAAAATTTTAGCGGAGATGATTGAAACGTATCGCGTGACAATTTCCGGTGGTGTCCCAACCATCTGGCTCGGTCTATTGAAAGAGCTTGAGGAAAACACGTATGATATGTCCAGTTTGCGCTTCTTATTATGTGGAGGTGCCGCCGCGCCTAAAGGCATGATTCGAGCGTTTGAACAAAAGCATAACATTCCTTTTGCCCATGCGTATGGTATGACAGAAACGAGTCCACTTGTGATGATTACGCGGATCAAAAGCTACCAACAAGATTTAGACGATGAAGCAAAACTCGATATTAGAGCGAAGCAAGGGTATGTCATTCCTGGCGTAGAAATGAAAGTTCAAGGCGCAAATGGAGACATCCAGTGGGACAACCAAGAAATGGGCGAACTACTGTTGCGTTCGAATTGGGTAGCTGATTCGTATTATAAGCAAGAGGATCAAAGTGCCTTTGCCGATGGGTGGTTGCATACGGGGGATGTTGTAACGGTTGATGAAGAAGGCGTTGTGAAAATTGTCGATCGAACGAAAGACTTAATTAAAAGCGGAGGCGAGTGGATTTCTTCTGTTGATATTGAAAACGCTCTCATATCTCATCCTGAAGTATATGAAGCCGCTGTTGTGGCCATGCCGCATCCAAAGTGGACGGAGCGACCTATTGCTTGTGTTGTATTAAAAGATGCCTCGAAAAGCACTGTAACAAAAGAGGAAATTCTTGAGTTTTTAGCACCGCAATTTGCAAAATTCTGGCTTCCTGATGATGTGTTATTTATGGAAGAAATTCCGAAAACATCAGTTGGAAAATTTTTAAAACGAGCACTTCGAGATCAAGTAAAAACGTATTACGATCAAATGGAACCAACGCAATCATAAAAAGCATAAAAAAACGCTGTCCCTGGGCGGGTGACAGCGTTTTTTTTTATGCTTATTTTAATGCAACGTCAGTCACTTGCCACGGTGCGGTAGCTTTTGCTTTTTCCACCGTAACGCTGTACGTGTTTTTAATCTGTCCGCCATGCTGTGGATACAGAACAGTTTTCACATCATAGGTGGCTGTTAAATCACTTTGAACACTATGCTTCTTTTTCACTACTTCATAGCGAAAGCCAGCAAGTTGTTTGCCAAGAGGTAACACAGAGATTTTTTGTGTTACAACTGGTGCTGCAAGATCAGGATCTCCCTCTTTTATGGAGGCGAATAACATCGTAATCACTTCTTCAGGAGAGGCTTTCCGTGCATAAGCGAAAAGCGATCCACCGGCTTTTCTAATCATTAGCTGATGCGAAGGATCTTCATGCTTAGATTTATGGGTTGTACTTTGGGAGAAGTGAATGCAAAAGTGACCGGGAAAACCATTTTGTAGTGCACCTTGCCCATGTGGCATACCGTTCATAGAAGCAGCGAGCCAGCGTTCATTCTTTTGAATTAAAATGGCGCGCCTTTTCCAGCTCCACTTCCCATCGTAGAGCTGTTTCATAATCTTCGTATCCCGAACGGTTAGCGGTTGCACGTCAGCGTGCGAGCTGCCAGCACGACGTTGAACATTGAAAGATAAACCTGTTTTCCAATCCGTTACGGTGAATTTACTTCCCCTAGGTAAGATCTCTTGGGCCTCCCGCCAAGGAAGAATGACCCCCTTGCTTGGCACGTTGCTCAAAGGGTATAAAATATCTTGCCCTGCATAGGATGAGGTAGGATCCATAAGCATAATAAGTAGTACTATGCTCCCACTTAATAATCGTTTCACGATGCGAACGTCCCTTCCAATTTTTGATCTCTTTTACTATGCCTAACTTGATCAAAAATATGCTCTTATCACCGTTTGTATGGGTGCCCCATATTATAATGTACATCGTCTGGTTCAAGGGGGTTTCGTAGTGTGATTTATATTGGAGGAAAACCATTCACAACAGCTGAAGAACTACCAAGTTATGCCCAAATGTCTGGGATGCAAAAAGAAATTGCCAAAAAAATATGGCAGAGCAATGAAACGTTTTTCTATGATCATAACCGTCAATTTCAGTTTGAAGTAATTTTGCGAAGTAACACTGTAACTGCCGCACTGGCACTAAAGAAATCTGGCGCTAATTTTGCTACGTTCCGTACAGCTAGCGCTAATAAAGACTACTGGATTGTTACAGGTTATGGGGGCTTACTCATGCGATCGGATGTCAATCCCTCGGACGCTGTTGCTGATATTTTCAATCATGGTAGTCAGTATGGATTTGAATGTACAACATCGATGATGGTCATTCTTTATAAAGCCATTCTCGATACGATTGGTGTGCAGCGCTTTAATCAATTATTTCGTGGTTTATTGCTGTATAGTACCGAGCATGATGAAGATTTACAGTTAACAGCCGTTACACAAGGAGAGTCGATACCGGGGGATCTTCGGTATATTGCCAATCCGGATTTTCATCCTTCAACGCCACAGTGGCAAGGAGAAAACATCATTATGTTAACGGATGGACAATTATTTGGTCACGGTGTCGGTTTAGGCACGTTACCTGAATTTATTGCCATCTTAAATCGTTTTCGCTATCCAGGAGCAGCCACATCTGCGTATTTGACAGCGCAAATTATTCGTCCGAATTTCCGAAGAATGGCAGAGTACGTTTCTCATCCAATTCGTCGTTTACTCGTATAAAAAAACCAGTTCTTAGTGAACTGGTTTCTTTCGATCAAGCGGTAATGTACAGCAGCGAAAAGCACCACCGGACTTAATAATTTCAGATAAATCAACCTCGATCACATGGTAGCCATGATCACGTAGTTTTTGATTGATTTTCTTATTGGCTGGTAAAGCGAATACCGTTTTATTTCCAATCGATAATACGTTCGTTCCTAATGAAAATTGTTCATCTTCTTCAATTGTAATCGTATGAAAGTGGGACGATAAGAATTGCTGTTCCTCTTGAGCAAACGCCTCCGGAAACAGAATCGCTTCATGAGGTGATAATATATTAAAAACACAATCCAAATGCAAATACTTACCGTTAAAAGGAACAGGATGGATATGATAAGTCGGTTCGAGTTGCTGAAGATGGGCGATCGCGTCCTTCGTTGTTCGATCGCTAACACCAATGTAGATCGCGTCGTGACCGAGAACAACATCGCCACCCTCAATGCTGTCGCTTTGTAAATCGTGAATGGAAATATGTTCTTCATTAAGCCACTCTTTTAGAACTTGCTCTTCTCCTTGCCGAATACGGCGTCCCATCTCCGAAATATATAACGTATTACCTATGGTAAAGCCAATATCACGTGTGAATACTTGTTCTGGATATTCTTGGAGTGAAGGTAGAAAATGGACAGAAATTCCAAGGTTCTCAAGTTGATCGGTAAATTGCTTATGCTGAAACATCGCGCGTTCAATATCAATATTTTCTTTCGCGAAATGGCGTTGGGTTTCGTTAATGACTTCACGAATCTCCATGAATTTCGGTTTACATAAAATAACATCTTCTAATGCGTCATATTCACTATAGCAACTCATGAGTAAAGTCCTCCTCAGATTATCTTCTTCTCTTAGTGTGTCAGAAGAGTGAGTGTGACATTCATCCTTTTAAGAGCGTTTCAATTGTATAGGCAATGAGTGCATGTGTTTTCATAAATGATGAAACGTTCAATCGTTCTGTCCATTTATGGGCATCACGTCCTAGCGGTCCCACGTTCATAACCGGCATGGTTAACTGTTTCATCTCTTCTAAAGGCAGTTGATAGCGGGTAGTAAACAACGGCATGTTTGTAAGGAGTGGCGTTAACTCCTCTAACTCATACTGTAAGCCAACGTAGCTTAAATCAGATAATCCTGCAAAATAATGTTGTGTTTGCAAGGAAAGTGCTAACTGATTTTTTGCATAATCTCTTACAGCTGCTGTTGTTTTTGTAATGAGCTGATCATGCGAAGAGCAAATAGCTGGATAAAAAGGTGGTGCGTAAAACAGAACAATCATCGGTGCTTGTTGCTTGCATAAACTTGCTAAATCATAAACAATCTGAATGGTAAGTTCACGGTCATCACTTGAATGGTAGCGTTGTTGCAACTGCTCTTGACGTTGTGCTAAAAATTCTTTGCTGTAGAGTGTTAGCGCATGCTCATAAAGTTCATGAACGGTATAAACTGAAATGGTAAAATCGGGTATCGAACACGGTTGAAGTGCTTGGTAAGCACGTGCGCGTTGTCTGTATAACTGTTCAAGGTCAGAGGCCGTTTGCTCTGCAATTTGCAGCAATTGTTGTGTTACTTCGTGAAGTGGGCGCTCTAAAAGCAAAAGGTTAAAAAGCGTTGCTGCTGCATGGGGAATTTGGACGGAATAATGATCTTTTAAATCTTTTTGCAATAAATTAGTAGGCGGAGGTATAACTTCATCGTCAAATTGTTCGCAAAAAGAAACGTTAAGCTCCATAGCTGTCGTAAGCATCGAGGCCATTAAATTACCGTTTAAGCCAAGAAAAGGCTCGCCTACATGGGTTTCTTGTCCATAGCATAAAAAGCCAGGAAGGACTTTTCCAACGCTGCCTGTATACATATAATGATGAGGATCACCGGGATACCGGGTAAAAGCAGGCTCACCATTTAAGCAAGCTTTATAGCGCAATTGATGACGCTCTTGTAGCATATTTAATACCCCGACAGCGGCAATCATTCCTTTGGAGTTTACCTCTTCATCGGGGACTGAAAGCATAAGAATATTTCCTGGGAAGTTTCCACTGCACGCTTTCTCAATCATTGAGAGATGGAGAGCAACGCCAGCTTTCATATCCATAATTCCGCGACCAAACAACCATTCTTCATTTAGCTCCTCTTTTATAGGAGAGGGAATAGCCTCACTGTTGTAAAAGTGGTGAGTGAGTTCATCGGGGGAAAAAGCAAGGTGCTGTAGCTCTCCGAAATCGTCTACACCTACAACATCAAAATGACTTAATAAAACAATCGTCTCTTTTGAAGGGTCTTGCTGGACGAGTGCAGTAAAAATTTTTCTGCCATCTCCAGTATCATGAAGAGAAGCATGTTCTTTATGTTGCTGGAAATACGGAAGATCTTGCACGTTATCATATAAAAATTCAGCCAGTGTAATTTCCGCACTGTAATTGGTAATACTTGGAATTTGCACAAGCTGTTTTAGAAGCCCTGTGAGTCCTTCTTTATGTTGCCAGCGTTCCATTTCAACATCCTTCTTTCTATTAGCAAGTCTGTACATAAAATTAACGTACACTATTCTATTTCTTAAGAAAGTCTGAAGAACCTTCTTTTCTTTGCTACCATTTCTTAAGAATGTCTGAAGAAATCGTGGGAATCGTTGACAATTGATAGCGCCCATTATACGTTTACACTTGTAAAAAACAGAGGGGGTTACCAGTTGATTACGGTAAAACAGTTAGAACATGAATTTCGCATCGGGAAAAAAGGAAAAGAAACCATCGTTCCTGTACTGCGGGACGTAAACCTCACCGTCAATGCAGGAGAAATTGTTGCGGTTGTCGGACGAAGTGGTTCAGGGAAATCAACATTACTTAATTTAATTAGTGGCTATATAGCACCTGTTCAAGGGAAAATTATGATTAATGGAACGGATGTAACAGGCATGAGCGAAGGCGAGTGGGCTGACTTTCGCTTAGAAAATATCGGCTTTATCTTTCAGAGTTTTCAGCTCATACCAACGATGACCGCTTTTGAAAATGTACAGTTGCCCCTTGTTTTTAAAGGCGTAAAAGAAGTTGACCGAAAAATTCAAACAGAAACGATGTTAAAGAAGGTAGGCTTATGGGAGTTTAAGGATCATTATCCAGGTGAGCTTTCAGGCGGACAGCAGCAACGTGTTAGTATTGCTCGTGCGCTCATTGTTCATCCACCGCTTATTTTAGCAGACGAGCCAACAGGTAGCTTAGATAGTGAAAATGAACGAGCGTTACTTTCCTTTATTCAACAACTGAATCGTGAGGAGAATATTACCTTTCTAATCATTACACACGATGAAGAGGTAGCCAATATTGCTCATCGAAAAATCACAATCAGTGATGGACGTTTAGTAGAAGGAAGTGACACAGATGAGATTTAAAGATCGCTTAGCATTTGTACTGAGCAATATGAAAAAAAATCGGATGCGCGTCTTTATGACCGTGCTCGCCTCAACGATGGGTTGTGCCTTCTTAATTGTGCTTGCTTCGGTTGGGTTTGGTGTCCAGAAGACAGCAGTTGAGGATATTACGGGAGGGCGCTTACTTACTCAAATTGATACTTTTACTACAAGTGAAGAGAAGCCTTTTATAAAGAAAGATATCGATATGATGAAAGAAATCGATCATGTGAAAGCCGTGACCTCACGTCAACGTATTCAAAACGAAGGTAACGTTTCACTTGATGGCTATAGTAAAGATTTATTTGAAGTGTTTGTCCCTGATTTTAAAGATGAACAAAAAGCGGGCTTAGAATTAAGTAAAGGACGCTTTCCACAAGCGGCCAATGAGGTAGTCGTCGGCTATCATTATGGTGAAAATCTATCGAAAGTGCAAAAAAACAAAAAGGAAATAACGTATAAAGCGTCTCTCTATCATAAGACGTTAACGTTAACAATCAAACAAAAAGAAGGTAAAAAAACAAAAAAGAAAACCATCGCCCTTAAGGTGGTCGGTGTTGGAGAAAAGCCACCTAAACGTGTTCAAGAAGGTCAAGAATTGTTTTTAACAAAAGACGTATTGCAAACCATTGAAGCATTTACAAAAACACCGAAAGGCATGAGCAAGAGTGACATCGATCCAAAACATCCGCAACCGTATAATACGTATGACGACGTTAAAGTATATGCCGATGATGCGGAAAATGTAGAAAGTATTGAAAAAGAATTGAAAAAGAAAGAATACGTAGCTTCATCACGTCTTGATTCGTTAAAGGAAATTAATTTTGTTTTCTTGTTCATAAAGATTGGTTTAATTGTTGTTGGTACCGTGGCTGTGCTAATCGCTTCTATTGGGATCTTTAATACGATGACGATGGCGGTTACCGAGCGTACGCAAGACATTGGGATTATGAAAGCCATTGGTGCTCATCCGCGCTCGATTAAACAAATTTTCTTATTAGAAAGTGTCATCATTGGTGGGTTAGGAGCGGTGCTAGGAACGATTATTTCGTATCTCTTTAGCTTTGCTGCCAATGCACTTTTGCCGGTTATTATTTCGACGTTCTTTCAAACAAAAGTACCTGATGATTTTTATTTCTCGTATATCCCACTTTCACTTCCGCTTATAAGCTTTGCTATCTGTTTTGGTGTTACATTGCTTTCAGGGATGCGTCCAGCAAGGCGCGCTACAAAAATCGATGTATTACGGGCATTACGCCG
Organism: Fictibacillus macauensis ZFHKF-1; assembly: GCF_000269865.1. GTDB lineage: Bacteria > Bacillota > Bacilli > Bacillales > Fictibacillaceae > Fictibacillus_C > Fictibacillus_C macauensis. The sequence continues at coordinate 238,020 of NZ_AKKV01000019.1, forward strand.
CGATGTGTAATGGCAAATGCTTGCGGAGTCTTCTTTTTTTACAGTATTCTATAGCATGAGACCATGACCGATGCGGTCGCTAGTTAGCTCCATGAATGTAGCCTGTAGATGGAAACAGTCGTTATTTTAGAGGGATTTCTGAATAAAACGTTTAAAACTCCTTCCAGTCGGTCATGACTTATAAGAGCGATGCAATTGAAGGAGGAAATAGGAATGAAAAAGATGAACATGGCACTGCTTTGTGCTAGTGTAAGTGTTGCTTTAGCAGGATGTGGCTCGCAAGAAGATCACAAGTCAAAAGACGCAACGAGCATGAAAGATATAAAGCCAATGACCGTCGACATCGTCGATGCTAAAGGAAAGAAGGCAGGGTCAGCACATTTAAAACAAGTAGCTGAAGGTGTTCAAGTGAAGCTACATGCCAAAGGATTAATACCTGGCCAACATGGTGTTCATTTTCATGAAATGGGTGTATGTGAAGCGCCGAAATTCGAATCAGCTGGCAAGCATTTTAATACGACCCATAAACAGCATGGCTTTGATAATCCAAAGGGCCCGCATGTGGGTGATTTGCAAAATATATCAGCCAATGAAAATGGTGACGCTAAAGGCGATTTCATTGCTACTATGGTTACGCTTGCTCCAGGGAAAAGCAATTCTCTCGTGAAAAAAGGCGGAACATCCCTTGTGATTCATGCGAATGCAGATGATTATAAAACCGATCCTTCTGGTAACTCAGGCGATCGCATGATGTGTGGCGTGATTAAAGAAAAATAAGTGTAATGAAAAAGGAGTAGAGAGGTTTTGTCTCTCTAGTCCTTTTTTTTACAGCCTTCATCCTATAGTAGAATGATTTGTCGTTGACGCATTGTTTGTTTACAATACAGATAGTGGTAGTTAGGGAGAACTTGCTCATAGAAAGGAAGTTAGGTGGAAATCCATGAAGTCGATAGATGATCGCATAAAAAATAGAAATAGCTGGTTTAAAATATTAATTATTAGCTTATTTACGATGGTACTTATGTTTAAAGTAGCAACAGCGAAGTTTTCATTTAACTTTTCTGATTTATTGTCTTTTATTCTCGGTATATTTGCTATTGCAATTTCGGTCTTATTTTATACGAAAGTAAATGAAATAGTGGCAACGCTAGGGGAGCTTACGCCTTCGTTACGTAAGAAAAAGAAGGTGGCGTCATTACCAAGTGTTGATCGCGAAGAAGCGCACAAAACGCTACGTGAGCATCAAGAACAGTTGCAACATATTAAACAAGTGCAAGCTGAAGTAAAAGAAAAGTTAGTCAGCGCGCGGGAGTGGGAACAAGACGATCAGCGCAATTATATTGACTATTTATTGCAAAAAGAAAAGGAGGCAACGGTATTAGAACAGAAGATGAACGAGCTTCGTCACCTCCTTGGAGAGACTGGGGAATTCCCGCTTTCTTCGGGACAAGAGCGGATCACCTCTCTTAATGAACTAGCAAATGTGCTAGGCAAAGATGTCATCTTAAGCGCAACTTTTGATGAGTTAAGTGAACACGTTAAAATTATTTCAAGTTCGATTAGCCCAACGTTACAAGAAGGTATGATTGATTCTGGGTATATTGATGCTGATTTTCAAATGACGCGAAAAGGCTTAAAAGAATTAAGAAGTACAGCTAAAAAGTTAAAAAGGTAAAAAACAGGCTCCAGCTTGGGGCTTGTTTTTTCCGTATGTACATAAGGGGGACGACCTGTGACGATCTTAGCAAAAGCATGCACTTATTTTCTCTTTTCTTTTATCATCGGAACGGTTGTGATCAGCCTTGTCCCGATGCGCTACCGTCCGAGCCTATCTTATTCTAAAAAGTGGCTCGTACGTGCGCTCGTTCTCTTTTTGTTGCTTTCATTTGTTCCTGTACTACAGCTAGCGCTCTCTGTAGGAGAAGATGTAGGCATTTGGCAGGCGCTTAATGCTATTTTATTTACGTTTGCAATCGGAAAAGGATGGTTGTTTCTCGTTTTATTTACGAGTGTATTAATCGGGGTAGTTTCCTTTGGTAACATGGCTACTGATCGCTTTTTAGCAGGAATTGCAACGGTTCTTTGCTTAATGATCGTCGGTGCAGTCGGCTATTCTTCACACGCGGCATCGCTATCACCACAACAAGGTTTTATAGCGCAAAGTCTTCATTTTTTTGCTGTTACAAGCTGGCCGGGGATCTTGTTTGTTGTGAGCTGGTGCTCGCAAGGAAAAGAAGGATTACCTGCCTTTTTCCGTTGGTTTACACCGTTTGCTCTCGTATGTCTAGGTGTAACCGTTGGTGCAGGCATTTGGTTAATGTCATGGATTACACCACAGTATGTGAATGCGTGGATGATGAATTACGGTCAACTCTTACTAATGAAACATATTTTACTCGTAGTCGTCGTTTTTTACGCGCTCGTTAATACGGTGTTTGTAAGAGCTAAGCTAAAGAATGATACGTTTTCGCCCTTTCCGTGGTTGCGAGCTGAAAGCCTCGTGCTCATCGTCATCTTTTTCGTTACAGGAGCGATGAGCGAACAAGAACCGCCTCATCATGGAGAAAAGCTGATGACCGATGAAAAGCCATCTCCGCTATTTTCACAGTTTGCGTCGGTTGTACCAGTTGCTGGCAAGGCGCTTTCCTTACAGTGGAATGTCGAAATGGGCTTGTTTATGTTGTTAAGTGGTGTGTTTTTCGTGCTCTGTTATCAAGCTATGAAAAAAGATGTTCATTATGCTTTCGTGCTCTTGCTATCGCTCTGTGCTGGCGTATTATTGTATGTAAGTATGATGACTGCCGTTCATTAAGGAGGTATGTATGGTGATTGGACTATGGATTGCAGTTTTGTTGCTTCTCTTATTTGGATGGTGGAGCACGTATCGACCGTTTGGGAAGCGCCCTTCCAAAGATCGGAGCGCTCACTTTGAACGTTTACCCTATTATAAGGACGGTCGCTTTTTTAACGAAGAAGATGTTCCGCACAAAACGAGTTTAGCAGTGCAATTTTCTATTTTAAAAGAGTTTCTAAAAAAAGATGAAACACGCAAACCAAGTGAGCCACTTCCGATGGATTTGCCCGATTTTTCCCGCTTACAAGACAACGGGATTAAAGTGATTTGGTTTGGCCACTCTGCCTTTTATTTCGAAATGGCAGGTAAAACGTTTCTTGTAGATCCAATGTTTGGCCGCGCGCCCTCACCCTTTCAGCTTTTTGGAGGCAAACGCTATAGCCATACGCTTCCGTTTCAGTGGAGAGAGCTCCCGGCTGTAGATGTGATTATTCTTTCGCATGATCATTATGATCATTTAGATTATCGTTCTGTGCAGTTGTTAAAAGAAAAGACAAAGCACTGGCTTGTCCCCGCGGGTGTTGGCAGCCATTTAGAGAGATGGGGAATTTCATCACAAATCATTACCGAACGGTGTTGGTGGGAGCAATTGGAGTGGGAAGGTCTTACCTTGATCTGTACGCCTTCTCGTCACTTTTCTGGGCGGAATATCCACGATCGTAATAAAACACTATGGTGTTCGTGGGTAGTGATTTCAGAACAGCAGCGTTTTTTCTATAGTGGTGATGGTGGCTATGGGGCGCATTTTAAGCAAATTGGACAACGTTATGGTCCCTTTGATATTGCCATGATGGAATGCGGGCAGTATGATGAACGTTGGAAAACGGTACATATGTTACCTGAAGAAACAGTGACCGCTTGTTTAGATGTTAAGGGAGCGCGGCTTATTCCTGTTCATTGGGGCGCATTTACCTTATCGCTGCATGCTTGGCAGGATCCAATTGAACGCGTCACGAAAGCGGCTGAACGTCACCATGTACCGCTCATTACACCAAAAATTGGTGAAGCATGTGTGGTTGGCAAGCACGAGCCACATGAAGCGTGGTGGCAAACATAACGATAAAGGTCTCTCTAAAGAGGCCTTTTTTTGATCCAAAGAAAGGAATCTCGCATATAGTAGAGAGAGAGAAGTATAGTTTTTCTTTCGACAAGAAATGTCGAAATTTTTTTAATAATCTATTTCTGTGAAAAAAGTGGTATGATAAAAGCGCATACATTAAAGCGCATACATCATTGAAAGTTCAGATAATTCACATAGTGAAATACTGAGCTATAGGGGGAAAAGGATTATGGAACAGTTGATGAGGGATTTCTTTCTGTTTCTAGCAAAAAACAAAACAATGACAAAGCTCGCCAAAAAATATGGTTTACGTTTTGGGGCAAGTCGTTTTGTGGCAGGTGCTTCGCTAGATAGTTCAATTGCGGCGATTCGCAAATTAAATAGTAATGGCATGCCAGTAACAATCGATCATCTAGGCGAGTTTGTGGATAACGAACTAGAAGCGTTAGAAATGACGGAACATTGTATCGAGGCAATTCAAGCAATTGCTAAAGAAGGGGTAAACTCACAGCTATCGTTAAAACTAACGTCCATGGGTCTTGATATTAGTGACGAGCTTGTCATGGCAAACATGCGCAAGATTATGGAAGCGGCTACAAAGCACAACGTTTTCGTCACAATTGATATGGAGGACCACTCCCGTTGCGAAAAAACAATCGCTATTTTTAAACAACTTAAAAGCGAATTTCCAAATATCTCAACAGTCATCCAAGCGTATCTTTATCGTTCTTTAGATGACGTGAAAGACTTAAATGAATATCATCCGAATTTACGTCTCGTAAAAGGTGCTTACAAAGAACCTGCCGAAGTGGCGTTTCCAGAAAAGACCGATGTGGATGCTAACTATAAAAAACTCATTGAAACGCATTTATTAAATGGAAATTATACGGCCATTGCTACGCATGACGATGAGATTATTGCGTTTGTAAAAGAGTTTGTGAAAAACAATAATATTCCATTGGACCAATTTGAATTTCAAATGCTCTATGGCATTAAAGTAGATCGTCAAGAACAGCTCATGCAAGAAGGCTATAAAATGCGCATTTATGTACCTTATGGAAACGATTGGTACGGTTACTTTATGCGCCGTTTAGCAGAGCGCCCAGCAAACGTTATGTTTGTTTTAAAAGGTGTGTTCGGAAAATAACAAAGCAACGAGGCTGGGACATAAACAGCCTTCGCACATAAAAAATGGCTTCATCATCCGTTTCGGTGATCAAGCCATTTTTTCATGTCGCTCGTTTGTTTTATTTTAGATTATCTTGCGTATATAAGCAGCCATAGAATGCATGCACCAAAAATTGGAGTAAACGCCCACAGGAAGTCCATTCGCGCGCAGGAGGCTTCGATTCGCGCGCAGACCAGGTCCGTTCGCGCGCAGACGAGGTTCGTTCGCGCGCAGGAGCCCTTGATTCGCGCGCAGACGAGGTCCGTTCGCGCGCAGGAGCCTCCGATTCGCGCGCAGACGAGGTTCGTTCGCGCGCAGGAGCCCTTGATTCGCGCACAACCAAGTCAATTCCCCGCAGATGCTACGAAACAGAGGAAGTATTGTGTCCCAACTATAGCCTTTCATAGTGTCGCGCACAAGATCGAAGTGTTGATTTAAAAGGTTTTCGTCTCTTTTTGTTGTAAAGCTGTAAAGTCTAGCATATAATTTGAAGAAACTACCAAAATAGAGAGGCGTGTATTTATGGATGCAGATTTTTTAATTCCAGCGATTGGTGGCATTGTCGCGTTAGTTGCTGCCATTTGGTATTACGCGGCCATCGGTACGAGAATCTCGTCGCAAGAAAAAGAAGCCGGACGTGACCTTACGTATGAGACGAATCCGTTTACAGGTGATGCTGGCGTATCAAATGAAAGTAGTACAACAAAAGGAACTTCCTAGTATTTTAGTTAGGAGGTTCTTTTTTATGGATTAACCTCTCGCCAGAGTGTGACGAGTTGGGCAGCTATATCGTCTATGAGCTTTTGCTCTTTAAAATAATTCAAGTGAGCTAGCGGAGACCAGGATGTTAGAAGGTTCCCACAATTAATTTGCACATCCTTTTTCACCATTTTCTTATACACATCATTTAATGATTGTAGCGGAAAGGCGATAACATCATCTTGATCATAATAATTCAGCCAGCTACCTGATTGAATGTGAGGATAATGGTTTGCAAGCGCAGGAGAAGGAACCGAAATTGGGCGATCTAGCTCTTCATAACGTAACGTCCATAGCGAAAGCGGTGAACCCATCGTATAAAAGTTTACGAGCGTTTCGCCATTTTCAAGCGGTGTATTAGAGCGAATGGCACTAAGAGGAGGAGGAAGTTGTTGTCGTAAATATTGCAAATCATAAAAGTAATTGCTAGCAATAATTGTTCCAAGACTGTGAGATATAACAGTTAACGGTGCACTATCACCAGCCTTATCTCGCAAGTGTTGAAGACCGCGTGCTACTACTTCGTGTATGCGTTCATAGTTCGGATTACTGTGAGGATGAGATGCAGGTTGATAGGCGATAGCATCGCCAAGGAAGCGAATGACAAACTCTCGTAACGACCGGTAATGTAGCTTTGGAGCAGGCGCTAATGATTGCCATAAATCCTCTTCACGCGATTGCAAAACATCACCCCAAAAGACAGGCATGCATTCTAAAAGTGGTGTGTGTGGATGAGATTCATCCAATTGCTCGTGAAACGAACGTGTTAAGGATGTAATAAAGTCATCAGCATATGTTTCGTCTTGATTGCCGATGCCGTGCAGGATGAGAATAGCGAGTTTGATCAAGACAATCCCCTCCGTAATTTAACCAGTATTTCCCTCTATTTTACTACGAAAGATACAATTCTTAAAAGAGAGAAAATTCTTGGTTGTCAAAATTATTAAAATGGATTATGATGGGTATAGAACTAAATAGTAAAAACAGTCATTTATTTTTTGCCTTAAAAATGAATGAGCATTCATTCAATAGTCGGAGGAGGAAAAGATATGGCCATTTCCATTCAAAAGGCTGCAGTACTCGGGTCTGGTGTGATGGGGGCAGGTATTGCTGCACATCTAGCCAATGTAGGGATTCCTACGTTGCTTCTCGATATGGTCCCACGAGAATTAACAGACGCTGAAAAAGCAAAGGGTATTACAGAAGATCATCCCCTGTTTCGTAACCGTTTAACGAACGAAGCAAAAGCGCGCATGTTAAAACAAAAGCCAGCGCCGCTCACTGTAAAGAGTAACTTAGACTTAATTTCTACAGGTAACTTTACAGATGACATGGAGAAATTAAAAGACGTTGATTGGATCATTGAAGTCGTTGTTGAACGCCTTGATGTAAAACAACAAATTTTTGAGCAAGTGGAAAAGTATCGCAAGCACGATTCCATCGTAAGCTCGAATACATCAGGTATTTCCATCAATGCGATGGCAATGAATCGTTCTGAAAACTTTAAAGCGAATTTCTTAGGAACGCACTTTTTTAACCCACCACGTTATTTGAAATTGCTCGAGTTGATTCCAACGCAGGATACAAATCCTGAAATCGTAGCCTTTATGAAAACGTTTGGTGAAGATGTACTAGGTAAGGGCGTTGTTCTTGCCAAAGATACACCGAACTTTATTGCGAACCGAATCGGTACATACGGTCTCATGATTACGGTTCAAGAGATGATGAAGCAAGGCTACAGTGTTGGTGAAGTCGATTCTGTAACAGGACCACTCATCGGTCGTCCGAAAAGTGCAACGTTCCGAACACTGGATGTTGTTGGTCTCGATACATTCGTTCACGTAGCGAAAAACGTCTATGATCAAGTAGAAGGCAAAGAAAAAGAAATTTTTGATATCCCGCCATTCTTAAAAGAAATGGTTGATAAAGGCTGGATGGGAAGCAAATCTGGTCAAGGCTTTTATTTAAAACAAAAATCGGCAAAGGGTGCAGAAATTCTAGAGTTAAACCCAGAGACGATGGAATATAAACCGGTTCAAAAATTAAAAAGTGCTGCCGTTGCGCAAGCAAAACAATTGAAAACAACAGAGCAAAAAGTGAAAGCGCTTTTATATAGTAAAGACCGCGTAGGTGAAATGCTTTGGTCCATTATTAAACCAGTGCTTCTCTACTCTGCAGAAAAGTGTTATGAAATTGCTGATGATATTCATGCGATCGACCAAGCGATGAAATGGGGCTTTGGTTGGGAGCACGGACCGTTTGAGATTTGGGATGCGATTGGCGTTCAAGAATCCGTTAGCCGCATGAAAGAAGAAGGCGAAACGATTCCAGCATGGATCACAACGTTCCTTGAAGAAGGAAACACGTCGTTCTACAGCAAAGACAATGGCAACATTTCCTATTACCACCTCGGGCAATATGTGGCGGTCGTTGAAAATAAAAAGAACATTCACCTTTCTCTCTTAAAAGAAAAAGGAAATGTGATTGATAAAAATAGTGGCGCAAGTTTAATCGACCTTGGCGATGGCGTAGCGTGTCTAGAGTTTACGTCGCCAAACAACGCGCTTGGCTCTGACATTATTGCAATGCTGCATAAAGGGTTAGATGAAGTTGATAAGAACTACGAAGGACTTGTCATCGGAAATCAAGGGAAAAACTTCTGTGTTGGCGCAAACTTAATGTTAATTCTTATGGAAGCGCAAGATGATAACTTCTTTGAACTTGATATGATGGTTCGTCAATTCCAACAAGCGATGGCACGTATTCGTTACAGTGCGAAGCCAGTTGTTGCAGCGAACTTCGGAATGACGCTTGGTGGTGGTGTTGAAATTTCATTGCCAGCTGCAGAAGTTCAAATGTCGCAGGAAACGTATATGGGTCTTGTTGAAGTTGGTGTTGGTCTCATTCCGGGCGGCGGCGGAAACAAAGAGCTACTGCTTCGTCAAATGGAACGTTTACCAAAAGGAGTCGCGTTCGATCATCAAGCGGTTGTCAATAACGTATTCGAAACGATTGCAATGGCAAAAGTGTCAACATCAGCACATGAAGCAGCAAAACTTGGCTATCTTCGTCCGCAAGACGGGGTGTCTGTCAACGGTGACCACCTCTTACACGATGCGAAACAACGCGTGTTAGGTCTTGCGAAAAAAGGGTATGTTGCACCGAAACCTACGAAAATTCCAGTTGTCGGTGAAGCAGGTTATGCGACGCTTTCACTTGGAATTGAAACGATGGGCTTTGGCGGTTACATTTCTGAACACGATAAGAAAATTGCGAAAAAACTTGCTTTCGTCTTAGCGGGCGGTCGCGTACCAGCAGGCACACTCGTAGATGAACAATATTTACTCGATCTTGAGCGTGAAGCATTCTTAAGTCTTGCAGGAGAAGCAAAATCTCAAGCAAGAATGCAACACATGTTAACGAAAGGCAAACCGTTACGTAACTAAAGGAGGGGAAACGTATGCTTAGAGATGCTGTCATTGTTGCAGGTGCGCGTACACCTGTCGGAAAAGCAAAAAAAGGATCATTTGCACAAATGCGTTCAGATGAACTCGCTGCGATTACGATTAAAGAAACTTTAAAACGCGCGGGTGGTTATGATGGTCCGATCGATGATTTAATTATGGGCTGTGCTATTCCAGAAGCAGAACAAGGTATGAACATGGCGCGGTTGATCGGTGCACGAGCAGGACTTCCTAATACGGTTCCTGCCATTACAATCAATCGTTTCTGTTCATCAGGTCTACAAAGTATTGCGTATGGTGCCGAGAAAATTATGCTCGGTCATGCAGAAGCTGTGCTAGCAGGTGGCGCTGAATCAATGAGTTTACTGCCGATGGAAGGACATAACATTCGTCCGAATCCAGAGCTTGTTGAAACCGTTCCTCAATACTATATGGGCATGGGGTATACAGCAGAAGAAGTAGCGCGTCGTTTTGGCGTATCGCGTGAAGACCAAGATGCGTTTGCTGTTCGCAGTCATATGAATGCAGCGCGCGCAATTCAAGAAGGACGTTTCAAAGACGAAATCGTTCCGGTTCCTGTTATTCGTCGCACACTTGGCTCAGATCATAAAGTCAAAGAAACAGAATTTCTTGTGGATACGGACGAAGGCGTTCGTGCGAACACATCAATGGAAGGTTTAGCAAAACTACGTCCGGTCTTTTCAGTAAAAGGTTCGGTGACAGCAGGTAACGCATCACAAACGAGTGATGGCGCTGCATCCGTTCTTTTAATGGATCGTGAAAAAGCGTTGGCAGAAGGCCTCTCACCACTGTTGAAGTTTAGAAGCTTTGCAGTAGCAGGTGTCGCGCCAGAAATTATGGGCGTAGGTCCAGTCGCGGCTATTCCGAAAGCGCTTAAATTAGCGGGTCTAGAATTATCTGACATTGGATTGTTTGAGTTGAATGAAGCATTTGCATCGCAAGCGGTGCAAGTGATGCGTGAACTGAAGCTTCCAGAAGATAAAGTAAATGTCAATGGTGGCGCGATTGCTCTTGGACATCCGCTTGGCTGTTCAGGCGCAAAACTAACGCTAACATTGCTTCATGAAATGAAACGTCGCGGCGAGCAATTTGGTGTTGTCACGATGTGTATCGGTGGCGGAATGGGCGCTGCTGGTGTCTTTGAACTTGTAGGTTAATTTCAATTAGGAGGGAATTAGCATGTCAAATACAATGGAAAAAGTTTTTAAAGGCGGAAGCTTTTTAATTGAGGATATTGAAGCAGCAGATATGTTTACACCGGAGGATTTCACAGAAGAGCATTTAATGATTGCGAAAACAACAGAAGATTACGTGTTGAAAGAAGTTGTACCACAGCTTGATAAATTAGAAGATCATCAGTTTGATGTTTCTGTAGACCTTCTCAAAAAAGCGGGCGATCTTGGCCTTCTTGGTGTTGATGTACCGGAAGAATACGGCGGTTTAGGACTTGATAAAATTTCTTCTTCCTTGATTACAGAAAAGTTTGCGCGCGCGCGTGGTTTCTCGATTAGCCATGGAGCACACGTAGGTATTGGTTCATTGCCAATCGTTCTTTTCGGTAACGAAGACCAAAAGCAACGCTACTTACCCGATCTAGCATCTGGTGCAAGACTTGCGGCGTATGCACTAACAGAGCCAGGATCAGGTTCAGATGCACTTGGTGCGAAAACGACGGCAAAGTTAAATGCTGAAGGCACGCACTACGTATTAAATGGTGAAAAACAATGGATTACAAACTCGGCATTTGCTGACGTATTCGTTGTATATGCTAAAGTAGACGGCGAGCATTTCTCAGCATTTATCGTGGAACGTAACTATAAAGGTGTATCAACTGGACCAGAAGAAAAGAAAATGGGGATTAAATCTTCCTCTACACGTACATTGATTCTTGAAGATGTTCACGTTCCTAAAGAAAATCTTCTTGGCGAAATCGGTCGTGGTCATGTAATCGCCTTTAACATTCTAAACATCGGTCGCTATAAATTAGCAATTGGCTGTATGGGTGGAGCAAAACGCAGCATTGAAGTGTCTGCAAAATATGCAAATGAGCGTCAGCAGTTTAAGAAAAGTATTGGTTCGTTCCCACTGATTCAAGAAAAGCTTGCAAACATGGCTTCGCAAACGTATGCAGCAGAAAGCTCTGTATACCGTACAGCTGGCTTGTTCGAATCTCGTCTAGGTCAATTAAGCGAAGAAGAGCAAAAAGACGGTTTACAAATCGGAAAATCCATTGCAGAATACGCAATTGAATGTTCTCTTAATAAATTCTTCGCTTCAGAAGTACTTGCATATGTAGCAGATGAAGCGGTTCAAATTCACGGAGGCTACGGCTTCATGAGTGAATATGAAGTAGAAGGCGCGTACCGCGATGCACGTATTCACCGTATTTTCGAAGGAACAAATGAAATTAACCGCTTGCTTGTACCAGGTACACTCGTTCGTAAAGCGATGAAAGGTGAGCTTCCACTCGTTGAAAAAGCAACCGCTCTTCAAAACGAACTAATGATGATGATGCCACAAGAAATAGGTACAGAGGCACTCGATCAAGAGAAATACCTCGTAAGTATGGCGAAAAAAGTCATCCTTATGGTTGCAGGTCTTGTTGTTCAAAAGTACGGTCAAAAACTTGAAAATGAGCAAGAAGTACTAGCGAACCTTGCAGATATGATTAGTGAGCTATATGCGATGGAATCAACGGTTCTTCGTACAGAAAAAGCGTTTAATCGCACTGGGGCAGAGCGCCATACACAAAAATTGTTGATGACAGAAGTATTCTGTCAAGAAGCCTTTAACCGTATTGAAGCACATGCAAAAGAGTCGATTATTGCTGTAGAAGAAGGCGATACACTTCGTATGATGTTATCAGCTCTTCGCAAATTAACGCGTCATACACCAATTAATGTTATTAAGAAAAAACGTGAAATTGCAACGGTAGTATTAGAAGAAGAACGTTACGTTCTATAAGCAACCGCAAAAAAACAATAAACCCCGCCCAAGTATTTAAAACTCTCTCGCATGACCTCGGTGTAAAACGCCGAGGTCATTTTTACACTTGAAAAAGAAAGCGCTTTTTTGTTTGGTTTTAGGTTTACCTGGCTACACTATTTTGTGGTACTATGGAAGAGAAGAGGTGAAAGAAATGAGCATCACGTTTTATCAATATCCAAAGTGCGGGACGTGTCAAAAAGCAAAGAAATGGTTAGAAGCGAACCATATTACGTTTGAATCCGTACATATTGTGGAAAATCCTCCTTCAAAAGAGGAATTACAGCAGCTCGTTGCTTTAAGTGGTCTAGACATGAAGAAGTTCTTTAATACGAGCGGTATGAAATATCGCGAGTTAGGCTTAAAGGACAAACTAAAAAGTGCAAGTGAAGATGAAATGTTAGACTGGTTAGCTTCTGATGGGATGCTAATTAAGCGACCAATCGTAACAGATGGAGAAAACGTTACCGTTGGATTTAAAGAAGAAACATTTGAACAGCAGTGGAAAAAGTAAAATAGTTGCTTAACTATAATAAATTTAATATTATAGTTATTATAAATTATAGAAAGCTGGAGGGATCACACAATGAATTTTCCAAAAGATTTACGTTATTCTGAAGAACATGAGTGGGTAAAAGTTGAAGAGGGCAATACAGTAAGAATTGGGATTACTGATTTTGCACAAGACGAGCTAGGCGATATCGTATTTGTGGAGCTTCCAGAAGTAGGCGATGACATTTCCGCAGACGAGCCATTTGGTAGCGTTGAATCTGTAAAAACAGTGTCTGAGCTTTACGCACCAATCTCAGGTAAAGTCGTTGCTATTAACGAAGACCTAGATGATAGCCCAGAGCTTGTTAATGAATCTGCTTACGAAAAAGCTTGGATGATCGTCGTTGAAGTATCTGATACGGCAGAAATCGATAAGTTAATGACAGCAGAGCAATATGAGGAAATGACAAAAGAGGACTAAACATTTTTCCGACGGCATAAGAATTGAACAGTATATTCTATGCGGAAGGAAGTGGCATCCTTGGATCAATCCTTGAAGAAGCATGATATTACGTCAAAAGTATATGGCAAAATGGAAGCCGGGCATCTTGCTTTCTTTCATTGTGGAAAACGAATTGGGCGTATGCACTTCACGGATCAAGGAACGCACTATGCTATGATGGAAGGATTCGTCTTTGAAGGCGATAAATTTTATCAATTATACAAGAATGTTATAATCGACTCTAAGGCGCGTACATAACTAGCCTTCGTTACGAGATCTCCATTATCTGTAGATGATGGGGGTCTTTTTTATTTTTTTTAAATTTATTAACAAATGGTGGAGGATTCTAATAAAATAAAGGGTATTATAGTTAATAACTTCGAAATGTCCCTAAAAATGAGTTCGTATTCCTTGTTTCAGTTCATATAGGAGAGATGAAGGATGGATAAAGTTATTATTGTTGAAGGCAAATCGGATAAAGAAAAGCTCATTTCTATTTTAAAGGAGCCTGTTGATATTATTTGTACAAATGGCACACTTGGATTTTCAAAGTTAGAAGAGCTTGCTATTGAGATAGAGGATCGCGATGTGTATATTTTAGTGGATGCAGATGAAGCGGGAGCAAAATTGCGTAAGATGCTTCAAAGAGAACTACCGAATGCCGAACATTTGTATACGCATAAAATGTACCGTGAAGTAGCCAAAACCCCGCTTATGTATTTAGCGAATATTCTTTTGGGCGCTCGTTTTCTTGTGAAAAAAGAATGCTTAGGATCATGAACGCTCCCCTCTTTTTGGATTATGTGCTCACAATCGTGTAAAATGGAGAGAAAGAGAACAACTACATGGAGTGGGATTATGAAGCACATAGCGAGAGAAGAAATCGGGCAACTCATTCAACAATCCAATGAAGAAACAGTCGCTTTATATATACAAACACCGCTTTGCGGCACATGTAAGGTAGGCAAGCGCATGGTTGATCTTGCGCTTACGGTATATGAAGCAGAACATCCATCACCGCAACTCGGTGCTTGTAACTTAAATGAAGTGCCAGAGCTTGCTGAAACGTACAGCATTACGAGTGTACCGTGTTTGCTTTTTATTAAAAGAGGCATTGCCGTTAAACAAATGTACGCGATGAAATCGGTCGATTATTTGTATGAAAACATGAAAAATTACTTTTAAAAGCCTGAAATTCGGGCTTTTATTTTTTTAGGGGGTATTTTTTAAAAGGAAATGATGGGTGTAGTGGTAAAATGAAACAGAAATATGTTAAAGGGTTTACAGCATGAAAAAGCTGGAATTTACATAACAATACGTAGATTAAGGCACGTATTGCAAGAATTGTGCCTATCACTTTCGAAAACGTTCTAACAAAAGAGATAATTGTTATTTATAAATCATGACAAAAAGATTACAATTGTTATAAGAAGCGTAATATTGTTATACAACTGTATCCTACAAAACAGCAAATCAATGGTATAAATGTATAGGAGAGCTTGATTATTGTTTGCTCCTATTAGCAATTGGGTATAAAGACCTGAAGAGAGAATTTATACCTACATTAGCGAAAATAACAACCTGGATTCAAGAGGTGAATTTATGTCTACTACATTTGTACCGAACATGCCAAACCATACGACATTAGGAAATATTGAAGATAAAGTAATGAAAATTCAAAAAGGTAATCAAGATTCCCTGCGAAATGAATTGATTGAAGCGTATCAGCCATTCATTAAAAAAGTAACCTCCAAAGTGTGTAGTCAATATATTGACCGTACGATGGATGAGTTTAGCGTCGGATTATATGCCTTTAACGAAGCGATTGATCAATATCAAGAAGGCCAAGGAAGCCGTTTCTTATCGTTTGCTGATATGGTTATTCGTCGTCGTGTCATTGACTTTATTCGTAAAGAAGTAAGGCAAAATCGCTTAATCTATTTGCAGCCTGATGAAGAAGATGAAGAAGGTCGCATTGAAGATAGCTATGCAGAACAAAAAGCAGCGATGGATCACTATGAAGAGAAGATCCAAGCAGAAAACCGCGTATATGAAATTGAAGAATATCAAAAGCTTCTTAAAGATTTTGGTTTGAACTTCAAAGTATTAAGTAAACACTGTCCGAAGCATGTAGATGCACGTGAAAATGCAAAAGAAATTGCACGTCTTCTTGTCGAAAATAAAGAATGGTCCTCATTTTTGATGGAAAAAAAGCAACTTCCAATAAAAGATTTACTAAACATGGTCTCTTGCAGTCGTAAAACGATAGAGAGAAATCGAAAGTATATAATAGCGGTATCGCTAATCTACTTAGGTGACTTTAAAGCGTTAAAGTCTTATATTCAGCCTTAATCAAGGGGAAGTTAAACGGTTGTAATTAATTGGAAGCTTGTATCATCTATTTCTTATCCTATTTTTTCTTCGCTTCCGGCCATTAATTACGATACGAAGCAGATCCTTCGCCTAGCAGGAGGGATATGTGGAATGCAACATGGTATTTTATTGGAAGTTAAGAAAGGAAAGGCAACTCTTTTAACAAAGGATGGTTGCTTTGTAACGGTGAAAGTTCCGCGTGGAGCTCATCCGGTCGTCGGTATGGAATATAAAATTTCAAGAGAAAGAAGCCGATTTTGTAAAGTGTTCTTGCCTTCTCTTTCAATCTTATTAGGGGCATTGCTTATATACGTCATTCTATCTGGAATGATTCCATTCGGTCGTAACGAAGCACCTGTTGCGGCCGTTCCCCATTTCTCCTTACAAGCTGTTCAAACAGTAATGATGCACGCTGGAATTCTTCACGTTGCGTGAAATCCGTCGTTCATAGAAGGAAACTGTCGAACAGTTCATCAAGGAATTATATGTTTTCTCCCGAACTTTAGTAGTAATGACTATTGTGAGGGGGATTTTTTTTATGGACAATCATGATTGGGCAACAAAGCTACAATCAACTCCGTGCCTCCAGCCGCTTTTAAATCGCGATTTAGTGCAAATTACGTGCCATAATGAGACATTACATGTAACCTTTATGAATAAGCTAACGCATAAGAAGCGTCTGATCTCCATTTCCGGAAAGCACACAGACTTGCTTGCCCTTTTAAACGGTCACTGTCGCCTTGGGACATTGATTACAGAGCAACGCGTCGTCTATGAAGGATCTTATCGAGATCAGCTTAAAACGGAATCTCTGCTCTATTTAAATCATGAACGATAAAACAGAAAATTTGTTGACATGGTCATACTTCAATGATATGATTCATATCATATTTGAGAAGTTTTATTTCAAAAGTAACCAAAAATCAAATAACACTTATCACGAGTGGTGGAGGGACTGGCCCGATGAAACCCGGCAACCGTTAAGCTTTTGCTTAAAATGGTGCCAATTCCTGCAAAGCAATGTCTTTGGGAGATGAGTTGACTGACATATAAATTTCTTTATGTCCTTCTGCTCATGATAAGCAGAAGGGCATTTTTTATTACACAGAGGGAAAGGAAGCATTCACGTTGATTACATTAAACGCAGTTCGTAAAGTCTTTCAAACGAGAAATGGACCTGTTCAAGCTGTCGATGATATATCGTTACGCATCGAACAAGGTGAGATCTTCGGCATTATCGGTTATAGTGGTGCCGGTAAAAGTACACTCATTCGCATGTTAAATATGCTAGAGCGTCCAAGTACAGGTACGGTTAGTGTAGCTGGGCAGGATTTAGCGGCTTTAAGCAACAAGGCGTTACGCAAAGCGCGCCAAGAAATTAGTATGATTTTTCAACACTTTAACTTGTTATGGTCGCGTACGGTAGCGGAGAATATATCTTTTCCGTTAGAGATTGCTGGCGTATCAAAAGAAGAGCGTAAGAAAAGAGTCGCAGAATTAATTACACTCGTCGGTCTTGAAGGGAGAGGCGACTCTTACCCATCTCAGCTAAGTGGTGGGCAAAAGCAACGTGTCGGGATCGCGCGAGCGCTTGCGAACAATCCAAAAGTTTTACTATGTGATGAAGCCACTTCTGCACTTGATCCGAAAACAACGGATAGCATCTTAAACCTCTTAGTTGAAATTAATAAAAAGCTCGGTTTAACGATCGTATTAATTACGCATGAAATGAACGTCATTCGTAAAATTTGTCATCGAGTAGCGGTGATGGAAAACGGTAAAGTTGTTGAGCAAGGTCCTGTATTAGAACTATTTAAGCGACCGAAGCAACTCATTACAAAAGACTTCTTAAAGCAAGTCGTTGAGCCGGAAGAAACGACCGATATGATTAAGCAATTGGCTAAAGCGAAGCCTGAAAGCAAAATTATTCAACTGAAATTCATTGGTGGGCATGCAGAAGAACCAATCATTACAAGTGTTATTCGTTCCTTTGATGTGTCTGTAAACATCTTGCAAGGTAATGTGTCACAAACACAAAATGGACCGTATGGCACGCTATTCATTCAGCTACAAGGGGAATACTCAGAAATAGAGCGTGCGGTAGCCTTTATGCATGAGCAGCAAGTCGAAGTGGAGGTGATGGCATATGCTGACTAATTTATTTCCGCATGTTGAGTGGGATGCCATCTTAGATGCCACGTATGAAACGCTTTATATGTCGGCCGTTACGATTTTGGCGACATTTATTCTCGGTCTGATTCTCGGACTCGTTCTCTTTTTAACAGGAAAAGGAAACATGTGGCAAAATCGCTTTTTTAATGGCATTATTGCAGCGGTCATTAACGTGTTTCGTTCCATTCCCTTTATTATTTTAATTATTCTGTTGCTGCCATTTACGAATGCGATTGTAGGTGACATTATTGGTGCAGATGCTGCTCTCCCGGCACTCATTATCGGGGCGGCACCGTTTTATGCGCGCATGGTTGAAATTGGCCTTCGTGAAGTGGATCGTGGTGTTATTGAAGCCGCGCGATCTATGGGAGCAGGCGCAGGGCAAATTATTTTTAAAGTATTAATACCAGAAAGTTTACCAGCCTTAATTTCGGGCATAACGGTCACTGGGATCGCCATTATCGGCTATACCGCAATGGCGGGTATTGTTGGCGCAGGTGGACTTGGTAATATGGCCTATTTACAAGGATTCCAACGAGATCAAACGGATGTTACGTTCGTAGCGACCGTCATCATACTAGTGATTGTGTTTGTGATCCAAATTATTGGAGATACTGTTACACGTCGCTTAGATAAACGCTAACTAATAGGAGGAATGAGAGTGAAGAAGGTAGTAACGATTGCATTGGTATTATTGTTAACAGCAGCACTTGCTGCGTGTGGCGGCAGTAAAGATGGTAAGATTGCAGATGATAAGATTAAAGTAGGTGCTTCTAACGTCCCTCATGCGGAAATTTTAGAAGCTGCCAAACCACTGCTAAAGAAAAAAGGAATTGATCTAGAAATTACAACGTTCCAAGATTATGTTTTACCTAACAAAGCACTTGCACAAAAGAAAATTGATGCTAACTATTTTCAACACATTCCATATTTAGAACAAGCGATGAAAGATCATAAAGATTATAAATTCGTCAATGCAGGGAAAATTCACCTTGAACCGATGGGTGTGTATTCTAAAAAATACAAATCGTTAAAAGAATTACCAGAAGGTGCAACCGTCATTATGAGCAATAATATTGCTGAACAAGGTCGCATGCTCATGTTGCTTGAAAAAGGTGGGCTCATTAAGCTTAAAGCGGGTAAAGGTGTAAAAGCAACGTTAAAAGATGTTGCCGAAAATCCGAAGCATATTAAATTTAAAGCAAATGTGGATCCAGGCTTATTGCCAAAAGTGTACAAAAACGAGTCTGGCGATGCGGTTATCATTAATACGAACTATGCAATTGATGCGGGCTTAACACCGAAAAAAGATGCAATTGTATTAGAAGGTTCAGAATCACCATTTGCGAATATTATTACTGTTCGTAAAGGCGATCAAAAGGCAAAAGCGGTTAAAGCACTTGTTGAAGTGTTACACTCTAAAGAAATTCAAGATTTCATTAAAGATAAATACAAAGGTGCTGTATTACCTGCGAAATAAGCCGTTGAAGAAAAGCTTACATCTACGTGATGTAGGCTTTTTTTGCTGATTTAGGAAAATTAACCAGATCAGTAGGGGAATAGACCTGCCGTAAAGTAGCCCCATTAAGAGACGAGAACTATTGTACTGTTTTATTTTTGCCGTATTTAAGGAACATGCTCTATATACAGCGAAGATTGTGCTTTTGTATAGTATGATGTAATCGCTTTATCACCAAGGAGGAACTCAGGATGAAGAACACTTCGAAATGGATGGTGTCGGCATGCGCATTGGCGCTAACGTTTGCACTACCACTATCAAGTAACACTGCACAGGCAGCCGCCAAACAAAATGGAACGATGATGCAATACTTTGAATGGTACATACCTAATGATGGTCAACAATGGAACCGTCTAAAAGACGATGCGAACCATCTAGCGGACATTGGCATATCCGCAGTCTGGATTCCCCCAGCATACAAAGGAACCTCACAAGAAGATGTGGGCTATGGTGCCTATGACTTATACGATTTAGGGGAATTTAATCAAAAAGGAACGGTTCGTACGAAATACGGTACGAAAGAACAGCTGCAAGCAGCCGTCTCCGCACTTCACGGCAAAGGAGTTAACGTTTATGGTGATGTGGTTATGAATCATAAAGGCGGCGCTGATCGTACGGAAGAAGTGAATGCAGTAGAGGTGAACCCTGATAATCGCAATCAAGAAACGTCAGGTGAATACAAAATTAAGGCGTGGACGGGCTTTGATTTTGACGGTCGAAAAGGAAAGTACAGCGATTTTAAATGGGGCTGGCAACATTTTAACGGCACAGATTGGGATGAAGAGAAGAAGATAAAGCGTATTTATAAATTTCGCAGTACGGGAAAAGCATG
Source organism: Fictibacillus macauensis ZFHKF-1 (assembly GCF_000269865.1). GTDB lineage: Bacteria > Bacillota > Bacilli > Bacillales > Fictibacillaceae > Fictibacillus_C > Fictibacillus_C macauensis. The sequence goes on from NZ_AKKV01000019.1 coordinate 258,221, forward strand.
GGATGAAGAAGTGTCTCACGAGTTTGGCAATTACGATTACTTAATGTATGCCGATATCGATTATGATCATCCTGACGTTGTAAAGGAAATGAAAAAATGGGGCAATTGGTACGCAAAAGAATTGAATTTAGATGGCTTTCGAATGGATGCGGTGAAGCATATAAAATTTTCCTTCTTAAAAGATTGGGTGAATGACGTTCGCTCCCAATCTGGCAAGGAAATGTTTACCGTCGCTGAATATTGGCAAAATGATCTAGGGGCCATTGAAAACTACTTAAATAAAACCGGCAATCAATCTGCTTTTGATGTGCCATTACACTATCAATTTCAAGCAGCTTCCTCTTCCAATGGCAACTTTGATATGGGGAAATTAGGAGAAGGAACGCTTGTGAAAAGCCGTCCTGACAAAGCGGTAACCTTTGTCGAAAATCATGATACACAGCCAGGGCAAGCACTAGAATCCTCGGTACAAGCTTGGTTTAAGCCACAAGCATATACGTATATTTTAACGAGAGACGCTGGCTATCCGGACGTTTTTTACGGCGATCTTTATGGTACGAAAGGTTCTTCAGGTCGAGAAGTACCTGCGCTACAAAAAAAGCTTGAACCGCTATTAAAAGTACGGAAAGAGTTAGCGTATGGTAAACAACACGATTATTTTGATGATCATAATATAGTCGGCTGGACGCGTGAAGGTGACAGCGAGCATGGCAAGTCAGGACTCGCTTCTGTCATTACAGATGGTAAAGGCGGCACAAAGAAAATGTTTGTTGGTACTCAACATGCTAAGCAAGAATGGTATGACATAACCGGCAATGCTACAAAGACAGTTACGATTGATGGAGACGGTAACGGTGAGTTTTCAGTTGGCGATGGCTCGTATGCTGTCTATGTACAAAAGTAAAGCTAGCAGCCCCCTCCGTTATTGAAGGGGGCTTTTTACTATGATCCTTGAACGAGCGTAAGAACCGTGATTTCTGGACGACACGCGAAGCGCACAGGAAGATGTGTCGTGCCGAGGCCGCGATTCGTATATAAAAACTTTGGCTCTGATGGATGTTGATAAAGGCCACTATGAAAGGCTTTTCCAAGTTTGGATGTTACGAGTGGACCGTAAAATGGTACACATACTTGCCCACCGTGACTATGGCCGGAAAGCTGAAGACTAATGTTATACTTCATGCTTACTTTAAAATAATCAGGTTCATGAGCAAGCAAGATGGTGCAGCTTTCATCGGGAATGCCGTCCAAGGCTTTTTCAATGTCGGCGGTACCTTCAAGATAGTCATCTAGTCCGGCAAGATAGAGAGTATCTTCGCCGCGGTCGATGTGTGTATGCTCGTTCACTAAACATGTAAACTGCGCTTCTTGTAATAACGAAATTCGCTCATCGTCTGGTGCTAAATAGTCGTGATTTCCCCAAACGGCAAATTTTCCGTAAGGTGCAGAAAGCTCCTGAAAATAAGGAATGCATTTCCTCGCCGCTTTAATGGAGCGAGCTGAATTAATAAAGTCACCTGTAAAAACAATAAGATCAGGTTTTTGTGCTGAAATGGCTGCAACAATCTTTTTAACATGACGAGCTTTCACTTGATAGCCAATATGCAAATCACTGATATGTACGATGGTAAAAGAGTGAAAGGCTTTCGGTAATATTGGAAGCGGCACGGTCACTTTCTTTATGTCATACCAATGCGGCTCGATGCACGTAGCATAAACGAGTGCTGCTCCCGCAACACCTGCTAGTGCCCCGGTGGCTATTCCGCCTTTACGCCATGATGAATTCATACGATGTTTGCTCCTTTCCCTTTTCTTCTATCAGTATATTCTTATTGTGAAAAAGAAGTAAGAAATAAGTGTCGTTTTCGGATAAAAACATACCTCGGCGTCATACTAAAGAAGATCATTACAATCGTAGGAGGAAACCAATCATGGAACAACAATCAACCAATGCGCATTTAATTCGCTATAAAGAAGGACTTGGGAAATATACAGAGCATATGCCAGAGCTTGCGCATTCCTTTAATGAATTTACACGCAATTGTTTTAAAGCAGGCGAAGTGAGTGAAAAGCAAAAGCAATTGATTGCACTGGGCATTAGCATTTATTCACAAGATGAATATTGCATCATTTATCATACAAAAGGTAGCCTTGATCAAGGTGCAACCCCGAATGAAGTGTTAGAAACGGTAGGAGTGGCAGCAGCCTTTGGTGGCGGGGCAGCCATGAGCCAAGGAGTGACGCTCGTTCAAGAATGTATCGAGCAATTTAATAAACCGATGCATTAATGAGATCGTGCTCTCTCTTGGAGCATGTAGGAGGAAAGAGGAGGATCTATCGCCTATTTATTCCACTTACTGCTGTAGGAAGATGACGCTTGTTATATGGTGCTGTATGCCAATTGCTGGTGAGCTTGTCCTTCTGTTACGATACAAGAGTTGTAGCGTTCAAGCAAAAACGGAAAGGATGATTCATTATTCACCAGATTAAAACGAATCATACAGCGGAAATGGAGAAAGCGCTTCATAAAGCACACGGCATTGGGTTTGCAGAGTACGAGCGAAGTCTCACCAAGCGAATTGACGTTGAAGTAGAACGCCAAAAAGAGTATGTAAAAAGCTTAGAAATATCACATGAAATGCAGCGGAAAATTTTATAGTATAATAAAGAAAGAATCAGCATTCGACAAAAGGAGTGCTGATTTTTTATTTCAATACGGTCTACCGGTTGAAGATAAAATAAATTTGTTATAATATTAGAATGAGAATAAATTGAGAATGGGAATAGGAAACGATTTTCATTCTTGTTCACATTAACAATATATTTCACGAGAAATATGAGATGGAGGTCATTTTTATGTCTACACCAAATTTAAAGATTGAAAACCTACGTGTTTCGATTGAAGACAAAGAAATCATCAAAGGTCTGAACCTTGAAATAAATGGTGGCGAAATCCACGCAATCATGGGGCCAAACGGTACAGGGAAATCAACGCTTTCCTCTGCACTTATGGGACATCCGAAATACGAAGTAACAGAAGGTACGGCAACAATGAACGGTGAAGATCTACTTGATATGGAAGTAGACGAGCGTGCGAAGTCTGGTCTCTTCTTGGCAATGCAATACCCAAGTGAAGTAAGCGGTATTACGAACGCAGATTTCCTACGTTCAGCAGTTAACGCACGTCGTGAAGAAGGCGATGAAGTTTCTCTTATGAAATTTATTCGTGAGCTTGATAAAAAAATGGACGTTCTTGAAATGGATAACGCGTTTGCACACCGTTATTTAAATGAAGGATTCTCTGGTGGAGAAAAGAAACGTAATGAAATCCTTCAATTAATGATGATTCAACCGAAAATTGCGATTCTTGATGAAATCGATTCAGGTCTTGATATCGATGCATTGAAAGTCGTTGCAAAAGGTGTAAATGAAATGAGAAGCAATGACTTTGGTTGCTTAATCATCACGCATTACCAACGTCTACTAAACTACATTACACCTGATAAAGTACACGTAATGATGCAAGGACGTATTGTGAAATCTGGCGGCCCTGAATTGGCTCAGCGTCTTGAAGCTGAAGGCTATGACTGGATTAAAGAAGAGCTTGGAATCGAAGACGAAACTGTAGGCCAAGAAGCGTAAGCAAGTTAGGAGGGTTTGTCCATGTCAGTAGAAACTTCTTTTAAATATGACAAAGAATACGTAACAAAGTTCTCACAAAGCCGTCAAGAACCACAATGGCTGTTAGAGCTTCGTGTAAAGGCAGCAGAGCTTGTGAATCAGCTTCCAATGCCAAAACCAGATAAAACAAAAATCGATAAATGGAACCTTACAGAATTTAACCACGTGAGTGCAGCAAATGTTACAGCAGGTGGAGAGCTTCCTGAGAAGGTTCAAGCGTTAATGCCAGAAGGAGAGCAAGCTGGTAACTTGCTTGTTATCCAAAATGGCCAAACGGTTCATGTATCCCTTACTGAAGAGCTTGCTGCTCAAGGTGTGATTTTTACGGATCTTGCGACAGCAGTTGAAAAGCATGGTGAGCTTGTACAAGCATACTTCATGAAAGAGGGCGTTGCTGTTGATGAGCATAAGCTTACAGCACTTCATGCAGCGCTAGTAAGCAATGGCGCCTTCCTATACGTTCCAAAAAACGTTGAAGTAAGTGCACCACTGCAAGCGATTTACTACAGCGACGATGCAAGCGTTGGACTTGTGAATCATGTGATTATCGCAGCAGAAGATAACAGCTCTGTCACGTATGTAGAAAACTATCTTTCTACAACAGGTGAAGAAGAAGCGGTTGCGAATATCGTTTCAGAAGTATTTGCTGGTGCTGGTGCGAAAGTTGTGTACGGAGCGGTTGATAATCTTGCAAAAGGAACAACAACGTACGTAAACCGTCGTGGTCGTGTTGGGCGTGATGCACGCATTGAGTGGGCGCTCGGTCAGCTAAATGACGGCAACACGGTATCTGATAACACCACACACCTTGTCGGTGATGGTTCGTTTGCTGATACAAAAACAGTGAACATCGGTAAAGAAAACCAAAAGCAAAATTTCGTAGCACAAATTTTCCATCATGGTAAAAATTCAGAAGGCTACATCTTAACACACGGTGTGATGAAAGATGAAGCTACCTCTATTTTTAACGGCATTACAAAAATTGAGTACGGCGCAACGAAATCAAATGGTGAGCAAACAGAACGCGTGTTAATGCTTAGTGAAAAAGCACGTGGCGATGCGAATCCAATTCTATTGATTGATGAAGATGACGTGACAGCAGGACACGCCGCTTCCGTTGGTCGTATTGATCCGATTCAATTATTCTACTTAATGAGTCGCGGAATTTCTAAGGCAGAAGCAGAACGCTTAATCATTCACGGGTTCTTAGGACCAGTTGTGAAAGAAATGCCATTAGAATCTGTGAAAAACCGTTTAGTAGAGGTTATTGAAAGGAAAGTTAGATAATGAACGCACATGAAGTAAGAAAGCTGTTTCCAATCCTGCATCAGGAAGTCAATGGAAAACCGCTTGTTTACTTAGATAGCGGTGCGACTTCCCAAAAGCCAGCTTCCGTTATTGAGGCGGTTGACGCGTATTATCGTGGCTACAACTCGAACGTTCATCGGGGCGTGCATACGCTCGGAACGCGAGCGACGGATGGGTATGAAGGGGCGCGCGAGAAAGTGCGAGCGTTCATTAACGCCAAATCAACACAAGAAATCATTTTTACAAGAGGGACAACAACGTCCATTAATACAGTTGCTGCTAGCTACGGACTTACGAACGTAAGTGAAGGTGACGAAATTGTCATTACGCCAATGGAGCATCATAGTAACATTATCCCTTGGCAACAAGTGGCGAAGAAAACGGGTGCCACGTTAAAGTACATTCCGCTTCAAGCAGACGGTACGATTGCGCTTGCTGATGTGGAAGAAACGATTACCGAACGTACGAAAATCGTATCTGTGATGCACGTTTCTAACGTGCTTGGTACGATTAATCCGGTGAAAGAAATTGCGGCAATTGCGCATCGCCATGGCGCGATTATGGTCGTCGATGGTGCGCAAAGTACCCCTCATATGAAGGTGGACGTTCAAGATTTAGATTGTGACTTTTTTGCTTTTTCTTCTCATAAAATGTGCGGTCCAACAGGAATCGGTGTACTTTATGGAAAAAAAGCATTGCTAAATGCAATGGAGCCGGTTGAATTCGGTGGAGAGATGATCGACTTTGTTGATTTATACGAATCCACGTGGAAAGAACTACCTTGGAAATTTGAAGGTGGTACACCGATTATTGCAGGTGCAATTGGTCTTGGAGCAGCGATTGATTTCCTCGAGGAGATCGGTCTGGATGAGATTGAAAAGCATGAGCATGAATTGGCACACTATGCGATGGAGCAATTATCAGAAGTAGACGGCATTACCATTTACGGACCGAAAGAACGTGCTGGTATTATTACGTTTAACATTGACGATGTTCATCCGCATGATGTTGCGACCGTGTTGGATGCAGAAGGAATTGCGGTTCGCGCCGGTCATCACTGTGCACAGCCATTGATGAAATGGCTCAATGTCTCAGCGACAGCGCGCGCAAGCTTTTATTTATACAACACGAAAGAAGAGATCGATACTTTTGTTAAAGGATTGGTCACAACAAAGGAGTATTTCGGCCATGTCTTCTAATTTAGATCAGCTTTATCGTCAGGTCATTATGGATCATTACAAAAACCCTCGTAACAAAGGGACACTTGCAGATGATGCTGTAACGATTAACATGAATAACCCGACGTGTGGGGATCGCATTCAACTTCATTTGAAAGTAGAAGACGGAAAAATTGCAGAGGCGAAATTTGACGGCGAAGGCTGTTCCATTTCACTTGCTTCTGCTAGCATGATGACGCAATCGGTTAAAGGATTGTCCGTCGATGATGCGATTAAGCTTGCTCATGTGTTTTATGAGATGATGCTTGGTAAAGAATATGATGAAGAGGCGCTTGATCTTGGTGATATTGAAGCACTACAAGGCGTTTCTAAGTTCCCTGCACGCATTAAATGTGCGACACTAGCTTGGAAAGCAATGGAAAAGGGTGTCGGACAAAACGAAGCAGAGTAATAGGGAGGAAGACGAAGGGTTCGTCTCCTTGTTTTCCTATTGTGCTATGCTACAATAAGAATGATCGTGCTCTTGCACTACGGGTAGATCCTTTAAGGAGGTTTTTAACGATGGCTAAAAAAATGCCAGAAATCGGCGAATACAAATATGGTTTTCGCGATAAAGACGTTTCCATTTTCCGTTCAAAACGCGGATTAACGAAAGAAGTAGTAGAAGAAATCTCCAATATGAAAAACGAACCAGAGTGGATGCTTGACTTCCGTTTGAAATCTTTGGAGCAATTTTATAAAATGCCAATGCCTCAATGGGGCGGTAACTTAAAAGACTTAAACTTCGATGATATTACGTACTATGTAAAACCATCTGAGAAGTCTGAAAAGTCATGGGATGAAGTACCACCGGAAATTAAAGCAACGTTTGATAAGCTTGGTATTCCGGAAGCTGAGCAAAAATACCTTGCGGGTGTTTCTGCGCAATATGAGTCTGAAGTTGTGTATCACAACATGAAAGAAGACTTAAGCGATCTTGGTATTTTATTTACAGATACAGATACGGCGCTTAAAGAGCACGAAGAGATTTTCAAACAATACTTCGGCACAATTATTCCGCCGACTGATAACAAGTTTGCTGCACTTAACTCGGCTGTATGGTCTGGTGGCTCCTTCATTTACGTACCAAAAGGTGTGAAATGTGATACGCCACTTCAAGCTTACTTCCGTATTAACTCTGAAAACATGGGTCAATTCGAACGTACGCTGATCATTGCGGATGAAGATAGCTCTGTTCACTACGTAGAAGGTTGTACAGCTCCTGTTTATTCAACTAACTCACTTCATAGTGCGGTTGTTGAAATCATCGTTAAGAAAAACGCCTATGCGCGTTACACAACGATTCAAAACTGGGCAAACAACATTTATAACCTTGTTACAAAACGTGCGGTAGCTGAAGAAAATGCAACGATGGAATGGGTAGATGGCAACATCGGTTCCCGTCTAACGATGAAATATCCAGCGGTTATTATGAAAGGCCGTGGCGCAAAAGGGACGATTCTTTCCATTGCGATTGCAGGGAAAGGTCAACACCAAGATGCAGGTGCGAAAGTTGTTCACCTTGCACCAGATTGCTCATCTACCATCGTATCTAAATCAATTTCTAAGCATGGTGGTAAAGTAACGTATCGTGGGATTTCTCACTTTGGACGTCGTTCAGAAGGCTCTAAATCCAATATTAAATGTGATACATTGATTATGGATAACCAGTCTACATCTGATACAATTCCATACAATGAAATCTTAAATAACAATATTACACTTGAACATGAAGCAACGGTTTCTAAAGTATCTGAAGATCAATTGTTCTACTTAATGAGCCGTGGTATTTCAGAACAAGAAGCAACAGAAATGATCGTAATGGGCTTCATCGAGCCATTTACGAAAGAACTACCGATGGAATATGCGGTAGAAATGAACCGTCTCATCAAGTTCGAGATGGAAGGTTCAATCGGTTAAGACCGTATGCAGAAGGCGAACTTTTTATAGTTCGTCTTCTTCTATTTTGGTAGACGATATGTAAAGTAGGTGGGAAACGTGGGTAAATATCAATTAGATCAAAAAGGTAAAGTAGCTGTGGCAAAATATCATGAAAAAAATCAACCTGTTAAAGGTGATAAAAAGGAACGCCTTGAAAAAATGCGTGCAGCATATTTGAACAAAAAGCAAAAACAAGCAGAGCAAAAATAGTGTTCTGTACTAACCCGAAGAACAGCTTTTAATCAGAGCTTGTTTCTTCGGGTTTTTAGTTGCAGGAAAAAAGTAGTCTATAGCGGAATAGTACAATGAATAAGCAGCATGGCATTCGACGTAATCTGTGAGAAAACGAATGATGCTAAAGGGGAGATCGTATGGGTGCAAATTTCATAAAAGAAGGCTTTAAACGAGCAATAGCATTTATACCAACATCAGCACGACCGCTTGAAAAAGCACGGTTTCACTATTTATTTGCAGGTGGAAGTAATCAAGAAGTTATTTCTGCTTTAAAAACGTATCAAAATGAGGACGGTGGCTTTGGTCATGGTATTGAACCTGACTTTAGGATGCCGCTGTCCTCGCCGATGGCGACTTGGGCAGCAGCTCAGCTTTTATATGAATGTGGTGCGACAGCACAAGATCACATCATACAAACGATGAAACGCTATTTGCTCGCAACAATTGATGAAGAAACCGGCATGTGGCCTACGGTGTTACCACAAAACAATGAGTATCCGCATGCGCCGTGGTGGCATTGGTCGCCCGATGCGCAAGCGCAATGGATGTTTAACCCTAGCGTGGAATTAGCAGCTTATTTAGTTCATTGGTCAAAAGCGGACAGTTCCGAGGCAGAAGTAGGTTGGCAAATCATCCATAAAGCTGTTCAGTCGCTAATGAAGCGAGATACGATGGATTTTCATGAAGTCAATAACTATCAGCAGTTTTTACGCATCATATCCCCTCATCTTGCAACATTCGAAAGAGAGAGTCCCTATTCCTTAGAAGAAGTTTCACAGAAAATCATAAGGCTAGCTAAGAAGTGTGTCGATCTTAATCCAACCACGTGGAACGAAGGCTATAAACCGTTGCCGTTAGATTTTATCGATCGTCCTGACCATCCTTTATGTACTGTGTTTGGTTCACTCGTGGAGGAGAACTTTTCATTTTATCGTGAACAAATGAATACAGAAGGTGTTTGGGACATTTCATGGAGCTGGGGAAATGGTGAAGAGGACGCTGAACAGGCAAGACGCGAATGGCAAGGCATTCTTGCCATCAATCGCTATAAAAAGTATCAAGCATTTGGGTATTTGGCGTAAAGCAGTGATAGTGAAAACCCCCTCTTTCAATGGAAGAGGGGGTTTTACAACGTGCATGCGGGAGCTCATTTGAAAGTACTGTTCCTGTTCTTCTTTTGTTATAATACTAGAATATATACATAACGGCGGTTTAGTTTACTTTCCGTAATGACAGGTATAGACTTCTAAAGAGAGGTGTTTTTATGATATCAATCGGTGTAACTGGCTGGGGCGATCATGATTCGCTATATCAAGCAGGAACACGGTCGACAGATAAATTAAGAACATACAGCAGTTATTTTCCCGTTGTGGAGGTTGATTCGTCTTTTTATGCAATTCAACCACAGCGAAATTACGAGAAATGGATCAAAGAAACACCTGATAATTTTTCTTTTATCGTCAAGGCGTATCAAGGCATGACGGGCCATGCACGAAGTGAGGTACCGTTTTCTTCGCATAAAGAAATGTTTGATGCCTTTAAAGAGTCGCTGCAACCGTTGTTGGACGCGCATAAGCTCAAAGCCGTCCTCTTTCAATATCCACCGTGGTTTCAATGTACGAAAGAAAATGTACAAATACTACGTACGACGCGTCAAATCATGGGAGATTTACCACTTGCCTTAGAGTTTCGTAATCAGACGTGGTTTACGGAGGAGCGTAGAGAGGCGACACTATCCTTTATGAAAAGTGAAGGGTGGATTCATACGGTGTGTGATGAGCCCCAAGCAGGACAGGGCTCTGTACCAATCGTAGCGGCAACGACATCAAAAGAAATGGCACTCGTGCGCTTACACGGACGAAACGTGCATGGATGGGTCAATCAAGGACAGCCTAATTGGCGTGATGTTCGTTATTTATATCGTTATAATGAAAAAGAATTGTTACAATGGCAACAGTATGTGGAACAATTACAGAAAGAAACGAAAGACGTGGTCGTTCTTTTTAATAACAATTCAGGTGGCGATGCGGCAGATAATGCCCGCTCCTTCATTTCCATGCTTCAGATTGAATATGATGGACTATCGCCACGACAAATGAACTTATTTTAAGAAACCCCGTTAGCAAGTGAGGACTCCTATGACAAAAACAGTAACTATCTATCATACGAATGACATTCATAGTCATTTTGAAAATTGGCCAATAATCGTTCAAAACATTCATCAAGCAAGAGAAGAAGCCGAGCAAGCTGGGTCTTCTTTTCTTTATTTCGATTGTGGAGATTTTTTAGATCGAGCGCATCCGCTAACAGAAGGAACGCTCGGAACAGGCAATACGGAGCTCTTAAATGGAGCCGCTGTTGATGCGGTCACGATCGGCAATAACGAGGGCATTACCCTCACGAAAGAGGAGCTTAACCAGCTGTATGATAAGGCGTCGTTTCCGATTCTTGTTAGCAATCTGTTTCAAGAAGATGGCACGCGACCCGCATGGGCACAGCCGACGAAAATCTTTCATACAAACGGTTTAAAAATTGGTGTCACAGGGGTTACGGTTAGCTATCCTGATTTCTATGGATCGTTAAATTGGAAGGTGACGGATCCCTTTAGTGAGCTCTCCACCATTTTGCCTAATCTTCGCGCAACGTGTGATCTTGTCATCGTACTGTCTCATTTAGGGTTACGTGATGATGAAAAGATGGCAGCGATGTTTGACGGCATCGACGTAATTCTTGGTGCTCATACACATCACGTTTTGCCCCAAGGGAAGACCGTTGGCACCACACTGATTGCGCAAACGGGAAAATACGGACAATATGTAGGTGCCGTAACACTCGATATAAATGAGACAACGCTACAAAAAAAAGCTACGCTTATTGCGTTAGACAACTTAGAACGCGACCCTAGCACGGTTGCGCTCCTAGCTCAGCAAGAACAGCGGGGTCAAGAACAATTGCAAGAAGTTATTACGGTTCTAGAAGAGCCATTAACAGTGTCGTGGACAGCGCCTTGTCATTTCTCACAACTTATGGCTGATGCTTTGAGCGAATGGTGTGAAGAGCCGATCGCAATGATCAATGCAGGTGTGCTTCTGCAAGGGTTGCCAGCAGGCCCTGTTACAAAAGGGGATTTACATCGCATCTGCCCACATCCCATTAATCCTTGTATCGTTTCATTATCTGGTCGTGAGCTGCAGGAAACGATTAGCATCGGACTAAGTGAAGAAATGATGACAAAAGAAGTGAAAGGCTTTGGCTTTCGAGGGGTTATGATGGGAAGGCTCGTTTTTACGGGTATTGAGGTAGATGAAGCATTGTTACAAACAGAGCCTGACCGCAGCATTACTGTACGTGGTAAAGCGTTACAGCCTGAGGCTACGTATCAGGTGGCGCTTTTAGATATGTTTACTTTTGGTAAGTTATTTCCAGCCGTTGCACAAAGTCATATGAAACAATTTTTATTGCCAGAAACGCTACGTGACTTGCTAGCTTGGAAGCTACAAAAAAGATAAGCAGGGCATTTCACCCCTTTTTTCCTTTTGTCATAGTATGGTGAAAAGGAGAGGGAGTCTATGGTGAAAGAGTATCCTGTCATCATTGAAGGTAGATCGTTTACAGCGGTATCTGTGGAGCTGCCTAAAACAACGTTGTTAGCTGTTTATAATGACAAAGGCTACATTATGTGTGGTGCTCTTGATGTGGCATTGTTAAATAAACAGCTAGGCAGCCGAAAGATTGTTGCTGGGCGCGCCACGGGCGTGCGAACAATTGAAGAATTAATGGAGGCGCCGCTTGAATCGGTAACGACAGAGGCGGAGGCACTCGGCATTTATAAAGGCTTACAAGGCAAGCAAGCACTTCTCTTAATGCTCTAACGAGAAAAACGAACGTTATGTGGCACATGGTTACGTCTACCAAAAAAGGTAACCGTCATGGCATCCACACATCCGTTCGTTTTTCTGTTATTATTTATAACGACGTTTCGTTACAGCTAAAGAGAAGAAATTTACGAGTAACACGTACGTAAGCATCATAATGCGTTCGGTATTCTGTAAATAAATATAAACAAGTAGTAAATAGGATCCTGTGATCAAACAAGCTACTTGTAAGCAGTACATACCTGTAAGAAACTTCCGGAAATCCAAGGACATCCCCCCTGTATTTCAATCAAAAGTTAACCTCAAAGATAGTATAGCAACGTTTGATCAAAAAGGGGATACATTTCATCAATTGTAATAAATTTGATATAAAAATTTAGTTATTACCAATTGAAGAGGAATCATCTTAAAAAACAAGAACTACTTAACAGCGGGAAAGGAGGTTCGCTTATGAATCAAGCGGATCACACATATTTACAGCTATGTCGTTACATTTTAGAAAATGGTACAAAAAAAGAAGATCGAACAGGAACAGGTACACTTAGCATTTTTGGGTATCAAATGCGCTTTAATTTACAAGAAGGTTTTCCTTTACTAACCACAAAGCGAGTGCCTTTTCGTTTAATTGCGAGTGAGTTGTTATGGTTTTTAAAAGGAGATACGAACGTACGCTATTTACTGCAACACAATAATCACATTTGGGATGAATGGGGCTTTCAAAAATGGGTCACTTCCTCTGATTATGATGGACCTGACATGACGAATTTTGGTCTTCGCAGTCAAGAAGATGAGGCTTTTAAAGCGATTTATGAAGCGCAAATGCAACGTTACCAAGAAAAAGTTCTTCATGATGATGACTTTGCGGCACTTTATGGTGACTTAGGCAATGTATATGGCAAGCAATGGCGGAGTTGGGAAGGCGCCAATGGCCAAACGTATGACCAAATTCAATACATCATTCAAGAAATAAAACGAAATCCAGACTCAAGGCGATTAGTATGTTCCGCTTGGAGTGCCTCTGACCTAGAGCATCAACAACTGCCTCCGTGTCATTATGCGTTTCAATTTTACGTTGTAGATGGGAAATTAAGCTGTATGTTTAATATGCGGTCAAACGACGTTTTCCTTGGGTTGCCATTTAACATTGCTTCCTATGCACTGTTAACGCATTTAATTGCTCATGAGTGTCAATTGGACGTTGGCGAGCTGATTTATACGGGTGCGGATGTACACATTTATAGCAATCATATTGAGCAAGTTCAAACGCAACTAACACGTGATCCAAAAAAATTGCCCACACTCACAATAAAGCCAGGAGTTGCCTCCATTTTTGACGTTGAACTGGATGATCTTCAGTTAAACGATTATGACCCGCATCCAACGATTAAAGCAAGTGTTGCTGTCTAAAGGGGAGTTGAGCGTATGATTACATTTGTTGTAGCGATGGATCAAGAGGGGCTGATTGGAGTAGATAATGAGCTTCCATGGCATTTGCCAGCTGATTTACAGCATTTTAAAAAAGTAACAATGGGCAAACCCATTGTTATGGGACGAAAAACGTATGAATCCATTGGACGGCCCTTACCTGGGCGTGAGAATATTGTTATGACTCGGCAACCATCTTATCACATTCCGGGCTGTACGATCGTTCATACGCTAAAAGAGGTGTTAGAGCGAGACGAAGAGGTGTGTGTTATTGGTGGTGCCCATTTATTTCAGCAATTTATGCCCTATGTAGATGAAATGTATATTACGGAAATAGAAGAAACGTTTGAAGGGGATACATACTTTCCTGAGTTTGCTCCGTCACAATGGGAATTGTTGAGTGAACAGCAAGGAATTACTGATGAAAAAAATGTGTATCCTCACCGTTTTTTACACTATAAAAAGAAACAGCGATAAAGAAAAAGTTCCCATTCTAAGCGCAGAGTGCGCATAGGTTGGGAACTTTTCTTATTTTTTCAGGCGTTCTTGTCGTTCCCACACCTTTAACGAGGGATACGGATCAAAGGCCCACTCTGTATACCCGTTATCACGATACATTCCATAATGTAGATGTGGCGGGAATTTCCCAGATGTTCCTGGGGGACCGTAGCCGCTAGAGCCGACATACCCGACAATTGTGCCAGGCTTAACGATATCGCCTTTTTGTATGTCTTTATGGAAACTAGAAAGGTGAGCGTAGTAATGATAAATATTGTTAATATCTCGAATGCCAATGCGCCAGCCGCCAAAGCGATTCCAGCCTTTTGTTTCAACAACCCCATAGGAAGCTGCTTTAACAGGAACACCGTAATCAGCAAAAATATCAGTGCCTTCATGGATGCGACGCCCTCCATATCCTCTACGAGCTCCCCAAGTATCTCGATAGCTATAGTTGGCGTGAAGAGGAACGACGAAAGAATGATCATGAAGCGCAACAGTTCCATACGTCTTATACACACTTGCATTTTGCATAATCATGCTGACGGCCTTATCTCGTTTATAATAATTCCATAAGCCAATTGCAACGTTTTCTTTGTCAAAGCCATAAGGCATGAGTTTCTTGGCAAAGGAATACAGAAGATCTTCATCATCATCGGGATTTGCGATGCCGTCATTGTTGCCATCAAGACCCACGCCACCGAACAGCATAATGGATTGTGGATTGCGATCGGTAAGCACTGGATTAAGAGGACCTACCCATTGTAATCCAGAAAAATATATACCGATGACACCAGTGGGTTTGCCTTTTTCTCTGCTCGTTAACCGGATACTACGCTCATATTGATCAACTCCTGCGTAATAGTACCACGGAATCGAGGTAACAGTTTCCATTTTTTTGTACAGTGCGAGGCGCTGCACATCGGTCGGGCTATAGGTTCGTTGTTGCGCTAACGAACGGTGAGGATGTTGAGCGCACAACGATCCGAGCAAAAGGATCATAACGATACACTTTTTTAACATGGTGAAGCCACTCCTTTTTCACTGCATTCATATCTTTAGTTTGGTTTACAATGCGTTTTTCATAGGAGAAAAATGATGGAAATATTCGTGATTGGAGTTTTCGCTTCAGTTATGTTAAAGTTTTTAATGTATCTCTATTTTTAGTATACAGAGAAACTGTATATAGGAAGATGAATTGGAGTGAGCTGGATTGGCTAATAAGGAAGAACACATTCGTAAGCCGGAATGGCTGAAAATAAAACTAAACACAAACGATAACTACAAGGGCCTCAAGAAAATGATGCGCGAGAAAAAGTTACATACTGTTTGTGAAGAGGCACGATGCCCGAATATTCATGAATGTTGGGCTGTAAGGAAAACGGCTACATTTATGATTTTAGGGGACGTTTGTACACGTGCTTGCCGTTTTTGTGCGGTAAAAACAGGTTTACCAACTGAACTTGACCTACAAGAACCAGAACGCGTTGCTGAATCTGTTGAGCAAATGGGCTTAAAGCACGTGGTTATTACAGCAGTAGCTCGTGATGATTTAAAAGACGGAGGAGCAACTGTTTTTGCGGAAACTGTTCGTGCAATTCGTCGTCGCAATCCGTTTTGTTCAATTGAAGTATTGCCATCTGACATGATGGGTGTTGAAGAAAATCTGCAAACATTAATGGATGCGAAGCCAGATATTATGAACCATAATATTGAAACGGTTCGTAGCTTAACGCCACGTGTACGTGCGCGAGCAACGTATGATCGTACGCTTGAGTTCCTTCGTCGTGCAAAAGAAATGAATGCAGCAATCCCAACCAAATCAAGCATCATGATTGGTTTAGGGGAAACGTGGGAAGAAATTATTGAAACATTTGATGATCTTCGTGCAAATAATGTTGACATCGTAACAGTAGGTCAATATTTACAACCAACGAAAAAACATTTAAAAGTTAAAAAATATTACCATCCTGATGAATTTGCTGAATTGCGTAAAATCGCACTAAGCAAAGGATTTAAACATTGTGAAGCAGGACCACTCGTTCGTTCGTCTTATCATGCAGACGAGCAAGTGAATGCAGCTGCAAAAGCAACACAAGCACAAGCATAAAGAAACAAAGCCGGACTTCCGTGAGGAAAATCCGGCTTTTCTTATTTCATCATCTGCTCGTTTGTTTTTTCGCCTTTCGTTTCCCCATTTGGATTTTCACCAGGGCTCACATCATGTCCTTGAGGCGCTTTTTTCATTTGAGAAATAAGTCGTCCAATGGCACCATCAACGTTTTCGGTATGATTTTGAATGGATTTATATTGCCCAAGCTTACCAATCATTCCTGGTTGATCGGAAACGTACACGTGGTAATAACGAGGGACAACAGAAAAGGCAGCTTTTTTAACATTATCGGCCATGTACACTCGATTTTTGTTGCTTGTTTTGTAGGCCATAAACACTTCTTCATCTGTTACAAATACGGCAACGTCCAATACATTAGGATAGCGAATCGCATTGTCCGCGATAATTTCAGCAAGACGTTGACGGTTAATGGTTGCTAATTTATGAGATGGTAGTGGTTTTTTATTATCGCCTTTATATTCGTGGCGCACAAAGCCAAAGTGACCATCCATTCCATCTGGAGAAAGTTTGTTTTGAGGCGTGCCGTTTTTATAGCTAACATTGGAAAAACGGTAGCCTTTTTCTTCTTTTTGTGAAGCATCACGGTTACATCCTCCCAATAGGAGCGCTATGGCACAGCTTGCTGTAAGTAAGATTTTTTTGTTCATTGTAATCACCTCCTACCCTTAGGGTGACCGTTTCTGTGCTTTTTTTCTCATGAAATTGTTGGCTGTAAATGAAAAAGACGTGGTAAAATAAAGGAAGAGAGGTGAAATCATGATTTGTATTGGAGATTTATGCTACGAAATACTTGAAAACAATAAAGAGGCGTTTAACGAAGAACAATTTAAAGCGCGCTTTAGTGAAATCCTACATAAATACGATTATATTGTTGGTGATATCGGCTACGAGCAATTACGTCTTCGTGGTTTCTTTGAAGATAGCCATGATAAAGCGACGTATGATACAAAAATAAGCACATTGCCTGAATACGTTTACGAATATTGTAATTTTGGTTGTCCGTATTTTGTCTTGAAAAAAGTGCGATCATAAGAAAAACCGGGGTGTGATTTCCCCGGTTATCGTTCTTATTGAACGTCATCATACGGTGCTTCTTGATCCTCGCTCGGATCGTCATGTGTCGGATGAGCACCGGGATATTGACGTGCCATGCCTGCGTGCAGCGTTTTATTTTCATAATTAAAGGCGCTGTAACTGCGTTGATTCGGTTCCCATGGTGTAGATTTCCCGAGCTTTACGACAAGGGGAGATCCATAAGGCCCTTCTGGAAAGTCTTCAGGTAACACATAACGGCGCCCTGTCTCCACGTTAGAAAAGTCAGTGTACGTTTCTTCGTCTTTATCGTACAACAAGATCAGTCCTTTCAGGCATTGAATTTAAGGATGGTAACCATCCTGTCTTTACTGTGCCCAGTTTCCCAATACAAGTTGTATAATTTTTTTTATCAAAACGTTTCATATAAAAATTCTCTAAGCTCTTGGGCATCGCGTTCGCTCAATTGAAAGGCATGCTCTAAATAGCCTTCTTCATTTAAATCATCTTCCCCAATTATAGCAAAACGATTGCCTTGAATATCAAGGACTAAGCTTTTTCCGTAATAGCGATCGCTCTTAATAATCGCTAAGTCAAAGCGCGCTTCTTCTCCCATAAAACTTACAAATCGTGTTTTCGTGTCCACGGTATCATCATATAGAAAAAAACGTTCATTACTCACGGTTTTTTCCTCCTTTACGTTACAATAGAATGTCCTCATTTATCATAGCATGGCAATGGAATGATTCCTAATAATTTTGTGATTTGTGATACACTAGAACTGATATTGCAGAAAGCAGGGTGTGAATATGTATTTTGTAGATCGAACAAAAATAGAACAAACATTAGTTCATATGGAAAATCTTTTGAAAGCGGTTGAATCGCTTAAAGAATGTACAAGTACAATCGAACAATTAGCTTTAGAGCGTGCCACTCATATTGTGATTGAGAGCATGATGGATGTCGGGAATGCAATTATTGATGGATTTATTATGCGTGATCCTGGCAGCTATGAAGACATTTTAGATATCTTTTGGGATGAAAAAGTGCTGACAGAAAGTGAAGCAGCCTCCTTAAAGCAAGTAGTTAGCTTGCGAAAAATGCTCGTGCAACAGTTTATTGACGTAGATCATGCACATCTTCAAGAGGTGCTTACAAAGCAAGCATCAGCGCTATCTACGTTTTCAAGCAGTGTGCGCCGTTATTTAGAAAAAGAGCTAGGACCAGTCAGTGCCTTCTTACCTGAAAACCATTAATAAGAAGCGATATATTATACTTTTATAATAAAGTACTGTACAATGTGGGCAGGAAGGTGATGTTTGATGGCAATGGCTAAAAACACCTCTACCCGTTCAGTGATTGTACAAATGCTTAAACGCCAAAAAGATTTAACGGTAACGCAGATGGCAGGTGAATTAGGCGTAACCGAAATGGCAGTGCGCCGACATTTGCATGCCCTTGAAAAAGATGCGTTAATTGAAGCAACGCTTGTTCGTCAGCCGATGGGACGTCCACTTAGTGTGTATCGTCTATCAGAAGAAGCGGAGGAACAATTTCCGCGCAACTATGCAGGGCTTACGTTAGAATTTATGCAAGATTTTCAAGATATCGCGGGTAATGATGTGGTCGATGATTTATTTGCTCGTCGTGAAAGCCGCTTATATGAACAATACGCTCCACGAATGGCTCATACTACGTTTGAAGATCAAGTAGCTGAACTGACCGCAATTGTGAATGAAGCAGGTTATATGGCTGAATGGGAAAAAACAGACGCACATTATGAAATAAAAGAATTTAACTGCCCGATTGCAAAAGTGGCAGATCACTATGAACAAGCTTGTCATTGTGAACTTTCTCTTTTTAAGAAGCTCTTAGGAACGACTCGCGTTGAGCGAACCGAATGCTTAGCAAAAGGTGGTTCATGTTGTAAGTATAGAATAGCAGCAGAATAAGACGGTAATGGAAAACGCGGCTTCTTAATTGAAGTCGCGTTTTAGTATCATGAATGAAAAAAAGGAGTGATTCCTGTTGAAAACATACAACGGTTATTTAATTGATTTAGACGGAACAATGTATCGAGGAACAGAACGAATTCTAGAAGCGGTCCAGTTCGTCCAAGCACTCAATGTGCGTAATATTCCATACTTGTTCGTCACGAACAATTCTTCTAAAACAAAAAAACAAGTTGCTGATGTGCTAGCTTCCTTTGAAATTCCGGCTAGTGAAGAGCATGTGTACACAACAAGCATGGCCACAGCCAACTACTTGGAGCGCTTAAAGAAGCAAGCCTCTGTATACTGTATTGGTGAAGCGGGTATTCAAGAGGCGCTACAAGAAAAGGGCTTTACGTTCACAGAAGAGCGTCCAGACTTTGTTGTCGTTGGAATCGACCGATCCATCACATATGAAAAATTAGCTAAAGCATGCTTAGCTGTCCGTGCTGGAGCAACATTGATCTCGACAAATGGTGATATTGCATTACCAACGGAACGTGGCCTATTACCTGGTAATGGCTCTTTAACGTCTGTTATTAGCGTTTCTACAGAAACAAAACCAACGTTCATCGGTAAACCAGAGCCCATTATTATGGAAATGGCTTTAGAGCAACTTGGAACGAAAAAAGAAGAAACACTAATGGTTGGTGATAATTACCAAACCGATATTCTAGCTGGGATTACGTCAGGCATGGATACGCTGCTCGTCCATACCGGTGTTACGACGAAAGAGCACTTACAGCACATTGAAGTGCAGCCAACCTATACGGTAAATGGGCTAGATGAATGGAAGTTGAAATAGAAAATCCTACGTTCTCATCCTTACAAAAGGGTGAGGGCTTTTTTTTTGGGATCGTTTAAAACACCACAATGGGTACGCGTTAAAGGGAGTGATAGCGAATAATTTTCTGAGCGCTTCCACACTAAAGAATATTTATTCGGAATTAGCGGCTCGATGGGCAAGGCGACTAGACGCTGCAGCTGCAATGGCACCAACAATATCATCAAGAAATGTATGCACTTTTCCTGTTGATTTATCATTCAATTTCTCAAGAATACCAGGTTTTTGTTTGTCAATAAAGCCGTAGTTCGTAAAGCCAATCGAACCATAAATGTTAACGATAGAAAGCGCAATGACTTCATCAATGCCATACAGACTTTCATCATTAGCTAGTATATCTTGTAGGGGACCGTCAATCAGCTTTCTTTCTGCCATTAAATCAAGCTGAATGCCTGTTAAGATGGCATTTTGTACTTCACGCTTTGCGAGGACACGTTCCACATTTTCGAGGCAAACAGATAATTCTAAATGAGGATGATAAGGTACTTGGAGAAAGTAGACGAGTTCCGCGATATCTTTTAACGTTACACCGCGTTCGCTTAACATGCGCATAGCGGTGTCGTGAATGTTGACGATTTTTTTCTCTTTCATAGAATTCTCCTTTAATGATGCATTTTAGTGTGCTATAGAATGGGGAGCATCTCTTTACTAACATTTCCAATCCTGCATAAAAAATAACCATCACTCCAAAACGTATGCTTATTCTACTGTTTAATGGTAGCAAATAAGAATGTATTTGGCGTGTAGTGGAAAAGGACTCCTCTCTGATCTTTGGAGAATAAGACAGTTTACCGTGGGCTTTCTGCTATAGTGGTCGTCAAAGTATATGTGCTTATCGCTAAGATATGAGTTGTCGGCAAGTTTTGTTAACGAAACGGGCTATTAGGTCATAGACTATAATTATTGAATAAAGCAGGGGTGGAGCGCCATGTTTGAACGTGATATCTTTCACCATTATCAGCTATATTGTGAAAACAAATGTACCATTCATAATTACCGTTACTTTGAATCAAATGGTGATCAATTTGTAGTCGTGCCGAAGAAGAAAATGACAATTGATCGCATTGAAGAGCTTCTTTATTATGGAGATTACTTACAGTATCGAGGCGAAAGAGGGGTAGCGGAGCTTTGTCCTACCTTAACAAATATGCCAAATGCGCATGTGGATGGGGAGCCAGTATTGTTGTACCGGTTGGCACCATGGGAAGATACGCGTGAAGAGCGACGTGAACTTGGAGAGGAGCTTGCACTGTTTCACCGTAATGGCAAAGGTGTACCATTGCCTCCCTATCCGACAGAAAGTATTTTATTTGGAAACTGGGCACCACTTTGGATGGAGCGGGTTGACCGTGCGCGTGAACAATATCATAAAGTATTTTTGAAGCCGGTTAAAACGGAATTTGATCAATTATTTTTAACCACCTTTCCGTATTATGAAGGAATATCGGAAAATGCGATTCAATATATCATCGATTATGAAATGGAAGATGCTCCGCGTGAGGAGTTTGTGCCAACCATTTGTCATGATCGGTTTCAAGTGACCTCATGGTTGCAGCGAGATAATGATTATGTAAAGTTGCCGACTGGTTGGGTCGTTGATCATCCTGTTCGCGATTTGGCAGAGTGGATTCGCTCCCTTGTATTTCAACCGTCTTTTGAACCAACAGCCATTGTTTCGTTTTTAGATGAGTATGAAAAAGTGACGCCCTTAAATCGCGAAAATTGGCGGTTGCTTTATGGTCGTTTGCTGTTTCCTGTTTGGTATTATGACTTTTTGGAAACGCATTATGAAAATGAATATGATTTTGGGAAAAAAGCAAGTGAACGTGCGTTTTTATCGTGCTTGCAGTTAGAAGAGCAAAATGAGGCGTTTTTGCGGTCATTTTTCCCGATGATTGGCTTGCGTGCCGAAGAACATTATATACCGCTTGTTGATTGGTTAACCCCTCTCTAAGCATAGAAACTTGGAATTCACTATTTCCTCTGTTTTGTGACGCGTGCGAGATTGACGTGGTTGCGCGCGATTAACTGTGGTCTCCGCGCCAACTGGGAATCTTGTGCGCTTTACTCTTTTTTCTATCATTGAAGAGCTTTTACGCTATTTTTTCTCATTTTTGAGCGCATTTACGAGAGGATCTCTTCATTTTCTCTATTTTCATCCTTTGCCTACGTTGTTGGAAGCAATTTACCTAATCTGCGCGCGAATCGAGGGCCCCTGCGCGCGAACGGACCTGGTCTGCGCGCGAATCGAGGGCCCCTGCGCGCGAACGGACCTGGTCTGCGCGCGAATCGAGGGC
>NZ_AKKV01000020.1 GCF_000269865.1 Fictibacillus macauensis ZFHKF-1
ACGAATGCACTCCGTAGAGTGGAAAGAAATAAAGGGAGCCATGGTGTAGATGGAATGAACGTACAAAACCTACGACATCATCTCATGGAACACTGGCCTACTTTACAAACGGAATTGATGAAGGGTGCCTATTTTCCCCAACCTGTGCGTCGAGTCGAAATCCCGAAACCGAACGGCGGGATCAGGAAGTTAGGGATCCCAACAGCGAAAGACCGTTTCATTCAACAGGCTATTGCACACGTACTTAACGAGGAATTCGATGCCTCGTTTTCTTCACAAAGTTATGGATTTAGACCGAATAAACGGGGTCATGATGCCGTTCGACAAGCCCAACACTATGTCCAAGAAGGATACAGATGGGTCGTGGACATTGATTTGGAGAAATTCTTCGACAAAGTGAACCACGACCGACTCATGAGAACGCTAAGCAAACGAGTAAAAGACGCGAGAGTCCTTCAATTAATACGAAGGTACTTACAAGCAGGTGTCATGGAGGAAGGGCTTGTCAGCCCAAACACAGAAGGTACTCCACAAGGAGGTCCTCTCAGCCCTCTGTTATCCAACATCGTCCTCGATGAACTGGACAAAGAACTGGAGAAAAGAGGTTTACGGTTTGTCCGTTACGCGGATGATTGTAACATTTATGTGCGCTCCAAGAGAGCCGGGGAACGAATCATGAAAAGCATGACAACGTTTATTGAAAACAAACTCAAACTAAAAGTGAATCAAGAGAAAAGTGCAGTAGACCGCCCATGGAAACGTAAGTTTCTAGGTTTTTCATTCACGAACCATCAAGGGAAACCAAAAATCCGAATCGCTACATCAAGTATTCAGCGCTTCAAGCAGAGAATACGAGAAATAACGTCGAGGAAATGGTCAATCAGTATGACGGACCGGTTAGCGAAGCTAAATCGTTTCCTGGTGGGTTGGCTAGGGTACTATCAACTAGCCGATACGCCCTCTGTTCTAGACAAACTAGATGGGTGGATTCGAAGAAGATTACGGATGATTCGATGGAAAGAGTGGAAGAAAATTAAAACCAAACATAGAAACCTAACGAAGTTAGGGATTAAATCTAACCAAGCATGGGAGTGGGCAAACTCAAGATTGGGCTACTGGCGTATAGCTAACAGCCCCATTCTGGGTAGAACGCTTGATAACCACTATTGGGGTAATCAAGGTCTTAAAAGTTTGCTTGCAAGATATCGAACGGTACGTTTGACTTGATTGAAACCGCCGTATACCGAACGGTACGTACGGTGGTGTGAGAGGTCGGGGGTTAATTACCCCCTCCTACTCGATTTTATTAACTGGGAATTGTTGGTTTGTTAAAAGTGAAAGAATGAGACAACTTTACCAAATGCATACTAAGTGTAAATGACTGTTGGAGGTGAGCGTATGGAACGATCGTCTGTTTACATAAGGATGAGGCAAAAAGTTCGGGTCGTTCTTCACCAAGGGGTACGTTTAGAAGAAATTGCACAACTAGCAGGACCCGCTAAAACAGTAAAAGCACTACAAAAGGCGGTCATTCATGTCGTAAAACCTGAAGATAAGCATCTGATCGTCATTGATATTATGACGGTCGTAAAACGGATTCAAGATATACTGCCCGGTTGTGAGGTACAAACAATTGGGCCGGCACAATCCATTTTAGAAATTATGTATGAGCCCAAAAAGTTAAACACACTATTTTTTATTCTCGTATGGCTGCTGTTATTTATAGGTGCTGCTGTAGCCATTATGAATTTTCATGAAGACGTGAGCATGCAAGTCGTTCATCAAAAAATTTATCAGCTCATTACAGGAGAATTTCGGCAACAACCGCTGATGCTGCAAATTCCATATTCCATTGGACTTGGTCTTGGCATGGTTTTGTTTTTTAACCACGTGTTTAAAAAGCGGTTAAATGAAGAGCCAAGCCCACTAGAGGTTGAGATGTTTAAGTATCAGCAAGATCTCGATCAGTATGTCATCATTCATGAAAATAAAGAAAGTGAGCAAAAGCAAAAGCAAAAGGTGAGCGATGATTAATGTACTGCTGCTCATTTTTGTAGGCTTTGCGGGAGGAATAGCAGTCGGCTCTGGCTTTGTCGCTTTTCTAACCGTTCTTGGCATTGTACCGCGCGTCATGCAGCTTTCAAAAACGTATCGCTTTATTCGCTCTTATGAGTGGAGTGTCATTTTAGGAGCGGTGCTTGGCGGATGGGTGAATTTACGCAGCACGACTTTTCAGTTGTCTCCTTATTTAACGATCGTCATTGGACTATTCTCGGGTGTTTTTATTGGCATGTTAGCAGCAGCATTGACTGAAGTACTGAACGTTTTGCCGATTTTAGCAAAACGAATTGGGTTCCGAGATAAGCTACTTGTTATTTTGATGGCCATTGTCCTTGGTAAAGTGGCAGGTTCCTTATTTCATTGGATCATTTACGTCAAGCTATAAAAGAAAGGATGAGATGAATTGTGGCAACGAAAGAACAGCAACAGGCGTATGCAGAGAAAATAAAACCACTGCAGCCGAAGCCACCTTATTTTATTAATTGTTTAAAAGCTTTTGTGGTAGGTGGCTTTATATGTGTCATTGGAGAAGCGCTGCAAAAGTTTTATATGACCTATTTCAACTTTACGACCGAAAACGTAGGAAATCCAACTTCGGCGACGTTAATTTTAATTGCCGCGTTATTAACGGGAATCGGTGTTTATGATAAAATTGGCCAGTTTGCTGGTGCAGGTTCTGCTGTTCCGGTGACAGGGTTTGCAAATGCCGTAACGAGTGCTGCGCTTGAACATCGAAGTGAGGGCATTGTGCTTGGGGTGGCAACCAACTTATTTAAAATTGCTGGTGCGGTCATTGTGTTTGGAGCCGTAGCTGCCTATGTATTTGGAATGATTCGTTATGCATTTAAAATCTTATTGTAAAAGGATCGATGGATATGAAGTTACTAGGCAGACAAACGTGGCAATTTGCACAAGATGTGTTTGTGAATGCTGCGGGCACAGCCGTTGGTCCGATGGAAAGTGAAGGACCGTTAGGCGCATTATTTGATAAGCGCTATAGTGAGCTACATTGCAATGAAAAAAATTGGGAGCTTGCTGAGCGTCGCTTAATGGAAGATGCAATTGGTAGTTGCTTAATGAAAGCAAAGCTAAAAAATGAAGATATTAACTTTTTTCTGGCTGGCGACTTATTAAATCAAGTGGTTACCGCTAATTATGTGGCTCGACAAAATCAAATTCCTTTTCTAGGCGTATTTGGAGCCTGTTCCACATCAATGGAATCGCTAGCAATCGGCGCTGCCCTTGTGGATGGTGGGTACGCACATCGTGTGATTGCAGCCTGTAGCAGTCACAATGCGACAGCGGAGCGTCAATTTCGCTACCCGACGGAATATGGAGGTCAAAAGCCGGATAGTGCGACGTTTACTGTAACAGGTGCGGGAGCTGCTTTAGTCAGTCATCAACCTTCTAGCGTTCGAGTGGGGGCGGCTACAATTGGCAAAGTAATTGATCTTGGCATTAAAAATCCATTTGATATGGGTTCAGCAATGGCTCCGGCTGCCGCTGATACGATTGCTACGCATTTACAAGCGACGCAAACAACACCCGCTGATTATGATTTAATCGTAACCGGTGACTTATCAGGTGTTGGTTCACCGATTGTTAAAATGTTGTTGCACGAACAAGGCATTGATATTTCAAAAAATCATCGAGATTGTGGTCTTATGATCTATCGTCCCGATCAAGAAGTGTTTGCCGGTGGAAGTGGGTGTGGTTGTTCGGCCGTTGTTACGTACGGTCATCTGTTAAAGGAACTCATAGAAGGACGATTGTCACGCATTCTTGTTGCAGCCACAGGTGCTTTACTCAACCCAACGATGATGCAGCAAAAAGAATCGATTCCAACGATTGCTCATGCGGTTACGTTAGAACGCGTAAAAGGAGTGAGTACTTAATGGATTATGTATGGGCATTTGTCGTTGGTGGTGGCATCTGCGTCATTGGGCAACTCTTAATGGATGTATTCAAACGAACGCCTGCCCACGTTACTACGAGCTTTGTCGTTCTTGGTGCTTTATTTGATGCGTTTGGTTTGTACGATCAACTCATTGAATTTGCTGGGGCGGGGGCGACAGTTCCCATTACGAGCTTTGGGCATAGCTTGTTGCACGGAGCCATGGCTTCCGCCGAAGACCATGGGTTTATCGGTATTGCAATGGGTATTTTTGAACTTACATCATCCGGCATTTCATCGGCAATCTTATTCGGCTTTATTATTGCGCTTGTATTTAAACCAAAGGGGTGACCTACGATGAAAAAGCGTGTCATTCTAGTAACGGATGGTGATTTATATGCAAAGAAAGCCGTTGAACATGTTGCTCGAAAAATTGGTGGACGCTGTATTTCGCAATCATGGGGTAATCCAACCGCCATTAGTGGCAAGGCGTTAGCGTCCTTAATCATGCAAACACCGCATGATCCTGTGCTCGTTATGTTCGATGATTGTGGCTTTCGCGGCGAAGGCCCTGGAGAAAAGGCGATGCGCGACGTGTGTAGCCATCCTAACATAGATGTCATTGGAGCGATTGCGGTCGCCTCTAAAACAAAATGTTGTGAATGGACAAAAGTACACTTTAGTATTGATCGTTATGGCGTATTAACAGAAGTCGGAATTGATAAAAGCGGCCTGCCTGACTTAGAAGTGGGCCGCATCAATGGTGATACGGTGTATGTCCTAGATGAGCTGAATGTACCAGTTGTTATTGGTATTGGGGATATCGGGAAGATGTCAGGATTTGATGCGATTGAAAAAGGAGCGCCTATAACGACACGCGCTGTGCAGCTTATTTTAGAAAGGAGTGGGTATCATGCAAAACTCGAAGGAACGACAAAAAACGAGTATTAGCACAAACATAAAAGAAGTAGAAGAACAATTAAAGCATCGCATTGGCATTGGCGAAAGCTTTGATGTGGGCGTGCGCAAATTGAGTGTGCTCAAGAAAGAAATCCAAATTTATTATTGCTCTGGGTTATGTGATACGCTATTCATTATTGAAATTATGCGCGAATTAATGGACATGGATCACGGTCATCGCGCGCCTTCTAATGTGAAAGAAATTGTGCATAATCATTTATCTCATCAGCAAGTAGATGTGACAGATAATTTAGAAATTGCGATTGATCGGATGTTATCTGGTTTAATTGCCGTCTTTGTCGAAGGAGAAGCAGAAGCCTTTATCGTTGACGTGCGGAGCTACCCAGGACGCAATCCAGAAGAGCCTGATATTGAAAAAGTTGTTCGAGGCTCTCGTGATGGTTATACCGAAAACATCATTATGAATACGGCTCTAACACGCCGCCGAATTCGTGATGAGCGCCTGCGTCATGAAATCATGCAAGTCGGAAAACGATCAAAAACCGATGTGTGTATTACGTACATTAAAGACATTGCCGATCCAGGGCTTGTTGAATTAATTAAAAAAGAGTTACAAGCCATTGATATTGACGGTATTCCAATGGCAGATAAAACGATTGAGGAATTTATCGTTAAGCAAGGCTGGAATCCCTTTCCGCTCGTTCGGTATACAGAAAGACCTGATGTAGCGGCACAACACATTATGGAAGGGCATGTATTAATTATTACGGATACGAGTCCGTCCGTAATCATTACGCCAACAACGTATTTTCACCACGTGCAGCATGCCGAAGAATATCGGCAAACGCCGGTTGTCGGTGCGTTTATTCGCTGGGTCCGATTTGCGGGGATTATCGCATCCTTACTACTCGTGCCACTTTGGTATTTATATGCGACACAAAAAGGACTATTGCCGCATGATATTCAGTTTATCGGTCCTCATAAAACAACGCATATTCCGCTGTTTCTTCAAATTATCTTTGCCGAAATTGGAATTGAAATTTTGCGGGTTGCCGCTATTCATACCCCCAGTCCGCTGTCGACCGCGATGGGCTTAATCGCTGCTGTATTAATTGGGCAAATTGCGATTGATGTTGGCCTATTTGTGCCAGAAGTAATCCTATACGTATCGGTGGCAGCGATTGGTGGTTTTTCTACCCCAAGTTATGAATTAAGCGTCGCCAATAAATTATTGCGGCTACTCGTGCTCGTCCTTACCGCCATTTTTCATGTGCCGGGCTTTGTATTTGGTGCAACGGCGATTTTATTATATTTATGTTTTATGCAAAACCTTAATACACCTTACTTATGGCCGTTTATGCCATTTAACGGGAAAGCTTTTATGCAAATCATGGTACGGCTTGCTGTTCCTTTATCAAGCGCACGACCAAGCATTGTGCATCCGCAAGATGCCAATAAACAAAGTAAATAAAAACCTTGCACACGGTCAGCACTTATGATAGAGTCAAACATAACAATTTTATATGCCTCATTTAACGATGGGGTAGAGGCGCAAAAAGGAAAAGTACGTTTCATGGAGTGAGTAGGCACGATGATAGAAACGGAAAGGCCGATTTGCCGAAGTGTGAACAAATACCTATTATTTGCTCATGCTGGGTCGTTGTTGAATAAATAACGGACTGTCACTGCTTTAAGCAGTGGAGCACTATTCCGGCAAATGGGGGTACGGATGTAAGCTAAGACAGCTATGTACCTATACATAGCTGTCTTTTGTTTTTCCACCGGAAGTAAAAAGAGAACCTCTAAGAGTACACAGAAAAAGGAGAGGGTATCATGTTTTTACACGGTACGAGTAACATTAATGAACAAAATCATTTAACAATTGGGGGTGTGGATACGATCTCATTAGCCCGAACATATGGCACCCCGCTTTATATTTATGATGTGGCTCTAATTCGCAAACGCGCACGCGCATTTAAAGAGGCATTTCGTCAACATGGCGTGACCGCTCAAGTAGCCTATGCGAGCAAAGCTTTTTCCTGTTTGGCACAAGTGCAAGTGATGAAAGAAGAAGAGATGAGCTTAGATGTTGTATCAGGTGGCGAGCTTTATACGGCTCTGGCGGCAGGGTTTCCACCTGAACGCATTCACTTCCATGGCAATAATAAAAGCAAAGAAGAAATAGCGTATGCGCTCCGAGAAAATGTGGGCTGCTTTGTCGTTGATAATGATTATGAACTGCAACTTCTTAATGTGATGGCCGCCCAACAACAAAAAAAGCCGAACATATTATTGCGCATGACGCCAGGTGTGGAAGCGCACACGCACGATTACATTTTAACGGGGCAAGAAGATTCTAAGTTCGGTTTTGATTTACAAAATGGGCAAGCTGAAACCGCGCTCGTAACTGCGCTTACGATGCAGCACCTAACCGTATTAGGCATTCACGTTCATATCGGTTCACAAATTTTCGAATGTGATGGCTTTGTTGTCACCATTCAAAAGCTATACGAGGCAATGGCGACCTGGCAGCAACGGTATGAATTTATACCAACCGTTTTAAATTTAGGTGGAGGATTTGGGATTCGCTATACGGAGGAAGATGAGCCTCTTGAGCCTGAAGTGTATATTTCCGCTATGATGGACGAAGTAAAGCGCTGCTGTGCGCACTATGAGCTGCCCCTTCCTGAAGTGTGGATCGAGCCAGGACGTGCCATTGTTGGTGATGCAGGCACGACCATTTATGCGATCGGTTCTCAAAAAGCCATTCCTGGCGTGCGTCATTATGTAGCAGTAGATGGAGGAATGAGCGATAACATTCGGCCAGCTCTTTATTCGGCACAGTATGAAGCGATGATTGCTAACCGAGCTACCGAACAAGGAACAGAAAAGGTTGCGATTGCAGGGAAGTGTTGTGAGTCTGGTGACATGCTTATTTGGGATTTGCCGTTACCAGCCGTAACAGATGAAGACTTTTTAGCCGTCTTTTGTACCGGAGCGTATGGCTATGCAATGGCTAATAATTACAATCGTTTGCCAAGACCGGCCGTTGTTTTTGTAGAGAATGGACACGAACAACTTGTCATTCGTCGAGAGCGCTATGAAGATGTCATGGCGCTTGATGTGCCATTGCAACAAGGAGCGCCCGTGTGAACCTGTTAACCATCATTCTAAAACGCACGTAAGCAATGCGCGTGCGTTTGTATTTTTTCTTTTGAAAGAAATGTGGTACTATAAGAGGGAAACGTTAATAAAGGAGAGATTACTCAAATGACAACAAAAAAAGGTTACATACATTTAACAAATGGCGAAAAAATGGAGTTTGAATTGTATCCAGCAGAAGCACCGGGAACAGTAGCAAACTTCGAAAAATTGGCGAACGAAGGTTTTTATGATGGTTTAACGTTCCACCGCGTTATTCCTGGCTTCGTTTCTCAAGGCGGTTGCCCAATCGGGAACGGTACAGGCGGAAGCGGCACGACGATTAAATGTGAAACAGCTGGTAATCCACATACGCATGTTGCAGGTTCATTATCAATGGCACATGCAGGAAAAGATACAGGGTCAAGCCAATTTTTCATCGTGCATGAGCCACAACCACATTTAAATGGTGTTCATACAGTATTTGGTAAAGTAACAAGCGGTCTTGAGCACGCGCTTAACATGCGTCAAGGTCAAGGCATGGAAAAAATTCGCGTAGAAGGTTAAAGGAAAAGCGGTTCGGACGAGCATCGTCCGGACCGCTTTTTTTTTAGTCAAGCGTGCGTGCTTGTTGGCGAATCTTTTGTTGTAACAGACGTTCTTGAATGACGTCACTACGATCGCGAAGTGAATGCTTATGAATGAGGCTGTCATCGTTTAGATTGCTAGGTTGTAGGCTGCTTTCATAATGCGTGCGTAAAATTTGATCTTCTAATGGTAAGTCAAAGTCAATAAAGAGTTGATCTTCGTTGTACGTGGACACTCTTTTTTTAAGTAGTGAAAGAAGACGAGGGCGATCAATGCCGAGTGATTGTAAGGATGATTGATGCTGTTCTAGCTTTTTTAGGGCGCTAGTTAACATGCGTCGTGCTCCTTTATGGTTGCCGCGTCGTTCATGGTATAGTCCGACAGCAAGCTGAATGAGTCCAACCCAAAGGTCGTTCTCCATGCCCTCGCTTTTCCAATGTTCTTCTAATACTTCATGACATTCAAAATAATCACGACTAGCAAAATGGGTTAAATAATCAAGATAAGCTTGCGGATACATCATGCGCCTCCTTCTCGTTAATTGTAAAGCAATCCGGAAATTTATGATATAATTTTTAGGACAGTAGAATTTAAAAAATAAAGGACACAATCGATGATGAAATATAATGTGAAAGTGGATGCTTTTGAAGGACCGCTCGATTTATTGCTTCACTTAATCACTTCCTATGAAATTGATATTTATGACATTCCGGTCGCACCAATTACTGAGCAGTATATGAATTATATACATACAATGCAAGAGTTAGAGCTTGATGTGGCAAGTGAGTATTTAGTAATGGCTGCTACGCTTTTGGCCATTAAAAGCAAAATGCTTTTACCAAAACAAGAGTTAGAGATGATGGATGAGTTAGAGAATCTAGAAGATGAGGGCGATCCGCGTGAAGAACTTGTTCGCCGTTTAATTGAATATCGTAAATTTAAGCAGGCGGCGCTTGATTTAAAAGAAAAAGAACGTGAGCGCAGTCAAGTATTTACCAGAGAGCCTGCTGATTTAACGGCATTTGAACGGGAAGCGGAAGAAACAAATCCCGTAGCCGATGTTACCATTTATGATATGCTAGCGGCAATGCAAAAGATTTTTGCGCAGAAAAAAATTCGCCAACCTCAACAAGCTACCGTGAAGCGGCAGAGTATCCCGATTGAAGATCGCATGAAAGAAATCATGAAGGAGCTTGCTTTTGGAACGGTCAAGCGCTTTTCGGATTTTTTCCGTAGTGAAGAGCGCGAACAACTAGTTGTTACATTTTTAGCTGTCTTAGAGCTCATGAAAACACAAGATATTCTATGTGAGCAAACGAGTAATTTTAGTGAAATTTTTATCTCGGCGTCAAAGGGGACTTAACAGTGAAAGAGCAAGCGGAACAAAAAGCGATTATGGAAGGTTTATTGTTTGTAACAGGAGAAGAAGGTATTGATGAAAAACAATTAGCCGACGTATTGCAAATCGACAAAGAAACGGTGCGCCAGGTTATGAAGGA
Organism: Fictibacillus macauensis ZFHKF-1; assembly: GCF_000269865.1. GTDB lineage: Bacteria > Bacillota > Bacilli > Bacillales > Fictibacillaceae > Fictibacillus_C > Fictibacillus_C macauensis. The sequence continues at coordinate 10,105 of NZ_AKKV01000020.1, forward strand.
ACTGCGCGCTGATTATAGCAAGAGCTCCCGAGGGATGGAGATTATTGAAATCGCAGGTACGTATCAGTTTGTTACAAAGGCAGAGCATGCGCTGTATTATGAACGGCTCGTTTCAGCACCAGCACATACGGGCTTGTCCCAAGCAGCGCTTGAAACGCTAGCGATTATTGCCTATAAACAGCCGATCACCCGCAGTGAAATTGAAGAAGTACGTGGTGTTAAAACAGAAAAGCCCCTCCAAACATTAGCATCAAAAGGATTGATTGTAGAAAAAGGGCGAGCTGAAGGTACTGGGCGTCCCATTCTTTATGGAACGACAAAATCATTTCTTGAGCATTTCGGACTCACCTCGATTGATGAGCTACCCCCGCTTCCAGAAGGCATTGAAGAACAAGCGATGGAAGAAGAAGCGGATTTGTTTTTTGCCAAGTTTCAAGAAACCTATGAATAATAGCGAAAAAGAGCCAACTTTTTTTAAAAAAGGGTGGCTCTTTTTTTACGCTTTATTTAATCGATTGTTCGCGCCAGTCTAAACTAAAGTTCACCATACCGGTATCACCTTTGTAAATGGGCGTTACACTAATAACTTGATTCATTCCGGGACCGACAATTAACGGGAAATTTGGGTTTCCTTCTAATGTCGTATAAGGTGGGATCGCCTGCTCTAAATGAGACAATCCAGATGCTTTAATGTTAGTGCCATAATAAATATCGCCAATGACAGGAAGACGAGCATCAGGTGTATTGGTTGTAATTAAATTACGCGTATAGGGACTTTTGTATAGTTTGCCATATAACGGTGTGTCGATATAAAAATAAACGTTGATTCCAGCATTCGAAAGATTGGCAACGCGCGTGCGCGTGATGACGAGGTTCACGTTTGAGTCGATTGGATTTTGGAAAGAAAAAACAGCGTTTTCCTCACAAGAAAAAGGAATGGGAACGCCTCTTCCACCAAAATACCCACGTAAAGTTTGCATAGGGAGCTCCTTTTGTAAGTAGTAATCGTTAAAACAGGCTCCTATTACACTATGATACGGTTGTACTTTGGTGAAGGATTACTAGAAAAATGGATTGTTGATATGAAAAAACAGAACATGTTGGCTTCATGTTCTGTTTGTATGAAAGGCATCGGTTGTTAAGACGGGTTCTTCTTGCCAATCGTAAGAGGCATTCACACACCCTGTTCCGTTAGTTTCAATCGGAGTAATGGTCGCAATATGATTTGTACCTGGTGGGAAGACTGCTTTTCCTAAGGGAACGGTGTCCCATGTTGAATACGGCGGAACGGCGATTGTAATAACGGGAACACCTTCTTTAATTTCAATGTTGTTTCCGTAATAAATGCCTGTACTGGTTAATCGGTTTGGCGTTTCCAATGGTCCAATTACATAATCACTACGAAATAGACGACCGCTAGGCGTACCGAGTAACGTAATAATAATTTGGATGCCTGTACTTGATAGATTAGCCACACGAATGCGACGAAGGGTTACGAGGGTATTAGAATTTTTGGGATTACGCAAAATAAAAGCGGCATTTTCTGAACAAGAAAAAGGAATAGGGTATGCCATGCCGCGGTATGCCCCATTAATTCCAGCTGTTGGTTCTTGCTTAATGTCCACTCAATCCTCTCCTTTCGTTCTCAACCTATGAACGTAAGGTAGTCGTTATAACCTCCGTGGGTAATTTTTGCTTTTCCGGGGAACACTATCACCACAAAAAAGGAGTGTGCGTAATGTGGCTACGATCGTATCTGTGCAAAGTGTAAATTTACCGTATAAAGTAACGCAAGAAGAAGTTATGACATTTGCCAAACACCAATTTTCCTCTCATTTTAAAGATATTGATCGCCTGCTTCCTGTCTTTGAAAATGGGGGCATTCAAACGCGTTATTTAGTTTCTCCACTAGAATGGTTTACCGAAGTGCGTTCATTTCAAGAAAAGAATGATTGCTATATTCAAAATGCTGTTAAATTTGGCTGTGAAGCAATGGATCGCTGTTTAGCTTCATCGCCTTTTTTGCAACGTGCTGTTTCGTATGATGAAATTGATGCCTTGTTTTTTATTTCAAGTACGGGTATATCAGCTCCAAGCATTGAAGCACGCTGGATGAATGAACGTTCCTTTTCTCCTCATACGAAACGCATTCCCATTTGGGGGCTTGGCTGTGCAGGTGGTGCGTCTGGGCTCAGCCGTGCATACGATTATTGCAAAGCATTTCCTCGGGCAAATGTGCTCGTTGTAGCGGTTGAGTTTTGTAGTCTAACGTTTCAACAAGAGGATGGGAGTAAAAGTAACTTTATCGGTACTTCGTTATTTGGCGATGGCGTAGCATGTGTCTTATTGTGTGGAGATGCTTCTGCGCTGTTAAAAGAGCGGACGAGCAAAAGTGTTCCAGTCATTAAAGACGTTCAAACAACACTCATGCCCCACTCAGAGGATGTCATGGGCTGGGACGTAAAAAATGAGGGACTGTATGTTGTTTTTTCACGCGACATTCCAACCATTGTAAGTCAGTGGCTCCAACCGACAGTAGCGGAATTTTTAGAAAAGCGCACCATACGATTTTCGGAGATTGACCATTGGATTGCCCATCCTGGTGGTCAAAAAGTGCTTACGGCTTATGAAGCGGCACTCGGGCTTACTTCCACACAGTTGCAAAGTGCCCAAGATGTGTTACGAACGAACGGTAATATGTCATCGGCAACGATTCTGTATGTCCTTCAGCGCGTCGTAAATCAAGCACAAAAGCAAGGTGACAAGGGCATTATGATGGCATTAGGTCCAGGTTTTTCTGCTGAATTAGTGTTGGTAGAATGGGCATGAAAAGGAGAGAAAACGATGTTTGTTCTAATTTTTAGCATCATCCTGGCTGAGCGCCTGATTGAGCTTCTCGTTGCCAAACGCAATGAAAAAAAGATGCTGCGTTCAGGTGGCTATGAAGTAGGTAGGGGTCACTATCGCTATATGGTCTTGCTTCATAGTTGTTTTTTAGGATCGTTGATTCTTGAAGTGGTCGGCTATGGTGCCAAACCTCCTCAATGGACATGGGTGTTGCTAGGACTCTTTTTCACATTGCAAGCAGGTCGCATTTGGTGCATTTCTTCCCTAGGTGTCTATTGGAATACGAAAATTATGATTCTGCCAGGTGCTCATGTGATCGAAAAAGGGCCGTATCGCTGGTTGCGGCATCCGAACTATGTGATTGTTTCTCTTGAAATTGTCTGTATTCCGCTCATTTTTGGGGCGTATGTTACTGCCCTTGTTTTTTCAGTGTTAAATATGATCATTCTTTTTATTCGTATCCCAATGGAAGAGAAAGCTTTGCAGCAAGCAACTGATTATACCGTGTGCTTTCAGGAAAAGAAACGATTTGTTCCAAAAGTGAAAACATAACTAATCATAACCGTTCCGAACATGCATAGACTTGTACAAACGAGTAAGGGACGGATGCGATATGCAAAAGCGTATGAAATGGATAGTGCCACTTCTTCTTGTCTTTTTATATTGGTCGGTTGGACCAGCAACCGTATGGGCGGGGGCGCCTGCTGGATCGGCACGAGCCGCAATCGTTATGGAAGAAGCGAGCGGCCGTGTGTTATATGGAAGAAGCGAACATGCTTCGATGAGAATTGCAAGCATCACCAAAATTATGACAGCCATCCTAGCAATTGAATCGAATAAGTTAGGAAAGAGTGTGAAAATTAGTTCTAAAGCCGCTGGTGTGGAAGGCTCCTCACTATATTTACGCGCTGACGAGCGCTTGCCGTTACGAGATCTTGTGTATGGCTTAATGTTGCGTTCTGGCAATGATGCCGCAGTGGCAATTGCTGAATATGTAGGAGGAAGTCTTGAAGGCTTTACGCACATGATGAATGAAAAAGCGCGTGAAATTGGCATGAAGCATACGCAATTCCAAAATCCGCACGGTTTAGATGATACAGACGGGCATTATTCTTCTGCCTATGATATGGCGCTGCTTACGCGCTATGCCATGCAAAATTCGGAGTTTCGGACCATTTCGGGTACGAAAGTGTATCGTTCTTCTCAAGAAAGTGAAAAGTGGGATCGTGTTTGGAACAATAAAAATAAAATGTTAAAAATGTATCCGTACGCAACAGGTGGAAAAACAGGGTATACGAAGCTGGCGAAGCGAACACTTGTATCAACTGCGCGCAAGGATGGAATGTCGCTCATTGCTGTTACTATCAATGATCCAAATGATTGGGACGATCATATGGCGATGTTTAACTGGGGATTTGCTAACTTTCATGTGAAGACGCTTGCCGAAAAAGGATTCGTTGCAAACGTCACAGAGGAAGCGTATCGCGATCATTTGAGAACGAATCGTACGTTTTCTTATCCGCTTTTAAAAGAGGAAGAAAGTTCTGTGCGTACAGAAGTGGTGGTGCCGAACGCTTCAAAAGAGTCGATTTCCAAAGCCGATGCGCATACGCCTATTGGCACATTAAAGATTTTTGTAGCGGATGTGGTCGTAGGTACGTTGCCGCTTTATTATGAAAAAAATAAGCCGCATAAGCTGAAAAAAGAAACAAGCTTTTGGCAAAGTGTAAAAGATACCGCCGTTTCTTTCTTTTTATTACGTCCATTTGACGCTGGTGATCGTCATGGTTAATTACATTTGGATGGGGATGCTCGTCATCGGTTTTATTACTGCTATGCTCAATGGACGAATGGATGAAGTGAATGCATCGCTTTTTAAAAGTACACAAGAAGCGGTAACTTTATCACTTGGACTCGTGAGCGTACTTGTATTTTGGTTAGGATTAATGAAAATTGCCGAAAAGGGCGGACTGTTAGAAAAGCTTGCTGCGTTATTTCGGCCGCTCGTCAAGCGCCTGTTTCCTGATGTTCCAAACAATCACCCTGCGCTCGGTTATATTTTATCAAATATGGTCGCTAATTTATTTGGTCTCGGTAATGCAGCAACACCTATGGGCATTAAGGCGATGGAGCAATTAAAACAATTAAATGGTGGTAAAAATGAGGCATCGCGCTCAATGATTACCTTGCTTGCCATTAATACGTCAAGCATTACGTTAATTCCAACGACCATTATTGCCATTCGAATGAATTATGGATCAGCCACACCGACAGATATTGTAGGAACAACATTATTGGCAACGGCGATCTCTACCGTCTTTGCGCTCAGCATTGACCGCTACTTTTATTATCGCTCAAAACGAAGGGAGAGGCGATAATGTGACCATCATGAACACGTTTTCCGTTTGGTTTATTCCATTACTAATTGGCGGAATCCTAGTCTATGGTACTGTGAAAAAAGTCCCGACCTATGAATCGTTTGTAGAAGGAGGAAAAGAGGGGTTTTCGCTCGCTGTTTCCATGATTCCTTACTTAGTAGGTATGCTTGTCGCTATTTCTGTGTTTCGGGCTTCGGGCGCAATGGATGCGATCATTAGTGTGGGTAAACCGGTCTTTGAATGGTTTCACATTCCTGCCGAGGTCGTTCCCCTTGGCTTAATGCGAACCATTTCTGGGAGTGGTGCCTTAGGCATGACGTCTGATCTTATTGCATCTTATGGACCGGATTCCTTTATTGGTCGACTTGCTTCTACCATTCAAGGTAGTACAGATACGACGTTTTACGTGTTAACGGTTTACTTCGGAGCTGTTGGTATTCGAAAAATGGGCTATGCCCTAAAAGTAGGACTGTTAGCAGACCTTGTTGGCTTTTTAGCTTCCATTTTTGCGGTAACTGTGTTTTTTTCCTAAGAAAAGAGAGGAAGATGTTAGGGCGCTAATGCGTCTTTTTTTTATACGAAATAAGAGAAATGTATATGAGCCCTCATGTTAGAAAAAATGTAGATGAGCGAAAAGGTGCGTCATGCAAGAGAAAATGACCATTATAATTAAATAATAAAAATATTAATCTTGAAAATTTTTAAGAATGAGGTTGACAACAGATTCCTTAGGTGGTAATTTTAAGTTAACTTAAATGTTCTTTAAAACGAACGGACATAAAAATTGCAGAAGCTACGAATATAGATTTTTAATTTTGAGGTTAGTAGCCATCTTTTTTTTACATAATGGTTCTTAATAGAGAACAAACGAAAGAGTGTTGGAGAGACATGAGTGCAATCGCTGGAATGCTTCGATTAGATGGAGCGCCCATTCATATAGAATACGGACAACGCCTAATGAAATCGTTGCAACGGTATCCGGCGGATCACGTGCAAAGCAAACAAAGTGAAAATTGGTTTTTCGGCTGTCATTTACAATGGTTAACAGAAGAAGCGGTTGGAGAAGAGCTGCCCTACTGGGAGCGTGAGCGAAATGTCGTCATTACGGCAGATGCAATTATTGATAATCGCGATGAATTGTTCGCTTCACTACAAGTGCCTATTCAAGAACAACGACACATGACAGATAGTCAGTTAATTCTTTCTGCGTATAAAAAGTGGGGAGAGGACTGCCCGAACTATTTAGTCGGCGACTTTGCTTTCATGATCTGGGATGAACGAGAGCAACAATTATTTGGCGCCCGCGACTTTTCAGGTGCACGTACGCTGTATTATTCGGTCACGAATGCGTGGTTTGCCTTTTGTACGGTCATCAAGCCGCTTATTGAAAGTGAGCTTGTTCCTTCCAAATTGCACGAGCCGTGGCTTGCTGAATTTCTTGGGAATCCGTGGAAATTTGATGCGGTAGATGGACGTTCGACTCCCTATTCCGATGTCTTTCAACTGCCGCCTTCTCATAGTATCGTTGTGAAGAACGGCAACGTAAAGCTTCGTCAATATTGTGTTATAGAAAAAGAAGCGTTGCGTTTATCTTCTGATGAAGCATATGAAGAAGCCTTTCTTGATGTCTTTCAAAAAGCCGTTACATCACGTATGCGGACACGAAAAAAAGTGGGCGCGCATTTAAGTGGTGGCTTGGATTCAGGATCGGTCGCCTCATTGGCAGCGCATGAATTGCGTAAAGAAAATAAAGTGCTTCATACATATAGCTATGTTCCGGTGGATGATTTTCAAGATTGGACACACGTTAGCCGTGTAGCTGATGAACGACCTTTCATTCAATCAACCGTTGCTCATGCTGGTAATATTGATGATCGCTATTGCTCGTACCCAGAAAGAAATCCGTACAATGATATCGATGATTGGCTTGACGTCATGGAAATGCCGTTTAAGTTTTTTGAAAATGGCTTTTGGCTAAAAGGGATCTATGAGCAAGCAGCAGCAGAAGGCATAGGGGTTTTATTAAACGGACAGCGTGGCAATTGGACCGTTTCATGGGGACCGCTGCTAGATTACTATGGAAGCTTAGTGCGCAACTTTCGCTTTTTAACGCTAAATAAAGAATTAAACGCACATAGTAACCTCGTTGGTGCACCCAAAAAGAAAATTTTCAAGCGTGTTCGCTCGAAGGTGTTTCCGAAATTAAATAGCTTTATGCACCCGAATGCGGTGCAATCACTTCCGCAGCTAATCGCACCACATTTTGCAGAAGAGATGAACGTCCTTGAGAAACTAACAGCGCACGATGTAGATCCTACTGGGACAATCATTCGCACGCCTTATGAAGTGAGAAAACATCAATTTGAAAAGCTGTTTTATTGGAATACAACTGGGACGTATGGAGCGAAGTTATCGCTGCGATACGGTTTAGTTGATCGGGATCCGACGAATGATTTACGAGTAGTGAAATTTTGTTATTCTGTGCCGGAAGATCAATTCGTAAAAGATGGATACAATCGTGCGCTCATACGTCGAGCGATGAAGGGATATTTGCCGGATGACATTCGCTTAAATATGACAAAGCGGGGCGTTCAAGGAACGGATGGCATTCATCGGATGGTAAAAGCGGGTGACTGGCAAGCTTTTATTCAGGAAGCAAGAATGCTGCTTGAAGATCCGGCAACAAAAGCATTTTTTGATTATGAAACAGTCAAAGGTGCGCTAGAGACGATAAGTGAAGGACCAAAGGGTGAATATATTTTCAATTTTGATTTTCCTTTAGTTATGCGCTTTATCATCGTACATCGTTTCTTGAAAAAAATGGCTTGAAAGGGGGTGACAGTATGAAAAAAGAGTGGAACACACCAGTATTAGAAGTACTTGATGTAAACATGACAATGGCTGGACCTGGTCTCAGAATCGCTGACGCAGTGCAACCGGATGAAGACGAAACGGTACACTACAGCTAAGAACATGTTGGATGGAAAAAGCCCTTATACTGTTATAGTATGAGGGCTTTTTTACAAAAACCTTAAACAATTCGGAGTGACGAAGGTGACAAAGAGTTATTATGCATTTGGTTTAACGATAGAAAGTGATCTAGAACTGCAAGAACTACAGAAATTGTCTGATGCTACTGAAGTGGATGTAAACGTTACGTTTACAGATTTACAAAGTGCTTGGGACAAGATTGAAGGACAACCGGGCAAGTTTGCGGTAAAAGGACAAACAGTGATGTTTAATGTACCTGATACGGCGATTTTTCGCATTGAAAAGGGAGAAAGAATTGAGATTTCCCCTGTGCAACAGTATATGGAAGATAAAATGCGGTTATATGTGTTAGGCACGTGTATGGGCGTAATTCTCATGCAACGGCAAACGTTATCGCTACACGGAAGTGCCATAGCAATTGATGGAAAAGCGTATGTTTTTGTTGGACATTCAGGTGCTGGTAAATCAACGCTAGCGAGTGCTTTTATTTCGAAAGGTTATCCCTTGCTAAGTGATGACATCGTTCCAATTACGATGTATCACGGGCAGGTGCCGTATGTACTTCCTTCTTATCCACAACAAAAATTGTGGAAAGAAAGCTTAACACAACTTGGCATGGAAGCTTCGTATGACCCGTTATTTGAGAGAGAAAATAAATTTGCAGTACCGTTAGGACATGCTTTTTATAATGAACCACTTCCGCTAGGCGGCATTATTGAGTTGTTTCAAATGGATGATGAGGGCGTTGTGATGGAGGACGTTTCAAAGCTTGAAAAACTACAAATGATCTATCGCCATACGTTTCGTCAGTCATTGTTAGGAAAAATGGATCTTATTCAATGGCATTTATCAACGGCAACTGCGTTAACCCATAATCTTGATTGTTATCGAATCTATCGAACGAAAGGCCGGTTTACAGCATACGAAATGGTTTCGGTACTTGTAGAGACACTAGTAAAAAAAGAGGAAGTGACATTATGACACTAGCAATAGATGTAAAAGTGATGCAAGAAGCAGGCTATGCAGTAAGTGACATGGCAGGCGAAAAAGTATTGTTAAGCATTGAAAAAGGCAAGTATTATAATTTAGGAGAAACGGGCGGTCTTCTTTGGGAATTAATGAGTGAACCGAAAAGTATTGAACAAATCATTACAGAAGTCATGGAAGAATATGCGGTAGAGCGTTCTGTATGTGAGCAAGAAGTTCTTGCTTTCATTACTAACTTGCAAAATGAAAACTTAATCCGTGTGTTATAACGCAGGAGATTATGGCTATGAGAAAGAAAGTAGCAGCATTAAATAAAAGGCATGTGTGGATTTTAGTTGAAACGTTATTTTATGTTGGGTGGTCGCGCTTGTTATTACTCCGTCCTTTTGCAAAAGTAGCACCATCACTTGGTACACAATCACGTGAAACGATGCTCGGTCAGCCTACTGCAACGATTATTCCAACACTTGAAACGATTGCCTCAAGCCTTCATATCGTTAATAGATGGGCACCGTGGAATACGAAGTGTCTCGTTCGAGCAATCGCTGGTACAAAAATGTTAAAACGAAGAGGAATTGAAAGTACCCTATATTTAGGGACTGCGAAAGATGAGGATGGTCAGCTTATTGCGCATGCTTGGTTACGCAGTGGAAACTTTATTCTTACCGGTGGCGACGAGATGAAGAAATTTACGGTCGTCTCCAAATTTGCAAACGAAAGATAGAGGAGAAGTTATGATTCAAATCGAAAGGCTCGATGTTTCACAAGTGCCAAAAGAAGTGTTCAGTATAACACAAGTACTTGATGATCGTTGTCAGGTTGGAGAGGTGCTTCATTCAATTGAAGATTGGAAGCTGTGGTTAACGATGACGCTTCATCATCGTTTATTTCCGGTCGTATATAGTCAACTTCGAGCGATTCAATTCAAAGGGATTCCAGACGAAATACAGGCCACATTAAATAAGCATTATCAAAAAAATGTATTTCGTATGCTTGCTTTAAGTGCAGAAATGAGTCGTATACAGGCGCTTTTTGACGAGCACAACATTCGTGTGCTTTCGTTAAAGGGGCCTGTTTTAGGAATAGATTTATATGGCGATATGTCACTGCGCTCCTCATCAGATTTAGATGTTATGGTTTCACTGCGAGATTTAGTCAAGGTGGAACATTTATTGGAAGAACAAGGCTATGTAAAAGATGAATATATCCAATCCGTCTTGAATGATTGGAAGTGGCGACACCATCATTTTACGTATTTACATCCTGACCGCCAAGTGAAGGTAGAGGTGCATTGGCGATTAAACCCAGGTCCAGGGAAGGAACCGACTTTTGAAGCGTTATGGCAGCGCAAACGAACGTTATCCAACTCATCTGGAGAATTACATGTATTGAGTCGTGAAGATTTATTTTTATTTCTTATTACGCACGGAGCAAGACACGGCTGGTCACGCCTTCGTTGGTTACACGATATCGATCGTCTCGTTAGACAAGGGTTTCAATGGGATGAGGCGACGGCTTTATTAAAAAAGTACAGTTTTGAAGATTTGGCAGGACAAGCGTTATTATTATGTGAAAAAATATTCAACACGCCACTTCCTTCACCATTAAAACAGCTCTGTCAGAGCAAGCGTGCTTTTTTTCTTGCACAAGCAACGGTGTTTTACTTAGAACGACGTGTGAATTTACATCAAGAGCCCGTTCCGGAAGACATTGCTTCCTATCATAAAGTATATTTGCGACAAATAATGAATCGAGAACAACGGTTGTTGTACGTAGTAAGCGTCGTTCACCCATTTTATACGGATGTAGAAACGTTACCTCTTCCAAAACAGCTGCATTTCTTGTATTTTCCGTTGCGCCCGTTCTTATTTTTGTGGAGAAAAGTGATCTCCTAGGAGAGATGAAATCATGAAAGAAATCATGCATTATATGAAGGGTTTATATCAATTTAGTGGTAAGGTATGGTATTTAAATTTATTTGGAATGATTGTTGTTAGTTTTCTTGAAGGTATTGGTTTATTTTTGTTGATTCCGATCTTATCAATCAGTGGTATTATTGATAACCCTACGTACCGTTTCGTTTCGTTAGATGGTTTTACGATGTTAAAGCGTCTATCGCCGACTGTTATTTTAGTCATTGCGCTTTGTGTGTTTATTTTCGTAGCTGTTATGCAAGGTGTGTTACAGAGAACGTTAAACGTATTCACGGTAAAATTTCAGCATCGATACATACAAAAATTACGAACGTCTTTATATGATTTGCTTCTTCATGCAAGCTGGCGTTTTTTCATTAGTAAACGAAAATCAGACTTAACAAATGCGCTCACGGTTGAATTAGCGAGGGTGAACGCTGGGGTTGGTCTAGTCATGCAATTATTAACAGCAGTTATCTTTACGCTAATTCAAATTGTATTAGCGTTTGTGATTGCACCAACGATTACAGTATTCGTCTTATGTTCAGGTGCGGTTCTTGCTGTATTTTCTCGCAAATTTATAAAAAAATCGAAGGCGCTTGGTGCAAGATCCTCACGGATTGCTCAAGATTACTTAGCGGGAATAACGGATCAATTAAGTGGTATGAAAGATATAAAAGTGAATCATTTGGAAAAAGATCGTCTTCGCTGGCTTCGTGAAATAAATGAGCGAATGGTTGAAGAACAAGTGGAGTATACAAAAATAAGATCAAATTCGCAGTTTTTTTATACTGTATCTTCAACGGTGTTCATTGCTCTTTTTATCTTTTTATCACTCCAATTGTTTCACGGGCAAACGACACAGTTATTGCTTGTTGTTGTTATTTTCTCCCGACTGTGGCCCCGTTTTACAGGAATTCAATCTAATATTCAGCAGCTTGCATCCTATGCGCCTGCCTTTCAATTCATTCGTCAGCTTGAATTAGAGTGTGAAGAGGCCAGTGAGAAACAAGATAGTCAAGAAAACAAGCGATTGGCAATTGAAGAAGGTATTACGTGTAGCGATGTATCTTTTCGCTATCTGTCCGAAAAGGAAACATATGCTTTGCGACATATTAATGTTACGATTCCTGCGAATCAAATGACAGCGATTGTAGGTCCTTCTGGTGCAGGAAAAAGTACGCTTATTGATTTGTTCACGGGCTTGCATCGACCGGAAAGTGGCCACGTACTTGTGGATGGTCGTGACCTAGAAAGTGGTATTTTGTATGATTTACGGCACTCCGTTAGCTATGTTCCCCAAGATCCATTTTTATTTAATGAAAGCATCCGCGATAATTTGAAAATTGTAAAGCAAGACGCGACGGAAGAAGAGTTGTGGGAAGCGCTTGAAATTGCAGAATGTGCATCTTTTGTTGCGAACTCTCCAGACGGACTTGATACGATGATTGGTGATCGAGGGATGAAGTTATCAGGAGGAGAGAGACAGCGGCTCGTGTTGGCACGTGCTATTCTGAAAAAGCCATCCTTGCTTATTTTGGATGAAGCAACTAGTGCACTGGATTCTAATAACGAGGCGAAAATTCAAGAGGCTATTGAAAGAATGAAAGGCTCAATGACCATTGTTGTCATTGCCCATCGTTTATCGACGATTACGCATGCAGATCAAGTTATTGTTGTGGAACGAGGTTGCATTGTACAAAACGGAAAGTATGCACAATTAGCCCAGGATGAAACAGGAATGTTTCATGAACTATTGCAAAAGCAAGTATCTACTCCAAAGTAATCTAATAAGTTTCGACGTATTATGAATATTTGTGAGGGTTAATGATAAAAAAACTTAAAGCTTTATTGACTTGTTCATTATAAAGAACTAGAATAAGGTAGAAATGTGTCATAAGTACCTGTTTTTTAATGGTTGTTGTTCTTTATATTGAATATAACGTGCAAAACCAAAAATCAAGCGAGGTGGTAATAATGCCGGAAACAGGTAAAGAGATTAATGTAAGAGAATGGTTTAATGTATTGAAACGGCGTTACGTAATCATTGTCTCCGTCCTAGCGTTATTTTTACTAGGGACGTTTTTGTATTCGAAGTTTACGATGTCTCCGTTGTATCAATCATCAGCACGCATTATTATTGGCGCTGATCCTGAAAGAATGAAGACGCTACAAGTTATTATTCGTGATCCAGCGGTAATGACCAAAGTGGTTAAAAAAGCGGGTCTAAAAACGACACCAGAGGCATTGGCTGGTCAAATCGTCGTTCAAAGCATTAATGAATCACAAGTTGTAAGTATTACAGCAACGGATGCTAATGCAGAACGAGCTGCGAAAATTGCAAACACAACAGCGAAAGTATTTAAAAAACAAGTGCCAAACCTATACAAGTTTAAGGACGTACGTTTATTATCAAGTGCAAAAGTAAATTTCGCACCGATCAATGATAATTTTAAACGCAATATGTATTTTGGGTTATTTGGGGGACTAGCAGTCGGAATTCTAATAGGACTCTTTTTTGAATCACTAGATGGAACGGTGCGTTCGAAAAAAGAAATTGAGGATCTTGGAATTCCTGTATTAGGGAAAGTTGCGAAGTTTAAGCAGAAATAGATTAAAAGATTCAAGGAGTGAGAGAATTGCTTTCTAATAAAAATAAAAACGGCACGAGCAGTCAAAAAGAACTTCTTGCATTGTCTCAACCAGACTCAGATCTTTTTGAACAATATCGTGCCATTCGAACAAGTATTCATTTTTTAAAAGATGTAGGCGATCAAGTCTTTTTAATTACATCCCCTGGCGATCAAGAAGGAACGTCAGGAACTGCAGCTAACTTAGCTGTATCAATTGCACGCCAAAACGAACGTGTATTGCTTATTGATGCAAACCTACGACATTCCTCATTGCACACATTATTTAATCTTGATAATAAAAAAGGAATGTCAGAAGTATTAAGAAAAAATGTTTCCCTCGCTGACGTTATTCAAAAGACTATGGTAGAAAACCTTCATATTGTAACGAGTGGAGCTTCAGCTGGAAACCCTGTAGAACTATTAGGATCTGAACATATGCAAGCGTTTATGGCAGATGTGCGTAAGGCATATGATGTCATTTTAGTAGATACACCTTCACCTGTTAAAGTTGCTGATGCAAAAATGATTGCTCAACATAGTGACGGTGCCATTCTTGTTATTAGTAACGGAGCGACAACGCGTGAAAGTATTGTTGAGACAAAACAAATACTAGAAATGGCTGACACGACGATTGTTGGAGCCATTATTAGCCAATAATTTTTTTAGAATAATGTTCTTTATTAAGTACGAACGTGTAAAAAAGGGATGTCTCCTTCCTTTTATCAATGGAGGCACTCGGCTATGCTGTGGGCGAAGAAGGCCTTAGACGTTTGTCGTCGAGAGTATGGTGTGAGGTTGGGTTAGATGCCCTATAATTAGCATCTTCGGGACAGAGATCCTGAAGGTGCTTGCTTTTTCTTAAGAGGCTTTAAGTATGAGCTTTTCATAGGAAGAGCTCATAGTTAAAGTCTTTTGAGTGCTCATAAGAAGCACGGAAAGGAGTGAGAAGAGCGTTGACGTATCGACAAAGGCTTTCTTTGTTTTTAATTGTTGATTCTTTCATTGTGTTAACAGCGATTTATTTCAGTCGTTTTCTTGTAGACGCTGATATTCATGTGATTACAATGCCGATTGTCATCAGTTCAATCACAATTGTTGTTAGTCATCATATTTTTTCTATTATTTTTAAGTTGTATAAAAAAGCGTGGGAATATGCGAGTGTTGGCGAATTAGTCGTAATCTTAAAATCGGTAACACTGTCTATAATTGGAGCGGCCGTTGTTCAGCAGGTTGTCTTACGTGATATTCATTTTCGCTTATTAGTCGTAACGTGGCTGATTCACATTTTAGCGATTGGTGGTTCTCGTTTTTGTTGGCGTGTATACCGTGATACATATATTGTTAAAAAAACAGACAAAACAAAGACGATTATTATTGGTGCTGGAGCAGCAGGTACGATGGTTGCGCGACAATTGTTAAGAAATAAAGGAGCAGATATGCTTCCAGTTGCTTTTATCGATGATGATAAACGAAAGCAAGGACTTGATATATTAGGAATTCCAGTTGCTGGTGGTGTTAATGCGATTGAACAAGTGACAAGCATTTACGGAGCTGCTCATATTATTATCGCTATTCCTTCGTTAAAACGAAAAGAACTGAATGTCGTTTTTAATGAATGTGCAAAAACAAAAGCAAAAACACAAATTATCCCCAAGCTTGAAGATTTAATGAGCGGGAAAGTGTCTGTTAATCAATTTCGTGATATTAAGGTAGAAGATTTACTCGGTCGAAAGCCCGTCCATTTAGATATGGAAGGTATTTCGGAATATGTGAGCGGAAAAGTAGTGCTTGTAACAGGAGCGGGCGGATCGATTGGTTCGGAAATTTGTCGCCAAATCACCCTATTTAATCCGCGTAAACTCGTATTACTCGGTCATGGAGAAAACAGTATTTATAGCATTGAAATGGAATTGAAAGAAAAAATCCAATCACAAGCCATCGAAATTGTTACAGAAATTGCAGATCTTCAAGATCAACAAAAGATGCTTGATGTCGTTGGTAAGCATCAACCAGATGTTATTTATCATGCAGCCGCACATAAACACGTGCCGTTAATGGAAAGAAATCCAGAGGAAGCTGTAAAAAATAATGTCATTGGGACACGAAACATCGCCGAAGCTGCAAGTTGGCATCGCGTAAAAACGTTTGTCATGATTTCGTCGGATAAGGCTGTAAACCCAACGAGCGTGATGGGCGCAACGAAACGGCTCGCTGAAATGATTGTTCAGAATATGGATAGTAAGAGTGAAACAAGATTCGTAGCCGTACGATTTGGTAATGTACTAGGCAGCCGTGGCAGTGTGATACCACTGTTTAAAAAACAGATTGAAAAAGGTGGACCGGTGACGGTTACACATCCCGAAATGGTTCGCTACTTTATGACAATTCCTGAGGCATCTCGTCTCGTTGTTCAAGCAGGTGCCCTCGCTCAAGGCGGCGAAATTTTCGTTCTTGATATGGGTGAGCCGGTTAAAATTACGGATTTAGCACAAAATGTGATTAAACTATCAGGGAATTCTGTTGAAGACATTGGCATCGAGTATACAGGCATTCGACCGGGCGAAAAGCTGTTTGAGGAACTATTGAAAAATGATGAAGTGCATGAGGAACAAATTTATCCGAAAATTTATGTAGGAAAGAAAAGCGCATCCCTTTACCTACAAGATATAGAGCAACTAATAGAAAACTTACCGAGTATATCGAAAGAAGAACTGAGAATGAAACTATTACACTATACAAATCCTTCTTCAGTTCCTCAATCGGATTTTGCTACTGTTTAAGCATAGGGGTGTATGTTATGAAAGTAAAAAAAGCGATTATACCAGCAGCAGGGTTAGGGACTCGGTTTTTACCTGCGACAAAAGCGATGCCTAAGGAAATGCTTCCAATCGTAGATAAACCGACCATTCAATATATTGTGGAAGAAGCTGTGGCATCTGGCATCGAAGACATTATTATTGTTACTGGTAAAGGAAAACGAGCAATAGAGGATCACTTCGATCATTCTTTTGAATTAGAGCAAAATTTATATGAAAAAGAGAAATGGGAGTTACTAAAAGAAGTACAAAAGTCAGCATCAGTAGATATTCATTATATACGCCAAAAAGAGCCTAGAGGACTTGGTCATGCCATTTGGTGTGCACGTAAATTTATCGGTGATGAGCCTTTTGCTGTTTTATTAGGAGATGACGTTGTTGAGGCGGAAGTTCCTTGTTTGAGACAAATGATCGAGCAATTCGAGACAACGCAAGCTTCTGTTCTTGGCGTTCAGTGCGTCCCTGAAAATGACGTCTCACGATATGGTATTGTAGGCGGATTACCGATTGGTGATCAACTATATAAAGTGAATGAACTCATAGAAAAGCCAGCTAGAGAACATGCTCCATCTACGTTAGCAATTATGGGACGCTACATTTTAACACCGCCGATTTTTGATATTTTATATGAACAAGCGCCAGGGGCAGGTGGGGAAATACAATTAACAGATGCCATCGCTACATTACGTCAGGCAGAAGCTGTTTATGCATATGAATTTGAGGGTGTTCGTTACGATGTCGGTGAAAAATTAGGCTTTATTAAGACGACCATTGAGTTTGCGCTAAAGCGCCCTGAGTTAAAGGCAGAATTAGTACCTTATATGACTATGCTTTTGAAACAACATAAAGGATTGGAAAGAAGTCAATGACAAAGAAAGTACTTTTTTGTGCAACGGTAGACGTGCACATTCGTAAATTTCACATACCGTTCATGAAGTGGTTACAAAATAATGGTTGGGAAGTCCATACAGCAACAGGAGAGGCTGGTGATTTTTCATTTGATGGTCAGCACCATCAAATATCGATCACTCGATCTCCTTTTACATTTGCTAATGTTCGGGCCTATTATGAACTGAAGAATTTAGTTGAAACCTATGACTTTGATGTCATTGATTGCCATACTCCAATGGGGGGAGTTATCGCGCGTTTTGCAGCGCGTCATTCCCGTACGAACGTTCTTTATACAGCGCACGGTTTTCACTTTTATAAAGGAGCTTCCCTTGTCAATTGGGTTGTATATTATCCAATTGAAAAATACCTTTCTAGGTATACTGATTATTTAATCACCATAAATAAAGAAGATTATACGCGTGCTAAAGAGAATCATTTTCGAGCTGAAACAATTGGTTACATTCATGGGGTCGGTGTTGACACCGAACAATTTCAGCCGATAGTGAGCTCTCGAAAAGTAGATAAAAAAAGGAAATTAGGCTATGGTGATCATGATTTTTTAATGTTTTATGCGGCAGAATTTAATAGTAACAAAAGTCAAGCGACACTTGTTAAAGTAATCTCTCAATTACAGACGAAATTACCTCATCTAAAATTACTTTTAGCAGGAGAGGGACCAAAGCTGCAGGAATGTAAAGAACTTGCACAATCGCTTGGAGTAGGTCATATGATTGATTTTTTAGGCTATCAAACTAACATTCAGCAATACTTACAAATTAGCGACCTAGCGTTAGCATCGAGCTTACGAGAGGGTTTGCCGGTTAATGTGATGGAAGCAATGGCATGTGGATTGCCAGTAATAGCGAATGATAATCGTGGTCATCGTGATTTAATTATACCTGGTGAAACTGGTTGGTTAGTACCGAACAATGATCCTTCTCACTATGCCCACTATATTGAGCAACTCGTACAAGATACAGTGCTTCATAGAAAACTTGGTAACAAAGGAAGACAACGAATGATTGACACCTTCTCATTGCAAAATGTACTTATTGAAAAACAAGAGATTTATCAATCATTGAAGGAAGAGAAGAGGAGTAAATCATGGGTGGTCCAATAAGAATTCTTCATGTAGTCGTTAATATGAATAGGGGCGGCGCAGAAACGATGATTATGAATTTATATCGAAATGTCGATCGCTCTCTCGTACAATTTGATTTTTTGACGAGCCGACCAGGTATGTTTGATGCGGAAATTCAACAACTTGGAGGTCGAATACATCGCATTCCTTACATTTCGGATGTGGGCCACTTTCAATACAAAAAGGCATTAGATTTATTTTTTAAAAAGCATCATTATTATAAAGTCGTACATTCACACATGGATAAGATGACCGGTTTTGTACTTAGTGCTGCAAAAAAACATAATATTGCGCATCGTATTGCGCATAGCCACAATACACAGAGTGAAGGGAATGCCTTAGCTAAAGCGTATAAGTGGTGGGCAGGGACGCATATTAAAGGAAGCGCAACCACACTACTGGCTTGCTCGGAGCTTGCTGCTCAGTGGTTATTTAAAAGACAACAACCTCAAGCGACCATTTTAAAAAATGGCATTGATAGCAAGAAATTTTCATTTTCAGCAATAAGGCGCCAAGCTATTCGTACTGAATTGCAAATTCATGAATCGGCATTCGTAATCGGTCATGTGGGGCGTTTTGCTCACCAAAAAAATCACTCCTTTTTACTGGATATTTTTGCTGATTATACAAAAAAACATGAAAATGCCTATTTGTTGTTGGCAGGTGATGGGCCGTTACGAGAGGATCTAAAAAAGAAAGCGCAAGAGTTAAATATTATTTCACATGTGAAATTTTTAGGAATACGAAGTGATATTGAAAATTTAGTGCAAGCATTTGATGTGTTTGCATTTCCATCGCTTCACGAAGGTTTACCTGTAACTTTAGTTGAAGCGCAAGGAGCAGCTCTTCCTTGTCTCATTTCGGATACGATTACAAAAGAAGTGGATTTAGGATTAGGCCTTGTTACGCAACTACCAATTCATCACACAGACGTGTGGGTAGAGCAATTGGAAGTTATTTCAGAACAAACACAACGTCGCATACCGGGCCAAGCCTTGTTGCGTAATACAGGCTATGATGTAACTGAAACAGCTCAGTGGGCAGAACAAATGTATTTAGCATTAAGGGGGTAACACCATGAAAACGTTAACGGTGTTTACACCATCGTATAATCGCGCGTATTGTCTTCATCACTGCTACGAAAGCTTGAAACGCCAAAGCAGTCAAGATTTTACGTGGTTAATTATTGATGATGGTTCTACTGATACAACGAAACAGCTCGTTGCTTCATGGATGAATGAAAAGGTAATCGATATTAAATATATGTGGCAAGAAAACCAGGGCATGCATGGGGCACATAATACGGCTTATGCACACATTGAGACAGAATTAAATGTTTGCATTGATTCGGATGATTTTATGCCGGACGATGCTGTCGAAAAAATTGTACGTTTTTGGAAACAACATGGAAACGAGAAGGTTTGTGGGTTAGTTGGTTTAGATGCTTTCACAGACGGGCGGATCATCGGTTCAGAACTGCCAAAACAGCAGCAAACGTCAACGCTTTTTGACTTATATCATCGTCATGGAGTAAGCGGTGATAAGAAACTCGTGTATCGAACAGAGCTAACAAAAAAGTATCCTTACCCTTTATTTGAAGAAGAGCGCTATGTCGGTCTAGCGTATAAATATTTTATGCTTGATCAGTCGTACGAATTGCTTCTCTTAAATGAAGTATTATGCGTAGTAGAGTATCTTCCTGATGGCTCGTCAAATAACATGCTGTCACAATATAAGAAGAATCCAAAAGGATTTGCTTTTTACCGAAAAGCATTGATGACATTGCCACAAGCAGGTGTTTCTTTTAAGTTTCGCCAAGCCATTCATTATGTATCTAGTAGCTTATTAAGTAAAAATCGTCACTTTTTAAAAGAATCACCAGCTAAAGGATTAACGGTGCTTGCATGGCCATTTGGATTTCTGTTAACACGGTATATAAAACGTAAGACAAGCTTACAGGCATAGGATATTTTATGATTGAGAGGAATTAAATAGATGAATGTACTTTGGATGAACCTTGCGTTTGTGTTTACGTTAGCGCTGTCGGCAAGGTACTTCGCTAGAGAACCTTTGTCACAAACAGCAAGTGTAACGTGGAGTCGGCCGAATAAATTTTTAGCGTTGCTTGCAACTTTCTCATTAGTGCTAGTTGCAGGGTTACGTTCCAATATTGGCGATACATTTTTTTATAAACATATTTATGAAACGAACAATTTTACATGGGACTATATTTTTAGTCAAAAAGATATTGGATTTGGCATTTATCAACGGATTTTAAAATCTTTTTCTGATGATCCGCAGTTATTAATTTTTGTGACTGCTTTAGTGACAAATGCGCTCATTGTCGTCGTTCTATACCGTTATTCAAAAATGTTTGAACTAAGCTTATTTGTTTACATTACGGGTGGGATGTTTCTCATTTCCATGAATGGTATGCGTCAATGTTTAGCGGCGGCTATTATTTTTTTAGGAACAAGATTTCTCATTGATGGCAAATTTATTAAATATGCACTTGTCATTATCATTGCTTCGTATTTTCATGAAAGTGCGCTGATCTTGTTGCCGATTTATTTTCTAGTGCGTACGAAACCGTGGTCAAAGGCAACGTTTGTTCTGCTAGGCTTTTCCGTATTAATTGTTATTGCGTTCGATCAGTTTTCTGCCGTGTTGTTTTCTAGTATTCAAGATACTCAATACGGTCATTATCAAACGTTTCAAGAGGGCGGTGCAAGTAAAATTCGAATTGCCGTCAATGGAATTCCATTACTCATTGCCTATTTAGGCCGGCATCGCTTAAAAGAAGTTTTCCCTAAAAGTGATTATTTCGTGAATATGTCCATTGTCGGCTTTGTGTTTATGGTAATTTCGTCTAAAAACTGGATATTCGCCAGATTTTCAATTTACTTTAACCTGTATCAGATTGTGTTAATTTCTTGGATTATCGTTTTATTTCGAAAAAAAGATCAGAAGCTCTTTTATTACGGAATTCTCATTTGTTATCTCGTATATTATTATTTTGAAAGTGTGATAAGCTTGAATATTGTATATTTAAGTGACTATTTTTAAGGCAGTGAAACCAATGAATGAATGGAAGCAACCGAAGCGCGTTTTACATGTAGTTAGTCAAATGGATCGTGGGGGCGCTGAAACTTTATTAATGAACGTTTATCGTACGATTAACCGTTCTCATATCCAATTTGATTTTGTAACACATGGTGAGGGTAGTGGAGATTTTGATGCGGAAATTAAGGCACTTGGTGGCAACATTTACCCCATGAAAAGCTTAGGTAGTGTGGGGCCGGTGACCTATGTAAAAAATCTGAAGGCACTTATGAAAACGAACGCGTATAGTGCTGTTCACGCCCATACAGATTATCAAAGTGGATTTCCGCTAGCGGCCGCTCGACTTGCAAATATTCCACGCCGTATTAGTCACTCTCATAGTACGAGTTGGCCTAATGGTGATGGGTTAAAACAACGGGTGATTTTGCAGGGGTTACGAACCTTGATTTCGTGGGGAGCTACACAAAACTGTAGTTGTAGTTCAGAAGCAGGTGCTTTTTTGTTTCCGAATAAAGCAGTTACAATCTTAAATAATGGACTGGATGTTGTAACCACACGTGTTGATCGAGAAGCTGCAAAGGAAGCCCTATATACCGAGCTTGCGCTACCAACACACACACGGCTGATTGGTCATGTGGGCCGTTTTTCAGCCTCAAAAAATCAACGTTTCCTTCTCCCTATTCTAAAAATACTGATCCACCAAGACCCGAATGTGATGTGTGTGTTTGTCGGAGATGGTCCCTTACGCGAAGAAATTGAAGAAGAGGCCAGACAAGCTGGCTTGAGTGACCATGTGCGTTTCTTAGGTGTAAGAGAAGATATAGCAACCATTATGAAGGCGCTAGATGTATTTCTATTTCCCTCGCTTTTTGAAGGCTTTGGGATTGTAGCTATTGAAGCACAGCGGGCAGGGACGCCATGTGTCCTTGCAGATACAGTACCACAGTCGACCGATATGGGTATTGGATTAACTCAATATGAAAGTTTGCAAGCACCGGTTACAACGTGGGTTGAGCATATTCGCTCTGCAATGCGTAAGCACCGCCCGACGGAATGTACGGTTGTCGATGCAATTACAGATCGCGGATTTAATATTCAAGAAAATGTACAAGAATGGGTAAAGTTGTACGGAATAAGTGAGGCAAAGAAATGAAACAGCAACTTTTAATTGCATCCTTTGATTTAGCGATTGGTGGGGTAGAGCGAAGTTTAATAGGCTTATTAAATAGCATTGATTACACTCGTTATGATGTGGACGTTATGTTGTTTAAGCATGAAGGCGAATTTATGTCCTTATTTCCAGAAGGGCCGACCTTGCTTCCTGAAAGAAAAGAATATGCAACCTTCAGACAATCAGTTAAAGAAATAGCGGCAACCAAGCAAGCAGGAATTGCCGCCGCACGGCTGGCTGCAAAATATGCTGGAGAACTGCATGGTAAATGGGTGAAAAGTTCAGAACCTGGTTATTCTATTATTCAGTTTGGCTGGGAATGGACCCTTCCCTTGCTTCCGTCACTTGAAAAAGAGTATGATGCAGCGATTAGTTTCCTATGGCCACATCATTTTGTTGCTCATAAAGTAAAGGCTAAGAAAAAAATCGGTTGGATTCATACGGACTATAGCAATATTACACTTTTAACAAAAAAAGAAGAAAAAATGTGGAAACATATGGATGCCATTGCTGCTGTATCCGAGAGCTGTGAGACATCCTTTCTTCAAAAGTTTCCGAATTTACAAAACAAAATGAACGTGATTGAAAATATACTCTCGCCCACTTTTATAAGAGAACAAGCAGATGAGATAGTACCTGCTTTTTCAAAATCTGCGACAACGCTAGTAACCGTTGGGCGTTTTTCCTATGCTAAGGGAATTGACGAAGCCATACGTGCCTGCCGAATTTTAGTGGATCAAGGACATAACATACATTGGCATGTCGTGGGGTATGGTCCCCAAGAGCAAGAATTACAGTCATTAATTTCAGAATTACGACTTGAAAATCACTTCTTTTTAGCGGGAAAAAAAAGCAATCCCTATCCTTATATAAAAGGGTGCGATCTGTATGTACAGCCATCGCGTTATGAAGGTAAAGCAGTGACCGTACGTGAAGCACAAATATTACATAAACCGGTCGTCATTACGAACTTTCCTACCGCGGCTAGTCAATTGGAACATAATGTGGATGGCTTTATTACGGAAATGGGACCAGAAGGAATAGCAAAGGGCATTTCCACGTTGCTACACGATCAAAAAAGAGTGAGGCAATTCATTGAGACGACAAAACAACGAAACTACGGAAATAGTAATGAAGTAGAGAAGTTATATGAACTGATCTCTTCTTAACTGGACGTGGAAAGCGAAATGAACATAATAAATTACAGAAATGTCCCAAAAGATCATAAGAGTCTTAAAAACTGTTCATCATTGTCTCAAAGTGATTTAAAAAAGTATTTCAATTCCTAAAAAGGTATTGAAAAGAAAGGAGAGCCTACTATTGAAACGTATGTTTGATTTTATTATTGCGCTTTGTTTTATTACGTTATTTTCAGGTGTTTTCCTTCTTATGACGATCTTAATTCGAACCAAGTTAGGCACACCTGTTCTATTCAAACAAGAAAGACCTGGACTGGCTGGTAAACCATTCTATATTTATAAATTTCGAACGATGACTGATCAGCGAGATGCTAATGGACAACTGCTTGCGGATCATGAACGCCTCACTAAATTTGGGCAGTGGGTACGCAAATGGAGTCTAGACGAGCTACCGCAGCTTTTTAATATTTTAAAAGGTGAATTAAGTCTTGTTGGACCGCGCCCTTTATTAATGGATTATTTACCTTTATACAATGAAGAGCAGGCTAAACGACATTTGGTGAAACCTGGTATTACAGGTTGGGCACAAGTGAATGGAAGAAATGCAATTACATGGGAAGAAAAATTCGCTTATGATGTATGGTATGTTAGGCATCAATCACTCCGGCTTGATTTAAAAATTTTATGGCTAACTGCTCGTAAAATCATGAAACCAGAAGGTATTAGCCATGCGAATCATGTTACGATGGAACCGTTTAAAGGCAATGAACCATTAACAAAGGACCGGTCGCTTTTATGAAAATTATACTCATTGGAAAAGGCGGTCATAGTAAAGTCATAAAAGATATGATTGACTTACAACCGTCTTTGGAAATTGTAGGCTATTTAGATCAAAAATATCCGACTGCATCATGGCAGGATGGGGTCTTTTACGGTCCTATGACCGCAGCTAGCTCTTTTACAGAAGATGTGAAATTCGTAATTGCGGTTGGTGACAATCAGATCCGAAAACGGATTTATATAGATTTAAAGATGAAAGAAAATCGCTTTGCAACGATTATACATCCAACCGCTATTATAAGTCCTTCAGCCAAAATTGGTTACGGAACGGTCATCATGGCGAGCGTTGTTATTCAAGCTGATGCCATCATTGGTGCTCATACGATCATCAATACAGCAGCCGTCATTGAACATGACAATGTGATTGCTAATTATGCCCATATTTCTCCGCAAGCAACCCTAACAGGTACGGTTTCTATTGAAGAGGGTGTTCACATTGGCGCGGGGGCGATTGTTATTCCCGGTATACATATTGGTGCTTGGAGCATTATTGGAGCAGGAGCCACCGTTATTCATAATCTTCCTTCTTTATGTACAGCGGTAGGTGTTCCAGCGAGATTACTAGATAACATGGAGGAATAGCGCATGAACTCAGCGACGAAAGAACGTATTTTTTTATCTCCGCCCCATATGAGCGGAAAAGAACAACAGTATATTAATGAAGCTTTTGAATCAAATTGGATAGCTCCACTCGGTCCAAATGTTGATGCGTTTGAACAAGAAATGGCTTCTTATATAGGAAGTAAAGGAGCTAGTGCTGTAAGTTCTGGCACAGCTGCTATTCATTTAGCCTTACGCTTACTCGGTGTAACCGCGGGCGATATCGTATTTTGTTCAAGCTTAACGTTTGTGGCAAGTGCAAATCCCATTTTGTATGAAGGAGCAACACCGGTATTTATTGATTCTGAACCAGAAACATGGAATATGTCTCCTGATGCTTTGCAACGCGCATTTGCAGAAGCTAAACAACAAATGAAATTACCAAAGGCCGTTATTATTGTTCATTTGTACGGTCAAAGTGCAAAAATGGATGAATTAGTAGCCATTTGTAACTTTTATAACGTTCCTGTCATTGAAGATGCAGCAGAGTCATTGGGATCGACCTATAAAGGAAAGAAAAGTGGAACCATGGGTGACTTTGGTGTTTATTCATTTAACGGTAATAAGATTATTACCACATCTGGCGGAGGAATGCTTGTTTCCAATAACCTTGAGGCGCTAGAGCAAGCAAAATTTTTAGCTACACAAGCACGAGATGTGGCACCTTACTATCAGCATAGTACGATGGGCCATAATTATCGAATGAGTAATCTACTAGCGGGTGTCGGACGAGCCCAATTAGCAGTATTAGAGCAACGGGTAATGAAAAGACGAGAAATCTTCCAAACGTATAAAGAAGCTTTTGCAGAACAGACATTGATAACATTTATGCCTGAACTTCCTAATACTAGTAGCAATCGGTGGTTAACCACTGCAACGCTAAAAAGTGAAGAAAACGTTATCGAGATGATTGCTAGCTTAGAGAGCAAAAATATTGAAGCGAGACGCGTCTGGAAACCACTACATTTACAACCATTGTTTGCTTCATGTGAATTTTATGCGCATGATTCTTCGTGCAGTGTAAGCGAACAGCTCTTTAAAACAGGAATTTGTTTACCATCTGGTTCTAGTTTGAGTGAATGTGAACAGTCGTATGTGATTGCTAGTATGGAAGAAGTTTTTTTACAGAACGTTGTTGTAAAGTAAATAGATAAAATGACCATCTCAGAAGAAAAATTGCATAGATAGGATGAAGAGTAATCATGAAACCACAATTATTATTTGTTATTGATTCTCTAGAAATTGCCGGTGCAGAAAAAAGCTTAGTATCACTACTCTCATTACTAGATTACACAAAATATGATGTTGATCTTATGCTTTTTGCACATGGTACGCCTCTGGAATCAATGGTTCCTGATTCCGTTACAATCCTGCCGGAGCTGCCTTATATGACTTTTGCGAAGCTATCGTTAAAAGAGGCAGTGAAACAAGGAATAACACAGGGTAAGTTAAACCATTTAATGGCTCGTTTAAAATACTCCATTTCTATACGTAAACAAGCATATACAAGTTCTGAGCAGGCTCGTCTTTTCTGGAGTAGTGCGGCATCTTCCATAGAAGAAAACCCTAAAATGTATGATGTGGCCATAAGTTATGCACAAGGGATTCCAACATTTTATGTGGCAGATAAAGTGAAAGCTAAGAAAAAGCTAGCTTGGGTGAATGCTAGTTATTATTTAAAAGATGTAGATCAGCGTTTTCAGGAACCTTATTATGAAACCTTTCAAAATATTGTATGTGTATCAGACTCAGCACAAGCGATTTTTCATGAAACGTTTCCAATGTTTCATGAAAAAACGACCGTCATTTACGATATAAATAATCCGGAATTAATACAAAGAATGTCTGAGGTCGGTCAAGGCTATGAGGATCATTTTACAGGAATTCGTTTGCTTACAATCGGCCGATTGACGGAAAGTAAAGGATATGATATCGCCTTAGACGTTGCAAAGCGATTGAAAGATCAAGGAGTAAACTTTCGATGGTATGCCTTAGGAAAAGGACCATTACAAGCTGAACTTGAGGCGAAAATACAAGCTTATCAATTAGAGAATCATTTCATTTTACTTGGTGTTGACGTCAATCCATATGGATTTATAAAAGAAGCTGATATTTATGTTCAAACCTCTCGTTCAGAAGGATTTGGTCTCGCCATTGCAGAGGCGCGAATGCTAAATGTACCGGTCGTGACGACGGAATTTGATGCGGTGTTTAATCAAATGGTTCACGAAAAAAATGGTCTTGTCGTTTCTATGCATGCAGACGGTGTTTTCGATGGAATCATGCGATTGCTGGATGATCACTTGCTTCGCCAACATATAATAGCCTACCTACAAGGCGAGAAAAAAGGGAATATAGAAGAACTATCGAAAGTGTATCAATTAATTAAATGAGGTCATCATGAAGAAAAAAAAGATAGTATTTATGGCGATTACAATGAACATTGGTGGAACAGAAAAAGCATTGCTTTCGTTATTAGAAGCAATCCCTCAAGACTCGTATGATATTACATTACTTCTATTAGAGAAAAAGGGCGGTTTTTTAGCTGATTTACCTGCTCATGTTACAGTGAAAACCGTTGATCATTATGAAGAAATAGCTGCAGCCCTGCATGAGGCTCCAATCACGAATATGAAAAATGAATGGAGACAACGGCAATACAAACAAGCATGTATTACAGCGATGTATGCGCTAATAAGTAAGTGGAGAAAAGAACGGAGTTTATTTTATAAGCATTTATTGCGACGCCATCCAAAGGAACAAGAAGAATATGATTTAGCTGTAGCGTATGCTGGTCCGATGGAATTGATCACCTACTATATTGCTAACCACGTTAAAGCCAAGGTCAAGGTTCAGTGGATTCATTTTGACATTTCTAAAATCGGATTCAACCCCTCTTTTGCGAAAAGATGGTATCCGTTCTTTCAAAAAATATTTATCGTTTCACAAGAAGGGAAAGCCAAATTAAATCGAGTATTGCCGCAAGTGAAGGAACGTACCGATGTTTTTACAAATATGATCTCTAAAGCGGCTCTCTTAAAAGCAAGTGAGGAGGAGTCTGTGTTTGTCGATCATTTTCAAGGGATCACACTTGTAACAGTGGGGCGCTTAAGCTTAGAAAAAGGACAAGATATGGCGATCTCTGTAACCGCAAAACTACGAAAAGAAGGCTATCCGATTCGCTGGTACTGTATAGGAGAAGGCAATGCACGAGCAACCTACGAGCAACTGATTCGTGAAGCTAAATTGGAAGAATCATTTCACCTAGTAGGGGCAACGACGAATCCTTACCCTTATATGAAAGCTTGTGACGTGTATGTACAACCTTCGCGACATGAAGGTTATTGCATTACACTCTCAGAGGCAAAATGTTTTCACGTGCCGATCGTCACAACAGATTTTACGGGAGCAAGCGAACAAATTAGGCATGAACAGACAGGAATCATTGTGCCACCTACAGAAGAGGGACTTTACGAAGGGTTGAAAAAACTTTTAGATCATCCTGAACGCTGGGCTAGCTTTCGTAACGAATTAATGAACGAAGCTGAAAATAAAGCAGAGTCACAAACTGTGCATCAATTATTGAATCTCATGTAAGCGGTGAAACAGTCGTTCTTAAAGGTCAGGAAAAAAGAAAGGTGTGCGTCGGTGAAACGAGTCGTTTTTATGATTTCAAGTATGAGAATAGGCGGCGTTGAAAAGTCTTTGCTTTCTTTACTGTCGACGCTATCGCCACAAGATTATGACGTAACCATTATGATGCTAGAAAAACAAGGTGAATTGCTAGGTGAGTTGCCTTCTTGGGTGAAAGTAGTAGAAACTGACTGGTATTCAACAATAAAACCAGTAATTACAGATCCACCGCAAGTATCATTGAAACGGTATTTGAAAAAAGGGAAGATCGTTGCTGCCATTGAATTTGTAGCTACGTATTTATGGTCCAAGTATAAGAATGATCGCTATGCATTTTATAAACAGGTCATGAAAAAAGTACCATACGTTAAAGACTCGTATGATATCGCCATTTCTTACCAAGGGCCCACTGATCTATTAGACTTCTATGTTGGTCATCGTATGAAGGCACAACATAAGATTGCTTGGGTTCATTTCGATGTTCAAAAGCATGCAATTAATGAGCAATTATATGAAAAGCTGTATCAACAGTTTCAACGAATTTATATTGTTTCAAAGGAAGCTAAGATGCAACTAGAACAAAAAGTACCGAGTACAGTTGGGAAAACAGAAGTGAAGTTAAACCATATTGCAAAAGATGAAATTATACGACAAGCACAAGAAGTGATTACGTTTGATTATGAGTTCGAGGGCTTTAAAATTGTTACAGTTGGTCGGTTGTCATATGAAAAAGGACAAGATTTGGGCATTTCGGTATTAAAACGACTGAAAACAGCTGGCTATAAGGTGCGTTGGTATTGTGTAGGGGAAGGCGATGCGCGTGCGTTGTACGAACAACAAATTAAGGAGCATTCTTTGGAAGACGACTTTATTTTAGTAGGCGCTAAAAAAAATCCCTATCCTTACATAGCACAAAGTGATTTGTACGTTCAAACTTCTCGTCATGAAGGCTACTGCTTAACGTTAGCAGAGGCTCGCTGTTTGCATAAAACAATTGTTACGACCGATTTTAGTGGAGCAAGAGAGCAATTAGAACATGAACCTTACGCTACAATTCTACCATTTGATGAGACAGCAATGTATGAGGAGATAAAAGCAATTCTTACAGATCAGCAAGTGGATATGAAACACTTAAATAATAAAAGAGGAACGCATGTATGAGAACAAATCTCTCTTTACGAAATATTGGTGTTAGTCTATTATCACAAATCGTTTTAGTCGTACTAGGCTTTGTTTCACGAAAAGTATTTTTAGACAGTTTAGGCATTGAATATTTAGGAATCAACGGTTTATTAACGAATGTACTTTCGGTAATGGCTTTAGTGGAAAGTGGAATCGGGATTAGCATTGTCTATAATTTATACAAACCACTAGCGGAACAAAACGAACCTAAGATTATTGCCCTCGTTCAATTGTATAAGAAAGCATACAGCGGTTTAGCGGCAATTGTTCTAATTATTAGTGCAGCTTTATATCCATTTCTCGGTTATATTATGAAAGGCTCCGATTCTATCGCTTTTCTGTGGATTATTTATTCTTTGTTTGTAGCAAAAAACATCGTGTCTTATTTAAATGCACATAAGTGGTCACTGATCAACGCAGATCAACGAGGGTATGTTCTCGCACTGGCCAACTTATTATTTCAAGTAATTACTAATGTTAGTAAGATTGTTGTTTTAGTGCTTACAAAAAACTTTATACTATATTTAGCAATTGAGTTTGTGCTTTATGTTCTTCAAAACATGTATAACGGCCGTATTGTAAACAAGCGCTATCCGTATATAAAAACAAAAAAGAAATACAAAGTGGATCACGAAACAAAAGAAAATTTAAAAACAAATGTAAAAGCGATGTTTTTACATAATATTGGCGGTTTTCTTGTGTTTGGTACAACCAATATTTTAATTTCCATTTTTATTAATGTAGCAACAGTTGGTTTGTATTCAAACTATACGATGATTATTCAACAATTAGAAGCTTTATTGTTACCTGTTCTCGGAGGAATTAGTAATAGTGTCGGCAATTTAATTGCAACCGAATCAGTCGAGAAAAATTATGCTATATTTAAAGTTTCATATTTTGTAAACTTTTGGATTTACTCGATAGCGGTTGTTTTTTTATACAACGTGTTAGAACCCTTTATCAATTGGTGGTTAGGACGGGGATTACTTCTCGCTAATATTACATTTATCCTTGTTTTAGTCAACTTCTACCTTACAGGTCTACGCAACTCTATATCAACGTTTAAAAACAAAGCGGGGTTGTTTGCTCAAGATCGTTATGCACCTATTATTGAAGGTGTTATTAACTTAGGAAGTGCTTTAATCTTTGTTCATTATTTAGGATTGGCTGGTATTTTTTTAGGAACGCTCCTTAGTAATCTAGCAACAGTATTTTTTACACAGCCGATTATCGTATACAAACATTTATTTAAGAAGCCTGTCATTTCTTACTATTATCGATATGGTTTGTATACGGCATTAACGGTATTGTGTTGTTATGGTGTTCATCTGTCGGGATTATGGCTAGGCGAGGGTTCGACATTTATGATGATTATGTACAAGGCGATTCTTAGTTTGCTATTACCGAACGCATTGTATGTCGCGCTCTTTTATCGAAGCGCTGATTTTACAATGATTAAAACGATTGCTCTTTCCAAAATAAAAGGAACGCGTCGTTTTATGAAAAACAAGCAAGCAGTATAAACGTCTTTGAAAAGAGGTGCAAAATGGAATTAACAAAAAAAGAAGTTGCCATGTTAAAAGGTGCGGCTATACTCGGCATGCTTAGTCTCCATTTATTTTGTCGAAAAGAAGTGAGTGGTCTTTACGATGTATTTCCAACGATTCATCATGTGCCTCTCGTCTATTATTTAGGATTATTTGGTGATGTGTGCGTACCTATTTTCTGTTTTGCAAGTGGTTATGGTTTATATGCTAGCTATCAATCGAATGAAAAGAAATTGCAAGGAAAACCGATGTTTCAACGTATATTAAAGTTGCTTATTAACTTTTGGGTAATCTTATTGCTGTTTATTGTGCTAGGTTATGTTATGAACAATCCAACGCTTACAGAAGGCGGCTTTAAAGCGTTTCTCCTAAATGCGTCCTTATTATCAAATAGTTACAATGGCGCATGGTGGTTTTTACAAACATACGTTTTACTCGTACTGACAGCCTCTTTCTTATTTCGCTGGGTGCAACGAACCTCACCTCGAACCGTTATAAGTGTTCTATTGTTAGTGTATATCGTTAGCTATATACAACGAATTAAACAAGTGGTTATTTTAGATAATGAATGGGTTTGGATTGTTACAAATGCCATTGTTCTTTATGGAACGTCATTGTTACCATTTTTAGTTGGTGCACTTTTTTATAAAGAAAAGTACTATTCTCGGTTCGTAAGCTGGGCTATGAAGCTACCCTTTAAAAATGCACTTGCGGGGTGTGCCATCGTAGGCTTAATTGTCCTTCATGCGTTTATTGAATCGTTATTTATTGCACCGTTTATTGCCATTGTTTTTATTTGTTGCTTCAGTTTTATAAAAAAGCCAGCCTTTATTCAACGAGCCTTCCACTATTTAGGTGATCATTCAACGAATATATGGCTTGTGCATATGTTTTTATACGGATCTTTTTTTACAGAACTCGTTTTTGCACCAAAATATCCAGTTCTTATTTTAGCTTGGTTAGTGTTGTTAAGCCTAGCATGTTCATATGCAGTGAAATGGATTGTTACACCCATTCAACGATTTGTAACGCAACAGAAACAGTCTGTAACGAAAGCTGTTCAACAATAAAACAAAAGCTCATGAATTCATGAGCTTTTGTTTTTTTTATGGTAGTAACACTTGATCAACGATATTGTTCATTTTTACATGTTGTGAGGCAAGTTTGCTAACCGTTTTGTTTAGAATATTGTCTTTAAAAATCAATGGAG
This sequence comes from Fictibacillus macauensis ZFHKF-1, assembly GCF_000269865.1. GTDB lineage: Bacteria > Bacillota > Bacilli > Bacillales > Fictibacillaceae > Fictibacillus_C > Fictibacillus_C macauensis. The sequence goes on from NZ_AKKV01000020.1 coordinate 43,087, forward strand.
TTGTTGGTGAAATTAAAGTAGCAAGAATAGCAGTAATCGGTAGATTGCTCGTGAAAGTATTGTTTGTAATAACGACTTGAGTTGCTGAAAACTGGGCCCATAAATCGAGAATTGGCGTTGTGCCATTTGTTAGTGTGTAAATAAATTCATTGTTTGTAATCTCCATTCTCCCACCAATCACTTGACTAGTTAGTGCTTTACTGGCGGTATTACTGACAAATAAACAATGAGCTAGTCGTAATAAGGCAATTGGAGCATCTAAATAAAATAAATCATAACCACTCCATTGAAAGAAACAATTGTTGAATATTAGACGGGAAGCAGGATTGGTACCATAGGTTAACGTACCACAATTAACGAAGCGACAGCCGTTATACGTTCCAGCCGGTAAGCCGGTAAGCCGTCCTTCACGATGTTTAATATTAATAAAAGACACATTAGTAAGCTGCCAATCATGGGCAGCTGGAGGAGCAGCTGTAAAGGCTTCAATACCGTTTCCTTCGAATGTACAATCTGCAATTATTTGCGGTTCAATGCTAAAAATAAGAGGCGATCCTAGATTTGGAGTTACATTGGAAAATTCTGCATCAAAAAGAAAGGTACTGCTTGTTAGTTGAGAAGAATAGGCTTTTGTTTTATTAAAATTAATCGGTGAATTATAAAAACGACAGTGGTTAATAGAAGCAGGTTTCGTATCCATTAATTGCACACGACAGTTATCTAGATGATTAGTGGAAAACTGACATTCACCTGATAGCAGGGTACTTGTATTAATGAAGTAATTGTTCGTAACACAGGCTTGATCCACTTCACTATTGATGGTAAACACTCCACCTACAAAGCGGTTATTCGTTAAAGAGAGGTGACGTCCAGCAACAGCGACAAAACTATAATTGTTGTTATACACGTTATTTTGATCAATATAAATAAATTGGTTGATATCATAACCATCTTCTACGTCAATGGCAGCTTCTGGTGCAGTACCTGAAATATGATGGATATGACAATTTCGTACAGTAAAGTATCTGGCTCCGCATATGGAAACACCTTGACGCCGACAATGATGAATGTGACATAACTCAACGGAACAATGCGAAGAAAATTCGGGAGTTCGAATCGTAAGCGTATTTCCCGAAGGCGAAGGAAGAGTTGCTTGATGAAGAACTACACGAGCGAAGCTTGCCCCTGTTGGAAGGGTAACGGTATCAAAAAAGTGTACGTTTGTCACGGCACTAAGAAATGAGGCATTACTAGTATAGAAAATAACATCGTACATATCCGTTGTTATTTCTGAACCTACACCACCATAACTGTCGCCAAACAAACCAAAAAAACCGACAGCAATCATATCAGGAACGATGGGAATGGCTTCTTTTGTACGAATACGCCCCATGTTAGCTTCAAGCGTTCCATTTGAAACATTTACTGACCCAGGTTCTACATTTTTTATGAATGTTTGAATCGTATCGTTAATACCACCATAAGAAGTGAGCGCAATAATAGCGTCTCCGGTTGTGTTACAAATTTCTAGATGATCGATTTCAATCATTTGTAGTTTGTTTTTTAATTCAATACCCATACCAAACTCATGTGTGCCACCACTTCCATAATTATGAGTATACCGATCGCCTTCTAATTTACCATTCGTAATACGAACATTGATTTGATTAGCTTTTAGAGAAATGATGGCATAACTCGGCAAGCTGTTATCACGAATGCGTAGCGTTGCGCCACCTAAATTGAAGGTCATAAAGCTTTGCGGTATGAGTGGATTGGTTTCATCAATTAGATACGTTCCTTTAGGCAAAACAAGTTCTGTATAATTTTGTTTTGATGCCCATAAGAAAGCGGCGTTTATGCCTTTGGAAGTATTAACAGCATCACTTCCATCATTTTTAACATTCCAACGTTTTAATTCTAATAGATAACTACTCATAAAGAGACTAGCTCTTTGGAAATCATTATTGTTATTGTCATCATAGATGACACCCCTATCTATTTCTAACATTTATTGCATTTAAAAGAAGGAAACGGTAAAATTTGAATGAACGTATACGCGCTTCCTTCTAAATCTAGTATATGTAAAAAATAAGATAATAGAGAGGGCGAAATAAGCCTTTTTATTGACTGTGTGTACTCTCAATACATGAGGAAGTTATCATGTGTTTAACGGAAAAAATCGGTCTAGTTTACTAAGGTATCATTTTCAATCTAATAGATGTACTACATAAAGGATCATTGTAAAAAGTAAAGGAGATATAAAAAATGAACATACTCGTAACAGGTGGAGCAGGCTATATTGGTTCGCATACATGTGTGGAGCTACTGCAGGCAGGATATTCGGTCATTGTACTTGATAATTTAAGCAACAGTAAATATGAGGCGATTGCTCGGGTAGAGAAAATTACGGGGCAATCGCTTACGTTTTATGAAGGTGATTTATTGGATGAGGCGTTGCTGCAAAGCATTTTTAGTGAGCAGAGTATTGATGCAGTTATTCATTTTGCGGGATCAAAGGCAGTTGGGGAGTCTGTGGAGAAGCCGCTTGCTTATTATCAAAACAATGTGGCAAGTACGGTACTGCTTTGCCAAGTGATGGCGAGGTTTAATGTCTTTAAGCTCGTGTTTAGCTCGTCAGCAACCGTTTATGGTCATCAAGAGGTAATGCCTATTACCGAAGAGGCGTCTTTACAAGCGACGAATCCGTATGGACGTACGAAACTCATGATTGAAGAGATTTTTCGAGATGTAGGGAATGCAGAGAAACGTTGGAGCGTTGCATTGCTACGTTATTTTAATCCGGTTGGTGCTCATGAAAGTGGCATGATCGGGGAAGATCCAAATGGCATTCCTAATAACCTTGTGCCGTACATTTCACAAGTGGCAATTGGTAAACTTCAGCAACTAAAAGTATTTGGTGGGGATTATGCTACAAAAGATGGTACTGGTGTGCGTGATTATATTCACGTGACAGATTTAGCACGTGGCCATTTAAAGGCGCTTTCTTATATCCGTGATCATGAGGGTGTCGAAGCATTTAATCTTGGTGCAGGTGTCGGTTATAGTGTGCTTGAAATGGTCCAAGCGTTCGAACGGGCTGCCGATACGTCGCTTGCTTACGAGATTGTGCCTCGTCGCGCAGGTGATATTGAAGTGTGCTATGCTGATGTGCAAAAAGCAAAGCAACATCTCGACTGGCAAGCGGTGCATACATTAGATGACATGTGTCGCGATACGTGGAAATGGCAGTCGCAAAATCCAAATGGTTATGAAGAAAAGCCAAAACAAAATAAGGCGTTTCAAACACAGTAATCAAGACGCGTGTCCACTTTAAAAAGAGGGGACACGCGTTTTTTGCTGATTTCTTACGTTCCATAGGACATTTCAGCTAAAGATATCCCAAAACACCTTGTGAATTGAAAGCCGACAGAGTATCATGTTACATGAGGTGAAGTCATGGAACGATTACAAAAAGTGATAGCCCAAAGCGGCATCACTTCTCGGCGTAAAGCAGAGGAGTTAATTCAGCAAGGACAAGTGAAGGTCAACGGAACTGTTGTCACTGAACTAGGAACGAAAGTAGGCGGCAGAGATCGCATTGAAGTCAATGGCGTGCAAATTGAGCGCGAACAGCCCGTATACTTCTTATTGTACAAGCCAAGCGGTGTCATTACCGCTGTATCAGATGATAAAGGAAGAAAAGTAGTAACCGATTACTTTACAGACCTTATAGAACAACGGGTTTTTCCTGTTGGACGATTAGATTATGATACATCTGGTGTACTGATTATGACGAATGATGGAATGTTTGCCAATGAACTGATGCACCCAAAATATAAAGTCGATAAAACGTACATTGCCAAAGTAAAAGGTATTCCAACGCGAGAAGCGTTAAAGAAACTTGAACATGGGATTGTACTTGAAGATGGAAAAACAGCACCAGCACGTGTGAAGTTTATTTCAGGCGATCGTAAAAAACAAACAGCGATTATTGAGCTTATTATTCATGAAGGACGCAATCGTCAAGTCCGTCGCATGTTCGAAGCAATCGGTCACCCTGTGATGAAACTTAAGCGTGAGCGTTATTCATTCCTAGATGTAAAAGGATTGAATCCTGGCGAATTTCGCGAGCTCACACCTCATGAAGTGAAACAGTTACGTGTAAAAGCTGTCACACAACCGTCAAAAAATAGGGGACATAGATAAAACAGGAAACGGTATAGTAGAATTGGAAGGATACGGAATGGAGGGACGTAGCTTTTGAAAAAGAAACAAAAAAGATTGGTGCTCCGTTCTGTTCTTCTTCTTGTCATTGCGCTAGCGGTCGGTTATACGCTCTATAATACCGTATTTAAAGATACGAGCGGAAATGTACAAGTAGGAGATCAAGCGCCAAATTTTGAGCTGACAACATTGAACGGCGAAAAAGTGAAGCTCTCAGACTTTAAAGGCAAAAAAGGCGTGTTTTTAAATTTCTGGGGAACGTGGTGTGATCCATGTAAGCGGGAGATGCCCTACATGGAAGAGCTTTATAAACAATATCGTGACAAAGGAATTGAAATTCTTGCCGTGGATGTAGGTGAGGCGTCTATTTCTGTTTCTGATTTTAAAAAGCGCTTACATTTATCATTTCCTATTTTAATGGACGATTCCAAAGATGTGACACGCTTATATGGCATTGGTCCAATTCCGACGACCTTGCTAATTAATGCAGACGGAAAAATTATCGAAAAAACAAGTGACTCATTATCCAAGGAAAAAATAGAAGAGTATATGAAACGCATCAAGCCGTAACGGGGGTTTTAAAAATTGGAGAAGATTACGTGCGAATGTGGCCATGTGAATCCGTTCGGAACTGAAATTTGTGAAGCATGTGGGAAACCTTTGCAAAATGTAGATTCAACAAAACTCATCAATATGCGCTATGAAGGCGGCGCTGTTCGTTCGCAAACGTATAAAAAACATAGTATTGATAAAATTTGGAATTTCTTTTCATCCGTTAAAGTGGGCATATGGATTATCGTTCTCATCCTGGTTGCTGCAGCGATTGGAACGATCTTTCCCCAACAAATGTACATACCGCCAACAGCGGACCCATCTACCTATTATGAAGAAGAATATGGAACGTTAGGAAAAATCTTTTATCTCTTAGGCTTTGAGAATTTGTATGGCTCATGGTGGTTTATGCTGTTGCTGGCTGCTCTCGGAATTTCCTTAGTCATCGTTTCCATTGACCGCGGATTTCCACTTTATCGAGCCTTAAAGCATCAACGTGTAACGCGTCATAATAGCTTTATGAATCGGCAGCGCTTGTATATTGAAGTCACACAACCACTTGCACTTGAGCAGCTCAAGACAAGCTTAAAGAAACGAAGATATAAAGTAAAAGAAGAAAACGGCAATTGGCTAGCTGAGAAAAATCGCTTCTCTCGCTGGGGACCTTATGTCAATCATACAGGTCTTATTCTCTTTTTAATTGGAGCGATGCTGCGCTTTTTTCCAGACATGTATTTAGATCAGCCTCTTTGGATCAAAGAGGGAGAAACGCTTGCCATACCTGGAACGAAAACAGAAGATGGCCAGTACTACTTAAAAAACAATCGTTTTATTATGGATACGTATAAAGAAAACGATCCGAAGTTTGCCGAAGCCTTAAAAAAATCGAGTGCAGATATTCCTAGTAATTATCAAAGCAATGTGACGCTTTATAAGACAAAGAAAGACTTTTTACCAGGAGCTAAACCAGAGCTTACGAAAGTGAAAGATTACAAGCTTCGCGTAAATGATCCGCTCGAATTTGATTCGTTCTCACTCTATCAAGTCGATTTTAAGCCAAGTCAATTAGATGCGTTCTCTTTTAAACTAAAACGGAAAAAAACCGATGAAACAATTGGGGAATTTACCGTTAATCTAGCAAATCCAAAAGCAACGTATCACTTGAAAAAAGGCTATGACATTACACTGAAAAACTATTATAAAAATGTAAAGGTCGAAAATAATAAAGAACTCGGTTCCAAAGATAATAATCCTGAAAATCCACTTATGTTATTGAAAATTATCGCACCAGACGTTCCTAAAGGCGAACGAGCCGTGCTCGGTATTCAAAAGAATTTTGAGCTTGGTCAAAATAAATATCGAATTTCTTTGTCTGGTGTAAAAATGAAAAACGTATCTGGGTTAACAGTGAAAAAAGATCGAACGTTACCGATCATTGTCATTGGAGGTCTTATCTTTATGATCGGGGTCGTACAAGGTTTGTATTGGAACCATCGTCGCGTTTGGTTAAAAAAAGAAGGCGATCGCTGGTTGATTGCGGCACATACGAACAAAAATTGGTTCGGGATGAAACGTGAGCTTCAAGGGATTTCCGAAGAAACGGGTATGCCTGTTCTTCAGGATCAATCGTAATCCATCTACTCTAAAGAAGGAGAGGTGAATAGGCTGCAGAGCACGAAGAACGTTTCTTGCGACTGCAGCAATTCATTATGGCACAACTAAGTAGTACGTTACTTTATATCGCCTTTATTATCTATTTAATCGCCACGCTCGTTTTCGCACTCTCTTTATCGGATAAAAAAAATAAACAGGCCGCATATACGAAGCGTTGGGGCAGAATTGGCTATGGTCTCTCCATCATCGGTTTTATAACGCAGCTCGGTTATTTTATAACCCGTTGGGTGGCAAGTGGGCATGCCCCGGTTAGTAATCTCTTTGAATTTGTAACATTCTTTGGCATGATGATGGTGTTTGCGTTTATTGTGTTATATGGCATTTACCGTGCCAATGCACTAGGCGTATTTGCGATGCCGATTGCCCTTTTAATTATTGCCTATGGCAGCATGTTTCCACGTGATATTGCACCGCTTATTCCGGCTTTAAAAAGCGACTGGTTAAAGATCCATGTGACGACGGCTGCACTTGGAGAAGGGATTCTCTCCATCTCGTTTATCGCTGGTTTTATTTACTTAATTCGGGTCGTTGATCAACAGCTATCATCGAAAAAAACGAAGTTAATAGAATCGATTATCTACTTATTATTATGCGTACTTGGCTTTATCATCATTAGTGCTGGCTCAGCTGCTTTTCACTATGAAACAACGTTTTCATGGAAAGGGACGAAAGGCGAAAAGCTTGAAAATGTGTATACAATGCCTGCGCTTATTGGTCCTCATAACGGTGAGCAGCTGGATGATCACTTTGGACCGCTAGTTGATGCACCCTCATGGATTAATGGGAAAAATGCACCGAAAAAGCTTAATACATTTGTCTGGTCCTTGCTCGCTGGCGGCGTACTATACGGTCTCATCCGTCTCATTTTACGAAAGCGAATTGCTGCGGCCATCCGTCCAAGGCTTATGAATTTAAATCCTGACTTTATAGATGAAATTAGTTATCGCTCCGTTGCTATTGGTTTTCCAGTCTTTACGCTTGGTGCCCTCGTCTTTGCTATGATTTGGGCACAAGCAGCCTGGACCCGTTACTGGGGATGGGATCCAAAGGAAGTATGGGCCCTGATTACCTTTTTATTTTATGCAGCCTATTTACATTTTCGCTTGTCGCGCGGTTGGCATGGTGAAAAATCAGCTTGGCTATGTGTGATTGGCTTCGTAATTATTATGTTTAACTTAGTAGCCGTTAATTTAGTCGTAGCTGGTTTACATTCCTACGCATAAGTAAAATAAACCCTTCACGACCTTGTCAAAAAGACAGCGTGAAGGGTTTTGTACTAGATACCGTGTTCATGTATGATAGAAGAAGAGCGTCAAAAGGAAATGGAGGAACATCTCATGGATAAAGAAGCAAAAATTCTCGTTGTCGACGATGAGGAACGCATTCGCAAACTATTAAAGATGTATTTAGAGAAAGAAAATTATGAAGTAGATGAAGCAGAAAATGGCGAGGAAGCGCTTGATCGCTCGTTAACCTTAACGTATGATTTGATTTTACTCGATGTGATGATGCCTGGTATGGATGGGATGGAAGTGTGTGAAAAGCTTCGCCAGCGCAAGGCAACGCCTGTTATTATGCTAACAGCCAAGGGTGAAGAAATGAATCGTATTCAAGGGTTTGAAGTAGGTGTAGACGATTATATTGTGAAGCCTTTTAGCCCACGTGAAGTCGTGTTGCGCGTAAAAGCCTTGCTGCGCCGATCATCCGTTACGAAGTTTTTAGAAACAGAATCTGTGGCGAAAAACATTATTGTTTTTCCTCACTTAACCATTGATCACGATGCCCATCGCGTATTAGCAGGTGGAAAAGAAGTAAACTTAACGCCAAAAGAATATGAATTGCTCTATTATCTTGCTAAGACGCCAGACAAAGTATATGCGCGTGAGCAATTATTAAAAGATGTGTGGAACTATGAGTTTTTTGGCGATTTACGAACGGTCGATACGCATGTAAAGCGGCTGCGTGAAAAGCTTAATAAAGTGTCTGCTGAGGCCGCTGCTATGATTGCAACGGTTTGGGGAGTCGGTTATAAGTTTGAGGCTTCTGAAGAAGAATGATTTGGCGAAGTGTAGTCGGAAAGCTTTGGTTAACGATTATTTTGCTCGTGTCTGTCGTTTTATTTACGCTTACGATTCTACTAACGCAATTCGTCGGAAAGTATTACGATGAACAGGCTGAAGATCGCTTAACGAAGCTCGCACAGAAAATGACGGAGCTCGTTGAACATTATGAAAGTCGCGAAGAAGCGATTCGCATCTCTTCGGAACTTGTTGATGCTTACTCATTAAATGCCATGGTGATTATGGATAAAAAAGAGTATTATGCGCCTTCTCCGAAAAAAGGAGGAGGTCCGGATATACCGGTTAGCGTATTTTTTCAAAATAAGACGCTAGCAAACGTTTATAAAAAAGGGCAAAAAGGCGTTGAAGAAGGCGATTTCCCTGTTACAATGAACGGCAAAGAAATTCACCATCGGCTATTAATTGTCGGTTTGCCTTTTCACATGGAAAATGGCAAAAAAGGTGCGGTTTACATTTATCAATCTCTTGAAAACATTGCTGAAAACACGAATTATACGAAGCGATTGATCTTTTTATCAGCGGGCATCGCCATTATTTTAACGACTATTTTTGCGTTTTTTCTGTCGTCACGGATTACCGCTCCGCTGCGAAAAATGCGAGAAGCAGCAGCTCATATGGCGCGTGGTGAATTTGATATGAAAGTGCCGATGCTTACGCATGATGAAATTGGCGAGTTAGCGATGGCATTTAACCGAATGGGACGACAGTTAAAAAACAATATTAATGCCCTAAACCAAGAAAAAGAACAGCTTTCCGGCATTTTAAGCTCGATGGCAGATGGCGTCATTACGTTTGATCGACGTATGAAAATGCTCGTCTCTAATCCGCCTGCGCAAGCTTTTTTACACGCTTATCGCGAAGGTATGGGCTTTAAAGAAGACGCTCTACCTGAAGCATTGCAAGAGCTGTTTCAAGATGTGGTCATGCATGAAAACAATCAGTTCATTGAAATGAACTTTCAAGGGCGAACGTGGGTGATTGTGATGACCCCACTGTACAATCAATCGTACGTCCGCGGTGCAGTAGCTGTTCTTCGCGATATGACCGAAGAACGTAAAGCGGATAAATTGCGCAAAGACTTTATCGCCAACGTTTCTCATGAGCTGCGCACGCCCATTGCCATGCTACAAGGATATAGTGAAGCCATTGTTGATGATGTAGCAGGTTCGCGTGAAGAAGAAAAAGAAATTGTTAAAATCATTCACGATGAGTCGCTGCGCATGGGTCGTCTCGTTAGTGAGTTGCTAGATTTAGCACGACTTGAAGCAGGTCAAATGAAACTACACCCGGTAACGGTGCATCTTCCGTCATATTTTGAGCGTGTTGTGCGGAAATTTAACGGTTTAGCAAAAGAACGAAACATTGAGGTTACGTTGCAGATGAATGGCATCCATGATTCAGAAGCATCCTTCGATCCTGATCGCATGGAGCAAGTGCTTACGAATTTAATTGATAATGCCATACGCCATACGTCTGAAGGGGGAACAGTAACCATCTCCGTGCAACGAAAAGAAGCGACGTTATCTATTCAAGTGGCCGATAATGGCTCTGGCATTGCCGAAGAAGATTTACCGTTTGTTTTTGAGCGTTTTTATAAAGCAGATAAAGCACGAACACGAGGAAAAAAAGGTGGAACGGGTCTTGGCTTGGCCATTGCAAAAAACATTGTTGATAACCATCATGGGAAAATTTCGGTGCAAAGCAAATGGGGAGAGGGGACAACATTCTCAATTTCTTTGCCATTCGCTGTAGAACAATAGAAGATGTTCCCGATTTTTCTTGTTTCTCATGAAACGAGCAAAAGAACAAGGTTTTTTCTTGTTCTTTTTTTCGTTAGGTCACATACAGTAATACGGTGATTTTTTCTTTTTAGGAGGCGCCAATGCTTGATTATTGTAGACGTTTTCTCGTGGTGATTGCGATCACTGCCTGTTTGTTTATTCTTTTTATCGGAGGCACAGTTGGCAAAGCCCGCGATGGGCGAGGCGAGGGAAAGAACTTGAAGCAATCGTTATTTCATGGTACAAAAGGGGATAAGGATTTTTATGAAAAGTAAAAGGAGGCTTCCTTATGCCGACAGATTACCATAATCATTTAGAAAAGGGGACATTAACCCTTGACTATTTAGAACAATTTACAAAGCAGGCAGCGCAAAAAAACATTAAGCACTTTGGCATTTCCGAGCACGCGTATCATTTTTATCAAACGAAAGACATCGTATCGAAGCCATGGATGGAAGAGCGTCGCTATTATGATATGGACGATTATGTAGCCTTGTTCCAACAAGCGCATCAAAAAGGCATGGATGTAAAAATGTCGATTGAAATGGACTATACGCCAGGCAAGCATCAAGAAATGGCGGATTTTATTTCGCGCTATCCGTTTGATTATGTGATTGGCTCCGTTCATTGGAATGGCGATTTTGGCATTGATCTTGCCGAATATCGCAAAGAGTGGGATCGTCGCGATCTTCATGAAATTTATACAACGTATTATGATCAAGTGGTTACGCTTGCGCAATCAAACTTATTTGACATTATGGGTCATATCGATCTTGTGAAAATTTTCAACTACATACCGAAAGATGAGGCATTTTTGCTAGAACAATATGAACGAGCAACAGATGCTCTTAGTCAATCGAAAACGTGTGTGGAAATTTCAACAGCTGGTTTAAGAAAGCCGGTTGGCCGTATGTATCCTGAGCCTGTTCTTCTTGAAATGTGTTATAAAAAAGGCATTCCTATTGTTTTTTCATCTGACGCACATGAACCAGCGCATGTTGGGTTTGCCTATGATCAAGCCATTGCTTTAGCAAAAGAAGTTGGCTATTCCACGGTCATGACGTTTGAGCAAGGCAACCGCAAAGAAATCTACTTTTAAACATTGCTTAACGCGTTGTAATCGGTCGTACCTATAAAAAGGAGTATACATCATAGTAACCTGTAGCAGATTTCTTTTAACGCTTGATCAGTAAGTCAAAAAAGGATGGCAAAACACAGCGATGTGTTTTGCCATCCTTTTTGCAGTGTCGTACGTTATAGTGCAAGAGATTTTGCTGATACGACGTCTTTTAACTGCCTAATTTTCATTTCAGTTTCTTTTGTTAGTTCATGATCAAAGGTTAGGAGCATAATTGCTTCGCCACCCGCTTTTTTACGACCGACTTGCATGGAAGCGATATTAATGTCTAAATCGCCAAGCAGTTTACCAACATTGCCGATTACCCCTGGTTTATCAACATGCTCAATGTAAATCATGGCTCCCTCAGGCATAAAGTCGGTAACATAGCCATTCATATTTACAATCCTTGGACCATAGCCCGGGATATACGTAGATTGCAAGCTAAAGGAATCATGTTCTCCAATGACTTCTACTTGTAAGCAATTTTCATAGCCGTACGTTTCAGAACGCGACGTTTCACTAATGGTAAACCCTTGTTCTTTTGCGATCAATGGCGCATTAATATCATTCACATAACGATCGACGCGTTGCATGAGAAATCCAGATAATAAACCGCGCGTGACAAGCCCTGTATCATGATCAGTGATCGTCCCTGAGAATGACAAGCGAATTTCTTTCACACCTGACGTAAAGACTTGACTTAAAATCTGACCAGAAAGCTTTGCAAGCTCATGAAACGGCATAATTTTTTGTAATTCCTCACCAGGTACTGACGGAAGATTGATGGCATTTTTAACGGTTTTGCCGTTGAAAAAGCCGTGAATTTCTTGCGCCACGCCAACAGCTACATTTAATTGAGCTTCTGTTGTAGAAGCAGCAATATGTGGAGTCGCTACAACGTTCGGCAAATGTACGAGCTTATTATTTGTAGCCGGCTCTTCAATAAATACATCAAGCGCACAGCCAGCAGCATGACCGCTTTTTAGGCAATCATACAGCGCCTCTTCATCATAAATGCCGCCTCGCGCACAATTAATGAAATAAACCCCTTTTTTCGTTTTCGCTAAGTTTTCTTTAGAAAGTAAGTTTTTTGTTTCTTTTGTTAACGGTGTATGCACCGTAATAATATCGCTTGTTGTTAACAATGCGTCAAGCGACACGGATTGAACGTGTAACGATTTGGCACGTTCTTCTGTTAAAAAGGGATCAAAGACGATAACGTCCGTTTGAAAGGCCTTCAATCGTTTTGCAAGCTCGGTACCAATGCGTCCTAATCCAATGATTCCGACAACCTTACCTAATAGCTCGGAACCTTTAAAGGAAGAGCGATTCCATTTTCCTTCTAGGATGGAATGATTTGCTTGTGGTATACGACGCAATAATGACATCATCATAGCGAATGTATGCTCGGCTGTCGAAATTGTATTTCCATCTGGCGCGTTAATAACAAGCACGCCGCGTTTTGATGCCGCGTCAATATCGATATTGTCTGTCCCTACCCCAGCACGTGCGACAATTTTTAAAGAGGGAAATTGTGCTAGCAACTCCGCCGTCACTTGTGTTGCACTTCGGACGATCAGGGCATCGATCGTTGTCGGTGCTTCATCAACGGATCCGTAAATGACTGACACATTGGAGTCATTCTCTAACACCGTAAGGCCTTCTTTTGCGATCGAATCTGTTGCTAAAACTTGAAACATGTTTTGTTCACTCCTAATTCATTGATAGATATTATGATAATTTACCATAGTAAAGCGTAGAGTTCAAAGAGATCTTTTTGTACGATGAGGCTAGAACGGGCTGCCTAGCCTTCAAAAAGTCAGGCAGAGCAATGATGAAGGCGCTTCCTATAAAATTTAATTGACAATGGTTATCATTTGATTTTTAATGAAATGGAGATATAGAAAAAACCCCTCTACATGTGAGAAGGGTTTCTAAAGAACTATTCGAATTTTAAAGCGTCGCCTTCAAATGGCTCGTCAGCTACTTTAATAGAATCAGTAGGACAACCTTCGAACGCATCTTGCATATCGTCAAGAAGAACATCAGGAATCTCAACAATTCCTTGGTTCTCATCAAGTGTAACGAAGGCAATTCCTTCATCATCATAATCATAAATATCTGGCGCAGCTGCTCCACAAGCTCCGCAAGCAATGCAAGTGTCTTTGTCTACAATTGTGTACTTTGGCATGTGATAACCTCCTAATCATAGTAAGAATGATACAATCGAACACGTATACATTTCAATTTCGTTAATCTTTGTAACTAATGCGTGCTATTCATATTGTAAGTGAATGTGAGCCCTCTTTTCAATAGAAAAATCCCGTTATGTGCAGTTTTCTTACCGGAAACGTTTACAAATAGAAGGGAATGAGAGAAAGAGAGGAGAAATAATGCAACAATTTCTAATTCTTTTTGCGATTGGAAAGCTAAATGGGGAACGAAGCTTATCCGGTGTGCTTCATTTATTAAATGGCAAAAAAACATCGCAGACGTTAACCGATGGCACGTTATTCCATGCCTCTTTTTTATTTTCAGCGCTTCCGGCACTGGACCGAGCCACGTTAGAAACAGAAGTGAAACAGCTTCAAGCAAATGGTTGGGTGCGCTCGCTCTCGGCAGAAACCTATTGTATGACTTCACTCGGGACGCAAGCCCTTCAGACATGGCAAAAGAAGCATCCGTATCTTCTAACGATCAACAGTTTAAAGTATCGCAAAGCAGAGACGCTTTTTTTTAATGTAGTATCGCTTTACGTACAGTCCTTAGCGCACGTACTTCACAACGACACCCGTTTTTTACCAATTTGTAACGATTTTCATGTACAGCGTATTGTGAAGCGCTGCATGCCAAAGCGTTCTGAGCGCCAAGCAAGTGCAGATCAGCACTATCAAGAATGGCTAACTCTCCTCAATCAACTAGACGAGAAAAGCGCCACGCTGTTTGTGCTGCGAATGTCGCATCGTACCCGAACAGGGCTAACGATTGAGCAACTAGCAGATCAGATAGCGCTATCAAAAGAAGAAGTGTCCTTGCGGTTTCGAGCGGTTCTTCATCATTTTTTACAAGAAGCGCTTCAACAACCAACGCTCTATCCGATGCTTCATACGTTGGCTGCGGCAAGTATAGGGGTAGAGAGCGTACCGTTAACGCAGTCAGCTACTAAAACGTATGAATTGCTGCAGCAGGGAATGACGCCGCAAGAAATCCTTCGTCGGCGCAACATTAAAAGGAGCACGTTAGAAGATCACCTAGTAGAAGCGGCTATTCATGTGCCTACGTTTTCTATTGATGCCTTTGTTTCTAAAGACGAGCAACAAGCGATCCAAACAGCCTTTACGACGTTAAAAACGAAAAAGTTAAAAACATTAAAAGAGGCACTGCAAGATGTATCCTACTTTAAAATCCGACTGGTTCTTGGGAAAAAAGGAAGTGAATAAGATGCATTTAACAGAAATTCTCCATAAACGCTTCGGCTTTCCAACATTTCGCGACGGACAACGACCGGTCATTGAAGCGGTATTGCAAGGAAAAGATGTACTCGCGCTTATGCCAACCGGCAGTGGAAAATCATTATGTTATCAATTGCCGGGCTATGTTTGGAACACGCCTGTCTTAATTGTCTCGCCGCTGCTTTCGCTCATGGATGATCAAGTGCAGCAGTTAAAGGCTGCTGGTGAAAAACGGGCAGTCGCTTTAAATAGCTTTTTATCGATGGAGGAACGACGCCACGTTTTAGCGAATCTGTCATCGTACCGCTTTATCTTTATATCTCCCGAATTGTTGCAAAATGCCTATGTGGTACAGCAGTTAAAACGATGCACCATATCGCTATTTGTTGTTGACGAGGCTCATTGTATTTCACAATGGGGTCATGAATTTCGCACGAGCTATTTACGGTTAGGAAGTGTTAGAGAGAAAATAGGCCGCCCACCGTGTCTTGCATTGACAGCAACGGCAACGAACATCGTACAAGAAGATATTGTGCAGCAATTGCATTTGCAAGATTATGAAGCTCATCTTGCGTCTGTTGATCGTCCTAATATTAAATTGGTCACCGAAACGTTTGCTACCGAGGCAGATAAGCTGACGCGCTTGCAATCATTACTAAAAGAACTACCTGGACAAGGCATTATTTATGCCGCTACACGACAATGGGCGGAACGTTTAGCTCAAGCATTAAGAGAAGACGGCCACGAGCGTGTAGCCGCTTATCATGGCGGCATGGAGGCCACTGATCGACAGCTTATTCAAAAACAGTTTTTGCGAAATGAATTAGACTGCATCTGTAGTACAAATGCTTTTGGAATGGGCATTAATAAAGGAGATATTACGTGGGTTATTCATTTCCAGCTTCCGTCTGATATGGAGTCTTACGTTCAAGAAGTAGGACGGGCTGGCAGAAACGGGGCACAAAGTGTGGCTATTTTGTTGTATAGTCCAACAGATGAAGAGCTACCGTCTCGCCTCATTCAACAAGAATTTCCTACCGAACAGCAGCTTCAGCAAGTCACGCGTATGGAAGGCTTGAATCGTGAGAGCGCATCCTCTCGTCTTTTTGCGTTAGGGATGGGAGAATCAGCTCTTAATTTTACGCTCTATCAACTTGAGAGTGAAGGGTATTTTAATTCACTTCCCAATCAAGAGCTACCTAAAGCCATTGAGAAAATTATAGAGCGGATGGAGTACCGAAAAGCTCTAAAGCGAAAAATGTTACAGAACATGATACAATGGACGCAAGGCTCTTTTTGTAAAAGGGAGTATATTATCACATATTTTGATGAGGACTTTCAAAAAGTAGGTCGACCTCCTTATTGTTGCAGTTATTGCTGTGGACATGATGTTCATTTTCTAGAACAACAAAAGAGAGAATTGCGACCTCCACTGCAAACATCATGGCGAAGTGAGCTTCGTTTCATTTTTAACCAGGAAAGTGATGATTCACATGAGCAAGAAAAACCAAGCGGCATTGATTCAACAATTAAGTGATACCGAATTATATCTTAATATCTATTTATCACAACTATTATTTTTAGTCGCCGGAAGTATACTGATGTTCTTCACTTCTTTTCCATGGTCACACGTAACGTGGAATACGAAAGCAGAATTATATGGTTTGGGACTAGCGATTGGTACCGTTCTATTCAATTTGCTTCTTTACAAATGGCTGCCTCTTTCATATGTAGATGATGGGGGTATTAATGAACGGATTTTTTCATCATTATCACTACCAAACATTGCGTTGCTGACGCTTGTCATCGCCATTTGTGAGGAATGGCTATTTCGAGGCGCCTTACAAAACCTGCTTGGTTTACATATAACGAGTATTTGTTTTGCGTTGCTACATATTCGCTATCTGAAAAAACCAGTCCTATTTAGTGTAGCGGTTCTATTAAGCTACCTTCTAGGCTATTTATATGAAAGTACAGATAATTTAGTAGCGCCCATGAGCGCTCACTTTCTCATTGATTTTTTACTCGGAGCGCTTCTAGCAAAACGAGGATCTTCACGCGCCATCAAGGAAATGGTTACAAGATCTAAAAGGGAGTAACACGTTACCAAACTATAAATCTTTATAGGTAAGAGGGGAGGAACGTTGTCAACATGTTTGCCGCTTTAGGCATGGATCCAGCGAGATAAGCCTACTAGCAACTGCACGCATCGTTTAGGCAACGGAGGACGCAGTGAGTAACGATCAGTCTCTTCCATCACGGAAAGAGTATCACAGTCGAAAAAAACGCTCAGCAAACAAAAGCAACCAAGAAGCTACAGAAGGCGCTCCTAAAAAACGAAAAGCCTCCTTGAGCCAATGGTTGCTTGGTTTATTCTTATTACTGATTATCGCTGCCTTCACCTTGAAGTTATGGTTACCACAGCTAACAAAACCGCTTCCAGAGGATGGGGATAGTCACTCTGTTCATATTGAGTCATAAGAATGTAAAAAAACTGCCGGCCCTAAATTGCTGGCAGTTTTTTTACGATTGTTTTCTGAAATACAAGCAATCGGAATGAATTGTTTCATCACTGCATAGCTTTTTAGCAGGAGGGAGCACACATGAATGCCATCAACTACTGGAAGGTCGAGCCTTACATTTCGGATCTTTGTAAAGTTGTTTTAACAACACTCATTGAGAAAAAAGAAAAGAAGGATCATGCGGATAAACAAATGAAATGGTGGGGAGTGTATAGCTCACTAATGGGCGCGTTAGCGTTTATTTACGTGTTTGGTTTTAAATGGAATGAGGCAGAGGGTGTTCGGACAGCTGTAATGTCCATTGCGAGCGATCGTTTAATATGGTTTATGGCTCTCTACTTTGTTCTGGCAAGCCTTCAGTGGAAACGATTGAACAAACAACATGAAAAAGCATGTGAAGAATTTGAGAATTTGCGCAAAGAAATGATTGATCGCGGTGAAGAGTTGTGGCCGCAACCGGATCGGCAGAATTATAAACATCAAGTGCTAACGTACATGAGTGAGGCACATAACATTAATTTATATTACAAATAGCACTAGTGAACGCAAGGACAACCGAAGAAAAAGTAATCATCAAGCGCATGTTTTTCAGAATTGATGACAATATAGCGATCATCTCGTGCCTGGATTCGGCCAAATGCAATCGTTTGGTGAGCTTGGGGACAGTACACTTCTACAGGTAGCCCCAATTTTTCGTTGTAGGCAAAATCTTGATCCATCACGAGTGATTTTGTTTTCATTTTCATTAAAGTCATAGGAAACCGCTTCCTTTCTTTAACAATTCAAAATCAGTTCATACATGTAATGATAAGGCATCTTTTACACATTTACAATAAATTTTTTAAATATTCTTATAACTTTAAAGTTACGATAGCACATGAAATAAGGAGCGTGAAGCAAGGTATGTTCGTTAAAAGTCATATGATTCCACTGCGCAAAACCCATGCGATTTCGGCGCATGAAAAGGCTGCTGTAGCCTTGCAACTGATGGAACGGTATGACCTTGATGCCATTCCTGTAATTCAGGATGAATGTTTCAAAGGAATGATCACCCGTCATTCATTGTATGAGGCATACTACAAAAGTGATCTTACGCGCGCTATTTTTTTAGAAAAAACGAAAGCACTTGAGATCGCAGCGTTTAAAAATCAGTGGATTCATGAAGATGAAGTGTTCGAACGAACGTTATTAATGGTCAAGGATACGCCAATTGTTGCGGTTGCAGATAAACATCAAAAATTATTAGGCATCGTTACGCGCTATGATGTTCTCGAACAATTTCAAAGCGCCTTTGGGATGAAAAAGCGAGGCGTTCGCATTTCATTTGCTTCTCAAGAATCAGAGGGTAGAATTGCCCGCCTCTCTGAAATAACGAAACAATTTCATGAAAATATTATTTCATTAACAACCTTTGATGAAAGCGATCAGCTTGTAAGGCGGATGGTTATGAAGGTAGAAAAGACACCAAGATTTGATCGTTTTATTGAAAAATTAAAGCAGTCTGGCTTTCGAATTATTAGCATTCATGAAGAGTAAAGGGCAAGCCCTAGAGGTTAGGGCTGTCCTTTTTCTAAAAAATCAGTTAAAATAACGTTTAACATGAAATACCTCCTCCATAGGTCTACCGTTTCGAAAAGTACCATAATTTACAGATTCTAGCCTCTGGGCTATACTTAAAGAGAACAATCAGCTATTGGAGGATATAGGAAATGGCTTTACAACAAGGAAAATACAATATTAAAGCCGTGTCAAAAATGCTAGGCATTCAAGCGGGAACGTTACGAGCTTGGGAACGAAGATACGCCATCATTGAACCGAAACGAAATGAGGCAGGACACCGGCTTTACACAGATGAACATATCTATATCATCAAATGGCTTATGAACAAAGTGGAGCAAGGGTTTACCATTAGTCAAGCTGTCGATTTGTTAGAACATAAAGAGCATAGCTTTAAAGAAGAAGTAACGACGGATTCCAAACAACATCAAGATTATGCTAAACAATTAGCGGACGAGCTCTTACGGGCGTTGTTAGCATTTGACGAAAATCAAGCAAAGGAAGTACTTGACCGCGCTTTTAGTTTGTTTTCCATTGAGAAAGTAGCGATTGATGTCCTCGGTTCGTTGCTCGTACAAATCGGTCATCTATGGGAACGACGCGAGATTACCGTTGCTCATGAACATTACGCAAGCTCGTTCTTAAAAGCAAAAATCGGAAACGTCATGTACCATTTACCGGTTGATCGTTATTTACCTAAAGTAATAGCTGTCTGTGGCTTGCAAGAAACGCATGAACTTGGGCTGCTTATTTTTACTTTATTTCTTCGTCAGCGAGGCTTTCCCGTTATATATCTTGGAGAAGGCATCCCGCCAGAAGATCTTCCTATTGTAGTAGAGGAGGTAGAGGCGAAATGGGTATTCGTATCATGCACGATGGGCGAGTACGCGCTCCAAACGACACAATGGTTAGCACAAACGAAGGCACACTATCCAGCGCTTCAAATTGGGGTTGGTGGTCCTGGAATTGAATATTTATCCAATGATATAAAAAATAAATTTAAAGACATGATAATAGGGAATACAAAATCTGAGTGGGAAGATTGGATTCACCAATCGTTGAAAGAAAACTAACGACCGCTTCTTAACTCATTATCACCAACTTTCTTAAGAGTCATATAGTGTAGTAAGAGAAGCGGAATCGATCGTAAGGGGGACTAGAAATGCGGGTAGAGCGATTAACTTATAATAAAATCAAAATCTTCCTAACGTTTGATGACTTAAAAGAACGCGGCATATCCAAGGATGAAATATGGCAGGATATTCCTAAAGTTCATCAGCTATTCCGGGACATGATGACAGAAGCAGACGATGAAGTCGGCTTTAAAGCAGATGGTCCCATTGCCGTCGAAGTTTTTGCTTTACCGGCCCAAGGAATGGTGGTCATTGTGACAAAAGGACACAACGAATATGAATTAGAAGACGATTATGATGAAGATTATATCGAAATGCAAGTAACGATGGATGAGAGTGACGAAATTTTCTATGAATTTTCATCGTTTGAAGATGTAATTTCTTTAGCGAAACGTCTACAGCCACTAGCGATTGCTGGCGGAATTCTCTATTCGTTTGAAAATCGTTTTTATTTAAAGTTTGATGAACAAGACTTTCATCACCTCGAACTAGATACATTGATCGCTTTGCTTGCTGAATTCGGTAGTTCTTCCACCATAACAAGTTATCGCGTAATGGAGTATGGAAAAGAACTGATGAATGCGGATGCTATCTCGATGGTTAATAAACATTTTAACTAAACTCTCAGTGATGCTGGGAGTTTTTTTATGTCGCGTAGAACAAAGAGATTTAAAGTTGAGCGTTACACAGCCCGTTAATACATGGTATGATAGATAAGATTTCCTTAGAGAAGAGAAGCACAAAAAGGGAATATTTTCATGTAGGAGTGGAGTAAAAAAATGAAAATTGCAGTATTGTATGGTGGGGTATCCGCTGAGCGCGAAGTATCATTATCAACAGGTAAACAAATGATGACAGCGCTACAAGAAAAAGGCCATGAAGTAGTCGGTGTTGATTTTCATCCTGATCGCCTACAAGAAATCATTGCACTAGACGTAGACATGGTTGTACTCGGTCTTCATGGTAAATATGGAGAAGACGGACGCTTGCAAAGCGTGCTAGATATGCTGAAGCTTCCCTATGTTGGATCTGGTGTTATGGCATCCGCACTTGCTATGGATAAAGCTCGCTCAAAACAATTTTTCCAAGGAGCTGGCATTCGCACGGCGAAAGAGCTTGTTCTTGATCGTAAATTGTATAAAGAAGCACAAGTGGAGACATTAGAATTCGGGTTCCCAGCTGTTGTGAAGCCGAATCATGAAGGTTCCACGATTGGTCTGACGATTGCACAATCGCTAGCAGACTTAAAAGCTGGAATTGAGACAGCTTTTAAGCATGATACGACAGTATTAGTCGAAGAATTTATAGCTGGAACGGAAGTTACCGTTGCCGTTATGGGCGGAAAAGGCGCGGTTCGTGCTCTTCCTGTTGTTGAAATTGTTCCAAAAAACACATACTACGATTATGAATCAAAATATGCAGCAGGTGGCTCTGAACATTTTGTTCCCGCACGCCTTGATGAAGCAACAACTGCTCTTTTACAAAAGCAAGCAGTTCAAGCGCACGAAGCGCTCGGCTGTGAAGTTTATTCACGTGTTGACTTTATTGTGCCTCCTGATGGAAGTGCACCTGTTATTCTTGAAGTAAATACATTGCCAGGGATGACACCAACAAGCTTATTTCCAGACGCAGCAAGAGAAATCGGGCTGTCCTATCCTGACATGATGGAAGAACTTATTACCTTATCACTGAATAAATAATAAAGGAGCCTCCCTGCACTAATGAAGGGGGGCTATCCAACCTTTATTCTAGGCGTATCTTCACCGTAAGCGCTTACTTTTTTGCGAAGCTTTGAGAAAAATTCCTTCTCATAGAAGGAACAAAGGTGTATACTGTCACTGAAGATGGACTAAACTTTAGAGGTGACAATCAATGGGAGGTAAAACAATGACTGCCCCAAATGCAGCAGATCACAAATCAGATAACCACGAAAATAACAACGTGCTAACCGCTACGCAATCCGTAATTGGTGAAGCGCTTGATAAATTAGGCTATCCTGAAGAAGTGTATGAACTTTTAAAAGAACCAATTCGCATGCTAACCGTACGTATTCCAGTGAAAATGGATGATGGGTCTACGAAAATCTTTACAGGTTATCGTTCGCAACATAACGATTCTGTAGGACCAACAAAAGGTGGCGTACGTTTTCATCCAAATGTAACAGAAACAGAAGTGAAAGCACTTTCTATTTGGATGAGTCTAAAAGCTGGCATTGTTGACTTACCTTACGGCGGCGGAAAAGGCGGAATTATTTGTGACCCGCGCAACATGTCGTTTCGAGAGTTAGAACGGTTAAGTCGTGGCTACGTTCGTGCCATTTCTCAGCTCGTAGGACCAACAAAAGATATTCCAGCTCCAGATGTATTTACAAACTCACAAATTATGGCCTGGATGATGGACGAGTATAGTCGCATTCGCGAGTTTGATTCTCCTGGTTTTATTACAGGAAAACCACTTGTACTTGGTGGCTCACACGGACGTGAAACAGCGACAGCAAAAGGTGTTACCATCTGTATTCGTGAAGCGGCAGCTAAGCGAGGCTTCTCTATAGAAGGAGCACGTGTTGTCATTCAAGGATTCGGAAACGCAGGTAGCTTCTTAGCGAAATTTATGCATGATTCTGGTGCTAAAGTCATCGGTATTTCTGATGCATATGGTGCGCTTCATGATCCAGAAGGATTAGATATTGATTACTTATTGGATCGTCGTGATAGTTTCGGAACGGTTACGAAATTATTTAAAGATACGATTTCTAATAAAGAATTGTTAGAGCTTGATTGTGACATTCTTGTACCAGCTGCGATTGAAAATCAAATTACAGCAGAAAATGCTCACAATATTAAAGCATCGATTGTTGTTGAAGCAGCAAATGGTCCGACAACACTTGAAGGAACAAAAATTCTAACAGAGCGCGGCATTTTGCTCGTACCAGACGTGTTAGCGAGCGCTGGTGGTGTAACCGTTTCCTACTTCGAATGGGTTCAAAATAACCAAGGGTATTACTGGACAGAAGAAGAAGTGGAACAAAAGCTTGAAACTGTTATGGTGAAATCTTTTAACAACGTTTACACAACATCAACGAACAGAAAAGTAAATATGCGTCTCGCTGCCTACATGGTTGGTGTTCGCAAAATGGCGGAAGCGTCACGCTTTAGAGGCTGGATTTAAATATTTTGCAAAATAAGTGGAAATCCCCTATCATCATGGATAGGGGATTTTTTCATGCCTTTTAACAGTAGAAGCAGTAGAAAAAACAGTGAAAATGCATAAGTATGTAAGAAGAAACGAACGGTAAGAAGGAAACAAGCAAGAAGCAGGAGATGGATAGGTATGTATGATGTTTGTATTATAGGCGGAGGTCCATGTGGTTTAGCCGCAGCGATCGCAGTGAAAGAGCGCGGACTGTCCTACGTTGTCATTGAAAAAGGGAATATTGTAGATTCCATATATCGGTATCCAACCCATCAAACGTTCTTTAGTACGAGTGAAAAGTTGGAAATAGGAAACATGCCATTTGTGAACGAAGAACGCAAGCCACGTCGCATTCACGCATTGACGTATTATCGAGAAGTGGCAAAGCGCAAAGCGCTCAATCTTCATACGTTTGAAAAGGTGGAAGAAGTAAGGAAAGATGATCAGAACATTTTCCACATAACGTCTGTAACTGAAAAAGGCAATTCTCGTTCCTATGAGGCGAAAGCCGTTATTGTGGCAACGGGCTATTATGACCATCCGAACTATATGGATATCCCAGGAGAAGCACAAAGTCATGTGTTTCACTATTTTAAAGAAGGTCATCCGTACTACGATAAAGACGTTGTCGTAATCGGTGGGAAAAATTCATCCATTGATACCGCACTTGAGCTACAGAAAGCAGGTGCTCGTGTGACCGTTCTATATCGAGGATCCGATTATTCACCAAGTGTTAAACCGTGGGTATTGCCCGAATTTGTTTCTCACGTAAAAGCAGGAAATATTGCGATGCATTTTGAGGCAAATGTGACGGAAATCGGCTTGGAGGATTTGCAGTATGAACAGCATGGCAGCATGCACACGATTCCTGCGCAGTTTGTTTTTGCGATGACAGGCTATCACCCAGATCACAGCTTTTTGCAACAGATGGGTATTCACATTGATCGGAAAACGGGGCGACCAGAACATAATCCTGAAACGATGGAAACGAATATTGAAAATATCTTTATTTGTGGCGTCATAGCAGCCGGTAATAATGCGAATGAAATTTTTATTGAAAATGGAAGATTTCATGGTGAACGCATTGCACAAAAATTAACGACCTAACACAACGCTCATTTCTGCCTTTTAGCTGGTTCTAGCAGGCGAAAATGAGCGTTTTGTTGCGCTCATGTGAGAGGATAGTATGGTATGATGAAACAGAGGTGAGTGTATTGAAAAAAGTAGCGCTAATCACAACAGGTGGAACCATTGCGAGTAAACCAAATGAAACAACGGGCTTGCTCTCATCTGGAGCTTTAACAGGAGAAGAACTTGCTGAAATGATTGCTCTCCCAAATGATATTGAGGTTGACATTCTTTCATTATTTCAAGTGCCTAGTATGCATATGACATTTGATCATTTACACGTCTTAAAAACAACGATTGAAAAGCTCTATGAAGATGACTCGTTTGATGGAGTCGTCGTGACACATGGAACAGATAGTATTGAAGAAACGGCGTATTATTTAGATTTAACGGTGAGTGATGCACGAACGGTTGTTGTTACAGGCTCACAACGCTCACCAGGTGAAATTGGCAGTGATTCTTATAGTAACATTCGTCATGCCATCTATACCGCGTGTGAAGAACAGTTACAAGGCAGCGGAACGGTTGTTGTCTTTAACGAACGGATCTTTTCAGCACGTTATGTAAAAAAAGTGCATGCCTCAAATTTACAAGGCTTTAATTCGTTTGGTTTCGGTTATTTAGGCATTATTGATAACGATAAGGTCGTGGCGTATCAAAAACCGATTCAGCGTGAAAGCTTTACCTTGCAGGCCGATCTTCCGGAAGTGGATATTATTAAATGTTATTTAGGCGCTACAGGCAAATTTATCGATGCTGCGGTTGCAAGTGGTGTAAAAGGCATTGTACTAGAAGGTGCCGGACGTGGCCAAGTGGCGCCACTGATGATGGCAAGCGTCGAACAAGCCATTGCCCAAGGCGTAAAAGTCGTAATTACAACTTCCTCAGAAGAAGGTCAAGTATATCCAACTTACGACTATTTAGGAAGTACGTATGATCTTGTAAGTCAAGGTGTCGTATTAGGAAAAGATTTTGATAGCAAGAAAGCACGCATTCGCTTAGCTGTGCTATTAGCATCTGGAGAAGCGGAGAACATCGCTTCCCGTTTTTAAAATTTTTAACAGAAATGAGGCCAACGATGCTAGGAATTATTGCGGCAGGAATGGCGCCAGCACTTGCCTTGCTTTGTTTTTTTTATCTTAAGGATCAATATGAAACAGAGCCATTATCGGTTGTAATGCGGCTGTTTGTCGTCGGCATGGTTCTCGTGTTTCCAGCAATGTTAGTAGACTTCGGTATGGCAGAAGAATTTTCATCAGCACATGTGTTGAACGCTTTTTTCGTTTCTCCAGTTGTTGAGGAAGGGTTAAAGTGGTGCATGGTGCTTCTGCTCATTTATAAGCATGCAGAATTTAATGAACCCTATGATGGCATCGTCTATAGTGTGGCTTTGTCGCTTGGCTTTGCATCGCTTGAAAATATCGTGTATTTATACGTGCATGGCGTCCATGAAGCGTTTTTGCGCAGCATTCTTCCAGTGTCAGGTCATGCGTTATTTGCCGTTATAAGTGGTTACTATGTTGGGAAAGCAAAGTTTTCAAGAAATCACAACAAATTGTTTTTGCTATTATCACTGCTCATTCCCGTTATCCTTCATAGTGTGTACAATTGGATTTTGGCAACTTTTACCCATGAATGGTTGTTCGTGATGCTTCCTTTCATGTTGTTTTTATGGTGGAATGGTTTACGAAAAGTGAAGAAAGCCAATGCGAGTAAGCGTGTCTGGCTTGCTCAACAAGAAAAAATAAGCTCATAGTGATGCAACCGAACTAACAAATGTTGGTTCGGTTTTTTTATGTAAGGAAAGAGTTGCCTTCGTATAAAAGAAGATTTTCTAACAAAACATAACTTTACCAACTATGTTACTAGCATGATTTTAGGAGGATGTATCTATGAAAAGAAGAAGGCATTGGTTCTGCTCCATGCTTTTAGCGCTCATTATCATCATAGGAATGCAAGCTTTTACAGAAACACAAGCACACGCATTTTCAAATCAAGTGATTCAACGCGGGGCGACCGGAGATGATGTGATTGAACTACAAGCCCGCCTTCAATATAACGGTTATTTTAAAGGAGCCATTACGGGCGTCTTTAGCTGGAAAACGTATTGGGCATTACGAAATTTCCAACAAAAAAATGGCATGAAAGTCGACGGACTAGCCGGTAAAACAACGAAAGCACGTCTCATTCGGCAAACAAACTATAATAAAGCGCACGTTATGAAGCAGCTTCGTCAAGGACGAACGTATACGAATAATACGAAGCAAAATCAAGCTACACCAGCAAAAAAACAAGCATCTGCAGGAAAAAAACCTGTACCGTCCAAAAATATTCCAGATGGTTTTTCACAAAATGATCTTAACTTAATGGCCAACGCTGTTTATGGTGAGGCACGCGGAGAGCCTTATATCGGTCAAGTAGGCGTAGCGGCGGTCATCATTAATCGCGTCAAAAGTGCCGAGTTTCCAAACACAGTGTCGGGTGTTATTTTCGAGCCTGGTGCTTTTACTGCTGTTTCAGATGGCCAAATTTATTTAACGCCAAATAATACTGCAAAAAAAGCGGTCATGGATGCCTTAAATGGCTGGGATCCTACCGGAGAAGCGCTGTATTACTTTAACCCCGATACCGCGACCTCTAGTTGGATTTGGACCCGGCCCCAAATTAAGAAAATAGGAAAGCATATTTATACTAAATAGGAGGCGATTCTCTTGATTCGCACGGTTACCATCGTAATTTTAGCCATTACAACGCTCGGATTAGGGTACTTTGCCTATAATGAGCATCAAGAGAAAAAAGCGATTGCAATTCAATCGGAAAATAATTATCAACGCGCGTTTCATGAACTAAACTACAACATGGATGCTTTGCACGATAAAATTGGTGAAACGTTAGCGATGAATTCTAAGAAACAATTATCACCTGCGCTCGTCCACGTTTGGCGATTAACGTCAGAAGCGCATAATAATGTCGGTCAGCTGCCGTTAGCGTTACTGCCTTTTAATAAGACGGAAGCCTTCTTAAATGATATAGGGGAATTTTCCTATCGCGTTTCCGTTCGCGATCTTGAAAAGAAACCATTAACGAGTAAAGAGCATCAAACGTTATCGAAGCTCTATCATAATGCTGAGAACATTCAAAATGAACTTCGTCGTACCGAAGCAATCGCAGCGAAAAAAAAGTTAAAGTGGAGTGACGTGCAAGTAGCATTAGCGAAAAAAGATCAACCATCTGACAATACGATTATAGATGGCTTCAAAACGGTTGATAAGTCATCAGAGGGCTATTCCGATACGGATTTCGGACCAGAAGTAACGAGTATTAATAACGCAAGTAAACGAAGCTTTCGTCATTTAAAAGGCAAAGAGATTTCTAAGCAAGAGGCGATTGCGCGAGCCGTTACTTTTTTTCAATTGAAAAAAAACGTGAAAATCTCGGTGAAGGCATCAGGTAAAGGCTCCGTTTATAAAGCCTACTCGTTAACGATCTACAACCCAGATACGAAAGCAACGACCTATATGGATGTTACGAAAAAAGGAGGCTATCCCCTTTGGGTTCTCCAAGACAGAAGTGTTGCTAAAGCAAAATTAAGCCTTAATGATGCTGAAAAAGAAGCGGCCCAGTTCTTAAAGAAACATATGAAGCAGAAGCTACTTCCTGTCTCATCGCAACAGTATGATAATATTGCTGTTTTTACATTTGTTGGTCAACAAAAAGGCGTGCGCATTTATCCGGAACATGTGACGGTGAAAGTAGCGCTTGATAACGGCGATATTATGGGCTATCAAGGAACCGACTTTTTAGTAGCCCACCATCATCGGAACATACCGAAAGAAAAAATAAGCGAAGCGCAAGCACGCAAAAAATTAAGTAAGAAATTTCATGTTAAAGAAACACACCGTGCGATTGTGATCAATGATATTAAACAAGAAGTATCCTGCTATGAATTCATCGGGACACTTGGTCAAGAAACGTATGTTATTTATCTGTCAACGGAAGATGGAAGTGAAGAACTCGTTAAAAAACTGAAAGAAAGCGAACCGAATTACGAAGCGCTTTAATACGATTGTGAAGAAAACTCGCTCTTTCGGGCGAGTTTTCTTAAGCCTTTTTATCGCTTTACTGCCCCGTAGTAATGGGAGATGAGCAATAGACCGTTTTTTCTGTTTATGATATAGTTAAGGACGAATATAACACCGATGAACGTTGCATTGAAGCAGGATTTCCCCTGTATTTTTTGCCGTTGATCAATGACTATACGACAGTAGTAGTGCAGGAGGAAACATGGAAAAGAAATTAAGAATTGCCATTGATGGACCAGCTGGTGCCGGGAAAAGTACGGTTGCCAAGATTGTAGCAGATAAGCTTTCTTACGTGTATATAGATACGGGAGCTATGTATCGCGCGTTAACGTATAAAGCGCTCCAACAGGACGTGAATTTGCATGATGAAGTAGCGCTTGCTGCTCTGCTTAGAGAAACGAAAATTGCCTTGCAAATTACGCCGCACGGACAAGATGTTATTCTTGATGGCCAAAATGTTTCAGCGGAAATCCGTAGCAGTGCAGTAACGAATAACGTGTCATTTGTAGCGACGCCACAAACCGTTCGCGAAGAAATGGTAGATCGTCAACAACAACTGGCTGCTGCAGGTGGCGTTGTGATGGATGGAAGAGATATCGGTACACATGTGATGCCAGAAGCGGAATTAAAAGTCTTTTTAATCGCTTCCGTAGAAGAACGTGCGAAACGACGCTATGATGAAAATATGGCAAAGGGCTTTGAAACAGATTTTGAGAAATTAAAAGAAGAGATTAGCTTACGAGATAAGCGAGATTCTGAACGGGAGTTCGCTCCATTAAAAAAAGCGGATGATGCGTTAGAACTAGACACAACATCAATGTCTATTGATGAAGTCGTCGAAGCTATTCTACGTATGGTCACTGAAAGGGCTTGATAAGGTGAACCTGTATACATTCGGGAAGGCAGTATGTAGTACGCTACTGAAAGGTCTTTTTAGAGTGGAAGTGAAGGGGCTAGAACATGTCCCTTCTTCGGGTGGGATGCTGCTGTGCTCAAATCATATACATAATTTTGATCCCCCTCTCGTTGGTGTTTGTTCGCCACGTGACGTTCATTTTATGGCGAAAGCAGAATTGTTTAATGTCCCTCTGTTAAAGCGTATTTTACCAAAGGTTAAGGCGTTTCCGGTGAAACGGGGATCGAGTGATAAGCAAGCGTTACGGAGTGGGTTGTCGGTTCTTAAAGACGGTCATGTGCTCGGGTTGTTTCCCGAGGGAACGCGTAGCAAGACGGGAGAATTAAGTGAAGGATTAGCGGGCGCAGGTTTTTTTGCGCTAAAGTCGGAAGCTTATGTTGTTCCTTGCGCCATTATCGGTTCGTACAAGTTTCGTAAAAAAATAACGGTCATCTTTGGTCCCCCGATTGATTTTTCCACATTACGAACACAAAAAGCTTCCGCAAAAGAAGCGACAAACCTTATAATGGAAACGATAGGACAGCTTATTACGAATGAAACATCGCGTAACCTGTAATGGAAATTGAAGGAGGAATTATAGGATGACGGAAGAGATGAATACAAGCTTAGAAGAAGCAAAGGTACTAGTGATTGGTGAAATCACAGAAGGTACGGTCTTAAAGATTGAAGATAAGCTAGCCATTTTAGACGTTAAGTATAAGCAAGATGCGATCCTTCCGATTAATGAAGTATCGAATGTAGCTGTGGACCATGTTAGCGATGTTTTGCAAGTAGGTGACCGTGTGACGGTGAAAGTTCTAGCGATGAGTGACGAGCAGCTGACCGTTTCAAAAAAAGCAGTAGATTCTGTCTCGTCATGGAGTGAACTGCACGCGAAATTGGAATCGCAAGAAGTCTTTTCTGTTACAGTGTTAGACGTTG
Organism: Fictibacillus macauensis ZFHKF-1; assembly: GCF_000269865.1. Classification (GTDB taxonomy): domain Bacteria; phylum Bacillota; class Bacilli; order Bacillales; family Fictibacillaceae; genus Fictibacillus_C; species Fictibacillus_C macauensis. The sequence continues at coordinate 73,422 of NZ_AKKV01000020.1, forward strand.
TTAAAGGTGGATTAGTAGCCGATGTTGGCGTAAGAGGATTTATTCCAGCCTCCATGGTAGACACAGCCTTTATTGATGATTTTTCTTCATTTAAAAACAAAACATTAACGGTAAAAGTAGTAGAACTTGATCAAGAAAAAAACCGCGTGATTCTTTCGCATCGCATCGTCTTAGAAGAAGAAGAGGCGGCTAAGAAGCAAAATCGTTTAAGCGCATTAGAACCGGGTCAAGTGATAACAGGGACGGTTCGCCGCATGACGAATTTTGGCGCGTTTGTCGATCTTGGCGGAATAGATGGGCTTGTTCATATTTCGCAGCTTTCTTATCAGCGTGTAGAGCATCCGAGTGAAGTGGTTGAAGAAGGTCAAGAAGTAGCGGTAAAAGTATTATCGGTGGATCGTGATAATGATCGTGTGTCGCTTTCGATTAAAGATGTGCAACCGGGCCCATGGGCATCGTTGCCGGCAACAATCGCATCTGGTGCAATCGTAACAGGTACTGTTAAACGTTTGACAACGTTTGGTGCGTTTGTTGAAGTAGCACCCAATGTCGAAGGGCTTGTCCACATTTCCGAGATGAGCAGTCGTCATATTGGAAAGCCAAGTGAAGTTGTAAGCGTTGGTGAAACTGTAACGGTTAAAATTTTGGAGCTTACGGTTGCAGACAAGCGCATGTCACTTAGCATGAAAGCAGTAGAAGAAGCAGAGAATGCTGCAGACATTAAAGAAAACTTTCCAAAAGAAGAAAAAGGCTTTTCTTTAGGAGATATGCTAGGCGAGCAGCTTAAAAACTTACAGCGTAAATAAGACATAGGTAACGACCGAATGAAGTTTTCGGTCGTTTTTGTATAGCGTTTATGCTTGATGATTCCGTTTTTTAGCTTGTTCTGGCCCTTCTAAAGACGTTGCACCATCATATTTTAAACTTTGGTCGCGATCAGACTCTACTCGACGAGAGGCTTTTAATTTTTTTTCTTGGCGATCTTTGCCCACATGTATCACTCCTTTTTTTTAGTATGACAACGTGTTTAGTAATTATTCCACTGGTCATAATGGAAAAGAGGAGGTGACAAGAGGTGGACGGAGTTCTTTTTTATTGGATTAGCTGGGCCGGCTTTATTTATACGACATTTTTAATGAAAAAACAGAGAAATCGGACGTTTTTTGCTTGTTTGCTTTTAGGGGTGATCATTGCGGAAGAGTGGCAGTTGCAACTTTCTTTTTTTTCAGTTCACGTTTCCTATATAGTGCTGTTTTTAAGTAGTTTTTATTTTTTACCGCGCACTTCTTTTTGGCGCATGCTTTATTTTGTGTTCACAACATGTGCTATCGCTTGTGCGTATGCAGGTCTCTCACTTCTTGCAATGTATGATCCGGTATGGCTACAGTACGGCTTAAAATGGGGAATTCCTCTTTTCGTTGTTGTGCTTTCGTTACTATTTACAAACGATGCAGCAGTCCGGGTGTATAGTGTCTTAAGTGGCATGCTAGTAGGGGAGCTTTTGTTTCAAGTGACGATTGCAAAGCTTACGCATTTCATTGAACTTGGGTTGCTTTCCTACTGGGATCAAGGAGCACTAGCGATTCTTGCGCTCTTTAGTTGGCAGGAAGCAAGTCGATTGAGCAGTCTCTTCTATCGCGAAACATGGCGCTTAAAGAATGCCAAAAAAGCGGCAAGAGCGAAAGTATAAGGGCATTGGGCGGTTGTGAGTTATTCTTTTATCTGCTAAAATAAATAAGCTGTAACTTACCGCCCTTCAAATAGGAAGGGTTTTCTTTTTGGTAGAATTATGTAAAAGGATGTGGCGACATGCAAAAGCCAGTACTGGCTATTGTCGGAAGACCAAATGTGGGAAAATCCACAATATTTAATCGAATTGTTGGAGATCGGGTGTCGATTGTAGAAGACATGCCTGGTGTAACTAGAGATCGTATTTATAGTTCAGCTGAGTGGCTGAACCGTGAATTTAATATTATTGATACGGGTGGTATTGAAATCGGTGACGAGCCATTGCTTCAATTGATGCGACAACAAGCGGAAATTGCGATTGACGAAGCGGATGTTATCGTATTTTTAGCAGATGGTAAAGAAGGAGTCACGGCTGCGGATGAAGAAGTGGCTAAGATGCTTTATCGTTCACATAAACCCGTTGTTCTCGGCGTTAATAAAATCGATAATCCTGAGCGTAAAGAATTGGTGTATGACTTCTATTCATTAGGAATGGGCGAGCCTTATCCGATCTCTGGCGCACACGGCATTGGGCTTGGTGATTTATTGGATGCTGTGATGGCTCATTTCCCAGTACAACCGGAAGATGAAATAGAAGATGACTCTATTCATTTTTCTTTAATCGGTCGACCGAATGTAGGGAAATCTTCACTTGTGAATGCCATTTTAAATAAAGAGCGCGTCATTGTAAGTGATATTGCTGGGACGACGCGTGATGCAATCGACTCTACGTTTACACGTGAAGGTCAGAAGTATACGATCATTGATACTGCTGGGATGCGTAAGCGTGGAAAAGTTTATGAAACGACAGAAAAGTATAGCGTGCTGCGCGCCTTAAAGGCGATTGAACGCTCCGACGTTGTTTGTATGGTTTTAAACGCAGAAGAAGGCATTATTGAGCAAGATAAGAAAGTAGCAGGATTTGCTCATGAAGCTGGAAAAGCTGTCGTTATTATCGTTAACAAATGGGATGCCATTGAAAAAAATGATAAAACGATGCGCGAATTTGAACAAAAAATTCGTGATCATTTCCTTTATTTAAGCTATGCACCCATTGTCTTTGTATCAGCATTAACGAAACAACGGTTGCATTCGCTATTCCCGGTGATTAATCAAGTTGCGGAAAATCATGCGCTACGTGTTCAAACTAACGTGCTTAATGATGTGATTATGGACGCCGTTGCTATGAATCCAACGCCAACAGATAACGGGAAACGATTGAAAATTAACTATGCAACACAAGTGGCCATTAAGCCACCAACTATCGCAATTTTTGTAAATGATCCAGAATTGTTGCACTTCTCGTATCGCCGTTTCTTAGAAAATAAAGTAAGAGAAACGTTTGGCTTTATTGGAACTCCCATTCGCATTGTAGCTCGTAAGAAAAACGAATAGGTGATTTTTATGAAGCTGCTATTGTTCGGAATCGTTAGCTATTTGCTCGGTTCGATCAGTTTCAGTTATTTGTTTACAAAATGGCTTGCCAAAGAAGATATTCGCACGCTCGGTAGCGGAAATGCCGGGGCAACGAACACGTTACGAGCCATTGGTGTTGGTCCGGCTCTGCTCGTTTTACTGCTAGACGCGCTGAAAGGGATGCTACCTGTTTGGGTGGCTGTCGTGTATTTTCAAACACCATGGTTAGGTGTCATAGCTGGGGCATGTGCTATTATAGGGCACAATTGGCCTCTCTATTATGGTTTTAAAGGCGGTAAAGGGGTAGCGACAACGATGGGTGTTTTCTTCGTAATGTCGTTTTACCCAGCGCTTTTCGCCGCGTTGCTTGTGATTGTAATTATCGCCATCACACGCTACGTTTCACTTGGTTCGATGGTCTTTATGATCGTTGCGCCTCTTCTTATGCTAATGATGCATAGCATTCCACAAAGTGCTGCTATTGGCGCACTTCTCATTGGTTTATTATCCATTTGGCGACATAAAACGAACATTGTACGCCTCGTGAAAGGCAATGAACGAAAATTAGGTCAATAAGTAGGAGTGATCAAACATGGAAAAGGTAGCAGTAATCGGTGCTGGTAGCTGGGGAACCGCGCTAGCTCTTGTTTTAGCGGATAACGGTCACCATGTGCGTTTATGGGGAAGAAGACAAGATCAAATCAATGAAATCAACGCGCTTCATACGAATGAAAAATATTTACCAGGTGTAGCATTACCAACACAAATGGTAGGCTATACGTCATTACAAGAAGCCGTAGATGGCGTTAGTACACTACTGCTTGTTGCCCCGACAAAGGCAATGCGCGAAGTGCTTGCAGAACTCCGTCCGCATTTATCAGAAGCCGTTACCATTGTGCATGCCTCTAAAGGAATTGAGCCTGGTACATATAAACGTATTTCAGAAATTATTGCCGAGGAGATTCCAGCTTCACTGCGTAAATCTATCGTTGTTTTGTCAGGACCGAGTCATGCAGAGGAAGTCTCCCTTCGACAACCAACAACGGTTACGGTTTCTTCAGAAAACATTGAAGAAGCTGAATTTGTGCAAGATTTATTTATCAATCAAGCGTTCCGTGTTTATACAAATCCCGATATTGTTGGGGTTGAACTTGGTGGCGCATTAAAAAATATAATTGCACTTGGCGCAGGGATGTCAGACGGTCTTGGTTATGGCGACAACGCGAAAGCGGCGTTAATTACCCGTGGCCTTGCTGAAATTGCACGGCTAGGAACGAAAATGGGTGCCAATCCTTTAACGTTCGCCGGTTTAACGGGTATTGGAGATTTAATTGTTACGTGTACAAGCGTGCATAGCCGTAACTGGAGAGCTGGTAATATGCTCGGTAAGGGTAAGGCGCTGCAAGCGGTGTTAGATCAAATGGGCATGGTTGTAGAAGGCGTGCGCACGACGAAAGCTGCTTATGAGCTTGCGAAAAAAGAAGAAGTAGAAATGCCGATTACGAGTGTCCTTCACGATGTTTTATTTGCTGGTAAAGACGCGAAAGAAGCGGTCGATGAACTGATGAAGCGCAGTCGTACGCATGAAGTAGAAGACGTTTCTTCACTCTTAAGCGAACTTCAATAAGTTATTTTTTCTTCCTTCAATTAATCACGGTTATCGTTCTTATGCATACGATAATGGGGAAACGGTTGTTGAAGGAGGACGAAAACAATGGACCGAAACAATCAATTTTTCGATAAAGTCGAAAAATCAACGAATGTGAAAAAAGAAGATATCTTTAAATTGGCGCAGACGGTGAGCAATGAAAATTTAAGAGATGAACGAACGCTGCGTCGTTTGATTGCCCAAGTAGCCTCCTTAGCTGGTGTTCCTGTTTCTAAACAAAAGGAAAACCAGATTGTCAATGCAGTTATTAACAATAATGTGCCGTTAAACTTCTCGACACTTTCTAAAATGTTTGATAACAAACAATGATAATACAAAAATTAGGCAATCTTGCTAAGTAGTTTACTCATGATGAACGACAAAAGATCTTATTCTCCGATTTCGGATAATAAGGTCTTTTTTTTAGCAAAAAGCGGGCATAAAGGGTGCTTACAAAAGGAATCGCGCATGCAATTTTGCTTTATTTTCTAGAACGTATGACCTAAAAAATGCCATTAATACAACGAGACTTGCTGTATTTCTTTGCTGTATTTGGGAGTCATTTTGACGGAGAATGATTCTGTAAGCAATGGTACCTTTTGATTTTTCTAGAATGTATGCCATTTTTTATGCTATAATTTTGGCGGATGGACCGTGCAAGTAGGTATGATCAGAGAGAGCACTCATAACGCGGGAACATACTTTCCATTCAAGGCGGGATGGCTAATTGAAAAGCGCTGTTTGTAAAAAGGGGAAAAGCAAAGCTAAAGCATGCTTATTTTACATATGAAAATTCAAGTACAAAGAGAAAAGCAATTTCCTGACGGACATACAAAAGAAGGATGGGTAAACAAGGAACCCTTTTTTTATTGAGCACTAAATGATCCCGGTAATCGAGGGGAATCGTAACACTGCTTCAACGTTACGTGCCTATGCTCTTTTACAATGAGTGTAACGTTAGCGTTATATGAATGTGAATGCGCATACCCTACACGAAATAGAAGACGAGGCGCTGACCAAAATGGCTTGTTTTTCCGGTTAAGTGTATGAAAGTTTATTACAGAGATGTTACCTGCTTAGGATCGAACGATTCATCAAACGAATACACGGTGTTAGTGTAAGCGAAAAGGAGAGGAAAAGCTGCTGTTTTTTAGATGAACACAATATAGACATGGACAAGGTCCTGCTATATTAAAAAGCGCAGTGTGAAATGGAAAATGGTTTAGCAAAAATGTGGGTGGCGCTTATTGCCATCGGATTGATGTTTGTTGCTGTAACAACGATCCTGCTTAGTCGTACGAAGCTTAGAGGCGTTCTTAAGTACATAATTTCAGTTGTAGCCTATGCTTGTATGATATTAGCTGGTTTTCTCATTGTTTTAGTCGTATTAAGTGGACCAACGAAGTAACGAAGGAGATCATTCATCATGAAAAAAATACTCTTAATGGTAGTCGGAGTATGCTTATTATGTAGCTTGTCAGGGTGTTTATATCCTGATCAGGAACGGGCCGAAAATAAAGTGCCGTACAAGGATCAAATGCGTAGTGTGCAAGAGGCTGTGCAAGCTTTTCAAAAAGATCAGTCGGTCCTGCCTATTAAAAATAAAGATATGACCGTTGATGTGTATGAAAAATATCCGCTTGATTTTAGTAAGCTCGCACCGAAATACATGAGTGAACCGCCGGGGAATTCGTTTGAAAAAGGTGGCACATTTCAATACGTATTAGTCAACCCGGAAACAAAACCGACGGTAAAGCTGATAGATCTTATTGCTGTAAATCGTGCGCAAACGCTCCAAGAACGGTTAAAACAATATATGCAAGATCATAAATATCCACCGTTTAAGAAAATTTTAGCAACAGGGCGCTATACGCTTGATTATAAGAAAATGGGTTATAAGGAAGAGCCTTATGTTGTAAGCCCTTACACACAAAGAAATTTACCTTTTATTATTGATGATCAGTTGCACGTATTTATCGATTATTCGATGGATCTTTATAGCGCGTTGAAAAAAGAGAAAAAAGGCGTCAAAGCGGGGCGTGATATCCGCGCACTGCTCGTTAAACATTCCTTTTTCGTTCCTGCACGGTCGGTACCTTATGGTGTACAAAAAGGAGAACCTGTATTTTTGCAACAAAAGCCTCGTAAATAGTTGGCATGAACTCTCCACTTTTCTAATACATTCATAGAAAAGGAGGAGAGTTTTTCAATGTATGGCAGGTGGTGAAGCATCCTTTTGTTACGGAGTACACAAAACGTTGTGTTGCCTCCCGGTCTATTTTAGAAAGGAAAGCCACCCGTTATTTTCTTGAAAAATTCGCATTCCTTAGCATATTTTTAGGACAACATCATATGTATGTAGTGTCCAAGACTAGCAACCGGAACTTATTTGGATCGGGAGGGAAAGGAATGGAAAAGATTGATATTTTCAAAGATATTGCAGAACGAACAGGTGGAGATATTTACTTAGGAATTGTAGGTGCTGTACGAACAGGTAAATCCACATTTATTAAGCGCTTTATGGAATTGGTCGTTTTGCCTAACATTCAAAGTGAAAGCGATCGCCAACGCGCCCAAGATGAACTGCCACAAAGCGCAGCGGGTAAGACCATTATGACAACAGAGCCGAAATTCGTACCAAATAACGCGGTGAGCATTCATGTAGATGAAGGATTAGATGTGAACATTCGTCTCGTGGACAGCGTCGGTTATGCTGTGCCAAGTGCAAAAGGCTATGAAGATGAAAATGGACCACGCATGATTCATACGCCATGGTATGATGAACCAATTCCTTTTCATGAAGCCGCGGAGATTGGGACGCGCAAAGTAATTCAAGAACATTCCACACTTGGTGTAGTCGTAACGACAGATGGATCGATTGGTGAGATTCCACGCTATGATTATATTGAATCAGAAGAACGAGTGATTGAGGAGTTAAAAGAGGTTGGAAAGCCATTCGTTTTAGTCGTTAATTCGGTGCATCCGCATCATCCTGATACAGAACAGCTGCGAAAAGAGTTATGTGAGAAATATGACATTCCTGTCATCGCAATGAGTGTAGAAAGCATGACAGAACAAGATATTAACAATGTACTGCGCGAAGTATTATTTGAATTCCCAGTGCTTGAAGTGAATGTAAACTTACCAAGCTGGGTAATGGTGTTGCGTGACGAGCATTGGCTGCGCGAAAGCTATGAAGAAGCCGTTCGCGAAACGGTGAAAGATATTAAACGTCTCCGTGATGTGAATCGCGTCGTAGGAAGCTTTAGCGATTTTGAGTTCATTGACGATGCGCGGCTAGCGGGCATTGAAATGGGGCAAGGGATTGCGGAAATCGATCTTTTTGCACCAGATGATCTCTATGATCAAATTCTTAAAGAAGTGGTTGGCGTCGAAATTCGTGGGAAAGATCATTTGTTGCAATTGATGCAAGAGTTTGCTTATGCTAAACAAGAATATGATCAAGTAGCCGATGCGCTTCGCATGGTAAAACAAACAGGCTATGGCATTGCTGCTCCTGCTTTATCGGATATGAGCTTAGATGAGCCGGAAATTATCCGCCAAGGCTCGCGTTTTGGAGTGAGACTTAAGGCGGTTGCCCCGTCTATTCATATGATAAAAGTGGACGTTGAATCCGAGTTTGCGCCGATTATTGGCACAGAGAAGCAAAGTGAAGAGCTCGTTCGTTACCTCATGCAAGACTTTGAAGAAGATCCGCTATCTATTTGGAATTCAGATATTTTTGGTCGCTCACTTAATTCGATTGTAAGAGAAGGAATTCAAGGAAAAATTTCTTTAATGCCGGAAAATGCGCGCTATAAATTAAAGGAAACATTGGAACGCATTATTAACGAAGGCTCTGGCGGTCTTATTGCGATTATTTTATAAAAAAGCTCCAAATTGGAGCTTTTTTTTTGCCTTTTAAAAAAAAGGGATAGGTGTGAGGTAAACGATCATGTGAGAGAAAAGCTGACATGAAAAGGACAAACGAGCAAAAAATCGTCAAACATCGTGCGTCATTTCGCTCTTTTTCATGAAAAAATATTGAATTATTGAGAACTATCGTTTAATATAAGGCTTGTTAAGCACGTCTTTAGGTAAATACTGTATGTTTGATTATATATCGTGTTCTTTGAGAGGAGGTGAAAGACATGAACAAGACGGATCTAGTAAACGCCGTATCTGAGCAAACTCAACTTTCTAAAAAGGATGCAACAAAAGCTGTTGATGCAGTATTTGAAGCAATCTCTGGAACGCTTAAAGAAGGTGGTAAAGTACAATTGATTGGTTTTGGTAACTTTGAAGTTCGTGAGCGTGCAGCACGTAAAGGCCGCAACCCACAAACAGGACAAGAAATCGAAATCGCAGCGAGTAAAGTACCAGCTTTCAAACCAGGAAAAGCCCTTAAGGATGCGCTGAAATAAGCTTATACATAGGGCCAGTAAGAACCGCTATTGCAGCGGTTCTTTTTTTATGAAATCTCTAGAATCTTGTTTTTTCTTAAAATCTGATGCAACCATTCTAAGACGAACCTTTTTTGGTCATACTGCTGAATAAAGAAGCTTCCCATTCAAAAGGCTCTTCATTCGAACAAAAGTAGTATGTAATTGGTGCGTACGGTTTTGCCATTGCCTGTTACATATGCTAGAATCATCTTTAGAAAAGCGTGTTTCATCAATTGGAGGATAGTGTAATGAAAGAATTCGACAAGGACAAAATTCAACAAGCAGTAACTATGATTTTAGAAGCTATCGGAGAAGATCCGACGAGAGAAGGACTACTCGATACACCGAAACGTGTTGCCAAAATGTACGAAGAAGTATTTCAAGGGCTAAATCAAGATCCGAAAGACCATTTTGCGACGATTTTTGGAGAAGATCATGAGGAGCTTGTGCTCGTTAAAGATATCCCGTTTTACTCAATGTGTGAGCATCATCTTGTACCGTTCTTTGGTGTCGCTCATATCGGTTATATTCCTCGTGGAGGAAAAGTAACAGGACTTAGTAAACTAGCGCGTGCTGTTGAAGCCGTTACACGTCGTCCGCAACTGCAAGAACGCATTACTTCTCATGTAGCCAATTCACTCGTTGAAACGCTTGATCCGCATGGTGTAATCGTTGTTGTAGAAGCAGAGCATATGTGTATGACGATGCGCGGTGTGAAGAAACCAGGCTCAAAAACAGTAACGTCAGCTGTTCGTGGTGTGTTTGCTAACGATGCTGCTGCACGTTCAGAAGTATTAGGACTCATTCGTAGCTAAAAGGGGAGAGCTGTATGAAAGAAAATGAGAGCAATGAGTTTTTTGTCATTAAAGCAAAAGAGAATGGCGTAAATGTCATCGGACTAACGCGAGGAAACGAAACACGTTTTCATCATTCAGAAAAGCTAGATAAAGGCGAAGTGATGCTCGCGCAATTTACAGAGCATACATCCGCTGTAAAGGTTCGCGGAAAAGCTGTTATTTATACGCGACATGGAGAAGTAGACACGGAAGGTTAAGCTTGGCTTCAGCCAAGTTTTCTTTATGGCTAAGCATGGTTCCAGGCGCTGTATGATATAATACAAAGAGAACAAGCTAGTCGGCATAGGTAGGATGTGGGGGCATGAACATGAGGATCAGCGAGAAAGTCGATCAATTGAATGAATATGTAAAACAAACGATGAAGCATTCTTTTTTAAAAGAGTACGTAACCAATCCAATTCTTAACCAAGATAAAGGCATATTGGCGTATTGCTTGTTAAAAGAAGCGGACTTGTCAGATGAAAAACTTCAAGAGAATTATGCAGCGATCATGCTTGTTCAGCAGGCATTGGATACGCACGAAACAATCCTGCACATAACAAGTCATCAAATAAAGGAAAGACAGCTAACAGTTCTAGCAGGTGATTATTATAGCTCTCTATATTATTACATGCTTTCCCACTGTGAAGATATCCCTCTGATCCGCTCACTTTCCATCGGTATTCAAGACGTAAATGAACAAAAAATGTCGCTTTTTTATGCCTCAGAAGAAGCGAGCAATCAAGCGGCAATTGTAAAGAATATAGAATCAGCGCTCTTACGCCAAGTGGCCCTTTATGTAGGAAAAAAGGAATACATACCTTTTATTGAAGATTATTTATTGATAACGGCTGTTTCACAATGCCCTGATTCTCCTTTTTCACCCTTTTTTGATTCATTAAAGAATGAAGCGTTAAGACTACAGTCGCTTGTGGCGGATCTTTCCCAGCCGCAAGCTCATAAGGCTGTTACCGAAACGAGAATGAGGGCACTGTCAGAAGCATCCCACCATTTACTTCGGGAGGAAGGATAAGCAATGGAACAAAGAAAAGAACAGCGCGTCCATTCCGTTTTTGAGAAGATTTCAGATCAATATGATTTTATGAATAATGTCATTAGCTTCAAGCAACATACCATTTGGCGCAACGATACGATGAAGCGAATGAATGTAGCAAAAGGCAGTCGTGCTCTTGATGTGTGCTGCGGCACAGCAGATTGGACGATTGCACTGGCAGAAGCTGTTGGCGAAACAGGTCATGTGACAGGGCTCGATTTTAGCAAAAACATGTTAGCTGTCGGTGAAAAGAAAGTACAGCACTTAAAACAAGTAGAATTGCGTCATGGAAATGCGATGGAACTCCCATTTCCTGATGATACGTTTGATTATGTAACGATTGGTTTTGGCTTGCGTAATGTACCGGATTACTTGCAAGTTGTGAGAGAAATGCAACGTGTGGTGAAGCCAGGAGGAATGGTCGTTTGTTTAGAAACGTCACAGCCTTCCACTGTGGTGAAACCCTTTTTTAACGTGTATTTTTCTTATATCATGCCAATGCTCGGGAAAGTACTGGCAAAAAGTTATTCTGAATATTCATGGTTACAAGAATCGGCTGGAGAATTCTTAAATCGTGAACAGTTAAAACGCTTATTTGAAGAAGCGGGCTTACACAATGTAATGGTCAAGCCCTATTCGTTTGGGGCGGCCGCCCTGCATATAGGCTATAAACAAAAATAGAAGCAAAGAAAGAGAGAGCGAGCGTGTTTAAGAAATTAGGGATCATTCTTGAAATGATAAAGTTCGAACATACGTTGTTCGCCCTACCTTTTGCCTTTTTAGGGGCAATTCTGGGGAATGTTGTAGAGGAGCACTCGTTTCCAACGATCATGGAATGGGTGTGGATTACGTTGGCAATGGTCGGTGCAAGAAGTGCAGCGATGACGCTAAATCGCGTCATTGATGCTAGAATTGATAAAGAAAACCCGCGGACAGCCACGAGAGCGATTCCAGCGAAATTAATTAGTAGCAGTGAAGCCATTTTATTTATTGTTGGTTCTTTTGCGCTTTTATTATTCAGTGCTTGGAAACTAAATCCGCTATCGATGTATTTATTACCGATTGCTGTTTTCTTTTTAGTGATTTATTCGTATACAAAACGCTTTACGTACTTATGTCACGTGGTGTTAGGGATTACTATTGCACTTGCGCCACTCGGTGGCTGGGTTGGTGCGACAGGCACGTTGTCATGGGAAGCGTTTCTTTTGTATGTAGCGGTCTTATTTTGGACAGCAGGGTTTGATGTGATTTATGCAACCCAAGATGCTGACTATGATCGTGGCAAAGGGTTATATTCAATTCCGTCCTATTTTGGCGTAGGCAAAGCGCTCATGATTGCGCGAGGATTTCATGTGGTAAGTTTCCTTGGCTTTATTGCGCTCGGCGTACTTGCTTCATTTGGGTGGATTTACTTTGTAGGCGTTTTGATTTCGGGAGCGATTATGATTTATGAGCATTCGCTCGTATCAGCAAATGATCTATCGAAATTAAATGTGGCCTTCTTTACGATGAATGGTATTTTAAGTGTGGTCATGTTCGTGTTTTCATTAGGTGACCTCTTATTGTAAAACGTATGAAAGGTGGGAAGAGTGATGGCGCTAACTGTAGGCGAAATTCAATACACAAATATTCTTCCATTGTTTTTTCATATTAATAAGGAGGAAATGGAAAAAACGGGTGTTCGTTTTTTTCCACAAATTCCGGCTGAATTAAATCGAAAAATGGAACGAGGAGAAGTGGATTTAGGAGGCATCTCCTCCTTTTCATTCGGAGAAAATAGTGAACGTTATAGCTTATTTCCTCAATTGTCTGTGTCGACATTCGGAAAGGTAGGCTCCATTCTACTGTTTTCAAAAAAAGAAATAACCGAACTTGATGGAGCGTCGATTGCGCTTACTTCAAGCTCTGCTACTTCAGTGGCTTTATTAAAAATTATTCTTCAAGAATACTATCGTGTTCAACCTCATTATGAAACCGTAACACCAGATTTTGCTACGATGATGGAACATCATAGTGCGTGTTTATTAATTGGTGAAGATGCGATTAAAGCCCGCTGGGACAAAGCGGCGGAATCATTGTATGTGTATGATTTAGGAGAGCTTTGGTATTCCTTTACCAACTTGCCGATGACGTATGCGGTCATGGCAGTACGGAACGATTGTATTCAACGGGAAATGACGCAACTGCAATCGTTACTAACACAAATGACAGCAAGTAAACGTCGTACCGCAGAGGATCATTACCGTGAAATGATTGCAGAAGTCGTAAAAAGTCATGGCGGAGACCCGTTTTTTTGGTCCAATTATTTTCATGGCATTAACTACGATTTAACAGAAGAGCACCTTAAAGGATTACAGCACTATTTTACACTTGCGCATAAGCATGGTCTGATTGATCATGTTCCGACATTTACGATTTTCAAATACTCCTTACAAGGCATTTAGGTGAAACTATGAAATTGACAGAACTTTATTCTCATGTAAAAAATGATTTGCAACAAATTGAGCAAGAACTAGAGCGGGTCATCTGTGCTGATCATCCTATTTTAGAGCAAGCGAGCAGTCAGCTTCTAAAAGCAGGAGGCAAGCGGATTCGTCCTGTGTTTGTTTTGCTATCGGCACGTTTTGGAGACTATGATTTCGCTAATGCACGTCGCGTAGCAGCTGCGCTGGAAACGATTCATATGGCATCACTCGTTCATGATGATGTCATTGACAATGCCGAGCTGCGAAGAGGTTCACAAACAGTGAAGGCACAATACGATAATAAAGTAGCGATGTATACGGGAGACTTTTTATTTGCTAAGGCCATTGAATTAATGACCAATGTTCATCAAATCGCTGCTCATCAAGTTCTGTCATATTCTATGAAAGAAATGTGCTTAGGAGAAATTCAGCAAATTAAAGAGCAGTTTGATTTAGAGCAAAACATTCGTCAATATTTACGAAGAATCAAACGAAAAACCGCGCTGTTAATTGCGGTAAGCTGTCAGCTTGGTGCCATTTCTTCCAACACAGCAATCCCTCTTCAGCAAAAGCTGTATCGCTTCGGCTATAATGTGGGGATGTCGTATCAGATTATTGATGATATTTTAGATTTTACCGGAACAGAAAAAGAACTTGGTAAGCCAGCTGGCGGTGATTTGCGTCAAGGAAATATTACGCTCCCTGTGTTTTATGCGATGGAAATGGTTCCAACGTTAAAAGAACAAATCAAGGCGTATTACGCTTCGCCAAGCGAAGAAGAGCTACAACGCATTTTAGCAATTATTAAAAAAAGTGGCAGCATTAAGCGTGCTTCAAAAGCGTCGCAAGCCTATTTAGCAGGTGCGTTATCGATCGCTCAGCAATTTCCAGCAGGACAAACAAAAAATAGCATGATCAAAATTGCGAAGTACATCGGAAGACGCAAATTTTAAACACATTGCTAAATTCACCATTATTTGATACTATTTTCTATGGACCACTTAACCTACATAGAGGTCACATTATATTAGGTACATAGAGGATAGGAGAGAACGAAAATGGAAAAAACATTTCTTATGGTGAAACCTGACGGTGTAGAACGCAAATTGATTGGTGAAATCGTAACGCGTTTTGAAAAGAAAGGCTTCCAGCTCGTTGGGGCAAAACTAATGACAATTTCTCGTGATTTAGCAGAAAATCATTATGGTGAGCATAAAGAGCGCCCGTTTTTTGGCGAGCTGGTTGACTTTATTACTTCAGGTCCTGTATTTGCTATGGTATGGGAAGGCGAAAATGTAATTTCTGTCGCACGTAACATGATGGGGAAAACAAACCCAGCAGACGCAGCACCAGGAACTATTCGCGGTGATTATGCAACACAAATGAGCAATAACATTATTCATGGTTCAGACTCTCCTGAAAGCGCTCTCCGTGAAATCGGTTTATTTTTCAGCGAAGAAGCAGAACTTGTTTCTAAATAATTGCTTTGAAAGCGCTATTAAGACAGCTCCTTCCATTATGGTAAGGAGCTGTCTTTTTTGTATTTAAGAAATGCGGTGTGCTAGCCGATATACTGCGTATAACGAAAAAAGGTGAGCGCCATGAATGAAGAGTATGAAGCATTAATGAAAACGATTAAAAGCTTAACAAAAATTGATTTATCGCTGTATAAAGAAGCGCAGATGAAAAGAAGGCTCGCATCCTTTTGCGAGAAAAAGAACATGGATTTTTTCGCTCTATGTCAAGCGTTACCGAGTAACAAGCAACTTCTAGAAGAGTGTTTAGATCGTATGACGATCAATGTGTCGTCGTTTTTTCGCAATCCTGAGCGATGGGATGTTTTTATGAAAGAAGTGATTCCGAAGCTTCAGCAAAAAAAACGTCTCATTACGATTTGGAGCGCGGCTTGTTCCACCGGTGAAGAAGCCTATACGTTAAGTGCCATTGTTCATCATTTTTCCTTACAAGCAACCATTCTTGCTACAGATCTTGATACGGCTGTTCTAGAAAAAGCGCGTAGAGGTGTGTATGCGGAAGAAGCGATACATGATATACCGCTACCGTTTCGCAACCGCTATTTTGCAAAAACACGAGAAGGCATTGTGCCCACGGATGCTTTACGGAAGAACGTGACATTTCAACAACATAATTTACTTTACGATCCTTTTCCCCGTTTTTTTGATATCATTGTCTGTCGAAATGTTATGATCTATTTTACGGAGCAAGCAAAAGAGCAGCTTTACCAGCGTTTTTCGGAGTCTTTACACGAAGGAGGCTACTTTTTTGTTGGCAGTACCGAACAAATTTTTAAGCCGAGTCACTATCGCCTTTCTTCGTTTTTGCCTTTTCTTTATGAAAAAGAAAAACGTCTTTAGTTGACAAAATGATGTGATTGCTTTAACTTGTATTGTAACGATTTAGTAAGAGAAAAAATCGTGATAGTTGAGTTGAGAGAAAAGTTGAGAGAGTTTTTGAGCTGAGTTGAATGAGATAAGTTGAGCAGAGTTGAGCAGAGGGTGAGTCCTACATAAAATCATCCAACCCGTGCTTATTTGTGCATGGGTTTTTTATATTCCTCGCATCATCTTAGTCCTCGTTCGCTCTCCGGTTGGGAGGTGAACTTGTTTCCCTTCCATCGAACCATTTCGATTAGGAGGCGAAAGTGTATGATTACAAAAGAATTTCTCCAAAAAGCACGTCAAAAAGACCCTTTTACAAAACAAGAAGCGTATGAACTCATGACGCTCGTATTATCAGGTAACGTACCAAAGGAAGAGCTCGCATTGTTGCTAACGATGCTTCATAAGCGTGGTGAAACAGTGGAAGAAATGGTCGGTTTCGTTTCGGCTATTATGGCCCAAACGAACCCTATCTCAATTCCTACAGTACCCTTGTTGGATACGTGCGGTACGGGTGGTGATGGTGCATCGACTTTTAATATTTCCACGGCCTCTTCCTTTGTTTTAGCCTCTACAGGCTTACAGGTTACGAAACATGGAAATCGTGCCGTTACATCAACAAGTGGAAGCTCAGATGTGTTACATGCTCTTGGCATCTCGGCGAGCGTTACAGAGGCGGACATTAAACGTCAGTTAGCGCAGCATTCATTGGCGTTTCTTTACGCACCAAATCATCATCCGGCGCTGCGTCATGCGGCTGCCACACGAGCTTCTTTACCGTTTCGGACCGTTTTTAACGTGCTAGGTCCCTTAATTAACCCAACCTTACCAACGCACCAATTAATTGGGGCCTACAATTTAGATGCAGCAAGAAAAATGGCAGAAACACTATCTCAGATTGGAAAGAAACGAGCGCTTATTGTGACGGGTGAAGATGGGCTCGATGAATGCTCTGTCTTTGCTCGTACACACTTCTTTGACGTTCAGGATGGAACCATTACTACCTTTAGTAAAACACCTGAAGAAGTTGGCTTAACGCGCGGACATAAACAAGATATTTTAATCTCATCAAAAGAAGCAAGTGCTGGTCTTGTATACGATGTTTTGCACAATGTAGCGCCGGCTTCGGCGATCGACATCGTTAGTTACAATAGTGGTGCCGCCTTTTATGTAGCCGGTGTAACAGAGACGATTGCAGAAGGCATTCAGTATGCGCGCGAGGTTATATCCTCTCAACAAGCAGCACATCATTTAGCACAAATGCAAGAAAAAGGGAGCGGATATTATGATTTTGCAGCAAATTCTTGACGTGAAAAAAGAAGAAGTAAAGAAGCTTGATCGAGCTTCATTTCACGGAAAACAAAATAAAAAAGTCTCACTATATGAGGCGATTGCAGCAGGCAGTCATCATCCTGCCCTCATAGCAGAAGTAAAGAAAGCATCACCGTCTAAAGGCTTAATTAAAGAGCACTTTGTTCCAACCGAAATAGCGGCTGCTTATGAACAAGCAGGAGCTTCAGCAATTTCTGTTCTCACTGATGAATCCTTTTTCCAAGGTCATAGAGCCGATCTTGTTGCGGTTAAACAGATGGTATCCTTACCGGTACTGCGTAAAGACTTTATTATTGATGAGGTCCAAATTGCTGAAAGTGCGCATATTGGTGCAGATGCGATTCTCTTAATTGCTGCAGCACTTGAACCACAAAAACTACATGAATTATATAACGAAGCCCATGCATACGGTCTTGATTGTTTAGTAGAAGTCCATTCTGTACAAGAAGTTGAGCAGGTGTTAAAAGAATTCACGCCAACGTTAATCGGAATTAACAATCGTGATTTGCATTCATTTCATACTGATGTAGCCCACACAGGTGAGATCATCCAGCACATACCAACCTCCATCTTAACGGTAAGTGAAAGCGGAATTGCTACCCCTGAAGATTTACGCTATTTACGAGAGCATGGTGTTCATGCGGTCTTAATTGGTGAGACGTTAATGCGGGCAGCAACACCAGAAGAGGGGATTGCGCAATTATATGTCTGACGTTGTTTTAAAATATTGCGGCTGTCAAAGCAAAGAAGATCTTGCGCTTGTCGCAAACAGTCAAGCAACGGTTGCTGGGTTTATATTTGCGCCAAGCAAACGGCGTGTTTCACCGCAACAAGTAGCTCAGTGGGTAGCAGACGTTCCACATGAAGGTACGATGCTAGCTGGCGTATTTGTCAATGCTTCAGAAGATGATATAGCGCACGTCCTATCCTTTGTACCACTTGATATTATTCAATGTCATGGAGATGAATCACCAGAGCAAGTGTTGTTGCTCAAAAAAAGGGTGAATAAAAAGATATGGAAAGCGATTCGTCATGATGAACAGGGCATTGCGACGATGAAACAGTTTAGACAGTGTGCCGATGCTTTTGTCATTGATGCCCGCGTAGAGGGCGCTTATGGAGGAACGGGTGTTTCATTTGATTGGAATACAATTCCAGCTTATTTAGAAGAAGCAAAGCACCAACAAGTACCTTGCTTTATTGCCGGTGGTATTACACCACAAAACGTCGGAAAACTACGTGCTTATGGCGTAAGCCACATCGATGTCGCAAGCGGCATTGAACGTGAGGGCAAAAAAGAAAAAGAAGCAATCCAACAGCTTGAGAGGATGATAGAAAATGATGAAAACGACCTTTCCTGATCATAGAGGAAGATACGGTAAATTTGGTGGGAAATATGTCCCGGAAACAATTATGTTTGCGCTAGAAGATTTAGAAAAAGGATTTCAAGATGCGCTTCAAGATGAGGCATTTTTACATGAAGTAAACAAAGAGCTTATGCACTATTCTGGGCGCCCGACGCCATTGACGTATGCTCATAAGTTAACAGAAGCACTTGGAGGTGCGAAGATTTACTTAAAGCGTGAAGATTTAAATCATACAGGCGCTCATAAAATTAACAATGCAATAGGCCAAGCGCTCCTTGCGAAACGAATGGGTAAAGAAAAAATTATTGCAGAAACAGGAGCAGGTCAGCACGGCGTAGCCGCCGCAACAGCTGCTGCACGCTACGGTTTACAATGTACGGTGTATATGGGCGAAGAAGATATTCGTCGTCAATCGTTAAATGTTTTTCGTATGAAGTTACTCGGTGCTGAAGTGGTTCCTGTAACAAGTGGTACGCGAACCTTAAAAGATGCCACCAACGAAGCAATTCGTCAATGGGTGGCAGCGGTAAAAGATACGTTTTACATGATTGGATCTGCGGTAGGTCCTCATCCTTACCCACAAATGGTAAAATATTTCCAATCGGTAATTGGTTTAGAAACGAAAGAACAATTTACGAGCATTACGAACAAAACACTACCTGATAAAATCATTGCCTGTGTAGGAGGCGGCAGTAATGCTATCGGTATGTTTGCTCCTTTCTTACAAGAAGATGTGGAACTTATCGGTGTGGAAGCATCAGGTAAAGGGATTGAGACAGGCTTACATGCCGCAACGATGGCTCAAGGAACACCAGGTGTCATTCATGGCTCTCTTACCGCCTTATTGCAATCAGAAGATGGACAAATTCAAGAGCCCTATTCTATATCGGCCGGATTAGATTATCCTGGGGTAGGGCCAGAGCATGCTTATTTACATGAAAGTAAACGCGTAACGTATGAAGGTGTGACCGATGCAGAAGCGCTCGAAGCCCTCCATCTGCTATGCATAGAGGAAGGCATCTTATGCGCGTTAGAAAGCGCACATGCCGTTGCTCAAGCAATGAAAGAAGCGAAACGTATGACGACCGAGCAAGACATTGTCATTTGCTTATCTGGTCGTGGTGATAAAGACGTGCATACGTTGTTTGAACAAGTGAAGGAGGACTTGCAATGACTGAACGAATGAACCATTTTCAACAAAAAGAAAAGCATGTATTTGTCCCATTTATTACAGCAGGAGATCCGTCACCAGATAGCACCGTTGAACTCGCCTTAACGCTAGAGGCGAATGGTGCTAGTGCTCTTGAACTTGGCATTCCGTATTCCGATCCATTAGCAGATGGTCCTGTCATTCAACGCGCATCATTGCGAGCTTTACAACAAGGCATGACGCTAGAAAAGGCGATGACGCTTGTTGGTACAATGAGAGAGAAGGGACTTACGATCCCAGTCATTATCTTTACTTATTACAATCTTTTGTTACAATTGGGAGAACAGACTTTTTATGAACAGGCGCTTCGTAATGGGATCGATGGACTACTTGTACCTGACTTACCTTTTGAAGAAAGTGAATCGTTACGAAAAGGCTGCGAGGAGCATGATCTTAGTTTAATTTCCTTAGTAGCACCAACAACTTCGCCAGAACGATTGGCGCACATTGGTGCTCAAGCTCACGGCTTTTTGTATTGTATTTCTTCTCTTGGTGTTACAGGAACGCGTTCTTCTTTTTCAACCGACGTTATGTCATTTCTTGAGAAAGCAAAGGCTGCAACAAGCATACCTGTTTTAATTGGTTTCGGCTTATCTCATAAGACGCAAATGCAAGCTTTTGAATCTCAATGTGACGGATTTATCGTTGGTAGTGCCATTGTGAAGAAAATTGAAGAGCTCGGGCCGGATCTTGTCAATGAAGAAACACGGGATACAGCGCTTGGAGCATTTTCAACGTATATTGCCCAGCTTGTTCCGTAAAAAGACTCTACCGTTACTTGAAAGGAAGGATTATTAGTGGAAGCGAAAAAACAATTGCGGCAGTTAACTCCTTACAAACCAGGGAAGCCGATTGAGGAAGTAAAGCGAGAGTTTGGTCTTGAAAAAATCGTAAAACTCGCTTCAAACGAAAATCCATATGGTTGCTCAGCAACTGTTAAAGATGCGATTTTATCTGAAGTGAATCAGTTAGCGCTTTATCCGGATGGCTATAGCGCTGAGTTACGTGAAGCACTATCACAGTTTCTTCACGTATCAAAAGATCAGCTTATTTTTGGAAATGGCTCAGATGAAATTGTTCAAATTTTATCGCGTAGTTACCTTGGTGAAGGAAGTAATACAATCATGGCTACGCCGACATTTCCTCAATACAAACATAATGCCATCATTGAAGGCGCAGAGGTTATTGAAGTACCACTCGTTGCCGGTGAACATGATTTAGAGGCCATGCTTCAAGCCATTAATGAGCAAACGAAAATCGTTTGGTTATGCTCGCCAAATAATCCAACAGGCAATCACATAACAGAGTCTGCTTTTGCTGCTTTTATGAAGCGAGTGCCAAAGCACGTGCTCGTCGTTAGTGACGAAGCGTACTATGAGTATGTTGAAGCCGAAGATTACCCAGAAACGGTACCATACTTACAGCAGTATCCTAACTTAGTGATTTTACGAACGTTCTCGAAGGCATATGGATTAGCTGCGTTACGCGTCGGATATGGCATTGCTTCAGAGGAGATTATTTCAGGCATCGAGCCTGCGCGTGAGCCGTTTAATACGTCTCGTATTGCGCAAAAAGCAGCATTAGCAGCGCTTCAGGATCAAGACTTTATTAAAGCGTGCTTTACAAAAAACAGAGATGGTATTCAACAATATTATGACTTTTGTGAAGCGCATGGTTTGTATTGTTTTCCTTCACAAGCGAATTTTGTCTTTATTGATGTAGAACAAAATTCAGACGAGCTGTTTAACTATTTATTAGAACGCGGATATATTGTGCGGGCAGGAACGGCGCTAGGCTACCCAAATGCGGTGCGAATTACTGTTGGTAGTGCAGAACAAAATGAAGCAATTTTAACACATATAGCGGCATTTCTCGCCTCACGTACAACTGTATAAGAAGGGAAAACGAGGAGGGGGCATAAACAGCCCTACCTTTATAAAAATGGCTTCAGCATCGAAAACCGATGCTGAAGCTATTTTTTTAGATTTGTCTTGCGTTCAGGTTACGTAGGGGCATTCGATTCGCGCGCAGGGGCACTCAGTTCGCGCGCAGGAGCACTTGATTCGCGCGCAGGAGCACCCGATTCGCGCGCAGAAGCACTCAGTTCGCGCGCAGGAGCACCCGATTCGCGCGCAGAAGCACTCAGTTCGCGCGCAGGAGCACTTGATTCGCGCGCAGGAGCACTTGATTCGCGCGCAGGAGCACTTGATTCGCGCGCAGGAGCACTCGATTCGCGCGCAGAAGCCCTCAGCTCGCGCGCAACCAAGACAAATCTCTCTCAGAGCATGTGCAAGAGATCAAAAAAAGAGCAAATCAAGCGCTAAGCTTGCAAATGCGCCACAAAATAGGGGAAATATGATGTCCCAAGTCCGTTTCTATTTATAAGCTACTCATCTAGGTAAGTCTCATGAAATAGTGTAATGATTGCGATAAATTCGAAATTTTCGAAAAAATACCATTGCATTTTAATGAATCGTTGGTATAATATAACTAATATGGTTTCTCTCCACTCCTATCCATATTATTTTCCCTGACAGCGCTTTCTAAAGTCAGGGCTTTTTTGTGTGTTGATAGTGTTAGAAACATATTCATTGAGTGGCCCCTTTTCTCTCATGTATAATAAAAGCAAAGAATTGTATAACAAGGGAGAAGAAAACGTGGAAAAATTGCAAGAAGCTGTATCGCTCATAGAAATGGGTCATGTTGAAGAAGGAATGGCACTGATACAAACGTTAAAAAAAGATGCCGATCACCAAACACTGTATGATATTGCAAAGCTTTATGAAAATCTTGGTCACCTAGAAGAAGCGATGAATGTTGTACAGCGCTTACGATCTCTTTACCCGGAAGAAGGAGAGCTTTCCATCTTCGCTGCAGAATTACTCATTGAGTTAGAACAAGAAGATGAGGCATTAGAAATTCTCGGAAGCATTTCTCGTTTTGATGACGCTTATACACAATCCTTATTGCTACAAGCAGATTTGTACTTTATGCAAGGTCTTCATGAAGTAGCGGAGCAAAAGCTGTTAAAGGCGCGTAGTGCTTCTCCAAATGAACCGGTATTAGCTTATGCATTAGGAGAACTTTATCTTGAACGTGGGGACTTTATTAAAAGCGCTGTGTTTTTAAAAGAAGCTGAGAGCATTGCTGATCAACTACCAGAAGGAGAGCTTCACCTTCGCTTAGCAGAAGCGTTAAGCCGAGGAGGACAGTTTGAAGAAGCCCTTCTGTACTATCAAAAAGGCTTGAAAAAGAAAAAGGAATTGCACAGTTACTTCGGTTATGGATTAACGGCAATGAAAACAAAAGAATACAAAATTGCCATTTCTGCCTTTACAGAACTAAAAAGTTTGGATCCTGATTATACAACGCTTTATCCGTTACTTGCTAACGCGTATGAAGAAGAAGGCGCGCTAGATGAGGCGCTAGCTACTGTAAAAGAGGGCTTAGTAAAAGATGATTTTAATGAAGAGCTAAAGGGAAAGGCGGCACGCTTGTTGTATCAACAAGGCAATCGTGAAGAAGGGGAGCGCTATGCTCGAGAAGTCATTGCGATTAACCCTTCAAATGCTGAAGCCGTTCTTCACTTCTCATCCATGCTGCGCAAAGAAGAGCGATTCGACGACATCGTGGACTTGTTAACCCACATTGTAGAACAAGGCGATGCTACGCCTGAAATGATATGGGATCTCGCCTTTGCCTATAACGAAAGGGAAGAATTTGAACAAGCTCGCACGCATTATGAACAAGCGTATCCAGAGTTTAAAGAGAGTGAAGTATTTTTAGAAGAGTATGGCGAATTTTTAATAGAAGAAGGCGAACCAGAAAAAGCGCTTGCTTTATTTAAAGAGGCGCTTTCCATTAACCCAATGTTGCATCATTTAGAAGAGACGATTGATCGTTTACAGTCTTAATAGACGAGGATTGTATTACTGAAATATCTTTTTTAAAGAAGGATTTAAGTTCACCAAGAAGAATATACTACAGTAATATCCTTTGGTTAGGAATGATGGGGGGATCACAATGAGCAGCACCGTTTCTGTCCTGGAAAAAAAGGATTTCATTAAATGGTTTTTAAATCATTATCAGTTAAAAAAACGGGAATGCGTCTGGTTGCTAAATTATTTAGTTAGCGATGACACGCTCATGGAAAAGGTTCACTTTGTAGAGAAGGCTGAATATTGCCCGAAAGCCATCATTATGTCCGCACAATGCACCGATGGCGTCCCATTTCGCTTCTATAAGCAAAATGTTTTAACGACCGATGCAGAAAAATCATTTCATGATATCCGTTTAAATCAAGAAGAGGACATTTTTATTGAATTAAATTTTAATTCTGCCAGATTAACACCAGAGTATGCTTCGGTCTTAGAAGAGAACCCGCATTTACCTGAAAATATGGTTACCGATCGAAAATACGGGTTATGGGCTGAATTAATTTTAGATCAATCTGTGACGCAATTTAAGAAACAGAAAATACTTGTAGGAATTGATCAAGCCTTAGATCAAAAAGATGAGGAAACCTTTCAATTTCTTACAGAAGAGTTACGAAAATTATAAAATGAAAAAGCCTTATTCGTCTTTGGATGAATAAGGCTTTTTTGTTATAAAAAATTTAAAAAAGAGAAGGGAATAGGGGGCCATAAACCGAACTTTTATGGTATCCAGTTTCTTCTTAGGGAAGCTTCTCTAAATTTTTCTTTTTTACGCGCGCTAGCGCCGCTTTATGATAAGATGAATACATCCCAAAAAAAGGAGTATTCAACATGAAGTGGAAATCACAAGACGTAGCTATTTATCACCAATCACAAGAATATGTGGATACAGTTGTTGTTCCGCTTATTCCTATGTCTTTTGGAACAGATATGAAAACAGCAGCGATGATGAGTCAATATGCTCGTTTAATAGTCGAAGAAATGGAACGGCAATTGCATGGACGGCTGTTTTTAGTACCAGAATTTGTGTATGGGCCTTTTGAATCAGAAGAAAGCCTTCATTTACGGTTACAAGCCTGGCGAAAGCATGTAAAGGAAGCGGGATTTACCCACTTATTTTATGTGACGAGTGATGTACGATGGAAAAAGGATGAGCACTTGTTGGAAGATCCCCTGTTATGGGTGCCGGCCATTCCAATAGAAACGATGAGCGCAGAATATCAAGAAGAAATTGTAAAAGAGCAAGCGAAACAACTGTTTCAAGTCATTGTGAACGAATGGAGCAAAGCCCCTCTGTAAAAATTGGAGAATCATGTTCATATTGACAGTAAAAGACAACTTAGGCTATCATGTTAGTGTCCTAGTAATATGTGTAAACTTGTTAGTCCGGTTTGGACGTCATCTACAGCAAGGGGGGGAAATAAATGTCTAAGGAAGATATTTCTAGACGCCAGTTTTTGAACTATACCTTAACAGGGGTAGGCGGGTTCATGGCTGCAGGGGTGTTAATGCCAATGGTCCGTTTCGCGATTGATCCCGTTCTCGCAAAAGAGGCGAATCAAGATATGGTAGCGGTTACAGAAGTGGCGAAAATTGGCGATGAGCCGAAACGATTTAACTTCAAGATTAAACAAAAAGACGGCTGGTATGAATCAGAAGTGACGCTTTCAGCATGGGTGTACAAAAATGGCAAAGGCGAAATTAACGCCTTATCACCAGTTTGTAAGCATTTAGGCTGTACCATTGACTGGAATACAGATCCAGGTCACCCAAACCAGTTCTATTGTCCATGCCATGGCGGACGGTATACGAAAGATGGTACGAACGTTAAAGGCACACCACCTTTAGCA
The DNA here is from genome assembly GCF_000269865.1 of Fictibacillus macauensis ZFHKF-1. Taxonomy (GTDB): domain Bacteria; phylum Bacillota; class Bacilli; order Bacillales; family Fictibacillaceae; genus Fictibacillus_C; species Fictibacillus_C macauensis. The sequence continues at coordinate 99,107 of NZ_AKKV01000020.1, forward strand.
CCTCTTGACGTATATGAAAGCAAAGTGAAAGATGGAAAGCTTTATTTAGGAAAAGCGAAACCACGAAAGGGGGCGTAATGAATGCTTCAAAAAGTGTATGATTGGGTTGATGAGCGTTTAGATATTACGCCGCTCTGGCGAGATGTAGCGGATCATGAAGTGCCGGAGCACGTGAACCCTGCGCATCATTTTTCAGCCTTTGTGTATTGTTTTGGAGGATTAACTTTCTTTATTACCGTTATTCAAATTTTATCAGGTATGTTTTTAGCGATGTATTATGCACCAGATATCGTCAACGCTTGGGAATCGGTTTATTATTTACAAAACCAAGTAGCATTTGGCGTCATTGTTAGGGGAATGCACCACTGGGGAGCTAGTTTGGTTATTGTTATGATGTTCTTACATACGTTACGTGTTTTCTTCCAAGGTGCCTACAAGAAGCCTCGTGAGCTAAACTGGGTCGTTGGTGTGTTAATTTTTGGCGTTATGCTGGGACTTGGCTTTACTGGTTATTTATTGCCTTGGGATATGAAAGCCGTGTTTGCGACTAAAGTAGGGATTCAAATTGCTGAAACCATCCCGGTAATTGGTCCGATTGCAAAAACGTTCTTATCAAGTGGAGAGATTATTGGGGCTCAAACGTTAACGCGTTTCTTCGCCATTCACGTCTTCTTCCTACCAGCTGCCTTGCTTGCACTGATGGGAGCTCACTTTATTATGATTCGTAAGCAAGGGATTTCCGGACCGCTGTAAACCGCGGTGCATGCACTTATTTTTACCAAGCTACTATGTAAAAATACATGAATGAAAAAGGGAGGGAGAAAGATGCATCGAGGCAAAGGTATGAAGTTTGTTGGAGACTCCCGTGTTCCAGCTGAGCGCAAGCCGAACGTTCCGAAAGATTATTCGGAATATCCGGGAAAAACGGAAGCGTTTTGGCCAAACTTCCTTTTGAAAGAATGGATGGTAGGCGCAGTTTTCTTAATTGGTTATCTTATTTTAACGGTATCTCATGAATCTCCGTTAGAAAGAAAAGCCGATCCAACGGACGCTGGCTACATTCCACTTCCTGACTGGTATTTTTTATTTTTGTATCAGCTTTTAAAATATAAATATGCAGCAGGGGATTATGTTTTAATTGGAACGATTGTAATTCCAGGCCTTGCTTTTGGCGCTCTATTGTTAGCGCCGTGGCTAGATCGCAGTCCAGAACGTCGTCCATCTCGTCGTCCTGTTGCCACAGGCTTAATGCTTCTAGCGCTTATTTCCATTACGTATCTTACGTGGGAATCTGTCGTGACGCATGATTGGAATAAAGCGGCTCAACAAGGGAAAATCATTACATCAAAAGTTGATAAAAAAGATCCTGGCTATGAAATTTTTAAAGGCCAATCTTGCATAGGGTGTCACGGATCAGAGCTATCGGGAGGATCAGGCCCATCGCTCATTGGTACGGGCTTAAAACCAGAAGAAATAATGAAAATTGCGCGAAAAGGGCGAGGTGCTATGCCTGCCAATGCGTTTAAAGGTAACGATGCTGATTTGAAGAAACTAGCAACGTTTATTTCAAAGCAAAAAAAATAACACTTGGAAAAGCTGGCTTTCATAGTCGGCTTTTTTTATATGAAAGATAGAATTTTTCACGTAGTTACATTAGGCAATGCGCATGCTGTTATACTAACAAAGTGGATACAATAATATGAGTGAAAAAGAGGTGAAACTGCTACCCTTGAGTAGTAGTAGATTAACATGATGTATATTCAGACCATACTGCGACAAAAAAGTTTTCTCGTTCTTCTTCTGCTGATTAATGTGTTAGGGACTGCTTATGGATATTATTGGTATAAAGATCAATTAGCCGAAACGCCTCTTCAGTTTATACTGTTTGTTCCAGATAGCCCGACAGCAAGCTTGTTTTTCGTTATCGTACTAATTGGCTTTCTTATGAATCGCAACTTTCCTTTGTTTGAAGCGTTGGCTGCAGTGAGCTTATTTAAGTACGGCATCTGGGCTGTTGGCATGAATATTGCTGGTGGACTAGTCGGTACAGGATTAAATGCGGCGGGTTATATGCTTATTTTTTCTCACTTAGGCATGGCGATTGAAGGATTGTTATATACACCGTTTTATCGAATCAAACGGCATCATCTAATGATTGCGGCGGTTGTGTTACTTCATAACGAAATCATTGATTATGTATTTGGGATGATGCCTCGCTATGATCTGCTATGGGCGTATACGAAAGAAATTGCGTATGCTACCTTTTGGCTGAGCATACTCTCTGTATGGCTTGTCGGATATTTAACGAGGAAGAAGGCGGCTTAAAGGTCTACTCTTGTCCTCTTGTGCATACATTGAATGTATACTGCATAGGAGGGACTTGTATGAAGCGAATTCTATTAGCTGTCGTTTGTTGCGTGCTCTTTCTATTTGGAGGCTCATTATCTGCCAAAGCGGTTGAGAATACGGGATCGACGCTTGAAAAGGCGGCTCAGCTTTCCGATCAAGCGCTAGAGCTCGCAAAGGAAGAACGATACAAGGAAGCAAGTGAGGTCCTTTCCTACTTGTTAACGCAATTTGGGAAATCTGAGGAGCAAGCAAAGTTAGCACGTGCACAGCAGCGCTTGGTAGATTCAACGATGGAAACGACGCTAGCAACGCTTGGTAAAATCGAAGGGACTCAAGAAGAAAAAGTGGAGCGATTAACAGGCGTACGCCTCCTGCTTGATGCAATTGTCTCCGATCAACAACCGCTCTGGAAACAGATGGAATATAAAGTGGTCAATCCATTAAAACGCATGCAGTTAACGGCGAAACAAGGGCATTCTACTGAGGTGCAAGAAGCAACGAATGAATTTTTAAGCAACTATTATATTGTTCGTCCTGCGCTTTCGGTTGATATAGCAGAGGAAACGTTTGCTGCCGTTGATGACCAGGTCGCTTTTATTGAAAAAATGCGTAGTCATAGTTTCCAAACGAAAGCCGATCAAGAGCGGTTAGCTACGGCTACGGCAACACTTGAAAGCGTCTTTACGGATGAAAAAGAAGCATCTGAACCGAGTCTATTCTGGTTAATTACCTCAATCGGTGGCATTATTTCGGCTACATTATTTTATGTAGGTTGGAGAAAATACCGAGGAGAAAAAACAAAATTGAAAGAGACCGATAAACGATAAAGCGTCGGGATTGACAGAATTTGCGTCGATTATTACAATAATGGTATTACATTATCGGAGGAATGCACAACATGACATTTCTTATTTATTTCGCCGTTCTATTGATTATCCCTATCTGGGCCCAAATGCGTGTCAAACGCACGTACTCCAAGTATTCAGAGGTTGCTAATTCTACTGGCAAAACCGGTGCAGAAGTAGCGCGTGAAATACTCGATCGTAACGGGCTCTATGACGTAGCGATTGAACCTGTAGAAGGCCATTTAAGTGACCACTATGATCCTCGTGATAAAGTCGTTCGTTTATCAGAAGATAACTATTATGGTCACTCCATCGCTGGATCTGCTGTTGCAGCCCATGAAGTCGGGCATGCGATTCAAGATGCGCAGAACTATAGCCCGTTACGTATTCGCCACGCACTCGTACCGGTTGCGAATATTGGCTCTAACTTTTCGTATTTGCTCATCCTAGCAGGGATGTTGCTAGCCTCTGCAAAGCTTTTACTTGTAGGAATTATTTTTATGGGCGCAGCTGTTTTATTCCAACTTGTTACACTTCCTGTTGAGTTTAATGCAAGTAGCCGTGCCATGAAACAAATGGTGGGCAATGGGTTAATTGGATCTGGAGAAGAAGAAGGACGTGCGCGTAAAGTATTAAATGCTGCCGCACTAACGTATGTTGCAGCCGCATTAGTTGCTGTTTTAGAGCTTCTTCGTTTCGTATTAAGCTACATCGGATTAAGCGGAAGTGACGATTAAGAAAACGTGTTAGATTCATAAGAAAAAGCGCCGTTGTTATGTTAACAACGGCGCTTCTTTTTATATACCAATAGGGTTTTTATCACTATCTAGTGTAAAGCCTTCTCCTAGTACTTCATGTACATCATTGACGGTAACAAACGCATGTGGATCGACGCGCTCAATGACTTGTTTTAAGCGAACAATTTCATTGCGTGCAAAAACACAATAGAGCACTTCTTTTTGCATGCCTGTAAAACTTCCTTTCGCATTTAAAAGCGTTGCTCCACGATCCATTTCTTCCATAATGAGTGCAGCGATTTCTGCATTTTTCTCAGATATAATCATCGCTGCTTTTCCTGCATAGGCGCCTTCTTGCATAAAGTCAATCACGCGAGCACCGACAAACACACAAACGAGCGTATACATCGCCTCTTTATAGTCAAGGTAAACGAGGAAGGAAATAATAATGACGCAGGCATCAAATAAAAACATCGTTTTCCCCATACTCCAACCGAAATACTTCGATCCAAGCCGTGCAATAATATCCACACCGCCCGTTGTACCACCGAAGCGAAAAATAATCCCTAAACCAATGCCGATAAATACACCAGCAAAAAGACCGGCAATAATCATATCTTGCTTCAACATTATATGAAGCGAGGAGTAGCGTTGAAAAATAAATAAAAATAAGGAAACGCCAACTGTCCCAAACAAGGTATAAACAAAAGAAGTTTTGCCGAGTAACTTCCATCCAATAAAGAAAAGCGGAATGTTTAACGCTAAGTTTGTATAGGAAGGGTCGATATGAAATAAGAAATAAAGAACGAGTGTAATTCCGGTAAATCCACCTTCTGCTAAATTATTGGCCATATTAAAATGAACAATACCAAATGAGAAAATGGCAGATCCTACTAAAATAAACAAAACATTTTTCAAACGGATGGGAAAATTCATGTGTATGCCTCCTGAAATTGCGCTAATTGCCGTTTTCATTATAAAGGAAAATGGCGCTGTGTTCAATCGCTCTTGAAATTTGTCAAAACCCGTATTCTTCGCTAACATAAACGATAGGATTGAAGATAGAGGTGATTTCTATGAAAAAAACAATGGACATGATGCAACAAGAAGTAGACGCATACATAGGGCAGTTTAAAGAAGGATACTTTAGCCCACTAGCGATGACCGCTCGCTTAACAGAAGAGCTTGGTGAATTAGCGCGTGAGGTGAATCACACGTACGGCGAAAAGCCAAAGAAAAATAGTGAAAAAGAGCAAAAAATTGAAGAAGAGCTTGGGGATTTATTGTTTGTAACGATTTGTTTTGCGAATTCCCTTAACATTGACTTAGAGCAGTCATTTAACACGGTTATGGAAAAATTCGCAACGAGAGATCGCGATCGTTGGACAAGAATCGATGAAGGAGAGAGCACACATGAATAAAACCATTTCTGTCGTTATTGCCGGACCTCGGGGTAAAATGGGAAGAGAAGCCGTTTCGATGGTAACGAACACACCACACTTTCAATTAGTAGGCGTTATTGATCATAAACATGATGGAAAGCTATTACGTGACATGGAAGGAATGCCCGCTATGGATCTTCCTGTTTATGGCGAAGCAGAGCGTTGTTTTTTAGAAACGAAGCCTGATGTGCTCGTTGATTTAACGAAGCCTGATGTTGGCAAGGTACATTTGGAAAAGGCACTAAACCATGGTGTACGACCAGTCATTGGCACTACGGGATTTTCAAAGGAAGATTTAGCACGCGTTACAGCGCTTGCAGCAGACAAGGAATGTGGCGCTATTATTGCTCCGAACTTTGCAGTGGGTGCTGTCTTAATGATGAAATTTGCACAAATGGCGGCAAAATATTTACCAGATGTTGAAATTATCGAAAAGCATCATGATCAAAAACTAGATGCACCATCAGGGACCGCTTTAAAAACCGCTCAATTAATTACCGAAGTACGCTCACCGAAAAAACAAGGTCATCAAGACGAACGTGAAGATTTACCAGGTGCGCGCGGTGCAGAAATGGAAGGCATTCGCATTCATAGTGTGCGTTTACCAGGTCTTGTCGCGCATCAAGAAGTATTGCTTGGCGGGGAAGGACAACTTCTATCCATTAAGCATGATTCGATGAATCGTACGTCCTTTATGCCTGGTGTGAAGCTATGTATTGAAACTGTGATGAAACTTGATCATCTCGTCTATGGGTTAGAAAATATTATAGAATAGAAGGTGGTAGCCTATGCGTATTGCCCTCATTGCTCATGATAATAAAAAGCAAGAAATGGTGCACTTCTCTATGGCGTATGAAGGAATTTTAGAAAAACATGAACTGTTTGCTACAGGAACAACGGGAAAAAAGGTGATGGCAGCGACCAATTTAAACGTCACTCGTTTTCAATCGGGTCCTCTAGGTGGCGATCAACAGATTGGTTCTTTAATTGCTCAAAATGCGATGGATCTCGTATTGTTTTTTCGTGATCCGCTAACACCGCAGCCTCATGAACCGGATATTTCTGCGCTCATTCGCTTATGCGATGTGTACCAAATACCTGTGGCTACCAATGTAGCAGCTGGTGAACTTTTTATTCGTGCGCTAGAGCGTGGCGATTTGGATTGGCGAAAAATTATTAAAGAAAGAGAAGACCGTCATGAATGATTATAAAAGCTGGCTTGCGATTGGAGCGCATGCAGACGATGTTGAAATAGGAATGGCTGGTAGCATCGCGCTTCATACGGCAAAAGGCGGACACGTCACCATTTGTGATTTAACTGAAGCTGAGTTATCGTCCAACGGAACCGTCACTTTACGAAAAGAAGAAGCGCGTCAAGCAGCCAAGGTGCTTGGTGTAGAGCGTCGATTTACAATAGGCTTACCTGATCGCGGCTTGTATATGAACCAAGAAGCGATTATGCAAATTGTCTCGCTGATTCGTGAAGTGAAACCAGATTGTCTTTTTATTCCTTATTGGGAAGATCGGCATCCTGACCATGGCAATGCCGCCAAACTCGTCGAAGAAGCTGCTTTTTCAGCAGGTGTTAAAAACGTTTTGGATCCTAAAGGGCACGCACCTCACCGCGTCGGCCACATTTATTATTATTATATTAATGGCTTTCATAAGCCGTCATTTTGCGTGGACGTTTCCGCTGTTTATGATCGGAAAATTGAGGCGCTCCAATGTTATCGTAGTCAATTTACAAAAGGTGAGCATAGTTTTGATACACCGCTCGTTAATGGCTATATTGAGGGTGTTAGTGCACGTGAGAAAATATTCGGACAAGAAGTTGGCGTCACCTTTGCGGAAGGTTTTTATACAAAAAAACCGCTACTAGTTCAAGAGATGTAAGGAGAACAGTTATGAAGTTAAAAATTGGAATTACTTGTTATCCTACGGTCGGCGGTTCGGGCGTCGTGGCAACAGAGTTAGGTAAACTGCTGGCAGAAAAAGGCCATGAAATTCATTTTATTACATCGAGTTTACCGTTTCGCTTAGGGAAAGTGTATCCTAATATCTTTTATCATGAAGTCGAGGTAAATAACTATTCTGTTTTTAAGTATCCGCCCTATGACCTTGCACTAGCGAGTAAAATGGCGGAAGTGGCGAAACGAGAAAAACTGGATATTATTCATGCTCATTACGCCATCCCGCATGCCGTGTGTGCGTATTTAGCAAAGCAAATGGTCGGTGATTCGTTGAAGATTGTTACAACGCTTCATGGTACGGATATTACGGTGCTAGGCTACGATCCATCGCTAAAGGAAATGATAAAGTTTGGCATTGAGCAGTCTGATGCGGTAACGACCGTTTCCCATAGTTTAAAAGAAGATACACAACGGTTATTAGGCATTCAAAAAAACATCGTACCTATTCATAATTTTGTCGATGAACGCGAGTATTACAAACGGAAAACAGAGCAGCTTCGTGAAGCGTATGGCATTTCTCCTGATGAAAAAGTGGTCATTCATATTTCGAATTTTCGCGGCGTAAAACGCGTACAAGATGTTATTAAGTCTTTTCATCAAATGTCCAAAAGCATTAAAGCAAAACTGCTATTGATCGGGAATGGCCCAGAATTTACGGTGGCGTGTAAGCTCGTTCAAGATTTAGGAATTGAAGACGATGTTTTGTTTCTCGGGAAACAAGAAAATGTGGCAGAATTATTTTCAATGAGTGATCTTAAATTGCTGCTATCAGAAAAAGAAAGCTTTGGTCTTGTCTTATTAGAAGCCATGGCGTGTGGCGTGCCGGTTGTTGGGACGAATATCGGTGGAATTCCAGAAGTTATTTTGCATGGAGAAACAGGCTATATTTGTGAAGTAGGCAATATTGATGAAATTGCGGCGCGTTCGCTCTCCATTCTTATGGATGAAAAGAAGCACGCAACCTTTAGTAGAAATGGGATTGAGCATGTTAAGCAACATTTTCATTCTTCAAAAATTGTTCAAGAGTATGAGAACCTCTATTATGACGTAATGAAAGGGTAGCATATGAATCTCCAAAAACAAGGTGCGATTGAAGTGATGATGGCGCTTGAAGAAGCAGGCTACGAGGCGTACATGGTCGGAGGCTGTGTGCGTGATGAGGTTCTTCAAAAAGAGGTCGCTGATTACGATCTTGCCACTTCGGCATTGCCAGATGCGGTGCGCGCTCTCTTTTTGCAAACCATTCCTGTTGGTCTTGCACATGGAACGGTGATCGTTCGTCATCGCAAGCAATCTTATGAAGTGACGACATTTCGGCAAGAAGGACCTTATCTTGATCAGCGCCGTCCTTCATCGGTTACGTTTATTGCAACGTTAGAAGAAGACTTGTCACGTCGAGATTTCACAATGAATGCGATGGCCAAGGACCGACACGGTAAGCTCTATGATTTCTTTGGTGGAAAACAAGACATTGCCGATAAAATCATTACCACAGTAGGAAGTCCAGAAGCGCGTTTTGAAGAAGATCCTTTACGCATGATGCGCGCGCTCCGATTTTCAGCGGTGCTAGGGTTTACTATTTGTGAAGAAACGCAACACGCGCTGTGCGCAAAAAAGGCGCTTTTGAAACGTGTAAGTACGGAACGCTTAGCACAAGAGTTTATCAAGCTATTAGGTGGTCAGAGCGCAGGTGAAGCGTTGCGGTGGCTTTTTACGAAGGATCTTGTGCACGATTTGCCGATGGGTCATATGCTACAACCACGTGACGATGCCTTTGCGATTCAATGGCATGAGGCCGAGACGCTACAAGAGCAGTGGGCATTATTTTTGTATGAGATGGGTGTCACCGACGCGACGTCTTTTTTAAAGGCATGGAAACAACCGAATCAGGTCGTAAAGACAGTTAGTAAATGGCTTGCTTTTTTACATAGTGGTGAAGCGTTACAAACGTCATCGGTGCTTTATCAATTAGGAACAGGCGGTGCGCATGCGTGCTGGCGTCTTCAAAATATAGTACGAGGGCGACGCAGTAAGGAACGAATAACGGAACTTCAAGAAGCCATTGGGGCACTTCCAATTCAATCTCGCCAAGATCTTTGTTTGAATGGAACGGATGTAGCCGCCTGGGTCGAGAAAGAGCCTGGACCATGGTTGCACTCGCTACTCACACAAATTGAGGAAGAAGTGCTCGCAGGAAGACTTGTGAATGAAAGGGATCGTGTAAAAACATGGGTGAAACAATGGAAGGAAAATCAATGAGACAGCACTTGCTGCAGCTATTAATGGAGCAACGCGGCTCATTTGTATCAGGTCAAGAAATAAGTGATGAGCTTGGCTGTTCACGAACGGCAATTTGGAAGCACATTTCTGAACTTCGTAAAGAAGGCTACGTGATTGATGCCGTTCAACGCAAAGGCTATCAGCTTATGTATGCGCCAAATCGTGTAACAGAACCCGAAATTAAGCGCCATTTACAAAGTACGGTGTTAGCGAAACATATTCGGTATGAAGAATCTGTGAAAAGCACACAAGAAATTGCGCAGCGGCTCTCGTATGAGCATTGTCCAGAGGGAACATTAGTGATTGCAGATGAACAAACCGGAGGCCGCGGTCGACTTGGACGCTCATGGCAGTCGCCAAAAGGAAGCGGTATTTGGATGAGTTTAATTCTTCGCCCTGATATTCCGTTGCAAAAGTCACCACAATTAACCTTACTAGCCGCCGTTTCTGTCGCGAAAGCCATCTATAAAACAACGGGTATGCAAGCAGAGATAAAATGGCCGAATGATATTTTATTGAACGGAAAAAAAGCAGTAGGCATTCTAACGGAACTGCAAGCAGAATCGGATCGTATTCATGCGGTGATTATCGGCATTGGCATTAATGTGAATGTTGCAGAAACGGAATTTGATCCGTCTTTGCGAGACATTGCAACATCGTTAAAAATAGAAGGCAATGAAGACGTTAATCGCGCCAAGCTAGTGGCGTGCATTATGGAAGAAATGGAAACTTTGTATCATGAATATTTACAAAATGGCTTTGGTTTAATTAAGCTCTTGTGGGAAGGCTATGCAGAAAGCATTGGAAAGCGAATTCGTGTTCGCACCCTTCATGAACAAAAAGAAGGTATTGCCAAAGGCATTACCGAAGAAGGCGTCTTATTGTTAGAAGATGATCTTGGAGAAATTCACCACATTTATTCTGCAGATATAGAGATTCCGGGAACGTAAAAAATATGGTACAGTAAGAGATGAGAAAAGGCGGTATCCTATGGAACTGCACTTTCAATCGGGTAATACAGATTATGGACAGCATTCTGCCTAGATCCGAATAGGACCGGGACAGAGGGAAACGTCAATGAAAGGACCTCTGTTCCTCCAAACAAGGAGGAAAAGAAACATGAAAACAACGCATAGTTTTTTAGCGATGAAGGAAAAAAAAGAACCAATTTCTATGGTTACAGCCTACGATTTTCCGTCTGCGCAACTTTCTGCTGCCGCAGGCATTGATATTCTCCTAGTCGGAGACTCTCTCGGAATGGTTGTTCTTGGCTATGACTCAACCGTTCCTGTTACAATTGAGGATATGATTCATCATGGTAAAGCCGTGCGACGCGGCGCACCTGAAACGTTTATCGTTACCGACATGCCGTATATGAGCTATCATAGTTCACTAGAACGCACGATGGAAAATGCACGCCACCTGATGCAACAAACTGGCTCAAATGCGCTAAAACTTGAGGGAAGTGGAGCTGTTATTGAAAAAATTGCCGCCCTCGTTGAAGCAGGAGTACCGATTGTTGGTCATCTAGGGTTAACACCGCAAAGTGCCGGTGTTCTAGGTGGTTTTAAAGTTCAAGGCCGAGATGCTTCTAAAGCACAAAAGCTCGTAGATGATGCATTGGCCATTGAAGCCGCTGGCGCTTGTATGCTCGTTCTTGAATGCGTTCCTCATCAAGTGACGAAACTTGTAACCGAAGCGCTCACCATTCCGGTTATTGGCATTGGTGCTGGCCAAGAAGCAGACGGACAAGTGCTCGTTTATCATGATTTACTGAGCTACGGTTTTCATCATGTGCCTAAATTTGTCAAACAATATGCAACGGTAAGTCACGATATGGTACGTGGTCTTAAACAGTTTCATGAAGAAGTAAAAGCAGCACATTTCCCTCAATCTGAGCACTCCTTTACGATGAAAGATGAAGAAGTGGAAGCTTTGTACGGAGGGAAATCATAACATGAACATCGTTACTACAATTGCAGAAGTGAAACAACGCACAGAAGAAGCTCGTAACCAAGGAAAAACCATTGGCTTTGTGCCAACGATGGGCTTTTTACATGAAGGACACGCGTCTTTAATGAAACGAGCGAGACAAGAATGTGATTTTGTCGTTGTTAGTATTTTTGTTAATCCATTACAATTTGGCCCAAATGAAGATTTTGAGCGCTATCCACGTGACGAACAACGTGATCGCGCGCTAGCGCAAGACATGGGGGTCGATCTTCTGTTTTGTCCAACTGTCGAAGAAATGTATCCGCGTGCTTCTTCTGTGACCGTCAATGTGCATAAGCGGGTTGATGTTCTATGTGGAAAGTCACGTGTAGGTCATTTTGATGGTGTTGCTACGGTGCTCGTCAAGTTATTTAATATCGTTGGTGCTCATAGGGTTTACTTTGGCAGTAAAGATGCTCAGCAAGCGGCCGTTGTTCAAGGATTAATTGAGGACTTTAACATTCCAGTGACACTTGCTTTATGTGAAACAGTTCGCGAACAAGATGGGTTAGCAAAAAGTTCACGCAATGTGTATTTATCACAGCAAGAACGCGACCAAGCGTCACTTCTTTATGCCACGCTTACGCAGGCTGCCACACGGTTACAAGCGGGCGAGAATGTTCAAACGATTGCAGCGATGGTTGAAGCGGAGATTCGTAATCAAACGAGCGGAACGCTTGATTATTTTGAAATACTTTCTTATCCATCACTAGAACAGAACATTAATCATGACGAGCGTGTTATTTTGGCGATTGCTGTGCAATTTTCAAAAGCGCGTTTAATTGATAATCTCATTGTAAGTAGACAAGATCAGAAAGAAGAGGGCATTCATCATGTTTAGAACGTTAATGAAGGGCAAAATCCATCGTGCTGTTGTAACAGAATCCAATTTAAATTATGTAGGAAGCATTACGATTGATGAAGCGATCTTAGATGCAGTTGATATGGTTCCTAATGAAAAAGTACAAATTGTTAACAATAATAATGGTGCTCGATTTGAAACATACATTATTCCTGGTGAACGTGGCTCAGGTGTGATGTGTTTAAATGGTGCGGCTGCTCGTCTTGTACAAGAAGGTGATGTTATCATTGTTATTTCTTATGCCATGATGACAGAACAAGAAATGGCCACTCATCAGCCGAAAGTAGCCATTATGGATGAAAACAATCATATTAAAGAAATTTTAGGTTATGAACCGGCATCCACGATTCTTTAACCCCTTTTTGAAAAGGGGTTTTTCTATTGAGGCCGGTTAGATATAAGCTTGTAGGTAGAGGTGAGAAGGAATGAACAACCGCTATGTAGTCATAGACGTAGAAACGACAGGAAATGCTCCAGCAAAAGGAGATCGAATCATTCAAATAGGTGCAGTAGTTGTAGAAAATCATGAAATTGTTCAGCGGTTTTCTTCCTTCGTTAATCCCGAAGTAGCCATTCCACCATTTATTGAACAGCTTACGGGCATAGATGATTCGATGGTACAAGATGCTCCGCTGTTTGAAGAAGTAGCACCAACGCTATTAACGATGCTAGAGGGCGCTTATTTTGTAGCGCATAACGTATTATTTGACTTGAATTTCCTTCAAGAGGAATTTCAGCGATGTGGTTACGCAACCTTTCAGGGACCACTTTTAGATACGGTTGAGCTAGCGCGGTTGCTGTTTCTTCAAGCAGATGGCTATCAGTTAAACCAATTAGCGGATTACCTAGGGATTGTTCATGAAAACCCGCATCAAGCCGATAGTGATGCCGAGGTAACGGCACACTTGCTTATTTCGCTCATACAAAAGCTTGTCACCTTGCCCCTTGTCACGTTACAACGCTTGCAACCCTTTTTAACAAAAATGCAAAGCAGCTTAGAAGAAATTGTATCTGATATTATGGCAGAAAAAGCAAAAACACATCACGAGGAACGTGGCTTTGATTATTACCGGAACGTGGCGTTAAAAGCCTATGAACCGCTTCAAAGAATAGAAGAAGATGATGAGCCCGTTCCGCCTCATCAAGATGTCCTTCAAGCGTACGCGACAAACATGGCTTATTATGAAAAGCGAAGTGCACAAGAAGAAATGATGGATCTTGTATCCGAAGCGATGAATGATCACCGTCATGCGATAATCGAAGCAGGAACAGGTGTTGGTAAGTCGCTTGGTTATTTAATTCCAGCGCTTCTTTATGGAAAAAAAGAAGGGCGCCCGATTATTGTAAGCACCCATACCATTCAATTGCAGCAACAGTTATTAGAGCGCGATATCCCGTTATTGCATGAAATGATGCCGTTTGATTTTCACGCTACGGTTCTAAAAGGTAGAAATCATTATTTGTGTTTGCGTAAATTTGAACAATCTTTAGATGATCGTTCTGACGATAATTATGATACGAATCTTACGAAAGCACAATTGCTCATCTGGTTAACAGAAACGGAGCAAGGTGATGTGGAAGAGTTAAGTTTATCTTCTGGTGGAAAGATTTTTTGGCATCAAGTGAAAAGTGATGCCAATTCTTGTTTGAATCATCGTTGTCCTTGGTTTTCTCGCTGCTTTTATCACCGAAAACGCCGGGAAGCTCAAGTGTCAGACATCGTGATTACGAATCACGCGTTACTTTTTACCGATGTAAAAAATGATGCGCAACTTCTGCCTGCTTATAAAGAAGTTATTATCGATGAGGCTCATCATGTTGAAGAAGTGGTCAGCGATCATTTTGGCGTGCAAACCGACTATTTTCAATTTGCACGGTTGCTCGAACGGCTGGGCCTTGATCCTGAAAATGGATTGCTTGAAAAACTCTATTCACTACTAGAAGATGTAGACGTACCAGAAGTGCTGCCGTTACTAGAAAAACTTTGCAAGGAATTGCCAGCGCTCAAAATGGAAATAGATGATTTGTTTCGAAGTTTACGCTCGTATGTGATAGCCAAAAACAAAGGCACGATGAATGATTTCGGCCGCCTCAGCTATCGGCCGCAGGCTTCGGATCTAGCAAGTACCCATTGGCAAGCGATTGTTGAAATGGGGCAACGCGTCAGGTTTGCTAGTAAAGATAGTAATACACTCTTAAAGAAAGTAACAAAAGCGCTTCAAGATCGCGAGGAGCATATGAACACGTATCAACAAGGTGTGGTTACTGATTTTGAAGGCGTGCGTGCGAAGCTTGAAGAAGAGTACAAAGGCTTGTTCTATTTATTACACATTGAACATGAAGATGAAGTAACATGGATTGAAGTGGAGGCAAAAGGAGCTAAAAATGCCGTCTATTTGTTTAGCAAACCGATTAGCATTCATGATCTATTGGCAGATGAATATTTTGCGAAAAAAAATAGCGTCATCTTAACGTCCGCAACGCTTTCAATCAAATCTTCGTTTCAGTATGTTATGGAGCGCCTAGGGCTTTTGGATTTTGGTCCGATTACGGCTGGGCTTCCTTCACCGTTTAATTATAAGGAACAAGTAAAATTTATGGTTCCGACAGATGTTCCGCTTATTAATCAAGTCGATCAAGGCGCGTTCATTCGTGATATTGCTGAAAAGCTTCATCAAATTGCTCACGTAACGAAGGGGCGAATGCTCGTCTTGTTTACGTCTAATGATATGTTGCGACAAACGTATCAACGGTTTAAAGAACGCACAGGCAATGATGAATTCGTCCTGTTTGCTCAAGGCGTCGATAGTGGCAGTCGTGCGCGTTTAACGAAGAACTTTAAAAAGTTTGAGCAAGCGATCCTTTTTGGAACGAGTAGCTTTTGGGAAGGCATTGACATTCCTGGTGATGATCTGTCATGCCTGGTCATCGTTCGCTTACCGTTCACACCACCAGACTCACCCATTACCGCTGCAAGAGGAGAAAAGCTGCGCCAAGAAGGTGGTAATCCTTTTATGGAATTAGCGTTGCCACAAGCAATTATACGCTTTAAGCAAGGGTTCGGACGCCTCGTCCGCTCTAAACGTGACCGTGGAGTCGTTTTTGTGCTAGATCGCCGCATTATTGATACGCGCTATGGCAGTGCGTTTATTCAATCGCTACCAGCTGTTCCGCTGCAAAAAGAAAAGCTTCCAGTCCTTCTGGATGATTTAAAAACATGGCTTGCTCATAAATAATTTTTTTAGGTTTCCTTATAATATTCTGTCCAAAGGGGGCAGAGATTTGGTATAGTAAGAAACGAGAATAAGAAGGGCCATATTACGGTTTAGAGAAGCTAAGGAGGAACCTGTTTGGAAAGCAAAATTGAGGTCCTGTCTACTGTGAAAATTAGGCGCTCACCTGATTTTTACAAAGTGGTAACAGAGCTGAATAAAACGTTAAAAGAAAGAGACTTAATGTTTGGCTTAGCGCTAGATCAACAGGATGAGAACATGGTGGTATTTACCATCTACAAAACGTAGGAGTCAATAAGATGAAGAAATGGTGGTTCATCGTGCTCGCTGTTATTGTAATTGTCCTCATTTGGTATAGTGTTCATTTGTATCGACAAATTGACGCCCCCAAAACGTCTAACGAATCGGCTGCTGTGCAAGTGGCCAAAGAACAGTATTCGTTACGTACAGTGGACAACGTAGAAAGCTATCATGGCAGCAAAGCATTCGTAGTCATTGAAGGAACAACAGAAAAGGACGGTCGTGTGTTCGTGTTTGTTGGCCCAAAACACGAGGTTAAACGTGTAAAGGTGAGCGACGGTGTAACAGAAAACGACCGACGTAAAGAAATTAATGAGCAAGAGAGCCCGAAAGAATGGGTAAGTTTGAAGCCAGGAATTGAAGATGATCAAGTCGTTTGGGAAGCTGTCTATATTGATCGTAAAGGGCATTATACGTTTGATTATGCAAACTTCAAAACTGGGGAACGTTATAAAAAGTATTCACTGAATCAAGACATGTAAAGGCAGGTTTTCTATAATGGAATTGGCAAATCGAGTAAAAGCACTCACACCATCAAGCACGTTAGCAATTACAGCAAAAGCAAATGCGCTAAAAGCAGAAGGTCATGATGTGATCGGACTCGGAGCAGGCGAGCCTGACTTTAATACGCCGGATCATATTATTGAAGCGGCCTACTCTTCAATGAAAGAAGGACATACGAAATACACAGCTTCAGGCGGGATGTTACGCTTAAAAGAGGCCATCGTGAAAAAGTTTCAACGCGACCAACAACTGCAGTACACGCCGCAAGAAATCGTAGTTGGAACGGGAGCGAAACAATCGCTTTATACGCTATTTCAAGTGTTGCTAAATGAAGGCGATGAAGTGATTATCCCAACGCCTTACTGGGTAAGTTATCCTGAGCAAGTTAAGTTAGCTGGCGGAGTTCCTCGCTATGTAGAGGGAAAAGAAGAGAATGGTTTTAAAATTACGCCAGAACAACTTTCAGCCGCTATTACGGAAAAAACAAAAGCAGTCATTATTAACTCACCAAGTAATCCAACAGGTGCTCTGTATGCAAAAGAAGAATTACAGCAACTTGGAGACATTTGCTTACAACATAACGTGTTAATTGTATCGGATGAAATTTATGAAAAACTAGTATATGATGGTGCGCAGCACGTATCGATTGCCCAGCTTTCACCAGCGCTTAAAGAGCAAACCATCATTATTAATGGTGTATCAAAGTCTCATAGTATGACAGGTTGGCGCATTGGGTATGCCGCAGGGAAGTCTGAAATTATTAAAGCGATGACGAACCTAGACAGCCATAGCACATCCAATCCTGCAACGCCATCACAATATGCTGCCATTGCTGCCTATGAAGGGACGCAAGAACCGGTAGACATGATGCGGCAAGCCTTTGGAGAACGTTTAGAGAAAGTGTATAAGGAGCTCGTAACTATTCCTGGATTTACGTGTGTAAAACCACAAGGTGCATTTTACTTATTTCCAAACGTTACAGAAGCCGTTGCGCTCACCGGATTTGCTTCAGTAGATGAGTGGGTAGCGGCGTTACTAGAAGAAGAAAAAGTAGCACTCGTTCCTGGCTCTGGTTTTGGTTCACCACAAAACGTGCGCCTTTCTTATGCAACATCACTGGAAACGTTGCAAGAAGCATTAAAACGTATTCGTCGCTTTATGGATCAAAAAATGAACTAAGCGAAAAAGGTGTATATACACCTTTTTCCTACATAGATAACTGGAGGGTATAGCGTGAAAACTACAATATCACAACTTAAAAATCACATCGATGAAACGGTAACGATCGGTGCATGGTTAAGCAACAAACGCTCAAGCGGAAAGATTGCCTTTTTACAACTTCGTGATGGAACAGGCTTCGTTCAAGGTGTTGTTGTTAAAGCAGAAGTAGAAGAAAGCCTATGGACAACTGCAAAAGGAATGACGCAAGAAACGAGCATGTACGTTACTGGGAAAGTACAAAGCGATGAGCGCTCACAAACAGGTGTAGAGCTTGTTGTAACGGACATTACCGTGTTACATGAAGCGGTTGATTACCCGATTACACCAAAAGAGCATGGCACAGAATTTTTAATGGATCACCGTCATCTTTGGTTGCGTTCAAAACGTCAACATGCCATTATGAAAGTGCGTAATGAGATCATTCATTCTATGTACGAGTTTTTCCATAACAATGAATTTATTAAAGTCGATCCACCGATTTTAACAGGAAGTTCAGCGGAAGGCACAACAACGTTGTTTCATACGAAATATTTTGATGAAGATGCGTATCTTTCACAAAGTGGTCAGCTGTATATGGAAGCAGCAGCGATGGCACTTGGAAAAGTATTTTCATTTGGACCAACGTTCCGTGCTGAAAAATCTAAAACGCGTCGTCATTTAATTGAGTTTTGGATGATTGAACCAGAAATGGCGTTTGTCGAGCATGAAGAATCGTTGCAAATTCAAGAGCAGTTCGTAAGTCATGTTGTTCAATCTGTACTAGAGCGTTGTCAGCTTGAACTTTCTATTCTTGGTCGAGATGTGTCTAAGCTTGAAAAAGTAAAAGCACCATTCCCACGTATTTCATACGATGATGCGATTACGCTTCTAAAAGAAAAAGGCTTTGATGATATTGAGTGGGGTGAAGATTTCGGTGCGCCTCATGAAACAGCGATTGCTGAAAGCTACGAGCAACCGGTCTTTATTACAAACTATCCGAAAGAAATTAAAGCCTTTTATATGAAACCACACCCAGAGCGTGATGATGTTGTGCTTTGTGCCGACTTAATCGCACCGGAAGGCTACGGAGAAATCATTGGCGGAAGTCAACGGATTGATGATCTAGATCTTATGAAAGCCCGCTATGAAGAACATGGCTTAACGGATGATGCGTATCGTTGGTACTTAGAGCTTCGTCAATACGGTAGTGTACCGCACTCTGGCTTTGGATTAGGTCTTGAGCGAACGGTTGCTTGGATTACGGGCGCAGAACACGTTCGTGAAACGATTCCGTTCCCACGTTTGTTAAACCGTTTATATCCTTGATTTCACTTTTCACTGAGAAAAAACCTCCTTTTTGGAGGTTTTTTTCTCAGTAAAAGCGCACATTTGTAAAGTAAGGACAACATGATATACTAAAATGAAAGGGGGGGATTCCGTGGAAAAAGCAATCCTTTTTAAATGGCTATCGGCAGGAACCATCTCTATTCCCCACGTATTGTTTCAACATTATCGAGACATTGGCTTAGAAGATGATGAATGCATGCTTCTACTCCATGTTCATACGTTTATAGAGTCTAAAAATCCGTTTCCAACGCCAGAGCAGTTGGCAGAACGCATGAGTTTATCGAGTAGTCGATGCATCGTATTATTACGCAAGCTCGTTCAACACGGCTACTTACAAATTCAACAATATGAGGAAAAAGAGAACCATATGTATTACGAAGCTTACTCACTCAATGCTTTGTGGGAAAAGCTCGTCGATCATCTTTCGCAAGAAACGGCTTCCAACGCACAAGAAGCGCAACTTGCACAAGAAAGTAACTTGTATACCATTTATGAAGGGGAATTTGGTCGTCCGCTTTCACCAATGGAATGTGAAACGTTAAAGATTTGGCTCGATCAAGACCATCATTCCCCAGAGCTGATCACGGCTGCATTAAAAGAAGCAGTGATTACTGGGAAGGTGAACTTTCGTTACATTGATCGCATACTGTTTGAATGGAAAAAAAACAATGTGACGACCGCGCAACAAGCGCGTGAACATGGAGAAAAATTTCGAAATTATCAAGGCAAAAAAGCCGTTCGTTCCGATTCAGCGCCACCACAACAACCTATTTCTGCGCCAATGTACAATTGGTTGGATCAATAACGAAGCGAAAGGGTCGACAGGATATGTTAACAAAACAACAAATTGCTACGTGTCTTGATGTGATGGGTGAGATGTTTCCTGATGCACATTGTGAACTTACGCACAGCAATCCATTTGAATTAACCATTGCCGTGCTCTTATCAGCGCAATGTACAGATGCACTTGTCAATAAAGTAACGCCAGGCTTGTTTGCAAAATATAAAACCCCAAGTGATTATCTGATGGTATCGCTAGAAGAGCTTCAAGAGGATATTCGGTCAATCGGTTTGTATCGTAACAAAGCGAAAAACATACAAAAACTGTGTCAACTTCTGCTCTCTGATTACGGTGGCGAGGTACCTAGAGACCGCGATGAGCTAACAAAGCTTCCGGGTGTTGGCCGTAAAACCGCCAATGTCGTCGTCTCTGTGGCGTTTGGCATACCAGCGATTGCTGTCGACACACACGTAGAACGTGTCTCCAAGCGGTTAGGATTTTGTCGGTGGAAAGACTCGGTGTTACAAGTAGAAGAAACGCTTATGCGTAAAATTCCTAAAGAAGAATGGGCGGTAAGTCATCATCGCTTTATTTTCTTCGGACGCTATCACTGCAAAGCACAACGACCACAATGTCCAGAATGCCCATTATTACCGCTATGTCGCGAAGGAAAAAAACGCATGAAGGCAACGGGAGTGATTCCACTTCGTGCAACCACGTAATTTTCTAAATGAGCCGCTTTTTGCACCTGAACATTTCACCGAACATTATGCCCTGGTTCCTTTTCAAGAAGAACGAGCGTATTTAGCGGGAGTAGGGCCGTCACCGCTTCAACAGCATCGCGAAGTAATGCTACGAAAGGCCCAAAAATGGCATGACGCCGAAGACCTCATCTCTTCTTTTTTTGCAAAGCGACAAGGCAACAAAGCAAAGCCTTACGTGCTGTATCATATGAGTGAATGGCTACAAATGCTCTACTGGTGCAATCAGGAGCTCCTTAGTGCAAACAGCGCCTGGCAACAACAGCTTGCCTCTTTTTCTGTTACCGTGATGAATGCAGAAGAACGTATGGCTGTTGTGTTAGCACAACCGCATCACTATATTGCCTTTGTTGTGTTGCGAGAACTTTTTTTAGAATTAGAAAAAAAAATAGCACTGTTAAAAGGCAAACACGCATCATTACGGAGACAGTAATGTTGCGGTTCCCGCCTACAAAAAAGGACCTAATCATGCGCTGATGATTAGGTCCTTTTTTGTAGTTTACGGTGTTTCAGGAGGAGCGGGTGGAGTTTCAGCGGGAGGTGGTGTTTCGGGTATTTGCTCCTCACTAGGCTTCTTCTTTTTCTTTTTTTGTTCCTTTTGGTTCGGTTCGTTTGGCTGTTGCGGTGGTTCACGATTTGGTGTAGGCTCGGGTTGGGTCGGTTTAGGTGGTTCTGACTGCTGCGGTGTTGATGACGCCTGACGTTTCACAGTAATACTAGTAGTAGCTGCATCACTTTCTTGACCAGACGCATCGAGCGTTGTTACTGAAAATACATACGTTTTTCCTTGCTCAGGAGAAGAGAGGATAAACGTCGGATCATTTACGAGCTCTTCATTTCCCGGTTCTCCTTCTACCGTATACGTTATGCGATAGGAGGTGTCTTTCATGGCAACTTTGTCCCATGTGACGCGCACTTCATTTTTACCAGCATCAAACGTCGCACGTAAGCCGGTTACTTTTGGTGGTTTCGTATACGTTTCTGAAACCGTTGCAGGCTCAGTGCCTTTAACGAATAACTCTTTGCTTCGTTGACTAGAAGGTGTATAAGGACCTGCTTTTTTATTGGTTCCTTTTTCCATAATCACTTCGGTAACCGAGTCAGGTTTTTTAAACGAAGTTCCCTCATGATGAAGCTGACTCATAATTTGTTTAAATAACTTTTTACTATATTGTTGTTGTTGATTCGTTAAATAATGAACCCCATCTTTATCTTTATAATTATCATACCCTGTCCACACAGCAGCTGTATAGGACGTAGAGTAACCAGCCATCCAGGCATCAACGGCGGCGCTTTTTGGAATGTTATACTTTTTGCGTAAATCAGCTGAAAAGTTCGTTGTTCCTGTTTTCCCCGCTAGATCTAAGCCGCTAATATTAACCGTTCTACCCGTTCCTGATTTCACTACATCGCGCAGCATATCGGTAATCATATAAGCTGTATAGTCTTTCATAGCCGTTTTTGTTACAGATGGAGGCTTAATTTCCTCTCCATCCGCTGTGACTACTTTGACGATGGTTGTTGGGCTTGTATAACGCCCATTATTACCAAACGCTGCATAAGCACCGGCCATTTCTAGAGGTGTAATGCCTCGCCGAAAGCCACCGATCGCATAGGCTGGAGACGCGTCTTTAATATTAATTCCAATATTATGAGCAAAGGCGACAGTTCGCTTGTTGCCTACTTCAAGATACGTACGTACAGCAGGTGTGTTTTCGGAATTAATAACAGCTTCGCGCATCGTCACTTCGCCAAAATGTTCATTGTTAAAATTATGAATGGTAGAGCCATTCACGGTAATTGGCGAATCTTTCAATAAATGAGCTGTATCCCATTTAAGATGTTCAATGGCCGGACCATAGTCTAAAATAGGCTTGATGGTAGACCCTGGTTGTCGATAATTGCTTGAAGCATAGTAGGCACTCAATACATTTTTCTCTCGGCCGGATCCGACGGCTCGAATGCCACCGCTTTTCGTATCAACGAGCACTGTGCCAGATTGCAATTTTTTATTTTCATTGCGTAAAAAAGGCGCATTTTGTAACGCATCTTCAACGACTTGTTGCGCATGTTGATCCATATTTGTATAGATTTTTAAACCGTCAGCATACGGATCAAACGATGCGGTTTCTTGTAATTGCTTTAAATCTTTAATCACTTGCTGTAAGTAGGCTTCATGAACGCGTGTTTCTTTTAATTTTCCTTCTCGTAAGCCATCTTTAATTGATGTATTTTGCGCTTTTTGTGATTCTTCTTTTGTGATAAACCCGTATTTTTCCATTTGTCGCAAAACAACATTTCGGCGTTCTTGGGCCGCTTTTGGATGAAGAAGAGGATCATAGCTGCTTGGCGCTTTTGGTAGTCCTGCCAGCAAAGCCGCTTGATGTACTTTTAAATGACGCAAAGAATCGGTATTAAAATACGTTTTCGCAGCCGTTCCCAATCCATACGCACGATGGCCAAAATAGATGCGATTTAAATACAATTCTAAAATCTCATCTTTGGAGTAGTTTCGTTCAAGCCGCAGTGCTAAGTACGCTTCTTGAATTTTTCGTGTAATTGATTTTTTGCCAGATAGCAGCGTGTTTTTCACTACTTGCTGGGTAATGGTGCTGCCGCCTTCAGATCCAAATCCTCCCGTTACATTGGCAAGTGCAGCTCCAAATATGCGCCGAATATCAATGCCTGGATGACGATAAAAACGCACATCCTCGACAGCAATAAAGGCATTTTTAACAACGGGAGGGACGTCTTTTATGTTAGCATTCACTCGATCTTGTTCATTAAAAAGTGACGTTACCCGCTTGCCATCTTTATCAAAAATTTGTGAAGAAACGGGCGTTTTTAATTTTTCTGGATCGAGAGATGGAGAACGAACAATGATGAGGCCAATGCCAATGATTCCAATAAGCACGCAAACAAGTAGTATGGATAGTAGCGTTTTAAAAAAGCGAAACGGGCGTTTTTTTTTCGGAAGTTGATCTCCTTCTGCTTGGCGACGTTCTTGCCGCGATTTATAATTCGCCATAAGTTCTGTACCAACCTTTCGTAACATGCGGTTTCTTGTACAGTATTGATTATTTCTTAAATGGCGAATAATTATGAACGCATTTTAGCACGGTGCTAGGAAAAGTAGAGCGCATCAACAGCTTGTAAATAATGGATTCTTGGAGAAATGCCAGTTTTAATGCGTATTCCTTCTTTTTCAATGCTATTTTTTGGGATTGATTTCCTGTTATTTTCTTGATCTTTCCAGTATGTAGATACGAGTTGACTATCTACTAAATAATGTTCATCTGTTGTAGAAAAACGAAGAATGACAAATGCTAGGCCACCATGAGCGGTAACGGCATCCATATGATGAATTTGATGCTCATGAAAGTTGCGCAGTGGAAAGGAGGTTTTATTTTTCGTTTCCTTTGCTTCAAAATCGATGTACCTTCCTTTATAGATGCCATTATAATCGGTCGTGGATGCTAATTTAAAATACGCTTCTTTAATTACTGCAGCGGAGCGTTTTGGATATTCCACATGAACGATTTGTACAGGTGTTGGTTTTTTATGGATAATAGCAATATCATTTTTTAAATAATAATCATTGCTCTTATTTAAATCTTCTTCAAGTGTCATCCCTCGATTGCCATAAGAAATAGACGCCTTTTTCGGCGCTAGCGAGCCAGTAGACGACGTGATTGGTCGTTTTTTTCCATTCGGATATTGAAAAGCGGTCACGTTCCTCACATCCTTTCTTTGTTATGAAATAGATAATGCAAGAAAGCTCACCTCTAGAAGGCGAGCTTTTTTTTAGCTTGGTGTTAAGAGTCGCATAGCGCGGCTGTTAGTTGATCCTCATCGAAGCCGAGAATGATGTGTTGCTGATCTCCATCGGCAACAACAGTGACGGGCGTTTGGGAAGCTCCTAAGGCCATAACTTCGTTCATATAAGTAGGATTACTTCGAATGTCGCGCTCTTCAAAGGTGATTTGTTGCGCCTTTAACCATTCTTTTTCCGCAAAACAGGGCGGGCAGGTTGGTTGTGTGTAAATAATGACGTTTTTCATGAGCTAAAATTCCTCCGGTCGTTTTTTTCATTTTACCGTGTTTTTCAAATCCAAACAAATATTTTAGAAACAAATGTAGACACTTAAGAAAAAGGAGCGAAGCGTTATGGTAACAACAGATGAACTCATCGATGCCATTGAATCAGAATGTAAGCGTGGCAATCGAGATAATATTTCACGTACCGTATTTTATGAGCGTTTTTATAAACGTCATTCTGAAATAAAATGGGCCCATTTAGCTTCCATTGTCTCGAGAAATGCAGGCTATAACATGTGTGATTTGGCTTCTTCATGGTTGCAACGAGCGATCTCACCTGCGCACCGCCAGCAGTTGTTTTTAACGTATGAACGCGCAAATTGGCTTATTTTTTCAGATGCCTATCCGCAACTTTTGTTGTATGAAGTGAGTAAAATGAAAGGAGAACCTTTATTTCACCTTTTACCTGCGCTGAATGTTAGTTTGTTCATGCAACAAGAGTGGCAACGGTTTTGGGATACGCACGATGAAGAACGACTTTGGACAGCACTCATCATTAATGAACAGCATCTCATTCAGCTACCGGTTATTGAATCACCTTTATATAAACGACAAGTATTTGAGTCCATTCCTTACCATTTACAAGACTGGCTTCATTTCAGTTCAGTTTTATTTCCTACGCTGCAAGGAGAATTGTATGGGTTTTCCGTGCATGGCTTTAGAAAAGTAAAAAACCGCATTCACCTCGGCCGAAATTTAGCTGCTCTTTTAGTGCAATCTTCTCATGCTTCTTCATTTTCCGCGTTTAGCGATGTTGTTCCACATACAGGCTGCCGCTCTGATTATGAGCAGTTTAGTCAGTTGCCAACTGAGCGAAAACGAACCCTTTTACGCAAGGAGTTTCCACTTGTAGCCCATAAACGGCCTTCGCTTTGTGATTGGTACAGTAAGGGACAATCGCTTGAACATTATTTTCGACCTTTATCGATGCCAAAAGTACAAAATTTGACACGTTGGTATCGTAATAAAGAGTGTCAATTACAAATCGGCATTCTTCTTCAAGAATGGTGGCTATGAAGCGTTTTTAACCATAAAAAAAACGAGCGCATGAACAATCTTCGCTCGTTTTTTTACGCGTTCCTTATGTAGAAGGTGTATTAGGACCTTCTAGTTTTTTATCTCCATAGCCTTCTTGAGGTTCTTGTTCCTTGCTGTTACTCCACGTTTCTTGCTTTTGTTCTAAACTATCGGAATGTTGTTGCTCTGTCATCTCATTTCACCTCCTGTCTCTAGTGTGAAACAAATGAGGTGTTTTCATTCAGATGCCGTCGAAAGAAGAGAGAGGATGAGGAAAACCACTTTCTTTGCCGAATCTCTTCTAGTTTTGTCAAGGCGGCAGGGATTGGAACGAAACGGGAGAAATTTTCTCTCTATAAGAAAAACGGGGAGGTTGTGTGAAATGGAAATGGTATTTAAAACGAAAACGGTGTCTGATGAACTCGGTGTAAATCCAACAACGATTCAACGCTGGGTGAAGCATTTTAATCTACCGTGTCAAAAAAATGATCATGGACATTATCTATTCTCCGAAGAAGACATCGAAAGCTTACGAGAAATTAAACAACAGCTCGATTCTGGGCTGCTTATGAATGATATTGCCATTGTTGAAGGAAAAAAGGAAAAACAAAAAGAACAGCCTCGTACACCGTCCATTGCGGCATTAGAAGATCGCTTTGCGCTATTAATTCAGCAAATTGAACGTTTAGAGAAAAAAGTCGAGGAAAAAGCAGATGACGTGCTATCTTATCAAGTGTTGCAGCATTCTACTGAAATGGACGAAATGATGAATAAGCTAACGGTGATGGAAGAACGAATGCAAGAAATGGAAGGACACGTTACGAGAACCCTTGAACTAGCAACGGTAGAGCCCATGTTAAAAAAGCCCCGTAAAAACTGGCTAGTGAGCTTGTTTTCTTTATAAAGAGTGCGTGCATTTCTGTTCAACTTTTGGTAGGATAGATGAGCAGGAGTGAAAAAAATGGAGAATCGGTTACTAGACTTAACAGAGCAGCTTCTTTCATTGAATGAAGAAGCTTATCACTATTATATGAATACGACGAAGCAGGCTGAGCATGATGCTGATTTTTATCAAACGGTGAAACCATTTTCAGATCGTCTCTTACCGCTTGCTGAAGAATGGAAAGAACAATCGTTTACGTTTATTGAAACACGTGCCCCTAAATACTTGCATAAGCAACAAGTAGAGGACGCTTTTGAAAATTTGCAATTTGTTGCCGTTTTTGCTTTTCAAAAAGATACGAAAGAGCGTCGTTTTACAGGCTTAGTGCGTTCTATTCAGTATACGTTAGACATTGTAAAAGATCGACTTGATCAAGAGAATCTATAGTCCGTTGCGATAGCGCCCTATGCGTCGTTAGACAAAATGAACGTTTTGTCGGATGAGGTGAAAAGGGGCGCTTCTGTTTTGCAAAACAGCTAAGAAACGGCAAGGAAGGTAAACGTATGTTTGATCCAACCATCTATGAAAATGTAAAACTAATTGTAGAAGGCCTCATTTATGAATATGATTATGCTGAAAAATTACACGTAACAAACCGCAAAGATCTCGTTGATTTAGCAACGTTGCGCCGTGAATTTGTAATGGAAGTTGCATTACATGGTGACACGACCACAACTAAAGCTGAACTCGTGATAGCGACAACGCTTGAAGATTTAGCGGGTGAGTTATTGGATAATCGGACCATCGGCATTGGCTGTACCTTTCACATGATTTTTCATACAACCGTAGAAAATATAACGACTGAATGTGCGAACATTCAAGAAGCACTTTCTTTTATATGGAAAAATAAGGCGTCCATTTCGCAAACGGTTGCTTATACGTACGGTGCTCCTAGCGGGCAGTATGACTTAAAGGTGAAGGTTATGCTAAAAGAAAAGCTTCATGAAGAAGAAAGTGATGCGTTTAGTGCGCTCTTAGAATCTTTCTTTTTAACCTATCAACAGATTGCCACTAAAGGAGTATAGAGACACAATGGAAAAGGAACTACAGTTTCAACACTTTCTACAAAAAAACTGGGAAAAGGCCAATTTTGAAAACTACACACCCATTCAAGAGGCATTAATGCCAACGATGTTAGAAAAAAAAGATATTATTGCACAATCACCAACAGGTACTGGAAAAACGCTTGCTTACGGCTTACCGCTTCTTGAAAACATTAACGCTGCCGAAAAATCCATTCAAGCTGTTGTAATTGCGCCGACAAAAGAATTAGTTATGCAAATTCATGCTGTATTTCAAGAATACACACAAGGCAGTGACATTACAGGAACAACCCTCATCGGTGGCGTGAATACGCAACGTCAAGTTGATAAATTGAAGAAAAAACCGCACTATATTATCGGTACACCAAGCCGAATCATGGAACTCTATAGAAATAAAAAAGTAAAGTTACATGAAGTGAAAACGATTGTTGTCGATGAAGCAGATGTTATTTATGACATGAAATTGATGAATGATGTGGAAGCAATTGTGAAAGCAACGATGAAAGATCGGCAGCTTGTTTTTATTTCTGCAACGATCTCTCCAGCTATTAAAGAAAAAGCATTGGTGCTAAGCAATGAACCAGCCATCATTACCATTACAACAGAGGCAACACCAACAAGTGTAGAGCATTTATATATCGTTTCGGAGCGTCGTGATAAAATCGAAAATCTACGACGAATTGTTCGTCATGATCAACAAATGAAGGCTTTAATCTTTTTTAGTGGTCATTTAAAATTAGAAGAAATTGAATCAAAACTAGCGTATCAAGGCATTACGGTCGGTGTTTTATCAGGACAAGCAACAAAACAAGAACGTCAAAAAGTGATGCGCGACTTCCGCAATAGTGATCACGCACTTCTTCTCGCTACAGACTTAGCAGCGCGTGGCTTAGATATTAGCGGACTAACGCACGTTATTCATTTTGACGTTGCCGAATCTGAGAAACAATTTATTCATCGCAGTGGACGAACAGGCCGCATGGGCAATCAAGGCACCGTTCTTTCTCTTATTACGGCCTTTGAAGAAGCACAATTAGTGAAGTGGAGCCGCAAACTTCACGTAGAGCCAAAGCAAGTAATGCTTCGCCATACGGCACTCGTACCAGCAGAACATAGTAAGAAACCAGCTTCTACAAGCTCAGCACAGCAAGGAAAAGCCAAAGCTTTAAAAAAGAAAAGCTACAACAAAAAAAGATAATGTGAACGACACGTATAGGAAGTGAAAAATCATGAATTATGAAGTGTTACTCTATTACAAATATGTCCCGATTGACCAACCAGAAGCATTTACACAAGAGCATCTTGCCTTTTGTAAAGCGCTTGGTTTAAAAGGACGTATTTTAATTGGTAAAGAAGGAATAAATGGAACGGTTTCAGGTACACCAGAACAAACGAAAGCTTACCGAGAGCACATGCAGTGTGATGAGCGCTTCCATGATATGGTCTTCAAAAGTGAACCAGCACAAGAACATGCATTTAAAAAAATGAAAGTTCGTTATAAACAAGAGATTGTTAACTTAAGTCTTGAAGATGATGTGAACCCGAATGAACAAACTGGTAAACGGTTATCACCGAAAGACTTTCGGGAAGCGATGCTACAAGAGGATGTCGTTATTTTAGATGCCCGCAATACGTACGAATATGATCTCGGTCATTTTAAAGGAGCGATTCGTCCTGATATTGAAACGTTTCGAGAGCTTCCAGAGTGGATTCGAGAGAATTTTTCACAGTATAAAGATAAGAAAGTATTAACGTACTGTACAGGTGGGATTCGCTGTGAAAAGTTTTCTGGTTTTCTCGTAAAGGAAGGCTTTCAAGACGTCTCTCAGCTTGAGGGTGGCATTATTTCATACGGTTATGATCCAGAGGTAAAGGGAGACCGGTGGGATGGAAAATGCTATGTTTTTGATGAGCGTATTTCCGTACCCGTCAATCGGACGGGTACGGAAACCGTAGTTGGTACATGTTATCACTGTGGCCAGCCAGAAGAACGCTATGTTAAATGTGGTAATCCCGAATGTAATAAGCATTTACTGCTATGTGATGCTTGTGAAGAAGCGCATCATCGCGCTTGTAGCACAGCGTGTAAACATCATGAGCACAATCGCTATGTAAAAGAACAACAAAAAACAGAGCCTACTGCGTAGGTCCTGTTTTTTTTTGCTCGAAGGCTTTCAATTAAAAGGAATATGTGTATAATGAAGGCAGAAAGGGCGTGTACGTATGATTGATGTGCAATTTCCTGAAAATAAGCTAGAGCTATTGCCAGCGGGGTTTATTTTTCTTGTATTTGTCTTATTAGCATGGCTGACCGTTAAATTTCTAAAAAAATATCATGTAAAAGAAGTGGCAAAAGCAAAAGCGATTGAAGCGAAACTACAACAACAAAATGCCTCACCTCACCACATAGAAAAACCTTGAGACTTCTCATGAAATCTCAAGGTTTTTATTTTTATAAGCGACCGTCAGACATTTTTACAAGCTTTTTGGAAAGCGTAAGTAAAATAAGGCCAAGAACGAGTGTAATGCTACCAATAATAATGAATACTTTAAAGTAGCCGAGTGATTCTGTCGTAGAAGCAAGTTGTCCACCTAACAGGTTAGCGACCCCAGAGCCTGCGAGCCATACACCCATCATGAGAGAAGCTAATTTTACAGGTGCTAATTTACTTACCATGGATAGACCGATTGGTTGTAAGCAAAGTTCTCCAATCGTATGCAAGAAGTAAAGAAGTACCATGTAGATCATGTTTGCCTTTACAACAGCCGTATCACCTGTTCCTGTTTGAAGCAGTGCAGGCATAAGTACAGCAAATCCTAAGCCGAGTAAAATTAATCCTAATGCCATTTTTGTTGGTGTGGAAAAATCCCCGCGTTTTGATTTTGCGAGCTTCACCCATACGAGAGATAAAATAGGGGCGAAAATAACGATAAATAAAGGATTAAGTGATTGGAACCATGCAGTTGGTACGGTCCAACCAAACATCGTGCGATCGATAAATTTATCGGCATAAATGGTGAGCGAGCTACCTGCTTGCTCAAAACCAGCCATAAAGAAAATAACAAAGAACGTTAGAATGAAAATTACGCTAACGCGTTTCTTCTCAACAGGAGATAACGGTTGTTTTGCTTGCACACCAGCACGAGACACTCCTTGTTTTCCTACAGGTTTTGTGCCGAGTGTTCCTAAATATTTCGTCGCAAGCAAATTAAAAATAATTTGGCCGATGATCATTCCAATAGCCGATGCTAAAAAGCCATAACGATAACCAAATTGTTCTACACCATTAACGGTTGTTTTAAATAAATCATCTGATAAATAACCAACGACAAGTGGTGAGAAAAAGGCACCAATGTTAATGCCCATATAGAAAATCGTAAAGGCAGCATCTTTGCGCGCAGAATCTGTTGCTGGATAGAGTTCACCAACAAGGGTTGAAATGTTGGGCTTAAAGAAACCATTACCTATAATAAGAAGTGCTAAGCCAAGAAAGAACGCTGTTTTACTTTGTGAAGAAAATAATGCGACATTACCAAGTGCAATCGTAATTCCACCCATCGTAATCGCCAGGCGTCTTCCTAAATAGCGATCTGATAAATAGCCGCCAATCAGTGGGGTAAAGTAAACAGCACCTGTAAAGATGGAATAGATCCAATAGGCAGTACTTGTTTCTACTGCTAAGCCTCCACTAACGAGTGATTTTGTTAAATAGAGTACGAGCAACGCTCTCATTCCGTAATAACTGAAACGTTCCCACAATTCTGTGAAAAACAGCAAATACAATCCTGGCGGATGTTTTTTCTTTTTTGCAACGTGACCGTCTTGGTCGATGTTTGCTGTTGCTTCCATGTTTTAGCCCCCAATATGTTTGTTCTATTAATATTTTAATTTACAAAATATTTAGCAGTCAATGATTATTGACTGGAAATGAAATTTTAAATGTATTAAGAAAATAAAGAATAGTTTGTTAGTAAAGCGTTTTCTTTCTTTATTCTGTGTGTTTTGTCCTCGTTTTGACGGGCTTTATGCTAGTAAAAAGGCGATGCAAAAGACGTAAAAAAAGAAAGTATGTACATGTTAGCTGTAACAAAAAACGTGGAAGAACGCTTTGTCCTTTTTTAAAAGTAGACCGCATACTAATTATTCATACACTTTCATGAAATTTCATGCATATTTAGGACGGTTGCATACATAAACATAATGGATCGATTTGTTTAAAAGGATGTGAGTGCCTTGCAAGAGGAACGACAGCGAAATAAAAGAATGAGAGAGCCCATCGAATCAGTTCGTACCGAGCGCGTTATGAAAAAGCAAGAATGGCCAATCTATACAGCAGATGTTAGCGATGGCTATAAACAAGCACTTGCAGGAAAGTATTTTAAAGGGCGTGGGCAGGAGATGCCGTTTGGAAACGGTACGAAGTCTTATGCCCTACTTGTTAATCCTGAACAGTCTGATGTTACGATTATTTTAAATAAAATCAAAACCGCTAACTTTTCAAACTCTCCTGTTCGGATTAGTACCTACTTATGTGCAACGGCGCGAGGGGAATTAACGCGCTCGTCCGATATTGCTCCTGGGAATTATACTGATTGCGGCAAAAAAACGTGGCGTGCAGAAATTTATACAGGATGTAATTTGCGGATTATCGGGGGAAAGAATGTTATGGAAGATGCATTAAAAGCGTTTGAAAACAACATTAATAACGCAAAGGGATCGGTACTTTTGCCTCCAGGTACAATGTACATTGTAGAACTAAGTAGCATTTGTCCACGAGAAACGGGCTATGCTGTGATGAGCTTTTTTTGGTGGGAAATGCTGTGTGAGTAACACGTTTCTCTTCCTATAGATGCGTAAAAAAAGATTGCTAACCATGCTTTCTTCACTGATAATGAAGAAGTGTGGTTTTTTTTTGTAATTAATGTAAAAATAATCATCGTAAAAGTGGTATGAAGGAGTGGTGGAAGCTTGACACAGTTAATTGAATTTAAAGAAGTAACGAAAACGTACAAGATGGGGGAGGTGCCAATTCAGGCGTTAGCTGGTGTAGATTTTACAATTAATGAAGGCGAATTTGTCGTAATCTTAGGAGCTAGTGGAGCTGGAAAGAGCACGATCCTAAATATATTGGGTGGAATGGATACGGCAACCGGAGGACACGTTTTTGTCGGTGGGAAGGAAATTACAGCATGGAATGAAAAACAATTAACGCACTATCGTGGAGAAAAGATTGGCTTTGTATTTCAATTTTATAATTTAATTCCCAATTTAAACGCGTTAGAAAATGTCGAGTTTGCAACAGAAGTATGTAAGGATCACTTGGATGCAAGAGATATTTTGCACAAGGTAGGGTTAACCGAACGGATCAAAAATTTCCCCTCGCAATTATCTGGTGGTGAACAGCAACGTGTAGCGATTGCTCGAGCGGTTGCCAAAAATCCATTGCTTTTATTATGTGATGAACCAACGGGCGCACTTGATTATGAGACAGGGAAGGCTGTCTTGAAACTTCTTCAAGATTTAAATACGCAAATGAATAAATGCGTCGTCTTAGTGACGCACAATACCGCGATTGCACCGATGGCAGATAAAATTATTAAAGTAAAAAGCGGGAAAATCGAAAGCGTCATCATTAATACTGAAAAACAACGTGTAGAAAGTATTGAATGGTGAGTCTATGAAGCTATGGTTAAAGTTACTTCGAGATTTGAAGCAATCCATTGGACAAAGCATAGCCTTTGTACTCATCATTGCGGTTGGTGCCTTTTTTTATGCAGGGCTTGTCACATATAGCGATCACTTAAGTACCTATACAGATTCATACGTGCAAAAGCATCATTTAAGCGATTTAACAGTTACTTATAAAACACTTTCACCAAATGAGGTTCAGCGTTTTCAAGACATAGAAGGGGTAAAGCGCGTAGAAGGCCGGTATACCGTTGAAGGAAAACAACAGTTTCAAACGGGCAAAACAACGGTAACGCTTCATTCAATTCCAAAAAAGAATGCAATAAATACGCCGACACTTCTCAAAGGGCAACTCCCGTCAGCATCTAATGAACTATTTCTTGATGCGCATTATGCGAAAGAACACAACCTTAAAGTCGGACAAACAACAACGATCACGGTGCGCAATCAAGCGCATGTGATGACCATTAGTGGTCTTGGAGAAAATGTCGAGCATGCTAAACTAAATGACATTCAAGATCATGTTTCAGAAGGCTTTGCCTATCTTCCGGAAAGCGGCATAAAAGACGTAATGGGATCTACTACATACAATGAGCTGCTCGTCTCTCTCCATAAAAAAGCGGATGTAGAGAACATCGGTAAAGTTATAGCTGCGCAATCTAAAAAGCAAGGACTATCTTACCTGAAGCAGGAAAGTAAAGAGCGTTCGTTTAGTTATTCGAAAATTTACGAAACGATTTATAATAACAACATGATGAGTAAAGTGATTCCGATTGTGCTTTTTCTCATAGAAGCGATTATTTTGTTTTTATCCATGTCACGTTTGATTGATTCTGAGCGCAGTCAAGTCGGTATTATGAAAGCATTAGGTGTGAAAAATCGCAACATTATGCTTCATTATATGGGCTATCCGCTCATCGTTAGTATTCTCGGTTCCATTTTAGGGTGCATCATGGCCAATTATGTCTTTGTTCCGTTTGTACGAGAATCAAGTGCACGCGCCTATTCATTGCCAGGTTTATCGTTTTCTCTTTCCTTTTATAGCCTTATTCCGCCACTCGTCATTTCAAGCATTTTTGGAATGGTTGCTTGTTATTTAAGTGGTCGCACCATTTTAAAAGAACGAGCCGCTATGGCGATGCGACCGAAGCCGCCGAAAAAGATGAAGCAATTATGGCTAGAACGTTTTCCGAAGATGTGGAAAGCTCTGCCGTACCAATATAAAATCATTTTCAGAAATATCTTTTTAAATAAGCGCAAAGCGCTAACGAGCTCGATCGGTGTTGTTGTGAGTACGGTACTGTTGATTACCGCCTTTGGTACCCAAACAGCGCTATTAAAAGTAGCGAAGCAAACCGAGCAAGTCGGAAGTTACGATTTACGCATTGACTACAAAAGTGGAGCAGTGCCAGCGACGCGAGAGCTACCAGCTGGAGTAACCGCTCGCTATGAGCTAGCCACGACGCCTGTTCAACTCGTAAACAATCAAGGGAAGCACAATGCAACGCTCATTTCTACACCGAAAAACAACACGCTGCTTCATTTTTTCTCAAGTAAAGATACAGCCGTTTCGTTGGATGATGACGGTGTACTTGTGCCAAAGTCGTATGCAGACCGCTATCACATTAAAGCAGGGGACACCATTTTCTTGCAACCTACATCACAAGATCTTCCTCATAAGTCGCTATCCCTGAAAGTAAGCGCCATTACATCACAGTATAGTAACCCATCTTTTTATGGCACGCCGGCATATTTAAAAAAAGTAGGCCTACAGATTCCCGTATCTTCACTTCTGCTGAAAACCGAGGCAGCACACATGAAAAAAATAACGCATTCTCTGGAACGAAATGAAAACGTAGATCAGATTACGACGCAAGATGATGCCAAAAAATCAGCGAACTATATCGTGAAGCAAAATACGTTCGTATTTATTATGTTTATCATTTGCGCAATCGTTCTTTCGTTTGGCGCCATCTTTACGATTTCTTCTATTAATATTTATGAACGAAACCGTGAACTAGCAACACTTAAAGTATTAGGCTATCCAAAAGCGAAGATTCATGGGTTAATCTTTTTTGAAAATATCTTGTTAACTCTATTTGCTGTCGTTGTTGCCTTGCCGATTAGCTCGTATGTGTTTGCTAAAATTATCGGTGCCTTGTCAAGTCCGCATCAGCAAATTCCAGATACGTTGCCGCTGATGGTAATTGTTCTTTCTATCGTAGTAGCGTTCGTTTTAACGATTCTTTCTAATTTGTTTTTACGACGAAAAGTGACAAAAATTAACATGATTGAATCGTTAAAAAGTTTAGAATAAGGATATACCAAAGAAGCCCACGATGGTACAGTACCCCTGTTCCTCTCCACCGTGGGCTTCTTCGCATTTTACAATAAGGCAGCGAGCATGCGTTTCATGCATTCTTTCATGCGAGACTGTTTATGCATGTTCTCGCCGATTGCATAAAGCGCTTGTGTGTCACATTGCGCAATGCTTTGTAAATAGTCAGTTGTGAAATATTGAATAGAACGCGAATGATTTAGCGTTTCACGCAAAGAAGGATGATGACAATAATCAGCAATGAGAGCAAGACGTTCTTCTGAAGTAGCATTGTTTTTCATCATATTCATTAATACCGTTTTAAACGTATTGAGAAGCATGAGACTAATTCCGGCCATGTGCTCATCCTTACTGTTCGTATAATGCTCCGTGATGACTTCCTTTTGAATTTCATAGCCATTAACTGAATCCCAAAATAAGGAAGGCATAAACTTACTCGTAGCCCCCCCACTTCGATAGTAGTACAGCGGTTGATTAATGAGCTTTACGCGTTTTGCCTCCAAGAAAATTTCTAAGTTAAAAAACAAGTCATCTCCAAGAAATTGAATACGTTGTAAATATGTTCCCTTATTTTTTACTAACTCTTTTTTATATAGCTTCGCATAGAGTGCGGATGGAAAAGGGTGGCCATGGAAGTACGCGGCTGCTAGTTCATTTTTCACTTCTTCACCTGTATACAGGCGATCGTTTTGAAAATAAAGGGAAGGGTTTTCTTTTTTTATCAAGGCATGACCGCCAAGCACTTTGTAAATATTGCATACAGAAAGGTCACATTCATTCTTAATAAGCGCCTCTAACAATGTTTGAACAATGTGTGGACTTACCCAATCATCGGCATCTACGAACATGAGATAAGGAGCGGTTGCTTCCTCCATTCCACGGTTACGGGCAGCTATACTGCCATTGTTTTCTGTGGAGATAATCGTAATACGAGAGTCACTAGTGTAGTAACGCTCGCAAATAGCTAAACTATGATCGGTAGAGCCATCATTGATAAGGATGATTTCAATATCTTCAAACGTTTGTTTTTGGAGGGAACGGATGCATTTATGTAACTTTTCCCCACTGTTATAAACAGGAATAATGATGCTAACGGTTGGCACAATAATCCTCCTAAGTTGTTTTCTTCTTATCTTACAATATAGTACACAATATAAAGTAAAAAACTCAAGGCAAGTACAAAAAAGTTTAAGAGAATACGACTGTCCTAGAGTTTCTAGTCTATTTGTTATAAGATGACTACAAGAGATCCTAACAATGATGAGTAAAGGATGGTACGACGATGAACGAGAATCGACTTATACATGAAAAGTCTCCTTACTTGCTTCAACACGCACATCAGCCTGTCGATTGGTATCCGTGGGGAGAAGAAGCATTTGAAAAAGCGCGACGCGAAAAGAAGCCCGTCTTTCTTTCGATCGGCTATTCGACATGTCACTGGTGTCATGTGATGAAAAAAGAATCCTTTGATGATCATGAGGTCGCTGCCTTATTAAATGAACGATTCGTTGCGATTAAAGTAGACCGTGAAGAACGACCAGACTTAGATCAAGTGTATATGGCAGTTTGTCAAGGTCTGACAGGGCAAGGTGGTTGGCCATTGAATGTCTTTTTAACCGCCGATCAGCGACCCTTTTATGCCGGTGTTTATTTTCCAAAAGAAGATCGGTATGGATCACCTGGTTTTAAAAGTGTCATAACGCAGCTTTCTGAAAAATATACAGAACGACATGAGGAAATTCACGACTATAGTAAGCGTCTAACCGAAAGCTTACAACGAAAAATGAAGCAAGAACCAACTGCTTTACAAGAAACCATTTTACATACGTGCTTTAATCAACTGGGGCAAATGTTTGATTCGATCTATGGTGGATTCTCGCAAGCTCCTAAATTTCCTGCTCCTACTATTCTCACCTATTTATTGCGTTACGGTCAGTGGCAAGGAAATGATTTAGCGTTACAAATGGTTGAACGAACACTAGATGCGATGGCTGATGGTGGGATTTATGATCAAATTGGCTATGGATTTTCTCGTTATGCGGTGGATCAAATGTGGTTAGTGCCGCACTTTGAAAAAATGCTCTATGACAATGCCTTGTTATTAATTGCCTATGTAGAGGCGTATCAAGTTACGAAAAAGCCGCGTTATCAACAAATTGCGGCAGAAATTATCCAGTATGTAACGACTGTTATGCGTGATGAGCAAGGCGGTTTTTATTGTGCAGAAGATGCCGATTCTGAAGGAGAAGAAGGGAAATATTACGTATTTTCAAAAACAGAGATCGAACGTCAACTCCCACAAGAACAGGCATCCGCTTTTTGTGCGCTGTATGATATTACAGACGAAGGTAATTTTGAAGGAAACAATGTACCGAACTTGATTCATCAACGTAAAGAACGCATTGCGCAAACATTAGGCATCACCGAGGAAAAATTAAGCACGTTAGTAGAGCAGGCCCGCCAAACGCTCTATCGCTATCGCGAAACACGCATTCCACCTCATAAAGATGATAAAATCCTTACGTCATGGAATGCATTAATGATCGTCGGCTTAGCAAAAGCTGCAGCGGCATGGGATGAGCCCGCCTATCGCGAGCACGCAAAGAGCGCGCTGAGCTTTATTGAAAAAGAACTTGTCATTCATGACCGCGTCATGGTGCGCTATCGTGAAGGCGATGTGCAAGGTAAAGGATTTATTGATGATTATGCCTTTTTAGCCTGGGCGTATCTTGAAATGTACGAGGCAACCTTTGATGATCGTTATATTTCCAAGGCACAAACGTTGACACAAGACATGCTCTCATTGTTTTGGGATGAGTCTCATGGTGGTTTTTATTATGCTGGAAACGATGCAGAACAACTAATTGTTACGGGTAAAGAGGCGTATGATGGCGCCATGCCATCGGGCAACGGCGTGGCAGCGTATGTGCTCTGGAAATTAGGGAAATTAACAGCTGATCCACAGTATGATGAGAAGCTTGAAGCCCTTTTTGACGTCTTTTCATCCGATCTATCACACTATCCTACTGGCCACACCCAACTGTTGCAAGTATGGATGTTAACCCAAATGAAAACGGCAGAGGTCGTTCTTGTCGCTGAGCAAGAACAGGTTGCTTCCTCTTTACGAACGCTACAGAAAACCTTTCTTCCTCACGTTGTTTGGTTTCTACAAGATCCCCGAGAACGAGCGGCGTTTACTAGTTTTCAGCTCGTGGATCGGACGAAGAAGCACCCAATGATTTATGTTTGTGAAAATTTTCACTGTCAAAGACCAAGTGAGGCGATTGAAGAAGCGATTGCGGAACTTATTGAAATGAAATAGTGTAGTGAGTGAAAAGGACCTTTACGTAAAGCGTCCTTTTCTTTACGTCATCATGCTAGCCATACGAACAGTTATTCGATACACTAGAGCAAAAGAGGTGACCGGGATGCTTAAGAAACAATCATTATCGGAATTGATTCCACAATTAAAAACAAATGAAAATATTATTCATTGGCATGAAATCGGAGCGCAACAAGCAAAAACAAAACCATTTCCAGCTACGCTTGATACGCGCATTGCAGCGGCATTAAAAAAGCGCGGCATTCATGCGCTCTATTCGCATCAACATACTGCGTATGAAAGCGTACAGAACGGTCGGCATATCGTAGCGGTCACGCCAACCGCCTCAGGAAAAACATTGTGCTACACCTTACCTGTTTTGCAAGCCATTGCAGAACAAGAAGAAAATCGAGCGCTGTATCTTTTTCCAACGAAAGCGCTAGCGCAAGACCAAAAAAGTGAAATCAATGAGTTGATTGCAGAAATGGAGATGGAGATCAAAAGTTATACGTATGATGGGGATACGTCACCGGCCATTCGTCAAGTCGTTCGCCAAGCAGGGCATATTGTTATTACGAATCCAGATATGTTGCATTCAGCTATTTTACCGCATCATACGAAGTGGGTTAGCTTATTTGAAAATCTTAAATATGTTGTCATTGATGAGTTACATACGTATCGAGGCGTGTTTGGAAGCCATGTTGCCAATGTGATTAGACGCCTCAAGCGAATTTGTGCATTTTATGGCAGTTCACCACAGTTTATTTGTACGTCTGCAACGATCGCTAATCCAAAAGAGCTTGCGCAACAATTAACAGGTCACAGCATGACATTAATTGATGATAATGGCGCTCCGCGTGGTGTTAAGCATTTTGCTTTTTACAATCCACCGGTTGTGAATCAACCTTTAAATATTCGCAAAAGCGCAACGGCTGAAGTAAATGCTTTAGCAAAAATGTTTCTAAAAAACGACATTCAAACGATTGTATTTGCGCGTAGTCGAGTGCGCGTGGAACTGATACTAAGTCATTTGCAAGAGCTCACGAAAAACGATATTCAATCAACAGCCATTCGTGGCTATCGTGGCGGCTATTTACCAAAACAACGTCGTGAAATTGAACGTGGTCTACGCGCAGGCGAAATTAAAGGTGTCGTCAGTACGAACGCGCTAGAACTAGGGGTGGATATCGGTCAACTGCAAGTCTGTGTGATGACAGGTTATCCTGGAAGTGTAGCCAGTACGTGGCAACAAGCTGGACGCGCCGGTCGTCGGCAAGAGGAATCGTTAATTCTTATGGTTGCCTCGTCTACTCCACTTGATCAATATGTGGTTGCACATCCCGAATACTTTTTCGAACGCTCTCCTGAATTTGCAAGAATTAATCCGGAAAACATCATTATTTTCGTTGATCATCTAAAGTGCGCCGCGTATGAATTACCATTTAAGGCGGACGAAACGTTTGGTAGCGTCGACGTCAACGATATTTTAGAATTTTTACGCGAAGAGCGCATTCTTCATGTTCATAAAGATACGTATCATTGGGGAAGTCAAGTGTTTCCGGCCGCCAATATTAGCTTGCGTTCTGCCTCTCAAGAAAATGTTGTCATCATAGATACGTCTGACAAAGCAAATGTTCATATTATTGGTGAAATGGATCGTTTTAGCGCGATGACCTTGCTGCATGATGAAGCGATATATTTACATGAAGGTACGCAATATCAAGTCGAAAAACTCGATTGGGATCATTGTAAAGCCTACGTAAAAGAAGTAGAGGTGGAATATTACACAGACGCTAATTTAGCGGTACAACTACATGTGTTAGAAGTGGATGAAACGACGCAACGTGCGAACAGCTCCGTTCATTTTGGCGATGTGGCTATTCATATTTTGCCTTCAATTTTTAAGAAAATAAAGCTGTCGACGTTTGAGAACATCGGTTCAGGACCGATTGCTTTACCCGAGGAAGAACTGCACACAAATGCCTGTTGGTTAGCGTTAACAAATGTTGATCCTACACTTGCTGAGAAAACACTTGAACAATTATTACTTGGCGTTGCGCACGTATTACAACA
This sequence comes from Fictibacillus macauensis ZFHKF-1, assembly GCF_000269865.1. Classification (GTDB taxonomy): domain Bacteria; phylum Bacillota; class Bacilli; order Bacillales; family Fictibacillaceae; genus Fictibacillus_C; species Fictibacillus_C macauensis. The sequence goes on from NZ_AKKV01000020.1 coordinate 140,233, forward strand.
CGTTGTTCCCGTTCATGTTATGTGCGATGTACGAGATATTCATGTGGTTTCACAAATTAAAGCGACGCATTCAGGGCTGCCAACAATTTTTTTGTATGATCATTATCCTGGTGGCATTGGATTAGCGCATGATGTGTACAAGCGTTTTGATGAGGTACTTGAGCGCGCTGCGATGGTTATTGAAAACTGTCCTTGTCAAGATGGCTGTCCTTCATGTATAGGGACAGAGTTGCTGAACATAGAGGCGAAAAAACGTAGCGTTGCCCTTTTAAAGCACCTGTAAAAGAAAGGAGGAAGAGAACGTGTTAAAGGCGAAGCTCCATACATTTAAAAAGCATCTCATTAAAGAACAAGAAGCCGATTCGCCGCCAATTCCTGAGGAAGTAGAGAATGGTAGTCAGCACGAAGAAACGTGGAAGTCTTTTCACACAACGCCTTATCAGTATGAGGACGAAGCGTGCCTTATTCGTGAAGTTGCGTACCCTCTTCAAACAAAATGGGGACGTTATACCTTTAGTGAGTTAGCACCTGTGCTCGAAGGCTGGCGGACATTACGAAGTGAACATCCGCTCTCTTCTGGAGCACTAGAGGCAGAAGATCTTCTCTTTTTTGATACCGAAACGACCGGTCTTAGCAGTGGCGCAGGGCATTCTATTTTCTTGCTTGGATCGAGTCAAGTGAGAGATCAGAAGGTAAATGTTCGGCAGTATTTGTTACAAGGACCAGGATCAGAGGTCGCGATGTATCATTATTTTCTTCATCATGTAAAAGGCTTAAAAAATCTCGTTACCTACAATGGAAAAGCCTTTGACTGGCCACAAGTGAAAACAAGGCATACGTTACTACGGCAGTTCGTACCGTCCCTCCCCGCATTCGGTCATTTTGATTTATTGCACGGCTCTCGTCGTCTCTGGAGGGACACGTTGCCTTCTGTTCGGCTCGCAGCTGTAGAAGAAGCCATTCTGCAAATTAAACGAAAGCATGATGTTCCTGGTTACTTGGCACCTATGCTGTATTTTCAATACGTAAAAGAACAAGATCCCGAGCTCATTCAAGGAGTGATGACGCATAACGAGTGGGATGTTCTTTCGTTGATTACACTCTATATTCATCTTTCTTATATTTTACAAGATGCTATTCCGCTTTCAGTAAAAGAACAATTCGAAGCCGCAAGATGGTTTGAAGCTGTTGGCGAATCACATCTGGCCCGCATTCGCTATGAAGCGCTGCTAACGCAAGAGCATTCTCTTCGTCGAACGGTAACAAAAGCTCTGGCTGCCTTATTAAAAAAAGAAAAAGAAGGCGAGCAAGCCTGTCGCCTATGGGAAGAGCTTTGTCAAGAAGAACAACACGATAGTGACGTTTTTATAGAAGTTGCAAAATGGTATGAACATCACGGAAAAGATCCAGAAAAAGCACTCCTATATGCACAACAAGGCTATGCAATCTATAAAAGCACACGCCGAATCGTTCGTCGCATTGACGAGCAAGAACGGAGCGCTTTTGAAAAACGAATTGAACGCCTTAAGAAGAAAGTCGCTACTTCTAAAGAGAGATAAAGATTGACGCCATTGCTTGCAAAAAGGCCCTAACATGAGGTCGTCTTGTTCTTTCGTAGCATGAAGATGGGATTAATCTCCTTTTTTCTAATGACTTCTTCATCTATTTTAAGAAATTACCTAAAAAAGTCAGAATTTTTTAAGGTTGTTGTTGTTTTCATTTCTCTTGATTTTGTGTAAAATAATAAGGAAATCGTCACGGAAAATACGGCTTATTGCCCAGGCAAGCGCAGGAATGGTGCTATTTTGACATTCTAGTTCTTTGTTCCTGGTAAGAAGTGTCGGTTGCTGTGAAGAATGTTATTAATTTGTCGTGATGGAGAGATGGAAACGTGAGAATTTGGGTTGTTTTTGCATTTTTTATTGTGTTAGGACTAACGCTTTTTATCTCAAATGAATTAAGTCAAGCAACGTAAGTAAAAGAACTAATCATCTGATTGGTTCTTTTATTGTACATAAGGAGGTGCCCTTTTGAAAAACGTGCTAGTCACGGGTTATAAAGCGCATGAGTTAGGCATTTATAATGAAAAACATGAGGGTATTTATTACATAAAAAAAGCGCTAGAGCGCCGTTTACAGCAGTTAATTGAAGAAGAGGGTTTGGAGTGGGTGATCATTAGTGGCCAAAGTGGTGTCGAGATGTGGGCAGGGGAAGTGACCGTTCATTTACGAGAAAACTATCCCCACGTTAGATTGGCGATTTTAACCCCTTTTCAGGATCAACAGAGTAAGTGGAAAGAAGAAAGACAAGCACAATATGAGGAGTTACTTCGTCAAGCGGATTTCGTCGAATCGCTTTCTCATAAGCCGTATGAATCGCCGGGACAATTGCGCTCGAAAAATCGTTTTCTTGTGCAAAAAACAGATGGAATCGTAGCGCTATATGACGAAGATAAGCCAGGATCACCCCGCTTTTATTTAGAAAATGCAAAGCTTCGGCAGGAAAATGACGCTTCATACGAAATACTATACATTACGCCGTATGATTTGGAAATTCTCTATGAAGAAGAGCAGGCGATGCGCGGTGATTTCTTTGACCAATGAAAGAGAAATTGACTTTTTCGTAGACATTTGAAAAAATAAAAACGGGTTCAACATGCACAATTTGAATGAAGTTAATGACAGAGGTGACCATTATGAACAGTGAGAAAAAAATGAATTTAACAGCTAAAGACGTTTTAGAAAAAGATTTTAAACAAGGTTTTCGCGGCTATGATCAAGATGAAGTCGATAAGTTTTTAGATTTAATCATTAAAGATTATGAGAATTTCCAAAAAGAATTAGAGGCTGTAATGCAAGAAAACAATCGCCTTCGCAAAGAAATGCAAAATACGTCCGAGCAAACGCGACGCGTTCCCCCAGCTTCAACCATGAATGTAAACTCTGATATCCTGCAGCGTTTATCGAATTTAGAGAAGCACGTATTTGGAAGCAAATTATACGATTAAAGAAGCGCACTATTTTTCTCATTGATTTTTGCAGAAGTTCTTGGTATACTGAATCTTGCTTTGAGACAATTTAATACTAATAACGTTCGGGTAATCGCGGCGATTTCTTTTGAAAATCGTTGAGGAAAGTCCATGCTCGCACGGGCTGCGACGCCCGTAGTGTTCGTGCCTGGCGAAAAGATAAGCCAGGGTATTCTGGTTTCGACTGGATTAACGGCAGGGAACTCACCTAAGTCGCAAGATATGGTGACACTACCTTTAATGTGCCACAGTGACGTAGTCTTTTCGGAAACGAAAAGAGTGGAACGCGGTAAACCCCACGAGCGAGAAACCCAAATTATGGTAGGGGAGTTTTCTTTGCGGAACTGAACGCGAAGAAGATCAGGTGAATCACCTGAAGATAGATGATTACCACCGGAGTACGAGACTTAGCAGTCGTCTGTAGTACGAAGGAACAGAACATGGCTTACAGAACGTTATTGGTGACACTTAAAGAAACGGGCCCTAGCGGCCTTTTTTCTTTGCAGTGCAAAAATCGTACATAAAACGAGGAGATTTCAATGAACTTAACATATATTGCGACAGCTGCCATGGGACTTGAATCCATTGTGGCTCAAGAAGTAAGAGACTTAGGGTTTGAAGATGTGCGTGTAGACAATGGAAAGATCTTTTTTTCCGGCGATGAAAGTGCGCTTTGTCGTGCCAATCTTTGGCTACGAACGGCAGATCGCGTGAAGCTTGTCGTTGGAGAATTTAAAGCGGAAACGTTTGATGAGCTATTTGAGCAAACGAAGGCACTTCCTTGGTCTGATTTTATTCCCGAAAATGGCGAATTTCCCGTAATCGGTAAGTCGGTGAAGTCTACACTTTATAGCGTACCCGATTGTCAAGCCATCGTAAAAAAAGCCGTTGTTGATCAGATGAAAACCGCGTATAACCGTGAAACATGGTTTCCAGAAGACGGAGCACTTTACCGAATTGAAGTTGCCATCTTAAAAGATAAAGTTACACTTACGCTTGATACGAGTGGGACGGGCTTACACAAACGTGGTTATCGTGCCCTTCATAGTGAGGCACCACTTAAAGAAACGATGGCATCAGCGCTTATTAAGCTAACAAACTGGACACCAGATAAGCCATTTGTTGATCCGTTTTGTGGATCGGGGACGATTCCGATTGAAGCAGCCATGATTGGCCAAAACATTGCGCCAGGACTCAATCGTGAATTTGCGTCTGAAAAATGGGACTTTGTTGATAAGAAATTATGGTATCGCGCCGTAGAAGAAGCGCATGACCTTGCTAATTATGATCAAAAGTTAGATATTCAAGGCTCGGATATTGATCATAAGATGATTGATTTATCTATTAACAATGCTTCTGAAGCAGGCTTTGGTGACTTGATTACGTTTAAACAAATGCAAATCAATGATTTTACAACGAGAAAAGAGTACGGCTGTATTATTAGCAACCCGCCTTACGGAGAGCGTCTCGGTGAAAAAGAAGAGGTAATGCAGCTGTATAAAACGATGGGCGAAGTATTCCGTCCTCACGATACGTGGTCTGTGTACGTTATTACCTCTAATGAGCAATTTGAACAATTATACGGCAGACAAGCAACGAAAAAACGCAAATTATACAACGGTCATATTAAATGTGACTATTATCAATATTTCGGAAAACGTCCGCCTCGCAAATCATAAAGAAAAGCACGTTCTACTTTACGAAATCATCGTAAATGAGGAACGTGCTTCTCTGTATTTTTTAACAAGCGCATCATAAATTACATGCACACTGAATATAGTCCATAGACGTCTAAAATTAAGAACAGGCGGGCACTACTATAGACGAGGTGAACAAGAGTGAATCAAAATGAATGGCAGCAATTATATCAATTAAAAACAGCGTTTGAATCGTTAAAGCAGTTACACGTTAATCATGATGAGGGGTTAACAGAGGCACTTGGACAAGCCGATCATATTTTAAAACAAGCACTATACTTTGAATTGGATATAAAAGGAGAGTATTGTTATGATGCCTTATTTCATGACAAAGATGCTCCGAAGTAATGCTACAAAGCAGTCAAACAATCATAAGACGGTTGTTTGGCTTTTTCTGTGAAAGAGAAAAATAGCAGGAGCAGGAGTTTAGGGTTTTCTACCGAATCATATCGTGGTATGGTTAAAATCTAGTAGGTTACATAGAAGGGGAGAGAACGATGGCACAAACGTTGCAATCCGTTGAAAAAGATTTTTTAAATTATGTGAAAAAAATGGCTCATTTAAATGAAGCGATCGGTGTGATGTATTGGGATTTACGGACAGGTGCACCGAAAAAAGGAGCTACACAACGCTCAGAAGTAATCGGTACATTAGCTGCTGACGTATTTGCAATGTCAACTTCGGATGAAATGAAGCAATATATTGATGAATTAAGTGAGCCTACTCACTACGCAACACTTTCGGATATTACGAAAAAAACGCTCGAAGAAGTAAAAAAAGAATATGAACGGAACGCTAAAATTCCACCTGCTGAATTTAAAGAATATGTCATCTTGCAATCCAATGCGGAAAGCATCTGGGAAGAAGCGCGTGAAAAATCTGATTTTTCAATGTTTCAACCGTATTTAGAAAAACTTGTTGAAACAAACAAACGCTTTATCGGCTATTGGGGCTATGAAGGAAATAAGTATAATACACTGCTAGATATGTACGAACCAGGCATGACGGTAGACATCCTCGATCGTACGTTTAAGAAGCTACGCGATCATATCGTTCCTTTGCTACAAAAAATAACAACGAAACAACAGCCAAATCAAGACTTTTTATTTACGAAGTTCCCTAAAGAACAGCAAAAGGACTTTAGCCTTCATGTGCTAAAAGAAATGGGTTATGACTTTGAGGCAGGACGTTTGGACGAAACAGTGCATCCGTTTGCTACAGGTTTAAGCCCTGGTGATGTGCGTGTAACGACTCGTTATGATGAGCAAGACTTCCGCACAGCCGTATTTGGTACGATCCATGAAGGTGGTCATGCGCTGTACGAGCAAAACATTTCACCAAAATTAATTGGTACGCCACTATGCACGGGCGCGTCAATGGGCATTCACGAATCACAATCGCTTTTTTGGGAAAATATGATTGGTCGTCATTTTGGTTTTTGGCAAAACCATTATGAAACGCTTAAGTCGTATAGTGCAGGTCAATTTGACGCTGTGAGTCTTGAAGATTTCTACAAAGCCATCAATGTTGTAGAACCTTCATTAATTCGTATTGAAGCAGATGAATTAACCTATCCACTGCATGTTATTGTTCGTTACGAAATTGAAAAAGGGTTATTCAATGACGAGATTGAAGTGAAAGATCTTCCGCGCGTTTGGAACGAAAAGATGCAAGAATATCTAGGAATTACACCACCAAATGATGCGCAAGGCGTTCTCCAAGATGTTCACTGGTCAGGAGGAAGCTTCGGATATTTCCCTTCGTATGCGCTTGGCTACATTTACGCCGCTCAGTTGAAAAATAGCATGAAACGTGATTTGCCAAATGTAGACGAAGCAATTGCCAACGGTCAATTTGAGCTTATTACGAAATGGCTGCAAGAGAACATTCATCAGTATGGTATGATGAAGAAGCCAATGGAACTATTGCAAGATGTGACGGGGGAAGGATTGAATGCAGATCATTTAATCGCATACTTCGAAAACAAATATAGTGCTATTTATGATGTGAAGTAACAGCCAGAAGCCAGCACTTACACAAGGTGCTGGCTTTTTATGATCATGAGAATACGAAGCTTTTCGTTTATAAAAAGCGATTTCCGTCTATACATATAACAAAACCTATTGTAAGGGGTGTCAAAGAATGAGCTTTCGCAATCCTAGTGATTCAGAAATACAAGCTATTTTACAGCGTAAGAAAAGAATTGCTGTTGTCGGGTTAGGAAACGATGTAACGAAACCGGTGTATGGCGTCTCACAAGTCATGCAAGCGGCCGGCTATGAAATCATTCCTGTTCACCCTAAAGCGGATGAAGTACTTGGTGTAAAAGCAGTACGCTCGCTAAAAGAGATCACAGGGCATGTTGATATTGTAAACGTATTTCGTCGAAGTGAATATTTACCGCAAGTAGCTACCGAAGCCGTTGAAATAGGCGCAGATGTCTTTTGGGCGCAACTAGGTTTATATCATGAAGACGTACCAGAGATTTTAAAACCCCATGATATTGTTTGCATTATGGATCGTTGCTTAAAGATTGAGTATGCTCGGTTGTTGAAATAAGCAGTAACCACCCGCAATGGTTGGGTGGTTTTTTCATGAAAGAGCGAAAGGTTTTTGCACGATGGAAGCAGAAAAGATACAATAAGGAGCAGTCTCTTTTCCACGTGTACAGTGGAATAGAAACAAATGTTCTGGTATGATAAGTAATGCGCACTAGTTTTTGCGAAGGGAGAAAGAATGTTGGCAGGAAAAACGAAAGTTGAATACAATGATGATGCTATTCAGGTGCTAGAAGGCTTGGAGGCGGTACGTAAGCGCCCTGGTATGTATATTGGTAGCACAGATAGTCGTGGCTTGCATCATCTCGTATATGAAATCGTAGATAATGCTGTCGATGAGGCACTTGGAGGATTCGGCAATCATATTGCAGTAACGATACATAAAGATCAAAGTGTAAGTGTAAAAGATGAGGGGCGCGGTATGCCAACGGGTATGCATAGCCTTGGAAAACCAACGCCAGAAGTTATTTTAACGGTTCTACACGCCGGTGGTAAATTTGGTCAAGGTGGCTATAAGACATCAGGAGGCCTTCACGGTGTAGGGGCTTCGGTTGTCAATGCGCTATCTGAATGGCTTGAAGTGATCATTCATCGCGATGGTCACATCTATAAGCAACGCTTTGAACGAGGTGGTCAACCGGTAACCACATTAGAAGCAATCGGAACATCGAAAAAAACGGGTACGACCATTCATTTTAAGCCTGATGCGACAATCTTTAGTACAACGAACTTTAATTTTGAAACGTTAAGCGAGCGTCTTCGAGAAGCGGCGTTTTTATTAAAAGGCGTGATTATTGAACTGCGCGATTTACGCAGTGGCCAGCACGAAACGTATCAATATGAAAGTGGATTAACGGCGTTTGTTTCCTATTTGAACGAAGATAAAGATGTGTTGCATCCGGTCGTTAGCTTTGAAGGCACCCAAAATGAAATTGAAGTAGATTTCGCCTTTCAATTTAATGATGGCTATTCAGAAAATGTGCTTTCCTTTGTGAATAATGTGCGAACAAAAGATGGCGGAACACATGAATCTGGGGCGAAAACGGCGATTACACGGATCACAAACGATTATGCACGCAAAATTGGACTCTTAAAAGAAAAAGATAAAAACTTAGATGGTTCTGATATTCGCGAAGGTTTAACGGCAGTCGTTTCTGTCCGTATTCCCGAGGAAAAGCTACAATTTGAAGGACAAACAAAAAGCAAGCTCGGAAGCAGTGATGCCCGTTCTAGCGTTGATAGTGTCGTATCAGGCAACCTATCTTATTTTCTTGAAGAGAATCCACAAACAAGTGAAATGCTCATCAAAAAAGCCGTGAAAGCAGCACAAGCGCGAGAAGCTGCCAGAAAAGCTCGGGAAGATGCCCGCAACGGCAAGAAAAACAAACGAAAAGATACGGTGCTTAGCGGTAAGTTAACGCCAGCAACGTCGCGAAACCCCGCGAAAAATGAGCTTTATCTCGTCGAGGGAGACTCAGCGGGTGGTTCTGCGAAGCAAGGACGCGATCGTCGTTTTCAAGCGGTGCTTCCTTTGCGCGGAAAAGTAATTAATACGGAAAAAGCAAAACTTGCAGATATTTTTAAAAACGAAGAGATTAATACCATCATTCATGCGCTCGGAGCAGGGGTTGGTTCGGATTTTGCTGTTAAAGACTTAAACTATGACAAAATTGTGATTATGACCGATGCCGATACAGATGGTGCACACATTCAAGTGTTGCTCCTAACGTTCTTCTATCGTTACATGAAACCGTTACTAGAGAGCGGAAAAGTGTATATTGCGCTTCCACCCCTGTATAAAGTAAGCAAAGGTACAGGTAAAAAAGAAATCATTGAATATGCATGGGATGACAGTGAGCTGCAACAAGCCATGAAAAAAGTCGGTAAAGGCTATATTATTCAGCGCTACAAGGGACTTGGCGAAATGAATGCTGATCAGTTATGGGAAACGACCATGGATCCGGAAACGCGGACGCTCATTCGTGTCAAAATTGATGATGCAGCGCGCGCCGAAAAGCGCATTTCTGTGCTAATGGGTGATAAAGTAGAACCGCGAAGAAAATGGATTGAAGAACACGTGCAATTTGGCTTGAATGAAGAAACAAACATTCTTGATAATGAAAATCTATCCGATCAGCCATTTGCCGAGGAGGTTTAACAAGTGTCAGCGACAGAGAGATATTTAGATCTTCCGCTCGAAGAGGTCATCGGTGATCGGTTCGGAAGATATAGTAAATACATTATTCAAGATCGTGCCCTACCCGATGCAAGAGATGGCTTAAAGCCTGTACAGCGCCGTATTTTGTTTGCCATGTATCAAGAAGGCAATACGCATGAGAAACCGTATCGTAAGTCGGCAAAAACTGTCGGTAATGTGATTGGTAACTATCATCCACATGGAGATTCTTCGGTTTATGAAGCGATGGTACGGATGAGTCAAGATTGGAAAGTGCGTAAAGTTTTAATTGGTATGCACGGAAATAATGGTAGTGTCGATGGGGATCCCGCGGCAGCTATGCGGTATACAGAAGCACGTCTTTCCGCCATATCTTCAGAATTATTACGAGATATTGAGAAAAATACGGTAGAATTTGCACCGAACTTTGATGATACATTGCAAGAACCTGTCGTGTTGCCCGCTCGTTATCCCAATTTACTCGTCAATGGTTCAACAGGAATCTCTGCAGGGTATGCAACAGACATTCCTCCGCATCATCTAGGAGAAGTAATTGATGCGGTCATTATGCAAATTGCGAATCCTGACGTTTCACTCGAACAGCTTATGACCGTCATGAAAGGACCGGATTTTCCAACAGGCGGGATTGTACAAGGAAAAGACGGGATTAAAAAAGCATTTGAAACAGGCAAAGGTCGCGTTGTCGTTCGTGCTCGCACGAAAATAGAAGAATTACGTGGTGGCAGAGAACAGATTACGATCGATGAAATCCCGTTTGAAGTAAATAAAGCCAATTTAGTAAAGCGAATGGACGAGCTGCGCTTAGATAAAAAAGTCGAAGGAATTGCTGAAGTGCGTGATGAAACCGATCGTACGGGCATGCGCATCGTCATCGAATTAAAAAAAGAAGCAAATGCAGCAGCTATTTTAGCGTTCTTATTTAAAAATACGGATTTACAAATTTCGTTTAACTATAATATGGTTGCCATTCATAACAAAACGCCAAAGTTGATGAGCTTAAAGCAAATTATTGCTTCGTATATTGAACATCAGCGTGAAGTCGTTACAAACCGCTCTCGTTATGATTTAAACAAAGCAAAGGAACGGCAACATGTCGTTGAAGGTTTAATTCGTGCCATTTCTATGTTGGACGAAGTGATTGCCATCATTCGTGGCTCAAAAGATAAGCGCCATGCGAAAGATAACTTAATGCAATCGTTTCAATTTACAGATGCACAAGCAGAAGCCATTGTAACGTTACAACTGTATCGCTTAACGAATACAGATGTGACGACACTTCAAAAAGAAGCCGATGAACTAGCGAAAAAAATCGAAACGTTAAGCGGCATTTTAAATAGTGAAACAAAGCTATTGAATGTGATCAAAAAAGAGCTACTTGAAGTGAAGAAAAAATACAACGATGACCGAAGAACAGTCATTGAAGATGAAATCGAAGAAATTAAGATTAATATGGAAGCGATGATTCCGTCTGAAGATGTCATGGTAGCCATTACAAAGGATGGCTATGCAAAACGTTCTTCTTTACGCTCGTATTCAGCTTCTAATGGGGAAGCGCCGACTATGAAAGATACCGATCGGCTTTTATTCGCTTCTTCGCTCAATACGACGGATACCGTGTTGTTATTTACGAATAAAGGCAATTATATTTTCATGCCCGTATACGAACTGCCCGAAGCACGCTGGAAAGATGCCGGTCAACATTTAGCGAATATGGTAGGCATTGCGCGTGATGAGCAACTTTTAAAAGTCGTGCCTGTTCAGCAATTTGATGAAAGTTATCTTATTTTCTTTACGAAGCAAGGATTAGTTAAGAAAACAGAATTACTTCATTATAAAGCACAACGCTACAATAAAATGCTCATGGCGCTAAAACTAAAAAATGATGATGAAGTGATTGATGTGCAACGAACAGACGGAAAACAAGACGTCTTTATCGCAACCAATCAAGGTTACGGTTTACTTTTTAATGAGACCGAAGTGAACATTGTCGGTCAGCGTGCTGCTGGCGTGAAAGGCATTAATTTAAAAGACGACGATTATGTTGTTAGTGGCTTAACCGTACCTGCGAATGAACAAGCCGCATTTCTACTAATGACTCATCGCGGAGCTGTAAAAAAAATGAAACAAACTGAATTTGAACCATCTTCACGTGCAAAGCGTGGACTCGTCATGCTACGAGAGTTAAAAAAGAACCCACATCGCGTTGTTGCTGTTGAAGTGATTGATGGTACAACACGCTTTGAATGGCAAAGTACAAAAGGCGATTTAGGCCTCATTGATCCTTCGGAATTAAAGTGGGCCGATCGCTACAATAATGGTGCTTTTTTAGTCGATCAGGCTGAGGTCGGAGATGTGATAGCTATGAGGCCTTTTATAGAACTAGAAGAAGAGAAATAAGACGTAGGTAAGCGTTTAGACTAGAGAGAGAGAAAAAGGTGAACCATGAAAGGAAATACACACGTCGTTGGAGGACTTGCCGCCGCTGTTCTTGCAGATTATGTTCTTCTAAAAAATAACCTCCCCCTCGATCGTGAAGTTGTTTTTTATAGCACAGCATTGTTTGGCAGTATGCTACCAGATCTTTGCCACCCAGGTTCTTGGATTGGCAAAAAAACGAAGGTGTTATCAAAGCTTGTGAGTAAAACGTTTGGTCATCGAACGATTACCCATAGCTGGTTATTTATTCTTTGTGTATACTGGCTTGCAAGTTATGCACCTGCTTCCTATGAACAAGTCGTTTCATATGGCCTTATAAGTGGTGTGGTTAGTCATCTGTTCCTAGATGCCTGTACAGCCCGAGGTATTCAGTTGCTTTATCCATTGCCACTTCGCTTTCGTTTTCCGTTGTATACAAAAACGGGATCAAAAGCAGAAAGTGCTGTATCCACCATGTTAATGGCTGCTTCTCTTGTTCTTTTTATGAAGCATTATTTTTTTCAATAAGCAAAGCCTAGAACGTTGCGACGTTCTAGGCTGTTTTTTTTGATTTCATAAAATCGGGAAAGAAAGGAGAGGATACGTAAAGAGAGAATCAAACATACAGGAGGCATCCTATGGCAAAAAGAGGGTATAATCCCGGAGATGACGTGTATGTTATTTATCGCAATCCACATACACCAAGTGTCGCGAATATTTCACAAGCGGAAATTGTTCCGCATCCAACCGAAGTTGGCGAGACAGCCATCTTATTACATGGCACCTATCAACTTGTTGCTGATGATGATGCTGTTTTTCATTCTTATGAAGAAGCGGCTGCACATTATGAAACGTTCTATGGAGGAGAGTCTCCATGAAACCGTGGGTGCCACAACTCGTTTATATTGAACCTCGTGCGCTTGAATATTCCCTTGGGCAGCAACTTTTGAAGAAATTTACTGATATGGGGTTAGAAATTCGGGAAACGACGTCGCATAATCAAGTGCGCAATATTCCTGGAAATAATGATTTGCAGAAATATCGCAATGCCAAATCAACGCTTGTTGTAGGTGTGCGAAAAACATTACAGTTTGATACGTCTAAACCGTCGGCGGAATATGCGATACCGTTAGCGACAGGCTGTATGGGTCATTGTCATTACTGTTATTTACAAACGACGATGGGCTCTAAGCCTTACATTCGCACATATGTAAATGTCGAGGAAATATTAGATCAAGCGGCACAGTATATGAAAGAACGCGCACCACAAATGACGCGGTTTGAAGCGGCGTGTACATCCGATATCGTCGGTATTGATCATCTAACACATAGCTTAAAGCGGGCCATAGAATATTTTGGGCAAACGCCACATGGAATGCTACGCTTTGTAACTAAATTTCATCATGTGGATCATTTATTAGATGCAAAGCATGAAGGACGGACACGCTTTCGCTTTAGTGTAAATGCCGATTATGTGATCAAGCATTTTGAACCTGGTACCTCTTCGCTTCAAGAGCGAATTGATGCAGCGAAAAAAGTAGCAGAGGCAGGCTATCCACTTGGTTTTATTATTGCGCCTATTTATTTGCATGAAGGCTGGCAAGAAGGTTATTCACACTTGTTTGAAAAGCTCGATCAAAGCTTGCCACTTTCGTTACGTAACGATGTGACGTTCGAGATGATTCAACATCGCTTCACAAAACCAGCAAAGCGCGTCATTGAAAAAAATTATCCGAAAACAAAATTAGAAATGAACGAAGAAGAACGCCGCTACAAGTGGGGGCGCTACGGTATTGGGAAATACATTTATCCTAAAGACGAAGAACAACAAATCAGAGAGCATTTAACGAAGGAAATTACGCGTCATTTTCCTAAGGCTACAATCGAATATTTTACATGAAAAAGCGGGGAAGAGGGTTACTCTTCTCCGCTTTGCGTGTGATCTAAGATACGAATGTAGTTGCCACATTCATCGGTAAAAACCGCGTAGCGACTAGGGTCCAATGCTTAGTGAACCTTTAATAAAGCGTAGATTTTGATGAAGATCATATACGCATCAACGCTCTCCACGTAAAAGATTCCGCCTGCGCATAGAATCTGCTCATCTCGCTGTTTGGTAGAGAAAAGGCAATGAGAGAATCATCCGGCGCTTGCCACGCCACCTCCATTGCAGCTGCTCTGCATAAAAAGAAGCAGCTTGCTTCAGATTTGTAACAGAATGATACAACTAGAGAAGTTTCAAACAAAACCATCCTTGTTCATTCTTTGTTATCAGAATATTCCGTTATAATACGCATGTCAATCTACTACTGAAACGTTAGTAAGTTTTCTTATCAATAGACACTCTTCCCGAGAAAAACGTAGCGCCACCACCCATGTCTGCGAGGCGGTCTGGCGTTAAAGCATTGACAAGTTGCTTCGTGCCAGGAGCTTCTCGGTAAAGTCCTTGTGTAACCGCTACACCAGGTAAGACGTGTTCACCAACGCTTGCTTTTAAATAACATTCTCCGCGCTCATTCCAAATACGAATCATTTCACCATCCACGATGTTTTTCTTTGCTGCATCGGTCTTATTAAGGTAAACAACAGCTTCCTTTTCTAACGTTTGATGAGTCGCATTGTTATTAAAAGTAGAATTTAAATAATTATGATTCGGACCTGGAATAAACAATAGCTCGTGTTTACCATTCTCTTCTTTTAAAGGGATATACGTCGGTAAAGGAGGATAGCCATCTTGCTTCATAGTCTCTGAATACAGCTCGATTTTCCCGCTTGGTGTGAGAAGTTTTCCTGGAAATAACCGAGGTTTTTGTGCTTTAACAAAAGCCTGCTCTTGCAAAGCTTCTAGCGTAACTGGAGCAAGAGCTGGGTTTTCAGGATGATGGAGCGCTTGAGCAATCATCGCTTCATCCGATTCGTATAAAGCGTCTTCTGTAAAGCCCATTGCTTGTGCGAGTAAACGAAAGACAGCTGGATTGGATTTACTTTGTCCATAAGGTTCAATAACAGGTTCCTGTAATTGCACAAAATGATGCCAATACGACGTATAGAAATCAAGATTTTCAAAAGAAGACGTGGCCGGCAACACAAGATCTGCATAGCGTGCCGTTTCGGTTAAAAATAAATCATGCACAACGGTAAATAAGTCTTCGCGTTCTAACCCTTGTTGGACTTTGTTTGCTTCCGGTGCGACGACAGCAGGATTACTATTATAGACAAAAAGAGATGAAATTTTGTTCTCTGTCTGTAAGAGTGCAGACCCGAGTTGATTCATATTCACGCGCTGTCCATGCGTTTCTGTTCGTAAATCTGGACGCTGCACCGCCGCTTTATTATGTGCTAAGTAACCAGAATTTCCTTTGATGGCACCGCCGCCTTCATAAAGCCATTGACCGGTTAGTGCGGGAAGACATGCAATGGTACGAATGGTCATTCCGCCATTATCATGATGTTGCGGGCCATTGCCAATGCGAATGAAGGCGGGTGATGTCGTTCCATACAAACGCGCTAGTTTTAAAATGTCATCAGCTGGAATACCGGTAATCGTAGCAACTGTGTTGTGATCATATTGCGCTACATGCTCACGCAATAAAGGAGCTCCGGTTGTATACTTTGCAAGAAAAGCTTCATCAACAAGTTTTTCTTGAAAGAGAACGTTCATCATTCCTAAGGCAAGCGCGCTATCTGTTCCAGGACGAATGGGAATAAACCAATCTGCTAGCACCCCAGTTCGATTTTTGTGAACATCAATTACAATGATTTTCGCTCCATTTTTTCGCGCTTTTTGCGCAAGCGCTACTTGGTGCATATTTGTACTTACAGCATTAATGCCCCAAAAAATAAACAATTTTGAATGAATCGTTTCTTCAGGATCAATGCCAAAGCCACCGCCCATCGTATACGTATAACCTACGCCACCCGCAACCGAACAGATTGTTTGCTCAAGTTGGGTGGCACCAAGCGTATGAAAAAAGCGGCGATCCATACCCTCTGCGCTTAAAATCCCCATATTACCATAGAAACTATAAGGTAAGATGGACTGTGGGCCATGCTTTGCAATCAGTGTTTTCCACCTAGTGGCAATGGTATCAATCGCTTCTTCCCATGAAATTTCCGTAAATTGACCACTTCCTTTTGGTCCAACGCGCTTTAATGGTACGGTTAAGCGCTGCTCATCATAAATGCGTGCACCCATATGCCGCACTTTATTGCAAATATTCCCTTTCGTAACAGGGTGAGAGGGATCACCTGCTATTTTTGTGATTTTTCCTTGTTCTTTATGTAAAAGTAAGCCGCATTGATCTGGACAATCGAGCGGGCAAACGGCTTGGAAAATACCATCTTTTTCTTCAAGAGCGGAACGCATCACGTGTCCTCCTTTTCACTAGTTATGGATTAAGAATACGAGGAAATGGTCTTGTAAGCAACTTTTATAGAGAAGCTGAGTTCACAAAAAGAAAAGATTGTTCGAACGTTTTACAAAGAAAGCTTTATAAATCAAAAAAGCAACCGATATAAAGAATAAAATGAAAGAGTGAGTATATATGCGTTGGCTATCAATTCTTAGTACCTTTCGACGTTTTTTCGTTCGTTGTCCTTATTGTGGAAGCAAGCTACGAAAAAACCTTTATCCGACAGCCTTTTATTTAGGAACCGTCAATATGTGTCCAAATAAAGAGTACGCTGAAAAGTTATATGGCAATGGACAGGTGATTACGTTTGAAAATGACGGACAAGCCCTTGCTTTTTTTGAAACCTCAGCATCACACAGTAACAGGCTAGAAAGAAAATGCTCTTAAGCAATCTACGTCTTAAGTCTTAGGAAAAATATATCGTTTGTCTATTGAATAGATGCTCCGACCTACATATAATAAAGCAGAACATTGAAAAAGGAGCTATACACACATGGAACATAAAGGTGCAAAAGTATTTATTCATGCTAGTACATGGTTTGCTCCCATTATTATCCCTCTCATCATTTTTTTGCTTATAAAAAGTGATGAGGTAAGAAGTCTTGCTATTCAAGCGGTTATTTTTCATTTTGTTATGGGGATTCTTATTGCCATATCAGCCTTCTTCTCATGGGTATTAATTGGCTTACCATTTTTAATTCTTTTTAGTTTAGTAGCGCTCATTGCCCCAATCATCGGGATTGTTAGAGCGCTTCAAGATCAACCATTTTCTTATCCCATTATTGGATCGTGGTTTAAGTAAGTAAAAGAGGTGCTCTTCATGAGCGCTTTTTTTTATCGTGTTATTTTTTTACGAAGTAGCGACGATGTTGTACACTGAAGGTAATCATTGTCAGTAAGGAGGGGCTTTATGGTTACTGTTTCTTCATTATTGCAACGAACGCCGTTTCAGTCTGTAGACGTACTCGCTGGTGCAACGGGCTTAGAGCGAACGATTTCATGGGCTCATGTCATTGAAAAGAAAGAAATTGGCCATTTCCTAAATGGTGGTGAACTTGTATTAACGACTGGCATGGCGATCGCACAATGTGAGCGCTCCTTTGTTTCGTTTGTTAAGCAATTAATACAGCAACAAGTGGCTGCTCTTTGCGTCGAATTAAGCGAAGAATTACCGGAAATTCCTATGACCGTCCAAACGCTTTGTAACGAGCATAATTTTCCACTGCTTATTTGCAGAGAAGAAGTTCGTTTTATTGATATGACACAAGACTTACATACTCATTTAATTCAACACCATTACGAAAACATTCAACAGCTGGAGCAGTTTACACAACTGTTAAATCAACTGTTATTACATCCAGACCCTCTTGCTAAGATCCTTCATCATCTTCAGCTCGCAACGCAAAAAACCTTTCGTATTGAATCTTCGCCTACACCTATGATTGCATCACCTTCACGCTTTCCAATTGAAGTCTTTGAGCAGCCTGTTGCTATGCTGTATCTTTGTGATGAGTTAGCGCTATCAGAGCATGAGCTGTTATTTGTAGAGCGCTGTGTGACCGCTCTTTCGTATTATTACATGCGAACATCCTATGGAATGGAGCGACAGAAAGCACAACAACATCGCTGGATTCACCAATGGCTTCAAGGGCATTTGCAACCTTATGAAATTGCTGCTCACTTGCAAACAGCATATCATCCCTTGTGCGAAGAGCGCTGTGCGGTATTGGTAACGCAGCAAGAACGACCGCAAGACTTGACGTACGTCCAAATGATGATTACCAGTTTGGTAGAGCCATTCGGTTTTACGTTGCTTCCTTACGTAGAGGACGAGCAGCTTCTATATGTTCTTCTCGATCAACGAGACAAAGACACCTGTAAAAAACGCCTGCTTGCTAGTTTTACTAAAGTACAAAAAAATGAGCAACTTTCGCCGTTTTCGTTTTATATTGGTGCCATCTGTCACAGCTTCAGCTCTCTTCCAAAAAGTTATGAAACAGCTCAGCTAACCAAATCACTTCAGAAGCATTTGCCCATTTCACAAGACGTGTTCTTTTATGAAGATCTTCATTTACATCGTTTACTTGCTATGATTCCCCAAAAACAAGAACTGCACCGTTATATGCTGGACTACTTACAACCGATCATTGAACATGACAAGCTCCATCAAAGTCAATTGCTTCAGACACTTACCGTGTATTTGCAGTGTCAAGGCAATAAAAAAGAAGCGGCTGACCGCTTGTTTATCGTTCGCCAAACGCTGTATCATCGCCTCAAGCAACTACAAGAGTTACTTGGTGAAGATTTTATGGAGCATGGCAAGCGACAGGCCATTGAGTTTGCTTTGCTCGTTTTCAGCGTAGAACAACCAACACCAATAGGAGACGTTCGTTATTTTTAGCAATCGGGGATACCTCGTTAGTCACTGTGTCTAAAAATGAAGGTGAAAGGCTTACACACTGTCTAATGAAGTGACAAGAGCGACGCGCTATAATGAAGGTGGAAGGTAATAAAAACCCATTATTGTAGGAGGTTTCCATATGACAGTTGCCACGAATCAAGCGCTTATTCTACGAAATTTTGTAAATGGAAAGTGGATGGATGTAACGAGTGAACAATGGTTAGATGTACCGAACCCAGCAACGGGAGAACGCTTAGCAACTGTGCCGATGTCTTCAAAAAAAGAGGTGGATGAAGCCGTTCAAGCAGCACATGGAGCCTTTATGGCGTGGAAGCAAATGCCGGTTGTGAAACGAGCACGCATTTTTTTTCGCTATCAACAATTACTGATCGAGCATCATGATGAATTAGCCCAACTCGTCGTGAAGGAAAACGGCAAAAGCTATAAAGAAGCATACGGAGAAGTGTTGCGTGGCATCGAATGTGTTGAGTTTGCATGCGGTGCACCAACGCATATGATGGGGCAATCATTAGCAGGTATTGCCGAAGAAATGGATTCAGAAATGTTTCGCTACCCGCTTGGAGTTGTAGCAGGCATTACGCCTTTTAATTTTCCAATGATGGTTCCGTGCTGGATGTTTCCGTTAGCGCTCGTTTGCGGAAATACGTTCGTATTAAAACCGTCTGAGCGAACACCGATCTTAGCCAATCGTCTTGCTGAATTGCTAACGTTAGCAGGCTTACCAGCTGGCGTATTTAACATTGTTCACGGTGCGCATGATGTGGTGAATGGCTTATTAGAGCATCGTGATGTAAAGGCTGTATCCTTTGTCGGTTCGCAGCCTGTTGCCAAATACGTATACGAACAAGCCGCAGCGAAAGGCAAGCGCGTGCAAGCACTATCTGGTGCGAAAAATCATCATATTGTCATGCCTGATGCGGATTTAGAGAAAGCGGTCCAAAATATCGTAAGCTCGGCATTTGGTAGTGCGGGTCAACGCTGTATGGCTTGTAGTGCTGTCGTGCTCGTTGGTCATCAAGAAACGTTTGTATCTGCGTTAAAAGCGAAAGCGGATGAAATGAAAATGGGAGATGGTATGAACGAAGAGGTGCTTCTTACGCCAGTCATTCGTGATAGTCATCGACAGAAGGTCATGCAATGGATTCAGGATGCGAAAGAAGAGGGCGCAACACTTGTACGAGATGGCCGTCAAGAAGTGGACCATCACGAGAAAGGGACGTTTCTCGGAGCGACAATTTTTGATCATGTAACACCAGAAATGACGATTGCTAAAGAGGAATTTTTTGCTCCTGTTCTTAGCATCCTTCGTGCTGAGAATTTACAACAAGCGCTTGCCATTGTTAATGGCTCGAAGTTCGGTAATTCTGCAACGCTTTATTCACACGACGCAAAAGCGATTCGCTGCTTTCGTGAAGAAGCAGAGCCTGGCATGTTAGGTGTGAATGTGGGTGTACCTGCACCGATGGCTTTCTTCCCATTTTCAGGTGCGAAAGACTCCTTTTACGGTGATCTGCACGCAAACGGAATCGATGGAATTAACTTTTATACGCGAAAGAAAATGATTACAACACGCTATTAACCAAGGAGGACACCTCGTTGAAAACAGAGCCAACAGAAAGCACAGTAGCAAAAGATGAATTGTACGTGTGGCATGCGATGAAACGCTATCAGCCTGAAACGATGGTTGTTCAGTCTGGTAAGGGTGCTTGGATTGCTGATACAGAAGGCAATCGTTATTTAGATGCGATGGCGGGATTATGGTCCGTTAATGTCGGTTATGGGCGTGAGGAATTGGCACAAGCCGCCTACGAGCAATTAAAAACGCTACCGTATTATCCGTTAACACAAAGTCATGAGCCTGCAATTTTACTCGCTGAGAAGTTAAATGAGTGGCTGGGCGGCGATTATGTTATTTTCTTTTCAAACAGTGGCTCAGAAGCAAATGAAGTAGCCTTTAAAATAAGTCGTCAATATCATCACCAAACAGGCAATGCCTCGCGTTATAAAATAATTTCTCGCTATCGTGGCTATCATGGGAACTCAATGGGAGCACTGGCAGCAACAGGGCAAGCGTTGCGAAAACATAAATATGAGCCGCTAGCTCCGGGTTTTTTACACGTTAAGGCCCCAGATAGTTATCGTTATCCTGCCTATCATACGGCTCAATCGTATAGCGATGCGTGTGCGGACGATTTAGAAGCGGTAATGGAGTGGGAGCTACCTGAAACGATTGCCGCTGTCATTATGGAACCGATTATTACGGGCGGAGGTGTACTGCTTCCTCAAGAAAATTACTTGCAAAAAGTGCAAGCTAGCTGTCAAAAACACGGTGCACTCCTGATCATCGATGAAGTGATCAATGGTTTTGGGCGAACGGGAGAACGGTTTGGCTTTATGCATTATGGGGTGAAGCCTGACATCATTACGATGGCTAAAGGCATTACAAGCTCGTATTTACCGCTATCGGCTACGGCTGTACGCCGCGATGTTTACGAAGCATTTAAAGGCCAAGAAGACTATGATCATTTTCGTCACGTAAACACATTTGGTGGTAATCCAGCAGCCTGTGCGGTTGCGTTAAAAAATCTAGAAATCCTAGAAAATGAGCAATTATGTGATCGTTCAAAAACCGTCGGTGCTTCTCTTTTACATGAGCTTCAAGGGTTACTAGAGCATGCAAATGTCGGCGATGTGCGGGGAAAAGGTCTGTTGATCGGCATTGAACTTGTCGCGTCAAAAGAAACGAAAGAACCTTTAGCAGTAGAACGCGTAAATCAAGTCATTGCACAATGCAAGCAACGAGGCGTTTTAATTGGGAAAAATGGCGATACGGTGCTGCACCATAACAACATTTTAACGTTAGCACCACCACTAACCCTTCAAGAAGAAGATGCCCTCTATCTTGTTAAAACGTTAAAAGAGGCCATTTGGACGCTGTAACGTGCAAAGAAAGACAAATTTTACAGAAAATTGATAAAAAATTCTAAATAATGAAAAAGATTACGAATCTTTATGGAGAATGTATTACAAGAGGCGGTGAACGATACGCATCACTTGACACATTCTCTTTTTTCTTTAGCCGCTATGACGTCAAATTAATAAAGGAGAGAGCTACGTGGAAAACAACGTAACAATCGGTCTCATTCAAGCTGCAAACGATGTGGATGGAAAGGAACCTGTCGCTCTTCATAAAGAGCGGGCCATCGCGAAACATGAACAGCTCGTGCGTCAAGCGGCCCAACGAGGCGCTCAGATTATTTGCCTGCAAGAAATCTTCTATGGTCCCTACTTTTGTACAGAGCAAAATAGTAAATGGTATGACGCAGCCGAAGAGATTCCTCAAGGTCCAACAACGACTCGTTTTCAAGCGCTTGCTCGTGAACTAGGTGTTGTTATTATTTTACCAATCTATGAAAGAGAAGGAATTGCAACGTATTACAATACGGCAGCAGTCATTGATTGTGATGGCTCCTATTTAGGAAAGTACCGTAAGCATCATATTCCACAAGTTGATGTGGGCACGAGCGGTAACGGCTTTTGGGAAAAGTATTATTTCAAACCTGGTAATCTAGGCTATCCGGTATTTGATACTGCTTTTGCTAAAGTTGGTGTTTACATTTGTTATGATCGGCATTTTCCAGAAGGCGCACGGTTACTTGGTTTAAATGGTGCTGAAATTGTATTTAATCCCTCTGCAACTGTGGCGGGTCTTTCTGAATATTTGTGGAAGCTAGAGCAGCCCGCACATGCTGTTGCAAACGGCTATTATGTGGGGGCGATTAACCGCGTAGGTCGAGAAATGCCTTGGGATTTAGGTGAATTTTACGGCCAGTCGTACCTATGCAATCCACTTGGACAGATGGTGGCGGTCGGCAGCCGCGATCAAGATGAAGTGATAATCGGTGTTATGGACCGAGAGCTTATTCGTTCGGTGCGTAATACGTGGCAATTTTTCAGAGATCGCCGCCCAGAAACGTATCAAGAAATGAGTCACCTGTTGCCATAATTGATTACCATAAGCGACGTTACAAACGAGCACACCATTTAATCTAAAGCGAAAGAGAGGTGAATCTGCTACTAAACGAGCGCACATAGCAAAGAACCTACTACGAGTGTAAAAACTGTATCCTCTTCGGTTGCATGTAAACGGTAATCAACCTATTGTTTCCCCATCATCGTTAACGTTGTGTGCTTACAACGGTACGAGAGGTGTGAGGCGGGATGATACATGGTAGAGCAAACGAACATAAGCAGGTCCGCCCTCATAGTAGATCATTGTCTATCCAGTTTTAGTAGCAGGGTACGCACATGACGAAAAGTAAAAACTTACGATCGCTTGTCAATGTGAGTGATAATTTTCGTGAAGTAGAATGCGGGTTAACGGATGTAGAGGCAAGCGACGAAGCCAATCGATGTTTATATTGCTATGATGCACCGTGCATTACAGCATGTCCAACGAGTATTAACATTCCATCTTTTATAAAAAGCATTGCAACGACGAATGTAAAAGGCGCAGCCAAAACGATCATGACGGCCAATCCCATTGGAGCTAGCTGCGCGCGCGTATGTCCAACTGAAGAATTATGCGAAGGTGCATGCGTATTAAACCACTCGTCTAAGCCGATTTTGATTGGGAAATTACAGCGTTATGCGACAGATTGGGCGATGAAAAGAAACGAGCCACTGTTTAAAGCCGGTGAACCTAATGGACGAAGTGTTGCCATCGTTGGAAGCGGACCAGCAGGGTTGTCAGCGGCAAGAGAACTTGCTCGCTTCGGTTATAAAGTGACCATTTATGAAGCAAAAAGCGAGGCAGGCGGCTTAAACACCTATGGCATTGTCTCCTTCCGTTTGCCACCTTACGTTTCATTATGGGAAGCACAACAAGTGAAAGCATTAGGTGTGACCATTAAAACCAATACCGCCGTTGGAAAAGATATTGCTGCAAGTGAATTAATGAAGCAATACGATGCCGTTGTCATTGCTTGTGGAATGTCACATGTACCGATGCTTGGTATTGAAGGAGAGACGCTGTCTGGTGTACATGATGCCATTCGCTTTGTGGAACAGACGAAAACAGAGCCCCTTTCTTCTTATGTTGGTAAAAAAGTAGCGGTGATTGGTGCCGGAAATACAGCGATTGATGCAGCGACGTGTGCGATGCGACTAGGCGCTGATTCGGTGAAAATTCTCTACCGCCGAACGGTAGAAGAAATGACAGCGTATCATTTTGAATACGAATTTGCTAAGCAAGAAGGCGTAGAATTCCGATTTTTAACATCACCCCAAAAAATTATCGCTAATGAGCGAGGTGAAGTGAAAGAACTAGAATGTGTGCGCATGACGCTCGGCGAGCCAGACGCAAAAGGACGAAAAGCACCAGTAGCTGTCGCAGGATCTGAATTTACGATGGACGTTGATATCGTGATTAAAGCCATTGGCCAAACGCGGCATCATGCGCTCATTGAGGCGTTCGGTTTAGAGCATCACCATGGTGTTGTCGCAATTGATCAGCATACCTTGCAAACATCGGTTGCTAACGTGTTTGCGTGCGGCGATGTTATTTTTGGAGATGGCCAAGGAGAAGCGATGGTCGTTTCCGCTGCACAACAAGGAAAAGTAGTAGCAAACAGCATTCACCAACGACTCGCATCACGCCAGGTAACGACGCACTAAAGCAAAGGAGGAGTAGTAGATGGCAGATCTTCGTACGAATCTAGCAGGCATTACATCACCCAATCCGTTTTGGTTAGCAAGTGCACCGCCAACGAATTCCGGCTATCAAGTACAGCGTGCCTTTGAAGCAGGATGGGGAGGAGCGGTGTGGAAAACGCTTGGTGAACCGATTATTAATACGTCTGCGCGCTTTGCCGCTATTAGTTTTCAAGGAAAAAAAGTAGCCGGCTTTAATAACATTGAATTGATTACCGATCGACCGCTAGACGTGAATTTAAAAGAAATCTATGAAACGAAAAAACGCTTTCCACATCATGCGATCATTGCTTCGCTTATGGTAGAACCGAAGCAAGAAAAGTGGCATGAAATTGTCAAGCGCGTGGAAGATGTTGGGGTTGATGGGCTAGAACTAAATTTCGGCTGTCCTCATGGGATGGCTGAGCGAGGAATGGGCGCTGCATCCGGTCAGCAACCCGATTTAGTCCAAGCCCAAACAACGTGGGCGAAGGAAGTGGCGAAGACGCCAGTCATTGTAAAACTGACGCCCAATATAACGGACATTACAGTCACGGCTAGAGCGGCAGTAAACGGCGGCGCTGATGCAATTAGTATGATCAATACAATTAATAGTTTAATGGGCGTAGACTTGGATTCATGGCAAACGGTTCCTTCTGTTGCAGGAAAAGGCGCACACGGTGGTTATTGCGGTCCTGCTGTAAAGCCAATCGCCCTTAACATGGTGGCGGAATGTGCACGCCACCCTGCCATTGCAGTGCCAATCTCTGGGATTGGTGGGGTAGGCACGTGGCAAGACGCTGTTGAATTTATGCTAATGGGTGCAACGGGCGTACAAGTGTGTACAGCCGCTATGCATCACGGTTTTTCCATTGTAGAAGATATGATTGATGGCTTAAACAATTACTTAGAAGAAAAAGGCTTAGCCTCTGTTTCCGAGTTGATTGGCAAAAGCGTTGCCAACTATTCAGAATGGGGAAATTTAGATCTCAATTATCGTACGGTTGCTTCAATTAATACGGATGTTTGCATTCACTGCAATAAATGTCATATCGCGTGTGAAGATACATCTCATCAGTGCATCGAACGAAAAATTGCGCTTGATGGCACTCCCTTTTTACATGTTCGCGAGGAAGATTGTGTAGGCTGTAATCTTTGTTCTATTGTTTGTCCAGAGCCTGGAGCGATTGATATGATTACGCTTCCCTATGAACAGCCACCAATGACCTGGAATGAACGTCAAACCGTACTAGCTACTTATAAAGGAAAATAAGGAGGCAACAAGCTATGAAAAAGCTCATTAAAAACGGAACGATTGTAACGGCTACCGATACGTATGTAGCAGATGTCTTGTTAGAAGATGGGAAAATTGCAGTCATAGGTCATCACTTGCCAAGTGAAGGGGTAGAAGTATTAGATGCTGAAGGGTGCTATATTTTCCCAGGAGGTGTCGATCCTCATACACATTTAGAAATGCCATTTGGTGGAACGGTCAGTAAGGATGATTTTGAAACAGGAACAATTGCGGCTGCCTTTGGTGGAACAACAACCATTATTGATTTTTGTTTAACAGATAAAGGCGTACCGCTACAAAACTCGATTCAAACATGGCATGAGAAATCACGTGATAAAGCAGTCATTGATTATTCGTTTCATTTAATGATTGGAGAAATGACCGAAGAGGTAATGAAGGAGCTTCCTACGGTAATTGAAAAGGAAGGAATCACTTCTTTTAAAGTATTTATGGCCTATAAAAATGTTCTTCAAGCAGATGATGAAACGCTGTTTAAAACACTCGTCATGGCCAAAGAGCAAGGCGCGCTTGTCCTCGTTCATGCTGAAAATGGCGATGTAATTGATTACTTAACAAAACAAGCGTTAGCAAAAGGCGAAACAGCTCCCATACATCATGCCAAAACGCGTCCCTCAGAGCTTGAAGGAGAAGCGACAGGACGCGCCTGTCTTCTCACAGAGCTTGCTGATTCACAACTCTATGTCGTGCATGTGACGTGTCGTGAAGCGGCCGAACAAATCGCACAAGCACGGGCCAAAGGTGTTTCTGTGTATGGAGAAACTTGTCCTCAATATTTAGTGCTCGATGAAACCGAGCTTGAGCGTCCTAATTTTGAAGGTGCGAAGTATGTTTGGTCACCGCCATTACGGGATAAGTCACATCAAAGGTACTTATGGAATGCACTCAGTAGTGGTCAGCTGCAAACACTCGGATCAGATCAATGCTCCTTTGATTTTGACGGTCAAAAAACGCTTGGTAAAGATGATTTTTCAAAAATACCAAACGGTGGCCCTTTTATTGAAGATCGCTTTTCTGTTTTATTTTCAGAAGGCGTAGGCAAAGGGCGCATTACCTTAAATCAGTTTGTCGATATCGTCTCTACGCAAAGTGCAAAGCTATTTGGATTGTATCCTGAAAAAGGAACCATCGCTGTAGGAAGTGATGCGGATCTTGTTATCTTTGATCCTACTAAAGAACGCATTCTTTCAAAAGATCATCATCATATGGCCGTAGATTATAACGCCTTTGAAGGCATGAAAATACAAGGAGAACCGATGACCGTTTTATCGCGCGGAGAATATGTGATAAAAGATGGTACATTCGTTGGTAAGCTCGGAAACGGCCGTTATATTAAGCGAAAACGCTTTAATGAGAAAGCACTTCGGCAAGAAGCGGTAATCAGTAACTAGTATAGGAGTGATGTGTGAATGACTGCATCGTGGCAACTGTACGTAAACGAAAAAGAAAAAATTGATGCTTTGCTGCACAGAGGCTATGTTATATGCGAGGTAACAGAAAGTTTAGAGGGTGCAACCGTTATTTTTTCGCATCCAACTGCTACTCCGATCCAAGAAGTACTCACAGTAGAAACGGCTGATGCCCGTAAATACTTTTCGTCACTGCTTGTTCATTCTGTAACGAAGTAAATCATTCCAAACGATGAAGAGCGAAGGGAGGAACGTTGTCTTTCTTGTTCACAAGCGTTAAGACAACGGTCACTACTATGAAAGTAGAACAACTAACAATTAATAGTCGTCGCTATGAAGAGCGCTTAGCAACACTTGCTGCGATTGGTCAAATTGGCGAAACGGGTGTATGTCGTCCCGCCCTATCATCGCTTGAAAAAGAAGCCTTTTTAGTGGCCAAAGGTTGGATGGAAGAAGCGGGAATGACGGTTAGAATTGATCATTTTGGCAATTTAATTGGTCGGTACGAAGGGACTGATTCCGAAGCACCCGTGCTAATGATTGGCTCCCATCTTGATTCGCAGCCGTACGGTGGTCGTTATGATGGAACGGCAGGCGTTCTTGCGGGTATAGAAGTGGTAGCCACCTTAAAGGAACAAGGAATTGTACCGCACCGTTCCATTGAGGTCGTATCTTTTTGTGATGAAGAAGGGTGGCGATTTAATCGTGGCTTGTTTGGCTCAAGAGGATTGATTGGTAAGCTGGATGAGGATGATTTAGCGAGAACGGATGAAGCCGGCGTTACGCGTGAAGAAGCGCTCCGCCAATTTGGGTGTGATCCAGCTCAGTTTGCTCAATCGCACTATAAAGAGGGAAGTATTTACGCCTTTTTAGAGCTTCACATTGAACAAGGACCCGTTCTCGAAGCGAAACAATTACCAATTGGCATTGTGTCGGGCATCTCAGGCCCTTTGTGGTGGACAGTTACGCTGGAAGGATTTGCAGGCCATGCTGGCTCTGTACCGATGAATATGAGAAGAGATGCCTTGCTTGGTGCCTCAGAACTAATCGTCGCCTTAAATACAATTGTCAAACAAGAACACGAAGCACCAACCGTAGGAACGGTCGGCCATGTAAAAGTCTTTCCAAATTCACGTAACATTATTGCAGAAAAGGTTGAATTCACCATCGACTTACGAGACATCGAACAACGGCGCAGAGATCGCTATGAACGACAAATGCGTCAAGAGATGGAGAGAGTATGCCGATCGCACGGGTTAACCTATCACATTCGCGAAGATACGAATAGTGAACCGCGCTATTGCTCACCAGAAATTAAACGCATCATGCATGAAGAAAGTGAAAAGATGGGGCTGTCATTACCTGAATTAATGAGTGGTCCATTTCATGACGCACTAACGATGAGCTATGTTTGTGACTATGGCATGATCTTCGTACGCTGTCAGGATGGCATCTCGCACAATCCGAAAGAATTTGCCACGACACATGACTTAGCCTTAGGAACAGAGTTGCTGTATAAAACGATGCTGCAAATGGTGAAGCGTCCGTAAGATGTACAAAAAAAGCGTTTAGGGTAGGAGCCTTAAACGCTTTTTCTATGCCTATTAGCTTGTAACCCTATAAAAATTTCATGTACCGTATTTAGAACAAAAATTTAAATCTTAAAAAATAAATAAACTACCATAAAAACATGATAAATACCTTCTATTTTACAATGTTTTGCTCTTTTAAAGAAAAAATAATCAGACTCTCGTTCAATGCTGTAACTAGACTACAGATCGAAAGGATCAAACTTTTATAAATGCTTTTGATATTGTATAATTTTTACAAATAGATTTCCTAAAACTTCTTCTAAAATAGTGATTAGTAAGGAGTGGCAAATGAAGTAAAGGGAGAAAGTTTTTATACCAAGCTCAATTGTTTGTTCTGTTTTAGCTACATTATGAGCCAGTACTACCCGTACAGAAGACCCTTGTACTACCATTTAAAAAAGACATAGAGATTATGATAGTGCATTTAACGGAGTACAGTTCATATTAATTGCCCCCATTTAGTCTGTACAACTTGAATAAAAACAGCCTGTACCTATTAAAAGTTCAGACGAAGATATTCAAATGAAGGGAGTAATACTAAGAGGGGGACACAACGAGAAGGGACGATTTTAAATGCCTGAAATAATTGCAACAAAAAAAGATGCAAATTTACATCTCAATATGAAATTCCATCTACTAGTATTGGGACTTTTATTCTCAAGAATTGGTACGAATATTTATACCATGGCCTTACCATGGGTTGCTTACAACTTGTCAGGATCCTCCATGATTATGGGAACAGTCTTTGCAGTTGAGATGTTACCATTTGTACTTTTGCTTCCTTTTGGTGGTGTTCTTATCGATCGATTGGACAGAAGAAAACTCATGATTACTGCAGATATCATAAGAATTATTTTTGTGCTTAGCATCCCTGTTATGTATTGGATGGATGTTTTAGTTACTCCGATGATTTTTATTGTTGCTTTTCTTGCCTCAACATTATCTTTTTTTATAGATGTTCCTTTACAAGCAATCATCCCACAACTTGTCCCAAAAGAGATACTGACCAAAGCAAATGTTCGCATTCAATTGATTGAGAATCTCTCAAGAACTGTTGGTCCGTTATTAGGTGGAGCATTGATCGGTCTAGTGGGAGTTTATACTTCTTTGCTAATCAATAGTATCGCATACTTGATGATGGTTATCTGTCTTTTTTTTATTGATCAAATCCCTTTAAGCAATGAAAGACAAAATGCGGAAAAAATATGGGATGACATTAAAAAGGGATTTTTATACGTATGGAAGCGATGGGATCTTCGTATCATTGCTTGTATAAGCATTTTATCTAATTTCGGGATTTCATTAGTAATGTCTACGCTAGTCTATTACCTAAGAGATAGTTTACATGTCAAGGCAGCTTACACAGGTGTTGTATTTGCTTCTATAGGTATTTTTGGAATGCTTGGTAGCTTAGTCGTTGAACCATTGATGAATAAAATCAAAAGAGGTTATATTATTAGTTTTCTCCCCGTCCTAGGTGGGGGAGTTGGCGCCTTACTCGTTGCAGTATTTCCCCATTGGATTAGCACAGCAATTGGCTTTGGTCTTTGGGGAGGGAGTATTACAACTTTAAGTGTTATTCTTAATACATATAAACAAGAGAGTATTGAAAATAATCTCTATGGTAGAGTGGAGGGTTCTCTTACATCGATTTCTTACGTATCTATTCCCCTTGCTGGTTTTATAGGCGGACTTTCCATTCAGGGTTTGGGAAGTTTACCAACCTATCTTGTTGCTGGTTGCTCAGTTATGCTAGCAGGCTTACTCGCTTTCTTTTCACCATTAAGGAAAATTTAAAAGGGGACGATTGAACCTTTGAGACCAAATAAAGCGAAGCGAGCACAACAGGCTCACTTCGCTTTTCATCATTCATCAATTACTGTATTTTTCGTTTCTGTTCCAAGAAAGAACACGGCCAGTGCACCGAGAATAATAGAGGCCGTAAAGTATAGGAAGATAGTAGAAATCGTCAAGTTAGCAGCTACACAGTAACCGACAAACAATGGCCCGAGAATGCCGCCGATGCGACCGAATGCAGCAGCCATTCCAGTACCTGTTCCACGAATAACGGTAGGATACTGCTCTGGTGTATACGCGTAAAGCGCACCCCATGCACCTAGATTAAAGAATGATAGAAAAATTCCTGCAGTAAGCAAATACCAAAGCGAATCCGCTGCACCAAAGAAATACGCACTAAGTGCTGTGCCCATTAAATAAAGAACGAGGACCCATTTTCGACCCCAGCGTTCAATCAAAAAGGCCGCTGAAAAATAACCAGGAAGCTGTGCTAGCGTCATAATAAGCACGTATTCAAAACTTTTAATGAGCGTAAAGCCCTTTAAAATCATGACACTAGGAAGCCATAAGAACATTCCGTAATAAGAAAAAACAACAGTAAACCATAGGATCCATAACATTAACGTTGCTTTGCTATACTTTTTTGACCAAATCATCGTGATTCGTTCAATTACCGTAGCACGCTTTGTTTCTTTTTTCGACGTAAACTTTGGTGAATCAGGCATTTTAATTCGAAGATAAATGGCGTAAAAAGCCGGTAAGGCGCTAATAAGTAAAGCAACTCTCCAACCATAACTCGGAATGACATAATAGGATAACAAGGCAGCTAGTAGCCATCCCGCTGCCCAAAAGCTTTCCAAAAGAACGACAACACGTCCTCGTAAGTGAACAGGAACGCTTTCAGATACGAGCGTCGAAGCTACAGGCAACTCTCCGCCCAACCCCATTCCGATAAAAAAGCGAAAAACTAAAAATATGGCAAAAGAAGTGGAAAGAGCCGAAAAGCCACTTGCTAGTGAAAATAAAACAACGGTTAGCATAAACACGTGTTTACGGCCAATTTGATCGGCAAGCAAGCCAAACAAAAGCGCACCGATGGCCATTCCAATTGAATTTACGCTACCAATCCAACTCATTTCTTGCGGTGATAAATTCCACTCATGATGCAAGGTAGCAATAATAAAGGACAGCATACCAACATCCATCGCATCGAACATCCAGCCGAGTCCCGCTATCCCTACTAACTTTTTATGTGATATTTTTTCTTGTTTCATCATGCATATTCTCCTTTAATGAACAACCGTTACTATGTATAAAGCAAAAAACTAGACCCAACTATGCATATTAACAAATGTCTTTACACTTGTCATTAACAATTTTCAAAAAAAGAGAATAAGATCACCGAAACATTCCCTACAAGCTTAAGTAAAATCCAAATGAAAGGGTACGATACCAAAAACAAAAAAACCTGTTTGCCAAATGGAAACAGGCCGTATATATAAAATTAAAATTACATTCCAACAAACGTATTATGGCTATAGGCACCCCAGTTTGCGCCACCAAATTGTGGTTGGCCACTTAATCCAACATAACATGGAAGGACAATATACGTAACACCACGCATTGCCGGTTGTTTAAACGTAATGAGAAAACGGCGACGCGAATTACGAACCGGCTCAATTGTAGCCATACCTGGTCGCAGAGAATTCATCATACTTAAACCGTCTTCCATATTCAAGCTAGCGATATCTCCAACACCTTTGTTACTTCGAATCCAATAATTTTGAATTCTTGTTGCGGTTGCTAAATCTGCCTGCTGATCATAAGCAATCAACAATTGATTACGTGAAATTTGACGAACTTCTACAATAACAGGATGGGGGACGTCACGATCATCAAAAGCGTGCGAATACGGCTGTCCACTAACATATTCATTAGATACTTCATTCATCATACATCTCTCCAATCTTCACCTAAAGGTAGTCTCGGGCTATTGTATGATAAGAGAGCGCGTTGGTGAGTTGTACTCTTCAGCGCAAATTTTTCAACCGTTATTTACCAATCCATACATTGCGACTATAGGGTCCCCAATTCACTCCTTGAAATCCAGAACTCCCTAGCTTGCTAACAAAGCAAGGTAATACGATATAAATAACACCTCTTGTGATGGG
Organism: Fictibacillus macauensis ZFHKF-1; assembly: GCF_000269865.1. Taxonomy (GTDB): domain Bacteria; phylum Bacillota; class Bacilli; order Bacillales; family Fictibacillaceae; genus Fictibacillus_C; species Fictibacillus_C macauensis. The sequence goes on from NZ_AKKV01000020.1 coordinate 172,934, forward strand.
TTGCCAAAATGTAATGACATATGTGGTTTGCGAAGCATCAACAGCTGTAATGCGGGCTTGTCCCGGTCGTAATGAATTGTCACTTGATAAAGCCGGATCCATCCCTAGACTCGCAGCGTTATCTGGAGCTTGATTACCGCGAATCCAATAATTTGTAATCGTTGTTGCTGATGAAAGATCCGTTGGACGATCATAGGTAACAAGTATTTTATTTCTTGCGATTTGCTCTACCTTTAAAACAACAGGATAATCTTGTGATGATTGTATTGAATCCATTTGAAAACATGTCTCCTCATCTTCTTGTAAAAAATGATTGTGCATTACTCATTATAAGATGACGAATAAAGATGTAAGGGAACGGCACCTATGTAGTTTGAACTATAAAATAAGTAAAACTTACTACCTATAGACTTCGAATATGACATATTCTTGTAAAAAGAGTACAGGGAGAAGAAGAAAGAATGAGACATTCTTTATATGGAAATTAATTTCATATTCTTATAAAAAAGGATAAAAAACGTGCTTTTTCTCTATTGTTTTTTCTTTCTACATCCCTTTATAGTCCTTTAGACTTAGCGAATACCGTCGAATAAAGAAGAATGGACTAAATTTTCTAAAAATTATTAATTTACACAATTATGCATTTAGTTAGTTCTATCTATTCATTTCTCAAGTCTTATTCTTTATACTGTAGTAGAAATACAAAAATTTACAGGAGGGGTTTTGTTGAAAAAGAAACTAGTCATTCCTATGGTTTTATCCGCCGCTGTTGCAGGTAGTACATTTACATCTGCAGCATCAGCTGCCGATCAACCTTCACACGTGAAAGCAGGGAAGGATCAAGCATTGTTCATGACCAATCTAAAATCGAAAGAGTATGCTTCTAAGAATAAAGCGAGTGCGCTTCAATTCCTTCAAGCCAATAAAGCGAAATTTGGCATGAACGATCCTGCTAATAATTTTACAGAACTTCAAAAAGAAACCGACCAACTAGGTATGACACACGTGAAACTTCAACAAACAAAAAATGGAGTACCAATCGAGGGCGTAATCATTACTGTACACTTTAAAAAAGACGGTGAAGTAGCGAGTGTAACAGGCTACCATAATCCAAATATTGAAGTGAAAACGATGAAAACAGCCGCTGCCTTCACAAAAGAAAAAGCATTAAAAGCAGCGAAGAAAGAAGTATCTGCACCCGCATCGCTTCCATACGCACCGAAAACGGAGCTCGTTGTTTATCCGTATAAAGGCGTTTATTATACAGCGTATAAAGTAAATATGACGTTCCACGGTAAAAAACCTGGAAACTGGTATGTTTATGTGGATGCATCTAGCGGAAAGATTATCGATAAATACAATGCAATCATGGACGCGGATGTAAAAGATAAAAAAGTAACAGGAACAGGCATTGGTGTAAAGGGTGACTTCCGTGAAGGGCTACATATGTCATTTACTGGCGATGCAGCGACAGGCAAAGGAACCTATACACTAAAAGATACGTCTCATAGTGGCATGAAAGGCATTGAAACGTACACAGCAAATAATAGCTGGGATGAAAATGCGCTACCAGGTACGCTTTATAAAGGCGATAGCCTAGGGTTCAAACTAAAACCTGATGCAGCGGCTGTCGATGCTCATTACAATTCAGAAAAAGTGTATAACTATTATAAATCAGCGCATAACCGTAACTCGATCGATGGAAAAGGCGGCAAAATTATGTCGACTGTTCACTTTGGTGAAGACTACGCTAACGCGTTCTGGGATGGCTACTCGATGACGTACGGTGATGGCGATAACGTGGATTTCATTCCACTATCAGCAGCACTTGACGTTGCGGCACATGAAATGACACACGGGGTAACTACGAACTCCGCTGATCTTGTATATCGTGGACAATCCGGGGCACTAAATGAAGCCTTTTCCGATATTTTCGGTGCGATCATCGATGATAAAGATTGGGAAATGGGCGAAGATGCGATGGCACCAAAAGCAATTATGGATGGACAAACATCTCTACGTAGCTTAAGCCAGCCTGATAAATATGATGTCGGTGGTTTCTTCGCACCGTTTGGTAACGGCTCTGGTAAATATCCAAAGCACATGAGTGAATACTATAATCTTCCAGAGATTAGCTGGTTTGATAATGGTGGCGTTCATATTAACTCATCCATCATTAACCATGCAGCCTATCTTGCCGGGGAACAGATCGGACGAGAAAAATTAGGAAAAATCCACTATCGTGCACTAACAGTGTATCTCTCTAAAAACTCTAACTTTAGCGATGCACGTAAAGCTTTGATTCAATCGGCTACTGATCTTTACAAAGCGAATAGCGCTGAAGTCAAAGCAATCACAGCTGCTTATGACAAAGTAGGCATTAAATAAGTCTTTTTTTAGGGCTCAGTGTTCTTCATTAAGAACACCGAGCCCTCCATAACAACTATTCTAAGGAGGAACTATAATGAGCTTAAAAGCAAAACTAGGACTAGGCGTGGCATCTGCTGCATTAGGATTATCACTTATTGGTGGAGGTACATATGCGTACTTTAGCGATACTGAAACATCGCAAAATACCTTTGCATCCGGGACACTTGATTTAGCGATGAACCCGAGTGTACTCGTTGATTTAAAAGACTTAAAACCAGGTGATGTCATTCGTCGCGATTTCACACTTGCAAATAACGGATCGCTTGCTATTAAATCTGTTGATATTAAAACGTCTTACGATGTAAAAGATGTAAAAAATGATAATGCTGGTAATGATCTTGGTAGCGAAATTCGTGTTAACTTCTTATTTAATACCGATAAAATGGAAAAGCCTGTTTGGACAACCACACTTAAAGATCTAAAAGCAATGAGCCCAGAAGCAGTAAAAAATAAGTTCGAATCCATTTATGGTGATGCATGGGGTACGAAGGGGTTAGCACCTGGAACGAAAGATCAATTAACGGTTGAATTTGAATTTGTTGATAGCGGCAAAGACCAAAACATGTTCCAAGGTGATTCTTTAAATCTTAAATGGGACTTCAATGCTACTCAACTTGCTGGTGAGAAAAAATAAAAAAATGAGCAAAAAGCCGGTGAACATTCCACCGGCTTTTTCTATGAGTTTAGTTTTTTGAACGAATATAATTAATAGAAGCAATCGGGATGACTACACGTTTTGTTTCATTTTCATAGCCAACCACTGTTTCAACAAGTTGCACCACATCATCCGCTACAGTTACAAGCAATCCTTCTGCTAACGAAGTATTCGTCGTAATCGTCACATTCTTTCCTACAAGGGAAAGAAGTAAGTCTCGAAACGTTGCAGGATACGCCATTATGCAGTCGCTCCTTTCGAGACCGAGACAAGCTCGATTTGTTGATAAGGAACATACAAGGTACTTGTTGCAGTTTCCTGCAGTACGAGATATTCTTCCTCCAAAGCCACTAAAACCCCAGTTACCCCAGAAAAACTAGTAACAACAGTAATTGATTCATTCACTACATTCGCAAGTTCCGTTTTCCAATCAATCGCATTTGAGCGGCAACAACGAAATAATCGACAAAAAAACATTTTAATAGATGCCAATGAGATTCTTCACCTTCCAATAAAACAAAGTTGTACATAATCGTACTCCCTACACTATGCCTCGTCGCTCCCGCTTGCTTGTCCAATCACCTAAACATGTAAAAAATATGCGCTTTTACTATTTTTATAAATTAACGTAATCTACCTCACCATTTACTAGTTTTTCACATATAGTATGTTCGAGGTGAAGAATATGCTGTATCCACGAGTAGAAGGCTGCGTAAGCGTCATTGTTACATGCTACAATGTAGAACATTATATAGAAGACTGCTTAGATAGCCTATACGAGCAAACGTATCAAAACTTCGAGGTGATCGTTATTAATGACGCCTCCACCGATCATACCCAAACAAAAATTGATGATTGGCGTACGAAACGCTTACCCACTTTTCCAGTGGAATGCGTAACGTTACCGAGAAATGTAGGCTTTTCCGGAGCCTTAACCATTGGCTATTACTTAGCAAAAGGAGAATACATTGCGGTTCAAGACGGTGATGATCTTTCTCACAGAGAGCGCTTGGAAAAGCAAGTTCACTATTTACGTCAACACCCCGACATTATGTTAGTCGGCAGTAATTATATGACGTTTCCCCACGGTCAGTTTCATCAACAGAAACCCGTTCATTGGTTGAAGTTTGGAGCAGATATTCGCCAAACCTATTGGGAGGGCGGTCACTGCATTTGCCATGGAACAGCTTTGTTTCGCGGAGAAGCTTTCGATACATTAGGTGGACCAACCCGTCGGATCAAAGGCGCTGAAGACTATGAATTTATCGCCAAGTGCTTAAACGCCTCTTATCAAGTGGACAACCTCACCGATATACTTTATTACTATCGATTACACGAGAAGCAACGTTCAAATGAGTTTTTTGGAAAAGGAAGTCAGGCCTAGTGAAAGATTCTACCTTAAAAGTACTTATGGTATTAGATGGATTAGACGTAGGTGGAACAGAAACCTACGTATTAAGTATTGTTGAAGAATTAAAACAAAGAGGCGTTTCCTTTGTCATTGTTAGCAGAGGGGGCGTGATGCTTCCGCGTTTTCAGAAGCTTGGTTTTCCGATTTATGAAGTAAACTTTCCTTATACATTGCATCATAAAGAAGCAGAGCAAGAACCTTTAATACAGCAGCTGAAAGAGATTATGACGAAAGAGCAGGTTACGCTCGTTCACGGTCATCAAACGCCGTCATCCGTGCTTGCATTTCGTGCTGCAAAACATTTAAAACTGCCAACCGTCTTCACCGTTCATGGCACATATTATGCACGCGGTGAACTATTGGACGTGCTCCCTCTAGCCACGAAGCTCATCTGCGTAAGTCCTCCTATTGAAAAATTTATTCAAGAACTAACGGATACACCAACTGCCGTCATTGCAAACGGCGTCGACACAAATGAATATTCACCAAAAGAGGCGACCGATGTTCGAAGAGAGCTCGGTATTCCTGACGATGCGCTCGTTCTTCTTTATAGCAGCCGCATCGCTTGGACGAAAGCATCCATTTGTTTAACGATGTTAAAGGCTGCTAAAGATATAAAATTAGCTGATTTTCCACATTTGCACGTCGTTGTCGTTGGCGGTGGACCTCGCATGCAAGAGCTTATTCAGCTCACTGCAACGATTCACCAGTCAACGAAAGCACCGTTTATCCATTTGGTCGGTGAACAATACGACATGCAGCGGTATTTTTCCGTAGCGGACTGCGTCGTTGGAACGGGACGCATTGCCCTTGAAGCGATGGCGTGCGGTAAACCACTCATTGCTTCAGGTAGTCATGGCTACTTCGGAATCGTTGAAGCCTCTCAATTTGATGATGCGTGGCATTGCTATTTTGGTGACCACGGTTCGCGACAGCCTTGCAGTCGCTTTGCTTTCGTTAAAGATTTTCGTTCCTTCCTATCGCAACAAGAGCGGTTACTGCAAGCAGGAAAAGATTCAAGAGCATGGATGATGGATCGATTTAATATTACGCACCGAGCGGGAAATCTTTTTGAATTATATCGCTCATTGTAAGGAGACTGTTATGAAAAAACTATTATACGTCGGTTGGATTGGTTTTGGTAATTTAGGAGATGAGTTGCTGTATCATGAATTTAAACGCTGGTATCGCATCCTTCACCCTGAAGCACACTATGAAATTATTCCATCCGCTCCCGGCATCGATTTTAAAAACTTATTACCTTACGACGCGGTCGTGTTAGGTGGAGGTTCTTTAGTGTTACCTGGCTATTTAGCTATTCTACAGCAAGCCTACAGTGAGGGAAAGAAAGTCATGATCTGGGGAAGTGGTATTGACTGGCTCGAAGAACAACAGCTCGCCGCTTTACTTTCAGAAGAAAAGCCTACGTCTATTGCATCGCATTTTTCAGCGAAAGATACACAGCTGATGCAAGAAGCCATTGGACATGCGCACTATGCTGGCGTTCGCGGTCCTCTAACGCAAAAAGTACTCCAAACGGTAGGCATCGACGAAACGCTACCAATCATCGGCGACCCTGGACTTCTCATGGCAGCACCTTCTAAAGTCCTACCAAAAGAAAAGCACATTGGCATCAATTGGGGAACAACCTATAATCGCCTTTATGGCGGTCATGAAGAGAATGTCGAAAATGCCCTTCTCCAAGTATGTAAAAAGCTTCTCAAGCAAGGGTACAAACTGACATTTTATATCGTTTGGAAAGAAGACATTCCCGCCTGTAAACGCTTGTTACAAAAAATCAATGATGCAAACGCCACTTTAGATGAAACACTTTATAGCGAAGAAGCACTCATGACACAGTTATCCCGCTTTCAAATGACGATTAATTTCAAGCTTCATGCTAACCTTTTATCGCTAACAGCAGGCGTTCCTTGTGTTGCCCTTGGGTATCGATTTAAAGTATTTGATTTATTTCATTCTCTCGACTTGCAAAATTATGTCGTTTCAACCGGTTCTCCGAGTTTTTCCATAGATGTGATGGATTGCATTCGCCTCATCGAGCAACAGACACCAGAAATTCTGCATACCTATGAGCAGAAGAAACAAGTCTATCTTCCTTTATTAAAACAAATGATTCAATCGCTTCACTAAACACCATGAAATCCGAGTGATGGTAACGTTCCCATTATTCGGGTTTTTTCGATACCTTTCTAACCAATTTCTAAAAAACGACAGAGAAATTACACAAAAATTGTAGAACTATGACTGTTTTTTTCAAGTTTTTTTCTTTTTAGACCTTTTCTATGAAAATTCTACTATAAAAAAGGAGAATTTTTGCTTACATAGGTCTAAAGATCGTGCGAATAATGAACCATGCTGTCATTTATTGTTGAAATTTTCTGATTTTAATGAGCGATTGTTTTCATGCATCTGCGACAAATGGTACAGAGTGTCCATTTTATGGGTAGGTGAAGTAGACTATAATTAAATGGAAACATACCACATTTAAGGAGGAATTTTGTTGAAGAAGAAATTGGTTATTCCTATGGTATTATCAACCGCTTTCATCACGAGCTCATTTGCTTCGGCTTCATCCGCTGCTGATCTTTCTACTCATGTAAAGGCCGGATCCGCACAATCGCTGTTTAAAACGAAAATTCAATCGAAAGTGTATGCCACTAAAAATGCGCACAGTGCTTTACAGTACCTAGAAGCAAATAAAGAGGCATTCGGTATGATTGATCCACAAAACCAATTTGTTCAACAAAGTAAAGAAACCGATTCTCTCGGTATGACACACGTTCGCTTACAACAAACGAAAAATGGTGTACCAATTGAGGGCGCACTTATCACGGTCCATTTTAAGAAAGATGGCAGCGTGGCGAGTGTGACAGGTTATCATAATCCAAAAGTGGAAGTAAAAGCAATGAAAACAGCTGCCGCTTTCTCAAAAGATAAAGCCCTGAGCATTGCTTTAAAATCCGTTAAAGCACCAGATCGTTTAAAGTATACACCAAAAACGGAGCTTGTCATTTATCCATATGAAGGACAACATTATACAGCCTATAAAGTCAATGTGACATTCCAAGGCAAAGAGCCAGGAAACTGGTTTGTCTATGTCGATGCTGGCAGCGGTAAAGTGATTGATCAATACAATGCCATCATGGATGCTGGCGAAGTGAACGTAAAGGGTAGAGGAATTGGGGTAAAGGGTGACGATCGGGACAACTTACATATGTCCTATACAACGGACCGTAAAGGTGTCAAAACGTATGCACTAAAAGATACTTCTCACTCTGGTCTTAAAAGTATTGAAACGTATACGATGAACAACAGCTGGGATGATTGGGATCTACCAGGCGATTTATATAAAGGACCACAAAGCTTCTTTAATCAAAAAGTCGATGCAGCAGCCGTTGACGCCCATTATAACTCCGAAAAAGTCTATGATTTTTATAAAAAGAATTTCAATCGAAACTCCATTGATGGCAAAGGCGGAGCTATCGTTTCATCCGTTCACTATGGAGAAAGCTACGCAAATGCCTTCTGGGATGGCTACTCGATGACGTACGGCGATGGTGACAATGAATTGTTCATTCCACTTTCTGCTGCACTAGATGTCGCAGCACACGAAATGACACATGGCGTAACAACGAATTCAGCGAATCTTACGTATCGTAATCAATCAGGTGCCCTAAATGAAGCATTCTCTGATATTTTCGGAGCACTCATTGATGATGACGATTGGGAAATGGGAGAAGATGCGATGGCGCCAAAAGCCATTATGGATGGCCGCACATCTCTCCGTAGCTTGAGCCAACCCGACAAATATCCAGTCGGCTCTAAATATGTAGCGTATGGAAATGGCCAAGGAAAATATCCAAAACATATGAATGAGTTTTATAACCTTCCTGTTTCATTAGATAACGGAGGCGTTCATATTAACTCTTCCATCATCAACCATGCAGCGTATTTAGCTGGTGAAAAAATCGGTAAGAAAAACCTTGGTAAAATTCACTACCGTGCGTTAACAACCTATTTAACGCCATCGTCTAATTTCAAAGATGCACGCAAAGCCTTAATTCAATCAGCAACCGATCTATTTGGTGCTAACAGTGCTGAAACGACAGCCATAACAGCCGCCTATGATCAAGTTGGCATTACCAACTAATTTTTTTACCCCTTTTGTTCTTTTTTAAGAACAGTATGACCACCTAAACTACTAAAGGAGCTGGATGAAATGAGTTTAAAAAAGAAAATTGGTCTTGGAGTCGCTTCAGCCGCACTCGGCTTATCATTAATCGGTACAGGGACGTATGCGTATTTTAGTGATACAGAAACGTCACAAAATACCTTTGCCTCTGGTACACTTGATTTAGCTATGAATCCAAGTGTACTCGTTGACTTAAAAGATTTAAAACCAGGTGATGTCATTCGTCGTGACTTTACACTAGCGAATAACGGAACATTGGCCATCAAATCTGTCAGCATTAAAACATCGTATGATGTAAAAGATGTTAAAAACGATAACAACGGTAGTGACCTTGGTGGTGACATCCGCGTAAACTTCCTTTTTAACACCGATAAAATGGAAAAACCGGTATGGACAACAACGCTCAAAGATTTAAAAGCGATGAGCCCAGATGCGGTCAAAGATAAATTTGAATCCATTTATGGTGATGCTTGGGGTACGAAAGGGTTAGCACCTAATAGTAAGGACAAGCTAACCGTTGAATTTGAATTTGTCGATTCTGGCAAAGATCAAAACGTGTTCCAAGGTGATTCTCTGAATCTTAAATGGGATTTTACTGCCACACAAACAGCAGGTGAAAAGAAATAAGCATAACCAACAGCCGGTGAAGCCTTCACCGGCTGTTGTTCTGTCTAAAAACCAATAGACGACATCTAAGGAGAGAAAGCTGATCCGCAAGAATTTTAACGACTAGATGCCACCTACACCATCCAATCACATACGGCGATTTACAGCAAAGAGTATGGCTACGATGCTAGTTTTACTACGTTCATTGCACAAAAAGTCGAAAGTTATCTTAAAAGACAGCATAGCCCAGAGAACATCTGGATTGTCGAACATAACAACGACTCGTCTTATTGAAACTTACAAACTGAATTACATTATCTTCCACTGCGACGACAAGACCTTCTGCGCCCTGCGTTGTTATGCTGACATTGGTACCAACGATTGAGAGCAACTATTCAGTAAAAGCAGCAGTAACTTCCATTAATGGACCTTCTCTCTCCCACCTGTTCAAAAATTTTTGGAAAGTCTCAGAGTAGACACTTCTATAGAGTAAGTTTTTATTATGCATTTAAAAACTGATCCATTTCTTTAGACCACTGATCCATTAAGGTGGCCGGGCATATTATATACTTTCTCAGAAAATGAATCTCATTCCCTTAGACTTTTGATAGAATAAAATGGACGCTATTTATGAACGTCTTTTTTTATGAATAAACTACATCATGTTTTGGGAGTGAAAGCGGTGATAGTTCACACGGTACAGCCTTTAAGTATTTACTGGCTGATGCGAGACCAAGGTTATTATGAAGGAAGTAGTAAGTATGTATGCGAAGATTTCAAGAAACCATACGACTGGATGAAAGCTCAGATGATGGATAGAATTCCAGATTACCAGGGATCCTCTTATCCAGTATGGGTTTGGAAACGAACGGTGAATCGCAATGAGGAATGTCTTTTGCCTACGGGGCAAAGAGGTGTCATTTTGACGCTTGATATCCCAGACCAACAAATCCTTTGGTCTTGTTTTGAGTCTTGGCACTGTATTTTAAATGATTCTCCGGTAACGTTGAATGAGGCAGAATGGGAAAAGTATGACAGGGAGAATTGGGCAAATATGCAAGAGACATGGCCCCGCATTTTTGATTTTGACCTATTAAAAACAATAGACCCGGAGTGGCACAACTTTGATGATAATTGGGTTCAAGGTGTCACTCCTAAAATCACAATGGATCAAGTAAAGAAAGTAAAAAGATTCATTGCTAAGTGACAAGCGGGCCAACCTTGCCTTTTAACCACGTGACTCATCAACAGCTTCAAGAAGAAGAGTGTGTCATCCTCACGCGTTAAAAAGGGCGCTTTTTACCACTTGCGAACAAGTGTTCTTTTGCAGTGGAAAGGAATTATGAAATGCTATGTTGAAGTAGTGTAAGGAAACGGTCTTACATACAAGGAGGCGTGATATGAAACGAACAGCCACTAGCATCCTAACAGCCATCAGTGTTCTATCCGTATGGAGTACTACAGCTACCACGAACGCAGCTACTTCTGAACTTGCTACAAAAAAACCAAGCTATTTATATGGACCCGATCATATGAAAGTACGCAATAAAGAATATGGCGTTTTACCGGGTTCTTATATCGCACATTATACGTCCGATCAGTTATCTTCGCTCTACGACGCACAGAGGAAAAAGTGGCATTCACTTCCTACTGATGGCGGTTATCTTGTAAAGAAAAAGAAGTCGCTCTATTTATTCGGCATGCTGAACACAAACGCCTATCAATTTAATGTACAGCAGCAAAAGGCAACACCGTTAAAAGGGAAATGGAGTCCATACTTTGTAACGAACCTGTCTCAAAACGATCTCATGCTAAGCAATCGTGAACCTGACATTCGTCAATCACGAATCTATTACGGAACACCGACCACTCTCGCTAAAGGGCCGCTACTTACTGGTATCTTTGGAGTTGGCTGGCGCGATGCCGCTTCTAAAGAACTATGGGTGGCCACTAATAGCTTAGACATGAAAGACGAGCAGCATGTAAAAAAAGGCTATGTGTATCGAATATCCAAAGACGGCAAGCACATTCGTACATCCTTTACGTTGCCACATGGTGATTTTACTTCTGTAGTACCTATTAAGACACCGAACTTTTTACTTACCGGAAAAAAAGTATGGTATCGCGTGAATACAAAAAAACATACGGTACAATCGATGAAAAATCCACTACAAGATGAGCGATTAGAAGTCATTCAAACCTTCCCATACGAAAAGGGCTCGGTAGTAATCGTTATGAATAGAGATCAAGTAGCCGATCATTTTCAGCTCGTCTATCTATCTTCCAAAGGCACGATTGAGAAGAAACGCACCATTCATTATCCCGCTTCACTTTATGAGTTTCAAAGAAAAGGCCATTATTTATACGTTGGTTCCCAAATTGTAAGCTCCTCGAACATCGGTGGTCACATCGGCATCATCGATCTTCGGAGCGGTAAAGTGGTTGCGCAACGCCTTTTACCAACTCCACGCCAAAAAGAAGAACAATCCTTTATACATTTTCAAGTGAATGACTAATCTTCACCTCCAAAATGAAACCCTTCCTGTAGACAAATGATCATTTTTTCATATTTGGTTAAAATTCACTAGAATTTAGAATAGGACCTTCTAACGAGAGGTCCTTTTTTTCAGTATGACCTAGCCACTGACAAAATCATTCACTGAGATTGTAGGTTTCTGCTAGGAGCTATAATGAAAATAAACAGTATATTGACTATTTTTTCGAACCGTGCTACTTTTACACTAGACAGTATATTGTCTAATGTGGGAGGTTAGTATGGATCTATATAAAGAACTGTTTTTAATGCAACAAACTTATGGTACTTTATTTTCGTTAGCCAATAAAATTCAAATCAAAGGTGACAAGTATCTGGAGCTTTTAACATCCAGACAGTACATGGCCATGGTGGCCATCGCTCATTTACCTGAAGAGGAAACAACGTTAAATAATATTGCTAGAAAGTTAGGAACAACAAAACAGAGCGCAAAACAGCTTGTTACGATTATAGAAAATAAGGGATACATTAAGGTTGTTCCAAGTTCAAAAGATAAACGCGCGATGAATGTGAAGATTACGGAATTAGGAGAAAAGGTACTACTCGTTGTCGCTGAAAAAGGAATCTATTTTTTAGAAGACCTTTTTAAGGCCTTTTCAACAGAAGAATTAGAAACGATGTGGGAACTTTTAAAGAAATTGTATCGTTTTGATGGAGAAAAACAGGATGGATTTGAAGAGGAAGGACGTTTGAACACACAAGAAGAGCATGACGCGTTACAACAAAACGTAATGAAAGAGTTTGAAAGACGAAGAATTGAGGCAAGGGATCACAAGAACAATGTTTGAACTAAGCGGAGATACGTTACGATTAATTAGAAAGAGCTGTACAGGAAAAAAACATATCAAATTAACTGTAGGCTATATTACAGACACTACCGCTGTTACTAAAGTTTATAATGAAGATGGTGAAGTTGATTCATCACAAGATTTTCAGTACGAAATCGGCTCGATTACAAAAACGTTTACCACATCTTTGCTATCGAAATACGTCTTTGAGAAAAAAGTGTCTATACATGATTCCATACAAAAGTACATAAACGGGCTAGAGGCAGACGCGCATTATCCTTCTTTTCTTCGTCTTGCTACACACTCTTCTGGTTATTCAGCAAGACTTCCCTTTACTAAACGTGAATATTGGAATCTTATTGTTGATTTATTGATCGGTGGTAACAAATTGAACGAGAAGAATCCATTGAATATGGATCCTACCATAATGAAAAGGCTCATTGAAAAAAACCAATTGAAAGAGGGGATCGATTCTTGGAAATATTCGAATTTCGGCATTTCCCTCATTGGCTATGCCTTGGGCCAGATCTCAGGAAACGGATATTGGGACCTTATGAACAGCTTTCTTCAAAACGAACTTGGACTAAGCGATACTTATTTAGGTACATCGCATAATATTTTACCTGGCTATAACAAAAAGAATCAAGACTGCGGCAATTGGAGTTGGCATAAAGAAAACCTTATAGCTCCGGCGGGTGCGATAAGTTCTACAGCGGCTGATTTATTGAAATACGCTCAAAACAACTTTTACGAAGACCAACCCTATTTTTCACTTTGTCATAGAAAACACGGAGAGGGAACGAAGAAGTATGATATGGGTCTTGGATGGTTTCTTTTAAAGCGTAACAATCATGTATTGCTACACGGTGGTGGCACCGGCTGCTTTCGTTCTTTTTTAGGGATTGATAAAGAAAAGAAAGTCGCCTCTGTCGTTTTAGCCAATTATAGATTAGGTAGAAATGAGGATGAAAAAATAGGAATGTCACTATTAGAGAGCTTGCAACAATATGTTGTCAGCACTTGCAAACAAGAAATCTAAAATCATAATCTTAGCCAAACGCCAATAAACAGAAGGGAGGAAGAGCGTATTCTACGAACTCCGCTCCTTCCCTTGATGATCGCTCACTTTTTACACATAAAGATCAATCAATCGATAAAGCACATAGCCAATCACCACCACTAAAATCAAGATCGCCATACCTATCCAACCGATTCCGCCCACTACATCTACTAGATTACCATGTTCTACGCGTTTCAAGCCCTCATTAAGAGAACCAATAGGATTGTTTTTTAATTCCTCTTGCTTCAGGCGCTCCCTTTGTTCTGCAGGCGTCTCTTTAGAGTGCATCGAATACACGATTTCATTTTCTACTATCATCATACAACGCACAAAAACAAATCATACATCGATCGCTATAAAAAACGTAGACGACAGCATAAAAATGTGTACGGGCAAGAACAGACTAGAGCGTTCTGTTCATCGTTCGTTTCATCGTTGTAAAGCCGATCTGTTCGTACAGCGCAAGAGCTGAATTTCCTTCATAAACAGCAAGTTTCACTTCGCGCAGTCCTTGATGTCTTAATTCTTCCATACACGCTACTAGTAATGCTTTTCCATAGCCTTTTTTGCGATTGTGCTCAAAAACGAATAGTTCATAAATAAATCCTTGTGGCTCTGCTGTAATTGAATCTTTTATGGTCCCAAATAAAACCCAGCCAGCTAACTTGTCATCTTCTTTTACAACAAACAGCGTTCCATCATTTTTCAAAACGTGGGTCATCATACTATTAGCCGCTTCATTACCTACCGCATACGATCCAAGTGTTCCTTCCGTCATAGCCTGACCAGTATACTGTGCAATGATTTCTAAATCGTCCTGTGAAGCGCATGTAATCATTATCACTGTACTCCTTTCCAATTTTTTAAAAACTTTATCTCTAGTGTAGCATGATTATTTTCACCCATTGTTAAATAATTCTACATATACTAAAATATTGATATGATTATACAGTTGATATAAATAGAGACGTGGTTACGTCATTCATGTTAAAAATACAATAGAAATGGGGACAATAAACATGAGTTGGGTCTATTCAGGAACGATGAGTGGTCAATCTTTTCACATTCATGAGATTGATATTGTAAAAGAAAAATGGATTGACACCGGTGTTCGAGCACAGGTTGAAGATCCTTTGTATGGAGTCATTAAAACATGTCCTATTTGGAAAGTAAAAAAAAATAATCAAGAAATTACATTTGTTGCTGGCGAATTTTCCAATAACGTTTGGGTAATTTACACGAAACAATCGTAATCTTGTTATGTCACTACTACGGGAGAAGGCAACTTTAATTCCGTTTTCTGTAATATAGGAGGCATTTCCTCAAAAGGGGAGGGCCTCTTTTTTATTAAAAAAAGTCGCCTTACACTCAATCCCTTAGGATCGGTACTTCCTTAACAGTCTTTGCAGTAGCGGTTATGATCCCACCTTATTTCAAAAATCTTAAAGATGTAGCTTGAATATCAATTATTCTATATATTGCATTACAAGGTACTATATGGTATTTTTAATCCATACCCTTGTATTACAAGGTACTAAAGGTACTAGAAAGGCGAATCGCATGGCTGACGCTACACAAATGCTAAAAGGAATTTTAGATGGCTGTATACTCGCTATTATTGGAGAAGGTGAAATTTACGGCTACGAATTAACACAAAAGTTACGAGAGTATGGGTTTCAATCTTTTAGTGAGGGGACCATTTATCCTTTATTGCTACGAATGCAAAAGGAAGGATTAGTCACGAGCACCCTGCGCGCATCCACAGCCGGACCAAAACGCAAATATTATGCGTTATCACGAGCCGGCGAACGAGAAGTAGAGGCGTTTAAGAAGCGGTGGAGCGAAGTAAAACAATCCGTAGAGAAGGTCTTACATGAAGGGGGAGTATAAGGTGTTATCTCAACAATCACACCAATTTTTACTAGAGTTGCGCTTGTACTTAGTGCAACGAGGAAAAAAGGACCAAGACATTAACAGTATTGTAGAGGAACTAGAAACTCATCTGTTACAAGCTGAACAAAACGGTGATGATGTAAAAGAAATCATTGGAAAAAGCCGCAAACATCATATGCAGCACATTAGCAAAGAACTACCATTCGATACAAAAGGGATGATCACCTTTCTTCCGGCTGTTGTCCTATTATTGATTGCCTATATGAGCTTTCCGGCAGCACTTCTTGGCCATTTTTCCCTTTCACACAATCTATTGATCTTCGGCTCGCTGCTCGTCATTCTATCATTAGCACTTTTTACGTTTGCCTTTTTTAAAGGCGTAATCAAATCTTCTTTATGGTTCATCACACTGACTTTTTTATCTCAAATCGTTACTACTAGCTTATGGGTTGCTTTTTATATATGGTTACGCCATCAACCGGATTCTACTTATTTCGTTGCTACCCCACTACAAAATGTCGGAATTGTAATAGGGTGTATCATCATTTTTATAGCATCCGCGCTGTATTCAAAATCATGGATATCGATCATCATTCCTTTTGTGATTAGCATCATTCCTATTACAGAAGCGGTGTTGCCAGCACGTTTAAATAAAGACCCACTGATGGTCATTTCGCTACTATTGCTTGTAGTTGTAGGCGCCTACCTTTTGTTTTATATGCTAAAGAAAAAGGAAAAACACGAATAACAATTTTTCATGATGAGGTAGAAGCGAATGCTTTACACGAACCAATAGAAAGAAGGAGCAGCTCAACAAACTGCTCCTAGATGCGTATTCAATCCGTTAGCTTCTCATTTTGGATATACTTTTTTAAATCGTTCACATACAACCAACATAGATGGTTCGAATTCCCGCTCGTATTCTTTCAATAATTGAGTAAAGAACGTTTCATGCGAATCCCACCAATGCTGATAATCGCCTTCGCCTTCTGCTAAAGCAAATTCTTCTGTGACCTCATTCATTGGAATAACTTCAACCGATTGACTTTGAATAATTGCGACGGGTTCATCTTGGCCATTTAACACAATAGAATAGTCGCCAATTTGAGGTAAAGCTTCATTCTCTAACGCATAAAACACAAAACCTGATGTTGTCGCTTTCTTCTTTCCTTTAACGACTAAATCGGCTAACCAATCAGGAGCAACTCCAAATTGAAATGCCTCTTTATATTCAATCCCTTCCATGTGATGAACGTTACAGTAATCCTTCCAAAATTGTTGTATGTGATCCATCCATCATCATCCTTTATCGTACTTACTTTTTTACATCCAACGGGACGCTGATTATTCTGAGTGTCATGCAGAGCGACTGAACGAAACGATCTCCAGCAGTCGTCTCACGAATAAAGCTCCTACGATTCTCTGCTTGAAACAATTCTTGTCAATGCTTCTTCCCAAAACGTCGGCATGGTTAAATCAATGTGGAAATGTTTCATCATTAAAGCTTCCAATGAGGCTGTGCCTGTATCACGTAACAACGCATTAAAGTTAGCGAAAAACGTTTTTTGATTCGTTTTGTAATAAGCAAGCAATCCCTCACTGAGTAAATAACCAATTGTATACGGATAATTGTAAAAGGGGACCGCATCCTCATAAAATTGGATGTATTTAATCCACACATAATGCTGATACGAAGAGAGGCTGTTACGGTAGGTACGTTGTTGCATGGTGATTGACAATGCTTCCATTTCCTCTGTTGAAAGGGGAGGACCATGGTGCTCGTACAAAGCTTCTTCAAATAAAAAGGACGCTCGAACATCACATAAATAATTGATATCACGCTGTTTTTTTTGTTCCAACAGAGCGTGACGCGCATCATCCTTTGTTGTTTGCATGAGCACATGATCGAGCCAGATACCTTCAAAAAATAAAGCGGCCATTTCAGCCATTGTCATCGGTAATCGATCATCTAAAAACAACGACGTATCTTTTGGTAGCTGCAAATAATGCCACGCGTGACCAAGCTCATGAGCGAGTATGCGCGAACTTTCAATCGTTTTTCGATAGGGTAGCGCAATGCGAAACGCTTCATCTGCGAGAAAAGGAATACAAACACCTCCTGGCCCTTTATGGGGAAGCGGAGCAGCGTCTAACCACCGTTCAGCGGAGCATTGTTCAATCATCATAGCAATCGGAGGGTGGAGAGAGCGAAACAACGTCTGCAGAGAAGAGAGGACCTCTTGTAAACACATTCCTTCCTCCTCATGACCTTGTTCACTCATCACCGTATGCCAACTCGGTTTCTTCATATTCTGCATGACGTTCGGTACATACCGATCCACAACGTCCCACATCGTCTGTACCGTTTCTTCTCGTATTCTATTTCCTTGCAGCGTCCGCTTATACACATTGTCTGCCGAGCGAACAGAAGAAATCTCTTGCAATAACGTCGCAAAGTGATGAGCTTGTTCTTGAAGCGTAGCGGTAAGCGCTTTGTAGGCTTGCTGCTGTTCTTCAAGAGACGTTCCTCGCATCGCTATCTCATGAATTTCACCAAAAGAGTACTTATTTCCATCCATCGCTGGCGTTAGTTCATGACGAAGCGCTAAATAACGATGGGTCCAATCACGACCCATAAAAGACGTTGAAGCAGCGTTCGTTTTCGATTGAGCAGTTGCTTTAAGATGCGCTATGCGCGAGGCAGCGGTTTCGTTAGGTGCTATTCCGTCTATATGCTGACAATACGAGTAATACGCTAGTATCTCAATTTCATGAATCTGCTCGCTCGAAAGCCTTTCTAGCGCAGCGACTTCCGCTTCTACTCTCGTCAATGCGTCTAACCATTCCCCTTCGTTCTGAAATAACGAGCGCAAGTCCCATCTTACATGCTTTTCGTCCACGACCTCCATAAAATCACTCCTTATTCTATGTAACAAGAACGCTAGCACTAGTTCAATTATCATTGAACTATCTTGAATTGTCAATAATAGGATGATAAGGTAATAGAAAGAAAAGCCTTCTATTTGCTATGATAAAGAGAGAACTAATAAAAAGGACGTGTTACTTTGCACTACACACTACATATTGACGATCATCCGATGTATGAATGTTTATTGAGTTTTTTGCTGTATAAAAGAAGAGCCAATCTTAAATATTTAGAAAAAGGGACGGTATGGCTTGCTGAAGTACATGCTCAACTACCACTGGCGACACAAGAGAAAGTACAGCAAGTTGAAGACTCCGCCTTCCCAGATGCGCTTTGCTTATTCATTCAGCACCATAACACAAAAACAATCCCTGCTTTTTTAGAGTGGTTACAAACCGTCTCTGTTGACCATATGTACCAGCTATTAGCACCTCATATTCAAGCAAAAGATGCGCCGCTATTGCTTCAACTAGCCTCTTTACGCAACGACTATACAGAGCTACTAACCGCTTGGTATGACGGTTATTTTCAGCACCAAACCGCACTGCAACAACTCATTAGTAGCGGTGCGACTCTAGTTAAAAAGGCGCAAGCTACAATGTGTGCTACAAAGGTAGTAGAGACCTTTGCTACGGGCCTACAGATCGAACAACACGCCATTGAAAACGTAACGCTTATTCCATCTGTTCATTTCCGACCGCTACATACATTTAGTACGTTTAAAAACCAGCTATTCGTCTGGTTCCCAGCACCTGAATCAAAAGATCCCATGACGACGACCCTCCAAATGACAAAAGTACTTAGTGATCCGACACGGTTAAAAATCATACAGCTTCTTGCCAAACGAAAGCGGACGTTCACTGAAATTGTCCAAGAAATCGGTGGAACAAAAGGAAACGTGCATCATCATATTATGACGTTACGTGCAGCGGGACTCCTTGCTATGCATTTAACCGATGAGCATGCCTTTCAACTCAGTACGCGCGTGTCATTTATTGACTACTTACACCAAGCGTTGCTGGAAATGGTAGAGAAGTAGGGGAGAGTAGGGGGAGCCTCTTAAAAAGCAGAATCGTAAAGATGAAGGGAATGATGAATCTAGGTTAACTATTGCACCATTAAAAGTGAAATGAATTTTATAGAGAGGTAGAAGAACATGCCTAAAACCGATAATATGCTAGCCATTTTATGGATGCTTCGTTCAGGTAACAAAATTACCGCACAACAAATTTCCGAAAAGTTAGAGATGAATACACGGACGGTGTACCGATCATTGCAGAGGCAGGCCATAACGGCGGCTATACTGTATTGAATCATTTCAAGGAGGCGCCTCTTTTTTTCAATTACGAGGAACAAACTTCTCTCATTCACGCAGCTATTTTTGCCGAAGAAGCCGGATATTATGGAGGCGAAGCACTACATAGGGCTCTGCCAAAACTAAGTAACTACTCCAATCAAGCGCAGGAAACAAAGATCAACCATCATGTAACGAGCCTTGAAGTCATGAGCCAAGTACGGCCACTTTCTATTGAACCGTTATTGAAAGTGCTAGAACAGGCCGTAGCGGATGGATTCTCAGTCACTATTCTTTATTATAAAAGTAACGAAAAGCAATGTAGTGATCGATTGATAGATCCCTACAAGTTGATTTATTGGAAGAATAAGTGGTATGTTATTGGATTTTGTCATCTTAGGAAGGAGATTCGAAGTTTTAGAGTCGATCGCATTGAACATCTCTCGCCATCACAAAAGAAATTTAACCGACCCGAACACTTTTCAGCGCATGACTATTTTTTCAGTAGTTCAGGAAGATATTTCAAAAACGGGATAGCACCTTTAAACGTCATTACGGTAGGAGCTACTAAAGAAACCATTACGACGATGGGAGGACTAAGGATCGCACCAGATCTTTCGCTTGATGAATGTACATTTGAGGATACAGATCTTTTAATTTTACCAGGCGGATCTACTTGGAGCGAAGAAATTCATCAGGCAATCTTAGAAAGAGCAGAACAAGCATTACAAAGAGGTACAATCGTTGCTGCCATTTGCGGTGCAACGGACGCTCTTGCCAATAGAGGATGCTTAAATACGAGAAAGCATACAAGCAATAACTTAGCATACACCAAAATGATGTGTCCTAACTATAAAGGAGAAACGTTCTATCAGTTGGAAGTTGCTGTAGCTGATGACAATGTAGTGACTGCATCAGGGGTTGCGCCTCTGGATTTGCAATGGAAGTCATTAAAAAACTTGATGTATTTGCACCAGATACATTACATGCATGGTATCACCTCAATAAGACACACCAACCAGAATACTTTCTCCAGTTGATGGAGTCACTGAAGGAAGAAAGGAACATCTCAATTTAACAGATAGGGTGGGGGACAGCCAACACTTCAGAAATTTTGCATGCTAAGCAAATTGCAAAAAATAAAAAGTCGATTCCTTAGCGTACAGGAATTCGACTTTTCGCTCCATAACAAAGTCTAAATGCTAAGCTCTTTTTCTCCTCATTTGTTGATCAAGAGACATGATAACCCAAATAACAGATGGAAGCGCTATCGCTCCAGCTATCATATATGTTAGGAGGTTAATTGCAGAATCTGTGTTTGTATCACCACCAAATAACAACAGAAGAACCGCAATTAATAAGAGGAGGAATGGTATAGTTTTCACTAAATTGACTAATCCCTTTCGCTCTTCTATCTTCCATTTATTACGATATGTTGTGATTAAAGTCCAAGCTGTTGGGATGGCAATTACACTAGAAATAACAGATACTCCAAGAAATATTGATTGTAGGGTACCAGAGCTTATCATTGCACAGACCCAAACGAGTGCTGATAGTAGAATAAACGGAATGGCTAATTTTTTTATAGAATCACTTGAATCGTTATATTTTTCAATTGTTGTGTCACGGTCAGTATAGATCGGTTTTGTACCAGGCTGCGCTCGAAATAAATGGATGTTTGCTTCTGAGGCAATATGCGACCATCCAGATGATGAAAAAAAGTCAAAGTATTCATCTTCCTCATTCTCTCTTAATGAACGATAATCTACACTATAGATATAATCTGAGCTTTCTCCTTTTTCAAGGGTATACCCCAAAAACGTAAAGCCACTGACATGCCAACCCTTTAAAGAAAATCGGCGTAATTTTTCCATGTCCTGATCCTCAGAAAAAGCTAATCCACCTGACGTAATATACTTTGTTTGTTTCATTATTCAATCTCCTTCAATTCAGTTTCCGCTAATTGAAGCATCAATTTTCTTAGCTTCACATCTTCTTTTAATACTTCTTTGCCCTGTTCAGTAAGCAAATATGTTTTACGTCTTGAATCCGATCCGTCATGCAAATAAATCCACTCTTGTTTTACTAACTTTTTAATAATCGTGTACATTGAAGCAGGGCCTATAGTAATTGCCCCTTTTGTTGTTTCTTCAATTAGGTTCATAATAGCGTAACCATGTCTTGGTTTTGTTAAAGCAGCCATAATATAGAACATTGAATCCGTCAATTGCTCATTTTTCTTCAACTCATCACCTTCTATATCCATTTAGGATATATCACATTATGATATAACCTTCTAAATACACTATACCACCATGAAATATATACGTCTAGAGATATATCGCAATTAGATATATCGTATTGTGATATTTATTCATAATGGAACAATGGTACAACAACATATTACGATGGCATACGTGTTCCTGTCGGCGGATCATCGTGAGATTCAAATCCCCATTACGAAACTGGGGTAGGTACGACCCTTGATCGTTTTACAAGTAATCCATTTTCTTCCTTAATAACAGAATGCCTGTGATCGCTTAAGGGAAGTCTGGAGCAATCGTTTAGCGCAGAGTCAGACGAGCGAGCGCTTTTGTTGCTGTGATTGCCTCATTGTCCGGTATTATAATCAACGCTCTATAAAATGAAAACGAGATGAGTAACTTGGCCATCGTTGACAAACGAATATAAGCAGCTTCTTTATTGTTTTTTACAAATAAAGGATGTCGCTCACGCGCTCTCTGTTGCAATTAGAAAGAAGAAGACGCATTACGACCCATCTCGATGCAAATTTAAAAACACCTAAAAACTAGAAGTATCTACTCATTATTTTTCCTAATAATTAGGAAGTAAAGATAATTAGGGATTATCTTTACTATAAAACACATTTTGAAAAATATTCTATTACTTAAAAAATCATCTGAATGTAAAGGGTTTTGCAAGGGATAAAACGAGAAGGGTATATTTTATCCGAAAATCAGCCTTTTTTTATAAGTGCAAAAATTGAAAGCGTGAGATAGATTGCTTTTCTTAAAAAGTTTTTTTGGGGGATATTTCTTATAAGAAAAAGGTTCGATGAAGGTGGCCAGCAGAGGGGATGATCCTCTTTTGGAATGGCTGGTAAATGAATCAACTTCGGAATTCAGCTCTATTACTAGTGAAAACGATGTATATAACCGAAATGAAATGCCAGAAGTAATTTATATGCAAAATGAAAAATGCATCGTTCCAGTATGGAGAGGAGGCTGTTTTTTCATAAGGGAAGAACGAGAACGTTTCGTTATCATTTGAAGTAAAACTAAAAAAGGGTAGCAAAATGCTACCCCGAAACATTAATTTTTCAGTGATTTTTTACGAGACCTGTAAATGAGATAAGAACTACCTGCCAATCCAATTAGAAGGGATCCAATGCTATAGATCATGGTACGGTCCAATGCTTTATCTTGAGATTGTTTTTTTCCATCTAAATTATTATAACCGCCTCCTCCAACATGAGCGTATTCTTTTCCTGGAGTGTCGTTAACAGGTGACACAGTATGGCTTTTTTCAGCGAATAATTTTTGTTGGAAATCCTTGAAGGGCATGCTGGAACTGATTTTTCGTTTAGCTGAAGAATCGATGGGATATAGCGTATTATCGCTGAGTTTAAACCAACTATCTGAAGTAGATTCTTTAACAATCATAAATGGTTTGTCTTCCGATTGTTGATCTATACCTTCAGCTATGTCTTTTCCCCCGCCGATTCCAGCCAAAGCAAATTTTTTTTCTTTGTTTTGAAATGTGCTTATAATGTTTGCGGGTTGATCGTCTTGGTAAATGACGGAATAATATGCGTCTAGTTTTTCTAACCCATTGCCATTGTTTGGACTCAATGTGAATTGAAAGACTGGAAAAAGCTTGCTGAATCGCAAATGATCGTTATCTTTTAGGTGGTATAAACTTGGGTCATCAGTTTTGATGAGGTTCATCACATCCTCTTTGAAATGCTCATCTGCGTACGTTTGTGCCTCAACAGGAACTGAAAGGTCAGGAGCAGCTGCTGAAGCGGATGTGCTGTTCATACCTGCAAAAAGACTGCTTGCGAGCATAGTAGTCATTGCGAATCTTTTTAAGTTCATTGTTTTCCTCCTCAATGTTAGCCCATTTGTAGCCTGGTATGTGTCCAGGAAAACTGATTGTTGTTTTTTAGCCAACTGATCGATTTAGTAGCGTATTCTGAAGTATAATCGGTATCGTTATCTCCATCTTTTATCCAGAGATAATGAGCTTGGTCGCCATCGGTATTATAGCCTCGAATAACAATAGCATGTCCTGCGCCATTAAGTTTACCTTTTGACTTCCAACCGATTCTTGCCAATAAAGGTCTTTTCTTGTCAATTTCTTCTCGAATGGTTAATAAACTGGCTCCGCTACTCACAACCACTCCCCGCTGAACTTTGGCGCCAATGAATGCATTTGCAACGTCTTTGTAGAAATCGCCTCCTTCATTGCCACTACAAGAACTTTTGTTTTTGCCCCATTTGTAGTAGGTGCATTGCGTATGATATTCATCTTTGAGATAGTCAATAACAATTTGCGTTCCTGCTACCCAACACCAGCTGGTTTTTTCTTGACTGTATCTTTTTGGATCCAATCTTTTTTCTGCTCCATAAGCTAACGAAGCTGTACTGAAAACGATTAGGTTAAAGAAAATAAGCGCTAATACCAATCCTTTTTTTACATATTCATTTCATAGTTATTTTAAAGGAATAATTTAGGTAATAACATAGTTCTTTCTTCCTAAATATTAAAATAATTCTGATAAATAGTGCTAAAAATAAATAATTTGTCGGTAAAAGTATTTAGGTTTTTAAAGACTATTGTTTAATGTATACTTCAATTGCGAGTAGAACGTCTCAAGCAAAACGATCCCTGCAACACAGTTCAGTGGGGCTTTTTCGTTCGTATATTAATAATTAGTAATGAATAAAAAGGGTCATTCTTTTTCCGCCCTCAATAACTAAATGAGTAAAAGAATAAAATTCAAATAGGGGGCAAGGTATATATGAAAAAGATGGGACTTTCGCTTACTGTGTTAACATTGGCACTAACACTCGGAGCATGTGGTAAAAAAGAGGATACGCCTGTTAAGAATGAAGCGGTCAATGAGGTATTGAAAGTGGGAACGGATGCTACGTTTAATCCTTTTGAATTTAAAGGGAAAGATGGGAAATATACTGGGTTTGATGTAGAACTTATTCAATCTCTTGCAAAAGAAATGGGTTACAAAGATGTTGATTTTGTAGAAACAGAATTCAAAAGTTTTTTTCAGTAAATATAGGTGGTTTTAACCACCTATATCGTTCGTGAAAGTTAAGAGTTATCTTTACCATGTATTATTTAAAAATAAACTGATATACTGTGGAAAGAAGCATGAAAGGTAGGAACAGTGATGGATCTTATAGCAACCATGCAAGCATTAAGTGATGGCTCGTATTTACAGCAATTAAAAGACACATTAGCGCAGCAAGATGTGTTAGATGAACATCGCAATCTCAATTTAAGTCAAAGCAGCGAAGAAGATTTCATTACTTGGTTTTTCTCATTAAAGATCTTTAAAGACGGCAAGCAGTTTTCTCCACATACATTACGTGCCTATAAGGGAGATGCCAAGACGTTAGTCGTGTTTTTACTAGAGCATGATCTTTCTTTTCGAACGATTGGGTTTCCAGAGGTGAAAGCCTACAATCGATATGTAACGGAAAAATACGCTTCAAAAACAGCCATTCGAAAGCTCGATTTTTTTCGACGGCTGTTAGATTTTGGCTATGAAACGCATTTTTATACCGTGCTACTATCAACATGGATTGACAAGCCAACAGCTCGTAAAGGGCACGCCTATAGTCAAGAAGATACCTTCGAGTTCATGCGAGAAGAACGTCGAGAATTACCGCAAGATGAAGCGGAGCGGCTGCTTGCTTTTTTCCCTGAAATCGTGAAAACAGATCGCTACAAAGAACAGTTGCAAGCACGTAACTTATTAATTGGTTACTTATTGTATACGACCGGACTTCGTGCTAGTGAACTTCTGCAGCTCAACTGGGGAAGTTTTCGCAAAAATCGGCGGGGGACTTTGCTTATGGATGTTATAGGAAAAGGAAGAAAACCTCGAACCATTCCATTAAAAAAAGAAACAGCCGACGTATTATTTCGTTATCGGGAAATAACAGCACAAACAACCGTTTTAAATCCTCGTGATCTCAGTCCCTTATTTTATACGTTTCATTATAAAGAACAAAAGCGGTTAACCTATCCTGCGCTTTATAAGCTCGTAAAGCAAGTCGTAACAGCGGCCCAGGAAAAGACCGATATAAGTCCTCACTGGTTTCGTCATACATTCGTCACCGTTATGCTTGAAAATGACGTGCCACTTGCTGTAGTGAAAGATTGGGCAGGGCATGCTGATATTTCCACTACAAATATATATTTAGAGCGAATTAACCAAGATCGAAT
This sequence comes from Fictibacillus macauensis ZFHKF-1, assembly GCF_000269865.1. Taxonomy (GTDB): domain Bacteria; phylum Bacillota; class Bacilli; order Bacillales; family Fictibacillaceae; genus Fictibacillus_C; species Fictibacillus_C macauensis. The sequence continues at coordinate 199,256 of NZ_AKKV01000020.1, forward strand.
GGATGAGCATTTAGACAAAGTAAAAATGTTTTAAAAATAGGGAAGAGACGTTCATAAAGAACCTCTTCCTTATTATTTTCTTACTAAAGTAAATTACTAAGAACGGGGAAGAACAGAGTAACAAGAGAATGATCGTTTTATTGAACTGTTCGTAGCGGCTACAACGTACCACACATGGTTGCCCTGAAGCTAATTCTTTCATTTTATAGAGTGAATCGTTCAAGCTGCTTTGGTTTCCAAAGCAAATCAGTTGGATAGCCATTTATTTTACCCGAAAAATATGAGAAAGGAATTCCGGCTGTCATGGCGGTATGCAACTAGCATAATGCTTGTACGAACACTGACAAGTAAAACTCAAATATTATCAGTTACAGCAATAACAAAATTATAATTTCAAAGATCCAGGATGATTAAGTGATCCTTCTTATAAATTTCGTTTCTGTCTCAATTACTAAGTATTCTTATTCAATTGAGACGTATTTCTAATGATTTCACAACTTCCTAGAATATATATTATGTTAACTAGAAAAAAACATAAGAGCTTTTCCCTTATGTATGTTTCGATATGATTAATGACATAAATGCATTGTGCAGTTTTTATAAGGGATTAATCGTATGTTCTAATTGTTTAAAGTCAGAATCATTAAATAAGGGCTTTCAAATTCGTTATTAAATCCATGGTTTTGTAACTAAGGTTGTATTAGATGGTTGGTTTACCCATAGTAGCTATTTATTATCTCCCCACAACCTATCAACTTTGCATAGCTTTTCCCCACTGAATTCAAGTTTATAGATATCGGGTTTTGTAGTTTGAATTAGAAACTCATAGTTGTACTTTCTGTCAAAATAGTTCATTATTGCAGTCATTATTGTACCAATTACTACTCTTTTTCCTCTCTACTCCTCAAGTAATGGCAAGAATATATTCATAGCCCTGTATGAAGGTATTCCTGCTCCCGATATCTGACCGTCTTCGCAATCTTCGCAATGGCTCCACACACATGAAATTGATACCGTTGAAGCCACTCTTTTAATCGACGGGCTGCTTGTTTTAAAGTAGTAGCTTTCAAAACATAACGCATATGATTTAAGGCTTCATGGATGTGTTTCACGGCGGGATCTTCTTGTTTCCATTCTACGCCCCATTCCCGTTCCTCTGTGCGTAAATCCTCTGGTTGTCGCGCCAAACATCGATCAATGAGACGCGTTTGATACTGTTTCTTCGCTTTTTCCAAGTTGCGTCTTCTTCGTTGGAGAGCTTTCGTGAAAAATTGAATCAAATAAAAACGATCTAAAATGTGAATGACATGTGGAAAAACAGCTGAAATGGCTTTAGCCATTGTCGGTGCGAAGCCAGAAACAACATGAGAAATCTTCCCTGAGATCATGGTAACGCAGATGAAATCACATCTTCATCACGTCCTGGAACAATGGCTAACAATCTCCCTTTTCCATTTTTAGCGTATAACTAAGAAGTAGGCACTTGTGTAACCGTTCAACCCAACAGGGGTGACAGAGTGAAGAAAATTACACATCTTAGTTTCTATTCTTATAATTCTAATAGGACAATGAAATTAAACAAAATATGCAAAAATCACACACCAAAGGAGCAAACAATTGTACAGAGAATGTAGATCGGTTGCTTTTTTGTATATATTTCTTTCTGTTCCACAAAGCATCTATAACAGCTATCAAACACAGACAGAGTAACACGAACAATATACCTCGTTGCACCGCAACATTGCTCGTTACCTTTTCATAAAAAACGACGCCTAAGAGCACGAAGATAGCTATAAATACTCTCGCATATTTCATAAACACTTCTCTCCATCCATCTATTTATTATATTTAGTCCAAACTCGATACACTCAGCAGCAAGGATGAAAAAATAAGTACCATATAAAGATTTCTCTTTGGGTTTCTAGCTTCATAAACCTTATGATGCACAACCCCTTCAAGCATTAAGTAAACGAGTAGCGCACTTACGGCTTTTTTTCCAACAAACTTGGTTGTCCCAGTAACCCATGGCCCGCCAAAAAAAGCCATTCCCATAACAACAAAACATAAAAGAACTATTCTTATTTTTTCAAGTTTATAGGCCCTTTTCTTTAAAACGTCCTGGTCGTCTTCATCTATATTTCTCATAAAATCACGCTCTTTCTAGAGAGATTTTTCTATCTCACTACCTTTAGGATATTACCTACTTCTTCCACCTTTTTTTATACTATAAACCAGGAACTGACTTTGTTCATTGAATCAAATTCACGGTGTTTTTCATTGTAAATGTTTGTAACCGAACCAACAGTAAGGGCAGTGATTTTCAATGAAACATAGATTACACACGATGTTCAAATACAATTCAGTGAGAATTAGTCCTGTTACTAAACATAGTTCTAGGATATTGATGATTGCTAACCTTCTTTACACTGGAATCTATAGGATCATCTACGCAAGTAGTTTAATAAGTACGGAATCCTACGTTAAATGTAATCATACCCATCTATGTCGTTTTTTCTTTCGCTTCATAAATTTACTATTCATAGGTTACAAGGTCTTTTTCATTTATAATAGAATGTAGTAAGCTTACGCTATTTACATAGAAGGAGATTAGACGATGAAACACACTTCATTATTGCGAATGGATAATATCAGTATTGTTGTTGCCTCTCTCGATCATGCCATTTCTTTTTTTCAAGAGATTGGTTTAACGCTAGAAGGACGGGCGATGGTTGAAGGTGAATGGGCAGGTCGTGTTACGGGTTTAGGGGACCAATCGGTAGAGATTGCGATGATGGTGACTCCAGACGGTCATAGTCGCATTGAACTTTCACAATTCATCTCGCCTCCTATTGTTTCCGATCACCGCAATGCGCCCGTTAATGCGCTCGGTTATTTACGCGTTATGTTTGCCGTGAAAGGCATTGATGAAATGGTAGAGAGACTCATTGATCAGCACGGTGCAGAGCTTGTCGGCGAAGTCGTTCAGTATCAAGACGCCTATCGCCTTTGCTATATTCGTGGTGTCGAGGGCCTTCTCATCGGTTTAGCAGAAGAGATCCGCCAGCAATAGCGGAACAGCATACATTCTAGCGCTTCAAAATCATATCAGCAAAAAGAGCTTGGTATGTTCATAGGCCGTTCACTTTTGAAGTACCCGTAACGATAAAAACATCTATAATCGCAGTGCAATTCGACTTTGAATTCGCACTGCTTTTCTTTGTACTAATTTAATAAAAAATGAATTCTGCAAGCCCTGAATGCAACGAAGCTTATGATGTATTTAAATGCCTCAATCTTCATTTTTTAACCAAACGAATACACTACCTTTACTATACACCTAAACTTAACGAAAAACGGACAACAGACATCTTAAAACAATGATTAATACTCTCTTTAATACATAGTTAAAAATAACAAAAAAGGAGATTTATCTTACTTTATAGAATTTATAAGATAGCATTAAAAAATCATTTAGTTTGGAGAGAAAAAATCATGAACAATTCTGAGGTTATCTTAAACAACGAGGATGTAGTAAAAATGTTAGACTCGTTATTGCGAGAACCCGCACCTTTTTGGAATGAATTCTATACGGATCGCGAAAAGAAAATTCCGTTTTTCTTAAACTTACCGGATGAAAATTTGGTGAACTATTTTGAAAAGGGTTTACTAAAGCCTGGGAAGGTACTTGAGTTAGGTTCGGGTCCTGGAAGAAATGCTTTATATTTAGCGCGACAAGGTTGTGAAGTAGACGCAGTAGACTTGTCGCAAGAGGCTATCCAATGGGGCAAAGAACGAGCATTAGAAAATAAACTAAATGTACATTTTATTAATAATGACATCTTTAATATGGAGGTTAAAGAAGGTTCATATGATCTCGTATACGATTCTGGCTGTTTTCATCATATAGCTCCACATCGTAGAATGAGTTATATCGACTTGTTACATAAAGCAATAAAGCCGAATGGTTTCTTTTCGCTGATATGCTTTGTTGCAGGTGGTCGCTTGGGCGGTTCTGAAATTTCTGACTGGGAAGTATATAGATTACGAAGTTTAAACGGCGGTTTAGGTTATACCGAAGAACGATTAAAAACTATATTTAAAGACTTCCAACTTGTTGAGATGCGAAAGATGGAAGTGTTAGACGAGGAGAGCTCCTTGTTCGGTTATCCTGATTTATGGACAGTGCTATTTAAAAAAGTTTCTCTTTAATCTACAATATTAATAGGTAAAGATGCCTGGAATTTCCAAGGCATCTTTATGGATTGCATATCGATTTAGAAAATACGAGCATTTAGATCCCTCGCTGCGGTCCGCTGCCAACTAACTAGAGATCGAACACTCTGGGAGTTCTATTGTTTGAAAAAAAGTACGCTCGTGTCTTACACTATTTCGATATACCCTTCTGTTCCGTGTATGCGAATGCGTTGTCCGTCCTTGATCCGTTTGGTGGCATCCTCCACGCCTACAACAGCTGGCAAGCCATATTCGCGCGCGATTACAGCACCGTGAGTCATAAGCCCCCCCACCTCTGTAACTAAGCCTTTAACGGAACAAAATAGCGGCGTCCAGCTTGGATCAGTAAAGGCAGTGACGAGGATATCTCCCTCCTCCAAATGAGCATCCTCTACCTTCAAAATGACACGCGCTCGCCCTTCTACAACTCCGGAAGAAACCGCGAGTCCTACCATGGCGTGATCGGGAACGTTTTCTCGATTGTACTGACCTGAAATGATTTCTCCATCCGACGTGATGATACGTGGTGGTGCTTGTTTTTCATAAATCGTATATGCTTCTTTTCGTTTGTTGATCATGCTGCGATCGAGTTGATAGGTGCGTACCGCTTCTTGCAGCTCTTGGAACGTGAGATAATACATATCTTCTTTTTCATGGATGATGCCCGCTTCAACAAGCTGTTCCGCTTCCTTCAGCAATGCCTTTTTATACACAAAGTACCGACTAACAATATCGTACTTTGGATATTCGCGAAAGCCAATGAACTTCCGAAGAAGATCAATCATTTGTTTTGTTTCTGCAGCTTTCTTTTCACCATCAGGCAATTGGTGTAATCTGGCTAATAACTCCCGCTCCTTATCTATAGCTTCCTTTCGCCCTTTTTCAAATTTACGTTTACGTTCTCCAGGCGCAACGTTTTTAATGTTACTGAGGATCATGGGGATGAGACTACTTGGCTTTTCGTGCCAACGCGTTCTCGTTATATCAATTTCTCCAGCACATCGCATTCCATATTTATCAAGAAACGCAGCTATAGCCTCTCGTACCTGACGTCCACCTTGCAATTGAACAAGTTCATCAAAAAAGTGATCTTTTTTAACTTCTTGAAGAAAATGGACGATGTCGGGATAAGGACGAATGAGATCAGCAACGTCTAATAGTTCCAAGCCCATTTCAGAAGTAATGTTGTTAGGTACAGAAAGAGAAAGTGTGTCTGCCACATTTTTTTCACCTAACCAGTCATTCATGTGCTCATTGATCCATGCCGAGGCATGAATCGGAGCCATAATCACACCGAGTTGATTCAAATCGGACGCACGCTGTCGCCGCTGCTGCATATCGTCTAAAATACAGGCAAAGACATCTACTCCAGATTTCGCTTGAATCGTTTGTTTTAACGTAGCTAACGATGTCTCACTACTCTTCATCAAGTGGTCAACAATGTCTGGATCATTCCCTGCTTCGGCAAGAATCGCTGCAGACGACATTCCTTTATGACTTTTAATGGCGCCAGGCGCACTTTTGTTACCAGGCGTTAATTTAATAAAATCTCGCTCTATAATGGTAACAAGCGCATCTTTAATCAAGGGATCGGAATGTCCTAAGACACCTAATAAATTTTCCCGACCAGCACTTGTTTTCAGTCCCATCGTAATATCAACGAACAGCCTGCCACCGCTAACTTTAAACATGGGTTGCCCCCCTGTTAACGTCCAAATGGAAATCCCGAGCGGTTTAATAGGGTCAGTCATCATTTGCTGGTGGCCAACTGAGACATACACGTGATTTTCCTGGTCATTTGCCTCAGGCGTCGGATATAACGTAGTGATGGGTCGGCTCTGGACAATATAAAACGTATCCGCTGCCAAACACCATTCAATATCTTGAGGGCATCCAAAATGAGCCTCGATTCGCCTTCCGATCTTTGCTAGTCGCAAAATTTGTTCATCCGTAAGTGCTTGCTTCATTTGTTGATTAGATGTTATTTCAACCGTTTCTGTTCCACCTCCTTCACGTCCATAGATCGCGCGTTTTTTTGGTTCAATTCTCTTGTTGATGATCGCCTCATCTTTTACTTGATAGCCGTCAGCCGATACCATTCCAGAGACGAGTGCCTCTCCAAGTCCAAAACTAGCATCGATCGAGAGGATTTTTCGATTGCCAGTCATAGGATCCGCGGTAAATAAAATCCCTGAAGCATCTGAGGGTATCATCTTTTGCACAAGAACGGAGATATACATTTTATTGTGATCAAATTCGTTCATTATTCTGTACATGACCGCACGTTCCGTAAATAAAGATGCCCAGCACTTCCGAATCGTGTGAAGAATCGACTCCTTACCGATCGTATTCAAGTAAGTATCGTGTTGACCCGCAAAGGAAGCATGCGGCGAATCTTCAGCTGTCGCACTCGATCGTACTGCATAGGCATGTTCCTCACCCAGCTTGGAAAGGTAGGTAGTAACTTCATGAACAAGATGGGATGGGATGGTTGTTTTCATGATCTTTTGCCGAATTTCCCTAGAGAGCTCACGTATTGAATGCTGATTTTCAAGCGTTAGATCCATTAGCTTGTGTACTAATGATGAGATTGCTTCGTTTTGTTCAATGACTTTTTGATACGCCAAGGTTGTCACGCAAAATCCTTCTGGTACTTGAATTTCTTGCATTTTTGACAACTCGCCTACACGTAGCGCTTTTCCTCCAACTTGCATAAGGTGTGTTACTTCTACTTCTTTTACATCCACAACATAAGCATTCATTCGCATCGCCCCTTTTCAGTTATGTTCTATTGATTGTAGCAGTCGTACGTAAGAAGAAACAGTCTATAATAGCCATTTTTTGTATGGTATACTTAATGTAGGGGGAAATATTTTTACACCTGACTTACACGCCTCCTCCCCACTCATTTCGGTAAACTCGTTCTAACGAATATACATAAGGTAGGTTATTAGATGACGAAGCAAACGATTGTTTTTACAGGTGGTGGCTCTGCTGGCCATGTGACACCGAATATCGCGATTATGGATGAACTCGGCCGTGAAGAGTGGGATCTTCATTACATAGGCTCCAAACAAGGCATTGAAAAAGACCTCATATCAGCGCTTGAGATTCCTTATTACGGTATTAGCAGCGGGAAGCTTCGACGGTATCTTGATTTTCAAAATGTGAAAGACGCCTTTAAGGTCATCAAAGGCATCGCAGACGCTCGTAAAGTGCTAAAAAAATTACAACCGAAGCTCGTATTCTCAAAAGGCGGCTTCGTATCGGTTCCGGTAATCATTGCTGCTTCTCTCTTGAACATTCCAATTTACATTCATGAAAGTGATTTGACGCCTGGCTTAGCCAATAAAATTTCTCAGCGGTTTGCGACGAAAATTTTCACCTCATTTGAGGAAGCGGCATCTCATTTTCCAGCTCATAAAACGACGGCAATTGGCTCTCCGATTAGACAAGCCATCTTTGCTGGAGATGCTAAGCGTGGTAAAGCACTTCTTGGAATTACTAACGATCAACCAATCTTAACGATCATGGGTGGAAGCTTAGGTGCACAAAAGATTAACGAAACGATCCGAACAGCGTTACCTGAGCTTACGGCTCGCTATCACATCGTTCATTTATGTGGAAAAGGAAATGTTGATGAAACGTTACAACACATACCTAGTTACCAGCAATTTGATTATGTAAACAAGGAACTTCCTGACCTGCTCGCAGCGACCGATACAGTCATTACCCGCGGTGGTTCCAATGCGCTATTTGAATTTTTGGCGCTTCACATTCCGATGCTCATTATTCCGCTCACTAAACAACAAAGTCGTGGCGATCAATTGCTAAATGCCGCTGCTTTTACGAAAAAAGGCTATGCCCATACGTTAGAAGAAGAACAGCTAACAGCAAAAAGCCTTCTCCAAGCATTAGAACAACTTGAAGAAGGCCGTGACACGATGATTCAGCGCTTGAAAGCTTCTAATCAAGGTGATGCACTCTCAGAGCTTGTAAAGCAAATACAGGCCATTTCCTAACGTTAGAACAGCATCCAACGCTTTGTCTGCGTTGAATGCTGTTCGCTTATTTCCCGAAACGTTGTTTGATTTTCTCAAAAAATACGCCAATAAGTATAAAAAGAATACCGAATGCAAAACAAGCGCCGCTGTAATAAGAAAAGTGATCGTCGTCTAAATCGTTACTCCCCACGCCATGAACAAGTTCTGCTTGTGCTGTAAAGAGTGCTGTCGTACATAAAAATCTCCCCCAGATGCTACAGCCGCCGCTGTTCTTACAAGGTTCACTTTACACGACAATCTTTCCTGATCCGAGAAAAAGCGCATAACGTTACGAAAATAAATTGACGAAAAATCTAACGACCGCTAGCGATAACAAAATCGCAACTACAACATCACAGATTTTTCGAGTTATGCTTTTGGTTGCCTTTTCATTGCTCATAGCAGCCACCTATTCATCGATTATTCTCGTTCATTATACTACCTTTCTTTACAAAATATTGAATATACTGATAGATGAGGACTAACTACTTGAAAAAGGGGATTTTTCTATGTTTCATATGACTGAATGTAATGTACATAACTTAACGCTGGACCAACCGTTTTGTGCTGGCGTTGTGTTGGTACGAAATAATACGCTGACCGTAACCCTTAATACTGATCATATTCCTCATACCAATGCCCCTGTCTACCGTATTGGTGCCATCGGAGGCGGTCAAGAACCTTCTGAAACCGTCCATGCATGCGCGCTTCGCGAAGCGCAAGAGGAAACTGGATGTTCCTTTATCTTGCAGGACGCTGAACAAACGTATTTACATGATTTAGATCACAATGTCTCTAAAAAAATACACTGTACGGACGCCATTTCTCCTTATCTCATCCAGTTCAAAAGAAATCCACCTCCCTACACGCCCTATAAACTCGGCTTACCCGTAGGGCCTTATACTTTTTATGTCATGTTCAAAGCTACAACGTCTGCCCCTCGACTCTCTCCAAATGATGATGTACACGCTTTACTAGAATGCCCGCTTCAAAAATGGCCATATCTTGAGCAAGGCATAACCATTGCGCACGCCCTTAACCATGGTTGTACACTCATTGAAAAGAAGCAGTCACCTGTAGACAGAACAAGCTCATTATGGGTGCCACAAGATGAGTCCATGAGAATGGTCCATACGCTCCTTTTACAGAAATCACGTAAGAAAAAAACGTCTCTTTCATCTATTAATTAAACATAATATCATTATGTAAACTAAATATCTTTTATTGAATAAAATTTCACAAATTAAGGAAAAAGACCGTTGTTGTTTTACAAAAATATCCTTAGACTTAAGAATATACGAAAGGAGTGAACGTTTATGTTAGAAATTCCGCCATCGCTTGAAACCTATCGTACAGCATTTGAAAAAACAATTGTTCCTTATATTTCTTTAACGGTAACTGAGAAGAAACCTTCCATTTACAGTAGTAAATTCGGAGGAGATCCTTACCTTCCGCTTAATATAGACCATCCACTTGATGCAAGCGGAAACCCGCTCCATTTACTTGCACAACTTAACTTTAGCGAATTGCCACCGCTTACTCCTTTTCCACAACAAGGAATGTTGCAATTTTATATATCCATGACAGATGAAGTCTATGGAATAGACTTCGAAGAACCTACCAATCAAGCTAATTTCCGTGTACTGTATCATCCTGAAATAATTGAGGATGACTCCAAACGGGTGACTGATTTTTCTTACATACAAACGATACATGAGACACATGAGGATTATAGCTCCCCTCTTTATAAGGAATATTGCCTTCTTGCTCATGTAGAAGAAGAAGCAATCTCTAATGGCGATTATCGTTTTCAGTCTCTGATACCAGAAATGAATGATGACGAAGAAGAGGATATGATGGACGTCCTAGGTAATGACGGCCATAAAATAGGCGGTTATGCTTTTTTTACGCAAGAAGATCCTCGCACGTATTTGCCAGAAGGATCGTATGATGTCCTGCTCTTTCAGATGGATTCAATTGATGGCATATGCTGGGGCGATATGGGCGTTGGTAATTTTTTTATAAGCGCCTCCGACCTGCAAGCACTTAATTTTACAAACGTGCTATACAATTGGGACTGTTATTAAAAATCTGCTTGCCCAATAGAACGCATCATGGTATAGTAAGGATGCGATGAGCTTAGATGCATAAGACGAGATTGACGCGCCTTTTAGGCAAAGCACAAATGTGGAGTGCTGTCTCTCGCCGCATTACGCAGAGACGTCCGATTCATTCGGACGTCTTTTTCTTATTCAATTCAGGTGATATGAAAACGCGCTTCTCTTCCCTCTGCATTCGATTTTCTTCCTCAAACTAAACTCCACCAAATTTTAATAGCCGTTATTATTATAAAAGTTGCCAACATCCTCTGTAACCACTTTGCTTGTAAACGTTGGCCTACTTTAGCTCCAATTGGCGACGCAATTAGACTAACAATCATTAATACAATCGCCGGTATATATGGTACTTGATGCGTTACCAATTTTCCAATAGTAGAACCGATTGATGAAAGAAAAGTAATTGCTAAAGAAGTTGCAATCGTCGTTTTTGTAGGGATTTTTAATACAGCGAGCATAACAGGTACAAGAATAAATGCGCCACCAGCACCTAGTACACCAGCTACCAAACCAATCACAAATGAAAAGAATATAGCCCCACCCCTGTGAAATGTGACCTTTCCACTTTCTAGCGCCTCTCTTTTTGGTGTAAACATGAGCATAACAGCAATAAGAGCTAGAATGCCATAAACCAACGTAAGAGTTTGCTCTGAAAATTGATTTGAGCTATAACTACCAAGTAAACTTCCGACTACGATAGAAGATCCCATATACCCAATTAGTGATTTGTGTAAATAGCCGCTCTTTCGATAGGCTAGCATCCCACCAAAAGTTGCAAAGAGCACCTGAACCGCTCCCGCTCCCGTTACTTCGTGCGCCGTAAGAGCACCCACGCCTAATAATGGTGGAATATATAAAAGCATAGGATAACTAATAACGGAGCCCCCAATTCCAACCATTCCAGATAAAAAGGACCCCATAAAACCTAGTATAAAAAGAGTCAATAAAATAACCATGAAATTCCCCTCCCTCCCCTCTATTTATTAGAAAAGGGTATCCCTTAAAGATACCCCTTTGTCCTTAGCTTTTTTTAATCCAAAATACAAGCACATCACCTTGGTTCGTAAAATCAACTAATTCGTTTCCTGTCGATTTACACCACGCAGTTAGATCATTTTTAGCACCCTGATCTGTTGCTTGTACTTCTAATACTTGACCTGGTTCAAGTGTATGAATGGCTTTCTTCGTTTTGACAATCGGCATTGGACATGCTAGTCCTTTTGCATTTAACACAAGATCTGCTTTCATTTTCAAATGTCTCCTTTTCGTCTCGTTATCGTTTTTTAGCGAACTGCACAACGGTTTGGACCAATTTCCATCGTTCGTTGTTGTTCTTCGTCAGGTTGCTGTTTTCCCATATTTGTTTCCCGAATGTCTTGATAGGCATTTGGTTGAGGAGGTAAATGGTTAGTAACCATTTGTCTGAAAGTCAATTCATTCTCCACTTGTAGTCCGTGATTCTCTTTAAATAATTGGCCAAGTGGCTTTTGAATGGAACCATCTTCGTTCATTTCTTCCATAATCATAAAATGAGCTGGCAAAACAATGAGGGAGGGTGCTAACGCTTTATATCGCTCATATAATGTCTCTCGCAAATCACCGACCCAGTCCTCAGCCTTTCCCGCTAAATCCGGACGGCCAATGGAGTCAATAAATAAAATATCACCTGATAACAAATAGGTGTTTTCAATGATAAAAGAAGTGGATCCAAGCGTATGACCCGGTGAATATAATGGCTGAATTGCAATCGTAGTTGAACCAATAGTATACGTTTGTCCTTCTACTAATGGTTCGTAGTTAAAGAGTACATCTGTTGCATCCTTTGGCGGTAAATGATACGTAGCATTTACTTTCTCAGCAATCGCTCTACCGCCTGAAATATGATCAGCATGTAAATGTGTATCAAATACATGCGTAATCGTTGCCTTTTTTTGTTGAGCAAAGTCTATATACACATCAATTATGCGCGTCGCATCAAATAGAGCGGCTTCGCCTTGAGATAGTAACATGTACGATAAACATCCTTTGCCCATGCGAACAAATTGATAAAGTTCACCTCCACCCGTCACATTGCCAATTTTAACGGGCTCTAAATGTTCACTCCAAGCTTTCATGCCTCCTTTTAAATAAGCAACATCACGCCCTGCCTCACTCAACATATCAGCTACCATGACAGATGAGCCCTCTTTCGCACATACAACAAGTACTTCCTGATCATTTGGCAAAATAGGCAAGAGGTCCTCCACACCATCAAGTAATTCAAAATAAGGAACATTATGATGGGTTATGCTTGCTCCTTCTATTTTCCAATCCTTAAAATCACGTTCGTTTCTAACATCTAGCACAAAGACGTTTTCTTGATGTAGTATTTTTTTCGTTACTTCTCCTGAAGCCAGCGCTTTTACAGTCATTTTTTCAATTCCTTTCGTTCGTTATATCAATACCAACATGGACATCTTTACCAATCAAGAAATACACCGCTTCGTTCCTTTAAACCAATTCTTTTTCGTAAGTCCGCTATGATCTATAGTCCACGGTGTTTTCAATAGCAAGCACATTGCATTTATTTCCTTTAGATACTTCACGTATTCAAAAATTCTACGGTTCAGATGTAGTCCAGTTCCCTCTTATTTACTGCGATGCGTTGGACGTTACTTATTCTCCTTTTTTCTCTATGACACCGGCATAATGCATCATTCCCGGAACCACATTCCATAATTTCGTAAACCCTTGATCCTTCAATTGCTGACCTGCTACTTCACTTCTTCTTCCCGAGTGACAAATAAGATAGATTGGTTGAGTCTTTGATAGCTCGACTGCCCGACTTTCAATCTTATCAAGCGCAATGTGAAGGGCGCCTGGAATGTGTCCCGCTTTATATTCATCCTCTTCTCGTACATCGAGAATAAGGCCGTCTAACGCATTTGTTAGCACCATATGTTGAAACTGTTCTAATGGTTGTACCGGAATCTGCTGCCCTTTTTGTTCAGAAGACGCACCACCTTTTCGTAAAAAATGGTGAAGAACTTCCCCTTGTGACTCTAAACCTAAATACTCATGACCTGTGCTCTTCGCCCATGCTTTTAAATCAGCGGTTGAACCTTTATCTGTAGCTAAAATTTCTAAAATATGTCCTTCATCTACCTCCTTCATTTTCTTTTTTGTTTTAACAATCGGCATCGGACATGCCAATCCTTTGGCATCTACTACACTATCTGCTTTCATACATCGTTCCTCCTTTATACCCGGGCGGGTATATTGATTTGTAAAAAAATGAGTCAATGGCTCGCTGTATCTTTGCATGAAATGCTAACTAACTACATCCTCCAAAGTCGCGTTTAGCGTCTCTTCTTGTCTTCCCTTCATCACTTACTAAATAAAGGAGAATTCATTTCATACCAACTCATTGTGTTGATCCTCTCCACTTATTCATGCCACCTTTAACATTCACAATGGTTGTGAAACCGGATTTTTTTAATTGCTGACTTGCCTTCATACTGCGCATGCCACTTTGACATAGAACGTATATTGGCTGATTTTTAGCAAGGGTGGCCATTTTTGTTGTTAAAGTATCAAGTGGTAGATTTTTAAACTCCCGAATATGTCCTCGTTGATATTCACTTACACTACGAACATCAATGTATTGATGGTTAGATGAGCTTTCTACTATCGATTGAAGTTGCCTCGTCGAAATCTGAGAAATTCCTTTACTTGAAAAAAAGCGAAAATATAAAAATAGGAATAGCGCACCAATTACTACGAGCGTTACGATTGTATTGGGGATCATCCTCTTCACCTCCTTTCATCAAATAAATAAATTCACGTTCCCTTCTTCGGCACCGGCAAGGTATGCAGCAACACCGGCCAATTCAACTGTGTCCAATAGCTCTTCTTTTTTTAAACCAAGCAAATCCATTGTCATCGTACATGCTACGAGATGAATCTCTTGATCTTGAGCCATTTCAATCAATTGTGGCAAACTTAGCGCATTATGTTTCTTCATCACTTTTTTAATCATTTTAGGACCCATACCTGCCATGTTCATTTTTGATAATGTCATTTGATCAGCACCGCGAGGCATCATTTTACTGAACATTTTCTCTAAGAATCCTTTTTTCACTGCTACGTGTTCGTCTTTTCTCAGTGCATTTAACCCCCAAAACGTATGAAAAATCGTTACTTTATGATCATACGCCGCTGCTCCGTTGGCAATAATGTAAGCGGCCATTGCCTTATCGTAGTCTCCGCTAAATAAAATGATATTCGTTGATTTTTGTGTAGTCATATTCACCCTCCTAATACCCAGTGGGGTATATTTTATTTTAAAAAAATAGATACATATACCGGTAAGGGTATAATAAGTTAAATAAAAAAATCCGTCAACCCTTTTGTTTGGGTGAGGAATTTTTTTACCGGCTTTTCACTAATAAGTTGACTGCTTCTTGCACTAATTTTTCGGTATCTTCCCCATTTGCCATGCTTTCACGCACACAATGTTCCAAATTAGCACTTACGATGACACCCATTACACGATCAATAGCACTTCGAGCAGCAGACAATTGCATGACCACTTCTTTACAATCCTTATCTTGTTCAATCATACTTAGTACACCTTTTATTTGTCCTTCAATACGGCGTAAACGGTTTTTTGTTTGTTGATTATATTCCATCTTTGACATCCTCCCCTTCATACATCGTATACATCTCATGTGTGTGAACTACATAACAAAAGGATTGCTATTTATTACGTATATTATACTACCTAGGGTATAGAGTCAAATCAAACAAACTATGTATAAACCCCTTGTTTAGTTGTACGTAATCAGATTATGTAAACAAAAGAACGTCTATTAAATAAACGCCCTTTTGACCCTTTATTTCTTTTTCATATACCGTGGATATTGCTTGGGAATAAACCGATATACTTTTTTTACCATATCCATTGTAATAAATGGTGTGACCCCTTGAATCCAATCGCTAGGAAATTGACGCTCTCTACTAGGATCCGTCATCTTTTCAAGATCAAAGATTCTTGGCCACGTTGCTTGAATTTGTTCTGTGGACCATTCGTTGGTAGTATAGTCTTCATATTCTTCTTGTGTCAAAAGCACAGGTTCATCACTTAAAGGAAAATGCCACGCATCAAAACAAGAAAATAAGATGTGTTCTTCAGGAATTTCTAACTTTAAGATAACCGATTTCTTACCTGGTGGCTTTAAAAACAACTCATTGCGTGACGGTTGTCGTTGCCATACCCAGATAGGTGGTGTGACACCATCATAGGATGGATGATTCAGTTGCAACTGCTTCATCATCCACTCATAATGCACTTTATATGGTTCATAAACGTATGAGGCATTGCCTGTACACATTCCTGACGTTCGCATTTTATCATACATAGAAAAAGACATCACATGATAAACAATCATCCGCTCTCCCCTTCCCTTTAGCAGTAACAACTGCTGTTATTATTACTATGACGATTTCTTATCATGTGACACGATTTCTACTGTCCAAATTCACACGTACTTACTGATGGCTTTTGTTCACTATATTTTATGTGAGGAGAAACGAGTTGAAGGCAAAAGCACTTACAGATCGAAATCTTGGTGACGTCGACTGTACTTCTGAGAAAAGAACTTAGTAAGCCAAGTAACGTAGTAACCGTCACTTATACAAAGGAAAAAGATGTCATCCAGCTTCACTTTGTGATTCGTACAGACAGGGGCGCATCCCCTGTTAATGTAAAAGCACGCTAAAAAAAGCGAGACCTTGGAGATTATTTCTCTAGGTCTCGCTTTCTATTAGGAGGAAGCAACCACTTCCTGTTCACTTAAAACAAAGCGATGCTCATAGGCCTTTTTAACCCACTTCTCTTGTGTTGCATACATACGCAATACGTCTTTTAGTTCTTCTGCACAATATGTAGGATTTTTGTAGTGATGGAGCATTGTATAGACCGGACAACGCTCGGTATGATCTGATGTTGCCACCTCATACCACTGCTCGTCTTTCACTTCCTCTCCTCCGATTGTAAAGGAAAGGAGTTCTGTTCCATTATGACGAACACAACCACCTGATATATGCAACCGCCCTGCGTAAATACCGCGAAAGCCCGGTGCACGTGCTTCTTGTAAACATTTCGTAGGCTCAAGTGTCGCTGCTAGTGCTTCTTTTAACTGTTTTCCTTGAATGGTTACACGCGTTGGATTTAGCGGAGACGGGCAAATTTCTATTAGTTTCTTCATCGTTATGGTATCAAAACAGCCGCCATTTACTAATCCGCTACCTATGATGCTAAACTCACAGTTCAATAAATCTCGCAAGCCATCAGCTAGTAGATTCGTCATCGGATTTTCTTCCATCATATCATGCCAGAGTGGCTGCGCTAGTTGACTGAGCGGCTTCTGAAGGCGAGTGATTGCTTTCTTCTTATTTGCCGCTAACACCGCGAGAATCTGTTCATCCTTTTTAGCCGTTGCGGTTGAGATCGTAGCACTATGAAGCAAAACGACACCGCTAGTAGTTACCTCTATGTCGATTAGGCCGACATGTTGACCAAAAGCACCAGCGCTATGAATCATCACGCCATTTTCCATACGTGGTGTCTCATATAATTGGTGATCATGGGCACTGAGGATAAGATCGATGCCTTCAATCTCACGCGCAAGTTCATGATCTGCCTGCGTCCCAATATGATTTAAAACGATACAGACATCATACAACTCACGATACGTGGCGAGTACCTTTTTAAGCGCTTCCTTGTAACAGGTAATCGTAATTCCGAGACCCTCATTAAACGGGCCTTGATCGGGCGATGACCCTGTAAGTAAAAAACGAATCCCATTAATTGTTCTTATTGTCGCTGGCAAGACCCCTGTAACCGGTGTATGATCTAAATTGTGTATATTATTACTTAAAAACGTAACCTTTCCTGCATTCGCCATCTTTTGTAAACGATCTAGTTTTCCGAAGCATTCATTGTTACCAATCGTAAGCGCGTCATAGCCTAGAGCATCTAACAATTCAACAGCGGCACACCCATCTGTTCCTTGCAATTCAATGCTTCTAAAGTCTGCAAAATCCCCACCGTCGAGAAGGAGAGTGTCACCTTTACGATGTTCTTTAATGACGGTCGCTGCTTGCGCAAATGCCTGAAAGTTACTATGAATATCATTTGTATGTAGAATCCGACACTTCATTATGAACGCTCCTTCTTAGGCAGTTTTAAAAATTGTTGCACTTGATCTAAATATTCTTCGGGTTCTTGACGAAACGGAGCATGTTCGCCATTCTCTATAATACGCAGCGTACTATTCGGTAGCAATTCATGAAACGTTTCGCCATCTTGGTAAGGCACGCTTTTATCTTTTCGTCCCCATATAATGAGCGTTGGTGTCTTCATTTCAGCCGCTGCAATGCGTAACCGTCTTGGCCACTGTTGGTGTAACTCTTTTAAATGCGCCTCATCCTTTCTGTTATTTTTCACCGCCTCTTCTTTATAAGGTGTCGGCCGACCGACAGAAGCGAGCGAACTATCCAATTGCGGCTTTGGACTACTTGCTCCTTTCGTTAGTGATTCTGCCCCTGTTGCATCGGTTAAAATAAGCTTTTTAATCGCATGTGGATACAAATAGGTAGCATTTAAAGCAATTTCTCCGCCCATTGAATGACCTAATAAAGTAAATTGTTTGTAGCCAAGCTTGCGCATTAATTTATAATACAAATTGGCTTGATTCGGAAAAGAGTAATAAAAATTCAGCGGCTTAGACGAACGCCCAAATCCTAAAACATCAACCGCGATAATCGTAAAAGATTGCGAAAGACCTGGGTAAATTTTCTGAAACCCATCTGATGAACCACCGTACCCATGAATCATGAGCAATGGCGGTTTCTTTTGCCCGATTTTTTTAAAATAAATACTCTGCCCGTCAATTTCCATCATTTGATCTTCGGTATGCAGTCGTTGTTCTACAACATTTTTTACGTTTGATAAGTCTTTAGAGGAATCCGAACAACTCGTTAATGATAGTAATGATACACTTGTTAGTAGTAATGCCTTCTTCATTCATCCACCTCATTTATAGATTCCTACTTAGTGTAGCAATATTTGTAAGGTAATGAAAGTTCTAGTGAATCAAGAAAAAAGAAGCATTGCCTGGCGTTAGGCGAACACTTCTGAATAGATGGTGCTACAAATTGTGACTTGCTTGTCGTAGAAGTTGAGCAAGCATGTCGTAATCTGGCTTGTCACCTTCTCGGATTTTTAACCATTTACGTTCCGCCGGTCCTTCGAATTCTTTTGGAACGTCAAGCTCTTTGGCGTTCATAATCATAAAAGCAATAGCATCTTTGGAGGGAGAAATGACCGCCGCATACTGACCATTTTTTAAAAAGTGAGGCTTTTTATATTGAATGCGTTCTTGTGCCTCTGGAATGCTTTCAAAGACAACTTGTCGTAACTTCTGACACAGCTCTACTTTCCATTCTGGCTTTAAATCTTTTATAAATGTCGCCACTTCTTGACTCATAAGTACATACGCCTCCTTCTTTGACTCTATCCCTTTCTTCGCCATTGCTGTGACCATTCCTTTTTTTGTGACGCAATCACTTACAGCTCTTTTACAAACGCCTTTAACACTTCCCCATTCTCATTTCTCGGTAAAGCAGCGACAAAGCGGAAGATGCTAGGCTGTTGATGGGGCGCTAAATAGGTGGAAACATATGTCTGCATCGCTTGTTGTGTGACCGTGATCCCTTCTTTTGTAACAAGCACAGCTTTTAGCTTGTTGTCCTTTTCATTATGAGAAATACTAACGACGGAAGCGGCAACAATATGAGGATGCGCGGCAAGGACTTCTTCAATTTCTCGTGGGTACACATCCATTCCATTCAGCGTAATCACGTTTTTTTTACGATCGACGATAAAAACATAATCATCTTCGTCTCGATAGCCAATTTCTCCGGTTGCAAACCATGGCTTTTCAAACGAAAATGGGAATATCTCTTTATAATACGTACTCATACTATCGCCTCGTAACATAAGTTCACCGTACTCATGAGCTCGTGTTTCTTTTCCTTCATCATTCACTACAGTCATTTCCATAGAAATAACGGCTTCTCTCCCGATACTTCCCATCTTCTCAGCATGTTCATACGGTCGCAAAATCGTCCCATTGGCACCCATTTCCGTTACACCATATACGTGATAAAGCCTTTCTACTGGAAATAGGCGCCTTATTTTTTCATAAGTGGACGTTGTCATCCTTCCTCCACCATAAGCAAAAATATTAATAGATGGAAAGCGATCCGGTAAAGCGTCAGCGTCGTAATGATGGGCCATTTCAGAATAACACCTAAGATCTGCGTAAGTGATCGTTGGCTGTTCCTCCTGAATGACCTGTACAAAACGTGCTGGTGAAAAAGGATGAAGATGATGTGAGCTCCCAGCATACAAACCGGCTAAGAAAAAACAATGCAAGGAGGTGCTATGAGAGAGCGGCATCGTGGAGAGGACAGAATCAGCAGACGTAACCTGAAATTCATAGGCAAAGCTAGTGGCAACCGCCATCACTTGCTCATGTGTTACGACTACTCCGTTTAGGCATTCACTTTTATCTTCGGTAACCATTATGGCGCATGTCGTTTGATTAGAAATCGTAAGCTCCAAATTTTCATCTGAAAATACATGGGCCCGCAATAACAAATCTTCAATAGAATAGAATGTCGCAGGCAACGTAACACTAGAACGTTGCAGTGAGGTATAAACTCTATCTTCACACAATAAAAAGCGAACATCAAACTGATCGAGAAGAGAGATTGTTTCCTCCGTAGTTAAGTGGCAAGAAATCGGCACAGCAACCGCTCCAATTTTTAATAGCGAAAAATAGGCGTAAACAAAATGTTCATTCGTATCTGCAATGATTCCCACATGATCGCCATAACTCACACCATACGTTAGCAAAAGATGGGCGAGTTGATTGCATGTTTGATTCCATTCTTCATAGGAAACACGCACATGATCGGTTACGAGTGCTTCCTTGTTCACATATTTACGTGCATTTCGTTCAAGCCATCCGTGAAGAGTTGCCATCATTAGAACCTCACCTTCTCAATGATTTTTCCCTCATACATGACATTTGACATTTCACTGCATAATCCTTTAGCGATAAATACATTTTTTTCTAGTTTTTCGCGTTCTTCACGCCGTTTAGCAGCGAAATCATTGTATACTGGAGACTCAATTGAAGAGACAGTGGTAGGCGAAAGACCGCTATGCCAAGTAGTAGGACACTTCGTAGCCCTCGTATAAAAGGATAGCGCTTTGTTCGTTCTCTAGATCTGTTATGAGGAATTAATAACAGAAGAATAACCCTATCGACGTGTCGATAGGGCTTGTAGTTAAAAACTGACTTTAGGCTGCCGTAGATGACGATAAACACCGTAACCTAACAAAAGAACGAGTAGGAAACAAAGACAGGCCACGGCTGGATAATACGATGTTTTAAACGCATAGAGAACATAGTCAAAAAATGATAAATGAGAACGCGAATACGGTTGTGAGGAAAAAAACAAATAGTCTTTATACCGAAAATCAATCGCAAGATAGCGAGCTGTACTATAAGATAAATAAGAGCATACAACGAAAATACCAGCTAATGGACCCATAATGAGCATGTATATAATGGTTAGCGGCTTCATGCGTGCTGTTCCTCCCTTCGTTGTTTTCCTTATTATACGGGATGCAAACTGTTTTTATTTTCTTTTGTAAAATTTTCTGAATATATTAAGTAGAAAAGTTTTATATAAACGATAATTTTTTTCAACAGCAAACAGACCAAAAGTGTACTTGGTCTGTTTCAACAAAATCTTATTTCTGCATTTGCTTTGACAAAAGCTCTATTCCTTGCAGTCCTCTTCCATCATAGATACGGATGATCAATCATCAGTATCTATGTACTACTTAAACGAACTTTTTTTTCATGATCACATGCGGAATCGCATCTTCTAAAAAAACAGCTGAGCATGTTTCATAACCAAGCGAATGATAAAATCCTTCCGCTTGTGTTTGACCATGTAAATAAGCACTTTCTACTCCTTTTTCTTGAGCAGAACGCTCTAATGTACGTACAATAAACTGACCAACATGCTGGCCACGTGCCTCTTTTTGTACACAAATGCGTTCTAATTTACCTTGATTATTCACAATACGTAAACGACCACAGCCTACCGGCTGATCGTTTTGTGTAATGAGCCAGTGCTCAGCGACCTCTTCATACTCATCAAACTCTAAATCCGCTGCAACGCCTTGCTCTTTTACAAAGACTGCTTCTCTGATCGCAAAGACCGCTTCTCGTTGTTCAGCCGTTTCCACCAAGATTGCTTTCATGGGATCCCGCCTTTCTCTCTCCTAAAAAAAATAAGTACCTTCTGCTATCCTATCACATTTATGAAGCCTCGATCCTTGTTTACTTAAAACGACGGTGTGTAAAAAACGCACTGCCTAACAAGCAAAGGGAAACGAATATCCGTTGCGTCTATTTATAAATAAATCCGCAGTGATTCATATGTTCTCAAATAAAAAATGTGCCACTGTTAGAAAATACGTAATGTATGAAAAAAGCAAGAAAACAGCCGGCACTAAACCCGCTGCTAGCTAGCAATCCATTTCCATCCAAAAAAGACGATAACAGCAAAACCGGATAGGAAGGTGATTCCGCAATCACCTTCCTTCCTAGCTATTTCACTTCTCCATTTACTTTATCTGCTTGCCAAAAATAACCACTAAAGACTTCTGCAAAGGCATCGGCTGTGCGGTGCAATTCAGCGGCATCATTATCAATTCCGCCCATTTCTACGAGCATTGCCTTTTCTGATAAGTCTTGATTGTATACGCCATTTCCTTGAGTGCGATTTTTTATAAGCACACCGCGACTAATATGCGGGTATTTTTTATTTAAGCGTTTATGCAGCTCTTGAGCAAGTTGAAGATTTTTTTCATAATCTGGGTTTTCACGACCAACGATGAAAAAGAGACGAGCGTACTCTTTATTTTGAATCGAAGTCGTCGTTAATGTTCGTGGCTGTGAATCACGATGCATGTCTATTAAGTAAGATAGCGAAGCATTGTTTTTCATAGCGGTTGTTACATCTTCTCGTGACATCGCATAGGATTTTGTAGTGGACCAGCCGCGTTTGGAAAGCTTTTCTGCAATGTTTGAAGCGTCATGCTCCACACCAATTCCATTCGCTTCTAGACTTTTTTTTAAATAATCTCCAACTGCAATAATATTCGTTTTCTCATTACTACTCGTAAACTTCCCGTCTTTCAGCAAAGGACGAAAGGATTCAAAGCTATGCGAATGATAAATATAAACAACGCGTCCTTTCGTTTTAATAGCTGCCGGTGGTTTACTTTCTTCTTGTTCATTGTTGGCTGGGTCTTTTGGTTCATTAGGTTTTAACACTTCTTGTAAAGGTAAAGTTTCATCAATCGGCAAGGTGGAATAATTGGTCCCTTTTCCGGCAATGTAAATTTCAGAATCATAAATGGCGAAGCCCGGTAGCTCTGTTCCAAGCAAGCTTCGTGGATCGCCTGTCCGCAAATTGGTAGCTAATTGTAGCATAACGGAAGACAGCGAAGGCGGCTTACTTTCTTTTGGCAACACCTGAGTGTAATATGGATTTTCCATCCCCATACTGTAAATCATGGCTTCTGTTGAAAAATCTTGAAACCATTTTTTGACGAGTGAAGAGGAAACAGAAAATTTAAATTCACCCGTTGATACGACAATCGCAACAAAAAAAAGCAAACCGGCTAACCAACCGATACGAATTAACGTAAGAATCCCTTTACTCTTCTTAGTAGGTTTCATAGACTCTCCCCTTGTCTGTAGAGGTATCGTTTCTTCTCTACTAATCTCTATTCACAAATGAGAGAGTTTATTCACTAGAAATAAAAAGAGCATGTTTTTCTAGCATTTGGGCGATTCTATAGATAAGATTCTATAGATAAACATCCAACAAGAGAAAGGACGTGTAACCTATGCAAAAGCGCTGTGAATTGTGCTTGCGTGAACCTGTGCAAACGACCGTACATCATTTAATTCCTAAAGAAATGGGCGGTGCCCATTTAGACACCGCCCATTTATGTATTCCTTGCCATAAACAAATTCATGCGCTTTATAGCAATAAAGAACTGCAGCACTCCTTGTTCACACTTGAAGCGTTACGTAAGGATGAACGGATGGCCGCCTATCTCGCTTGGATTAAAAAGCAACCCGCAACGAAACTTGTTGCTACGAAAAAAAGAAAACGCTAAGCGCTTTCTTACAAATCAGTGAGCGCTCGTTTTAGCGTACTATACGTAGATACGATCGAAAAATCAAGACCAAGGTGAACCGATGTTTGTGCAATTTCAGGACGAATCCCCGTAATGACAGCAGAAATTCCGAGTAACGTAAGGACACTCGTTAATTGAAAAAGCTGTTGAGCGACCATTGTATCAATAATCGCTACCCCCGATAAATCAATAAATAACTGGGTGACGCCAAGCTCCATACAGTCATGCGGTATGTTTTCCACGATCATTTTCGCACGAACGGTATCGATATCTCCAATCAATGGAAGAATTGCCCGTGTTTCCGAGATTGGAATAATCGGTGCACTTAGTTCATGAATCAATTGTTGTTGATCATTTAACCGTTGCTTCACAATATAATAGTAATGTTGCGCAAATGCCCCACACAGATCATCAAATCCCTTATGAATAAGTCGTCCCCATTCAAGCACATGCTCAATCGTTACCTTTTGATGTTCTTTTTTACTAAACTTCTCTATGTATGTCCAAAATACTTCACGCGCGTCTTGAAGAGCATATAAAACTTCATAAATCGGTGTGCCGCTATTCATGCGACTTTGGGCTACTTCAATGGCCCACTGGTCTTTTTTTTCTTTAAAAATAGCATAATCTTCTATTAAAAGCGTTGCAATGGTTTCATTTGTCATCTGATTTTGTTTTCGTAACAAAGCTTCCGTATCAACATGAGCATCACTCGAATAAATAGAGCCTGCCACCTGTCTTCGTTTCGCTAGCCACTCATCCGTAATACATGTGAGATGTTGAAGCATATAGTGATAGAGTTGTTCGTTGATTGTAACCATAATATCCCCTTATTTCTACTCAGTCTTCCTCTATCATAACAGGTCTACAATCCCCTCGCCAAACATTTCTAGCATTCTTTGTCACGATGTGAAGCAATCGACCTATGAAAAATACTTTTATATACACACCTTTTGGCATATTGATAAAGTCCTATTTTTATTCGATAATGATAATCGTTATCACTAAATTTAGGAGGAAAGTGCAATGTTACGTCAATTCTTAAGAACAAATTCGGTTGCTTCAGTCCTACTCACAGTTATACGCTTGTATATTGGTTATCAATGGCTAATGGCTGGCTGGAAAAAAATCGCCAATGGGCCATTTGATGCTACAGGTTTTTTGCAAGGAGCACTCAAGCAAACAGCCGGTGATCATCCAGCTGTTCAACCATGGTGGGGATCAGTGCTTGAAAACGTTATTATCCCTCATGTTCCTATTTTTAATTTCCTTGTTGCGTGGGGAGAATTCCTCGTTGGGATAGCCTTAATTCTTGGACTATTCACATCGTTTTCTGTTGTGATGGCGTTAACGATGAACTTTAGTTACCTCTTTTCGGGAACAACGAGTGTCAACCCACAAATGGTCCTTCTCTCTCTGTTTCTATTAACAGCAGGAATTAATGCAAGTCGAATCGGCTTAGACCGCTGGGTACTGCCGCTTATATCGCATCGTACTTCAAAAGAACCTACAATGAATCGAAATAATCCAGCGCTATAAATAGAGAAAGAGGGTGTCCATTGACACCCTCTTGTTTATTCACCCATATCTACATTGTGATACACTTGCTGTACATCTTCTACATCTTCAATGGCATCGATTAATTTTTCAAACGTACCCATCGCATCGGCATCTAACTGCACGTCATTTTGGGCAAGCATCGTTAGCTCCGCTATGGTAAATTCCGTAATGCCTGCTTGTTTAAATGCTTCTTGAACCGCGTGGTATTGATCAGGCTCCGCATAAACAATGACTTGCTCATCTTCCGCTTGTACGTCTTTTACGTCAACTTCTGCTTCCATTAATAACTCTAGTACGTCATCTTCTGAACGCCCTTCGATTCCAAATACAGCTACCGAATCAAACATATACGCAACCGAGCCTGAAACGCCCATGTTGCCGCCATTTTTTGTGAAGGCAGCACGTACATCTGCCGCCGTCCGATTGACATTATTCGTTAAGGCATCAACAATAATCATCGCACCACTTGGTCCAAACCCTTCATAACGCAGCTCGTCGTACGTTTCGTCTGAACCGCCTTTTGCTTTCTCGATTGCACGATCAATAATATGTTTTGGTACGCTATACGTTTTAGCACGTTCCAATACGACTTTTAACGCTTGATTTGATTCAGGATCAGGCTCTCCTTGCTTCGCCGCTACATAAATTTCGCGACCAAATTTTGCATAGACGCGACTCGTGTTCGCATCTTTTGAAGCTTTTTTCTCTTTAATATTGTTCCACTTACGTCCCATGAATGGTTCACTCTCTTTCCGACTACGTTTTCTCCATTCTATTATACATAAAGTGACCTGTTTTCTCTACAGCGAGGAATTCATGTATACTAAGGGATAGAAGTATACAATAAAGGACGGTTCGTTTATGAAAAAAGTAATTGTTATTGGTGCAGGGATTCTCGGGGCTTCCACCGCTTATCAGCTTGTCAAAAAAGGAGCAGACGTTACGGTGATTGATGCCACAAAGCCTGGCGGAGCAACAGCGGCTGCTGCTGGTATTATTTGTCCGTGGCTGTCGCAACGTCGTAACAAAGCATGGTATACGCTTGCTCGCAATGGAGCGGCTTTTTATCCTTCGCTCATGAACCAGCTACAAAAGGACGGCGAGCATGATACCGGTTATGAACAAGTGGGGGCCTTGCATTTATCGCCTCTAGAAAATAAAGCTGATCTTGCCGCCGAACGGGCAACCCATCGCCGCGAAGAAGCGCCCCTCATCGGGGAGGTTACCCGCTTAAGTGGACAAGAAGCGCAAGTAAAATTTCCACTGCTAGCGAGTGAGCTTCCAGCCGTTTTTGTGAGTGGTGCAGCGCGCGTAGATGGGCGCGCACTGCAGCAGTCTTTGTTGAGAGCTGCTCAAAAAAATGGCGCTACTTTTATTCAAGGTGAAGCTCATTTAATCGTTGAAAACGAGCGCGTACGCGGGGTAACCGTAGATCATACGACGTTAGAAGCAGAGACTGTAATCGTATGTGCTGGTGCGTGGTCTCGCTCTCTTTTCACCCCACTAGGATTAGACCTTGATGTCACGTATCAAAAAGCGCAAATTGCTCATTTTCATACGGATGAAGCAACCGACCAATGGCCAGTCATTATGCCCCCAGGGGATCAATATTTGCTTGCTTTTGCAAACGGTCGTCTCGTAGCGGGAGCCACACATGAAAATGACGTTTCCCTACACAATACAGCGACCACTGTGGGCGGCTTACATGAAGTGTTTACAAAAGCTTTAACCATTGCTCCTGGATTAGAACAAGCGACCTTTATCGAAAGTCGCACAGGCTTTCGACCATTTATGCCAGGCTTTTTACCCATGTTCGGAAACGTAGACGGCATTGAGGGCTTGCTTGCTGGGAACGGTTTAGGTGCATCTGGCCTTACGATGGGGCCTTATATTGGTGAACAACTGGCACGACTGGCGCTTGATGAAACACCCGATCTTGATCTTTCTCCGTATTCGTTAACACCAGCGATTACACAAAAGAAGAAGCCGAGCGCCTAAAAGCGCCAGGCTTCTTCTTTTGTTATTTATTTACTAGCTACAATCATGTATTTTTTCTCTGACCAATGACCGTTGTTTTCTTTGACGGTGATTGTATGCTTGCCTGCCTCTAATGAAATCTCTGCGACTTCGCTTTCATTACTACCTGATGCTTGATAGGTTATTCCATCTATTTCAAGCACCGGATCCATTCCTGGGACTGGAAACACTTCAATCTTCACTGTTTTTCGTTTCGGTACATCCAAGCGATATACATCTCGATCATTCGGAAGATCAAATTTATTACGGAAAGGACGACCTAACGTTAATTCTTGGGCTTGCTCCGGAGACGAAGGGACATCATCCGAAAGGGATGGTAATTGGGCATTCATTGTATCAGGTACGTTAATTTCGCCATATCCGTACGTTGGTGTTAATCCAGTGCTCGTTTGATACGCAGCGGGCGTATAAGCACCTTTTTCCATTAAGTATTCTACTTCACTAGGCGTTAGTTGCTGTTGTTTTGATAGAAGCATGGACGCAAGACCAGCAACGGTCGGTGAGGAATAGGAAGTTCCTGATGAAGTTGCATAGCCACCACCCATTGTTGTTAAGAGAATTTTCTTACCAGGGGCGGCTAAATCGATTTCCTTCCCTTTCGTCGTCGCCTCAGACAGCTCGCTGCCCTTCTGCGTTGCAGCGACAGCAATGACCTCAGGATAAGCGGCCGGATATTCTACCGGACGATCTGCGTAGTTCCCACTTGCTGCGATAAGCGTAATTCCCTTTTGATACGCATAAAGGATCGCATCGTATTCTGTTTCGTTCATTTTCCGTTCGGCAAAACTCATATTGATAATGTTTGCGCCATGATCCGCGGCATACATAATGCCAGCTGCTACTTCCGCTGTTTCAAACGTATAAGCTTCACCAATTCGGACAGGTAAAATACGAACATTATTATTCATTCCACTAATTCCTAATTTATTATTATATGTAGCTGCGATTACGCCTGAAACACGCGTACCATGGGCATTGCTTAATTTTGTCCCGATAAAATCCTTTCCTTCAAGCACTTTTCCAGCAAGTTCTGGATGACTTCCATCCACTCCACAATCAATAACGGCAACCGTAACAGGACTCATTGACTCCGGGACGAGCGTTGGCGACCACTTGATTTGTGAAAGAGCATACTGGTCTTTATAGAGTGGATCGTTCGGTTGGGTTTCTTCACTTGCTCTTCTTATATAGTTAGGCTCTGCATACACAACAGCACGATCCTTTTGCAAAGCTCGGAGCGTTTTTTCGTAATTTTTATGCTTAGAAACGCGAACGATGCGAATGCCAATTTTATTTAATTCCGGTGAGTGGCTTTGTTCTTTTACACCATATCGCTTGAATGACACGTGCTTCCCTTTTTTTACTTTGACAATAATTTCGCGATCAGCGACAAGGTCCATGTCAATCGATTTGGTTGCCTTTTTAAAAAGGTGAGGTTGAAGCGAAGCAGTTACTTTCATAGTAGGAGCATCGGCTGCGCGGACGATGTGCTCACTGCTGTAAAGACCTCCAACAGCTAACGTTGAAGCAAGGGTGACACTCATAACGAGTTGGCTTACTTTCATAGAAACCACAACCTTTCTACTTATTAGTCTTACATTCTAGTATAAAGGCAAAAACAGGATATATCATCTATTTATTCTATTTTTTACCTTATTTTTAAACGTGCTTTACGTTTTCTACATAAAAAAAGAGCTAAAGGACATCCTCCCTTAGCTCTAGCTCTTTCAATTTTATTTACCAACAAATGCTGGTTTTCTTTTTTCTGCAAAGGCGGTAATGCCTTCCTTATGATCACTTGTCATCGCCATCATCTTTTGCGTCAGACGCTCTTGCTCTAGTGCATCTTCAAGCGATGTATGATAGGATGCATCGATCAGTTTTTTCATTTTTCCGTAAGCTAGCGTTGGCCCATGAGCGAGTTTCATAGCATATGCCGTCGCTGTTTCTTCTAGTTGTTCCTGAGGTACAAGGGAGCTAATCACACCCGCATCATACAAGCGTTGCGCAGGAATCGGCTCTGCACTAAATAAAAACTGTTTTGCTAAATGCGGTCCTAGTAATTTAGGTAAGAAATATGTACCGCCACCATCAGAAATCAAACCAACTTGAGAGAAACTGAGTGCAAATTGACTCGTTTCACTCGCTAAAATGAAATCACACGCTAGCGCTAGATTAAAAGCCGCGCCAGCAGCAAAACCATGAACAACAGCGATGACGGGCTTTTCAATCGCCTTAATGGCAAGAATGCATTCATTGAAATGACCGAGATGCTCATAAACATGGTCAGGGGTCGCCATTGCCATGCTCTTAATATCGCCACCGGCCCCAAATGAACGACCGGCGCCTTTTAGAACAATCACTTTAATCTCTGAAGACGCATCGGCTTCGTGTAATCCTGCTTTTAGAAGCGACACCATTTCTTCACTAAACGCATTTAAACTTTCCGGACGATTTAGCGTAAGGAACATGACTGGACCTACTGTTTCTTTTAATAAATGCGTCACGAGACTTCCTCCTCTTTTTGAGCCAGCATATCAGCTTCTAATGCTTGTTTTAACGATTCCGGAATCGGAGCTGTTTGTTGCTTTTTCACTTCAAAAAACACAAGAACAGAATAGCCTTTCGCCACTAATGCTTCATTTTCCACTGAAAAGATCTCATGCTCTAACTGCATGCTTTTCGTCCCCACCTTCGAAGCAAACGTACGCACTTTTAACGCATCATTAAAATAGGCTTGCTGTAAAAAATCGCACTTTGAAGACGCAAGAATAAAGTTCCATTCTGTTGGATCTACCGTAAATCCAAGCGCTTCAATATAACGAATACGCGCTTCTTCAAAGTAAATAAAGTAACTTGTATTGTTTACATGACCGAGCATATCTGTTTCGCTAAAGCGAACGCGTAACATATCTTCATGCATGAAGAATCTTCCTCTCTCGCTGTAGTGGTTTATTTATGCGTAAACGCCGGCTTTCTTTTTTCAATAAAGGCTTGCACACCTTCTTTAATATCATTCGTTTGAAAAATTTCTTCAAACAAGTCCGCTTCTTTAGCAATGCCTTCTTGTAAAGAAACATTTAGCCCTTCATCAACGGCCTTTTTAATACGTGTAAGCGATTGCAAAGAATAGCGCGTCATTTTACTAGCAAGGGTTTTCGCTGCGGCTAATCCTTCGCCTGTTTTGGCGGTAGCATTTACTAATCCGATGCGATAGGCTTCGGCAGCTGTCACTGGTTCACCGGTAAACATGATTTCTTTAGCGCGCGCTTCCCCAACTAAACGTGGTAAACGTTGGGTGCCGCCGCCTCCTGGAAATAAACCTAGCGTAATTTCGGGTAAACCAATCATGCTATGCTCTTCTGCAACGCGCAAATCACACGTTAATGCCAGCTCACAACCGCCACCAAAGGTCATACCATTTAAAACAGCAATCGTTGGTTTCGCAAAAGCATCAATATAATTTAAAATATGGTGAATTTCCATCACGTTGGATTTCATATTCACATTACCCATCATCTCTGGAAATTCTTTAATATCCGCTCCTGCAACAAATGCTTTATTACCTTCACCTGTTAACAAAACCGCAATGGTTTGCTCATCGTTTTCGAGCGCTTTAAAAGCGTCTTCTAATTCATGAAATACAGCCTTACTTAGTACGTTTAATGGTGGGTTTGCAATGGTAATGATCCCTAAGTTACCTTCTTTTTCAACAGATAAATAGTTAAAGTTCTCCATTCACTTGATCCCCTTTCAAATTCCATCACTTGTAGTTTGCTGCACTTTCTCATACATCATCAACGGATCAGCATCTGCTACACTAGTGGTTTGAAATTCCATGTAAAATCATATTGGCAAAATGATGAGCTACTTCGTGCTGTGAAAGACGACCATCTGGGCGGTACCACTGATAACTCCAATTTCCCATTCCTAAAATACCGAATGTAACAATGGCAATATCTAAATCCGCGCGAAATTCTTTCGCATCAATTCCTTGCTGAAGCAATTGTTCAATGTTTTCACGAAATGCTTCTCTTTTTGGAAGAATGAGTGCCAATCGTTCTTCATTTAAATGACTAAGCTCTCGAAAGAAAATCTTAGCACTGCTTCCTGCTTGACGAATGGTTACTAATAACATTTCAATCATCGCTGTTACTTTTTCTGCACTACTTTTCGCCTCATCATTTAAGATCGCTTCCTGTTGCCCTAAGAGGGAATTAATGTAGACAGAATGAATGTCCATCAGCAAGGCTTCCTTACTATTGAAATAATAATAAAACGTTCCTTTTGTCACTCCCAGTGCTTCCACAATATCTTGAATCGACGTTTCACTAAAGCCCTTTTGCTCAAACAATGCCACACTAACTTCTATAATTTTATCTTTCATGCTTTCATCCCCACACTTTTTATGCTGATCCTTTACCTACTAACCGGTCGGTATGTTTACTACTATACACTTCTTTACAAAATTTTCAACCATCCTTGTTTGAATGTTGCGAAAAAGAAACAATAAAAAAAGCACGGTTACGTTTTTGTAACCGTGCATAGCACTTACCGATTGAGGTTATTTCCCCTTGTCAACGTTACCGACTGCCTCGTTAATGTTATAAAGAGAAGAAAACCAATTCCTTCACATAAGGCAATGACGAGACTCATCGTTGCTGCTAAATCGTGACCAAGTCCTACAAGTGGGGCGAGAACCCCTCCTAAAATAAACGGTAATAAACCGAGTAAAGCGGCTGCAGCTCCAGCAGATCGTTGTTGTTTTTCCATCGCCAATGTAAAGGAAGCGGTACTAACAACCCCAACGCTCGAAACGGTTAAAAACAGCGCAATGAGTAGACCGATTAAATGGTGCGTCGGCCATGTTACAACTAGCATAAGCAGACTGCCAACAACCGCCAGTAACAAGCCACCCTTTAAAATGCTTTCTTCTTTCACGGTGCCCGCAAGCTTACCAGCGATCGCACTTCCGAGAATAATACCAAGCCCATTTAGTGCAAATAGTAAGCTAAAGCCTTGGGGTGATACGTGAAAGACCGTTTGCAAAACAAAAGGAGAACCCGAAATATAAGCAAACATGGCTGCCATGACAAATCCTTGAGCCGAGGCATAGCCCATAAATTGTCGATCGCGCACGAGCTTGCCATACGTAATCAGTGTCTCTTTCATACCGCCAACGGCCTTGTTTTCTTTAGCAAGAGTTTCTGGTAAGCCAATAGCTGCGCTAATTATCATAACCAGACTTAAAAGGAATAACGTAACAAAAATACCGCGCCATGAGGTGAAATGTAACAATTGCCCTCCAATGACCGGCGCTAAAATGGGGGCAGCTCCATTAATAAGCGTTAATAACGAAACAAACTTTGTCATCTCCGTGCCAGAAAATAAGTCCCGCACCATGGCCCGAGCAATGACAATTCCCCCGGCTCCAGCTGCCCCTTGAATAAATCGCAATACTATTAACATGACAATATGCTGTGAAAAAACACACCATAAGGAAGCAAGTGCATAAACGAATAATGACACTAACAACGGCATCTTTCTTCCTCTTCGGTCCGATAGTGGACCGATTACTACTTGTCCTGCTGCAATACCGAGCAAGCATGCTGTTAAACTTAATTGTGCAAACGATACAGGTGTAGCTAGTTCTGTCGCAAGCTTCGGCAAAGCAGGTAAATACATGTCAATTGACAGTGGCCCGATTGCAGTCAATGCTCCTAATATAATCGCAAATGAAAAGCGTCGGGTAGTGTTCTCTTCCATCTTACGCATCATAACGTCCTCTCTCATCTAAAATTCTCTAACCTTTTAATACTATAAAGGCTCCAGTAACGGGAGAGTCAATAGACAGAAACGACCGGTAGTTGAATTTCTGTATAATAATCTTTGCGGTCATGAGAGATAAATGCGTCGACAATGACACGCTCAATGGCATCGCCAACAATCGAATAACCATGCTCTTGTACATACGCAAGCAGCTTACGATAATAATAAGGCGCTTCCTCATGTGAACCACGAAAAGCAAGACAAGCATAGCTGCCTTCTACAAACGAAGTAACATGTTCCTGTCCTTCACTCCATTCATCTGGAAATTCCAACAGTAAAAAGAGTGAATTATACTGATCAAACTGATTTTTTAAAACATGTGTTTTTGCAATGGTTAAGCCTACTTTACCGATCATAATGGAAGAAGCTTTATTTACCGTGTCTTGTATTGTTCGCAAATGCTGTTCTAATTCATAAAGCGAAGTAAAGGATTCTTTAATTTGAATAACATGCCGCTTTGGGAAATGTTTAATGTGAATGCGCTCTTCGTTGTCTTGTCTCGTTCCTTCTAGCTCTGTAATTCGGTGGTGTAATTGTTTTTGTATGCGTTGAAGCTCGGTTATTTTCTCAGAAGTAATCTCCTCATATTTTTTTAACATGTGTAAAAATGAAGTTAACGTTCGGCTTTGCAACTGATTTTTAATTTCCTTAAGTGGCACGCCTAACGTTTTTAAATAATAAATTAGATCTAACCATTCGAATTGATCAATGGAATAATAACGATAACCTGTACTAGGATCTACTTCTGCAGGAGGAAACAAGCCAATTTCATCATAATATCGCAACGTCTTAATAGGGATTTTATGCAATTTAGCCATTTGCCCAATAGTAAATTTTGTGTTCATATGTTCGTCTAGCCTCCTACCATATTCTACGTATGTAAAGAAGAAAAAAGAGGGCATCTTAAATAACGAGCCTTGTGCTCACATTACAAGTGAAAGCGGTGGTGTCCTTATGTCAAGAAACAAACTATTGGTTCCTGGTTCTGAACAGGCTTTAACGAGCTTGAAAGAAGAGATTGCCAATGAGTTTGGTGTCCATCTTGGAGCGGATACAACCTCAAGAGCCAATGGCTCCGTCGGTGGCGAAATGACCAAACGATTAGTAGCCATGGCCCAGCAGCAGCTTGTAACGAAAAGAGATTAACATCTCGTGAAAAAGAAGGAGCATTCGGCCTCCTTCTTTTTCTATGTTCTAAATATGCTGAGCGCGTATTCTTTTGATAACAATTCCAACATTTTTAACCCACCAATACTATTGCCCATCGTATCTAACGAAGGTCCATAAACACCGATGCCAAGCTTATTCGGAACAGCGCCCATAATCCCCCCAGATACACCACTTTTCGCTGGGATGCCCACTCTTATAGCAAATTCTCCTGAAGCATTATACATGCCACATGTAACCATAAATGTCTTACAAATTGTATTAATAGCCGTTGGAATTAACTGGACACCTGTGTCTGGATCGATACCTCCCATCGCAAAAATGAGGCCAATACGCGCCAAATCACGACACGTCATTTCAATGGCGCATTGCTTTGTATACAACTTCATCAATGCCTCAACATCACACGTGATCACACCGTGTTGTTTCATATAAAACAGCAAGGCTCGATTTAAATAGGCGGTCTCAAATTCAGAGTGTGCTACATTTTCACAATACGTAACCTGTGGATTGTTACTTAATTTCCTTACAAATGTTAACAAACGCTCAAATTGTTCTTCTTCATTGTTGCCGCATATTAAATGGGTAACAGCGAGTGCTCCCGCATTAATCATTGGATTTAATGGCTTTGAAGGCGAGATCGTCTCAAGTTTAATAATGGAATCAAAAGGATCTCCTGTCGGTTCATAACCGACCTTGTGAAAGACCGTTTCCTCACCACGATCCATAAGGGCAAGTGCAAGAACGAGTACTTTTGATATACTTTGCAACGTAAATTTGATATCAATATTCCCCGCGGCTAAACAAGAGCCATCTGGACGATAAATCGCTACTGCAAGTGCATTTGGATCTGCCGACTGTAACGCTGGAATGTAGGTTGCCACTTTCCCATGGGTAATTACGTGTTTTGCTTCTTCTACAATCGCTTCTAATTGCTCATTTTCTTGACATGTCATAATCCGCTTCCTTTCATTTTTCTATAGTGTTTACGAAAGAAGTGAATTTATAAGAATGAGTTACTTCATCATAACTCATACTAAAGGAAAATGGCGTATAAAGGAGTAACCTTCCTATGATAAAAAAATGCACACTTATTCTTCCGAGCTGTCTTCTTTTGCTAACAGCTTGCAATTCGTCTTTAAAGCCGAATGACCATACGAAGCATCTCGCACCGACCGCTTATAAGCATGCAATCAAAACAAAAAACGGATACATTTCAGGCATGGATACCATGCAGCCTTCTACTCAAAATAATGTCCCAACCGAAAATCCACCGGCAACAAATCAAGGACAAAACGGGACGACAGAAGCAACGAATGCATCACAAATTCAACAAGTTGTAGATCTAACGAACGCAGAACGCCGCAAAAACGGGTTAAAAGAGTTAACGCTTGATCGCCAATTGACACAAATGGCACAAGCGAAAGCTAACGATATGGACCGAAATAATTACTTTTCACACAATAGTCCTACAAAAGGATCTCCTTTTAATCAGATGAAAAATTCGGGCGTTGATTATAATCAAGCAGCGGAAAACATCGCAACCGGTCAAAATACACCATCTGATGCGGTAAATGATTGGATGAATAGTGAAGGTCATCGAAAAAATATTTTAAATCCAGACTATACACATATTGGTGTTGGTCATACTACTACCGATGAAATGTGGGTTCAGGAATTTATAAAAAAATAGCACACTATAAAAAACGACGGTGTAAAATTACTTTCACCGTCGTTTTACGTATTAGAGACCGAATGCTTCCGTTAAAACAGGGACAATTTGTTTTTTGCGAGAAACTACGCCTTTTAGTAGCGCCTCATTGTTTACTAACGTTACATGATATGCTTTTTCAACGACAGAAGCTTTATGACCGATAGCAATTCCCGTAGAATCATTTGTTAAAATGTCGGTTGCCACAAACAAGAATAAATCTAAACCTTTTGCGATGACCGTTTCTTGAATGGCCGCTTCAATTTCCTCTTTACGTTCAAGTAACTCTGCTGGATCGACGGTGTTTACTTGTGCAATTTCAACCTTGCTATCGCCCATTTGGAATTCTTTTGCATCTAATGTAATGAGTTGAGCAACAGATTTTTTGCTAAGATCAGCACCTGCTTTTAACATATCAAGACCGAATACATTTGCCTCTACTTGTGCAATGTGCGCAAGTTCATTGGCCGCATCAATATCTTGTTGTGTACATGTTGGTGATTTAAATAGTAAGGAATCAGAAATAATAGCAGCAAGCATTAAGCCAGCCATTTCTTTCGTAACGTCTACGCCATTTTCTTTGTACATTTTATAAAGAATCGTAGCCGTACAACCAACAGGCTCACAGCGATAGTACAATGGATCACTCGTTTCAAAATTTGCAATACGATGATGATCAATTACTTCAAGAACTGTCACCTGATCAATATCTGCTACACTTTGTTGACGTTCATTATGATCCACAAGAATGACTGAACTCGTTTCATTACTTACTGTTTCCACAAGGCGTGGTGCTTGTATGTTAAAGAAATCAAGCGCAAATTGTGTTTCGCTATTTACTTCACCTAGACGAACGGCTTCCACAGTTTGTCCTAGCTTTGTTTTCAGATCGCTATACACGATTGCTGAGCAAATCGTATCTGTATCTGGATTTTTGTGACCAAAAATTAATGTCTTTTCCATTTTACTGACTCCTTCGCATGTCTTCTTCTCTACTGCCGACAGTCTATAACGCTGTCGTGTTCGTTTCTTATTTTAGCAGAAACCCCTCTATTGGTAAAACAGATCTCTTACGTCCTGTTATTTCTTTTTCAGGTCTTTTTTCTTATTTACCCAATATAATTATAACAGATGTTGACTAATATAATCTGTTATAATACAATTAGTCCAACAAATAACAGGAGGGATTGGACATGATGACATTGGAATTTTATCGTAATTTACCCGATAAGCAGTGCAAGGAATGTGGTAAAGTGATGGATGAACAGCATGAATGTTATGTACAAGAATGTGAAGCCTGTTTAAAGAACGACGCTATGTAGCATCCCATTAAAAAAAATCCCTTGCGAGGGATTTTTTTATTGCGCACTATACACGCTAACGGGTGCACCTGAAGCATCAAATAATACAGCTGTATCACCATTGTTATTCCATACGTTTGCATTCGTCCACAGCAAATAGGTGGGCGGATCATCAAAGGCAAGCGCACCAGATTGGACAAAAACAGACTGACCCGGCTGCAAGACATAGCCTGGTGGAAACGTAAACGTCTGTCCTCCTCGACTGCTTTGAATGGTCCAACCAGTTAAATCAACTGGTACTAACCCCGTATTTTGCACTTGCACATATTCCAGCTGTGCTCCTGGGCCCCCTAAATTTAAATTAGAGATGATAATACCTACCCCATTTGGTGGTGCAGCAGAATTTGCATAATAACCAACAATTTCACCACATTGAAAGAGTATGATGCCTCCCCCTACAGTCCCAATGACATTTCCTGTACAACAATCAAATGCAATAAACTTTACATTAAAGGGAGCTACACCACTTGTAGCAAAGATCGGTTGAAAATTCGCTCCTATTTGTAGTTGACTAAAAGCAGTACATAAACAACAGCCCACGTTCTTACTCACTCCTTCCTCTTTTCACTAGAAAACAGGCATCCTTATCCCTACTATATTTCCAACGACGTACAAGCGTATAGGTACCTCTCTTGACCGTTAAAAAATGGGCAAAAAAAAAGCTAGCAAAAAAATTCTTCTGCTAGCTTTACCTATTAATTTTCCCCTTCTATCGGGAACCAAGAGGGCGTATTTAAAATAACTTGCCATAACGCATCAGGAACAACGAGCTGTTGTTGTTTGTCTGAATGAAGTTTTGTCACAATCGTATCTTCCTGACCCTTTTCAACTTTTTGTACCCAATCAGGGTCAATAATGAGTTCTCTTCCTATAGCAAGTAAAGGCACCACTTGCAGTGCTTTAGCCGCTTGCTCTGGGGTAGAGATGGATCCTACACCTATAATAGGCATATCAGCACCGACGCGATTTTGTAAATGTTCCATTCGAGAGATCGTTTGATTTTCTTCTCCTCTTCGTGGTAAAGACCAGAAATCAAAAACAGAAACATGTAAATAATCAATGTCTTTTTTTACAAGCTCATCCACTAAAGCATACGTTTCTTTCATTGTAATACCAGCTTCTTCTGGTTCTTCTGGAGAAAAACGATAACCAACGATAAAAGGTTTCGTTGCATGTTTCTTGACAGTATCAACAACAGCATCCACAACAGCAAGAGGGAATTTCATGCGTTTTTCTACGCTACCTCCCCATGCGTCTTCTCGTTGATTGGTATATCCTGAATAAAACTGTTGCACTAAATAACGATTCGCACCGTGAATTT
Source organism: Fictibacillus macauensis ZFHKF-1 (assembly GCF_000269865.1). Taxonomy (GTDB): domain Bacteria; phylum Bacillota; class Bacilli; order Bacillales; family Fictibacillaceae; genus Fictibacillus_C; species Fictibacillus_C macauensis. The sequence goes on from NZ_AKKV01000020.1 coordinate 237,977, forward strand.
CAATCCCATCAAAGCCTGCTTCAATGGCTCGTCGTGTAGTTTCTGCAAAATCATCAATGATAGCTACAATTTCTTCATGTGTTAATGCACGCGTCATCAAGGTTGATCCGTCCTCATTTTTTTGCTCAGTTTCAACGACACTTGCACTTACAACATCATGATTTGGAACAAGATGTGCTGGTGATAAACGACCTCCATGATAAATTTGCAAAATCGCTTTTGCTCCTTCATCTTGAATGGTTGTTGCGACCTTTCGTAAGCTTCCTACCATATCATCTGTATAGCTACTAAACTGACCTAGGAATCCTTTTCCACTTGGTGACACGTAAGAGCATGCTGTAATGACCATGCCTGCTCCCTTGCTACGGCGTTTGTAATATTCTAATTCATCTTGTGAAACGGTCCCATCATCATGGGAGGCAAAGTTTGTCATAGGTGCCATTACAATTCTGTTTTTTAACGATATTCCTTTTTTAAATTCGTAAGATTGAAATAATGCTTCATACTGTTTTTTCATCGTAACTTCCTTTCTCAAAAGAGTTATTACGAATCATCATACACAGGTTATCTCAGAAAGTCAGTTAATATGCACTTCGTAAAAATTGACGAAAATTCAAAGACCTACCAGGCAAAGATTGAAAGAGAACGTTTTACTTTCGCGTCTTTCGTCGATTATGGCTGACTATTTTCGCAAAAAATGTTGAAAAGGTGTTGCGTCTTTTTTTTGCACAAAGGCTATTTATAAAGTAAGGGATCGGTTATCCTAAAGCATACTAAATTTTGGTTTTAAATTTAGTATAGTAAGAAATAAAATACGGTACGTGAAATTTAAATATGCTGCGTAAAAAAACCAAGCAGTTACACATGCGTAACCGCTTGGTTTTTCGTTTATTCCCCCACAACCGACTGTTGCTCAACAAAAGCGTGCACGTGACGGGCAACTTCTCGGCCTTCTTGAATGGCCCAAACGACTAAACTTTGGCCACGTCTTGCATCTCCGGCTAGAAATACGCCCGGTTCACTGCTTTCATAGTGAGCTCCTTGTGACACGTGAAAGCGATCGTATAAGGATGCTGCAGGTGGTTCAAAGCCAATCGCAACAAGAATGCAATCTGCCTCCCACACCGTTTCACTGCCTGGAATGTCCTCCCAAACCCACGTGCCATCCTTCCCTTTCGTCGCTTTCGTTTCTACCGTATGCACCCCTTTTACATGTCCGGTTTCATCTAGGAGAATTTCTTTTGTTTTAAGGTTGTAACGGCGAGGATCTTCTCCTGTAACAGCACTAGCTTCTTTATAGGCATAATCCATTGTGAAAATTTGCGGCAGCTCAGGCCAGCTATTTTCCTGATGTCGTTTCTCTGGAAGTGGTTCATATTTTCCAAATTGTACGATGCTCTTACACGCTTGTCGTAAGGCTGTTGCCACACAATCTGCCCCCGTGTCGCCCCCACCAATGACGATCACGTTTTTATCTTTTACATGGAGCGCTGCTTGTTGATCGGTTCGTTTCCCTTGAAGAACTTCCGTTGCTTCGGTTAAGTAATCCATCGCTTCATGTATGCCACGCGCATGATCTCCTTTTAGTTGAAGAGCGCGATGGGTTTGCGCGCCCACACATAAAATAACGGCATCATACTCGGTTTGCAACGTCTGTAACGTCACATCTTTACCTACCTCTATGTTCGTAACAAAGGTAATTCCCGCTTCTTTTAGAAGCGCAATGCGTCGTGCCACCACTTGTTTATCTAATTTCATATTTGGAATGCCGTATAACAACAAGCCCCCCGGTTCATCTGCTTTTTCAAAAATCGTTACCTCGTGGCCTCGTTGGTTTAACTCATCGCCACTTGCTAAGCCGGCCGGACCAGAACCGACGATCGCGATTTTTTTACCACTTCTCGTCGTTGGCACATTCGGCCGCGCCCAACCGTTCGTAAAGCCTTGTTCGCTAATGGCCAGCTCAATGTTTTTAATCGTAACGGGAGCTGATGCCAGTTCAGCTGTACAAGCTCCTTCACAAGGAGCTGGACAAACGCGCCCTGTAAATTCAGGAAAATTATTCGTTTTTACTAAGCGTGCATACGCTTCTTTCCATTTTCCTTGTGAGACGAGCATATTCCATTCAGGTATAACATTATGAAGAGGACAACCGGAAACAAATTGACCAATTTCCATGCCAATATGACAAAAGGGCGTGCCACAATCCATACATCGTTTGCTTTGTTGTTGAACATACGCTTCATCCAGCGACTCTATATGTTCTCCCCAATCATCAATACGCTGTTTCGGATCACGCTCGGTTGCTTCGATGCGCTTATAATGGATAAAGTCCAACTTGTTCATGGCGTGATGCTCCTTTCACTTGTGGTGATTGCTTGTTCTCTGTACTGCTTTGGAAAGCGGCTAATATCGCTTCTTCTTCGGTTGAATAATGGTGTTGTTGCTCGGTAATGCGCTGTTGCATTTTTTTATATTCTTTCGGAATTACTTTTATAAATTGTGACGCTACTTCTGGAAAGTGTTGGAGCACATGAAGTGCCTTTGTGCTATTCGTATACTGTACATGTTGTCTTAAAAGCTGCCGCACATCATGCACTTCTTGTGGATCATGTAAGCTTTCAATCCATACTTGCTCTGTATTGATTTGTTTCGTAACCTGTTCTGCCTCATGTGGTAATAAATAAGCAATTCCACCGGACATACCAGCACCAAAATTTTTCCCCACGTCTCCTAAAATGACAACTTTACCACCTGTCATATACTCACAGCCATGATCACCAATTCCTTCAACGACAAAGGAACCACCCGAATTACGAACAGCAAAGCGCTCCCCAGCTGCGCCTGCAATAAAGCCTGTTCCAGCGGTTGCTCCATAAAACGCCACATTACCAATGAGCACATGGTCATCACTTAAGTAAGAAACGCCTTGTTCAGCTGCAACGGAAACCTTACCGCCAGATAGTCCTTTCCCAACATAATCATTGGCATCTCCAAAAAGATGTAGCGATAACCCGGCTGGTAAAAACGCACCAAACGATTGCCCGGCTGAGCCTGTAAAATGAAAAGTGAGCGTATCCTCTGGTAAGCCTGCTTCTCCATATTCTCTAGAAATATAGCTTCCTAGTAAGGTACCTACGGTGCGATGCTGATTCGTAATCGGAAGTGAATGGTAAAGGCGTTCTCCCTTTTGTAACGCTTGCTTTGCTAGGGGAAGTAACACCTGACGATCGAGCGTATCAGCTAAAAGGTTGGATTGTTCACTAGACGTTACCTCTTTGCTCGTAGGCACTTGATAGAGTAATGGTGAAAGATCAAGCTGACGCGCTTTCCAATGCTCTTCATAACGTTTGGAAGGTGTCAACACATCACTGCGTCCAACCATTTCATCAAATGTCGCAAAGCCAAGACTCGCCATAATCTCTCGAACTTCCTCAGCGACAAACCGCATATAGTTCATGACGTGCGTTGCATTGCCCGTATAGTTTTCGCGAAGTGCTGGATTTTGGGTAGCAATGCCAACCGGACATGTATCCAAGTGACACGCCCGCATCATCACACAGCCTAAAACAATTAAAGGAGCCGTTGCAAAGCCAAATTCTTCTGCTCCTAATAAAGCAGCATACACGACGTCTTTTCCTGTCATGAGCTTTCCATCTGTTTCGATCACAACGCGCTCACGCAAATCGTTGAGTACTAACGTTTGATGCGTTTCTGCCAATCCAAGTTCCCATGGTAAACCCGTATGCGTAATACTCGTTTTCGGAGAGGCGCCCGTTCCGCCATCATACCCGCTAATTACAATAACATCTGCGCCACCTTTAGCTGTGCCAGCAGCAATGGTACCAACTCCTGATTTAGAAACAAGCTTCACGGAAATGCGTGCCGACTCATTTGCATTTTTCAAATCATAGATTAATTGCGCTAAATCTTCAATAGAATAAATATCATGGTGCGGTGGCGGCGATATAAGGCCAACACCCGGTGTAGATTTGCGAACATGTGCCACCCACGGATATACTTTGTTTCCTGGCAATTGTCCACCTTCTCCTGGCTTTGCTCCCTGTGCAATTTTAATTTGAAGTTCATTTGCATGGACTAAATAATGACTCGTCACGCCAAAACGGCCGGAAGCAATTTGCTTTATGGCACTTTTCGCTAAGGTTCCGGATGCGTCCGGTGTATACCGCCGTGCATCCTCGCCTCCTTCTCCACTGTTGCTTTTCCCACCAAGCGCATTCATAGCCCGCGCCAGATCTTCATGCGCTTCTTGCGAGATGGAACCAAAAGACATCGCACCTGTCTTAAAGCGTTGCACGAGTCGTTCTACACTTTCTACTTTTTCTAACGGAATCGCTTGGCGTTTTTTAAATGTAAAAAGATGACGTAAAAATGTTGGTACTTCTTCATTCGCGGCTTCACTGTATTGTTTGTATAAGGAATAATCATTTCTTCTCGTAGCCCATTGCAACATATGAATGGTTTTTGGTGAAAATGCATGATGTTCCCCATCTTGTCGCCATTGAAAATCACTGCCAGATGGCAAAGACGCTCCTCTGCGATTGTAGGCTTGCTCATGGCGAAGCGTTGCTTCAAGAGCAATAGATGGTAAAGATAGACCGGAAAGTTGTGAGACTGTGTCCGGAAAAAATTTCTTCATTACATCACGACCAATGCCGACTGCTTCGAATAATTGGGCACCGCGATAACTTTGAATCGTTGAAATGCCCATTTTAGCCATCACTTTCACAATGCCATCTGTCATAATTTGTTTGTAGCGGTGCACCGTATCGCTCCAAGAATCTGATAAATGCTCCTCTTCTTGCGCATACGTGGCATACACTAAATACGGATAAATCGCATCAGCACCATAACCGAGTAGCGTGGCGAAATGATGCACTTCACGAACTTCACCACTATCGACAAGTAAGCTCACCTTCATGCGTAACTTTTTGCTTACTAAATGTTGATGAACGGCACTTAAACTGAGCAAACTAGGCATTGGAACGTCATGCTGCGTATAGGCGCGGTCTGATAAGATGAGTATGCTCGTTCCGTTCCGAACTGCTCGTTCAGCTTCCTCACAAAGCTGTTCTATTGACTTTTCTAAATTTTCCGAAAATAAAGTTGGTAACGTAACGACAGGAAATGTTAAAAGGTGATTGCTTTGAATGGCTGCAAATTCACTTGGCAACAAAACCGGTGATGAGAGCACAATCGACTGACAGTTTTCTTTCGAGAAACATAATGGATGTCCACTTCCGCCAAGATACGTTACCGTGGACGTGACAAGCGTTTCTCGCAAAGCATCAATCGGTGGATTCGTTACCTGCGCAAAAAGTTGTTTAAAATAAGAAAATAGGGATTGCGGATGACTGGATAAAATGGCTAAAGGCCGGTCATTTCCCATGGAGCCCATTGGATCTTTGCCTTCTGTAAGCAGTGCTACTAAATACTTTTGTACCTCTTCATAACTAACCCCATAAACGTGCTGCGCCTGTTCAACATCGTTCAGTTCTTCGTAGCGCTCTTCTGCTGCAGGCAATGTTATTTGGTGCTGCACCCATTCGCGATACGGATACGCTTCACTATAGCTGCGTTTTATGTCCTCGTCTTTAAGAATGACGCCTTGCTGCAAATCAAGCAGTAACATTTTTCCTGGTGATAATCGCCCTTTATATAAAATGTTGGTTGGCGCTACATCCACTACCCCAACTTCTGATGACAAAATGACATGATCATCTTTCGTTACATAATAGCGCGCTGGTCGCAGCCCGTTGCGATCAAGCATCGCCCCAATTTGCACTCCATTCGTAAAAGCAATGGCCGTCGGACCGTCCCATGGTTCCATTACATGACTGTGATATTCATAAAAAGCGCGCTTCCGTTCATCCATGGTAGTATCCTGTAAATACGGCTCAGGTAAAAGCATCATTGCTACATGTGCCAGATCTAGACCTGCCAAGGAGAAATACTCAAAGGCTTGATCAAGTATAGACGAATCACTGCCACTCGTATCAAGCAAGCGATAGCGTTCACTCTCCTCTTTTGAAAATAAAAAAGGAAGTAAGTCATGCTCTCTTGCCTTCATCCATTGTACATTGCCTGTTAACGTATTGATTTCTCCGTTATGAACAAGGTACCGGTTAGGATGTGCGCGCTCCCAACTCGGAAACGTATTCGTACTATAACGAGAATGCACAAGGGCAAAGGCAGACATAAATTGCGGCGCCTGTAAGTCTACATAAAAGGTACCAACCTGAGCCGGCGTTAACAGCCCTTTGTATACGAGTGTTGTAGCTGACAAACTAACAATATAAAAGGCTTGCTCGCACGCTTGAGACCATGCCTCGCATTTTTTACGAATACGATAGAGAGCTGTTTGAAACATTGCCTCGTCTTGATCGTGTCTTTTTTCAATAAACACTTGAACAATGGCAGGTGTATCTTGCTCAACCACCGGACTTAGCACCTGTTTATTTACAGGTACGGTACGCCACCCAATGATTGCGTGTTGTTCTTCACGTATAATCGCGGTCATCTGATCTTTAATGCGGCGTTGTTCCCCCTCTTCATTTGGAAGAAACAGCATTCCCACGCCATATTCTCCACGTGCTGGCAGTGAAAAGGAACAGGTTTCATGGAAAAAATTATGAGGAATTCCGACCATCATACCAGCGCCGTCGCCTACATTTTTATCACTACCTTGACCTCCGCGATGCTCCATTCGTACAAGCATCGTTAACGCTTGTTGGATGATTTCATGCGTTTCTTTTCCTTTTATATTCGCATAAACACCAATGCCACATGCATCTCGTTCAAAAGATGGCTGATACAATCCTTGTTGTTGCGGTAACGTTTTTCTTACATTCATTGTCGCTCCCTCATTTCTAAAGATCTTTTTAACAGTGTAGGTTTAAAAATCAATATAAACAATATATAATTTAGATTGGAATGATCTATTATTGAGATGAATTGAGGAAAAGATACCATGGAACTACGACAATTATACTATTTTATGGAAGTAGCACATCGTGAACATGTTTCAGAAGCCGCTCACCATCTCCACGTTGCACAATCTGCGGTTAGTCGCCAAATCGCCAATCTCGAAAAAGAGCTCGGGGTGGATCTTTTCGAACGCGAAGGGCGAAACGTAAAGCTTACACCTGTTGGGAAAATTTTCTTAAATCATATTCAAACAGCGCTACAAGGGATTGATTATGCTAAGAAACAAGTGCAAGAATACTTAGATCCAGAGCGCGGTAGTATTAAAATCGGGTTTCCAACAAGCTTAGCAAGTCATCTGTTACCTACGGTGATTAGCGCCTTTAAACAAGAGCATCCACACATCGCCTTCTTGCTTCGACAAGGCTCTTATCATTTTCTTACGGAGGCTGTCGCCAAAGGAGAGATTAGTCTGGCGTTTATCGGACCGGTTCCTTCTTCGCCTGCGCTTACCGAACATATTTTATTTACAGAAAAAGTTTCTGCCCTTTTACCTGCTCATCATCCGTTTGCAGAGAAAGAAGAACTCATTTTAAATGATTTACGTCATGAACCTTTTGTTATGTTTCCAAAAGGATATATTTTGCACACGCTCGTGGCCGATGCTTGCCGAAATGCCGGTTTCACACCGAACATTGCGTGTGAAGGCGAAGATTTGGATGCAATTAAGGGCCTAGTGACGGCGGGGATGGGTATTACGTTATTACCCGACAGTTCTTTTTATGAAACAACCCCTCGCTATACCGTAAGAAAGCGCATTGCGATCCCGATCGTTGAACGTACAGTTGGCATTATTTCGTCCGCCACGCGAAAGTTAGCTCCGTCCGAAAAAGTGTTTTATGACTTTGCAACAGCATTCTTTGCAACGTTAGAGCAATATCAATAAGGACTTCATTGACACTTTTTTATATCGTTTATAAAATGGTAAAAAAAGGAGTTGTTTGTCATGAAACGTAAATTAATTAGGGATCCATTAGTCGTTTCTCTATTGACGATGATTGCACTCTATAGCATCGGCTTTCTATGGAATCTTGATTTTTTACACTGGCACTTCCATCTCCAAACGAGTGAGCCATTTCAACTCAACATAAATGCCTCTTATGGGCCATTTATAGCGGGTATAGTCGCTGGTTTCATCACAGAGAGAATATTAAAGAAGCGCTATGATCGCTTGACTGCGTAAAGTATTTACGCAAAAAAAAGAGAGAGGTAGAAAGCATGAACACATCTTGTTCACTTTCTACATCTCTTGTATTCGTTGTTGCTTTTGCAATCGCGCAACCGCATAGAGTAGCAAATACCGTTCACGTAACGTTAACCGCCGCCAGTCTTTCACTTTATATTTCATAACACCGCCTCCATCCGCTATAGACTTAAAAAATCGATTGAAAGCTATTGAGCTATTTAATCATTGTACCTTATATATACCACGCTAATCGCTTACCAAACGCTTCCTGAATAAAAATCGTTCAGCAAATATCAACAGTTTCTGACGCCTCTCCTCCTCTTTTTCAACTTTTCCACACACTAGCGTCGAAAGGTTCCGAAAAAAAATGCACAAAAAAAATTCGAACGAGTAAACTCATCGCTCGAATTTTATTTCGTTTTCCATCTTTTTTAACGCTTCTAGACCACTTTCTATATCAAGTGCCGTCTTAATATGCTGCATTGAAATTCCCATCTCATGTAACGTAATAGCTACCGCTGGTTGCACACCCGTTAAAACAACTTTTGCTCCCATTAACTCTGCCATTTGTACACTTTCACTAAACACTTTTGCACTATATGAATCAATGATATCTAAAGCTGAAACGTCTAAGATTACACGGGCGGCACTATGACGCTGAATGTCACGTAAAATATCCTGTTGCAACGTCACGACCTTCTCATCATCTAGCTCCTCTTGAATCGAAACAAACAAAGAATCACTATACTTTAAGATTGGTATTCCCATCGTCACCAGTCCCTCCTTACGATATGAGCTATTGTAATAACAGCGAAGAGCGTTCTGGACTATAGGCTGAATCGACATGAATGACTTCATTTAAGTTACGCATAAAATAGGTCATATCTTGAATGTTTTTATTTTTTAACAGCATCGCGTGCTCAGGTTTCAAACCAACAACATAACAGAGCGCACCTACTAAATTTAATTCGCGAATGAGCTCACAAAATCCTTCGAACCCACTTGCCGTTAATTTCTCCACTGAACTAAAATCAAAGAATACACTGTTTAATGCCCCATCGTAGACGAGTTGAATAAGTGTTTCTTTATTTTCAGTAATTAACGCTTCATTCAAATCACCTGTAAATGGTACAAGCCCTACACTTTTAGATAAATGCACAAAGTGAGCCGATAATTCCAAGACGCGCTTTAACGACTTTTCTAACTGCTCTTTTTGCTCAAACAATTCAAAGTTTGTCTGGGCCAGTCGCTCCGATTGATGTTGTACTTTCTCTTCGAGTACTTTAAGCTTTTCCGATTGTTCTAAGCAAACTAAATGCCCCACATCCTCATGCCACTGAATGGAACAACTAAATAGAGCAAAGGGTGTTGCAATCGTGTGTAGAACAAGTTCTATTTCCTTATGATACTCGGGAGACAACAAGAAAAGAGACGCCTTTTCTTTGCTCTCTGCATCAACAAGTTCTAAAAAATTTGTTTTTTCGAGAAAGGTTTCTACACTTTGATCCGAACGGGCTAAGATATTAAACTGTTTATCAATTTCAAAATAAGGAATAGGCATATGCTTTATCGCCATCTAACCCCCCCTAATCCTTACGATTTTGAAAAAAAAAAACGAGAAACGACACATGTAGTTCGCTACTCGTTTATTATCAATGGGTTAATTTTACTGTAACATAAAATGACACGATTCTCAATGAAGAGCATTTAGTTTCTCCAGACGATGGATCCCGTTTGCTTTTCTTCATCTAACTCTACGATAAATCCATGTTTTTCATAAAAATAAACAAGCCGATCCACATGATCCCAATCTCGTTTTGCAATATCTCCTGTTATACACGGAATGTTATGCTCTCGGGCAATTTCCTTTAAATACGGCATACAGATGGAGCCATAGCCCTTGTTAGCTGGACCCCGAATATCACCGATAAAGATTCCGTCCTCTCCTTTAAAAGCCGCATCAATTGAATAGTCCCACGTACCTTGAAAAGAGGACGCACAGTCATTTAACATTATTTTGCACTGATGCTGATTTTCTTGCTTATACACAATTGTTAAATGCTCATCCTTACTTTGTTCTACACCGACAACGTCCCATCGTTTGGCAATTTCTTTTAGATCATTTTGCATACGTAATACTTGAAATTCAAGGTCACTAACCTCATTCATTGCACGTTCTGCTACCATCGTTGACATGTGGAACCTCCTTTCCATTGTTTTTTCCGTTTCATCACACAAGTTCTTATTTTAATAAAATAATGACGTGGCTGCAAAGTGGAGAATAACGCATATAAGAAGATAAAAAGAGATGAAGCGCTGTTTTAAGCGCTTCATCTCTTCATAGCCGAGTTTTTATACGGTTTACGGCTGTTTCGAGCCGATTTAGCCCTTCTTTTAACGTTTCCAGTGGACAAGCAATATTCATGCGTTCAAACCCTTGTCCATTTGTTCCAAAAATATAACCTTCATCTAAAGCAAGACCAGCTTCTTTTTGCATCACTGCTTCAAGCGCTTTAAAATCGATGGATAACTTTCGACAGTCTAGCCATACAAGATACGTTCCTTCTGGCTCAATGACCGTGATCTCAGGAAGCCGCTCCGCGATAAACGTCTTAAGATAAGCAATGTTTTCTTCTAAATAGAGAAGCAATTCATTAAGCCACGCTTCGCCGTGTTGATAGGCTGCTTCCGCTGCAACAATCCCGAGCGCCCCTGGGGACGAAAATCCATTTTTCTCAAGATGCTCTATAAAAAGCTGCCGTCTTTTTTTATTCGGAATGATAAGCGCCGAAAATTGTAAACCTGCTAAATTAAACGTTTTGCTCGGTGCAATGCCAGTCAATGTTCGTTGTTCTATTTCTTCATTTAAAGAAGAGACAACGGTATGCTCATAATTGGAATAGACAAGGTCATGATGAATTTCGTCTGCAAATAATAACACTTCATACTGAATACAAAGCTTTGCGAGCTGCGTAAGTTCATCTTTTCGCCATACGCGTCCAATCGGATTATGAGGACTGCAAAGCAACATCATTTTAATATGACCACTTGCCATTTTCTCTTCTAAATCACGAAAATCGATTGTATACTGTTGCCCATCAAATTGTAACGGACTATCATAAAGCGTTCGTTTATTTTTCGTAATCAGGTTAGAAAATGGATAATAAACAGGGCTTTGCAGGAGGATGCCATCGCCCTCTTTCGTATACGTTTGGATGGCCGCAGCGATCGCTGGTACGATTCCCGCTGTAAAAACAAGCCATTCTGGATCCACTGTCCAACCGTGTTTTCTTTGCAACCACGTCGTGATCGCTTCACGCGTTTGTTCTGTTGCTTTTGAATAGCCAAAAATACCGTGAGCAATTCGTTCACCCAAGGCGTCTAGCACAGGTTGTGGCGCCTTAAAATCCATGTCTGCTACCCACATCGGTAAGAGCGCTTCTCCTCCAAATAGTTGATCCACATGATCCCACTTCACAGAATGTGTATTCTTTCGATCGAATACATCATGAAAGATACTCACGATTTCTTCATCCCCTTTAACTTTTTTTGTATCCAAATGGCCGCTTGGACACCGTCTCCCATCGCAATAGCCACTTGTTCAGAGTGAGCCGTTACATCACCAGCTGCCCATATGTTGTGTATTGACGTCTCTTTCGTTCTCGCATCCGTTACAATATGTCCCTTATGCATATGAACACCAAGGGAGCGCAGCAATTCGGTATGTACGATATTGCCTCCAAAAGCGACAAAAGCACAGTCTCCCATTAAGAGAGAGTCGTCTTCTAATTGCACACCTGCAAAGATTGAAAAGCGTGACGTTATGATGGCTTTCACCTTTTTTTGCACATAAGAAATTCCTTGCTGTTGCAAGGCGTGCTTTTGGTTTGCACTAAGCAGTGGATCTTCATGATGAATATACGTGACTCGTCGGGCCCAGCTTAGCAACGCCAATGCCATTTGACACCCTGCCTCGCCAGCTCCTATGACGATTACGTTACGATCAAGCGCTTCATACCCATCACAGTCTGGACAAATATAAATGCTTTCGCCTAAACATTCTTTTAATGAAGGAATAGCTGGTAATCGGTCGGTAATGCCCGTTGCTAGCAACAAAGTTTGCGTTTGCCATTGCGTCGTAGCTGTTGAGACAACAAACGTCCCATCTCCTTGCCGCTCGATGGCTGTAACGTAGTCAGAGACAATCGGTACACCAACCTTCTCAAGTTGTTTTTGCCCATTTTCTCGTAAAGTTTTTCCACTGACACCGTCAGGATAACCTAACAAATTACGATATTTTCTACAGAGAGACGAGCGCCCGGAATGAGCGTCTACAAGCAAGACGTTGCGCTGATAGCGCCCGAGCTGTATGCCCGCTTGCAACCCCGCAATGCCGCCCCCAATAATAAGACATTCATATTGTAGCAACGTTCCACCTACTTTTTTAGAATCTCTCTTTACTATGTCCAAAAAAGGGAGGCAGATGTCTTCTTTTTGTTAGTATGAAGAGAACAGGAAAAAATTGCAACAAATCCAACTTCATACAAAAAAGCTGTTTACGTAGGCAGTAAACAGCTCTAGAAACGCATCCTTATTTTATTTAGCTACAATGCGATGATCTTGGAAGAATTCCCCTAAGTTTTTCCCGCTCTCGCGTTGCATAATGGTCATAAAGTCTTTTGTAGTCGTTACTTTAAATTTCTTTTCTTTAAAGTACGCTTTCATGGCTTTATAGAACACATCATCGCCCAATTTCATTCGTAAATCATTCAATGTTCGTGAACCATAATCATAAATCATTTGATAGTAAGCATTTATGCCAGAACTGCCGTTCGCTGTAAACGCTGAAACCGGAGAGGATAACAAGTAATTACCAACCGGCGGTGTTCGCAATTGATTGAGTGTATTGCCGTATAACGCTTGAGAATAAGCGGCAAACGATTCATCTAACCACGGCTCATCGTATTCGTTATCGCCAATAATGCCATAAAACCACTGATGACCAATTTCATGAGCGGTGACTGATTTTACCCATTCTTGCGAGCGTGGTCCCGCAATACTAATCATCGTAAGCTGTGGATATTCCATCCCGCCAAACCAACCTTCCATGCCAACGATATCAAGCTCTGGCCATGGATAGGTGCCAAAATGATCGGAGAAAAGTTTAATACTTTTTAACCCAGACTCCATCATGCTATCGGCATATTTTGCTTGCAGATCATTATAATAAACGTTCACTTTTACACCATTCACACGCTTGGATTTCACTTTATACGTTGAATCCATTTCAAGCGCAAAGTCACGAACATCTTTCGCTTTATAATGATGCAGTGCTAAATTGCCCATTTTTTGTGGTTTGCCTACCTCTGTTCCTGTGGCGGCAATCACTTGTTTTTTATCTGTTGTCCATTTCACATCATAATCGCCTGTTAGCGAGTAAAACGATTCACCGGCTTCATAATACGGATTTATATTCCAGCCTTTCTGATCATAAACGGCAAGAATCGGAAACCAGTTACCAAGGGAAGTCGTCGTTTTGTACCAACCGAAGCGATCTGGTAAGTTAGGAACGTTCACCGTAAAATCCATCGTAACTGTTGACTTTTGATCTTTTTTCAATGACAGAGAAGGAATGTGGAGAGCCGTATCATCAACGTTATACACGGCACGTTTGCCGTTCACTTTAACGTGACTGACATCCATGCCTCCATTGTTTGAACGATACATTTTTGCATTGCCCCATAAGTTAAAATAGAGCTCATCTAATTTCTTTTTCGTATTGTTTAAAAATGTGACAGACAATTTCCCCGTAATCCGATGTTTTTTACCATCATAATACGCTTGGATTTTATAATCTGGGTGAGTCGGACCGACAACACCTTTCATACCAGCGTCTTTATTGCTGGCAGCAAATGGCGCTTTAGGTACCATCCCGTCGAACTTAAAAGACTTACCTTGTTGAAGATGAGGGTTTGCTTGCGGCAACTGATTCTTGTGTGGTGAAGCAAATGCGTGTGATCCTGAAAATAAACTTGCTGCAATCATTGCTGCTGACGCGGATGCAACCAATGTTTTCTTTTTCAAATTTCTCATTCATACGCCTCCCTTTATTTGTTACTCTGTTTAAATTCCAGATTATTCTAAAAAATCCCTTCCGACAAAAGCAGGAACTACACGACAAATTTTTATCTGTCAAAAGTACTAGTTCTAGAACAAATTCGCTGTTTTTTTTTAGAAAAAATAGTGTGAAACGGAAGGAATTTAGATAGTTGTGTCGAATAACTGAGAAAGTACATTATTTCAAGGGGGATCTTCAATGAAAATTAAGTCGCACTATATCCCAAAAACGAAAGTTACGTATGTAACCGAAAAAACGACCATCGCAGAAGCAAGACATCGTCTTATAGAATCAGGCTATCGTTGTATACCTGTTCTTGATGAGAGCGAAACACACTTTCGTGGACTCATCTATAAAGAAAGTACGTCTGATTATATTATTGATGGTGTGGGCTCGCTTACTGAACCGGTCACCTCGTTATTAAAAGAACAAGACAGCTTTATTAACGAAGAAACTCCTTTTTACCAAGCTTTATTTTCCATTCGCAGACTTCCCTTTTTAGCTGTTGTCAATGAACAACACGTCTTTCTTGGCATTTTAACGCACTCGAAAGTAATGGATATCATTGAAGATTCTTACGGACTGAAAAAAGGTGGCTATGCCTTAACGGTTTCTACTACAGAAGGAAAAGGCTCCCTACGAAAATTATTTGCTGCCATTCCTGATGACTATAATATTGAAGGCGTCTTCACGCAAGATGCTGGGAAATCGTTTGTACGCAGAATTGTCATCACGTTTAACTCCGTTCTAACTGAAAAAGAAACAGATGCGCTTATTTATAAAATTGAACACTCTGGCTTCAAAGTAGCTGATGTAGAAAATGTAAAGGACCATGCGACGCACTAAGCATGATTACCATAAAAAAAGAACGATGGCAAAAGAGCTCGCTCTTTTGCCATCGTTCTTTTTTAACTTATACGGTTTTCACTTCAGGAAGAGGACGCTCTTCCACAAGACCTTCTCCTTCATATTCCGATAGATGGCGAACGCCTGTTGCAAAATCTTGCTGCTCTAACTCCATCGCCTTTGGAACAGATAACCAATAAGCAAAACCAACGGCAATGACACCTGCACCAAATTTCCCAAGTAAGATTGGTAAGATTAACGATGGTTGAAAATTGGCTGTAAAGGATAGATGATCGCCAAATAAAAAGGCTGAACATACCGCAAAGGAAATGTTGACCACTTTATCTTTCGCACGCATGAATTTCACGAGACGAAACATCGCTAAAATATTCGCGCAAGACGCTAACAGTCCTGCACTTCCAGAAGCACCAAGTCCTAATTTGCGCCCCATAGCATTCAACGGTCTTGCGCCGAATTTTCGAATCATATACACCATCGGAAACGCTCCACAAAGCATAATACCGATATAACCTGCTGTTTCTAGTGCACGGAATTGATCTTTCTTATCGGCAATAATAGGATCAAAGCCCCACGAACCAAAGAGCGCCGAAAAGGCACCTGTAAAGTATTCAACAATTGCAAAAACTAAAACGAGTTTAATGCCTGCATCCATTAGTTTTCCAAACCACATAAAGCCTTTAATCATCACATCAGGATAAAATTTTAGACCGAGGGCAAGGACAACTACAAAAATAATTAACGGCGATAAATTTAAAAGAATTTGCCCAAGTGTTAGTGATAGTTGATAACTACCTTCACCGCCCGTACTAATGACGCCACGAACATTTGCATTCATTAACATCATCGTGACACTGGCAATAAAGACACCAATCGGAATCGTCAACACACCCGACATCACACCTAACGCCATATATTTATGATCGCGCTTATCAAGCATGGCTAGTCCAACTGGAATAGAGAATACAATCGTTGCTCCAGATATAAAGCCAACCGTCATCGCCATAATCCAGCTTTCCTTCGTAGCCGCTAGCGCATTGGCGAGTTGATAGCCACCCATATCTACCGCAATAATCGTTGTCGCAGCTATCGCCGGATCTGCCCCAACGGCATGAAACAACGGTCCGCATACTTTTTCAATAAAGGCCGATAAATAAGGAATGGCCGCCATAATACCTGCTGCCGGGACAAAAATATAGCCAACGGAATGCAATCCTTCCATAAACTCGCGCCCAATGCCGTCCTCACTGTTTTTAATGGCCGCAAAGGCACCAATAACCGCACACGCCATAATGACATAAATCACATACGTTCCAATCTGACTCAAAGGATAACCCCTCCTTTTTACTTTTACTTTGAAAGCACTTACATTTCTATGAATCAAGTAACCCGCTCATCGTAAAAGAGGTACGGGTTACTTGATTTAGATTATTTACTTTTTTTCTTCGGTGCTGTCTTTACGTCTGCCTCTTCATCTCTTGATGTTTCTTTCGGTTTCAAGACGTTTGGCTTCGCAGCAGGCTGTAACATACCGGCTAATTCATCATCTGGACGTGGAATAATATGACTCGACACGAGTTCTCCGACGCGCATCGCTGCTTCTCTTCCAATCTCAACAGCCGCCTGTACGGCACCAACGTCACCTTCGACTAAAACGGTAACGAGCGCACCATCGACTTTCTCCTGCTTTAATAGCTTTACATCAGCTGCTTTAATCATGGCATCAGCTGCTTCAATTGAGCCGATTAAACCTTTCGTTTCGATCATACCAATTGCTTTTCCCATAAGATTATTCACCTCTTCTCAACATCGATCGAATCGACAATACCAATAACGACTGAATCGAGAGGAACATCGTGATCATCCATTACAAAACGCGCTGCACTTCCGTTCGTAATCATCACTTTATCACCTAAACCGGCGCCTACTCGATCTGCAGCAATAATTGGCGAATCAACTGCTGTTCCATCGGGATTTTCTAATTGCACAAACAAAAATTTTAAACCGGTTAGTCCCTCTTCTTTTCGGGTAGCCCAAATATTACCTATAACCGTGCCTAAGCGCATCCCATCACCCCAAATCGCTTACGTTCTACTAAGCGTGATCTCTTTTCTTCTTGCCGCATCTCGTGCCAACGGCGTAACAATGGTTCCCGGTGCAAGCAGCAGTGTTTGTTCAGTGAATGCTTCGACTGCACGTTCGGTTAATAAAGGGGCATCATAGACGGCAGTAGATGAAGAGACTTTCGTTTCCTGCTGCTCATGAAGCCATTGCTCCATTGTCGTACAGCTCACACCAAAAGCTTCTAATCTACTTTTTTGATTGTGTAAGTAAGCCTTATACGCACTGTTTCCATTAAATTTAAAAGAGTCCTCGTAAGACAGAAACAATGTTGGTTGTAATCCTTGGTGCAACGCTTCGGCAAGCGCTTTACTTTTTGCCGTATCCGTTAAACCTAATGCACCACGCACAATCAAATCTTGATCACAATTTAAAAATATAATGTCGCTTTCCTTCTTTACGTCGAGATCCTTTTGTAGCGAAGAAAGCACGGTAAGCTCATAGCGCTGACCGATCGCTTGCGTTAGCTTATTCATGCTCCCTTCATCCTCCACCTCTCCCCATACGTAAAGATGTGGTTTTACGGGAAGCGCTGACAGTTGTTGAAGTACTTCTTGAACAATGGTAGCAATAAGCGTTGCATCCACAGAAGTTGTCATGACGTAGTTGTTCCCTTCAACAACGTGCCTGTCACTACTCCCGAAACAGCAGCAGCGTTTGCTTCATCCGTATCAATATGCATTTCACACGTATAGCGGTCAGATATGCGAATCAATACATCATGAAAGGCGACTGGCCGTTCTGATGAAATAACAACCGTTACTTTTTCCCCATCAGCTACATTAAAGCGCTGACCATCTTCAACACTCATATGAATATGACGTTGGGCGACGATGACGCCTTCTTCAAGTACGATGCTTCCTCTGGGACCAATCAGCACACATGAAGCAGAGCCCTTAATATCTCCCGACTGACGAAGCGGTGGCTTAATCCCTATTTTCAAGGCATCGGTCAGGGAGATCTCCACTTGGGTAGCATTACGAACGGGTCCTAAGACACGAACCCGTTCGATGCTTCCTTTCTTCCCAGCAATCGTAACCGTTTCTTCGGCTGCAAATTGTCCAGGTTGTGATAAATCAGCTCTATGTGTTAATTCATACTGAGGTCCAAATAAGATCGTCACATGCTCTTGTGAAAGATGAACATGACGCGCGGATACAGCGATCGGAACACTGTTTTGTTCAGTTTGTTCTTGAAGTTTATGAACGACTTGTTCTACGATAGAGCGAACCATTTGCTCATTCACAGGTGATCGCCTTCCTTTCTATTTAGAGCAATTCTCCCTTTGGTAAAATCGCTTCTAATTCGTTATGTGGACGTGGAATTACGTGAACAGATAATAGTTCACCAATTCGTTGTGCAGCCGCTGCTCCTGCTTCAGTTGCTGCTTTTACTGCTCCTACATCACCACGTACGAGTACTGTAACTAACCCGCCACCTACATGAACTTTTCCTACAAGATTAACATTTGCTGCTTTTACCATTGCGTCCGCTGCCTCCACTGATGCAACAAGACCTTTCGTTTCAATCATTCCTAATGCGTTAGACATTTTTAGTTCCTCCTCAAGGATTGGTTATTTTTTAGTGTGATTGTTTTGCTAACGTTGCACTTACTAGTTTCTTAATGGCAACAGGATCATTCGCCATCTCAGGACTAGCTTTCGCTAGCACTTGAGCGACAATCGCTTGAATGCTGTCATCTGTTGCGAGCTGTGTTTCCTGTTGCTCGTCGTTTACAGTTGTTTCAACTGCTTTTTCTACGACAATGTCTCTTGTTCCATACGCCACACGTTTTTTCATAAACAAATGGGTAACCGTTACGTTGTCAGATGTCACATTCCCGCCATACGTTCCGCAACCGAGTGTAAAGGATGGCTTCAAGTTCGTTGTTGCACCAACAGCCCCAAGTGCTGAAGGCGTATTAACAAGCAAACGGGAAACAGGCATTTTTAAGGCGAACGTTTTAACGATTTCATCGTCCGATGTGTGCAGCGCAAGCGAATGACCACGGCCGCCAAGCGCAAGAAGTTGATTGGATAAATCAAGCGCTTCCACTGAATCACTTGCTGTATAGAATGCAAACACAGGTGCTAGTTTTTCAATCGAAAACGGCACATGTTTGCCGACTTCTGTTTCGAAGGCAATTAATAACGTTGTCTCGCTTGGCACGGAGATGCCGGCCATTTTTGCAATGACTAGCGGCGACTTCCCAACGATTTTCGGATTTAATTTGCCTGGAAGTGGAGAAATCGTTGTCTCCATCTTTTTCTTTTCTTCATCGTTTAAAAAATAAGCACCGCGGTTTTTTAATTCACGAACCGCCATTTCTTTAATATTCTTATCGACAATAATGCTTTGTTCTGAAGCACAAATGGTTCCATAATCAAATGTTTTGCTATCAACGATATGGCCGACAGCGGCTTTTACATTGGCCGTTTTTTCGATATACGCTGGAACGTTACCTGGTCCAACGCCAAAGGCCGGCTTTCCTGAGCTATACGCTGCGCGTACGAGTCCGCTGCCACCAGTAGCAAGAATAACGTTAACGTCACGGTGCTTCATCAACTGCTGCGTTGCTTCCATCGTAGGCGATGAGATCCAACCGATGAGGCCTTTAGGCGCTCCCGCTTTTTCAGCGGCTTCAGCGCAAATTTCCGCTGCCGTAATCGTACAGTTCTTTGCCGATGGATGCGGACTAAATACGATGGCGTTACGTGCTTTAACCGCAATTAGCGTTTTGAAAATGGCGGTTGATGTTGGATTCGTTACTGGAACAATGCCAGCAACGACGCCATATGGAACAGCAACCTCTATTACTTTTTGACGCTGATCTTCTTGAAGAATGCCGACCGTTCTAACATCTTTAATCGATTCATAAACGTCTTTAGAACCCACTTGGTTTTTAATCTCTTTATGTGCGACAACGCCAAGACCTGTTTCCTCTACAGCGAGCTTTGCCAGGTGAAGAGATTGCGCATACGCCGCATCAGCGATTGCTTGCACGACAGCATCCACTTGCTCTTGCGTAAACGTACTGAAAATTTCTTGTGCTTCTTTTGCTTGTTGTACAGCATTTCTCATTTCTTGTAAGGAAACGAGATCGTGATCAAATGCCATGATATGGCTCCTTTCTCTTCCTTAATAGCTTCTAGGTGACTTTGCTATGGAAATAATTGCTTCTCTAAAGGCTTCTGCTGCGGCACGGCATGCTGATTCCGTTCCTGTTACTAAGCCTCCACCATAATTTGTTTCTGAAGGTGGTCCGTAAAAGGTCGCAAGTTGTACGTCAGCTGCTTTCAACGCATAGTCAAGACCAACAACCGCTTCAAGCGGAGGAGCAATTAAATAGGCAAGAGGCTGTCCTATAGCAATTCCAGCCACTTTTGATAAGTAACTGCCTGTTCGTGAAATTACGTGGGCAAACAGCGCATGGTTGCCTTCTTCATCAAGCGCCTCAAAAGCCGCTTCATGCTCAATCGTATGAATGGCCGCATCAATACCACTTCTTACCTCATCGGGAGTCGGACCGGCAACAATGCCGATAAATTCTCCGGAAAGTGGGCCAGAAGCATGACTAGCACCAGCATAAAACGATTTAGCATACGCTACTTCGACATTCGCTTGTTTCGTGGCCTCATCAAGTGCTGTAAAGCCCACATCATCGCTCGTCGTTGTTAAAATCCCTAAACTTTTAAACGACGATGGAACATGAAGCGCCTCACATAGAGCAGCATCTGCATTCGGAATAAGCCGTACAGCTAAAATGTCCGTTTGTATTCTTCGTAAGCTCACTCGTTGTCCCTCCTTATTTTTCTTTCTGTAGCAAGGAAACGCCGCTCGCTTTAAAGGTTAATACTTTCTTAATAACATTTCCTAAGTAAGCCCCAGCCTCTGCCGGTGGAATTCCACCTCTATGAATATTGGAAACAACCATACGATCCGCTTCAATCGTTCCTTTGCGCGGCTGATAGCAAATATAGGCACTTAATGATTCAGCGGAAATTAACCCTGGTCTTTCACCAATTAATAAAATAATAACGTCTGGTTGTAACAATTCACCGATTTCATCCATAACGGCCACTCGGCCATTTTTCACGAAAAAGGGTGTGCCCGTTTGAAAACCTAATTGATTTAACGATTGTGATAGCGATAAGTACACATCTTCCGCATTTTGTTCGATCGCTTCCGAACTTAAGCCATCCGAAATCACGATTTGTACTTGTGGATTTTTTTCACACTGTGATTCAATCAGTTTTTTGCTGTCTTCATTTAACTTGCGACCAAGATCTGGACGACGAATGTATTCTTCTTGTGTTTCGGTGGACGTTTGGACAGAAAACCACTTCATGCGTGATAATAGATCCTCAGTCACTTTGCCATATACTGCATCGACAGCCGCCGCATGATCTAATCGAAATTTCAAGAGTGCGTTCGTTTTAGGTCGAACACCCGCGCGTCCAATACCAATACGGGCTGGTGTTTTCTCTTGATTTTCTAAAAGCTTTTCTTTGTTCTTTGGAGACGCTACTGTTGAATAAAAAGTAGGTTCTTCAATTGCTTCTTCGTCACTACGCGTTGTGTCAGTCACTTCTCCGAAGGTAGGTTTCGTATTTAAATTGTTATAAATTTTCACCATACGCATAGAAGCTGGTGGTTTTACTGAAGCGCTATGCTGCTCCACCTTTAATTCCTCTAATACCATGCTTGTTACTTTTTCGATTAATGTGCGATCCATCTCTTTACATCACCTCCCTTAATGGAATAGTGTTAAATCTCCTGCAAGTCCTGTTAATTTGCCTTTTTCCATTAGACCCATTGATTCAAGCCAGCCTTCAAAATGAGGCGACGTTCGTTTACTCATCGTTTGGCGAAGTGTGGCAACGTCATGATAGCTCATCGATTGATAGTTCAACATACAATCATCACCCATCGGTGTTGCAATGATGAAGTTCACCCCAGCAGCTGTTAATAAAACACCAAGGTTTTCCATATCATTTTGATCGGCTTTAATGTGATTTGTGTAACAAATATCAACACCCATGGAAATGTTGTGCATTTTCCCCATAAAGTGATCTTCAAGACCTGCACGAATCACTTGTTTGTTATCATACAAATACTCTGGTCCAATAAAACCTACGACTGTATTTAAAAGAAACGGTTCATATTTGCGTGCAAAGCCATAGTTGCGCGCCTCTAGCGTAACTTGATCAATATCATAATGCGCCTCAGCGGATAGCTCTGAACCTTGTCCTGTTTCAAAATACAAACGATTCGGCCCTTTTGATGTTCCGAGAGAATTAATCATATCGTGCGCTTCATCAAGAAGGGATTGTGAGATCCCAAATGATTTATTCGCTGCTTCTGTGCCAGCGATACTTTGAAAAATCATATCTGCTGGTGCGCCTTCTTCGATCGCTTTCATTTGCGTCGTTACATGGGCAAGCACACAATTTTGCGTAGGAATCTTCCAATCTTGCATAAAATCATGCGTGGCATGAAGCAGGCGTTTCACACTTTCAACGGAATCATCGACCGGGTTAATTCCAATTACAGCATCACCAATGCCATACGATAATCCTTCTCGTAATGATGCGAGCATGCCTTCAACGTTGTCGGTCGGATGATTCGGTTGCAGACGAGAAGCAAGCACACCTTTTTGTCCAACCGGTGTATTACAACACGTAATAATCTCCATTTTACTCGCTGCAAACACGAGATCTAAATTGGACATGAGTTTCGTAACTGCTGCAATCATTTCACTATTGAGGCCAGTGCTTAACTTACGTAAATCACTCCCCAGCGTGTCATCTGCTAAAATATGTTCACGCAATTCCGAAACCGTCCAATTCCGCACCGCCATGTAGACTGTCTCGTTTATTTGCTCATCAATTAAACGCGAGACCGCATCCTCATCCGGAGATAAAAAGGGATAATCGCGGATATCTTTTAACGTAATTTCACTTAAAACATGCTTAGCAGCAATTCGTTCTTGGACCGTTTCCGCTGCTAGTCCCGCTAAGCGATCGCCCGACTTTTCTTCATTTGCTTTTGCAAATACTTCTTTTAAACTTTTAAACTGATATACTTGTCCGAGAAGTTTTGTTTGCAGCTTCATATCGTTCTCACCTTTCTATTTGTGAAAAGCTAATGTTTTCACAACGACTGGAACGACTTCTGACTGTAGCATGCTACCGATGTCAAGATAGTCGCCATTATCAATACTAATTTGATCAATACAAATAACAGGTCGATGAGGCACAATTGCTTGGATACACTGACCAAGAACTTTTGCTAAATCATTGGCCACAACAATCACGATTGGCAAGGCGTCATGGACTGTGTGGTGTAACGAGTCCACTAGCCAAACAGCCAGTTGCTGTATGTCTTTAAAGCGCAAGACACCAAGTCCTGATAAGAACAGCGCAAATAGATTTCCTTCCGCCAATGGATCATACAGTGCTCCCGCTTGCTCCATTTCTTTTCTAACAATCTGTTCATCAATTTGACCATTTGGAAAATGGAAGCGATGAACCGGTAGATTTTTTAATGGCAACACGTCAGGACTGACTTGAATCGTTGCTCCACTAATTTCTGTCGTTTGTGTTCCTGCGCCTAGCACGGTTGCACGAACCGTTTCCGTAGGCGTTACTCTTTGCCAACGCGCTAAGGCAGGGCTCTCTTTAAGCTTTTGCGCTAGCTTCACTCCGATATCGTTATAGTGACCATCACAACGATCGCTGTAATATAAACACTCACTTACGCCTCCAGAAAACATGATCACTTCTACCTCGTCAGACCAATCAGGTACATGACCGAGCAGAAAAGGATGATGTTGTAATTCCTGACTGCCTTGTAAAGCTAAGACGAGCGTTCGCACCATCTCTTCTAATAACGCATCTACATGAGCCATGTCGACATTATTAATGCCTCTAGTACGTGCCCATTGCATGACCGGTTTTGAAACATGCGTCACCACATTGTCTTGAAATTGAATTAAACGCCCCCCGACGTGAAGGGTACATGTGCCGCATAGTTTACCAGCTTTATAGACAGCTAGATTTGCCGTACCACCGCCAATATCAATATTCGCTACACATTGACCTGTTGCAATAGAATAGTCATACGCGCCTGATCCCTTCGCTGCGATGATGCCTTCTAGATCCGGTCCTGCGGTTGCGACAAGAAACTCACCCGCTTCGCTCGCCAAATCGTGAATCATTTCTGCTGCATTTTCCTTTGTCGCACTTTCACCGGTAATAATGACAGCTCCTGTTCGAATAGCGCTCGAAGCAATGCCCGCTTTTTCATATTCTCCATGAACGATTTCATGAATGGCAGGCATATTTAAGTGGGTACCACCATCTAGTAACGGCGTTTGAAAAATCGGACTGCGATACAAAATTACTTTATCAATAATTTCGATGCGCGGTACATGGCTTACACCTGCTGTATTTACAAGCGTAAATTCACTAATAATCATTTTTGTCGTGCTCGTTCCAATATCGATTCCAGCGCTTATGATCGTTTCTTTACGGTTGGCTCTTGACATCGTCTCCCCCCTTCTTCTCGTAAGATCGCCATAAAAAAAATGCCTGACAACACACAAGCAGAACTTGAGTGAATTGTCAGGCGCCGTTGCCCATTAAGATGAAATTTTTACGGAAAAATCAAAGGATTGGTGCGTAATAATATACTGTGCAAGTTGCTTCATAACGATGCGATGATTCATGCAATAGCTGCGTAATTTTTGGTACGCACTCTCTTCATTGAGATGATGCGTTTCCATTATAATACCTTTTGCCTTTTCAATTAGCTTACGCTCTTCAATCTTTTCTTCTAGCTTTCTCATATCTTTTAATAAGCGTTTTACTTTTTGGCTTTGTGCCAGCGCAATTTCAACGGCTGGAATCAGCTGTTGCTCAGTTACCGGTTTAACGAGATAACCGACAATACCTGCTTTTTTTGCATCTTCCACGTCTTCTGTTTGACTATAGGCTGTTAAGAGGAGAACAGGAATGTTAAAGCTTTTTTCAATGATACGTGACGCTTTAATGCCGTTCATTTTAGGCATCTTCACATCCATTAAGATTAAGTCCGGTTGATGTAGTGCCGCCATTTCAATGGCTAATTCCCCCGTGTTCGCTTCAGCCGCGATTTCATACCCGGCTTCGCTCAGCATTTCCTTTAAATCCATTCGTAAAATGGATTCATCGTCCACGACCATAATCCTACCTTTACTCATGTTCATCCTCCTGTTCAATCCTAAATTCAACATACGCTGTCGTTCCATGATCAGCGTTACGAGAAAGCGTAAATTGGCCGCCAAGATCAAACGTTGTTAAATTCCGTACGATTTCTAGACCAAGATGCTCTTTACTTTCTTGAAGAGGCATCCCATCACCGTCATCTTTTACAAACAGTTGGATGGTGCGCTGATCGCTGACCATTTTCACTTCAATTGATCCTTGTTTCTTTTTTTGATACCCGTGCTTTAAACTATTTTGTAACAACTCTGTTACAACGAGTGCTAAAGAAACAGCATGACTGGAAGGAAGCGTGACCGCATCAAGCTGCAGTTCCAAGTGAATGCGCGTATCTTCCATCTCTGCCTGAAAAACAAGCATTTTTGACACTTTTTGAATGACCTCTTTAATGTCCACTTCCTCAATCCCGCTATAGGATAAATACTCATGAACCGTCGCAATGCTAACAATTCGATTTAAGCTTTCCTGATACAACCCTTTTGCCTCTTCGGGAACACCGCGTCTAAGTTGAAGGCGCAAAAGGCTTGCAACGGTCTGAAGGTTATTTTTGACGCGATGATGAATTTCCTTGATGACAGCAGACTTTACGACTAATTGACGTTCCTTCTCTCGTAAATCAGAAATGTCTCGTATGTAAAGAAGCACTCTTCCGGAGTTATCGCCGGAACGAAGCCGAATAATGCGTTTGCAATAGACTCTTCCTTCGTAGGCTTCCTCGCGTTCACTTAAGTCGCTGTGACGAAGAACCTCTCGTGTTATGAACGGTAATACCTGGTCTACCTTTTTGCCTTTATAAGAGAGCGACGACGCATTTGAATGATTTTCCATTAGACGCAGCGCATAATTGTTTGCATACAAGATCTCTCCTGTACCCTCTAAAAACAATAAGCCTTCTTCTAACACATCAGGAATCGACGGCTCCTGAGAAATAATGCCCCATACGGTTCGGCTCATTTCCTCCGTCGTTTTCGTTAATGTTTCAATGGCTTTCTCGTCTTGAATTTGAGCCGTTATATCTTTTTCTGCAATCACTACGCCAATCACCGTTCCATTGGTATGAATAATTGGCAATACATTTTGACTAACGGTCATTCCTTCAGGAGTAACCGCACGATGATTCATAACCGGCTTCCCTGATTTAAAGGAACGAAAGACAGCTGGTTCAAATGCTTTAGAAATACATTTTCCCGTTACATGTTCTTTATAAATAGGAATCGTTGTCCTAGGAATGGCTTCGGCAACAACAATCGCTGTTCCCTCATCAATAATACAATCAATAAAAACATGAGATTGTGATAAGTCTGCCATCGTTTGCAACGATTGACTTTGCTCTTGGATGAGCGCAATGGCCTCATCTTCTAAGTCGGTGTACTGACGACATAACTGGTATAGCCCAGATGGTTCCATGCGAAGACTCCTTTTGAAACAAAAAGGCTCCTTCAACACAGAGATCTCTCCTCTTTTGGTTGATAGGCGCCTTTGCCTACTGCATATTTATTTTCAATACAAGAATACTGCAAATTCCGACAGTTGTAAAGGCTTTCATGTTTAAAGTACTATATTTTCAGAATTTTCATGACAATATCGCTGTATTTCTTCGTCTGTTTCGCATGCTAGTATCGGGTAAATATGGTGAATTCCAATAGCGTTTGGAGCTGACGTTAACACGATGGGACCTGCTGACATCGCTCGACGAAGCAACGTAATACTTCGCTTCACATCGGCTTGATCGTGGTCTATTTTTGTAATAACACCGAGCGTGCGCTTTGGAATCCCTTTCGAAAAGCCTGGTGGAAAGATACACGTCGTTCGCGTAGCATCTTGTAAAAATATAACATGACTCGCCTCAAGCGATGTGGCCATAATCGTTTTATAAAACATCGGATTTTCACTATACTCACCTGGCGTATCGATAATCCAATCTTTATAATTCATCGCTTGTGTTTTTACTGCCACATGCGTCATTCCTAAAAGCGCATTCGTTAAGGTCGTTTTTCCTGCTCCAATAGCCCCGATAATCATAACCCGAGGTTGTTTCACGCTGACTCCCCCTATGATTTCGTAATAACAGATGGTGTATATTTTAAATTTTCACTTAAAAACGTATTCACTTTTTCCATTGCTAATTCTACTTCAGAAACACTGCCAACTAGCACTAAACTTCCTGTAAACCGATCGAGAAAGCCGAGCGATACGCTCGCAGCCTTTGTTGCTAAATCTCCTGCAATGATGACCGTTTCACTTGGTGTTAACGTTAAAATGCCAAGTGCTCCTGCTTGTGTAATGCCTAACTTTTCAAACATTTCCGGATCTGGATTGGCAATTAAATGACTGAGTGTCACCTGCTTACCTGGGACAAATTCTTGAATAAATCTTT
This sequence comes from Fictibacillus macauensis ZFHKF-1, assembly GCF_000269865.1. GTDB lineage: Bacteria > Bacillota > Bacilli > Bacillales > Fictibacillaceae > Fictibacillus_C > Fictibacillus_C macauensis. The sequence continues at coordinate 265,912 of NZ_AKKV01000020.1, forward strand.
TTTTATCTTCTTCCATCGTTAAATACCCCTTTCCAACAAAAAAAGCCTCTCTTCACGTTGCGTGAAAAAGAGGCGTCATTGCCGTTTTTCTCTTATTATAACATGCTATAAAAAGCTGTCCAACCCAAAACGAAAACGTTTTCTTACTAAAGATGCAAAAAGTAAAGACTACCGACTCGTTAACAGAGAATGTTACAATGAAAAAAGCAGACGCGTAGGTAGAGAATAATCAAAAGCATGACTTCCTTCACCCATGAGGGAAGGAGCGACGAACACACCTTGAGGGGTTTACATACGACAAAGAAACACACCGTGTTAGTGTAAGCTAAAAGGAGATGAAAACTGACTACTAAACTAACACAAATAGCGTTTCACTACCGTTTTATTTTAGTGAAGCTATTTTTAGTAGCAGGTACGATGTATACTCTCGCTAAAGAAGTATTAAGTAAATATTATGGCTATGCGGATTTTCGTCCTGGTCAAGATGTAATTATAAAAAGCATTTTAAACAAACAAAATACGTTAGGCATTATGCCAACGGGTGGGGGAAAATCAATCTGTTACCAAATCCCTGCTGTCTTATTTCAAGGCGTAACACTTGTTATTTCTCCTCTTATTTCATTAATGAAAGATCAAGTAGATTCCCTACAAAATGTCGGTATAGCAGCGACCTATTTTAATAGCTCCTTATCACACCATGAAGTAGCACAGCGTTTAGAAGAAACAAAACAAGGTGTTTATCAACTGATCTATGTCGCTCCTGAGCGTCTAGAGGTGGCTAGCTTTCGACACTTGTTACAGACGTTGCCGGTCTCCATGGTAGCGATCGATGAAGCGCACTGCATTTCGCAATGGGGGCATGACTTTCGGCCAAGTTACTTACGCATTAAAGAAGTCATCGAGTCCTTACCAACAAAGCCTGTCATTGCGGCGTTAACCGCTACCGCAACAGAACAAGTCAAAAGAGATATTTGTCACTTGCTACACATTGCACCACAACAAGCCTTCGTAACAGGCTTCGCTCGCGAAAACCTAAGTTTCTCGGTTCTAAAAGATGAAGAGCGACGACCATTTATTGAACGCTACATTCAACAAAATAAAGAAAACTCTGGAATTATTTATGCAGCTACCCGCAAGGAAGTCGATCAGCTTCATCATTACTTTCAAAAAAAAGGGGTTTCAGTTGGTAAATACCATGCTGGCCTATCTGAGGAAGAACGCCGCTCTTCACAAAATGCCTTTATTCATGATGATATACTCGTCATGATTGCAACCAATGCTTTTGGAATGGGCATTAACAAAACGAACGTACGGTATGTCATTCATTACAATGTGCCAAAAAACATCGAAGCGTACTATCAAGAAGCAGGACGTGCCGGACGTGATGGAGAGCTTAGTGAATGTTTATTATTCTTTTCGGCACGCGACGTACAATTGCAAAAATTCTTCATCGATCAAGGGCAGTCAGAAGAAGAGCGCAAAGCAAATGAATATAAAAAACTGCAACTCATGACCGATTATTGCCATACCGAGCAATGTTTGCAGCGTTTCATTATTGAGTATTTCGGTGACCAAACTACTACCGACTGTGGAACGTGCTCAAATTGTACAGACGATCGCGAGATGAGTGATATTACCGTTGATGCTCAAATGGTATTTTCCTGCATTAAACGCATGAAAAACCGTTACGGTAAAACACTCGTTGCCCATACACTACACGGATCGCGCGCTAAAAAAGTACAAGAGCTAAAGCTTCATCAGCTTTCTACGTATGGACTTATGAACAAGCGCTCACAAAAAGAGATTTTACAGCTTATTGACTATTTAACGGCAGAAGGCTATCTCTCTCTTTCTGACGGACAGTATCCTGTTCTTTTGCTATCTCATAAAGCCATTGCTGTTCTCAAAGGCGAAGAACGTGTGATGAGAAAACAAGCACAGCAACCAATTCAAGCCGTTTCCGAACGAAATGAACTGTTTACGCAGCTGCGCACACTTCGAAAAGAAATGGCTCAAGACGCAGCTGTACCTCCTTATGTGATCTTTGCAGATAGTACCTTAACGGAAATGAGTATCAAACAACCGCGTACGGAGCATGAGATGTTAAAAATAAAGGGAATGGGGGAGAAAAAATGGGAGCGCTACGGCGAAGCCTTTTTAACCGTTATTCTCGAATATGTAGCAAGGGCTCCTCAACCGCAGGAAACATCATCTGGCAAAAAAAATAGCCATCTTGACTCTTATCATTTCTTTATGGAGAACAAGGATATTGATAGCATTGCTAACGAGCGCGGTTTATCTCCACAAACAGTCGAAAATCACTTATTGCGCTCTGCCGAAGAAGGCTATTCTCTCCCTTGGCAACGATTGTTTTCTACAGAAGAGGAACAGCGCGTAAAAGAAGTCATTAAGACGAGTGACAGTGCTGGATTAAGCGCCTTAAAAGAACAACTTGGTGAAGATTTTTCGTACTTTACGATTAAAGCTGTTCTATGCAAAATAGCGCTTGAACAACAAGCCGTCCACTCTTAAAAAAAAGGATCTAGCAGCTGCTATGCTACTAGATCCTTTTTTTACGCGTCTACAAAATACGTTTTGTAATAGCCGCCAACTCTTCCAGAATTATCGATCACAAAATAAAATTCGTCCGTTTCATTTTGCACATCATATGATTTCCCTTCTGTAAGCATATGATGAACCATATACTTTTTCGCTTCCGTAGAAACGCACGTTACTTTTTTAACGGCTTGTTTCGCTTGCCATGTTTTATGCATCATTTTCAAGTGTCACCTCATTTTTTATTCAAGAAGTGTAAAAGCCCTTCACTACCTCTTGCTTTAAAAAGTTTATCGAGTTTTAGCGCCTATTGTCAATCACCACTCACTTCATTTTTTAGGACTTTTCTTCGTCTGTTAGCCTTACGCTGTCTTTTTTGCCATTTTCATAGCTTGAATGGCCTGGTTACTTTGTTCTTCATTAAATTCTTTTTCGCTTTTTGAGACAACGATGGTTGCAATACCATTGCCTATTAAATTAACGATCGCCCGTGCTTCACTCATAAAACGATCCACGCCAAGAAGTAAAGCAAGTCCTTCAACTGGAATGCTCCCAACAGCCGATAAAGTCGAGGCTAACACGATAAACCCACCACCTGTGACGGCAGCTGCGCCTTTAGACGTTAACATGAGTATAAGAATAATCGTCAGTTGTTGCGTGATGCTTAAATCGATGCCAAAGACTTGTGCTAAAAAAACGACAGCCATTGATAAATAAATCGACGTTCCATCTAAATTAAATGAATAGCCCGTAGGAATAACAAGCCCTGTTACAGATTGGGAGCAACCGAATTTCTCCATTTTCGCCATCATTCGTGGCAATACGGATTCAGAAGAACTCGTCCCAAGAACAATGAGAATTTCCTCTTTAATAAAGCGTAGGTAGGTCCATAAACGAAAGCCATTCGCTCTACAAATTACATTTAAAACGATAAAAACAAACAAAAACATCGTCGCGTACACAGAAAGCATAAGTTTTCCAAGCTGCGCCAACGAGCCGAAGCCAAAACTACCAATTGTAAATGCCATTGCACCAAACGCGCCAATCGGTGCTGCTTTCATAATATAGCCGATAATAGAAAAGAAAATGTGCAATAGTTTATCAAAAAAAGCAATAACGCTTTGGCCTTTTTCTCCTAGGGCCGTTAATCCTAAACCAAACAAAATAGAAAAAAACAACACTTGTAAAATATCACCTTTAGCAAATGCATCCACCATATTATGGGGAACGATATGTGTGAAAAATTGCACCCAGTCAATTTCGCCGCCACTCTTTGATGTATATTGAGAAACATCGCCTCCTTTTATTTGAGAAGGATCTAGGCCGGCACCCGGCTTTACAATGTTAACAACAATGATCCCAATAATTAAAGCAAAGGTTGTCACAATTTCAAAATAAAGAAGCGCTTTACCGCCAACTTTACCGACTTTTTTCATATCACCCATTTTAGCAATGCCAAGTACAATCGTTAAAAAAATAATCGGTGCAATGACCATTTTTACGGCATTAATAAACGTATCGCCTAATGGTTTCATATGCTGTCCAACATTTGGCCACACTTTACCAACGATCACCCCTAGCACAATTGCAAGAATGACTTGAAACGTTAAGTTCTTATAAAACGCTTTCATTTTTTAACTCCTTTCTTCAATCTCTGTATTTTTATGCTGTTTAACCATCATACCACGCTTCATAACATAACCTAAAGGCACCTTTAGGCTTAATTGACGCCGTGTAAATCCAGGAGTTTATACTGAATTTCCGTTTTATTTTCGTGCCAAGTTAAAGAATAAATGGTTGCGATTGCATGGCTTTTTGCATCTTTTGTTTTGTGAACCGTAAGTGGTACATCAAGCGGATAGAGGCGATAGCCTGCTTTAACTAAGCGATAGCTATAATCTTCTTGCCGTTCTGCTTTTCCTTTCGTTACGATCATCGTTTGCACTTCAAGTGGCATTCCCATTTTCCTTCTCCTCTCTTGATTAGAAAAAAGCTGTTTAGAAAATCATTTTGATTTTCTAAACAGCTCTCTTGTTATTAGGATTGAAGCAATAGTGTTTCTGGATCTTCTAGCATTTCTTTTACTTTTGCTAGGAAGCTAACCGCTTCACGACCATCAACAATGCGGTGATCGTAAGAAAGCGCAATGTACATCATCGGACGATTTTCCATACGCTCTGCATCAATCGCTACTGGACGAAGTTTAATGCCGTGCATACCAAGAATCCCTACTTGCGGTGCATTTAAAATTGGTGTTGACATTAATGAACCGAAAATACCACCATTTGTAATGGTAAATGTGCCACCTTGAAGTTCAGCAAGTGTTAATTTATTATCACGTGCTTTCTTTCCAAGTGCCATAATTTCTTTTTCAATGCCAGCAAACGTAAGCTTGTCTGCATCGCGAACGACTGGTACAACGAGTCCTTCTTCCGCACCAACAGCAATACCGATATCATAGAATTTCTTAAGAAGTACTTCGTCTCCTTGAATTTCAGCATTGAGAAGTGGGAATTGTTTTAGTGCCCCTACAACAGCTTTTGTAAAGAATGACATATAGCCAAGCTTCACATCGTTTTGTTGCAAGAATGAGTCTTTGCGACGCTTACGAAGCTCATTAATCGCTGTCATATCTACTTCATTAAACGTTGTAAGCATTGCTGCTGTTTGTTGAACTTCAACAAGACGCTTCGCAATCGTTTGACGACGACGTGATAATTTCACGCGCTCAACAGGTTTACCAGGAACATCTGGCGTGCTTTGTGGCGCAGCTTTTTTCTCTGGTGCTTTTGGCGCTGGCGCCGCTGGCTTTTCAGCCGCTGCTTTTACATCTTCCGGACGAACGCGTCCTAGTGGATCACGCGCTTGTACGTTAGCTAGATCAATACCAAGTTCGCGCGCTAGTTTACGTGCAGCTGGTGAAGCAAGCGGACGATCTGTTTCTTTTTTCGGTTCTGTTTCTTTTACTTCTTCTGGAAGCGCTGCTGCTGGTTTGTTATCTTCTTTCTTTTCAGGAGCTGGAGCTGCAGCCGCTGGAGCTTCGCTTGCACCACCTTCAGAAATAACAGCAATAATGTCGCCAACTTCAACCGTATCGCCTTCGCCACGCAACACTTCTTGAATGACACCATCATGGTCAGCCGTAATTTCCATGTTCACTTTATCTGTTTCAAGCTCTACAATGTTATCACCTTTCTTAACATTGTCACCTACATTTTTAAGCCATTGAGCAATGGTTCCTTCAGAGATGGATTCTCCTAGTTCTGGTACTTTAATTTCAATCACGTTCGTTGCCTCCCTCATGAGTCGTTGTTTTTGTCTGTTCTTTTCTTAATGCTACCGAAACGATGCGTTCTTGTTCTTTTTTGTGAACTTCTGGGTCCCCACCAGATGGGCTTGAACGATCAGGACGTCCGATATACTTCACAGCGACTCCTTCAGGCGCAACACCACGAAGTTTCGATTCAATGTATGCCCAAGATCCCATGTTCTTCGGTTCTTCTTGTACCCAAGAAATCTCTTCTAGGTTCGGATAGCGATTAAGGATGTCTTTAATGTCATTTTTCGGGAACGGGTAGAGTTGCTCTACTCGAAGGGCGTGCACGTGATCTAACTCTTCTGCTTTTCCTTCAATTTCCGTTGCAAGATCGATCGCTACTTTCCCACTGCTTAAAATAATACGTTTTACTTGGTCTACATTTTTTCCAAGCAACTCTTCTTCAACGACTAATTGGAAACGTCCTTGTGAAAGAAGCGTATGATCAGAAGCGACTCTAGGATTACGAAGCAAGCTCTTTGGCGTCATAATGACGAGTGGACGAACTTCTTCTTTATTTAAAATCGCTGCTTGTCGACGCAACACATGGAAGTATTGGCTTGCACTTGATAAGTTAGCCACCGTCCAGTTGTTTTCAGCCGCAAGCTGAAGGAAACGTTCAATACGTCCACTAGAATGCTCTGGTCCTTGACCTTCATAACCGTGTGGAAGCAATAAAACAAGACCTGATTTTTGTCCCCATTTTGCGCGTCCAGCTGATAAGAATTGATCAAAAATGACTTGCGCACAGTTTGCAAAGTCACCATATTGTGCTTCCCAAAGTACAAGCGTTTCTGGAGCAAATACATTATAGCCATATTCAAAGCCAACTACAGATGCTTCAGAAAGTGGACTATTGTGAATGCCAAACGATGCCTTCACTTGCGGAATATGGTGAAGCGGTGAAAACAGCTTGCCATTTTTGCTATCATGCAGCACGAGATGACGTTGAGCAAATGTTCCACGCTCTGAATCTTGTCCTGTAATTCGGATTGGTGTTCCATCACTTAAAATGGAAGCAAACGCCAATGTTTCCGCGAGCGCCCAGTCCACTTTTCCGCCTTCTTCTAGCGCATTCGCACGACGTGCTAAAATACGCTCAAGCTTCGGATACGCGTTAAACTCTTCAGGACGCTCAAGAAGCGCTTTATTAATCGCTTTCAATTGTTCATGATCCACAGCCGTATCTTGCTTAGGAATGCCCTTAACAATCGTTTCTGGAACAACAACGTCTTTTACTTCGCCAGCCGTTTTTGCACCTTTCACTTTGTCGTATTTTTCTTGAAGCATTTGCTGTACGTCTGCGTCAATTTCCTCGCCTTTGCCAGCTGCTAATACGCCCGCTGTCTCAAGCTGCTTCGCAAACAACGTACGAACCGTTGGATGGTTGTTTACTTTTTCATAAAGCGCCGGTTGTGTTACTGTCGGATCGTCCATTTCATTGTGACCGAAACGGCGGTAACCAATAAGATCAATTAAGAAATCTTTTTGGAAGCGTGTACGGTACTCATATGCTAACGATGCCGCGGCAATACAAGCAATTGGATCGTCTGCATTCACGTGAACAATCGGAATTTCAAAGCCTTTTGCAAGGTCACTTGAATATTTCGTTGAACGAGAGTCATAGCTTTCAGTCGTAAAGCCGATCATGTTATTGGCAATAATATGAACGGTACCACCCGTTTGGTAGCCTTTTAAGCGACTTAAGTTTAATGTTTCCGCTACAATTCCTTCACCTGGGAACGCTGCGTCACCGTGAATGGAAATCGAAAACGACTTATTCACATCTTGAACAGGATAGCCCGCTTCAGTTCGTACTTCTTGAGCCGCACGTGTGTAACCTACAACGACTGGATTTACAAACTCTAAGTGACTTGGATTGTTAGCAAGCGTAACGCTTGCTTTCACTGTATTTTCTTCAATCGAACGATCGGCACCAAGGTGATATTTCACATCGCCAGACCAACCAAAGTTAATTCCTCGAGAACCTTCAGAAGGAATAAGCTCTTTGTTTGGCGAATGATGAAACTCAGAGAAAATTTTCTCATATGGTTTACCAAGCGTATGCGCAAGCACATTTAAACGGCCACGGTGAGCCATGCCGACCATGACATTTTTCGTTCCATTTTTTACGCTCTTAGAAACAATCTCATCAAGCATTGGTACGAGAATGTCCAATCCTTCAATCGAGAAACGCTTTTGTCCAACAAAGGTCTTATGCAAAAATTTTTCAAAGCCTTCTACTTCGGATAACCGCTTTAACAAGGCAATTTTTTGCTCATTTGTCATTTCAGGATATAGGTAACCTGATTCCACCATGTTGTTTAACCAGTTGCGCTCTTCTTCGACATGCACGTGGCTAAATTCATACGCTAATGATTTTGTGTAAAGATCTTTCAGACGAAGAATAGCATCTAGCGCTGTTTTCACATCGCGAGGTGCCTCACTCCAAATAAGAGTGGCTGGAATCGTTTTCAAGTCTCCCTCGCTCAATCCATAGTGAGTAGGGTCCAGCATTTTAATATTTTTTGGTGTTTCATTAAGGGGATGAATATCAGCTGCTAAATGTCCGTATGTACGGATATTTTCCGCAAGCTTTGATGCGGCTACGATCTTGCTTACAGGCAATCCTGAAGAAGCTTGTTGCGTAGGCGCGATGTTTTCATCTGCTTCATCAGTAGATGGTGGCGGACCCCACGCTTCAAATTGTTGTCTTAATTCCTCGTCAACTGAATTAGGATCAGCGGTATACTGTTCAAACAATTCAATCACATAACCGAGGTTAGGTCCGTAAAATCCCTGCCATGGAGAATCCTGGCTCGGACGGTTTGTACTCATTGGTTGATACCCCCTGCTGCATTTTTAATCGCAAATTTTAACAATAATAAAGAGAACGGAAAGAAGTTCTCAAAAAAGTGCCTGTTTTAAAGCAAAAGCAAATCTGTCATCAAGGCTTCCATCCCCTAAAAGCCTAACGGTGAAACCCATCATTTGCCAAAAGTCTTTCTTTTGCCATAAAGAAAAAGGTATTTCTTGAACTTCTTTATTAAACGTTTTCATGGTTATTTTAGCACAGTATTGCCACACGTCAAAAGTTAACTTTCAAAAAAAATAACCGGAAGCATGGAAATGCTCCCGATTTCAGCTACATACTATAGGTTTTACGCTTATTTTTGGGCTGTAAGCGCACCATCCACTTATGTTTAGAAAAAGAAAAAAGAAGAAGTGCCAACCAAATAAAGCAAAAAGCAATGAGATGAACCGTTGAAAATAGTTCATGATATAAGAATACGCCTAATAAAAGCATAATAGATGGCGCGATATATTGTAAAAAGCCAACCATTGCAAGCGAAATTCGTTGTGCACCTGATGCAAAAAACAAGAGCGGAATGGCCGTCGCTATGCCTGCACATAAAATGAGCGCGTTAATGCCAGCTCCTGAGGTTGCAAAAACGCCAAAGCCACGCTGTCCCCAAAACAGAAGAAATAGCAGCGCTAGCGGCGTTACAAACATCGTTTCATACGTTAAACCAAGCACCGCATCATAATTACCCAATTTTTTTACTAACCCATATAAACCAAAACTTAAGGCAAGTGATAAAGCAATCCATGGAAAGTGACCGTATTGAATGGTTAACATCAATACACCAATCAACGCCACACCAAATGAAGCTTTCTGCCAAAAGTTTAACTTTTCTTTTAACACAATAATGCCAAGGAGCACTGAGATAAGCGGATTGATATAATAGCCCATACTCGCTTCAATGACATGATCTGCATTGACGGCCCAAATATAAATAAGCCAGTTCGCACTTATCAGTAAAGAAGCGGCTAAAATCGCAAAAAAGTGCTTGCGTTCTGTAAATAATTGTTTTAAATTTTGAAAAAAGGCACGCGTTTTTCCGGTTACAACTACAATGATCATCATAAAAACAAAAGACCATACTATTCGATGAGAAAGGAGCTCACCTGCCTCGATGCTATGAAGCGGCTTCCAATAGAGTGGTAAAAATCCCCACATGAAATAAGCGAGCGCTGTAAAAATAATCCCCTTCGTGTGCTCTGACTGTTTGTTCATCGATGTACTAACCCCTATCTGTTCAATTTCTATCGTCCTTATTATAGTGAAGTAAACATCATTGTACAAAAAAAGTGCTCTAAGCTCTTCACCTCATAAAAAAAGACCTTCTTAACGAAGATCTTTTTTACGTGCTTGTTTAAATAATGTTAGCACACTATCGGTGACCGACTGCCATAATTCACGATCGGTAGAAAGACGTTGACGAAAATTTTGATACATAACTTGTTGTGCAGAAGCAAAGTCTGGATCCTCGCTGTGAGGGAGTTTCGCACGCTCTGCCATAATATGTTCTTGAACAGCCGCAGAGCGCGGTCCCCATACTGCCCATTCCTCACCATGTTCATCAAAAAAGATAAACTTGGGAATAGCTCGCGCTGTTCCGTTCGTTAAATAGCGATCCATAAGTTCTAGGTTCTCATCACGAATTAAGTAAGAAAGCTCAATGTTTGCTGCTTCTGCCATTTTACTAATAACAGGGACACAAAGAAGTGCGTCGCCACACCAATCAGCGGTGAGTACAACCCCTTTAATCTTTTTAGTAGATAGCAACGCAAGCTCACTTACTTCTGCTTCTGAGAGCGTGTAGTTTTGCTCAATGCTTAACAGTTCTTCTTGATTGGTCGTCATATTTTCAATATAAGCTTCTTTCGTCATTCCTTTTTCAAACCAATACGGCAATGTTTTCATTTTATTCACCTCTTGCTTGATTGTAGCGCGTTACGCCTTATTTGAAAAGTGTACCGCACATAAATCACTGAGTGAAATTTGTACTTTTAAGACGGCAATAAGCAAGCATCTAAACTGTATTATAACAGATTTTCTCTCCGAAGAATGCTATAAAAAGTGATATCATTTCTCTGATTGGCCAAAACGCATAATCTTACCTTTTCATTCCAAAAAACAGCTACGTTGTTCACTGTAAGTAGCCTTTCATCCTAGTCCATTTCGCTTATAATCATCCTTCTCCATCTTCCAGCTATTATACGTTTTTTCTGCTCTATAACAGGATTTGTAACTTTCAAGTAAAGAGGTCTTCAGCGACAAAAGCAGCACTTGGTAACAGCGTTAGCTCTTCAATGGAGAGTGAACTATTTTTTTCCATATAGCGCTCGATTAAGTAGAAGCCTATGGCATAACCACCCCAAAACGGCAACCCTTTTTCTTTACTTCCAAACATAAAGGGATCGGTTGCAGCTCCACTACAATCAAGAGAATGTTTAAACGTACTTTCCCATAAGGAGAGAGCTTCAGACTTTGTTAACGCCTCTTTATATGGCCCGAGATTATGCTCTCCTAGTCTATTCTTAACAAAATGTTCGGCTAAGCCTTCTAGTATGAGACGATCAAGTAACGTCTCTTCCTCTTCTGCTCCCCCCACAGCACTCATGCGCCAAAGATGATGATATTCGTGAGTAATGACCGATTTTAACGTGTGACGGACGTTTTCTGCTGGGAAAACAACAAATGAAATAATACCATTCCAATCGGTAAAAGCAGAAACGCCACCTAATTTCGAGCGTACGAACGCATCTTGTTCATCTAACAGAAAGAGGTCAAACTGTACATCCCTTTTCGTAGGATACTGACGCGCTAATGCTTTCAATTCTTCGGTGATCAACCGTTCAAGATCAAGCGCTTTTATCAATGCTACCTGCTTTTCAAGTACCGAAAGCTCCTTCGTATAGTGAAACAATCCAAAAAATGACATCGTTTCAAATTCCTCTTCCTTAAAACAGAAGCTAGTTAACAATGTTTCTTTCACGTTCACAGCAGGATTGCCTTTTACAGTTGAAATAAACGTCTCCATTTGTGCAAGACGACCCCTATTTTTCACTATACCCACATTTACCACCCTTTCTAAAACGACCCTTTTATAGAGACTTTAGTGTATCAAAAAAAAAGCAAAAGCAATCCACAATGGACCGCTTTTGCTTTTCTACTTTATTGATAGAGTGCTTCTCGTTGTTTTTGTAATGATTCATCTTCAAGAAACTCATCATACGTAGCTTGCTTATCAAGAAGACCTTTAGGTGTAATTTCAATAATTCGGTTTGCAATCGTTTGGACGAACTGATGGTCATGTGAAGTGAAAAGAAGCGAGCCTTTATACGTCATTAGACCATTATTTAGTGCCGTGATTGATTCAAGGTCTAAATGGTTCGTCGGATCATCAAGCAACAACACATTGCTTCCACTAAGCATCATTTTTGAAAGCATACAACGAACTTTTTCGCCTCCAGAAAGCACTTTTGCTTTCTTTAAGACTTCCTCTCCAGAAAACAGCATCCGTCCTAAGAACCCACGTAAGAAGCTTTCTGATTGATCAACCGGAGAGTATTGACGCAGCCAATCAACGAGATTCAACTCATTGTTTTCAAAGTAGATTGAGTTATCTTTCGGGAAGTACGCTTGACTCGTCGTTACGCCCCATTTGAAAGTACCGCTATCCGCTTCCATTTCACCCATTAAAATTTTAAAGAGCGCGGTTACCGCTTGCTCATTTTTACCAACGAAGGCGATTTTGTCGCCTTTATTGACAGTAAAGCTAACATTGTCTAAAACTTTTTCACCATCAATCGTTTTTGAAAGATTTTCTACGAACAATAAATCATTGCCGATTTCGCGATCAATACCAAAGTTAACATACGGATATTTACGCGTAGATGGACGAATATCATCTAGTGAAATTTTATCTAAAAGCTTCTTACGAGAAGTGGCTTGCTTCGATTTTGAAGCATTCGCGCTAAAGCGTGCCACGAAGTTTTGCAACTCTTTAATTTTTTCTTCTTTCTTTTTGTTTTGCTCTTGAGCCATTTTTAACGCTAATTGACTAGACTCGTACCAGAAGTCATAATTTCCTACGTAAAGTTGAATTTTGCCAAAGTCAAGATCGGCCATATGTGTACATACTTTATTTAAGAAGTGACGGTCATGGGAAACAACGATGACCGTGTTTTCAAAGTTAATTAAAAACTCTTCAAGCCATTGAATCGCTCGCAAATCTAAATGGTTCGTAGGCTCATCGAGCAAGAGAATATCAGGCTTGCCAAATAACGCTTGCGCAAGTAAGACTTTTACTTTTTCAGAACCTGTTAGCTCAGCCATTTTCTTCATATGAAGTTCGTCTGTAATGCCGAGACCTTTTAAAAGAATGGCTGCTTCGGACTCTGCTTCCCAACCATTTAGTTCAGCAAATTCGCCTTCAAGCTCAGCTGCTTTAATCCCATCTTCATCGGTAAAGTCCGCTTTCATATAAATCGCGTCTTTTTCTTTCATAACCTCATATAAACGAGCATGTCCCATAATAACGGTTTGCAACACTTCTTGCTCTTCATACTCGAAATGGTTTTGTTTCAAAACGGCCAATCGCTCGCCTGGCGTAATATGCACATCGCCTGATTGCGCTTCAATTTCACCGGATAAAATCTTTAAAAACGTAGATTTCCCAGCTCCATTTGCTCCAATCAATCCGTAGCAATTGCCCGGTGTAAACTTAATATTTACTTCATCAAAAAGCTTGCGGTCACCATAGCGAAGACCGACGTTCGTTACTGTAATCATAAAATTCTGTTCTCCTTCGTTTTCCATTCTCACTGATTGTATCATACCACAGCTCAATGACATACAACAGAGTTATCCTTTTCAAGTGACTATGAATAGAAAAAACCTTTACGATCATACGATCATAAAGGCTCATCATTAGTTTTGTGTTAAGCGCTCTAATTCAGCGAAAAACTTCGGATAAGACACCGTTACTGCCTCACTATTCGCAAGGATTGTCTCGCCTTGCGCAATAGAAGCAGCTACCGCTAGCATCATGCCGATGCGATGATCGCCATGGCTATCAACGTTTGCTCCATGTAATGGCGTTGGACCGTGAATAATCATGCCATCTTCTGTTGCTTCAATGTTTGCTCCCATTTTTGAAAGTTCTTGAACGACCGTATCGATGCGGTTCGTTTCTTTTACTTTTAATTCAGCAGCATCTTTAATGACCGTTGTACCAGTCGCTTGCGTCGCTGCTAAAGCGATAATCGGAATTTCATCAATTAAACGAGGAATGAGCTCGCCGCTTACTTCGGTTGCTTGCAACGCGGCGGTTTTTACCGTAAGATCCGCAAACGGTTCTGCTTCTTCGCCATGCACAGTTAATTGCTCAAGACATGCTCCCATATTGTGTAACACATCAAGTATGCCTGTACGCGTTGGATTTAAGCCAACCTTTTTTAAATGTAGTGATGAATTGGGCACAATCGATCCTGCTACTAAAAAGAAAGCCGCCGATGAAATATCTCCTGGCACTTCAATTGCAGTAGCACGGAGTGATTGTCCACCACGAATGCTAACCGTATTGCCATCAACTTGTACATCTACACCGAACGCTTTTAGCATACGCTCCGTATGGTCACGTGATTTATGAGGCTCGGTTACTGTTGTCGTTCCACTCGCTTGTAAGCCACCTAAAAGAATAGCAGATTTCACTTGCGCACTTGCGACTGGTGACGTGTACGCCATTCCTTCTGCTTGTCCTCCTCGAATGCTTAACGGAATAAAATTGGCTTCAGCGCGTCCTTCAATGGCTGCTCCCATCGCTTGTAGCGGCTTTGTTACGCGTTGCATCGGTCGCTTTCCAATTGAATGATCGCCAATTAAAACAGAATGAAACGGTGTATTCGTTAAAATACCGAGCATTAAACGAATCGTCGTCCCAGAGTTACCCACATCTAACACTTCTGTAGGCTCCACAAGCCCATCAATTCCTTTTCCTTCTATTATAACGGAGTCTTCATGTTGCTTTATATCCACTCCTAATTTTTTAAAACAAGCTATTGTACTTAAACAATCATCGCCCGGAAGAAAGCCCGTTACGTTTGTCGTTCCATTCGCAATCGCACCAAACATAACAGATCGATGAGAAATTGATTTATCGCCTGGAATAGGAATTTCCCCATTTAGGCCATTCACGCTCTGAAGTTTTTTCATAGTAACTCTCCTTTAAAGTGCTATATAAGTCGTAAACTGCAATGCTTCAAGACTATTTTTTGCTTTTTGTCGATCGTCTTCATTTTGAAAACTAATGCGCAAGACGCCGTATATATCTTCGCGCACTTCCATAATCCGAATGTTTGTAATACTCACTTGGTTTTCCGCAAGAATGGCTGTTACCCGTGAAAGCACCCCAACATCATCAAGAATATCAACGTACAAATCATAAAATGAGCGAATGGCTCCTCGCTTTTGAATCGGCAGCGCATCGCGGTATTCTTTTGCTCCTGCATAATACGAGTAGAGCTCATGATCGTCCCCTTGCGCTACCCACGAGCGAACGTCTTTCATTTCTTCCATCCATTCATCTAAAAAGGTAAGAAGATGCGCTCGATTTTGTTTCGTAATATCTTTCCACATTTCCGGACTGCTTGAAGCAATGCGCGTAATATCTTTAAAGCCACCGGCCGCTAAATCATTTATTTCTTCAAAACTTTCCGCATACCGTTTCGTTTGACGCACTAAACTTGCCGCTACAATATGCGGAAAATGACTAACGACACCCGTAAGCAAGTCATGCTGATCGGCATCTAGCGTCATAAATTTCGCACGCGTTCCACGTAACCAGTCTTTTAACTGTTCTAGTTGATGAGGCGGTGTGTCGGAAAAAGGTGTTAACATATAAAAGGCGTTTTCAAACAAATGCGCCTTTGCACTAGCAGGGCCTGATTTATGAGAACCGGCCATGGGGTGTCCGCCAATAAACGTGATACCTTTTTCTACTAAAGCCGAAGCCGCCTTCATAATAGAACCTTTCGTACTACCTACATCCGTTATGATCACACCATCTTTTAGTGACACATCTGCTAAGTCAACTAACAACTGCTTCGTTACTTCTACCGGTGTTGCTAACAGTAGTAAATCCGCATCTTTTGCCGCTTCGAGCCAGTCTGTACATCCTTCATCAATAATGAACAGACGCTTAGCGGTTTCAAGGTTAGCCTCACTCCGATCATAGCCTATGATCATACTGTCCGGATGCTGCTGTTTAATTCCTAAGGCGACCGAGCCACCAATTAATCCTAACCCTACGATAAGAACTCTTTTATTCACGCAAACTGCTCCTTGTCTCGCTGTATAAATTGTTGCAGTGCATTTAATAGTAGAAAGTCGTCTAGCTCTCGTAGATAGGTGTCTCCAATGTTGCGTAATAATACCATTGTTACCTTCCCTGCTGTTGACTTTTTATCTCGTTTCATTTTCTCTAACAATGCCTCTGCTCTCATACCATCTGGAATACTTGGGTAACCGAGTCGTTTCATCCAAGCCGTAATTTCATCAACCGGCAACGTTTCACTGCCGAGATCACGACTTAGTTCAAGCGCAAAACGCATGCCAATGGCCACAGCGTCACCATGTGAAACAACACCGTATCCCGCTTCACTTTCAATCGCATGACCGAGGGTATGTCCGAAGTTTAAGATAGCGCGCAAGCCACTTTCTTTTTCATCTTTGGAAACAACATTCGCCTTAATAGCTATCCCTTTTTTTAACATGTGCACAACATCTTCATCCGTTACGTGCGTTAACGAGGTTACATGGGCTTGTAGCCACGTATAAAACGCTGAATCTTGAATGAGGGCATGCTTAATCACTTCAGCAAAACCAGAACGCCATTGTTCATGAGGCAAGGTAACAAGTGTACTCGTATCATAAAATACAGCTTCTGGTTGGTGAAACACGCCAATCATATTTTTACCAAGCGGATGATTGATGCCTGTTTTGCCTCCAACAGCACTATCGTGCGCTAGCAGCGTCGTTGGCAGCTGTACAAAGGAAATACCACGCATAAACGTACCCGCTACAAAACCAGCTAAATCACCAATCATTCCTCCACCTAGTGCAACAATAAAGGACTTACGATCCACTCCACTTTCAAGAGCGTAGGTGATCGCACGATAATAGTTATCAAAAGACTTTCCATGATCGCCATGAGGTACAATGTGATCAAAGATGGGTACCCCTAAAGCCGCTAATGCTTCTTTACTATTTTCTAAATAATGAGGCGCTACGTGATCATCGGTAAGAATAAAAATACTTGATGGTAACGACGCTTGCTTCTGAAAAAAAGAAACAAGCGCGTCTAATAAATGACTGCCAATCATCACATCATATGATTTTGAAGGCGTTGAAACGTGAACGATTTCCATTAAAACTCACGCGCCTCTTTCATATGACGTTGAACGTTTTCCTTAATGCGATCAATATGATCAACACCAAATTGTTCAACAATCGCTGCCGCTAGCTCCCAAGCAACGACGGCCTCAGCCACTACACTAGCTGCAGGAACTGCACAAGCATCTGAACGCTCAATGCTAGCAGAGAATGGCTCTTTCGTTTCAATATCTACGCTTTGCAGCGGTTTATAGAGCGTCGGAATGGGTTTCATCACCCCACGAACAACGATTGGCATGCCTGTTGTCATACCACCTTCAAATCCTCCCGCATTATTCGTACGGCGTGTGTAACCTTTTTCTGCATCCCATAAAATTTCATCATGAACTTGACTGCCCGGTTTGTGAGCTGCTTCAAAGCCAATACCAATTTCCGCTCCTTTAAAAGCATTAATGCTCATAATTGCCGCTGCTAATTTCGCATCAAGCTTGCGATCGTAATGAACATAACTTCCAACTCCGACAGGCATTCCTTCGACGATTACTTCTACGATCCCGCCAATTGAGTCACCATTTTTCTTTGCTTCATCAATGGCCGCCATCATCTGTTGTCCTGCTTTTTCATCTAAACAACGAACAGGAGATGCTTCTGTACGAGTTTGTAACGCTTCGATGGATTGGTAGTGTAAATCGGTAGCAACAACACCACCAATTTCAATCACATGTCCACCAACAGAAATACCTAGTTCATTTAAGAATCGTTTAGCTACGGCGCCCGCTGCTACACGCACAGTCGTTTCACGTGCTGACGAACGCTCTAAAACATTTCTCATATCACGATGATTGTATTTAATGGCTCCATTAAGATCGGCGTGTCCAGGACGAGGACGTGATAGCTGACGTTTTACTTCTTCTCCCTCGTCTTCTAACGGAGCAGCCCCCATAATTTTCGTCCAATGCGTAAAGTCATCATTGGTTACTGTTAATGTAATCGGCGAGCCTAGTGTACGGCCGTGACGAACACCACTATTAATGGCAACCGTATCTTTTTCAATTTGCATGCGACGTCCACGTCCATACCCTTTTTGTCTTCTTAGTAGCTCTTGATCTACATCTTCTGCCGTAAGACTCAGTCCTGCTGGCACCCCTTCTAATATCGTCGTTAATTGTGGTCCATGGGATTCTCCTGCTGTTAAATATCTCATTATTTATTCCTCCTTATCCTATTGTAGAAAACGGCTGTATACGCAAAAAAGTCCCTGCTACTCTAGCAGGGACGAATGTGCATCGCGGTACCACCCTAAATTGCGGAATCGTAGTTCCGCCACTTCTTTTTATATAACGGCTATGCACCGTCCTTACTTAAACAACGGAAGGTATACCGCGTTTAGGTAAGGAATGCTCGAGGGTGTAATTCGATTTCTTCTTTGTGCTGATTTCCACCAACCATCAGCTCTCTATGAAACAGGGAGAAGAATTCTACTGTTGCCTGTCATTGCGTGTTTCTATAATAAATTTTAAAGATACTTTAACACTTAAAAGCGTGAATGTAAAGAGAAAACGTCTTTTTTTATTTTCTCCAAAAAAAACACTTCATAATCACTTGACAAGATGATATTTGGTGCTTTAAAGTAGCAAACAATTACATTAAAATTTTTCACCATGCGCTGTCTCATCATGACTTTACGCATGATCAGCAATTAGGTTAGACATTGACGAATGAACTCGTCATGAATATAGGAGTCCCCGAGGAGGAACACACAATGGCAAAAGAACTTGAAACATTACGTAGTGAAATCGAAGTAATTGATCATGAAATTTTAGAACTGCTCAACAAACGCGCCACAGTCGTTCAAGAAATTGGTAAATTAAAAGAAATGCAAGGCGTAAAACGCTTTGATCCAGTGAGAGAGCGTAAATTGTTAAATATTATCGCTGAACACAACAAAGGACCGTTTGAAACGTCCACGTTACAATACATTTTCAAACAAATCTTTAAAGCAAGCCTTGAACTTCAAGAAGACGATAACCGTAAAGCATTGCTCGTATCTCGTAAGAAAAAGCCAGAAAATACGATTGTCGATGTAAAAGGTGTTGCCATTGGAACAGGCGAACAGCATTTCGTTATGGGGCCATGTGCGGTTGAAAGCTATGACCAAGTAAAACAAGTAGCACAAGCCATGAAAGCACAAGGCTTAAAATTGATGCGCGGTGGCGCCTTCAAACCTCGTACATCTCCATACGATTTCCAAGGTCTAGGTATGGAAGGATTACGCATTTTACGTCAAGTAGCTGACGAAGAAAACTTAGCGATCATTTCTGAAATTTTAAACCCAAATGATCTCGAAGAAGCATTAAATTACGTTGATGTAGTACAAATTGGTGCACGTAACATGCAAAACTTTGAATTGTTAAAAGAAGCAGGTAAAATTAATAAACCAATCTTACTAAAACGCGGTCTGGCAGCAACTATTGAAGAATTCATGTACGCAGCTGAGTACATTTTGGCACAAGGAAATGACCAAATTATTTTATGTGAACGCGGTATTCGTACGTACGAACGCGCAACACGTAACACGCTTGACATTTCCGCTGTTCCAATTTTGAAGAAAGAAACACACCTTCCTGTTATGGTTGATGTAACGCATTCTACAGGTCGTCGTGATCTTCTTATTCCTGCCGCAAAAGCAGCACTTGCCATTGGGGCAGACGGTGTTATGGCAGAAGTTCATCCAGATCCAGCTGTTGCGCTTTCTGATTCTGCACAACAAATGAACATTCCTCAATTCAATGAATTTCTTGAAGAAGTTCGCAAACACGCTGTTGTACATGCATAAATGTAAGACTAGCCTCTCTTTAGAGAGGCTTTTTTTATTGTTCTCAAGTGTAGCATACATCCTTATAAAATTCCCTTCCTTTTTTCAGGAAAGAATGTGATATAATGCTACAATCAACGATAAAAGGAACGATGCTATGAACAGCACAAGTAATTTACAACAAAAAGGGGCACTTTTTTTCCGTCTCGTTCTTCCTATTTTCATTACACAAATCGGTTTGTACGCCATGAACTTTTTAGATACGGTCATGTCTGGCCATGCTGGCGCTGCTCAACTTGCAGGTGTTGCCATTGGCACGAGCATTTGGGTGCCTGTATTTACAGGTTTAAGCGGGATTTTAACAAGCATTACCCCTCTTGTTTCACAATTAAACGGCGCCAACCAATCAACTAAAATTCCGTATGTGGTCATCCAAGGCATCTATTTAGCCATCGCCTTAGCACTTTCTGTCATTGTGCTTGGCTCATTCGTCTTAAACCCATTACTGGATGCCATGCACCTAGAACGAGCCGTCCGCGATGTTGCTCACGGTTATATTGTTGCTTTAAGTTTCGGAATGATTCCTCTGTTTATTTACAATACGTTACGCAGTTTTATTGATGCGCTCGGACGCACCCGTGTAACGATGACCATTACGTTGGTCGCACTTCCTGTTAATTTTGTCATCAATTATTTGCTCATTTTCGGAAAATGGGGCTTTCCTAAGCTCGGTGGCGTTGGATCAGGCTATGCATCGGCGATTACGTATTGGTTTATTACACTTATTGCTCTCTATATTGTTCATAAAAAAGCACCTTTTTCAGCACTTCGTATTTTCAAGACATGGTTTCCCGTCTCTCTTCAAGCATGGAAAACACAGTTGAAAATTGGCATTCCAATCGGTTTTTCTATCTTTTTTGAAACGAGTATTTTTGCGGCAGTGACGCTATTTATGAGCGTATACAATACGGAAACGATTGCCGCTCATCAGGCAGCACTGAATTTTGCTAGTTTTCTTTATATGTTACCTTTATCGATTTCCTTTGCAATGACCATTGCAGTAGGCTATGAAGTCGGTGCAAAACGCTTCCGTGATGCCCGTCAATACAGCCGACTCGGCATTCTTTCCGCCTTGATTTTAGCGGTTTTTTGCGCAACAGGATTGTATTTTTTCACAGATTCTATTGCGGCACTGTACTCTAACAATACGGACGTTTTATCCTTAACGAAACACTTTTTACTATACGCCATCTTTTTCCAACTATCGGATGCCATCGCCGCCCCTATTCAAGGAGCCCTTCGTGGTTATAAAGATGTTAATGTCACGCTTGTTTTGTCCCTTATATCCTATTGGGTCATCGGCCTACCACTTGGCTATGTGCTAGCCCATTATACAGCCATCGGTCCTTATGGCTATTGGATTGGTCTCATTTCAGGTTTAGCTGCTGGAGCTTGTTTATTATGGATGCGACTTCTCACCATTCAAAGAAAACAACATCAAGCAACCCCTGCCTACGAAAACAGCTTATAAGAAATGAAAAAGAACGAAGCAGCTGCTTCGTTCTTTTTCATTCCATTATATTGAAAGCGCAAATAAAAGACGACGTAAGATTGGTACTAAATAGCTTACAAGCTCTGATGCGCTTGGTACAACGACTTGATGATTGCCATAAATATTTCTCATTAATTGATTTTCTTCTTCGGTTACGTGACCGTTCGCAATATACATGCCTAGTGTTTCAATGCCCTTTTTTCTCGTTTCCATAACCGCTTCATGCGTATCACGAACGCCATGATCTTCATAATCAAACGCTGCTGGCTCTCCATCCGAAAAGACGAGTAAAAACTTTTGTTTCTCGGAACGGCGCAATAATGCTTCCGCCGCCTTTCGAATCGCATAGCCGTCACGGTTATCTTCTTGTGGCTCTAACTGTAGAATTTCAGGACCTGCCTGCGATTGTGTAGAACTCGTAAACGATAACACTTCTTGAAAATAGTTTGGTTGCTCTTCCTTCGTCGCATCGGCAGCATCTTCCCAAAAACCAATAACAGAGTGCGGCAAAGACACCGCTTTTAACGTTTCATGAAAAAGAACAATCGCTTTGTGCGTCTCTTCCATTTTATCAAACATGGAAGCCGAGCAATCCACCAATAACGTAAAGACAGCGTCGAGTTCTTTAGGTGACTCTGCTACTTTATAAAACAAACGCGGGTTTTTTTCGGTAATGAGCGTTGTTAGTTTCTTTTGACTTAAACGGCCAAAATGCAAATCCGACATTGGCGTATTCTTTTTATGCTGCAACGTTTTTAAAAAGCTTTGTTGCAAGCGGTGAACAGACGGCTGAATGTCCTTTTTGAGCTCTCGATACGTGACAACCTCTTCTAAGGAGGGGGTGACTGGCTCTCTTTCTTTAAATGTTGCATAGCGATTTAATTCACCATAGCGAAAGATCGGCTGTTCGCCTAACGCCGGTTTCCCTTGCTCATTACTTGCTGCGTCTTGTTGATCAAAATTATTGCCTTTTTTAGTTTGTGTGCCTGACTGAACGGCGCCATACGCTTGGTCGCCGCTTTCCGCTTGGCGCTCACCTTCACCGAGCAAATCAGTCGCTGTTCCTTGCTCTAAATCAAATTGTAAAAATGATTCATGAGGAGATGACGTTTCTTCATGCCAGCTTGGCATTTCCTCTCGTACCGTCCCCTCTTCGCTCGCTTCATGTGTTGTATCATCAGGCCTCACACTTTGTAAATCGTCCTCACGAAGAAGATCTTTCCACGTCTCATCTGTTGGTTGTGACTCATGAAAAGATAAATAAGACGTTTCCATATCTTTTACACCAGCTTGTTTCAGACGTTGAGAAATTTCTGGTAAAACGTGCACCATTTCACTCGTAGAAGAAGCCTCATGCAACTTCTGAAGAAACGGCGCTAGCTCATGGAAAAGGGGTGCTAACGTCTCTAACGAAAGCAAGCGGCGATACACTCTAGCAAATAAAAAGCAAAACAAGGCATCTAATTGACGTTTTTGAACTACATGCTGCTTAAATTGACGCTGATAATGAGTAGCCAACGTCTTTCTTCGCACTTCAAACGCCGCCTTCATTCCTGGGCGGTTTGCTACACAAAGAGCTTCAAGGCGAATATCTTCAAAGAGTAAAAGAAGATGTTTTAAAAAATTGGCATGCTCGCTTCCTTTGATCTCATCTAACGCATTAGAAATAGCAGCCGCATCGCTATAATAATAACTACCAAATGCCCGTAAATATACATCACTCTTTAGGCCTGGGCGCGCAATTTCGTCCGCATACGGCATCCAAAACTGACTTACGTGAATGACGCCCCCTGTTCGGTTACAATAGGAATGGTAAGAAAATTCCACCTTTAGTTTTTTATCTCGAGATAGACTGCGCGCAAGATCTAATAGCTCCATTTGAAGAAAAGAATCAATTTTCGTATGAGCAAAGGTTAAAAATTTCATAGGATTCTCCCTTCTAACCTGCTTTTTTTACACAAAGAGCGTATCTGCAATATTTTTTATGAGCGCTTTTTCGCGTTCATCTTCTAATTTATCGGTAATTGCACGCAAGATTGCACGCTTTGGTGGAAGATAAAGAGAGAGATCACACGCATCCAATAACGCTCGAATAGAGGCAGCTTCTTCCGAAAGATGACCGTGTTGCGCCTGAGATACAAGGTCGCTAGAAAACTGGACAAACGTTTGGAGCATTGCTTCATCCTGTTGTTGTGATTGCTGACGCAACATAGTCAGCAAGGCGTCGCCTTGAATATAGGGAACTTCAATAACGACAAAACGGTTTTTCAACGCCTCATTTAATGGCACCGTTCCAATGTATCCTTCGTTGATGGCCGCGATGACGTTAAATCCTTCAGCCGCTTTAATTACTTCTCCTGTAAATGGATTGGCAATCGTCCGGCGATAATCAAGCATCCCATTTAAGATGGGTAACGTTTCCGGTTTGGACACATTAATTTCATCAATATATAAAAAATGACCTGCGAGTGCCGCTTTCGTTACAGGTCCAGGAATAAAGGTAATGTGAGATTGACCATCTTCATAAGTAATTGTTTTATGGCCAAGCAACGCTTCAGCATCTAAATCCACAGAACAGTTCACTGCATGAAGCGGCTGTCCGAAAAGCGCTGATAAATGTTCAGCAAGCTTCGTTTTCCCAGATCCCGTTGGCCCTTTTAAAAGCACATTTTTCCCCATTAATAGGGCGGTTATCGCATCATTTAAAATCGCATGATCGTGCGCTCGGTACCCTTCACTGCCAATCATCGCTTGCTCTTCTGCACTATAGGAAGCCAAGCGTTGTTTTCGTTGTTCATCAAGACGAGCTTGTAATGAAGCTGCAAGCTCGTGAGCATAATTCTCCATAATATACGTTAATCACCTTTCATGTAAGCCTAAAAAATCTCTTCTATCGTATACTTTTTAAGCACGTGTTTCAAATGATTGCAGTTGAAGTCATTAGTGTCTCCCTGACATTGACAACGTATGAAGAAATCTTTAATATTAGGACCAGGTACTAACAGTAGAAGAAAAGGACGTGGAAAAATGGCTGAAAAAGTAGCACTCATTACAGGGGGAAGTCGAGGAATCGGCAAAGCCATCGCCGAAAAATTCGCATCAGAAGGCTATGATCTCGTTTTAAACTATATGCGAAAACGAAAAGATGCTGAGCAAACGAAGGAAATGCTTGAATCTACCTATTCAATTAACGTTCATCTCATCAAGGCAAATGTTGGTGAGGTTGATCAAATTAAAGCATTGTTTGCCGAAGTAAAGGATGTATGTGGGCGACTCGATGTTTTTGTAAACAACGCTGCTTCTGGCGTATTGCGACCGCTTATGGAAATTGAAGAAAATCACTGGGATTGGACACAGGATATTAATGCAAAAGCTTACCTTTTTGCAGCCCAAGAAGCAGCAAAGCTCATGGAAGCAACAGGGGGTGCCATTGTAGCCTTATCGAGTCTCGGTTCCATTCGTGCTTTGCCTAACTACGTAGCTGTTGGTGTTTCAAAAGCTAGCGTTGAAGCCATCACGCGTTATTTAGCGGTTGAACTTGCTTCCAAAAACATTGTCGTCAATGCTGTCTCTGGCGGCGCAGTCGATACGGATGCGCTGAAGCATTTTCCAAATCGCGAAGAATTACTAGAAGCGGCAAAACAAAACAACCCTGCCGGTCGCATTGTCGAACCACAAGATTTAGCAGCTACTGTATACTTCTTAACAACACCGGCTGCACGTATGATTCGTGGCCAAACGATAATTGTAGATGGCGGTTTATCACTACTCGCCTAAGAAAAGAGTAACAAAGTGGCTGGGACTTAAACAGCCTTACCACATACAAATGGCTTGATCATCGGTTTCGATTGATTAAGCCATTTTTTTCATGTCGCTCGTTCGTTTAAGCAGCCATTGATTGCACCAAAATGGAGTAGGATGCAAGCTCCTCTGTATTAGCGCGCAGACTAGGTCCGTTCGCGCTCAGGTGCCTTCGATTCGCGCGCAGACTAGATAAATCACCTCCAGCGGCGGATGTAAAGGATGATCAATAGAACAAATAAAGAGATAATCTCATAAATGCGCTCAAAAATGAGAAGAAATAGTGTAAAAGCTCTTCCATAATTGTGAAAAGAGTGAAGCGCATAAGAGATTCTTAGTTTGTGCGCAGACCCAGACCATTCGTGCGCAGAAGCCTCCGACTCGCGCAATCTAAGTCCATCCCACCGCATGTGCCACAAAGTGTGTCCCTCCTCCTTTTTTGTCAAAAAACGTCACTTTTTCGCTTGAAAAAAGAAACAATTGACCAATGAGTCAGCAAGCGTTTATAATAATCCGGTAGCAATTATTTATTAATTAATGACCAATGAGTCACTATAATGTAATGGGGTGATGACTACGAATGAAAGGAAACAACTGATCATAGAAGAAGCAAGTGCTTTATTTGCTAACAAAGGCTATGATGCTACGTCTATTCAAGAAATCGCAACTGCTTGCGACATTTCAAAAGGTGCCTTTTATTTGCACTTTAAATCAAAAGAGGCGCTACTTCTCTCTATTTTTCAATACAACCAAGATCATCTTCGCAAAAAAATCCGTGCCATCGAGGCGCTACACTTACCAGCTCGCGACACCTTTATCAAGCAACTTTCTATGCAGCTTTCGGAAATTATTGAACGACGTGATTTTATTATCATGCATTATCGCGAACAAACAGTGGCACTAAATGATGAAATACGCGCACTGACAAAAGCAACCCAACGTGAAATTCAAGAATGGTATGAAAACATGCTGTTAACCATTTACGGTCAACAGTTAACACCCTATCGATACGATCTTTCCTTACTTTTAGATGGCATTCGAAACGGCTTTATTCGATTATTACTCATTACATCGTTGCCGCTTAATACAGAAGAGATAGGTACGTATATCTTGCATCGAATGGATGATCTTGTTAAAGGGATTTTGCACCAAGCAGCTCCACCCCTTCTAAAGGAAGAAGCGATTCAACGATTTTTTCAGCCCTCTTCTTCTCCCGAGCCTCTAGACGCAAAGGATCTTGTTCTGCACATGAAAACAATAGTGCCTACTTTAACAGGCGAGGCATCCTTACTTAAAGAAAGTGAAAAAGCCATTCTTCATTTAGAAAGAATACTATCGCAAGAAGACGTGGACGTATACAGTGTACGGGGAGCTTTAACCATCATTCAACAACTTCAACCGCTCACAACTTACTGCCACCAGCTAGCGCAACACTATGACATTACACTGTAAGTCAACAAAAGGAGAGGTCACATGAATTTATCAACACCACCAACCATTAATCGAAATGTCGTATTAATCGGTTTAATTATCGGCATGTTTTTTAGTGCCATGGAACAAACGGTCGTCGGTACAGCCATGCCAACCATTATTGGTGAATTAAATGGTTTTTCCATTTTTGCCTGGGTTACAACCGCTTATCTGATTACGTCAACCACCATCATACCGATTGTCGGCAAGCTTTCTGACTTATATGGCAGACGATCGCTTTACTTAATAGGCACCATTATTTTTGTTATAGGTTCTGGCCTTTGCGCTACCGCCTCTTCCATGGAACAATTAATCCTATACCGAGGCATTCAAGGACTTGGTGGCGGTATGATTATGCCATTATCACAAACCATTATTGGTGACATTTTCACTGCGGAGCAACGTGCCAAATGGCAAGGTGTTTTTGGCGCTATTTTCGGCTTAAGCTCCGTTATTGGTCCTTTTATTGGTGGCTTTCTCGTTGACACCATTAGTTGGCACTGGATTTTCTTGATCAATGTGCCATTTGGTCTTTTGTCTGCCATCTTAATTTTCGTAGGCATGAAGCATGAAAGCATTCGTCCAAAAGAAGATGTGTCCATTGATTATTTGGGGATTGCCACACTTATTCCTGCCGTTGTGTTGCTGCTGCTTGGCTTAACATTTGGTGGCGATCGATTTGCATGGCTCTCAACGAATAGCTTTCTTATTTTCGGGGGGTCATTGTTACTATTAATTGTTTTTGTTTTAATTGAACGAAAAGCAAAAGAGCCTGTCTTAGATTTATCGCTTTTTAAAAACCGCGTGTTTGCCACTACAAATGCACTTGGGTTTTTATTAGGTCTAGGTATGTTCGGAGCCATTATGTTCGTTCCGATGTTTATGCAAGGTATTCTCGGGGTGACACCAACAAGAGCTGGTTCTACAATGACACCGATGATGATTTCACTCATTCTTGCGAGCATTGTTGGCGGGAGATTGCTGCTAAAAGTAACCTACCGTACCGTATTAACGAGCGGTATGATCATTACGAGTATCGGCTTTTATTTAATGAGTACGATGGGAACACAATCAAATGAAATGACCGCTTATTTCTATATGGTCATCATGGGTGTGGGTATGGGGCTTGTTATGCCTACCTTAATGATTGCCATCCAAAATGAATTTCCTAAAACGAAGCTTGGTGCCGTCACTTCCGCTTCAACGTTTTTCCGCTCTATTGGTGGAACAATCGGTATTACCATCCTAAATGTAGTCATGAATCACACGCTTCAACAAAAAATGACGGACGTTGCTACTCAAGAAACAACGCCGATGTTAAAAGCTATGTTTATGAAACTCAGCGAAAAAACAGATGCTCTCTTTAGCTTATTGATTCATCCAGAACTACTAAAGTTACCAACGACATTAAAAACAACCGTCATTCACAGCATTCAGACGATTTGGAGTGACTCATTTACGACTGTCTTTTTAACAGGCTTGATTTTTATTGGCATTGGTATTTTTGTAGCCTTATCCGTTGGATCTGGTAGAATTGCCTCAACAAAAAACGTCGCAACGACGGATGATCCTTCCGTGCAACCGCTGAAATCGTAAGAAGTTAATCCAGAAAATCCTCGTGATTTTCTGGATTTTTTTGAATAGGAATGGTGAAGTATAAAAAAAGAAAGAGGTTTGCATAAGGAAAAAGAAGGGAATTTACAAACTAACTAAAAATGGAGGTGACTTTTATGCTTCAGTATAAAAGAATTCTCGTTGGTGTTGATGGCTCTCAATCCGCAAAAATTGCCTTTCAACGAGCCATTACTCTCGCAAAAGAAGGCGAAATAGAATTGTTTATTGCCCACATTTCGGAAGAACCTATGCCAACTCCAACACCGCTAGATATTGATGCTTCAATGATTCAATATGTTGGTCAACAAAATACGAATGAGCATTTATTACAACGCTATGAAGAAGAATTGCAAACAGCAGGCATTACACAGTATCGCCTCTTAAATAACGCAGGGTCACCGAAAAATGAACTTCTTTCCTTTGCTTCTATGCATAATGTTGATTTAATCATATGTGGAGCTACTGGTATGAGTACGGTTGAGCGTTTATTCATCGGTAGCGTATCTGAATATGTCATGCGACATGCAACGTGTGATGTCCTCATCGCTCGGACACCTGAACGAAAAACAGAAGCTACAGGCGCTAGCATTAAAAGCACGACCTATACAAGCAACATGTAAAAAAAGCGACTGAATGTAGATTTCTTGCCTACATTCAGTCGCTTTCCTCTCTTTATTTTGAAAATGTATGACGACCGATCACTTTTTGCGCAGGTTTATGATCTAACCAACGATTTTGTGCCGTTTTTTTATTATAGAAAAATAAGCAACCGCCTGTATTATCTTTACCTTCAATCGCTTCTTTTGCTGCTTTAACCGCATCATTAGAAGGTGCTTTTAACGTCCCTTCCATAACAGGTTGAAATTGACCTTTATCATAAATAACCCCTTTAATAGTGGACGGAAACGACTTGGCTTCCACACGATTCATGACGACAGCTGCTACAGCTAGTTTCCCTGCATAGCTTTCCCCGCCAGCTTCCGACTCTACAAGAGACGCTAATAGATGCGTTTCACCATTTGCTACCTTTTTTGTATTTTGCCCTTCCACTTTCAACTGTTGCCCAGGTATAATTAAATTACTGGTTAATCCATTTTTTGCTTTTAGTGCTTGGATGGAAACACCATATTTTTGGCTAATTTTCCATAACGATTCACCATGCTGAACAGTGTGCGCACTCGCTGTAGTTGCACCTACCATCGTTAGCCCAAGTACAAATGCTGTTGTATATAATCTAAGTTTCTTCATAAGAACTCCTCCTCTAACCTTTTAGGTGATTCATCTACATCGGTAGCATCTGTGCTTAACTACCCTCACCGTTTATTGTTCGGAAGAGAGGAGACCTTTTTGTCCATGTCATGTTCAAGATTCGCCTTCCACTTTATGGAATAATCAGTAAAATCCTTTGTTTACACTATTTCAGGAGGTTTTTATGTCTTCTTTTCTCGAACGTGTTCATACGCACTTTTCCTTCACAACGTATCCTACTTCAGAACAACTGCGCGATGCACTACATGACCTACAAGCCACGAAAGCTGACGTCCAACCCTTTTTACAAGCACCTGAACACTATCCATATGGAAGAAAAATGATTTATAAGACTCCCTGGCTTGAAATGCTCGTCATGCATTGGTCGAAAACAATAGACTGCGCTCCTCATGATCACGGCCAGTCTTACGGATGGGTTCAACTATTATCGGGCCAATCATCTCATACGCTTTATCGCGTTGATCAACAAGGGCAACCGCAGGCAATTAAAGAAAAGATTGAACCAACCGGCAGTTCCTTACGCGTTACCAATCAATTGGTGCATAAAATGGGCACAGCGGGAGAAGAACCACTGATTACCCTTCACGTGTATGCGCCACCCGTCTCGGGAATGAAAGTGTACGATCTTCCAAAATGCGCGGTTTGTATCGTCGCCGATGATTGCGGAGCATGGTGGCCAGAAGATCAGCGGCAAATTGTTCAAGAAATGCGTTACTCTTCAACTCGTATAGAGCGCTAAAGCATATCACTTAAAAAGCACCTTCTTTTCTGCTAACATAAAACACTATTAAGCAGCAAGGTCACCAACCTATTGCGCAGTCCTCCCAAAAGAAACAGTCATTTTCCAAAACGAAAGGACGGTGAATCTGTTACTAAAAAAAGATCATTAATGAGGCCATTTCTCGTAGAAATGGGGAAAGAAATGATCTTTTTAGTAGCAGCAGAATGATGCTTCAGAAAAAAAAGGTGCTTTTTATTGGTGCAGGATCCATGGCCGAGGCCATTGCAGCTGGCATTGTTCAGCAAAACAAGGTACCACCTAACCACATTACTATGACTAACAAGCAAGACGAACAACGACGTGTGCAGCTTATGAAAGACTACCATGTCATTTCTTTGCCGATTGAAGAGACAGAAGTGCAAGAAGCGGACCTCATCGTGCTTGCAATGAAGCCAAAGGATGCCGCATCCGCGATAGCCGCGCTGGCACCAAAACTCTTGCCACATCAGCTGCTTTTATCAGTGATTGCCGGGGTAACGACTACCTTTTTAGAAGGCATGCTTCCGTTAGAGCAACCCGTCATTCGAGTCATGCCTAACACATCTAGCACCATTGGAGAGTCCATTACAGCGCTCACTCCAGGAGTAGCTGTTTCAGCAGATCATCTTCAGCTAGCTAGAACCTTATTTGAAAGCATAGGGGGCGTAACCGTCATTAATGAACAACAAATGGATGTTTTTACTGGCATTGCTGGCAGCGGTCCTGCCTATATTTACTACGTCTTAGAGCATATGGAGGAAACCGCAAAACAGGAGGGAATTCCACCTGAACTCGCGCGTGAAATCGTGGCTCAAACGGTCTTAGGGGCTAGTAAAATGGTGTTAGAAACGAAAACCTCTCCGCGTACTTTGCGAAAAAAAGTTACCTCTCCTAACGGTACAACCGCAGCTGGGGTCGATGCTTTGAAACAACATGGTGCCGGAATGGCCTTCACAGAGGCGATTTTACGAGCGAAGAATCGTTCGACCGCCATTGCGAAAGAGCTAGAAATGTTGCATTCCTAATTCATACAAAAAAACCCGCCAACTCCAGCGTAACTTCTCGTTGGAGACGGGTTATTCTTTTTAGGTTATCGTCTTTTTCGTGAACGTAACTCACGATATCCCGATCGAAAAACTGCTTCAGCAATTACATCATGTCCTTCTTCATTAGGATGAATGCTATCCCACGACAGGAGTTCTCGCTCTCGTTGTAGAAAAGGCGTATAAAGATCGACAACCTTTACATGATTGACTTTATTATACATCAGCATCATTTCATTAAAATGACGAATCCAACGATGGGCAATGTCCCATTTTCGATAAGGATTATACATATTCAATAATCGAATCATATAACGATGACAACTGTTTTCCTTCAAGGCACGTATATGTTGAACGATGTCCGTCATATTCTGACGACACTGAGCAACGGTACGCGCAAGACCAGCTTCATCTTTACGCAATAAGTAGCGCTTTCCAGCTTTTAGTAAATCATTGCCACCGGCAGAAATCGTAATGATCTCCGATTGGATAACCGCGTCTTTTACTTTTCCTTCTGCTAAACCATATAACACATCTTCTGTAGTAAAACCGTTAACAGCAAAATTGTGTACGTGATAAGATTTCCCTAACACCTCTTCTGATCTGGCAGCGTATCGTTGCACGAATCCATGACTAGGATTACGCGCTCGCACCCCAACAGAGATTGAATCTCCTAACGCCGTATAAAAACTGTTATTTTCCCGTTTTACACCCATCCTCCTATTCACCTTTCATCCATTTGCAATACAATATGACACAATCAAAAGAAATGTACACAAGATTTCACCTAAATGCTTGTCATCCATGAAAAAAGGCGGTACATTTACAAAGGATGCGAAATTTGACGAATGGTGTCTTTCCTCTAATCCCTAATCTTTTTAAATGTCCTCGGGCATACTGAATCATACCGAGCCTAAGCTTTTGTAAACCTTTTGTAAAGGTTTTATTTCAAAGTCGAAAAAGCTGTTTATCTTTATGTACATACACGATATAATACGATTGGTTTGGGTTAGCAAAAATTTTAGGGGAAATTCACTTTTTCTTAACAAAACGGAGGTTTTAGTAAATGATTTTTTCATCAAAAAAGGATTTGTTTCTAGATTTACTTATGAGCATCGCCGACAACGTTCGCGACTCAGCACAATATTTTGTCGATTTCAAAATCAAATCCGATGAAGATTTAAAAGTTTTCTCAAAAAAAATGAAGGAATATGAAAGCAAAGGCGATAAATTCATTCATGAACTTATTATCGGTTTAAATAAAACCTTTATCACCCCCCTAGAACGTGAGGATATTTTAGAACTTGCCAACAAAATGGATGACATTCTTGATGGCATGGAACAATGTTCGTCTCGTTTCGAAATGTACAACATTACAACCGCTGACCAATTTATGATTAAATTTGCAGAACATATTCTTGAAGCGACGTATTATGTGGCTGAATCTGCAAAATTGTTAAACAAAAAGAAATTAATGGACATTCGTCCGCACGCGATCAAACTTAACGACTTAGAATCTGTAGTAGATGACCTCTTGCGTACGAGCATTAAGCACTTATTCAAGACTGAGAAAGACCCAATTAAAATTATTCAGTACAAAGAGATTTACGAATTGCTAGAGGGCGTTTCTGACAGCACAGAAGATGTAGCTGATACGTTAGAAACGATCATCATGCGTAACGCATAAGGAGACTCGTAATGGATACTCTTTTCGTACTTATTGTTCTTATAGCTATCTTTGCTTTTGCTTTTGATTTTATTAACGGTTTTCACGATACAGCTAATGCCATTGCTACGAGTGTTTCAACAAAAGCATTACCACCTAAAGTCGCGATTGCTTTAGCAGCTACAATGAACTTCGTTGGAGCACTTACCTTTACTGGTGTTGCTAAAAGTATTAGTAAAGACATTGTAGATCCTTTTCAATTCTCAGATGGGAAAATTGGGCTTACAATTGTATTGTCAGCACTTATCTCTGGTATTGCCTGGAACTTAGTGACGTGGTATTTCGGCATACCGTCTAGTTCCTCTCATGCGATTATCGGGTCCATTGCGGGTGCAGCGATTTCCGCAAAAGGATTTGGCGTTCTAAACTATGGAGGCTTCGTAAAAATTATTGAAGCACTCATTATTTCACCGTTCGTTGCTTTAGCGGTCGGATTTATCATTATGACGCTTTTCGCAGCGATCTTTAAAAACTTTAACAAAACAAAAACGAATAAAGGGTTCCGTTCTTTCCAAGTATTCACTGCGGCTTTACAATCGTTTTCTCACGGAACGAATGATGCTCAAAAGGCGATGGGGATTATTACACTTGCCCTTGTCTCAGGTAAATATTTAAATGACTCTGACGGCATTCCAATGTGGGTTCGTTTTGGAGCAGCGCTAGCAATGGGGATTGGGACGTCCATCGGTGGTTGGAAAATCATTAAAACTGTTGGTGGGAAAATTATGAAGTTGCAGCCTGTAAACGGCGCAGCCGCTGACCTTTCTTCTTCTATTATTATCTTTACATTTACAGCCTTGAAGCTTCCTGTCAGTACTACACACGTGATTTCTTCTGCAATTATGGGTGTTGGTTCGGCCAAACGTGTAAAAGGGGTAAAATGGGGCGTTGCTCGTCGCATCGTTATGACGTGGATTATTACGCTACCGATTTCCGCTATAGTTGCTTCAATCATTTATCAAATTCTACATCTTTTCGTATAACATAGTGAAACCCCCGAGAATAGTCTTCCTGGCTTTTCTCGGGGGTTTTTTGTTTAAAGCACTCTTTTTATCTCTTCTAGGATTCTTGTCTATACATTTATTAGTCCCTGTACATATACATAAAAAGAAAAAGTCGAGGTGAAAACATATGTACGATGAACCTACGAAACGCTCACTCCGTAATTTTCCCTATGGTGGATATGATCCATTTCATAGTCAACCCGTTTCGCATCAGCCCGAACTAACCGAGTATTCTCCTCCTCGTCCGCCAACGAATGCCACACCGATTACACCGTTTCCAAGCGGGAATTACGCTCCACCACCACTATCTCCTCTTTATCCACCGCAAAGTCCGTATGCTGCCTATCCAATGTTACCAGCACCGCCTCCTTACGCAGGACCGCCACAAGGATATCCTTCAAAAAAACAAGGCTTCGGTGCTTCCAAAAACAACAATCCTTACAACCAAAGCAACTCATTTCCTTTTGGTAACAGCAGCTTTCCACAAGGGTTTCCCTTTAATCAAGGCATAAACGCAACCAACCCTCAAAATCAAGGTCAGAATCAAAGTCCCTTTAGCTGGGGAAAAACATTTAATGGCATTAACTCTGCCATGGGCTTTATGCAACAACTAGGTTCTGTTGTCTCTCTCTTTAAATAAAAGAGAGACAACAGTTTTTTCAGGCATTTACTTCTTCAAAAAGAACTTGCTGCAAAGCCTGCTGTAACGTTTTGGTTACCTGTCCGATTTCATACGTTGCTTGAATGTCTCCCTTTACCTCAACAACAGGAGCAACCTCTAATGACGTACTCGTACAAAACACTTCATCCGCTCGTTCTAGAGCAGCAAGAGAAAATGCTTCTTCACGGACCGTGATATTAAGTTTCTGCGCCAAGCTGAGCACATATTGACGTGTAATGCCGTTTAAGATATAGTGATTTGCTTCATGTGTGTAAACGATGCCATTCTTTACGATAAATACATTGGACGCAGAGCCTTCTGTACATTGCCATTGGCGATGTAAAATGGCTTCCTGACAGCCCTCATCTGCTGCCTGGCGTTTAGCCATAATATTACCTAATAAATTTAAGCTTTTAATATCGCAACGTAACCAGCGAAGATCCTCGGTAACAAAACAAGCCATTCCGTTCGTTTGCTCTTCTTCCATTGAGCTTGTACTGCGTGCAAACCCTGTGATAACGGCTTGTTCTTTGTGAGTGTATACATGATTGCGCTGCGAAACACCACGCGTCATTTGAATGTAGACGATGCCATCTTGCACACCCGTTTTCCGAAGTAATTCCTCTACACTCATTGCGATGTCTTCCCACTTACAAGGTAAAGCTATTTGCATTTTACGTGCACTTTCTACAAAACGAAGAAAATGCGGACGTAAGGCGAATGGTTTGCCACCATGGATTGAGATGACTTCATAAATGCCATCACCAAAGTTATAGCCACGGTCTTCCAAATCAATTGAAACTTTGTCTCGCTCTACTACTTCTGTTCCGTAAAGCACCCATTTCGTTTCCATTAAATTCACCTCTTGCCCCGATTATATGCTAAAAAACCATGCACTTGCTATTGTTTTTGCTCTTTCACTCTTGAAACTTTATGATCTTTTACTGTAACAACATACTTTTTCTTTTCAACTGTCACATAAAATGTATCATCATATTGCTTTTTCAATTTTTCATCTATCTCAACTTTTTTATGAAAATACGTGTGAATCGCTTCCAAATTTGCTTTGCGATCATTTTCTCGTTGAACACTTGAAAAGATCACATAAGCGGTAATCAATCCACCTATAATAAATACCCACTTTGCTGTTTTACTCATCGCTGCTCCCCCCTCTCTTTTCCTCCCAAAATTAGTATAACGTAACAAAAAAAAGCAGACAATGAGTTTCATTGTCTGCTTCTTACATTACTTCCACCAATCGTTACTTGGCGCAGCTGGTAATTGGCGTTTGTGCTCGGTCATTCGGTACCGATCTTCAATTTTTTGACGCGTTTGTTCAGATACATCTTTTCCTTCTAAATAATCATCCAATTCTTCATACGTAATACCTAGTGCCGTTTCATCAGGAACAAGCGGTTTGTCATCCTCTAGATCCGCTGTTGGCACTTTCATATAAATGCGCTCTTCAGCATTCATTTCTTTTAACAAAGCTTTTCCTTGTCGTTTACTTAGACCGGTAAGCGGGGCAAGATCACAAGCGCCATCGCCATACTTTGTAAAAAACCCAGTAATTGCTTCAGCTGCATGATCTGTTCCAATAACAAGGCATTTACGAGAGGCAGCGATGTCATATTGTACTTTCATACGTTCACGCGCTTTAATATTTCCTTTTAAGAAATCCGTAATCGCTGTGCCTGTTGCTTCACGAAACGCTTGAGAAGAAGCATCGACCGCTCCTTTAATGTTTACCGTTACCGTTTCATCTGGCGCAATAAATTGCAGAGCACGCTGAGCATCATCTTCATCTTTTTGTACGCCGTACGGAAGACGAACCGCAATAAAAACAAAATCTTCTCCTGTTTCTTTACGCAGTTCTTCCACCGCAAGCTGCGCAAGTTTACCGGCTAAAGAAGAGTCTTGCCCCCCACTAATGCCGAGGACATATCCTTTCATACCCGTCTTTTTTACATACGTTTTCATAAACTCAATACGACGTCGTACTTCTTCCGCAGGCTCAATGGACGATTTCACCGCCAACTGAGAAATAATGTGTTGCTGCATCTCTTTCATGTTTTAAGCCACCTTTACAAATCATTATCTTTCATAGACTACCCTTTTTTGCGATTAAAAAATCATGTGAGCTTTCTTCACATATAGTATAGCACCCTTTAAAGATACACGCACATTTTAACGTAAACTTACGTACTCTTTTTTTAACGACTCTAAACACATTAATGAGCGAGCACTCCACTCATCACCACGCTGTTTCAAGACGTCTTCCAGAGCTGTTAAGGCTGTTTGCAGCGAATGGTCATAAAGAGGCACTTCCCCTTCATATGCGGAAACAGTAGACAGCGGTGCCCATGTTTTTTCTTGAAAAGCCAGTGCCTTTCGTTGATGAAAAAAGCCAACATCACTCTGTTTATACTGATGCAAATCTCCTTGATCAGGATGCTTTAGCACGGCGTGCACTTCAACTAACGCTTTATCATTTTTTATGTTGACCACTTGACCAATATACTTACCTGTCTTATATAAAGCCGTAACCATCGTTCCTGTTTGTATCATTTTTTTCTTCCTTTCATCTTTTCTGTAATAACAAAGGCGAGTTCTTCATTTCCGAAAGAAGATAACACCTGTAATAAAAGCTCATCTGGAACATACGCTTCTTCTTCCTTTGCAACCGTTTCATGGATGGCGCGTTGCAACGCTTCATTGTTAGGTTGATCTGGGTAAGCAGCCGTGTATAATGCGATGGGATCGTAGCCATGATTCGTACACCATTGCGCAAATAATAAAACCATCATTGCTTCTTGATCCTTATAATTTTTAATCACTTCTTCTGAGTTCATCGTCCAATCTCCTTTTTTAATCTAGTGGTGAGATCGTTACGCGGTCTACAAGTGCCTCTACCTCAGCCTTTGTACATAAATCGTGCGAAAATGCCGACGCGCTTCCTGCTGCCACACCATAACGAAAAGCTTCTACTAAATCGCCATGCTGCGAATAATGCGCAAGAAAGCCAGCTACTACTGAATCTCCCGCTCCAATTGAATGCTGAACAATGCCTTTTGGAGCATTCGCAACTACGCATACTTCTTCACTTACGAATACAGCGCCTTCACCAGCCATGGAAACAATCACATGCTCTGCACCGTGTTTCATCATTTCTCTCCCTGCGTTACATGCTGCTTGTGGAGTGGAAATGGTTGAACCAAGCCATTCTGACACTTCATGCTGATTGGGTTTGATGAGAAACGGTCGCTTCGGTAACGCCTCTTCTAATGCCTTCCCTTTGCTATCAATTACAACGTATACACCTTTACTCTCCAATTGTTCTAATAGCGTCGCATAGGTGGATGCTGCTACACTTTCAGGTAAACTTCCCGATAGAACAACATAGTCTTTTGGGGCAACAACATCTAGTAGTTGTTGCGTTAAAGAACGAAGGACTTGTTCAGATACATAAGGAGATCGTCCGTTCAATTCCGTTTCTACTTTTTGCTTTAATTTCACATTAATACGCGTTGGCTCTTCCACAGCAACCGCATGATAAACAATTCCCTTTTCTTGTAAGGTTTCTACAATAAATTGACCTGTAAAACCACCTGCAAGTAAAAAAGCTTCACTTTTTATATGTAAATTCTGTAAAGCCATGGAAACATTAATTCCTTTTCCACCTGCTTTATAGTGCTGACGCTGAGCAACATTTACTTCGCCAACATGAAGGGTTGGTGTTTCTACATGATAATCGACAGATGGATTTAACGTTACTGTATAAATCATAGCTTCACTACCTTTATGTTTGTTTTGTTTTCGTATAACGTTAGCGGCGTTGTTCCATTCGACGTTACTAGCGTCGCTGCCCGTAAGGATGCAACACTTGAAAAACAACTCTCTCCTAGTTTAGAGGCATCTGCAAGAACGTAGCCCACTTTAGAAAGAGATAGAACTTTTTGTTTTAACATGGCTTCTTCGGGATCTGGCGTCGTATAGCCCCATTCCGGATGAATACCATTCATACCAAGAAAACAAGCATCAAAACGATATTGTTCAAGACTATGAAGCGCGTTACTTCCAACAAATGCACCGGTTCGCTCCTTTACTTTACCTCCAACAACATACGTTTGTATGCCTTGTTTCAATAAAGGCGAAACGAGATCGATGCCATTTGTAACAACCGTTACACCAACCGCCGTTAAGTATGGAATCATTTTCGCAACCGTTGTACCCGCATCTAAGAAAATACACGCATAATTTGCAACGAACGTTGCCGCGTATTGCCCAATTCGTTCTTTTTCTTCACTAAATTTCACCGCTTTTTCAGCGTAAGAAGCTTCCCTATTTTTTAATGAGCGCTTAATTGCGCCGCCGTGAACACGTGATAACTTACCTTCTTTTTCAAGAGCATCCAAATCTCTACGAATGGTCGATTCTGAAGAGTGCGTTGCTTGCATTAACTCATCAAGCGTCGCCATTTGCTTACTATCAACAAGCCCCATAATTTTTTCTAATCGTAACGAACGTAGCATCTTCCGCCTCCTTTATCCTAAGTATAACGAAAGAATCATCCAATAACAATCATTTTCAATCAAAAACGTTCATTTTTATCCTAAAAAAACAGCCAACGTGATGTTGACTGTTAGGGCGCATCGTTAAGCATGCGATGCTTTTTGTTCGTTTTCTTGTTGCATTTCAAGGTCATATCGATTTTTCGGATGCTCACGGCACTCATCTGAACAAGAACGCTTATACGTTTTCTCGCACTCTTCACAACAAACGTGCTGACGGTTGCAATCAGGATTTGCGCAGTTTACATAGCGATCTTCCGTTTTGCCGCAATAATAGCATGAGGCAATAACAACATCTTCTTCGGTACGATTGACAGGCACAGAAATACGCTCATCAAATACGTACATTTTACCATCCCAGAAACGACCTTTCGTTTCTTCGTCTTTACCGTACGTCGCAATACCGCCTTCTAACTGATAGACATCTTGAAACCCTTCTTGAAGAAGGAAGCCAGAAAATTTCTCACAACGAATACCACCCGTACAATACGTTAGTACTTTTTTATCTTTAAATTGATCTAAGTTTTCACGAACCCATTTCGGAAAATCTCTTGATGCTTGTACACCCGGACGAATTGCATTTCGGAAATGGCCAATTTCATATTCATAATCGTTACGACCATCAACAATCACAACATCATCACGTTGAATCATTTCCATCCATTCTTTCGGGCTTAATCGCTTCCCTGAAAGCTCCGTTGGATTGACGTCTTGTTCAAAACGCCACGTAACGAGTTCTTGTTTTGGACGAACAAATATTTTTTTAAATGCATGTTCATCAGATTCATCAATTTTGAAAACTACATCTTCAAAACGAGGATCACTTTTTAAATCTTTCATATACTGTTCCGTTTGTTCCACTGTACCAGAAACAGTACCATTAATTCCTTCAGGAGCAACAATAATACGTCCTAGCACACCTAGCTCTTTACAATACTTTAAGTGTTGCTTCGCAAAGTATTCATGCTCCTCCACTGGTACATACTTATAGTACAATAAAATGCGATACGGTTTTTCTACTTCTTTCGACACTTTAAATCACCAACCTGCAACGTTGTATTTTTAGTTTAAAATGCATATAAAAAACCACCGGTTCCCCCGTGGTATTTATAACTTTTTAATGGCGCGCCCACCAGGATTCGAACCCAGAATACGAGAGCCGAAATCTCGTGTGATATCCATTTCACTATAGGCGCAGGAAAGTTGTTCCATTCTTTCGAGGTACTGTCACGACATTTATCATAAGACATTTCTCAAAAAAACACAACCCCCATTATAAAGATGTGTTAATTCCATAACGCTCGGCTTTTTGCCTCATACTCATGTGATGGATAATAATAAACGACGGTCGGTTCCCCTTGCCGCCATGTTAACAATACTTCTTCATCGTCAATGATCGCAGGAAAATCAACAAGGCCATCATAAATATCCTTTAGTTCTACACCAAGGGAATGAATGGCTTGAATACGAGCTTGTGCCTCATGCTCCATCAGGTCCAAGTTGCTTTCCAATTGAAAAAAATGGTCATCGGGTGGGTTGTCTGATTTTTTCACACGTTCAAGCTCGTCATAAAACTGCGCAAAGGAGCGTTGAAGCGCTTGAAGCTCCTCTAATTCCTTTGAGATTACAGGTATAAGTTGGTTTGCTTCTTCGACTGTAAAATACTTCACCTACAAAACCCCTCTTAAGTTCATTCATTTCATATTATAACAACTGTTTGAGGGATTGGCACCTATTACGTGCTTTTTTACACAGAAACGACAGATTCTAGGTTACCTCTTTTTAAATCCAAATAAAAATCTTTAATGACAGTGTCTTCTAATAACTCATGAAAGTCCGCTCGATATTCAGAGGAAATTAAAATGTGTGCCACGACAGCTCTTGCCCCACCAAGCATTAATCGACGCAAGGTGATACAACGTGCTACCTTAGACTTCAGATGAAATTTAGTTAAGAACAACGTTATTCTATCATTGGAATTTTCCGCTTCGTTCTTTCTACTATACATCGTTAGCGTTTCAATCGTTTTCATAGAGTCGGCCACCTTCCTCTTTCCCTTTGTTGTTACCATATTATTCAGAAAAGAAGCGATTTATACTAATCAACGAAAAAAAATCTCTCTACTAATTTAGTAGAACATCTTTGCAAGGCTAGCAATTTTTACGCATAATAAAAGAAGGAGGCGATTTTATGAAGTATTTTGCAGTAACTTTACCCATTCTAGATGAAAAGAAAAGTGTTAGGTACCGCGATGAGCATTTAGCGTATTTACAAGAAGCTACGAGCGCAGGACACATCGTTACCTATGGTCGTTTTGCCGACGGTTCGGGCGGACTCGTTATTTATAAGGCAGCGTCTCTAGCAGCTGCTGAAGAATTAGCTACAAATGATCCTTACGTAACGACCGGTGCTCGCGACTGCGTCATTAAAGAATGGGTCATGAATACAGACGTTCTCACTTCTTAATGCTGAGCAAGACGAACCATGCTTTCACGTTACATGGTTCGTCTTGCTTCTTTTTCGATTACACCATAGTGAAACTTCGAAGACGGTCGTTTATATACATGAAAAGGAAATGCTTGAAATCGGGAACTAGCGTAATGATCTTTCATGACAACACGACATTTAGCGACCCGCAATGCTTCATGAAGTACTTCTTCTGTAATCGTCGTATGGGCCGCAACGGTTTTTAAGCCCGCTAACCCCGGAGAATCCAGTGATTGTTCAAACATCGGATCAAAATAGACCACATCAACAGAAGCGTCTTCTCTTTTTTTCAAAGCGGTCAAATGGTCATTTGTTTCAATGACAATCCGCCGCATTGCTTCATTCATTTCAGGCAGCGAACTGTCCCATGCTCGCAAACCCTCTCTAACAAGTAAG
This sequence comes from Fictibacillus macauensis ZFHKF-1, assembly GCF_000269865.1. Classification (GTDB taxonomy): domain Bacteria; phylum Bacillota; class Bacilli; order Bacillales; family Fictibacillaceae; genus Fictibacillus_C; species Fictibacillus_C macauensis. The sequence goes on from NZ_AKKV01000020.1 coordinate 308,195, forward strand.
GCTAAATAAGGATTTTTTTCAATGCCTGTCACAGAGCCTGTTTCTCCTACTGCCAGGCTGCAGACAATCGCATCAGAGGCAAGTCCAACTGTACAATCTAACACGGTCATTCCCGTCGTTAATTGCGCCGCCGCTACGAGCGGATCATGTTCCCTGCGCAAAAGCTGCTTTACGCGAAACATGGATGAATTCGGATGAAAAAAGACCGGCTCGTTGCTTCCAGGTGCATATAATGTTAATTTCTCAACGCCCACCATTAAAACATAATCGTTCCCTTGTTCTTGCAACGAGGCGATGGAACGATTTTTCCGATAAACAAATGTTCCTTGTACTTCTTCACAAAGAGTTAATGCCTTTTGTATTAGTTTTTCATTAAATTTTCCTGCCGTTGTAACAATCATCTGTTCTGCTCACCTATTATCTTTCTATGTATATTCACCTTCATCTATAGCACAGTTCAAAAGAAAGGGCAACGGGCTCCTCACTAAAAAAGAACTATTCCAAACTTATGTTTGCCATTATAATAAGAAGAAAAGAGAGAAGCGGAAGGTGAAGTAATGATTGCCATTATTTTATTGTTATCCTACGTAATTGGCTCTGTGCCTTTTGCATTAATTGTAGGAAAAGTGTTTTATGATGTAGACATTCGCGAACACGGAAGCGGAAATCTAGGCGGAACGAATACGTTTCGTGTTCTTGGAAAAAAAGCAGGTTTTATCGTAACCATTTCAGATTTGTTAAAAGGAACACTTGCAGCAGCACTGCCCTTTTTCTTCGACAGCAGCTTACCCATTCTCGTTGCTGGTATTCCCGCGGTAATCGGTCATTGTTATCCTGTGTTTGCTAAATTTAAAGGCGGCAAAGCCGTTGCAACATCAGCGGGTGTTTTGCTATTTTATGCACCACTTATGTTTTGTCTATTAATCGCTGTCTTTTTCCTCGTACTATATGTGACAAAATACGTATCACTATCTTCATTATTAGCATGTGCAGCCGCTGTTATTTACGGCATCGTTGTTCGAGATGTTACCTTAACACTCGTTATGGTTGCTTTTCTATTATTTTTACTCTACCGCCATCGTGCCAATATTCGTCGCATAATCGCCAAAACGGAACCAAAGGTAAAATGGCTATAAGAAATCCTAGTTCCCTTTTTCCTCCTGCTACATAAAGTGTAGTGAGATGACTATTTTTTTATGGCGGAGGGAATAGAAATGGAAGGATCAAAAAGCAATATACCACTAACAGCGGGCGTGAAACCTAATGCAGCATTAAACGCACCAATTGCCTACCCTAGTATGAATGCACCCATTACAGCACTACCTTCAGTAGGGCTTCCTCACTACGGTATGTCCTATGGCGCAGGAGGCGGATGCGGTGTATCCTACGGTGGTTTTGGGGGCCGCAATGGTTTTACGTTACTTATTGTTTTATTTATTTTGCTTATTATTATTGGTTGTTCTTGTTGGTATGGCACAAGCAAACAAGAAGAAAGCTCGTCTTGCAGTTCATCTTCTAGCTCGTCTTGCAGCTCTTCTAGCACATGTTGCAGCAGCAATTATAAATAAGAACGAAAACACACCAAGAAACAGCACGATAGTTGCTTCTTGGTGTGTTTTTTATATTACGCACGCTTACGCTTTTCTTCCTTCATAAAGGCGATATGCTCTGGATAGCCATAAGCACCATGCTCACTCAAATCTAATCCTGATACCTCTTCTCTCTCTTGTACACGAAGACCCATCCACCTCTTTAGTACACTCAGAACAAACCATGACACTCCTCCTGCATACAGAATCGTTGCACCAATACCCGCCAACTGCACGACCATTTGGTGAATGCCTCCGCCATAGATGAGCCCCATCTGTCCCACCCCTACTTTTTCAACAAGACGAGGAGCAGCAAATACGCCTGTTAAAAGGGTGCCGACAACGCCAGCGATTCCATGAACAGAGCAAGCAAAAATCGGATCATCCAATCCTCGCCGCTCAACAACAATCGCTGTCCAATAAGCGATCGCTGAAGCAACTCCACCAATAATGACAGCTGCCCACGGCTCAACAAAAGCACACGCAGCCGTAATGGCTACGAGTGAAGCAATCACTCCATTTACCATCGTCGGTATGTCAGCTTTTCTACCATGCAATAATGAGAGACCGACAGCAACAACCGCACCTGCACTAGACGCAAGCATCGTAGTAAAGGTGACATAAGCAAAGAAACCATCTTTTACACTTAACGTACTTCCCGCATTAAACCCAATCCAGCCAATCCAAAGGATGAATCCACCAATGACGGTGTACACCTGATTGTGTCCAGGCAGCACATTCACAGTACCGTCCCTATTAAACTTCCCTTTTCGCGGCCCAAGAAGCACGCTCGCCACACAAGCTGCCACTGCTCCTTGCAAATGAACGACTGTGGATCCAGCAAAATCTTGCATTCCCCATGCAGCTAACCAACCACCACCAAAAACCCAATGACCAACAACCGGATAGATCGCGATCATATAAAACGCCCCGAACAGAAAATAAAGAGATAGCTTTGCTCGTTCCGCAAACCCTCCCCAAACGATGGCTAACGATACCCCCGCAAAAGAAAGTTGAAATAAAAAGGTACTAGCAATCGGTACACCGGCAGTTGACATGCTATCTCCATGCATAAACCACCCTTCTGTTCCTAGCAACGCATTCCCTTTTCCAAAGGCAACTCCAAAGCCAATAGCCCAAAAAGAAAGGGTAGCAATAGCAAAACTTATCATTTGCTTGCCGGCAACATGAGCAGCATTTTTCATTCGTGCTGAACCCGCTTCTAGTAAGGCAAATCCGATTTGCATCCCCATCACAAGGATCGTAGCAAACATCACCCATAGCAAATTAAGCAGTACTGATTCCTTCATAGACTTCATCACCCCTCATCATATGTCATATTTCCTTACATCAATAAGTGATATTATATGACGAATAAAAGCTACAAGCAACCTTTTTTTAAGAATGGAGGATGAATAAGAGGGTGAAACAACGTAAAGAAACCGGTTCAATAATGAACCGGTTTCTTTACGTTTTGCACAGTACTTATTTTACTTTGACCGCGTCAAAGGCTGCATTGACTGTTTTAACTTCTTGACTATCAGCTCCGTATAAATCAGAAGCGGCTTGAACTACTGCTTGACGAGCTTGGGAAAAGTTAGATGAAGACGTCAAATAGGATGTATTTGCTTTATAGAAAATGGCACCAAGCTTATCATTGCCTACTCCTTTTACGTCAACGTCATTAAACTTCCCACCAGCTGCAATCAAATAAGCTGCTTTATTGATGATACTACTATTTTTGTGAACACCACCGTTATCTTCAGAACCTTTATAGCGTTTTGTGTAATCATCTGGGTAGCCATATTTTGCTGGATCGGACATAGAGCGCAAAGCATCTCCGTCTTGATCAGGCGTGTATACAGCTTCGCCTACTTCATAATTTGCTGTATCCGGTGATGTTTTAAACTCTACCAATGTTCCAAAAATATCAGATAATGATTCATTTAAAGCACCTGATTCACCTTCATACGTAAGATTTGATTCTGTTGAGGTAACCGCATGCGTTAATTCATGAGCGACAACATCGACTGCCCCTGATAGCGGAATAAACATTTTTCCATCGCCATCACCGTACACCATTTGAGAACCATTCCAAAAGGCATTATTGTAGTCAGAGCCATAGTGAACACTATTTTTTAACGCAGCTCCTTTGTTATCATAGGAATTTCGTTTAAATGTATCTTTGTAATAGTCAAACGTTTTAGCTGCAAAATTATGAGCAGAAACCGCTGCTGCATCTTCTTTACTCGTAAAGTCTTTTTTATCACCTGACCAGAGCGTACCAGGAATGTCTTCTGAATTATTGGCATTATACGTAAAGATACCATCTCCTCGCGTATTATCTTGCAAATAAAACTTACCATCAGCAGACGTTAAATCTAGATCAACTTTATCCTTTAATACACCAACACCGGTTCCTTTTGCATTTTCTCCATCCACTAGATCAATACTATTAAAGTGATGAAGAACGGAACCATTCGTTGCAGAAACGAAATAATCATAATTTCCCGGCTTAGGTGAAAGGAAATTTAAATTCACTTTATACGCATAGTGTGCTTTTTGATCACTTGTCGTATAAACTACTAACTCGGCACTAGGCTTCTTTTCGTATTTTGGCACAAAGCCTAACTGTTTTTGAGCGATTTTTACTGCTTTTGATGCAGAAACACCCTTTTTAGATTGCCCTTGTAGCTTTTGTTCTAAATGCGGAATAACACTTCCAGAGAAAACGGTCATCGTGCCATCTTTTGCTACGGTAGCTGCTTGTTCTGAGTTCCAAACAGGGACACCATTAACCTTTTGTTGCAGTTTAACAACCGTGTTACCTTGAGGATCTTTCACTTGCTTTTTCACAATAAAGGAACGCGCCGCATCTCCTTTTCCATATTGGTAGGTTTTCTTATCTTGCGTTAAATAATTAAAAACAACTTGCTTAGGAGACTTGGATGATGCTTTCGTTAGCTTGCCAGATTTAAATTCGACAGCGCCAATGGTTTGATTATACTTTTCAACGCTTAAGACATTTTTCACTAACGACTTACCCTCGTCTGCTCCCTTAGCAAAAGCTTGTCCTCCTGTTGATAAGCTCGCAGCTAGTAACCCTACCGATAATACCGTTCCCACAACTTGTTTTTTACGCATTCTACATACCTCCAATAGTTTAATAGTACATAATACAAACATTCATGCATGCTAGTAATCAATCGTCTCATTTCCCACTGTTTACTTCGCTATGAATATTCTGAATATTGACTATATCATACACAATTCTTCAATAAGTGCACAAATGGAGATTTTCCTATTTAAAGAAGACCTATCTTCACTAGTTAATAGACAAATTATGCAAATTTTTCAGTGAAGAAGCCCTAACAACCTTGATTTTTTAACTAAATATTCTGAAAATTATAGGTTGAAAAGGAAAAAAGACCTTGACACTTTTCTCCTTGCCTCTCTACTTTCAAAAAAAAAAGAAAGAGTTAGTAGAATGTTCATATAAAATTCCCTTTTAAACTACGTTTTCCCTGGATTTTTTTCCAAATTACTAAACCTTCTTCTATAAAAAAGGGTTACTGTTTATAGAAATACCGTGTGTTCTAGGAAGCAAGGTAGTAAAAAGTATCTAGCCCGTTTCTTTCTACAAGGCTAGAAAACATAAAAAAAGAAACAGAGGAAGCACTCTACGCAGAGCCCTCTCTGTTTCTTTTCATAACGCTTTATTTTAAGCGATCATATCCTTGAACAAGATTGCCAACAATCTCTTCTGGGCTATGATTTTCAATATCATGACGGTGAATAAAGTGTACAACTTCTTTGCCTTTTAAGATGGCCATTGAAGGTGATGATGGTGGTAAGCCTTCAAAGTATTCGCGCATTTTCGCAGTAGCTTCTTTATCTTGACCAGCAAAAACAGTCGCGATGCGTTGCGGACGTCCTTCATAGTTTAATGAATAGATGGCAGATGGTCTCGCAAGACCTGCTGCACAACCACAAACAGAATTAATCACTACGAGCGATGTTTCATCACTTTCCATAAACTGCTCTACTTCTTCAGGTGTTGTTAGCTCTTGAAAACCAGCGTTTGTAAGCTCGTCTCTCATCGGCTGTGCCATTTGTTTCATATATTCTTCATATGCATTCATTGTAATCCCTCCACTTTCTCTTATTATTATAGCGGATTTTATGTAAGGATAAAACCAGTAAGCGCTTGTTCTTAGTGAAAAAAAGTTCGTTACGAAGATGGATAGAGAATCTTTTTGCCTGTTTCTTTTGATTGGGCCCATCCATACATAGAATAGGCTACTGCACTCGCAGACACCGATCGATACTTACTGAGACGACCACTTAAGACGAAAGAGAATGCCTGTAACACTTTTTCACCCACTTTTTCGCCTAACCGCCATTCTTCACGTTCCCCTGTTAATAAGGACGGACGGAAGATTCCTGTCTTTTCTGGACCATCACTTAACACATCCCGCTCCATTTCTCCTTTTACCCGATTGTAAAAAAATGGCGAGTTTACTTTAGCGCCAAGAGCAGAAATGACCGCAAAACATGCCCCACCTTCATCGGCCGCTAACTTAGCCATAACCGCCGGGTACGTGCGGTCAACCATACGGAATAGGGCCTCTGATTTAGCTTTTTTAATCGTAGTACCGAGACAACAAAAAACATCTGCTCCTTGAAATTCTTGCCGATAATTTTTTAAATGCGCAAAATCCAAAATGATTTCGCGAATTTTTTTATGTTGATAACCCGTTTCCCGTCGACTAAAAAGAACCACTTCATCATACTGAGTACTTTCCATTAATAGTTGTACTAACTGACGACCCACAAGCCCGGTTGCGCCAGCAAGAACCGCCTTTTTCCCCATATCCCCACTCCTTTTACTTTCATGAACTCACGTTTACAAATCGTTCTAGTAACATCTTTTTCTATCTTCTCATAAAGTGCTAAAAAAGGCGAACCATAATAAAGGCTCGCCTATTTAACCGTACAATCTACATTAAGACTGTAGCTCCTAGTACCGTTTTAAAATACTGTAGCGCAAATCGTTGACCTTCTTGCGTAAAACTTTGTACCGCTTGAGCTGGAACAATCATGTCGTAACAAAGGTTATACCCATCAATACCCGTTTGTAGCACACAAATATCGGTTGTGACGCCTGTTAACGTAATAGTTGTAATGCGCCGTTCCCTTAATTTAATATCTAAAGGCGTACCGGCAAAGGCGCTGTAACGTGTTTTGTCCATATAAGTGACGTAAGGGTAATTATTACGGAGCAGCTCCTCATAGAGAAAGCCAACCTTACCGTATAAGCTTCTTCCTTTTGTTCCTACAATGTTATGTGGTGGATATAATTTCGATTCAGGATGAAACGGATCAGATAGCTCATGACGATCGACCGCAAATACTATATAGTCACCACGCTCCGCAAATTGCATAATTAATTTGGAAATGGCTTCATCGATGTATTGTCCATGCTTCCCAGTCGTTAACTTCCCATCATCAGCAACGAAATCATACGTATAATCAATTACAAGCAACGCTCTCATAACGTCCTCACCTCTTATAACGTCTCAATTTCCACCTTTTGAACACCAGGAATGCTTTTAATTTCATAATAAACGTCCGTTGTATAGCGCTTTTCATACACGCCAAGCATGAGTTCCATTTTCGACGAGGCACTTTCTAAATCTTTTACCCGAACATTATAGATTTTTACTTCTTTCTCTTTAATGCTTTTCACAATCGCCGTCATGTCTGCATCATCCGCAACATGAAGCCGCACTCTTACTTCTTTTTCGCTTAATGCTTTAGGTCCTAACCTCTTCATGAGCATTGGAATCAATTCTACAGAAATCAACATCATTAATGCCCCTGCTCCTGCCTCCAAATAAAAGCCTGCGCCAACAGCAATCCCAAGACCTGAAGCACCCCAAATCATTGCTGCCGTCGTTAGCCCAGAAATGACATCATTACTTCTTCTTAAAATAACACCGGCTCCTAAAAAACCGATTCCGCTTACAATTTGAGCGGCTAACCGCATCGGGTCCATTTGTGTTCTGCCACTGATTTCTGAAAAAGCTTGCGCTGATTCAATCGATACAATCGTTAACAAACAACTGCTTATAGAAATAACAAGCGACGTTTTTAAGCCAACGGGCTTGCGTTTTAATTCTCGTTCTAACCCAATAATTAAGCCGAGCAAAGCTGAAATGCCAAGCTTTATGAGTATTACATCCATTCCCTCACCGCCCTCTCTCTTCTATATGTATGGCATTACTCTCAAAAACTTCCGTAACATCTGCAAAAAGGTAACGTTAGCGTTCCCTCCATCGTCATTCTTCACTCTTTTAGGCACATGTACTAAAAAAAACGATAGTAAAGCGAATCGCCAACTATCGTTCGTTTGATTTCTCTTAAATTTTTAAAAAGGTAACGCCTTCTTCTTGCTTAATTTTATTTTCTTTCATAAGCTTTCCGAGCGCTCGTTTGAAGGCTGCCTTTGAAATGTTAAATTCGGTTTTAATCGCCTCTGGTTCGGAACGATCTGTATAAGGCATTTGTCCTTTATGCTCTTTTAAATACGCATAGATCATCTCAGCATCTTCACTATATGCTTGTTCTTTACGCGGCTTCATTGAAAGATTCACACGACCATCTTCACGTACAAAGGAGATTCGTGCTTCTACTTCTTCTCCTAAACGAAGAGGGCGCGTCATTTCGTCTCGATGTATAAAGCCAATATGATGATCTTTCGTATACAGCAATGCACCCACTTCGTTTAACTTGTACACATGACCTGTTACTTGTTTGTTAAAGTGTGCTTCTTCCGCACTTTCAGCAATCTCAACAAGTTCTTCTTCTGAAGCTAAATCGGCAAACAAACGTCCTTTCTTATCTAAACGTAACCCTGCATACAATTGATCACCGATGCGCGGCCACTCTTCTAGCGGACCTGGCAAGTCATCATTTGATAACAGTACGTCTTTTGCAATGCCAATGTCTAAAAAGACTCCAAGACGTTTTTGTGAGCCAACGACGGTTAGCCACGCTAAGCTATCTAAACGGACTTTCGGTTCACTCATTGTTGCCGCTAATCGTCCTTCGTGATCTTGGTAGACGAATACCGTTACTTCATCTCCGTCTTGCAATGATCGTGAAGCTTCTCTTTTATGCAACATCACTTCTTCTGTTCCGTCGCTTAAAAAATAACCAAAATCACTTTGACGATCTACCTTTAAGGTATACATTTCACCGGCTCTAATTGTCGTATCCATTGTTGTTCCATCCTTTTTTTCTTTAAAATACTTTATAAAAGTACGTTATGAAAAGTTAGTCTTTTTTCGTTTCACTTTCACTGTCTGCTTGCTCTAGCTCCATTAACTTTTTCATTAAAATATGCTGCGGCATATGCATTAATTGTTCAAGCGGAACGTTTAGTTTTTTGGCTAACATTACTGCCGTTTCCGCGGAAATTTGTAAAGGTTTCACTTGATTTCTCCTCCTGATCCCATCGTTAAAATAGGCCTTTTGCTTTTCCATCCTCTGTGACGTCCATTTGTAACGCAGCTGGGTGCTTAGGTAGTCCAGGCATCGTCATGACATTTCCAGTTAAAGCAACGATAAAGCCCGCACCAACAGATGCCTTTAATTCACGCACTGTTATTGTAAAATCAGTGGGCCGGCCGAGCTTTGTCGGATCATCTGATAACGAATATTGACTTTTTGCCATACATACAGGCAATGTTCCCCATCCATTGTGTTCAAATTCTTTTAATTGCACCAACGCTTTTGGTGAGAAATCAACCCGAGAGGCACCGTACACTTTTTGAGCAATTATCGTTATTTTTTCTTCTAACGATTGATCGAGCGTATATAATGGCGCAAAATGGTTTTCTTCTGATTCAGTGATGGCTAAAACCGTTCTTGCTAACGCTTCACCGCCTGCTCCACCTTTTAACCATACTTCCGCTCGTTCCGCTTTCACCCCTTGCTCTTGACACCACGATAGGATATAGTCAATTTCTTCTTCATGGTCATTCACAAAATGGTTCACCGCAACAACCAGTGGTAAGCCGAACGCTTGAATTGTTTCAATATGCTTTTGCAAGTTCGCCATGCCTGCTTTTAGGGCAACAAGGTTTTCTGAAGCTAGCTCGTCTTTTTTGGCGCCTCCGTGCATTTTTAATGCGCGCGCCGTTGCTACAATAACGACAGCGCTTGGCTTTATTTGTGCGTACCGTGCTTTGATATTTAAGAATTTCTCAGCACCTAAGTCGGCACCAAAGCCTGCTTCTGTGACAACATAATCACCGAGCTTTGCCGCTAGTTTAGTGGCAATAATACTATTACAACCGTGTGCAATGTTCGCAAACGGACCACCATGGATAATCGCTGGTGTATTTTCTAGTGTTTGTACTAAATTGGGCGCTAGCGCATCTTTTAACAATAACGTTAAGGCGCCTTCTACTTTCAAATCGGCAACCGTAACTGGTTCATGATCATACGTATAACCAATGACCATGGCTGCTAAACGCCGTTTTAAATCGTTCATGTCGCTTGCTAAGCAGAAAATAGCCATGACTTCTGAAGCGACAGTAATATCAAAACCATCCTCTCTTGGAACACCTTGAAGAGGACCACCGAGTCCTACAACGACTTGCCGTAACGCGCGATCATTCATATCCAACACACGCTTCCAAACGATTTTACGGGGATCTATTTTTAGTTCGTTGCCTCGATGAATATGATTGTCAATGAACGCTGCTAAAGCGTTGTTAGCGGTCGTAATCGCATGAATATCTCCTGTAAAGTGAAGATTGATATCTTCCATAGGAATGACTTGTGAGTAGCCACCACCGGCCGCTCCACCTTTTAAGCCCATACTTGGTCCAAGCGATGGCTCTCGCAAAGCAACAATCGCTTTTTCCCCAATAGCATTGAGCGCTTGTCCAAGGCCAACGGTCACCGTTGATTTTCCTTCACCAGCGGGAGTGGGATTAATTGATGTTACGAGAATCACTTTCCCATCTTTTTTCGTACGCAATTTATCAAAAAGGCTCAGTGAGAGCTTCGCTTTATACTTCCCATACGGCTCCCAATCTTCTTCCTCTAGCTGCAACTGTTCACAAATCGTACTAATTTTTTCAATAGATGCTTCTTGAGCAATCTCAATATCTGATTTATAGGTTACTTTCGTCAATGCGCTAAAACCTCCTTCAAACTCACTTAATTCTATTTTACCTAATAACTGCACACAATGGAAAAGAAGTTTCACGAAGAAAGAAGGGTTGTTTCTTCCAGAAGGCGAAAGTATGTACTATGAAAAAAGGAGTTGATGATCATTGGCAAAAATTAACGTAAAAGGCTATGGAACGTATACCATTGAAAATGGCACAAAACTCGTTAACGCACTCGAAGATCACGGCGTTGACATTCTACACCGCTGTGGTGGAAAAGCGCGTTGTACAACGTGTCGCGTCGAAGTGCTAGCAGGCGATTTAGGTGCCATGAATGAAATGGAACAAGCTCTCATTCAAAGTAAAGGATTACCCGATAACGTTCGCCTCTCCTGTCAAGTAACCGTCCAAGAAGATGCAGACATCGTGCCCGTCATGACCGTCCAAAAAGATGGACTCGACCCTGGCCCTCGTCCTGCCGAATAGCCTACGAAGCAACCAATCTTTAATGATTGGTTGTTTTATTTTTTGCCATCCCATTCTGCATAGAACGTTTTTAAAAAAGTTTCCATGTACGCGTGACGCTCTTCAGCCAGCTTCTTCCCATAATCTGTGTTCATATGTTCTTTTAATTTTAGTAGTTTTTCATAAAAATGATTAATCGCGGTTGAACGACCGTTACGATATTCCTCTTTTGTCATCGTTACACGTACAGGTAAATCAGGATCGTAAATCAATTGTCCGCGGTTACCTGAATATTGAAACGTTCGCGCGATGCCGACAGCACCAAGAGCATCTAAGCGATCAGCATCTTGAACAATTTTCCCTTCAAGCGTTGGCATTATTTGACCGCCGCCACCTTTAAAGGACATTCCTTGGATGATACTTAACACATGCTGTGCTTGCTCAGGATCAACAGCATGAAGCGCTAACCAGTCTGCTACTTTTTTCATACCGGCTTCTTCTGACTCATTAAGCTTTTCATCCGCTACATCATGAAGCAATGCCGCCAATCGACAAATAAAAAGATCAGCTCCTTCTTCCGTAGCCAGTGTGATCGCTAACTGTTCCACACGATAAATGTGCCACCAGTCATGACCGCTTCCTTCACCAGCTAATTCTTCTTTTACATAAGAAGTTGCCGCTTCAAGTACAGTATTCATAGGATTTCCCCTTTTCCTTATAAAAATTTAAAAAGCTAACCATACTACGAGTATCTTCTATGGAAAGGGGAAGCAGTATGTCAGAGCCTTTTAACGATTTAGAACAAGTCCAATTGTTACTTCAGAGCGCGGAGCACATGGTTGGCCAAGCAACGATGAGCATGAATCCGCAACAGCTGCAAGAGGCAGCAGAAGCTCTTGCCCTCGCAAAAGCGACCTATGAACAAATGGCCTCACAGGAAACGGATCAGAATAGCTTTATGTTGTCACAAGCAAAAGAAATAGTAACACGTTGTGAGTCACAAATAAGCGAAGCATTAAAAGCATAAAGACGAAAACAAGCTCGCCAAATGGCGAGTTTGTTTACTGTTGAATCAATTCTTTTTCAACTTGAGCGAGATACGCATACGCCGCTTGTTTAGAAGCAATCCATTGATTCTTAAATGTTTCTAATAAGGCAATATAATAGCTTCCATCAAACTCTCGTTGAATTTTCAACGTTAGCTCAATGGCGACGGTTACCATCTGCTCACTCATACCCGTATAATGCTGTCCAAATTCAATAAAAGCTCTGTCCTTTTCTTGTAACACAATGCCCTTCGACGCTAAAAAACGCACATATTCTTCAATAGAAAATGCCATAAAGCATCCCTTCCCTTACCTAGCAATCCACTTTAAATTGTATCAAGAGCGCAATCATTTAAGCAATGATTTCTTTCTTGGCATGGACAATCGATCCCTTCATTGCTTTTGTTGCTAGCTCATCTGCCTCTTTATTTTCTTTTCGATCAATCAGCTCGTAGTTTACAGATAGTCCCAGCTTGTGAAGCTTTTGTTCAATACGCTCCATCCATCGCTCAAGCCTTTCTTCATAACAAGGCCATTCCCCACTCATTTGACGAATAACGACCATGGAATCACCACGACATGAAATACGTTGTGACGCGATCTCTAATTTTTCAAGTTCACGCACAGCAAGCCACAGTGCTGCATATTCACTTTCATTATTGGACTGTAATTCTCGGTCCTCCTCATTCACACGGACACGAAAATTCGAACCATTCTGCTTATAATAGACGACGGCTCCTTGCCCTGCGTGGCGGTCTTGCAGATCAAAACCGCCATCAAAATAGATCGTAACTTCGCTGATCGCCGTTTTTTCTATTTCTATTCGTTTTTTTAATTCTTTTTTTGACCAATAGACACCACGTTCATCCACGATAGAAAGTGTCGACAACCGACCACTTTTCTCTAAATCAAGAATTAACAAAAGTGCTTCCTCTATTGAAAGATCCTCAGAAACCATCGCAATGCCTTCACTGCGCTTTGGAAGCTTATAGCGCCATTCTAAACGAACATTCATTAAGAACCCTCCTTTTGTCGTACGATTCTCTATCCTATTGTAACCAACTTTATTATAATAAAGAAAAAAAGATGACAAGGAGATTTCACATGATTGAAGTTTATATTGATGGCGCAAGCGCTGGCGACCCTGGACCGTCTGGTGCTGGCATTTTTATTAAGCGCGGAAATGGTGAAACGGAAAGCTACAGCGTTCCGTTAGGCATTATGTCAAACCATGAAGCGGAGTTTCATAGCTTAGTGAATGCTCTTGCACATTGTCTCAAACAAGGCTATCAGATTGTCTCCTTCCGCACAGACTCCCAAGCTGTTGAACGTGCTGTTGAGAAACGCTTTGCAAAAGACGCCCGCTATGAACCTCTCTTACAAGAAGCGCTTGGGCTCATTGATCAATTACAGCTGTTTTTTATTAAATGGATCCCAAGCAAACAGAATAAACAAGCCGACAAACTAGCTCGCAAAGCAATTTTGCTCAAGAGATGATTTCGACACGCTTTGCCTCGACAGCGCTCGTAACGGGTGCTTTCTTTTTGGGAGCGACGTTTGTCATCGTTCAAGAGGCCACCGTTCAGAATTCTCTCTCTTCAATTTAAAAAAAAGAAGTGATTCTTGCTTTAGTGCTTACTTCTTTGTTTGCGACGGCCTTCGCTTTCTATGTACAAACGCGCGTGCAAAACGTGTCGCTATTATTTATGCGTTAAAGCTCGTTTCTGGGGCCTTAACAGCTGTTACTTATGGTCATGAGAGCCTTCACCGTTTACGGTTTTTCGGTGTATGCTTATTCTTTATGGGATGCTACTTTCCACAGTACCGCTAGCTCGTAAATCATCATGAAAAAACGAACGACTCGGGAACACCTCTATCACGGTAGGGGTCACTCCCAAATCGTTCGTTTTTTTTAGCTTATTTTAATGGCAATTTCAAGAGAGGCTAACGCTTGTACGAGCGTATTTCTTTCGATTTGTAAGCAGCAAGCATCCCACGTTTGTTCTTTAATGGTAGGAACATCTGTAATAATCGTGCACAATTCTTTACTTAAAAATGCCATTTCTTTTCCTGCTTGCAGTTTGTTAATATAGCGTTTATAGCGGTCATCTAATGTTGGTAGCTCATCGTAAATTTGTTCAATGCCACCATATTGTTGAACGAGCGGCAAGGCTGCTTTTTCGCCCACTCCTGCTACTCCCGGAATATTATCACTTTTATCCCCTAGTAATGCCTTTACATCAACCCATTGCGAAGGATCGATGCCATATTCTTGTTGAAAGTGAGCTAATGAATAGTTTAGTTCTCCTTGCTTCGTAGCAATCAGCTGTGACGTTTGTGGACATAACAATTGAAGTAAATCACGATCATTGCTATAAATGATACACTTCCCTGTTTTTTCCTCACGCCATTTTTGGGCAAACGTCCCTAGAATATCATCTGCCTCATATCTTGGAATTGTATATTGTGCCAGCCCAATTTGTTCAAAAAAAGCAACCGCTGTTTCGTATTGTTGAATGAGAGGCTCAGGAAGCTCATTTCTTGTTCCTTTATACTCTTGAAATGTTTCTTTTCGAATGGTTTCATTTCGTTTAACATCCCAAGCAATTAATAGATGCGTCGGTTGGTGAAGACGGTTTAGCTGCAACAGCTTTTGAAATGTTGCTCGCAGGCCATTTATAAATTGTCCTTGCGAATTGCGCGTCAGCTGATGCATCTCTTTCCCATATGATGTGGCAAAGTAACAACGGCTCAATAAATTAAAGCCGTCAATCATAAGTAATTTTTCCTCCATAACCCATTCCTCCATCCAATCAACCTCATCATGAAAAAAGCTTATTTTACTATGAAGTAAAATAAGCTTCTCTCTATGTATATCCGCTTTGCCGTAACCCATCCTGTCTTAAAACCCGTTCTCACAGGTGGGTATCCGCAGCTATCTTTTCACCTTCCACTGTCTAAAAGAGAGAGGCACGGTGTATTCAACAGGCATGTAGGATTCCCGGTTTTTACATATCGGTTTAAGACAAAATAAGAGCTACTAACATCGCAGAAAATTTATTATAACGTATAAAACTTTTCATGTAAAGTTATCAATAAAACATCGTCACTTGCAATGTATATATAGCATAGCTCGTTTTGTTCTAAAAGTCAAAGTAGAAATCTTTTACATACTTTCCCATGAAAAGAAGCATTCTATACGAGAAGGAGGTTGAAAAATAATGTCAAATGCGTATTTATGTCCCAATTGCAAAAGCAATCGCACACGCTTTAACGTCATTGAACAAGTGCCTACGTCTGTTAAGCTAGATCCAGCCACAGGAGCTGTTGTTACTCACTATGAAAACGATGAGCAACTGGATCCGTTTCACTTACCTTATAACGGTACACAGCGCCTTGTTCAATGCGCAGCTTGTGGAGTGGTTGCTGACGAAACAACCTTTGTTAAACATGCACAACATAAACCGTTGTAGAAAAGAAAAACTGTTCACCTGAAGCTTGTTGAGAAAAAACTTCTCAGCAAGCTTTTTATTGGATACAGCGATTGTCCGCTATCCTCACATGAGCGCCCCCCTGCAGCTTCTTCAACCATTCGTTTTAGTGTTCGCAACTACGCTTCAGTAAGCATACCTTATGCTTTTTTTATCCATAGGAAGGGTTTTGTCATTTCATGTCGAAACTAATGGAATAATAAGGAGGCTACAGTCTATGATTGAAAATTCAACCAACTATTTATTTAAAGCAAATCACTGTTCCATCGCAGATGCTCACTATCAAATTATTTCTCATTTCTATGAACATGAACGGTATTTATATCGAAATTTCATCATTTCACAGCAAGGGGCACCTTATATGTTATATGAACTTGGCATAACGTACGATGCTGCGTATCAGCTTAACATTTGTTCTCCTCATTATGTTTCTTCTTTTCTTTTACCACTAGGGTTAAACTTCGTGTATGACCAACTACAAACTACCCCATCAAACCACCGCTCGTCCTTAATTACAGCACAAGCTCTTACTGAGCAACCGTTACATTGGCGTACGTTGCCTACTTTTGAAGAAGTATGTATTCACTAAAACTAAAAAAACCCGCCGAAGCAGGCTTAATCACTCGTTTATTCACACCAAGCAATAATCGTTCCAATGATAATTTCTGTTGCCTCAAATACGGCGTCAAGCTCGATATACTCATCTGGATAATGAGCAACCGAAGTAACACCGGGACCAAATACAAGACTTGGTGTATGGCCAACAGCTGTTAATAAACCGCCATCTGTTCCCCATGGAGACGCTTCAACCACCGGTTCACTGCCACGAACGTGTTTATACGTAGCGGATAAAATGTTCATTAATTCATGATGTGTTGGAATGGCTCCCGGTAACCACTGTGCCCCAAACCATTCTACCGTTGGCGGGTGTTGACGCAGCCAATCATCTTCAATCTGCTCAATCCATTCCTCGAGCTCTGCGCGAACGTCATCAAGTGACTCAGTTGGTGCGACACCAATTCTCCCTTCGATGATAACATGATCCGGTACCGAAGAAGGCCACTCTCCTCCTTGAATTTTCCCAAGATTAATCGGTAATGGAATCGGAATTTTTTCATACAGGGGATCCGTTATCGCATCATTCCGTTTTTTCTCTAAGTTTTGTAGCGCTGTTATAACGGTTGTTGCTTTTTCAAGAGCGCTCACACCTTCATATCGTGTACCGCCATGAGCAGCACGACCATAAACATGAATCCGAAACCACATCGATCCTTGCTGACTCGGAAAAATTTTCAGATTGGTCGGTTCAGGAATTAAAGCCGCATCTCCCGTGTAGCCACGTAAAATAGCAGCGAGGGTTCCTGCACCGCCGCTTTCCTCTTCCATTACGCTATGAAAAATCACATCGCCTTTAAGGGGAACTTGTAATTCTTTTAAACATTTTAATGCTAGCAATAAACATAAATTGCCACCCTTCATATCTGTAGCGCCTCGACCGTACAATTTCCCGTCGCGAATGTCTCCGCTATATGGGTGATCACTCCATTGCTTTACATCACCAGGTGGCACAACGTCCACATGACCATTTAAGACAATTGAACGTCCACCACCTGTCCCTTTTAGGACCGTCGCAACGTTTGGGCTTTTCGAGAAATCTGTTCTTGTCGCACAAAAATAAGGATGTTCAAGAAATTCCTTCTCATCTGGATACCATACATCCACGTCCATGCCCCACTCTTTTAACTTATTGGCAACGAGCAATTGGACACGCTCTTCATGACCTTGTTCACTTTCAAGCTGCACCATTTTTTGTAGCAATTGAATGCCTTCTTGCTTTTCATTAGCGATCCAAGCAGATATTTGATCTTTCACGCGTTCTCCTCCTCTATGTAGCATTAGCGAAAGACAGCTACTTTTTCTGGAAGCGATAATGGAGCCCCGGTCGTTTCTAGCACTTCCTTCACCGTATAGGGGTGCATAACTTCACGCAATACTAATTTTTTCTCGGTAACGTCAATGACTGCTTTTTCCGTAATAATCATATGTGCACCTTCTTGCACCGTAAGTGGTAAGCTGCATTCTTTTACAATTTTAGGCGCACCTGTTTTATCCGTATGATTCATCAGAACAATTACTTTTTTAGCTTTTTGCGCAAGATCAATAGCCCCACCCATACCAGGAACCCGTTTTCCCGGAACAATCCAGTTAGCAATATCGCCTTTTTCACTCACTTCTAATGCGCCTAATACCGTTACATCTAACAAGCCTCGACGAATCATACCAAAGGCCGTTGCACTATCGAAATACGAAGCACCGGCTAAGATGGTAACGGGATACCCACCGGCATTGGCTAAATTACCATCTTCCATGCCTGTTTCAGGAGAGCCACCCATGCCTAATATCCCGTTTTCTGTATGCAAAAGAACGCCATGGTCATTGGGAATATAATCTGCTACAAGTGTTGGAATGCCAATGCCTAAGTTTACAATCATATTGGGCCTGATTTCTAATGCTGCGCGGCGGGCAATTAAGTGCCTTGTTTCAATTCCCAAACCCATTTCCAATCCACCCCTTTGCTTTGAACGATATAATCAACGAACACGCCAGACGTAACAATACACTCTGGATCTAATGTGCCTACAGGTACAATTTCATCGACTTCAGCAATCGTAATCGTTCCTGCCATGGCTACTAGTGGATTTGTATTGCGCGCGCTCTTATCAAACATTAAATTTCCATACGTATCTGCTTTACACGCATAAACGATGGAAACGTCAGCCGTTAATGCCGGAGCAATCATATATTCTTTTTCTTTTAGCCTAACTTTTTCTTTGCCCGTTTCAACGACCGTTCCTAGACCAACATCAACAAGAACGCCACCTAATCCCATGCCGCCCGCACGAATTTGTTCAGCAAGTGTTCCTTGTGGGACGAATTCTACTGCAAGTGTTCCTTCGTGCATTTGCTTTCCTGCCTCAGGATTTGATCCAATGTGTGATGCAATGAGTGACGTGACGCGCTTTTCAGTAATGAGCTTGCCTGGACCAATCCATGGAAACCCAGTATCGTTACTAATCATGGTAATGTCCTTTATTTCCTGATCCAGGATAAGCTGTACGAGGCCTGGAGGCGCCCCGACACCTCCAAAGCCTCCTACCATGAGTGACATTCCATCGGAAAAATAACGAGCCGCTTCATCCATTGTAATTTGTTTCGTTTTTAGTGGATGTGCTTCTGTATGTGAAAGCATCCTCATCTTCCCTTCTGCCTTTTAGCTACTCGCCTTATGTTCATATCTTCCAGAGGCGATTAATCGTGTCATCAGTTCACTTAAGCTTTCATCCATAATGTTTAAGATTTCTTTTACTTGTGCACTTGTTACAACAAGCGGAGGTGCAATCATAATGGAATCGCCTTCATAACCACGAACACCGCCAAATGCCGGATAAACGATTAATCCTTTTTCAAAACAAATAGAAAGAAATTGTTCTCCTACTTTTGCTTCTGCTGGAAACGGACGATGCGTCATTAAATCGGACACAAATTCAACCCCGACCATTAATCCTTTCCCACGAACATCACCAATAATGGCATATTTCATCATGAGTTCTTTTAAACCTGTAATCATTTCTTCCCCACGTGCTTCACTGTTGTGGACAAGATGATGACTTTCCACATAGTCTAATACAGCGCAACAAGCAGCGGCGGATAGAGGATTGGCACTAAACGTATGACCGCTCATTACACTTTTTGTTCCTTGTTTAATCACAGAAATAATTCGATCTGAAACGATGGTTGCAGCCATTGGCGTATACCCTGCACTGAGCCCTTTACCGAGCGTCATAATATCTGGCGTCATGTTCCAGTGGTTAACGCCAAATAGTTTTCCTGTTCGACCCATTCCTGTCATGACTTCATCTGCAATGGTTACGATATTATATTTATGACAAATTTCTTGAATTTTCTCATAATAACCTGGAGGTGGAGCAATTGCACCACCAGCCGCGCCAATAATCGGCTCGAAAATAAAGGCAGCAATATTCTCTGCACCAATTTCTAAAATGGCACGTTCTAAATCTTCGCCACATTGTAGTCCACAACCAGGATACGTACTATGAAACGGACATCGATAACAATACGGTGCGGAAACGGCTGGGAAATCTTCTAACAAATCGGTAAAGCGCGCCCGTCTCATTAAATGACCAGACATTGATAAGGCTCCGAGCGTAATGCCATGATATGAGGTCCATCGTGATAAAATTTTTGTTTTTGACGTAATGCCTTGTTCTTGAAAATATTGAATTGCTATTTTCAGAGCGGTTTCGGTTGCTTCTGAACCACTGTTTACAAAAAACGTCCAATTCAAATCGCCAGGTGCTAAATCTGCCAGTTTATTCGCTAATCGTTCTGCCGCTTGACTTGTAAAATGAGAACGATACACAAAAGCTACCTTTGAAGCTTGTTCTGCCATTGCCATCGCAATTTCATCTACCCCGTGCCCAATATTTACAGTAACAGCTCCAGAGGATCCATCAATATACTGCTTCCCTTGATCATCATATAGATAAATCCCTTTTCCATGGCTGATCATTGGATAATGAGTGCCAAGCATCGGTTTAATGACACCTCGATTTTCCATTGAAAAGCACTCCTCTCTCTCTAATATGGAGGAAAAAGCAACGGGAAAGGCCCGCTGCTTTCCTTTTTTTCTAGCTACGACATTTTAAAGTAATTGCGTTTTAAAAACCGTTCGTGACCCATGAGTTCTTCATGTGTCATGCTATTCGAAAGCTTCTTCGTGTCAATGAGCATGAGTTGATCTTCAATTTCTTCCACCACTTCGTCTTCATGATATTCCATGCCACATGCCATACACGTCATACTTGGAATCTCTTTAATTTCAATCGCACGCGTGCCATCATGTAGCTCCCAGTAGCCCGTTTTCACGCTTGCTACTGCAGCTTGTTCATTGCACCAATGACATTTCTTCATATAAGCACCTCCTACGCTTGCACCGGGCTTTCATCCGCCACTTCGTTTTTTTTCTGTTCATGCTTATACTTGCGTTCTTTCATTTCATCTCGCTTATCACGCTTATCTTTGATCGTTGCGTGATCTGGATTCACTTCATAATTTTTGCGGCGATCGAATCGGCGTAGCCCTTCTGGCACAAGGTTAAATTTCTCATCCTTCATAAGCGCTGTAATACCAATCGCCGGTTCGTGCTCGGTAATGCCCATCATGTTGTTATAGTAATCATCCGCCGTTCCCGGTTCATAATTCTTAGGTTCTGGATACGATGTAATAACTCCTTCAAAGTTTCGTAAAACAACTTTATCTGGAGATTGAGAAATTAAATAGTTTGGCTGCAGTGATATTTTCCCACCACCACCAGGCGCATCTACAACAAAGGTTGGAACTGCATACCCTGACGTATGGCCGCGCAGCGCTTCCATAATTTCTAGCCCTTTTGAAACTGGCGCCCGGAAATGGCCAATTCCTTCCGACAAATCACACTGATAAATGTAATAAGGGCGAACACGAATTTTTACAAGATCGTGCATTAACTTCTTCATAATATGGGTACTATCATTAATACCTTTTAAAATGACAGCTTGGTTGCCGACAGGAACTCCTGCATTGGCTAACATCTCACATGCTTTTTTCGATTCTGCTGTCATTTCAATTGACGTATTAAAATGGGTATTGAGCCAAACCGGATGATATTTCTTTAAAATATTACATAAATTCTCTGTAATACGTTGTGGGAATACGACAGGTGCGCGCGTTCCAATCCGGATAATTTCTAGGTGTGGAATTTCACGTAAGCGCTTTAAAATATATTCTAAAATATTATCATTAATGAGTAAGCCATCCCCACCAGAAATGAGACAGTCACGCACTTCAGGTGTCGCTGCAATATAATCGATGGCCGCATCAAGTTGTTTCTTCGGTACCCCCATTCCTACTTGACCGGAGAAGCGTCGGCGTGTGCAGTAACGGCAGTACATTGAACATTGATTCGTAACAAGGAATAAGACACGATCAGGATATCGATGTGTTAAACCTGGTACTGGTGAATCTTCATCTTCATGTAAAGGATCTTCCAAATCATATTTCGTTTTCAAAATTTCATTTCCAACGGGAACAGATTGCATGCGAATCGGACAACGTGCATCGTCTTGATCCATTAACCATGCATAATAAGGTGTAATATTTAAGGGAATTGTCATCGTCGAAATTTTAACACCTTCAATTTCATCAGGTGTTAAATTTACAACTTTTTGTAAATCGTCTAAATTGCGTACCGTATGCGTTAATTGCCATAACCAATCATTCCATTGTTCTTCTGTTACGTCTTTCCATAGTTCATATTCGCTCCAATGTTTCTTCGGTTGATACAGTCCATTTACGATTGGCATTCTAATTCCTCCTTTATACTTGCCTCGCTTTTTTATAGATGCAATTTCCATGCCAAAGTTTCATTATTAAAAATAATGGAACGATTCATTATCATCTGCCTATTCTTACTATATGCAGAACTCTCATAAATGGGCATTCCAATGCGTGTTCCGCCCCTCTTTCGTTCGTGATGGTTCAACAGCATTCGCCCTTTACCCTTTTTTACCGCTTTCCATCTCATAAAGAAAGAACTGCCAATTTTTCGGCAGTTCTTTCAAGCATGACTTTTTAATTTATATTGCAGCGTTTGCCGTGGAATGTTTAACAATAGCGCGGCTTGTTGAACATTTCCGTCTGTTTCTAGTAGTGCTTGCGTAATCAGCTCTTGCTCTTTTCTTTTTAATGCTTCACGCAACGGTTCAATGGGTGAAGACTCTGCAATAGGCTCCCTATCCACCCACAAATGCTGTGGTAAATCATCACACGTAATGACCGTAGCGTCAGCAATGTTCATCGCATATTCAATGACATGCTTTAACTCCCGCACATTGCCTGGCCACGGATAGTGCTGAAAAAGGTGTAACGCCTCTTTTTTAATTCCCGTTATATTTTTTTGGAATTTTTCATTATACATGCTAATAAAATGGTGACTTAACAGTTCAAAATCAAACGGACGTAGGCGTAAAGGTGGCAATTCAAAATAGATGACATTTAAGCGATAATACAAATCTTCCCGCAGTTTTTTTTGCTCCACACATAGAAGAGGATGTTCGTTTAACGCCGCCATAATCCGAACGTTGACCGTCTTTCCTTTCGTAGCACCGATTCTGCGGACGACACCATCTTGAAGAACGCGTAATAATTTCGCCTGTACGTCCAGTGGCATTGAATTAATTTCATCCAAAAAGAGCGTCCCACCATCCGCTAATTCAAATAATCCTGGTCGATCGACGGCCCCCGTAAAACTTCCTTTTACCGTTCCAAATAAAATGCTCTCTAACAATTGAGAGGGAATGGCTGCACAGTTTTGCGCAATAAATGGCTCATTTTTTCGTGGTGATTCATTATGAATGCCTTGAATGAGCACTTCTTTGCCTGTTCCTGTTTCGCCATATACAAGGACCGGAGAAGAGGTCTGGGCTATTTTTTTTGATAGCGCTTTTAATTGGTGAATCTTCGGATCATGAGATAAAAAATCGTCAAGTTCAAAGGTAGCTATATGCCCCGTTGCCACTTGTTTAGGGCTTTTGTGCATACGCGCTTGCAAGTCTACTAACTGCTCAGATAATTCTTTAATGCGCGTTAAATCTTTAGCAATTTCAATCGCACCAATTAACTCCCCTTGCACGATGAGAGGGAGCGTTGTATTGACTGTATCTACGCGCTTACCATTTAAATTCGTGTAAGATTGCGGCTCGTTTAAAATCGGTTGACCACTTTTAACGACGTTTAAAAGGGTGCTCGTTTGATGATCAAGCGAGGGAAAAGAGTCTAGCACATGCTGATGAAGGACTTCAGGTATTTTCATTCCATCTAAGCGCGCAGCGACTTCATTATAAAAAATCGTCATTCCATTGGCATCGACCACATGAATGCCTTCATCAATCGTTTTTAAAATGGCTTTTAACATTTCAATCGTCTCAATGGTTTCTTTAAACATCACGGCCTCCTTTGGTGCTCTCGCTGCAAATGCCCATTTTTCGTCATAGGCGCCAAAAATTAGGCGTTTTATTGAGACAAATCTTTCACCCATAAGTTCATATCTTCAAATTTATCAAAAATCCGACAATTTTTTACCATTCTTCCGTAGTAACGATAGTTTCGCTGACAAAAAACAGCATTCATCCCAAACGAAAGCGCACGTGCAATGGAATAAGCACAAAAAATACGGCGATTCTTTAGTTCTTCTTCTAACTGCTGAACTAACACTTTCATCAGTCCATATTTACGATGTTCTACTAACGTCGCACAATCGGTAATTTCCGCATTATGATACGTTGCATTAATTTCGGCGCTCGCCGCGCTAACAAGAACACCTTGATGTTCTACGACATAATAAATAGTGCCGCTATCCATCGTTGATACAATATAATTCGGATCATCCATCGGTGTTGGATATACTTCAAACACAGCATCATACAATTTGGCTAGTTTAAGACAATCTTCCTTGGACGCAAGACGCATGGAATAATTAGGAGGAAGAACAGCTTGCTCCATTTTTGGTGGCAGCGCGATCACTTGATCCATAATGTCATCTTCCTGCAACCAATGATCACTTCGCTTGCGCTCATCTGTATAATAGCGACACATCATAATCGCATTGCCGCCATTGAAATAAGAATGGAATAAACTTTCTGGCTGATAACCTAACGTGAGCCACGCACTCATATGCTCTTCTCTTGCTTTTATTATGACTTTCGTAAAATCATTTTGTTCAGCATACGTAATCACTTCATGTGCTAAATCGTTAATATTGCCCCGATAATCATCAACGCGTAACCGCTCGTTAAAGTAATCTAGGCAAAGTTCTGCCGTAAATGTTTCCTTTTGAAGTTGTACCGTCTTATAAAATTTTTCTGTCTGCATTGTAATCCCTCCTGCTATATACTGTAATTCAACAAAAATTGCAGGACTCCTTTACTCATTTTCATTCCATATAAAAAGGCACAACGAGGAGGCCTCTCCTGCTCGTCGTGCCTTTTGCTTATTCTTTTTCTGTCGCGATAGGATTTTCATCATAGCTCGACCAATCACTCCAGCTACCACTATACAGCTTCACGTTGGTCACGCCTGCTTCCTGCATTGCTACGATATTGGCACATGCGGTCACTCCTGATCCACAATAGACGATAACTTCTTTTTTTCCCTTTATGGATTGATGAATCCTGCGCAGTTCATCAGCAGATTTCCATTTGCCATTCTCTAAATTTTTCATCCACGGCATATTCATGGCGGTTGGGATATGCCCCGCCTTTTTGTCAACGGGTTCTTCTTCTCCTGTGTAGCGCTTCTCATCACGTGAATCAACTAAGGCGGTGAGAGAATCGTTTGCATTCATAAGCTTGTGGACATCTTCCATCGTTACGAGCTCCACTTTTGGTTTTTGAGCAACGTACGTAACGGGCGTTAAGACCGTTGCCTCATGAGCCACGGGGTAACCTTTTACTTTCCATGCGGCATAGCCTTCATCTAAAATAAACACATTTTCATGCCCGAGATATTTTAGCATCCACCAAAGCCGAGCAGCCATGGCTCCTCCTTGATCATCATAAGCAACAACGGTACTACTTTCTTTGATCCCTAACCTTCCCATTGTGTCCTGCATACGGTTGATCGCTGGGAGCGGATGTCTGCCACCATGCTTGCTTTTTTCTTGCGATAAATCACGCTCTAAATCTACATAAATCGCACCTTCAATATGATCTTGCTCATATTGTTTTTGCCCTTCTAAAGGCTGTCCTAACAAAAAGCGACAATCACAAATGATGAGTTGTGAGCGTGAGAAATGAGAATATAACCACTCTTGTGTTACAATGTTTTTCATAAGGCGACTCCTTTCGACAAGAAAAATATTTTATCGTTATTTTTTAATGCCATGGGGGAAACTAAAATAATAAGCATTACAAAGCAAAGTGAGGACTGATTTTTATTATGATGAACCAAGTTCCGGAAGCATGTATCGTCTTGTTTGGAGCAACAGGCGACCTAGCTCACCGCAAACTCTACCCTGCTCTCTTCCAATTGTACCAAAAGGATAAGCTAAACGAAAAGTTTGCTGTCATTGGTACGGGCCGAAAAGAGCTAACAAGTGAACAATTTCAGGAAGAGGTACGCCAGTCTGTAGACCCTAACGGTAAATATGCACAAGAGACAGTCGATACATTTAGCTCTCATTTTTACTTCATCCCAATGGATGTTTCTGATTCACAAAGTTATCGCGAGCTAAAAGAACTAGCTGACGAACTAGACAGCAAGTATGACCTCGGTGGTAACCGTATGTACTACTTATCAATGGCACCACGCTTTTTCGGAACGATTCCAACGTTCTTAAAGCAAGAAGGCCTAACAGAAACAGATGGTTGGCAACGTCTTGTTATCGAAAAACCTTTCGGACATGACCTTCAATCAGCAACTGAACTAAATGAACAGTTGTTACAAAGCTTCCCTGAAGAAAGCATTTACCGTATTGACCACTATCTTGGAAAAGAAATGGTACAAAACATTCAAGTGATTCGTTTCGGTAATGCAATCTTTGAATCCATCTGGAATAACAAGTACATTTCTTCTGTACAAATTACCGCTAGTGAAACACTCGGTGTAGAAGATCGTGCGTCTTACTACGAGAAATCTGGAGCCATTTTAGATATGCTTCAAAACCACATGCTTCAAATGGCAATGATGGTAGCGATGGAACCACCAGGAGGACTTGATCCTAAACTAATTCGCGATGAAAAAGTAAAAGTATTACGTTCTCTTCGCTTCTATAATGAAGATGAAGTAGCGAAAAACATTATTCGCGGCCAATATAAAGAAGGTACGATGAATGGCAAAGAAGTACCTGCTTACGTAAATGAAGACAACGTTGATCCACAATCAAAAACAGATACATTTGTCGCAGCACGTGTCTTTATTGATAACTTCCGCTGGGCAGGCGTACCATTCTACTTGCGTACGGGTAAACGACTAGCGACAAAAGCAACAGAGATTGTTGTTCAATTTAAAAAAGGACCAATGGCTCTTTATCATGAAAACAGTGATAACGATCAACCGAATTTGTTACGCATTCACGTTCAACCAGATGAAGGCTTAAGCTTATCACTCAACGCGAAGCCACAAGGAGATTACCCAACACTCCTTCCAATCGATATGAGCTACTGCAATAACTGTGAAAACGAAATGAATACACCAGAAGCGTATGAAAAATTAATGTACGACTGCCTCGTTGGTGATTCTACGTACTTTACACGTTGGGATGAAGTAGCACTATCATGGGAATTCATTGATGGTATTACAAACGCATGGAAAAACAAAGACATTCCACTGTACAAATATACATCTGGAACAATGGGACCACTCGAAGCAGAAGAACTTCTTAATGAAGATGGCTACACATGGTGGAACCCAACTACAGTAAAACGCTAAGACGTTGATGAAGTAGATAGAGAAAAGGCGCCAAATCCTTACGGAGGACTGGCGCCTTTTTATTTTTTTAAAGTTGTATACTTTCATGACCAGCCAAATGTTCTTCCAAGAAATTTTACGAAAGAATATAATACGAAATAAATAATGGTTGCAATAATGGAATATACACTTAGATAGCCTACTAAATACACACGTTTCATGAACCAATTTCGTTTTTTCACTCTAAGACCTGACCAATAAGCAACTCCTATAAATGACGCCGTTACAATATTAACTGTTTTCTCAAAAATATTCTCTGGATCCGGAAACGTACTCCATTCATACCAGTCCATCATAGAATCGTAGACGAGCAACATCGCCAAAAAGTAGGATACTTGTGTTCCTAAAACCACCATAATACCAATTCTGATTAACTCTACCATAGTGACTCCTTTAGCTTTCTTTTGCTAGTTCTTTAATCAAATTTGAAGAAAATAATCGAACCCCATCCGTGTTTTTTATTATCTTATTAGACAAATATAATAGATTTGTCTCATAATTTTATAGTTAATAGTTGCAACAACAATATACCTACCCTATTAGATACATCCACTTCTTCCATCTCAAACCCACCCAGTCCGCGATTCCAAAATAATAACGGTAAAAAATTTATAGTTTTGTCGTATATGTTTATGTAGGAAAAAATAGGTAGCTTGTAAACCTGCCCGATATACTATTCCAATAATAAAGAGGTTAAGAACTTAACCGATTTTCAAAAAATACTGCATCAGGAGATGTGCCCCTGTATCCCCATTCATAATGAGATTGTATGAATAGTGGCAAAAAACAAGCAGCTTGGCAGTAAAATCTTTAAAATAATTCAACTCAGATGATGTTCCATTCAATATACTTAAGCACAGCATTTAGTAATTTATAAATGATCACAGCAAGAATTGTGTACATTGCTAAATACCCAATTAAATAAAACGGTCTCAAATACCATTTACGTTTTTTCACTTTTAAACCTGCCCAATATGCTATTCCGAAAATAAGAGCAGTTAAGAAATTCACCGTTTTCTCAAAAAAATTCCTTGGATCAGGAAAAGTGCCCCATTCATACCAATCCATCATTATATTGTATATTAAAATAAGCAAAATAAAATATGAAGCTTGTGAACCTAATATGGTTAGTATACCGATTCTGATTAACTCTGTCATAATTTCTCCTTTTATTTTGCTAATAGGGTATGTCAACACCAAATTAAACAACAATTTTAAGAGCTGCGTTTCGATAACTGACAGGACTTTGATACCCAAGGGCACTACGTAGACAGATGTTATTATACCAATTGAGATCATTAAAAACTTTAAGCTCCTGGTGGTTAAGGGAAAGGAAGCGATGTTTGAAAGCCACTCATATGTAAAAAGATGGTTTATTTCCAATGACTAAGTAGGGTAATTTTAAATTGATAATTATTATCAACACTAGAACAGCTTATTCACTTTTAAACGTTCTTCGATTTACGAGCTATTACATGCCATTACTAATAATTAACTTTTTATCCATCTACATGTTATTATAAAAAGAAATCCTTGTAATGTTCTCCCTAACGGCATCATCCAGCTCATTCAGAGTATGTCTCGAAAAGGAAATGGTTATGTCAACGCCATCAAGGTATAAATGCTACTTTAAAAATGAAGACTCCTACTTGAATAAAAATGTACAAAAACTGATTTAGAGGTGATTGATGTGTATCTAGAAATGATGGCAGCACTGAATATGAATCAAAAAGTTGAGAAGACTTACCAAAAGGCAAACAAATAATGGAGCATTAAAAAATGTAGATCAAGAAAAGTAAAATAGTAGGAAATGTGGATCGCCGAAAACTGGATACATATTTAAATGCATTTATTCCAAAGAGAACAAGAGAAAAAACTTCTATATACGTTTCGTTTTATAGAACGCGTCAAGAACATCTCAGGCTTCAGTGGAGTTGGAAAAACGCACCTTGTCACATCCATTCGTATTGTCGCAGAGAAAAAAGCGGACAAGCGCCTATTTCATTAAGGTCACGATACAGAATTTGAAGAAGTCATGCTTAGATAGTCGGATTAAGCATTTTACAAACTACAAACTGTTGATTACAATCAAGGAAGTTTTCTTTACAATCTAAAAATTGGAAGTTTTTTGTCTTGACATTTTTGAGAGTAGACAAGAACTAGCCAACGTACGGAATTACTATGACACCAAACTTTAATCATCCCCTAACAGTGACCTAATGAAATCACCTTGTCGACCTTCAATTTATATATTTTTATCCTATGTGCATCTTATAATTGCTCGATATACTTAAGAACAATATTTATTAATTTATAAGTAATTGTCGCAAGAATAATAAATAAGATGAAATATCCTACTAAATATACACGCTTCATAAACCAATTACGCTTCTTTACTCTAAGTCCTGCCCAATAAGACAATCCAAATATTAGAGCAGTTAATATATTGACCGTTTTTTCAAAGATATTCCTCGGATCAGGAAATGTACCCCATTCATACCAATCCATCATCAAATCATACAGTAGAATAATGACTATGAAATAAGCTGCTTGGGCACTTATAATCATATATAAGCCAAGTCTAATTAACTCTATCACAACCACTCCTTAAGTTAAATTGTTCATTATTTTCAAATTTAAAAACTCACATCCCTATCCCAGACGTGTAGTTTATTACTAATTAAAAGAAACGCCATCAAACAATCTTTTATGCATACATCAATCCCGAATCGGTGCTTTTTATAAGTATCCAAAAATTAAGGCTACAGTTCATAAAGGAGGATTGGCGCCTTTTTATTACTTCTCATGACCAGCCAAATGTTCTTCCAAGAAATTTAACGAAAGAATATAAAATGTTATATACAATGGTTGCAAAAATAGTATACACACTTAAATAGCCCACTAAATACACACGTTTCATAAACCAGTTTCTCTTTTTCACTCTAAGTCCTGCCCAATAAGCAACGCCTATAAATGACGCCGTTACAACATTAACTGTTTTCTCAAAAATATTCTCTGGATCAGGAAATGTACTCCATTCATACCAGTCCATCATAGACTCGTAGACGAGAATCATTGCAGCAAAATAGGATGCTTGTGTTGTTAAAACAACGGTAATACCAATTCTGATTAACTCTACCATACCGTCTCCTTTATAATTCTTTAGCTAATTCTTTTATCAAATTCGATGAAAATAATCGAACCCCATACAAAATCTCATCCCATGTTTCCTCATGAGCTAAATGTATTTTCACAGGTACTTCTTTTTCGTGTTCATATTCCGTTAACCAGACGCCGTTCGGGGCATAAAAGAAATAAGCGCCATTCAGAAGTTGCAATTGTCCCCCTTCATCGTATGAAAGAACACATATACTTTCTCTTGCATGATAATTGGTATGTAAGTCAACCATGAATTTTTCAAATGACATTTTTTCTAAGGATGTGCCAGTAAAACTTTTCTCTACTTTTTTTTGTTTTTTAGGGTTACAAATAAGGTCGAATTCCTTGTCACTTAAATAAAATATAGCATCATACTCATTTTCGATAAAAGAATAGGCGTAAAACTCTTTTAGAACCTCAGGAATCTCTACTTCTGATATATAAGCAAAATTATGTATAATTTCATCGTCAATATACTGGTATAACCATGTATCTTCTTTTACATAGCGTAGCACCAATGTCGCTTTTTTCCATTCATTCGTTGCGCGGATCATGTAACGATAATTGCTATACACTTTTAAAAAAGTCATGATTTCTTCACTGATCGGATTTAACTCCTTTTTATGCTTCTCTTCATCCCAAATTCCCTTCATTCGGAGCTGATTGACGGTAGAATTAAAAATGGCTACAAGCTCTCTTTCACCTTTAGGTTTAATGAAGTCATGAATCATAATACGTGATTCGTCATCAAATTCGGCTGTGCTTAATAAAACGCCTAATTCTTCACTTGTCATTGAAATAATAGTGTCCATATCCTTCTCCTTTTCAAACTAGATTTACTTCCACTAAAAGACCACATTCTTACCTCAACCACTATTCGAAGATTTCACACGATTTCTTTAAAGTGAGAGTTAATTTCCTCACCTTTCATTACTAGCACTCATCAAACAGGGTTTGCATAGCTCTTCTCATATGTTAAAAAACTCATTATTGTATGAGAAAATAAAATCCCATGTAAAACTTTACCTCTGTTTTATAGTATCATTTTCGAAAATCTTTCATGAATAGTGCTATGTATCCATCTTTCAACGAATTTAGTGCTCTTTTTCTTTTCAATCCACAAAAAAAAAGGCTGTTGAGTTATTCTTTAACTCAACACCCTTTTCCAACTAATGAACAGCGGGTTTAAATGCTTTTTTCGTCGTATCTGATTTCTCACTTTTTTCAGGCTTAATGGCAAAAAACGCTAAACATGCCGCTACGATACTAATTCCTGATGAAGTGTAAAAGACCATGGCGTGATCACCTTTCATAATGATGGCATAGATCGGTGGTCCAAGAGCAACACCAACAAAACGCATGGAACTATATAATGAGGTAATGGTGCCTCGTTCTTCTTTTTCAATGCCTTCTGTTATTAAAGCATCTAAGCACGGTAGGGCGGCACCGAGCCCCACTCCACTTATAAATAAAATCCCTAGTAAAAAATACAACCCTTCCGTAAACGTAACCGAAACGAGCGAAATAGCTAGCAATAAAATACCGCTAAAAATGAGCCATTTCATGACTTGCTTATTTTGACCTATTTTCTTTCCGGCAATATAAGAAGAGAGCGATAATGCCACTAACGGAACAGCTAACACAAGCCCTTTCTTAATGCCATTAATGTGATAGCGCTCTTCCAGTGTTGTAGATAAATAAAATAACACACCAAAAAGCACAAACATGACAATACCACCGATAAAAAAGATGGCGAGTAACCAGCGCGTATTATTTTTAAAGGTCTTTTTAAAGTTACTAATAAACGTTTTAAACGGCGGCGGTTCTTTACTCTCTTTTTGTGGTGATTTTACTAAAAAGCCGACAAGAACGATAGAAATGGCACAAAAAATCGGAATAAACCAAAACGGTAAATGCCAAATCCACGTTGCCAATGCGGCCCCTATAATGGGACTCATCACTTTTCCAAACGTATTACTCGTTTCAATTAAGCCGAGACCCGCACTCACTTCTTTTTCGTCTTTAAACATATCCCCTACTAATGGCATAACGACAGGGGCCGCTCCAGCTGAGCCAATTCCTTGCAGAAGACGGCCGACTAAAATAATGTAATAAGGATGCGCTAATTGCCAAGAAGCCCACCCCGTCACAAGGCCACCGATGCCGGCGATCACTAAACTTGGAATAATGACTTTTTTTCGCCCGATGCGATCGGATAAATACCCTGCAATCGGAATTAATAAAATGGCAACGACTGAATAGACCGTAATAATCATCGATACGCGAAACGCAGAAATATGCAATTCTTTTTCAATGGAAGGTAGCACGGGAATTAACATCGAATTCCCTAGCGTCATAACAAGAGGAATGGATGCAAGTGCAACCAAGTCCCATTTCTTTTTCGATTCCATAATCTCCTCCAAAAACGACAGTCTTTCTTTTAGTATGGAGATTACAGCGCAAGTCATACACGTAATTCACACTATTGACTGTCATTCACAATAAAGCTACACTGAAACAACGTTTATAAAGAAAGGACGTAGCACTATGGAACACTTAATCAATCCATTCGTAAAAAATATTCAAATCTCAGGCATTCGAACCTTTTATAACTTAGTCAGTCAGTACCCAAATGCTATTTCTTTTACACTCGGTTTACCGGATTTCCCAACACCGAAGGGTATTAAAGACGCTGCCAAAAAAGCCATTGATGAAGATTATACTACCTATTCTCATAATGCTGGGTACTTGCCTTTGCGAGAAGCTGCTGCACAGTTTGTAGAGCGTAAATACCAATTAACGTATGACCCAGCGTCTGAAGTGATTGTCACCGTTGGCGCGAGTGAGGCAATCGATATTTCATTGCGCACTATTTTAGAAAGTGGTTGTGAAGTCATTCTTCCTGCCCCAGTTTATCCTGGATATGCACCGGTCATTGAGATGTGTGGCGCAACACCTGTGTATGTCGATACGACGCAGCATGAGTTTAAATTAACTGCTTCGCTCATTGAACAGCATCTTACGGAGAATACACGCGCTGTCATCTTACCCTACCCTTCCAATCCAACAGGGTGTGTGCTTACTGAGGAAGAGCTAGGAGCTATTGCGCAATTGCTTTCTTCCAAAGAAATCTTTGTCGTATCGGATGAAATTTACAGTGAATTAACCTATGAACAGCCTCATCGCTCCATCGCTTCTTTTCCTGGCATGCGTGATCGAACCATCGTTATAAATGGGTTATCGAAATCACATGCCATGACAGGCTGGCGTATTGGGTTATTATTTGCACCTGCTGCCATTGCCCAACATCTTCTAAAGGTTCATCAATATAATGTCTCCTGCACTTCTACTGTTTCACAAATGGCCGCACTTGAAGCATTAACAACGGGCATTGATGATGCGCTTGTTATGCGCCACGAGTATCATCAACGACGCGATTATGTTGTGGGTCGTCTAAAAGATATGGGGCTACATGTTGAAAATCCTGGAGGCGCATTTTATGTCTTTGTGTCAATTGCTGACTATAACCTAACATCCCTTCAATTTGCTACCACGTTATTACAAGAACAAGAAGTAGCCGTTATTCCTGGCTCTGCGTTCTCTTCTTATGGCGAAGGCTTTATCCGCCTTTCTTATGCGGCTTCCTTTGAGCAATTACGCGAGGGGCTAGATCGCCTTCAGCAGTTTTTATCTCAACACAAAAAGAATAAATAAAAAAAGGCCGAGGGGCCTTTTTTTTGCACTAAAAAAGACCCATTGTATGGCAATGCGTCCTTTTCCTACACCTTTTCTACTACATTTTTTAAATTTTTTATTTTTTTGAATTTACTTTATTAGCATAATCTTTAACCATCTCTACCGTTACATATTGGCGAGCTGGCACAATTCCTTTTTGCGCAAGAGCATTCATTTCTTTCGTAATCTTGTTAATATCCTCTACAGAAAAAAATTGTTCATTTTGACAAAGATGAAGCGCTTCTGCAATGGCTCGTTCGCGTTCTTGTTCCAATCCTACAAATTGGGAAACGATCTGATGTTGATTTTTTGAATGTTCACTAATCGCTTGATGGACACTCACAATCCTCACCCTTTCTTCTTTTTCTTCTATATTTCCAGTATAGCATCTTTTTGTAACTTTCTATTATTACAAATTTTTCAGAATTATTAATATATTTACAAATATAGGGCATTTAGTTTACACTAAGATTTGACAGGATTTAAAAGAGATACAGTTAAAAAGGGGATGAAATCATTGAAAAAACGAATGATGGGTTTAGCAGCTGTAGCATTGCTTGCATTTAGTGTTGGTTGCCAAGACAAAGATAGCAAGTCAAGCGGCGATGAGAAAAAAGGCAGTGAAAAAGACGCAGTAGTTTCCTTTACAGCAGAGTTAGGAACAGCGATGAAAAAAAATCAAGAACCAATTAGCAATTACATAGGCGCAAAAAATCCTGAATTAAAAACACCAAAAGCTGACCTAGAAAAGCTGAAAAAAGAAGCTAAAGATGGTGCTGATCAAGCAGCTAAAGAAATTCCAGAAATGAAAATTCCTGGTGACGTGTCAAAAGAAAACAGCGACAAGCTAAAAGAAGCACTTGCTGATCTCGGTAAATTCTTTAAAACAGAAGGCGAGAACTTAGATGCTAAAGACGTTCAAGCTTCTGGCGATGCTTCATTCAAATCATTTAACAGTAAAGTTGATGAAGTGAACAAGAAGCTAGGCTTAGCTACTGGCGATCTTCATGCTAACTTAAAATAACAGGAACGAAAAAAGAACGCTTTAGGAGTCATACTTTCCTAAAGCGTTCTTTGTTTTTATAGCGCTTGTAAGCTTGATAGTGCTAGCTTCATTTTTTCTTTTTGTTCCGGTGAATCCATCGCCTCAATACTATTTTGAATGTAACGAACATACTCTTTCTCGCGCTCTTGCTTTTGAGATTCAATTACATTTTCAAAAATAGCTTGATAATAATGCTCAAACACAGGAATGCTTTGCTCTACAAATACTGCCACTTCTTGATCAAGCTGTTCATATAATCGTTCCATCATGTCTTTTTTACCATTTTGTTCAAAGAAATGGTTCGCATTTTTAAAGTCTTTA
Source organism: Fictibacillus macauensis ZFHKF-1 (assembly GCF_000269865.1). Classification (GTDB taxonomy): domain Bacteria; phylum Bacillota; class Bacilli; order Bacillales; family Fictibacillaceae; genus Fictibacillus_C; species Fictibacillus_C macauensis. Next base: position 343,814 of record NZ_AKKV01000020.1, read on the forward strand.
ACAATATGTGGCGCCTGAGCTGGGAACGACAATGAAACCGTTGATTGCAGAGTGTCGATAGACAGTTGTTCAACTTGACTGATAAAGGCTGGTGCAACATAGCCTTGTAATACTTCGTCAAGCTCCTCATTAAAAGCCGTTACTAGCGATAACAGTTGCTTTTCTACACGCAAAGCCGTCGCTCGTGATTCTTGTTGCAAATCAAATTCAATCATTTGATGTAATTCCTGTAAGCAGGAAGCTAAAGCTGCTTTTTGCTCACGTACTCCTCCTGTTATAACAGAAGAGTTAAACGCTTCATTAAAAAATTCCGTGAAGCGCAACATCACACGCTGTCGAACATAAAACAATAGTTCGCTTATTTCTTTGGTAAGAAGCTCACTTTGCTTCTCTTCTGAATACGCATGCAGACAACGGATTCCTTCTTGTAGCGCTCCTTGAAGTCTTGCTTTTTCTTGTTCTCGCTCTTCTTCACTTTTTTCCGCCTGCGCAATAAATTGACCTAACGTTGATTTTGCTTGTGTTAGTTGTTTATGAGCAGATGCTAACAACACTTGAGCAAGATCATGCCGCAAAAAGTGGGTAAAGGAATCATAAAATGATGGAAAGCCTGTTTTTTGCAAATACGTTGCTTCATTCTCTTCTTCGCCATAGAGTGCTGTTAATTTCCGGTGTGCTTCTTCATTGTTTTGTTGTGCAAGTAACGCATAATAGCTGGAAAGAGGAAATAACTTCGGATTTCGTATGCCAAATTGCTGCAAATTCGAAGCAACATGAGACGTAACCTCTTCTAACTCCGCTTCGTCTTGAGCTAAATCAGCGGCATTAATCATAAAGAACATCTTATCTAGCTCAAACGTATCTTTAACACGTCCTAACTGAATTAAAAATTCTCGATCTGCTGCGGAAAAAGCATGGTTATAATACGTGACATATAAAATGGCATCACTGTTTTTAATGAACTCAAAAGCAACGTTCGTATGACGCGCATTAATGGAGTCCGCTCCCGGCGTATCGACGAGTGTCACACCCATCCTCGTTAACGCACAGTCATAATACACAGCGATGCTTTCTGTAAAGCACGCCTTCTCTTCTTGTGCAACAAACGCTTGAAAGTCAGCAACAGATACAACCATTGTCGTTCCAAGTTTTTCTTTGTTTTCCGTATAACCAGCAACAACCGCTGATAAAAATTGCAAATGCGGACGAAGAGCATCGGTTACTTTTTCTTTTTTTTGTTGAGCGGCTCGTATAGCCTCATCTAGTGTTTCTCCTTTTAGTCCAAAAGGAGCTAACGATTGATTTAATTCAATTAAGAGCGCCTGTTCTTCCTTAAATGTAATAAGCGCTGTTCCATGTTGATGCTCTGCTGTTGGCGGAAGAATACGATTAATCGTCGCCGTTGTTGGATTTGGTGATACAGGAAGTAACTTTTCACCAATAAGGGCATTTGCAAAGGAAGACTTCCCAGCTGAAAAGGCTCCGAACAATGACACCGTAAACGAACGCTGTGTAATCCGCGAAGAAGCTTGTTGCAAGGCTTCTGCAATGGTCGGTAATAACTGCGCATCAGCAAGAACGCTAGACGCTTTCTGTAACGTCGTTGCTTCTTGCTCTACATCTTGTTTCTCTGTAAGTGGTTGTTCTTCTACCACCCCTTCAACTGCCTCAGGAGAAGCACTTGCGGTCATTTGTGAGAGGTCTTCTAAGGTCGCTACATTCGTTTCAATCGCAAATAATGCCTCATTAGCATGCTGTAGAGCCTGTTCATTAACGTGACGCTCATATAAGGTGACAAGCCATTCTTCTTGTATGGCGTTCCAACGATCTCTAATGCTACGCACACGTTGTAATGCATCAAGTGCCTGTTCTTCTTTTAAAATCATCTCTTTTAAAGCTGTTATCTCGTTTTCATTTTCTGCTTTTACTACCTGTTGAATGGCTTGAATTTCATTTCGATAATGAGCGGTATACATTTTTTGAATAGCAGCGGTAACATCATTACAATATTGAAGCACATAGTTGCCAGATAAGGACGCCCCACTCTGAACGAGCGAACGCAAGTGATCTGGTGTCAATTCCGGCTCACTCTGCACTGTTTGTTGATAAGCATGAAAATAATCTTTCAAGTGCCAACTAATTTGTGTTTTAATATTTTCCAGTACACTTTCATAAAATACTTGTAAACGTTCGTTTCGTGCCTGTTCTGTTTTCTTTTGAGAAAATAAAAAGCCTACTTTAAAGCCCGCTTGCAAGCTTTCGATATAGTGCGTTGCTGCTTCACGCGTTTGAAAAGGCATTAAAATTGCCGTATCAAGAATTTCTTTAAACGTTTTAGCTGCCTCTTTACTTTTTTCTTCACTTTCACTGGTAAGCTTCGTAAGTTGCTTCTGATTGGCTTCGAAATTCTGTTGTAATTCAGCCGCATCATACGATTCAGCGATCACAAATGCCTCAGCATGCGTCTCTTCTTCATGAGCTAAGCTTGCTTGCACTGTTTTTTGAATCATCAGTTCTGTTTCTTTTAAAGCGTTTTCTTTAATCCATTCGTCTTTTTCTAAATAAAACTTCTGAAACAATGTTTTGATGTCGGCTAACTGATTGCCCTTATGAGTTGGCTCTTTAATCGTCGTAAAGAAAATCTCTTCTGGTTCGATGTCCCACGATCGAAAGCCCGCTATCACGTTTTCTTGAAATTGTGCAAACGATATCTCTTCTTCATTATGCTTATCAATTTGATTAACGATTAAATATAATTTCTTTCCTTGTTCTTTTAATAAGCGTACGAATGAGAAATTCAGTTGTGATAATACATGATTATAGTCCATCACATAAAAAACGACATCAGCCATATGTAAGGCGGACTCAGTCGCCACTTTATGGGCATCATCAGTAGAGTCAATTCCAGGCGTATCGAACACAGCCACGTTTGGAGGTAAGAGCCCTTCACCGACTCCGATTTCAATACTTTCTACATCATCTCCATTTTTGGCCCATTTTTTCACATCATCTAAATTAACGGGTGGCGCAAGTCGGACATGACCTTTATCTTTAATTTTTACAGAAATGAATGATTCTCCACTTCGCAATTTGACAACGTTTGCACTTGTCGGAATCGGACTAGATGGCAAAATATTTTCACCCATAATTTCATTAATCATTGTAGATTTTCCAGCTGAAAAATGCCCACAAAAAGCAATCGCAAACTCTTGCTGTACTAGTTTCTCATAAAGCTCTAGCACAGCAGGCGCTTCCGTAGGATAGGATTGTTCTTCTAATTTTGTATACACAGAAGCAACAGCAGAGGCTACTTCTTTATAGTGAGGATCTTGTATGACTGTATCTTTTGCGTTTTTCATGAAACTCTCCCAATCTCATCAGTTATTGTCCTATTCACTTTACCATATATATGTATTAATCTCTATGAAATAAAATGGAATTCGTGCATATCATAGCGAATCTTTGCCGCACTCATTTCACTCATTTTAGAAATAATCAATCCTATCCATTGTATACAAAAAGCCTCTTTTTCAACCCATTGCGAGTTTTTGTACATCTGGACACGTATAATTTTTTTATTTGTCTCCCTCTTTAGGAAGGAACTTTTCTTGTCATTTCAGCTATAAACCAAAAAAGACTGAAATTCTCTGTGAAGAGAACTCCAGTCTTTCCGATTGTTATCTAGCTTTTTTGTCTTCACGAACGCGTTTAGACGCACGGTAAGACATGTCACCCGTACTGCGTGTTTTTGATCCTTGTGCTCCACCGCTACGTGATTTGTCGCCAGGACGACCACCAGAACGACGACGATCGCCACCGCCACGGTATTCACCACCACCACGGTTATAGTTACCGCGACGACGATCACCGCCACCACGTTGCTCGCCACGACGTTTTTTCACAGCCAATGGTGGCTCAAAAGTAAGCTCGATCGGTGTTTCATCAGGTTCTTTCGTAAGCACTTTAAGCGCCGCAGAAAGAAGGGATACAGAATCATGCTCTTCAAGCAATTCCATTGCTGTTTGCTTGTAGGCTTGCATGTCGCCTTCTTCCATCACATTTAACAATTTCTCAATGGTCATTTTTTGTTGACCTTCAATCGCCTCATGTAAAGAAGGAACAGAACGCTTATTAATTTTACGCTTTGTAATTTTTTCGATCGTATAAAGATGATCAATTTCACGAGGCGTAATGAATGTAATAGCATAACCTGTTTTTCCTGCACGACCAGTACGTCCAATACGGTGAACATAGCTTTCAGGATCTTGAGGAATATCAAAGTTGTACACGTGAGATACACCACTAATATCTAGACCACGGGCAGCAACGTCTGTTGCAACTAATACTTCAATTGTATTGTTTTTAAACGCACGCAAGACCATGTCACGTTTGTTTTGTGGAAGATCACCATGGATTCCCTCAGCAGAATAGCCACGTTTATTTAACGCTTCTGTTAGCTCATCTACACGACGCTTTGTACGTCCGAAAATGATCGCAAGCTCTGGAGAATGAATGTCAAGCAAACGAGTTAGCGCGTCAAACTTTTGCTTTTCTTTCACTTCAACATATTCTTGTTCAATGCTTTTAACTGTCATTTCACTTGCTTTTACACGAATGATAAGCACATCTTTCATGAAACGTTCAGCAAGCTTTTGAATTTGTTTTGGCATTGTTGCTGAGAAGAGCATTGTATGACGCTCTGTTGGCACATTCTCAAGGATTGTTTCAATATCCTCGATAAAGCCCATGTTTAACATTTCGTCTGCTTCATCAAGAACAACAGTATGAACATCTTCAAGCTTTAACGTTTTACGGTTAATATGGTCAATGACACGACCTGGTGTTCCAACGATGATATGTGGTCCACCTTTTAATGCTTTAATTTGGCGAACGATTGATTGACCACCATAGATAGGAAGTGTTTTAATTCCTTTGTATTGGCCAATTTTGTTTAATTCTTCTCCTACTTGCACTGCAAGCTCACGAGTTGGAGCAAGAACGATACCTTGAATCTTACGTGATTTAACATCGATTTTCTCGATCAACGGAATCCCAAAAGCGGCTGTTTTTCCTGTACCTGTTTGTGCTTGACCGATTAGATCTGTTCCTTGAAGTGCTGTTGGAATTGTATCACGTTGAATTGGTGTCGCTTCCTCAAACCCCATGTTATTAATCGATTTTAGCAATTCGGGACTTAATCCTAATTCACTGAATGTTGTCAATGTGTAACTGTCTCCTTTTTTCGTCAAAACCATTTCGTAATACTTCAAAATACATATCCTAAAAAAAACGTCTACAATCTTAAAAAACCGAAAATCCAGCTCGGTGTCTCTTCCATCAAAAAAGATCATTGTCTTAGAAAACCCGCAATGGTTGCGAGCCCTTAGGCGTACTAGAGGCGTGGTTGCTCTTATACTTCATTCTTCAAATGGACGCTTACTATCCATTTAGACGTACTGATCGTATAAAATAGGCCTTAAAAAAAGGCACATATATATTTTAATATGCCCCTATACAGAAGTATATATAAACAGTTTTGCCGTACATTTATTATCGAACATAACCTTACCATGCGACGTGAATTTTTGCAACCTTTACGTATATGGAAAAAAGTATAATTCCCCTCATCGCCAACCATTCTAAGGAAAGAGTTAACTTTCTTAAAGTATGGAGGCAACGTATGGAACATCATTGGGTTTCTCTTTTACCGTTCCTTATTGTGATTCCTGTAGCTATGATTACACGTCAAGTATTGCCTGGTTTATTTGCCGGTCTTCTAACCGGTTGTTACTTACTTAAACCTTCTCTTTTTGGGGGAATAAAAGAGCTTGTAATCCTTGTTATGGACGGTTTAAAAGATGGTACGAATTTAAAAATAGTTCTTTTTCTTTATAGTTTTTCTGGATTAATAGGTATTATTAAACAATCTGGTGGCATTCGTGGCTTTGTAGAAGAAGCATCCACCCGAATCAAAACTAAAAAAGGAGCGCTTGCCCTTACGTACTTATCCGCGATTGGTACGTTTACAGCGCCAAGCTTTCGTTTTGTAACGATTGCTCCGATTATGCGAGCCTTGCTCAAAAAAATAAAGATGTCCACTCAAGAGTTAGGCTTTGTCATCGAAACAACGGCGACACCCTTAATTGTGCTTATACCAGTAGCAACCGCTTTTGTTGGGTATATGACGAGCATTGTAGATATGTCATTAGAGAACGAACATCTTTCAGCTAACGCGTATCGTTTATTTATTTCAAGCATTCCGTTTAACTTCTTTTCGTTCGTTATGATTCTTCTCGGTCTATACTTAAGTTTTTTCCATCGCTCCTCTTCACAGCCTATGAGTGAGAAAGAAGACGTTCAAAGCGAAGAAAAAGAAGAGGATTGGCATACGTGTGACCCTGCTGTTCATCAAGATTTGCCAAGTAAGCCTTGGAATTTACTTTTCCCACTGATTGTACTTCTGTTTTTTATTTTCTTGTTAACATGGTGGGATGGTCATTCACACGCGACAAGCTTTATCGGAGCTTTTGTGAAGGCAGATGTATTACGCGTGATGGTTATGGCCCTGATTGTAACGCTAATTGTGTCGATTGTTTTTTATCGCCTACAGGGCATGAAGATCGCTTCATTAATGGAAGGGTTTATACAAGGTGGCAATGAGCTAATGTCGGTCATCGTCTTACTTGCGGTCGTTTGGGGGTTATCTGCGACGACAGATCATCTAGGGTTTTCCGGCTTTATAACCGCTCATACAGGCTGGATCCCACACGCTTTCGTGCCCGCTGCCCTTTTTGTATTTGGTTCTGCTGTTTCCTATTTTATCGGCTCAAGTTGGGGAACATGGGGCATTTTAATGCCGCTTGGAATTTCCCTCTCGCAAGCGACTGGCGTTTCAATGCCACTCGTCATTGGCGCTGTCTTTGCGAGCGGTACGTTTGGGGCATTTGCCTCCCCGTTAAGCGATGATACAAATACCATTGCTCGCATCTTAAACTTACCCGTGCTTGAGTACGCACGGTATAAGCTAAAGCCCGCGCTTATTGCTGCAGGCATTAGCACCGTCCTTTATGGCCTTACGTTTTTAATGACGTAAAAGCTTCTTTTACTTTTTGAATGTTAGGCGCATAGCGGTCCTTACTCCACGCATTATATGATGGGTGTGGAACGTCCCAAATAATTCTCCATTGCTCACTTGTAATCCCACTTAACAGAAGATGCTTTTGGGCAAACTTGCCACAAGGCACGAGAATGAGCGGTTGCTTTTGCAGCCGCTTTAATCGTTGCTGAAAATGGCGTTGCATCACGTGTTGAAAGGTGTTCCATTCTTCGTTTTTATAGTGAGTACGCTCATTTGCTGTCCGCACCTTATTGGCTATGGTAAAAAAAGAGGCATGAGAAGATGTAAATTGAACATCTTGAATCGCCGCTTGTTGCAAAGGAAACGAGCATACGTTCATAATGCCAATACGGCGATAAAGGTCGTGATCTTTTTCTTGAGCTAACAGACGACCAAAAGGTAACGTTTCAGCTTGATCGGTTAAAATTTTTGTTACAGACCGACCTGAACTACCTGCTAAAGGAGCATTGAATGTAAGCTCGTCGACATGCGGAGATTCTAAAAGAAATACTAGAGATACGCCCTCTCGGATCACATCATGAACAGAAAAACGCTCTTGTGCTTCTTGAAAGAGAGCTTCTATAGGATATTCCATTGCCTTCACTCCTGTTCATCTTAGGTTGTTATCGTGCCGATTGCTTCTCCCATTTTAACTATTGAACCCGGCTTTAACGTATGATTGAGCGTCATTTTTCCTTCTTCAAATAATAAAATAACCGTGGAACCAAATTCAAATAAGCCGAGCTCTTGACCTTTTTCCACGTGCGTAGCTTCATGAGTTGTTTTCACAACATCACGGCCACCTTGTTTGAATGCCTCATTATAACCGACTTTCACACTACCAACGATAAACGCTCCTACTTTGACGATAGCAACCTCTCCTGCCGTCGTATTAGCATAGGTGATGAGTCGTTCATTTTTTGTAAACAACCCTTGTACATGATTCACACCAATTTCATTAACAGGAAATAGCCGTCCAGGAATATACGTACTGGACGTAATATAGCCAGCAAGCGGCATATGAATGCGATGATAATCACGTGGACTTAAATAAATCGTAATAAATGAACCGTTTTGGAAATGGGCTACACGATCGCCAAGCAACGCTTCGACTGAATAATCAATGCCTTTCGCTTGAATCATTGCTCCTTCAGTAATAAAGCCAAGCTGTGCAACTGTACCGTCTACTGGCGAAACAATCGTTTTTTCTCCATTTGCAATCGGACGCGCTCCAGCTTGTAATTTTCTCGTAAAAAACTCCGTTAAGTGCTTATAGTGGTGCACTGGTTTTTCAATTTGTGATAGATCAATGTCATAAAGCTTCGCATACGGCTTAATTGCTAAGCGACTCATTTTTGAACGTCCTAACGCCCCTGCCGCTTTTGAAATCGCATTTTGTGGAAGCATAGAGATTACTTGTTTTGCCATTCGCTGTTTCATACATCGTCCCCTCAATATCCATTCATTTCTACTAGCTTGTCTACTAATTTTATATTATAACATGGACAAAAAAACACAACATTCTTTATTTGTAATGCTTCTTTCGGTATAGTAGCATTGATACAATAGAATGTTACTGGTGCACTAAAGAAAAGGGGTTTTACAATGAATTTAACAATTACTGCGCAAGCACTCTCATGGTTTCAACAAGAAATGGATGCAACGGAAGGGGATGCTTTTCGCTTTTTCGTGCGCCTCGGTGGATGCAGTACGGCACAAAGCGGTTTTTCACTTGGGGTAACAAAAGAAGCAGCAAAAGAAGCAGGTCTTGCTGTAGACGAAAAGGGCTATCACTTTTTCATTGAGCAAGAAGATCTTTGGTATCTAGATGGTCATGATTTAACGGTCGATACTGAAAATGGCGCCTTAACCTATCTTTTCTCTTAACGAAAAAAAGGTCGGCTTTCTATTTAAGAGAGCCGGCCTTTTTTCGTTGTATTAATTTTCGCAACTGCTCATACTCATTTTCTTGTTGAAGAATAGCGACTTGACGCTCTCCTAACAAATCAAAATGGGGCAATCCAGGATGATCATCGATCCATTCCGGTTTCAGTCCGTATTGCGCTCCCCATTTCAGTAATTTCTCCTTATTATTACAGCCGACTTTCGTTACGGTATAACATTCTGGAAAGCGGTCATCTTGCCAGTAGTGAGTTAAAAACGCTACTTTTCCGGAGGCTACTTCATTTTTCCATACTTGCAATTCATGTCGCGTAATACCAAACGCCATCCTTAACACTCCTGCTTCTTATGTTGTTCATACGCCGCATGCCACTGTGGAAAATGTTTTTTCAAAGAAAGCGGGCGAAACGTATCCTTGTCAACACATACATGAACTGTAGAGCCTGTTAAGCAAAGCTCGCCTTTTTCATTGTGAATTTCATAATGATAGTGTACTTTCACACCATTATAAGCAGCTACCCACGTTGAAATCGTTGCACGATCTGGATAACGAAGTGGCTTTTTATAGTGTACATGAGCTTCTGTTACCGGTGAGAGCACACCATCTTGTTCCATTTGTGCATATTGAAAGCCTAAGTCTTCAATATATACCGTACGTCCGATTTCAAACCAAACTAAATAATTCGCATGATAAACTACGCCCATTTGATCGGTTTCAGCGTAGCGAACGTCGACGGTTGTTTTTGAAAGTAACATACCTTTACACCTAACTTTTCACTTATTCGTATCATCGTTTAGTGTACCATAGCACCATTATTAGCAAAACTAGAACGACTTACACATTCTCCCACAAAACAACGGCTTCACGAGGTTTAAGCAAAAACAATAGGTGAGCAAGTGGCAATGCTTTGTTGACATAATTCTTGGTAGGTTTGCCAAGCGGCCTTTGCTTTTTCATCTTGAGATTCTTGTATCGTTAACTTGAGCCAATTCAACTCTTCTTGTAAACGAATGGAAGAACCAATCCATATTTTTTTACGGTTTACTTCTATGTAAAATGGTGAATCAAAACGAAATGGTAAATAAAATCCTTCTGTATTAGGATGCAAAATAATGTGCTGATATACCGTCCCTTTTAGTAATTTAGCGTATAACAACAGTACTCCGTCACTTTTAGCAGCTGTCTTTCGCAACTTCTGTAGTGCTTCTTTTTCAATTTCAACGGCATGAAGCGAATGCTCCCAGTTAAGCTGTTCGCGAAACGAAACAAGATGTCCTAATTGTTGCATTTTTAATTCTAATTTTCGATACATGAGATCTTGGTCTTCTTTTTTTCTTGAAACCGGTAATGGTTTCACTTCCGCAATAATCAACCATACCCCTCCTATTTCTTCACTACTACAATGTTCGAGCTATGAAATCAGTTATGGTGGTCGAAAAGTTTGTAATAAAAACCAAATAAAAAAAACTGCGCTCCTGATGGTGAAGCACAGTTTTTAATTCCTTATCCTTTTGGTGGCACATAATCAGGTTGTTCGTTACTTTTTTGCGCCATTTGCTTGCCTTTATTACCTTTTCCTTCACGAGGTTGTGTTCCCATATGACTCGGTACGAACGGTTGCGGAAATTTTTTTGGATTGCTCATGCTTTCCACCTCCCTCACTAGTAGTATGACCTCACACAAAAAAAAGAAACAGCTTTGACTGTCTCTTTTTACGCTTGTTTGCTATGTTTTTCTTCCCATTTTTGTTCTAATCGTTCCATCGCCTCACGATCTTGAAGCAATTCACGTTTGTTTTCATTTACGAGTTCTTTAAAGCTTTTATGGCGTTGTTTACGCATAATGGGCACCTCTTTATTTTTACAAGCAGTATCGACGAATAGCTGCGTCTTTATGCATGCAACGAAAAAAAGAAGGATGACATCGAGTATACGTCGATGTCATCCTTTATGAACTGCTTACGCTTTTGCCGCAGCAATTTTATTACGAAGTACCATTGGAAGAATTCCACCGTGACGGTAGTAGTCGATTTCAACTTCACTATCGAAACGAGCGAGTACGTCGAATTCCTTCGTTGTACCATCTTCAGCAACAGCTGTTACTTTTACAAAATCACGTGGTTTTACCGTTTCATCTACAGCTACAGTAAAGGATTCTTTACCTGTTAAGCCGTGTGTTTCAGCGCTTTCGCCTTCTTTAAATTGAAGAGGAAGAACACCCATCAACACAAGGTTACTGCGGTGAATACGCTCAAAGCTTTCAGCAAGAACCGTTTGGATGCCGAGAAGGTTAGTTCCTTTCGCTGCCCAGTCACGTGAGCTTCCCATTCCGTAATCTTTACCTGCAATGACCATAAGACCTGTGCCTTGCTCTTTGTATTTCATCGCTGCATCATAGATGCTCATAGCTTTATCTTCAGGCCAGTATGTTGTCCAGCCGCCTTCAGTTCCTGGTGCGATTTGGTTACGAATACGGATATTTGCAAACGTACCACGCATCATAACTTCATGGTTACCACGACGAGAGCCGTAAGAATTAAACTCACGAGGTTCTACACCGTTGTCCATTAAGTACTTACCTGCTGGCGAATCTTTAGCAATTGCTCCCGCTGGTGAAATGTGGTCTGTTGTTACAGAATCACCAAACTTCGCAACAAGACGAAGATCTTTAAGCGGTGCAATTTCTTTTAACTCAGCAGATAAGTTCTCGAAGAACGGTGGGTTTTGAATGTACGTAGAATCATCATCAAAACCGTAAAGTTTGTCAGCGCTTGTTTTAAGAGCATTCCAACGAGCGTTCTCATCAAATACACTTTCATACTCTTTCTTGAACAATTCTGGCGTAACTGCTAGACGCATTGCTTCTTTAATTTCGTCAGATGAAGGCCAAATATCGCTAAAGAATACATCTTTTCCATCTTGGTCTTTACCAAGAGATTCTTTTTGAAGATCAATATTCACATTTCCAGCAAGTGCATAAGCCACTACAAGCGGTGGAGATGCTAGGTAGTTCGCTTTAACTAGCGGGTGAATACGTCCTTCAAAGTTACGGTTACCAGAAAGAACAGAAGTTACCGTTAAATCATTGTTTGCAATGCCTTCTTCTACTTCTGGAGCAAGTGGTCCTGAGTTACCAATACATGTCGTACAGCCATAACCAACAAGGTTAAAACCTAATTGATCAAGATATGGTGTAAGACCCGCTTTATCAAGGTACCCTGTAACAACTTTTGATCCTGGAGCAAGCGATGTTTTTACGTAAGCAGGAACGTTTAAGCCTTTTTCAACCGCTTTTTTCGCTACAAGACCCGCGCCAAGCATTACGTATGGATTTGATGTATTTGTACAGCTTGTGATCGCCGCAATTGCAACCGCACCTGTTTTAACAAGAGAAGTTTCGCCATTCGCATGCTTCACTTCTGCTTCTTTGTTGATTTCTTTATCTGTTAAACCGAAACCAGCATTTCCTTGTGGAGAAACAAGCGCTGTATTGAATGCTTCTTTCATTTTTGAAAGAGGAATCAAGTCTTGCGGACGTTTCGGACCAGAAAGGTTGGATTCAATGTCATTTAATTTAATTTCTACAACGTCTGTGAAAATTGGGTCTTCTGAAGCTGGCGTGTAGAACATGCCATTTGCTTTGCAGTATTCTTCAACCACTTTCACTTGCTCTTCTGAGCGGCCTGTAAGACGTAAGTAGTTCAATGCTTCTTCGTCTACTGGGAAGAAACCACATGTAGCGCCGTATTCTGGTGCCATGTTAGAAATCGTTGCACGGTCAGCAAGCGGCATTTCCGCAAGACCTGGTCCGAAGAATTCTACGAATTTCCCTACTACTTTTTTCTCACGAAGAACTTGTGTTACTTTCAAAGCAAGATCCGTAGCTGTTGTTCCATCAGGAAGTTCACCTGTTAGTTTTACACCAATAACTTCTGGCACTGGGAAGTAAGAAGGCTGACCAAGCATACCTGCTTCAGCTTCAATACCACCAACACCCCAGCCAAGTACACCGATTCCGTTAATCATCGTTGTATGAGAATCCGTACCAACGAGTGAATCTGGGAATGCTTCGAATTCACCATCTACTTCGTGCGTTTGCACTACAGATGCTAAATACTCAAGGTTTACTTGGTGAACGATACCTGTTGCTGGTGGAACGGCACGATAGTTATCAAAGGCAGATTGTGCCCAGCTTAATAATTTATAACGCTCTTCATTACGCGCAAACTCAAGATCCATGTTTACGTTTAAGGAATCAGCTGTACCGAATTTATCAACTTGTACAGAGTGGTCAACAACAAGATCAACCGGAATATCTGGATTGATTTGTGCTGGATCGCCACCCATGTCTTTCATTGCTTTACGAAGGGATGCAAGGTCTACAACCGCTGGTACCCCTGTAAAATCTTGTAGAATGACACGTGAAGGTTTAAATGGTACGTCTACGTTTTGTAGCTCATCCGTACCCCATTTAGCTAAATTTTCAATATGCTCTTTCGTGATTACGCGACCGTCATGTTGACGTAATACAGATTCAAGCAATACCTTTACTGAGTAAGGAAGTTTGGAAACTTGGCCTACCCCTGCTTCTTCAAGTGCATTTAAATTGTAGTAGTTGTACGTTTTTCCATTGGCGTTAAAAGATGAACGCGCTTTAAAAATATCATGTTGTTGTTTCGTCATAACTCCACTCTCCTCCTTAAAAACCATTGGTACATTTACACGGAGTAATTGTCGAAAAAAAATTCTCTCTCTTTCGTTCTGCAATTTTCTCCCTTGTTTATCATACGAAAGTGCTTACAGTAAGTAAAGTACATATATGTTATGGCCAAGTATAAGAAAAACTTATTGAAAATTCTTCTCATCCTTTTGCTTTTCTTTTCATATGCTAAATTGAAAAACAAAATCTTCGTTGCGAAGGAGGGACAATACATGGCCATACTGAAACATTTAGCCATGCTGTTAGCTGTGATTGGTACACTAAATTGGGGCGTTGTAGGTATTTTTGATTACAATGTTGTAAATGAATTGTTTGGCAGCAGCTCCATCACAGCCGAAATTATTTATATTCTTGTTGGATTAAGCGGTCTTTATCTACTGGCAAATTGGATCAAAGGCGATTGACTGAATTTTTAATGCGTGCACTCTTTTTTTGAGAGTGTACGCATTTTTTTATAAAGCACTCCTTATATTGCCACCATGGTCTCGTTTACTTTCGTACACACTATAAAGGAAAGGCAGGTGACGAATATGCCAAAAGCAAAACACGTCATTTCGGGAATGAACGCTGCTAAATCACAAGGCGGCGGAGCAGGTTATAATACGGAATTTGGTAATGAAGCGTTGTTAGAAAAGAATGAGCCACTATCAGAAGAAGCTCGCCAAAATAATAAAAAACGTAAAAAACGACAGTAATAATGGAAGGATGATTACAAAATGACTGAACATAATACAGCGAAAGATATTCGCAAAAACGCGCCAAAGGGAGAACATTCTGGACAACCTGAACCATTACAAGGTTCAAAAAAGGTGAAAAATCGTCAACATACGCGTCAAAAGCACGGCGGCCATCTTTAACGACCAAAGAGAGCTTCACTGCTCTCTTTTTTACTGTGAACGTTTTCTGTCAAAATCCCCCAAGCTGCTTTAGCATCTCATTATTTCCCAACCGCCTTCTCACGTTGTATCCACGATTGCATATTTATACAAAGTAGCGTAATTGGATATTAAAGTTATCCACACTTATCCACATCTCTTTCTGTACTACTTCCTAATGAGCACTGTATGATACCATAAGCTGTTATACATAGAAAAAAAGACTGTACTAACTCGCGACAATTGTCGGTTATTGTATAGTTGATTTTCGACAGAGTTTCACGCTATAATTTACTATAAAGACAGAGATTGGAAACTTTTCAAGTATAGAGGTGGGCACGATGTCTACGGGGTTTTTTCTTTTTATTTCGTTTTGGATGGTTTTTTTATTAGGAATGTTTGCGATCGGAGGCTACTTTATGTTTCGCAAGTTTCTAAAACGTTTACCAAAAGAAGACGGCAAATCCATTCTTGATTGGCAAGATCATTATATTGAGCAAACGCGCCATTTATGGAGTACCGAGCAAAAAGCGTTTTTAGAGGAACTCGTTTCACCGGTTCCAGAGTTATTTCGAGACGTCGCTCGCGAAAAAATTGCTGGCGTTATCGGTGAACTAGCACTAAAAGAACGCGCTCCACGCATGACACAAGATTTAATTGTGCGCGGTTATATCATCGCCACCCCGAAACGGGATCATCGTTGGCTCGTTAAAAAATTACATGAAAAAAAGGTAGATTTATCACCTTACGAGCAATTGCTCGGTTCTTAAAAAAATGGCATCGCTTACAAACGAGACCCTAAGTTGGTGTTCTAGGACAACGACTTAGGGTCTCACTTGTTAACAAGTTAAAAATGGTATAATAAACTTTTGTTTTTTTTATGTGGACGAACCTTCTTTAGGAACTGATTGATAGCCATTCCTAGGTTGTCCAGACATTATTATTACTTAAACTGTTTCCTATTTAGAAGAGGGCACTTCTTTTACGATTACGTTTTTTTATAGCCTTTGTTTTATCTATTATCTTTTATTATGAATTGACCGATCGTTAGATTCTCAGAAAGTAGCTTTGTTTAAGGAGAGCTAACTGTAATCACATAGCAGCTCAAGAAAGCAGCTTCCATACCAACGAATGAACAACGAGTCGATGCGCTACACAGTGCGCGAAAATTCTTTCTGTATTTCTTTTAAAAATACTTCAGCTGCCGTTGAAAAAAGTTGATGCTTTTTCCAAACCAATTGTAGTCCAGATTCCAAACGAGGTTGCAACGGGCGAAAACAAAGGAAGCGATCGTCCGATGTATTTACAATTTTATCAAGGGTAATCGCATAACCAATCCCCTCCTCCACCATTAAAGAAGCATTAAAGGCAAGGTTATAGGTCGTAACAATAGTTAGCTTATGAAAATCTTCGCCAAACCAAGCAGCAAAATCATTTTTTGAATATGTCTGCTGTACTGCTTGTCGTGAACAGATGAGTGGAAGTTCGAGCAGTTGACTCGCGTTAATTGTTTCATACTTAGCAAGAAAACTGTCTTTTCTCATGACTACTCCCCATACGTCTTTTGCCGGCACATCTAAGTAATTATATTTTGAGAGATCTGCTGGTTGAATGAGAATACCAAAATCAAGCAATCCTTTATCAAGTCGCTCCGTTATATCTTCTTCATTACCACTATACAAATGATAGCGAATGTTTGGATAACGACTCTGCACATCTTTTGCTACTTTGGCAATTAGCTTCATCGCTTCCGTTTCCCCTCCACCTATGTATACATCGCCACTCATCATCTCTTCCATCGCTGTGAATTCATTTTCTAATTTATCAACCATCTTCAAAATTTCTTCTGCTCTCTTACGCAGAATCACTCCTTCCTCTGTCAAAGTAACACTATGACTGCTACGAATCAAAAGTTTTTTCCCTAATTCAAGTTCTAAGTCTTTTAACTGTCTCGATAAGGTGGGCTGTGTTATATGCAAAAAATCAGCTGCTTTCGTTATAGTCCCTTCTCTAGCAACTGTTAAAAAATAGCGCAACACTCTCAGTTCCATAGTGCCTGTTCCTCCAATCTATGTTTTTTAGTATAGTCATTTAAGAAATGCCTATCAAGCATAACAAGGTATAAGATATAAGTATTTTCTATACAAAACAGAAACCTTTAAACTAGAGGCAACGTTTCGTAGAAAGAAGGTTATTTAAATGAATAGTAACAATAAATTATTTCTTTTCGTATTAACGTTAGGAGCATTTGGGATCATCAACACCGAAATGGGGGTTATCGGAATCCTCCCTTACATTGCGAATCATTTTCACACGAGCGTAGCAACAGCTGGATTGCTAGTTAGTATCTTCGCTTTAACAGTGGCAATTTCCGGACCTACCACGCCGTTGTTATTTTCTGGGATTAATCGCAAGAAAATAATGCTAATTGTACTTAGTATTTTCGTTGTAGGTAATCTCATCGCTCTCTTCACGACAAATTATAGCATCGCTCTGATCGCTCGCATTATACCAGCTTTAGTTCATCCACTCTATTTTTCATCTGCTTTTACACTGGCTGCGCATTCTGTTCAAAAAAAGGATGCTCCAAGAGCAGTTTCAAAAGTGTTTATTGGTGTATCAGCAGGTATGGTCCTCGGAGTACCAATTGCAAGTTTTCTCGCAAGTACCTTCTCGCTTCAAGTATCCATGTCCTTTTTCGCTCTTGTAAACATCATCGTTCTTATATGCACATGGGTGTTTTTTCCTTCCATGCCCGTTACGAAAAAGGCATCTTACAGTACACAGTTAAACATATTAAAAAAACCAATTGTTTGGCATTCTATTTTTGCTGTTGTTTTATTTAATGCTGCCATCTTTGGTGTGTATAGCTTTCTTGCGGAGTACCTTAAAAGTGTTACCCATATTTCTGGACAGTTGATTGGCTTCCTACTTTTTATATTTGGGGGAGCCAATATATTGGGAAACACCATTGCAGGAAGTATACTTATAAAATCACCCTTGAAAACAGTCATCATGTTTCCCTTTGCGTTAGGCTTCGTTTATATCCTTTTATTTTTAATTGGCTCCTTTACGTTGCCAATGGCAATCATCACTTTCATTTGGGGGATAGTCGCTGGAATCGGCACCAATATTAATCAATACTGGATTTCATCTGCAGCGCCTGAAGCTCCTGATTTCGCTAATGGCTTATTTTTATCAGCAGTAAACTTAGGGACAACACTAGGCACCTTTGTTGGTGGTCTTTTTATTTCATCTCTAGGAACGCCATACATCGTGTTTGTCGGAATTTTATCGTTAGCCGTAAGCACACTTTTTATTACATTTAGAATGAAACACCATCGCTTAGTAACGTGATTTTATATATAGCTTGAACCCATGCCAGGCACACCAAAAAAAGGTGACTTCCACACGAGGAAATCACCTTTTTAAACGCTTATTTACGACGTTGCTTTTACTTTTTTAAATTTAAAATACATAGCAAAACGCCACGGTAAAATCATGCCAAACGCAACGATAAAAAAGAGACCACTCGTTTCCCCAACGGATATGTAGTGTCCAAAAAACTGCTTCATGCCCATTCGAATTAGAAAAAGAGCAATCAGGATGACAACAAAGCCTTTCGAACGTTTTAAGTAAATCGCTTCACCACGCTTTTCAAAATTACTCGTTTTAATTAAAAAAAGCGAGAAAACACAACCAACGAGAAATGCTTCTGCTGCTTCACTCCACGTCACCCGAAATACCGGAAAAACAAACATTAAAAAGCCCGTTGCCATAAAAAAAGGCGGTAAAATTACTTTTTTAGCATCTACTGGTTTGCTCGTTGCTTTCAGGCGTACAAAAACGATAAAAACTGCCATTAACACCGCAAATACACTACTTACGATTAAAAACAATGGAACATCCTTCTTTCTTCACCATCAATTAGAATCCTTGAAACCCACCAAAAACACGATTGACGAGATACGAGGTTACTTTTGTCATCCAATCAAAATATAAAATCACACCCATGCTCACCATAAGCACACCACCTGATTTCATAATTTGCACGTTAAATCGCTTAATATAACTTAGTTTATCTAAAAAGAAGCTTAAACATAGAAAAGGTACCGCAAATCCAAGTACATAAAAAAACATATATAACATCCCTGCACCTGGATGAGTCACAGCTAGTGCGATCACTCCCGCAAGAATGGGACCTGTACAAGGTGTCCAACCGGCGGAAAAACCAATGCCAATTAAAATAGAACCAAGGTATCCAGTAGGCCGGTTACGAAACGTTAATTTATGATCTTTCATAAGAAATGACGGCTTAAAGACACCTAAAATAATAAGACCAAACACGACGATAATAATCGCGCCGATTTGCCGTAATCCATCTTTAAATTGTACAAAGAACTGGCCAATAAAGGAAGAAGAAAGCCCTAACACGATAAAGATTATCGAAAATCCTAACAGAAAACATGCGGTATGTATCATCGCTTGTCGTTTTAACATGCCTTTTTCCTCTTTTAAGTCACGTACTGAAATGCCAGTAATATACGACAAAAACGCAGGATATAGCGGTAAACAACAAGGCGATATAAAAGAAAGTAAACCTGCAGCAAATGCTAACCATATGTTTAAATCCATCGAAGTCACCCCTTTTTTTCTACTTCTTCCTTTAAGTGTAATGAATTTCACGCAAGGTTTCAATCGCTATTCAATTGGATTTTTTCCATTATTCCTTGCTGTAGAGAAAACATGCGGTAATATTGTCCCCCTAACGCCAACAATTCTTCATGTGTACCGCGTTCAATAATGACTCCTTGATGCAACACTAAAATGAGATCAGCCGCTTGAATCGTTGATAAGCGATGGGCAATTGCTAGTGTCGTTCGTCCTTGTCTCATTACTTGAAGCGCACGCTGTAGCGCTTCCTCCGTTTGTGTATCAATGGTCGCTGTTGCTTCATCAAGAATTAAAATACGCGGCTCGCGAATCATCGTTCGAGCAAAGGATAACAGCTGACGTTCACCACTTGAAAAACGACTTCCTCGTTCGGCTACAGGGTGATGATAGCCTTCAGGTAACTTTTCAATAAATCGTGACACTTGAACAAACTGACATACTTCCTCTACTCGTGCCATGGAAGCGTTCGAAAAAAAGCGCACATTGTGAGCCACGTCCCCTGAAAACAAAAAGGAATCTTGCAACACAAGACCTATATTGGAACGAAGCTCTTGCTCGCTAAACTGCTCTAGCAATTCTCCATCTAGGCGAACTTCACCGCTATGATATGGATAAAAACGCATCAGTACGTTGCTAATAGAGCTTTTCCCACTACCAGTATGACCAACAAGCGCAACCATTTGACCGGCTTTCGCTGTAAACGAAATGTTTTTTAAAACGTCGCGTTCTCCATCGTATGAAAACGATACGTTATCAAATTGAATTTCACCCGAAGCAATCACTGGGGAGGGATGCGTCGTACGGTTTTCTACCTCTTCTTCTTTTTCATCAGACAATGCAAATACACGCTCGCCAGCAACAATCGCTTGTTGCACCGTTGCTAATCGGCTCATCATCATATTAACCGGCTCAAAAAAACGATCAATATAGGCAACAAACGCATAGATTACGCCCACTTCAACCGTATTCGTAAACGATTGCGTACCGAAATAAGAAAGAATCAACATGATGGAAAATACGTAGACAAGATCAACAGCAGGACGCAATAGCAAGCCATTCCACTTCATGTTCTTCATCCAAGCGGCGTGATGTGCTTCATTGATCGTTTGAAACTCTTGGCGCACTCGTTTTTGCTGTCTAAATGCTTGCACGATCATCATACCTTGAATTGATTCGTGCAATTTTGCATTTAATGCGCTGAGCTTTTCACGCATATGCAAAAATGACTGTGAGCTATACTTTCGATAGTTCATCATAATCAGTCCAATGAGCGGCAAAAGAGACAAGCAAAACAAGCCGAGCGTCACATTCAATGAAAACATCGCGATGAATATACCCGTTAGGAAAACGATATTTTGGACAAACGTAGATAAAACGGTCATATATAGGTCTTTAATGGCTTCCGTATCATTTGTAATACGCGAAACGAGCGAACCGACTGGTGTTAGATCATAAAAGCGCAAACTCAGTTTTTGAACTTTCGCAAACAAATCATTGCGCATCGTTTGAATCACATGCATGGCTGTCGTTTGAAATAATACGAGCTGCACATAGTGAAAAATTGCTGCCACTATTAGGAGACTAACGTAGGCCATTCCTAACATCATTAACGTGTTGGTCGGGAACCGCTGCTTCGTTACATATTCATCTAGTACATGCTTAATCAAAATCGGACCGGTCAACTCCGCCCCCGATGCTAAAATTAAACACAAAACCGCGAAGCTTAGTCGCTTTCGTTCTCCTTTTAAATAAGCAAGTAAGCGCTTTAGTGTCATCCACTGCTGCTTGCGTTCTTTTCGTTGACTCATGAGGATCCTCCCTTTTCGAGAAGTTGCTCTAACGCTTGACGGCGGTAAGTTTCTTGATACCACCCTTGCGAGGCAATAAGCTCTTCGTGTGTTCCTTTTTGAACCATCCTGCCTTCATCGAGGACGATTATGCAATCTGCATGCGCCACACTCGATAACCGATGAGCGGTAATGAGTGTCGTTTGCTGCTGTCGCTCTTTTTTAAGCACGCTTAGAATGGCTTCTTCTGTTTTCGCATCAACCGCAGATAACGCATCATCTAAAAGCAAAATAGTAGATTGCAAGAGCAGCGCTCGCGCAATGGAAAGCCGTTGTTTTTGACCGCCTGATAGCGTCACACCGCGCTCCCCAACGAGCGTTTGAAACCCATCGCTTAACTGACAAATCTCTTCATAAATAGCCGCTGCTTGTGCGGCCCGCTTCACTTCTTTAAACGAAGCATCCGGCTTTCCAAAAGCAATATTTTCAAAAATGGATAACGAAAAAAGAAAGTGATCTTGTGGTACATAACCAATCGCTTGACGAAGTGTATCCACACGATAGTTTCGAATGGAAACATCATCAATGACGATACTCCCTTCCTCACAGTCCATTTCACGTAACAGCAGCTTACAAAGCGTTGATTTCCCACTCCCAGTCGGACCGACAATCCCTATTGTCATCCCCTGCTCAATGGTTAGATACACATCACGCAACGCAGGACTATTAGCTCCATCATACGTAAAAGTAGACAGCGCAAGCGAAATCTCTCCAAGCGGGACTTTCTCACAAGCATGCGCCTCTTCCTGAATGCACGCCTCTTCTTTTAACAAAGCCGTGACCCGCTCATAGGAGGCTTTCCCACGTTCTACGATATTAAATAACCAACCAAAAGCCAGCATAGGCCATATAAGCAAGCCTAAATACGTTGTAAATGCAATCAATTGCCCGATACTTAATTGCTCCCCGATGACAAGATAAGAGCCGTACGATACGCTAAGTAAATACGAAAGACCAATAATCAAAGAAATGGTAGGATCAAAAAGCGCATCCACTTTGGCCACTTCAATATTTTGCTTCACCACTTGCTTTGACAGCGCTTGAAAAGCGTCACGATCATGTTTTTCCTCACCAAATGCTTTAATGACGCGAACACCAGCTATACTTTCTTGCACTTTATCATTCATCGATGAAAACGCGGCTTGTGCAGAAGCGAAGCGTTTATGTAGTAGATTGCCGTAGCGACTCGTCGACCACGCCATAAAAGGCAACGGTAACAAACTAACGAGGGTAAGCTTCCAGCTAATGGTCGTAGTCATTGCAATCATCGTAAAGCTGCCCATCATGATTGAATCAACGAGCGTTAATACCCCATCTCCAGCGGTTTGCTGAATAGCCTGTAAGTCATTTGTAGCATGCGCCATTAAATCTCCGACACGGCGCTTATGATAAAAAGAGGCCGACATTTTCGTATAATGAGTAAACAAACGATTTCTTAGCAACAAAGCAAGTGAAATGGACGCACCATAAATCAATACCCGCCAAAAAAAGCGCAACACGTAAACGGTTACAGCGACAATCGCCAAGAGAAGCACGTACAAAAGTAAGTCGCTCTTCGTTAATGTCCCAGCTTTCATTTGATCAATCGCTCGTCCGACAATATTCGGCGGAAGCAGCAAACATAATGAAACGAGCGCCAACAACACAATGCCTCCTATGTAGCGCTTTTTTTCTGACTTAAAATACCAAAATAAATCCGCAAACACACTCACACTCTTTCCCCCTTTTTACACCTCTTTTCATTTTACCAAAAATACCCTAACAAATAATGTGCATTTCTTGCTGTATTCATATCTATGGTTTTAAGCAAGTAAAAAAACCACCTTTTTATAAAAGGTGGTTTTTCGCAAACGCGTTATAGAGACAATGGATGAGCGAGTTACAACGTAACCACCCCTGCCTTGTTTATATAACGCGTTATTTCATCTGTTTGTTCATTGCTTGCATCATTTGATTGATTTTCTTTTGTGATGGCTTTTGGCCCATTTGCATCATCATCACGCGAAGCATATTTTCATTGATTGGCGGGTTCTTTTGTAAGTAACTCATCATGTATTTGCGGGCAATGAAAAAGCCAAGTGCGACCCCAGCAAGAAGCGCAATAATACCCACAAGGATATAATAAAACATATAAAAACTTCCTCCTTCATGTTGTCTAGAACTAGTTTACTATAAAAAGACAAGTATATACAAGGTACCCGCCAAAATAATTATAGCGTTAAACTTCTTCTCGGTTTTAGGGGGTTCAGCCAGCCATAATTGCCCTCTAGTAAATCCATTGCTAAAAAGCCGCTACCATATTTTCGAAGAAGCTCAAATAAAATACTTTCTGCTTCAAAACTTCCTTCAGATTGTAAAAGTAAATAGTGATTCGAAATAATTAAGCGCGCGCTACTATTACAGCATTCTAAAAGAAGTGAATGATCATGAGGGACAAACCCTTCATAGGAAAGAAGCTTTGCATTTAAAAAGGTCACAATGTCATGTGCATGTAGTTCCTTTGTAATGTATTGAATTTGCCGTCTTAACAGGGTCTTTCGGCTGGCCTGTGATCGATATTCATCTAAAAACAGCTGATACAGCTTTTGTTCCTTTCCAAAATAATCTTCTGCAATTCCTTCATGAAGTTGATAGATGTAATATTCTCGCATAGCCCTCCCCCTCTCTTTCTTTTTATTATACGAAAGAAAGGGTAAAATCCTTGTCTGTTACTGACAGCAACTTGTCCACTATTATTGTCGAAGGTGCATTTCTTCTGTCAAAAAAGAAAAAAGTCTGAAGCATGTTTCGCTTCAGACTTTATCTTTTATCTATTTATTTCAAAAGACCTTTTACTTTGTTTACTACGTTTTCTACTGTAAAGCCGTATTCTTGCATGATTTTTTCACCAGGAGCAGAAGCACCAAATTGATCAATCGCAATGGTATCTCCATCAAGACCTACATATTTGTGAAGACCTTGAGAAGCAGCCATTTCAATACCAAGACGCGCACGTACAGAAGACGGTAGAACACTTTCTTTATACTCTGCAGATTGCTCTTCAAAACGATCCCAAGAAGGCATAGACACAACAGAAGTTGCAATTCCTTCTTCTTTTAGTTTCGCTTGTGCTTCAATCGCAAGACTTACTTCAGATCCTGAAGCAAGAAGTAGTGCTTGTGGTGTACCTTCTGCTTCAGAAATAACGTAAGCACCTTTTTTCACGTTTTCGTAGCCATTTTCTTTCGTTCCGTTCAAGATTGGAAGAGCTTGTCTAGTAAGAACAAGAACCGTTGGCTTGTCTTTGCTTTCTACCGCAAGTTTCCAAGCTGCTACAGACTCATATGCGTCTGCTGGACGAATAACGGAAAGACCTGGCATTGCACGAAGTGAAGGAAGTTGTTCGATCGGTTCATGCGTTGGACCATCTTCACCAACAGCTACGCTGTCATGTGTAAATACGAATGTTACAGGAAGTTTCATTAGCGCCGCAAGACGGATTGCTGGACGTAAGTAGTCAGAGAATACGAAGAATGTCGCTCCGAATACTTTTACCCCACCGTGAAGAGCCATTCCGTTTACTGCAGCACCCATTGCAAATTCACGAACACCAAACCAAATGTTACGACCGCTATAGTCGTCACGGCTGAAATTGCTTTCGCCTTCAAGCATTGTATTGTTAGACCCTGCTAAGTCAGCAGATCCACCAAACATAGCTGGAATGTTTTTCGCAAATGCATTTAGGGCCTTACCAGAAGAAGCACGAGTCGCAATAGCTTTCTCGAATTCTGGAAGGTTTGCATCATAATCTTCTGGAAGCTCATTATGCATCGCAAGTTTTAATTGAGCAGCAGCTTCGCTATGCTCTTTTTCATACGCTGCAAAAAGATCGTTCCAAGCTTGTTCTTTCTTTTTGTTTTCTTCTTTTATTTCACCGAAGTGAGAGCGTACTTCGTCTGGTACGTAGAAATCTTCTTCAAATACCCATTTATACGCTTCTTTTGTAAGTTTTGTTTCTTCAGCTCCAAGTGGCGCACCGTGAGAAGCAGATTTACCAGATTTGTTAGGAGAACCAAATCCGATGACTGTTTTCACTTCAATTAGCGTTGGACGGCTTGTATCTTTACGCGCCTCTGCAATGGCTGCTTCAATTTCTTTCGTATCCGTTCCGTCTTCTACACGGATTACTTGCCAACCGTATGCTTCGAAACGATTTTGAACACTTTCAGAGAAAGAAAGGTGTAGATCTCCATCAAGAGAAATATCGTTTGAATCATAAAGAACAACGAGTTTACCAAGACCAAGATGTCCAGCTAGAGAAGCTGCTTCAGCAGAAACACCTTCCATTAAGTCGCCGTCTCCACACATTGCATACGTATAGTGGTCAACAACGTCGAAGTTTTCTTTATTATAAGTAGCTGCAAGATGGCGTTCTGCCATTGCCATACCTACTGCCATTGCAATACCTTGTCCAAGTGGTCCTGTTGTAGCGTCTACCCCAGCAGTATGACCGAACTCTGGATGTCCTGGTGTTTTACTTCCCCATTGACGGAATTGCTTTAGATCTTCAATAGAAAGATCGTATCCAGAAAGGTGAAGCAAGCTGTAAAGTAGCATAGAACCGTGACCTGCAGATAATACGAAACGATCGCGGTTAAACCACTCTGGGTTTTCTGGATTGTGGTTCATGAATTTTGTCCAAAGGCTATAAGCCATTGGTGCAGCACCCATCGGCATACCAGGGTGACCTGAGTTGGATTTTTCAATGCTATCTATCGCTAACGTACGGATAGTGTTGATTGATAATTGTTCAATTGACATAATACTAATCATCCCTTCATCTACAATATGTAAATGTTTTTTACGTTTCAATCATAAACTCATTACATCATGAATACAAGCACAATGCACACAGTTAGCCTTCCAAAAAAAATCAGAATTCATGCACAAAAAAAATCTGTAATATGAACATTTGTTATATTACAGACAGGAGTACCCTCTATAGAACAGCTGGAAACTCAAAAGAAAAGAAATCTTCTTGCTCATCATAATCAAGCATCATATCTTGAACGAACCACTGATCATCTGGACGTACGAAAACCGTTAGTCCTTCATACTCTTGAATGTAATCGTTATCAGTCGGATGCCCTTTTTGCACGCCAATAGCATATCCACCGTGATCAGGACTGCCCGAATACCGTGCAAACAATTGAAGCGCCTCTCCCTCATCAAAATCAATTTGACGATAAAGGCTGATGACTGACTCACTTAATGAAAACGCCATCATTTCCTCTCCTTGCTTTTTGTTATACAACAGTATATACAAAATTCTTAATTTTGCAACAACAAAAAACCCGGTTTTTTCAAACCGGGTTTTGCTCCTTATTGCTTTGGATTTTGTTTGCTTTTTTTACTCTCTTTTAACTTTTTCGGTGTTACATCATTTCCGTTAGGATCCACTACTTTAATGGAATGAAGACGATTTTCAAATGAAGCACGAACATTTTTTAAATACTCTTCACGTAGTTTTTTTTGCTCTAACGTTTCTTCTTTACTTAATCCATCTGTTTTTGCTTTTTTAGCAAGCGCATTGATTCGCGCTAATTTCTCAGGTGTTAACATACTAACTCTCCCTTTATTTAGTTCGTACCGCTATCGTACAGGATTTTCGGGAGACTTTCCACTTTCAGATTCTGTATATTCTTTATAGCGCCGATGAACGGTTGCTTTCGAAGCATCATATCCGAAACCTCGCAGCGCAGCGGCAATGTCAGCAAACGTCATATTTAAAGACCGAAGCCGAACAATTTCTTCAATCGGAAGTTGCTTGCGATCCCGTCCTCCTAGGTGCGTGTTCTTTAAATTATTTTGCGGTTTATAGCCCCGCTTCACGGCTTCTTGCATGCCACGCTTAATTTTTAAATTATGCAATTTGCGCTGATACTCCTCGACAACACCGACAATTTCAAGTACCATCGATTCCGCTTCTGATAACTGATATTCTCCATGATTGGTAAACGTATAAATTTTAATATCACGCTTAACGAGTTCATGTAAAAGGGCAATTTTTGCATTTCCTCGGCCAAGTCGAGTATCATCTGTTACTAAAAGAATATCAAACGCTTTTTCAGTCGCATGTTTCATAAGTTGAAAAATCCCCTCACGATCCATGCTATAACCGCTTTCTTTTTCTCTTATGATCTCCACTACCTCCAGCTGTTCTTCCTGCGCCAATCTAAGCAGTTCCTCTTCCTGTCGCTGTAACGAGAGCGCTTGCGCTTCCTTCTCTGTGCTCACACGACAATAAATAATACATCTCATCTCTTTCTCACCTTTTTCCTTCTGCTTTCACTGGAATAACGAGTTGTTGACCTGGTGTAATTAACTCTGCTTGTACGCCATTATTTTTTTCGACCCATTCTACAAACTGCCATCGAGGTTCTTTACCTTGCTGATATTGCTTGGCAATTCCCCATAGCGAGTCTCCTTTATTAACGGTAATTTTCATATATTTTGTCGAACGATCTGCGTGAACTTGGTATGCGAGCAAACAAAAACCTATCACCATACATGATAGTAGCACAAAAATTTGAGAATTTCTTTTCATCTTTCTCCCGCCTTTGCGAATATTTGTTCCCTTTTTTTATGATTATAATACGAACATTCGTTCTTTTCAACTGTTTTTTCGAACTTATGTTTGTATATAGCGAACGTACATGCTATACTTTTTTTAAGAGTTTTCAGTAAAAAAGAGGTGTAATTATGACGAAACTGTCGAGAAGACAACTTGATATTCTAGATTTTATTAAAGAAGAAGTGAACGCCAAAGGATATCCTCCTTCTGTTCGAGAAATTGGGGAGGCAGTTGGACTTGCTTCAAGTTCAACCGTACATGGACATCTTTCTCGCCTTGAGAAAAAAGGATTAATTCGTCGCGATCCAACAAAACCAAGAGCCATTGAAGTACTCGGTTTAGATAGTGATAGCGTCATTTCTAAATCTCGTTCTGTAAACGTACCCATTATTGGGAAAGTTACCGCTGGATCACCGATTACAGCGATTGAAAATGTCGATGACTACTTTACACTACCTGACCACGTTGTAGGCGATGACAATGTTTTTATGCTCATCGTATCAGGGGAAAGTATGATTGACGCCGGCATATATGACAAAGACCTCGTCGTCGTAAAGCAGCAGCCTACTGCTGAAAATGGTGATATTATCGTAGCCATGACAGATGAAAATGAAGCAACGGTCAAACGTTTCTACAAAGAAAAGGATCATATTCGTCTTCAGCCTGAAAACGTTACTTTGTCTCCAATCATTTTAGATAACGTCACCATTCTCGGAAAAGTGATTGGCGTTTATCGCACCATCCACTAACACCCTAGCTTAAGATGGGGATTTACTTAAAGGGTGCAAAACAGAAAAAAGACAATAGATTCGCAAATGAAATACTGTACTTAAACAAAAGAAGCGTGGCAAATAAGCCACGCTTCTTTTGTCTATTATGATGCTTCTCACCGCTACTACACTGCTATTTACTCCAAGCTATGATTTCATTTAGGAATGAACTAGTATGACAGTAGATTTCTATGACTCTCTTCGATGTAACAACAATTTTTATCTGGAGTGAAACACATTCCCTCATTTTCGCTTCTATCTATAGCATCCATGACTTCATCTCTTTTCATAAAAGGGAACCTATAAGGCTTGAGTTGTTCTTTTCTCCTCATCCATTCAAAGAATTTGATTAGAAGTCACCACTATCTTTTATTAACCCACTAACTAGGGAAATAAAAATTCCAAAATATTTCCATTTGATTTATACTACATTAAAAGGAGGATTCCAGACAAGGAGTAAAAAGCATGTATTTTATACTGAGATTATTCATAGATTTACTATTTGTGGGGTTAATTTTTGGATTTGCGCTTATTTGGAGTAAAACGGAGGAACTAATTGACAAACTTAAACAGAAAGGAGTAAGCCCAACTTTCATTACTTTTTGTCAAACACTCGTAATCATTTGTAGTGAACTATTCATCGTATGGTATTTTTCTAATCGTTTTCATCTATTCTATCTTGATACTCTGTTTTCGTGTTCAATCATCTTTCCCAGCATCATGTGGATTATTACGATTTTCAGCCAATCTTCTACAAACTATATTAATATGACAGAAAAGTTTTACATCGGAACGCATTATGAATCTAAACGAGCGTTGAAAGTTAGTGTTAATCCTTTTACACTCGGCACTTTAATTTTTACGTTGATTGGTATTGTCACCACGTTCTCTTTTTATTATCACTATTTCATTACATAAATGAATGAC
The DNA here is from genome assembly GCF_000269865.1 of Fictibacillus macauensis ZFHKF-1. Classification (GTDB taxonomy): domain Bacteria; phylum Bacillota; class Bacilli; order Bacillales; family Fictibacillaceae; genus Fictibacillus_C; species Fictibacillus_C macauensis. The sequence goes on from NZ_AKKV01000020.1 coordinate 373,259, forward strand.
TCCTTGGCTTTTTTCACCTCAAAAAAAAAGAATAGTAGAGTGATTAAGCAATGAGCGACATGTAATGGAATGCATTTTAACAGGTGTAGTAAAATTACAATCCTAGGAGAGCACTCTAACAGCTACGGAGTGCTCCATTTCGTAGGGATTGAACCTTTAAAGCCACTTCATTCGGTCTTACATCAATAGAAGATCATCGTTTTATAGCTACCCACATGGGGACGTACGTTCCTCTACCTCTATTTTCGTTTGTGTATTCTTCACCTTGTCCCGTTCCTAGCGTACCAGTACCCCTAATTCCTTAAAAGCTTCTCTTTTAGCTCCCGCTTCTGGTGTTTCACCATTCTCAATTCCCCCACCAGGGAACACATAATCAATAGAACCATTCCTACTTCTTTGAATGAGTTAGACTTTCTCATTTTCTATGATGATCACCGAACCTCTATCTCTCATGAATCATCTCTCCTTTTCCATCTTTGACTGAGAATCGATCATCATCGCGTCTAGCAATTGAAACCAGCTCAAAGGGACCATTCTGAATGTAATAGCGAATATTGATATTCGTCAATCCACTTCCCCTTTGACATATAGTTCTGAAGCAAATGGCCTTCGCGTCGAAAGCCAACACGCTCAAGCAAAGCAATAGAATGGTCGTTTCTAACATCTGTAAATGCGATGATCTTGTGTTTTCCTAGCGTCTTAAATACATACGTAAGTAACGCTCTGACGGCTTCACTACCATAGCCCTTTCCTTGGTGCTCGCTAGCGATGGTGAAACCAATTTCCACAATTCTAGGCTCATCCAAAAGGGTATGCAGCGCGCAATCTCCAATCAATTGATTGGTATCTGTTAACGCGACCGCAAACTGAAACCAAGTACCTGGTTGATTGGGTTTATTTTGCACTTGTTTTTCAACAAACTGTTCAGCATCACTGTATTGATAGTTCTCCCACGACTGAAATTTAGCCACTTCAGGCGTAGAACGATACGCATAAAAAGATTCAACATCTCTTTTTGAAAAATGTCGTAGCGTTAACCGATTTGATTGTATATAACTAGGTTCGTTATACTCCATTCTTTTTGCCCACCTTACCATTTCCATTATTTTTCTTGTTCCATCTTTCTATGTTACCTATTTTGTTTCTTTTTAGCTACTTCAGTTCAAAAAATTTGTGGGTGTTTCGTGGGTAAGCATAGTAGAAAAAAAATTTAACAGTTGAGCATAAACACAAATAAAAACCCCTTAACGCTTGACGTTAAAGGGTTTTATCATCTTAGTACATGCTCATGTATTGTTCACGTTCCCACGGATGAACTTGTGTGCGGAACATATCCCATTCGATTTCTTTTGCTTCAATAAAGTGCTCAGCGGCATGCTCGCCGATTGCTTTTAGAAGCACTTCACTTTTCTTTAAGCGTTCAATGGCTTCTTTTAGTGTTGCTGGAAGATCTTTTACGCCTTCTTCTTCACGCTCTTCTTTATCCATCACGTAGATGTTGCGATCAACTGGGGCTGGCGCTTGAAGTTTATTTTTAATACCATCAAGACCGGATGCAAGTAGCGCTGCCATTGCTAAATAAGGATTAGCCGTTGGATCGACACTACGAACCTCTACACGTGTGCTCAAGCCACGGGATGCTGGAATACGAACGAGTGGGCTGCGGTTTTGCATAGACCAAGCAACGTAACATGGTGCTTCATAGCCTGGTACAAGACGTTTGTAAGAGTTTACGGTTGGATTTGTCAATGCCGTGAAATCTTGCGCATGCTTTAAAATTCCTGCTAGGAATTGCATTGCTGTTTCTGATAAACCTGTTTCTGTTTTTTCATCATAAAATACATTTTCACCATTTTTAAAGAGTGACATGTTCGCATGCATGCCCGATCCATTGACACCAAATAGCGGTTTTGCCATAAATGTCGCATGCAAGCCATGCTTACGCGCAATGGTTTTTACAACAAGCTTAAAGGTTTGAATATGATCACACGTCGTAATGGCATCTGCATATTTAAAATCAATTTCATGTTGTCCTGGCGCTACTTCATGGTGAGAAGCTTCAATTTCAAAGCCCATATCTTCTAGTTCGAGAACGATATCACGACGACAATTCTCCCCTAAGTCAGTAGGTGCAAGGTCAAAGTAACCACCTTTATCATTTAACTCTAATGTAGGTTCACCTTTATCATCATTTTTAAATAAGAAGAATTCTGGTTCAGGTCCAATGTTAAAGTCTGTAAATCCTAGTTCTTCCATATCTTTAAGAACGCGTTTTAAAATGCCACGCGGATCACCGATAAATGGTGTGCCATCCGGATTATAAATATCACAAATTAAACGAGCTACTTTTCCTTTTTCTGATGTCCATGGAAAAACAACCCACGTATCTAAATCTGGGTACAATAGCATATCTGATTCTTCAATACGTACAAAGCCTTCAATGGAAGAGCCATCGAACATCATTTTGTTATCTAATGCCTTTTCCAATTGTCCTACAGGAATCTCAACGTTTTTAATAACACCAAGTAAATCTGTGAACTGCAGGCGGATAAAGCGTACGTTCTCTTCTTTTGCAATTTTTCTAATGTTTTCTTTCGTGAACTTAGCCAATGGTTACTCCTCCTAAATAATGTTGGAATTAAGCATTTATTATGGTTTAGTGGAAGAAACGTGAAAGCTCCCCTTGAATGAGCGAGGTTTTCCCAAATCGACCGGCATGCATTAACTCACGCTTTAAGCGACGATGAAGAGCCGCGTCTGATATCGTTTCATTTTTTGCACCTGATTTCAAAAGATTGACGGCTTTTTGATTCATTTCGAAAACTTGTTTGATTCCCGCCAAGTTTACTCCTTGTTCAAGAAGACTTTTGATTTCAAGCAACGTATCCACATCGTTGAAAGAGAACATCCTCCGATTGCCCTCTGTGCGAGCAGGATGGATTAATTGATGTTCCTCATAATAGCGGATTTGACGGGCAGATAACTCCGTAAGCTTCATTACAATACTTATAGGAAACAATGGCTGATTCCGCCTTGTATCGTCATTCATCATGTTGCATTCTCCTTTCAACTTGCTTTTATATTATGTCACAAAACCTCACATGTCAACCTATGTTAGAAAAATTAACATGATTATTTGAAAAATAGGTCCTAAGCACGAAAAAAAGAGTTAGCCGTGAAAAGCTAACTCCTCCTCATACATTACAATGTAATTAATTGGTCACTTATTAAGCGGTCGACAGCGGTTAAAATGGCAATCTTCACATGTTCATACGTTAAGCCACCTTGAACAAAAGCCGTATATGGCGCACGAATTGGGCCATCTGCTGTTAATTCAATGCTCGCTCCTTGGATAAATGTCCCTGCTGCCATAATGACATCATCTTCATAGCCTGGCATATAGGCAGGATAAGGTGTCGCATGCGCATTAATCGGTGAGACCGATTGAATGGCTTGGCAAAACGCAATCATTCGTTGTTTGTCGCCTAGTTTGACGGCTTGAATTAAATCAGTCCGCTTTTCATCCCACGCAGGTTCTGTTGTCATGCCTAACGAGTCAAGAAGTGCTGCTGTAAACACAGCTCCTTTTAACGCTTGCGCGGTCACATGGGGCGCTAAGAAGAAGCCTTGATACATTTCAAGCAGGCTATAAAGTGATGCTCCTGCTTCACTTCCGATTCCTGGCGTTGTTAAGCGATACGCACAGCGTTCGACGAGCGCTTGCTTTCCAACAATGTAGCCACCCGTTTTAGCTAAACCGCCTCCTGGGTTCTTGATTAGCGAGCCTGCCATTAAGTCAGCGCCCACATCACACGGTTCTAGTTCTTCAACAAATTCACCGTAGCAATTATCTACGAAAACAACGAGTTCAGGATTGATCTTTTTCACAAAAGCAATCATTTCTTTAATTTCATCTATACAAAATGATTTACGCTCACCGTACCCTTTGGAACGTTGAATGCCGATCATTTTTGTTTCTGGCTTAATTTGCCGAGCTACTTCATCAAAATCCACGCCACCTGTTGCCGCTAACGCTACATGTTGATAGGTAATATTGTATTCTTTTAAAGAACCAATACCGGAACCCGTGATGCCGACAATTTCTTGAAGCGTATCATATGGCTTGCCTGTAATGTACAATAACTCATCACCTGGGCGCAATACGCCAAAAAGGGCGGTTGAAATCGCATGTGTACCGGAAATAAGCTGCGGACGAACGAGCCCCGCCTCCGCTCCAAAAACGGATGCATACACTTTTTCTAACGTATCACGTCCGGCATCGTCGTAACCGTATCCGGTCGATGGCGTAAAATGAAAATCGCTCACTTGATGTGCTTTAAAGCTATTCAACACCTTAAGCTGGTTGTATTCAGCGGTTGCTTGAATATTTTTATGTTGCTCTGTTATTTTCTCTTCGGTTTGCTGCGCAAGCGATCGCAATGCGTCGGCGTTTTGAAACTGTGAAAACATAGTAGTACTCCTTTTAGTGTAATTTCATAGAGGATGGAGCGTAGCCTTTGCATTCATAGCTACCACTCTCTTCGTCAAACTGTTGATACGTAAGGAGCGTATGACTCCGCAAAAGTGCCAGCTTGCGACCATCAGATGCTGAAACATAAATATGATAGTAGTGGAGCTGTTCTTTTAGTTTTTCTTCTAGAAGCTGTTTTACTTTCTTAATATCTTGCTCGTTAATTGCACTAATGGCAAAAGCTTCAGGGGGGACAAAAGGCCCTGTCCCTTTATCACGTTTATTGTAAAGCGTAACCATCGGCAGATGTGACGCCTTTAGTTCTTTTAAAATGGAATGAACCGTTTGTTCGTGTTGCTCACGATCAAGCGCTGAACCATCCACAACATGAAGTAGCAAATCCGCTTCTTTTGCCTCTTCTAACGTCGAACGAAACGCTGCAATTAAGGACGTTGGTAAGTCTTGAATAAAGCCCACCGTATCACTTACAAGCACCTGAAAACCACTTGGAAGCTTCATTTTACGCGTCAGCGGATCGAGCGTAGCAAACAATAGATTTTCTTCATAACTATCCGCTTCTGTTAATCCGTTAAATAAGGTAGATTTACCTGCATTCGTATAGCCAACGAGCGCTACTTGGATGCTTTGGTTTTCCTTACGGCGTTCCCGATAGCGATCGCGGTGATGAACGATATCTTGCAACTGATGTTTAATTTCGGTAATGCGTGAACGAATGTGACGACGGTCTTTTTCAAGTTTTGTTTCTCCAGGTCCCCTCGTTCCAATTCCCGCGCCAAGCCGTGAAAGGGAAACACCCATTCCGGAAAGTCGCGGTAATAAATATTGCAGTTGCGCTAGTTCCACTTGAAGCTTTCCTTCACGCGATTGCGCACGCGTAGCGAAAATATCAAGAATTAGCTGCGTGCGATCGATCACTAATACATCAAAAAAACGAGAAAGATTTCGATTTTGGGCAGGCGTTAACTCATCATTAAACACGATAATATCTGCTTCTAGCTCTTCTTGTAATGCTTTAATTTCCTCAATTTTACCTTTTCCAATAAACGTTGATGCATCATAGCGTTCACGTTTTTGGGTAACCGTTACAACGGCCGTTCCGTTTGCGGTTTTAATGAGCGATTGAAGCTCTTCCATCGAATAAAAAAAGCGCTCATCAGACTGCCGTGGCAATTGGCAGCCAACGAGAATAGCCTTTTCATTTGGAACATGAATGATTTCTTCCAAATAACCTACCTGCTTTCTAACTCATGATACCTCTATCATATCAAATCCCAAGTTTTTCTTCCAGATGGAGGTCATCCGCGGTTAACGTCATTAATGATTTTTTATCTGTTTTTTCTTCTTTCAACAAACGAACCGATTGTTTGCGAACTGTTTTTTCAATAATATTGCGAATGTATCGCCCATTGCTAAAGCCTTTTTCTCCATTGGAACACACTTTTTGTAAATGTTGTTTTAAGCGCCACTCTAAATCTTTTGAAAGTAAATATTGCCGTTCCGCAATCATGCGCCGAGCAATTTCCATCAACTCTTCCACTGAATAATCAGGAAAGGTAACAATCGTCGGAAACCGTGACGGCAACCCAGGATTCAATTCAAGAAATTTTTCCATTTCCTTTGAATAGCCTGCTAAAATTAAAATAAAGTCGTGCTGTTGATCTTCCATTGCTTTTACAAGCGTATCAATGGCTTCCTTACCAAAATCTTTTTCTCCCCCGCGCGCTAACGAATACGCCTCATCAATAAACAAAATGCCACCCATTGCTTTTTTTAAGAGATCACGTGTTTTTTGGGCGGTGTGGCCGATATATTCACCTACAAGATCTGCGCGCTCTACTTCAATTAAATGACCTTTAGATAGTACATTCATTTCATGAAATAGGCGCCCTAAAAGTCGAGCTACCGTTGTTTTACCTGTTCCAGGATTTCCTTTAAACATCATGTGCAATACTTGCTTTTCTACTTTTAACCCTTGACTTTCTCGACATTTATTCACATAAATCCATGCATAAACCTCTTTTACAAAACTTTTTAGCTCCTCCATGCCGACTAACGTTGCCATCTCTTGTTCCATTTTTTTTAACGGTAAATGCTTTTCAAGTGCTGCCGCTTTCGATTTTGACACGGGCGCCGCCTTCTCTATTCGTTCGGTAACCCCTTTTTCTTGTTCTTGATTTAAAATAATATTAATTTGCGTTTTCTTCTTAAATGTCATGGAATCATGCAAGAGATTCACCTCTTTTTTTGCGATCTTAAATACTATACTCATGACATTGATGATGGTGACACATGCCTACCATATCGCCTCATTCTATACTATTGACTATCGTCCCTATTTATACTGTCTCTCTTACAGGATCAAGCAATTTCTTTTCCTTGCTTATGTAACGATTTGTCGAAAAATAGCATGAAAAAAGAGAGTACAGTTTGTAACACTGCCTCTCCCTTTACTCTCTTTATAACGTTTGCTTTGTCGACGTTATATGCTCAATTTGTCAGTTTCTGCGCTTATCCGGGAAATAAATGAAGAAGGTTGCTTTGAATTTTCCGGTTGATTTCCCGGTTGTTGCATTGGTTTTTCCCTGATTCTTTTCACTTGATTCGGTAGTGGTTGGATTTTTCCAATTAATACACCTAATTGATTATGATAGTGAGCATTGCGCGGACTTGCCTTTACACCTCGATAGATCTGTTTCAGTTGTGCTAGTTGCTCTGGATTGATTGTAATGGCCGCATTGGCACCATGAGCATTACCTTGAATAGCCCGATAAATACGCAATCGAAAAGCTTCCTGTGCTGCTTTTGTTTTAACAGGTTTTTTAGGTTGAACGCCTACGACCGTATAAATGCCACTAACAATCACAACGCTGCTTTTCACACCATCTACTGTTTGTACAAGATGCGCAAGGTCCCGCGCATTTTTTCGTTCATAAGCAAATGGCTTTAAATTCGGTAAATCACTTTGTTCATTTGGAAGGTGTTTCATATTTACATTCGTCGGGCGACGATAATTTTTTTCATGTTCTAGACTTTTTTCTGAACTACAGCCTACTAGAAATGCAATAGCCATGAACGTGCTCATCATTCGTTTCATAGAAATATCATCCCTTCTATTGTTCAACACGCTTAGTGTTCTTTTCTCTACTTTGGTTTATACATTGGGAAGAACACTATGTTTCTTGGTATAATGTAACAAACAACTCACATATATCCTTATAAGGAAAGGACGTGATCCTTTGTTACCTTTTGATGCTGACTGTGTTCCCCCCTATATGAAGGATTATTTAGCGTCGCTTCATGCGAAAGGGCGCAGAGAAAGTACGATTAAACGTTATTTCTATGACTTAAATGATGTAGCAGCTTGGATGCGCGTCGTAAAAGGAGATGACTCCTTTTTCGTCTATGAACGATTGACGACGGATGAGGTACAATCCTATTTTGATTTTCTAACGAACGAACGCGCGTATTCGATGAGAACACTCAAGCGCGTTTTAACGGTTGCCAAACAAATGGAACAGTTTTACGTAGAACGCAACAAGTTATCCTACAATCGTGCGAAACAGGTTCAGTTGCATCAGGAAGAGATTACGCCATTTGAAACGTTAGATTTTGTCTCGGATCAAGAATTAGCGCAATTAAAAGACATTATTACTTCCGAAGAAGGGTTAACTGAAAATCAGCAAAAATATCGACATTTACTCATGGAGCGTAACTTATCCATTTTTACTTTATTAGCTCAATACGGGCTCACCTTACAAGAAATAACGAGTATTAAAATGCGACACATTAACTTCGTCCATCATGAGTTAGCCGTCTATAGCAACGGACAACGATCGCGCATCTTACCTCTAACAAAGGCCGATCATCAGCTTCTCTATTCGTATTGGGAGAACATTCCTTCACCCGTCCGGCCTGCCCTTTATTCTGGCGATGCTTTTTTTGTGGCCTTTGATTACCAACGCGGCACCTATCGTTGGGTTTATTCAGATCATGCGCCAAAACCATTAACAGAAATTGCTGTGCAAAAAATGATGCGGCTAGAAGTAGAGCGCGGCGGTCTTCGTAAAGGAATATCCGCTCAACATTTACGAAGGACGTGTATTTTAAAGCAATTGCAAGCAGGGGAAGCTTATGAAACCGTGCAATCATGGTTTGGGTTTAAGACACCGCTTAGCTTAAATCGATTCATTGCCTATTTAGAACAAGAACAACTGCAATCTGTAGACACTAAAAAAGCAACAACTCCCTTCTGATAAAGGGGTTGTTGCTTTCTTCCATCTATTGTTGTTCAGCCGAAAGCTCTACCGGCCGATGAGGCGTAAATGTAGAAATGGCATGCTTATAAATTAAGTGTTGCTTTCCGTCTGATTCTAGGATGACCGTAAAGTTATCGAATCCTTTGACCAGCCCTTTCAACTGAAAGCCATTGAGCAAATAAACGGTAATATAAATATTTTCCCGACGTAACTGATTTAAAAATTGGTCCTGGATATTTATCCCTTGCTTCATGTATACAGTCCTCCTCATTTGCCATTATGTTATTCATTCGACAAAGAGGCACGTTTTCCTTCTGTAAAAGACTGGATTTCCTTAAATTCTTTTTGAAAATCTAACGATGTCATATCAAACCAGTTCATATTCATTTGATTGCGAAACCACGTATATTGCCGTTTTGCATAACGTCTTGAATTTTGTTTTAATTGAGCAATCGCCTCTTCATAAGAAACATCCCCTTTGAAGTAGGCGTACATTTCTTTGTAGCCAATAGCCTGAACCGATTGACAATCAATGACGCCAGCTTCATACAACGCTTTTGCCTCTTGAACCAAGCCACGCTCTACCATAAGATCAACCCGCTCATTAATGCGTTGATACAATAAGTCCCGCTCCATTTCTAACCCAATTAGTATGGGCTTATAAAGCATTTCCTCTGGCTGTTGATCTGCTAAAACCTCTGTCATTGTTTGTTTCGTAATATGATATATTTCCAGGGCACGAATGACGCGTCTTACGTTATTAGGATGAATACGCTCGGCACTTTTGGGATCACGTTCCAACAGAAGTGCATGAACAGCCTCATTTCCTTTTTCAGCAGCCATCTGTTCTAGTTGCATGCGATATGCTTTATCTTCCTTTGCTTCTGAAAACGCATAGTTGGAGATTGCTGCCCGAATGTATAAGCCCGTTCCCCCAACAATAATCGGCACTTTACCACGTGATGAAATATCAGCAATGCATGCGCGTGCAAGCGTTTGAAACTCGGAGGCCGAAAAGGATTCGGTTGGCTCTTTTATATCAAGTAAATGGTGAGGAATACCCTCCATCTCTTCTTTCGTTACTTTAGCCGTTCCAATATCCATCGTTCGATAAACTTGCATGGAATCACCACTAATGATTTCCCCATGTAATGCTTTCGCAAGTTCAATGCCTGTTTTTGTTTTTCCGACCGCAGTAGGCCCAGCAACAACAATAACTTCTTCTTTCATAACGTCTCCAATCCTATTCTCCACCTGTTCGGGAGACTCCGTTAATTTCTCTGAGTGTATACTCACTTAGTGTTTACAAAGAAAAAGTCCTTTATAACGGTTAGGCACTAGCATTGCCACGACCATTCACAAAGGACCCTATTTCTTTTAGACTACACTAAAAAAAAGGGAGTAACAATAAAAAACACAAAAAACTTACTACGAAAAGGCTAGGTACTTGTTATCCATTATTGACCTGAGTCTCTAGCTACATTTTGTTGCACTTGCTTTACCTTGCCTCTTCTAAATAAAACGATACTGATACAGGCAGAAAGGAACACGAACGGTGTTGCCATTTTATAAAGATCCGCAAATCCTTCAGCCATTTTGTTTTCAGCATAGTTTGATACATCATGACGGAACGACTCTATTTGTTTTTTTAGCTTTTCATTTTTACGATCTACTGCAAAAGTCACTTCTTTTTCAACTTGTTGTCTCGCCTCATTACGCCTTGAGAGTGGTAGTTTTTTTAATTGTATGTCAACATTTTCTTTAATGATCTGATCCCGCTGTCCTGATGTTAGCGTGGTCTCTTTTTGAGAAAAAGCCGTATTCTTAGTAAGGCTAGGGTCGCTCAATTTTTTTTGCACATGATCGATCATACGCGCCTTTACGGATGGTTCCACTTCTAACGATTCCACTTGTTTTTTTGCATAAAGCAAACTATCGGCTTGTTTAGTATGTAAGTTATTTGTAAGGGTAGAAACAAAAATGGCAATCGCTAAGGCGATTCCGACCTGACGAAACATGGAAAGAACGGATTGTGATGCAGTAAGTAATTCTCCTTCAAAGGAGGAGGCACCAAGGGTAGTGACGGGTCCGACAATTAATCCATACCCTGTTCCTAACAATAAGCAAACGATGATGATGCTTACCATTGAAGCGCTTACTGCAAGGTCTTTTAGCAAAACATAAGCCCCTGTCATACATAAAAATCCTATAAAGAATACGGTCGCATTGCCTACTTTTCGTATAAGTCCCCCGGCTATTGGCGCCATGAAAAAAATCATAACAAAAATCGGCGTAATAAGCAGCGCGGCATTTAATTCACTTTTACCTTGCATCTTCGTTAGAAACGTTGGAAGTAACACGTTAACACCAATTAAAAATACATTGCATAGTATCAGTGTAGTAGCTGCACCCACAAATGTACGATCCTTAAATAAGGTTAAATTAATCATCGGGGTTTTTACTTTCCGCTCCGTAATGATGAATAAAAGGAAGGAAACGAAACTGCTAACATAACAGAATATTGAATAGGAATCTGTCCATCCCCACGTGTTTCCTTTGACTAACACTAAAGTGAGACAAAAAATTGATATGCTGCAAAGCAACACGCCTAACCAATCAATTTTTGTACGTACTCGTTCTTCATTTTTTAAATTTAATAAGAAATAACCTAGAACAATAGCAAGGATGCAGATTGGAACATTGATTGTAAATACCCATCTCCAGCCAAGGGCTTCCGTAATCATTCCTCCAACAATCGGACCAATCGCCGCAGATAAGCCTTGTGTTACGCCTAATAACGTCAATGCAATCCCACGTTTTTCAATCGGTACAGCTGACACCCCAATAATCATAGCCGTTGGAAAAATAATGGCCGCTCCAATACTTTGAATAAAACGGGCAATGATTAAATAGTCTCCACTTGATGCTAGACCACAAAGTAAAGAAGCTCCACCAAATAGGAGTAATCCCAACATATAAATTTTACCCTTACCTACTATTTCGGCCATTCTCCCTAGTGGAATGGATAACACAGCAATGGTAATTGTATAAACATTAAGCACCCAGGAAAGCTTTTCTAATGATGTTCCTAAGTCTGTTTGTATAGCAGGCAAAGCAATGTTCATAATGGTCGTATCTAACATGCAAAGAAAAATACCTATGCACATTAAGAAAACAATCTTCATACCTTTCGATTGCTTCATTGTTCTTTTCTCTCCATTCTTTCTTAATTGTTGCAAATTCTCTAAAACCATAGAATTGTAAACACTCAACATACGGTAAGAAAGGACCTTCAACTGTTATAAAAGTAGCATAAAAGATTATGTAAGAACAAGAAAAATTTAACAAAAAGGTTTTAAAAGTGGTTAATTAAAGAAGTGAAGTGAACGGTGCGTAGTAGGTAAAATGCCTTTATAAATGATCCGTACTTTAGGTAAAAAAACAGGCTGCCATTCGCCATGTATGTTGGTCGAACGCAGCCTAAAGAAGTTTTTTAAATGCTTACTACATTACTCGTTTGAACATTTTCTGAAGTTCATATGTAGAAAAATGAACAATAATCGGGCGGCCATGCGGACATGTGAACGGATCTTCGGAGCGACGAAGTGTTTCTAAGAGGGTAAACATCCCATCTTCTGTTAAATGATGATTAGCTTTAATAGAACCTTTACAAGACATCATAATGGCTGATTTTTCACGTAGTTTCTTAATATCTGTACGCTTTTCCTGTAAAACTTGCGCGATAATTTCTTCAATCGTTTCTTGTTCGTATCCTTTTGGAAACCATTGTGGGTGCGACCTAACAATATACGAATGCGTACCAAAGTGCTCTAAAAACACGCCAACTTGTTGTAATAAAGCTTGGTGCTCTTCTAAAATAAGCCATTCTTTATGTGTGACTTCAAAGGTCATTGGGACGAGTAAATCTTGTACTTCAGACGCAATGTCGCCGACTTTTTCACGAAAATATTCATACTTAATTCGCTCTTGAGCAGCGTGTTGATCAATTAAATACATGCCTTGATCATTTTGAGCAATAATGTACGTGCCATGCACTTGCCCGACAGGATAGAGTACAGGTACCTTTTGGGTTGTGGCAGGCTCCATTCTATGCTCTTGCTGAGCGGGCTCATGCATCATTACTTCGCTTGAAACCTCATTTTCCGGTTCCTCACAAACTACTTCTTGAGCTCGTTCCTCTTTTACCGTCTCGATTTCTTCTGAGACGATGGTTGTATACGAAGGCTCGCTACGTAGTAAAAAGACTTGGTGGTCATCTTCTTTAGGACGATCGGCTATATCAGCCGCTTGAAAAGAATGCTCTAAACTTAATGCTGCTTGTTCACTATAGAGCGACTCACGCTTTTCTTGTTTCAACGGTTCTGGAATAAGCTTAAGTTGACGCAAAACCTGTTTCACAGCATCTTCAACGAGTGCTGTTAGCTCTGGTTCTTTACTTAAGCGCGCCTCTAATTTAGATGGATGAACATTCACATCGATAATCGAAGGATCCATCGTAATGGAAAGCACTGCAATAGGATACCGACCAATAGGCAACAAGGTATGATAGGCTTGCACAAGTGCTTTTTGTACAGCATAGTTTTTAATGTAGCGACCATTCATAAAAAAAGACATATAATTGCGTGAGGCCCTTGTTACTTCAGGTTTTACAACAAAGCCCTCAATGCTATAATCAAGCGACTGTCCTGAAACAGCAACCATTTGCTTGGCCGTACTCATGCCATAGACAGCCGCAATTACTTGTAATAGATTTCCATTACCATTCGTATGAAGCATTTCTTTGCCATTATGCTTTAAGCGAAACGAAATATGAGGATGACCTAAGGCAAGTCGATTCACCACATCTGAAATATTGCCTAGCTCCGTGTGAATCGTTTTCATATGTTTTAAACGAGCAGGCGTATTATAGAAAAGAGCTGATACGGTAATTTCCGTCCCTTTTCTAGCATTAGCTCGTTCAAGCTGTTGTACACGCCCATTTACGATTTTCATAGCTGTTCCTGGACCGTTGCCTGTCCCTGTCTTCATATCAACATGAGAAACGGACGCAATGGACGGCAATGCCTCACCACGAAAGCCCATCGTACGTATTTGAAATAAATCTTGTTCGTCTTTAATTTTGGAGGTCGCATGGCGACTAAATGCTAATTCGCAATCTTCCGGCTCAATTCCTGAGCCGTTATCAAGAATACGAATGGAAGAGAGCCCTCCTTCTTCTAGTTCAATCTCGATTCGAGTTGACTTGGCGTCAATCGCATTTTCGACAAGTTCTTTCACGACGGAAGCAGGACGCTCAACTACTTCCCCAGCTGCAATTTTATTTGATAAATGGTCATCTAGCTGGATAATTTGTCCCAACACTTCCACGCTCCTTTATTTCAATTTCTTTTGTAAAGCATATAGTGCATTCATCGCATCTAGCGGTGTCATGTCTAACACATTCATGCTTCGTAACATGTCTTCAACTTCCGAAGGCTTTTCAATCTCCACCTTCTTTTCACTCTGTTCTTCTGTAAATAAGGTCAGCTGTGTATCTGCAAGCGCGGCGGCAGTTTCTTGCTGAGCGCTTGGACGATCTTCATTTGCTTCAAACACAGTTAAAATGTCCTTTGCGCGGTTAATAACAACTGCCGGCAATTGTGCAAGCTGTGCTACGTGTATACCAAAGCTACGGTCGGCCTGGCCATCAATTACTTTGTGTAAAAAGACTAAGCGCCCTTCCTCTTCTACCGCTGAAACAAATACATTTTGCAATGATGGCAGCATTTCTGCTAACACCGTTAACTCATGATAGTGCGTTGAAAAGAGCGTTTTCGCCCCAATTTCGTGATGAATATATTCAATAATCGCTTGAGCTAGTGCCATTCCATCATAAGTAGACGTGCCGCGCCCTATTTCATCAAGCAATAGTAAACTATGCTTCGTCGCTTTATTAAGCGCATAATTCGTTTCAAGCATTTCTACCATAAATGTACTTTGGCCACCGACTAAGTCATCTGCAGCTCCAATGCGTGTGAAGATTTGATCAAACAATGGTAATTCTGCTTCATCAGCAGGTACAAAGCAACCAATTTGCATCATAATCACCGTCAATGCTAATTGACGCATATACGTACTTTTTCCTGCCATATTCGGTCCCGTTATAAGCAGCATCGAACGTGCTTCATGAAGGGAGAAGTCGTTTGGCACGTATTCTTGAGAATCTAGCACTTTTTCGACGACCGGATGACGTCCGTTGACAATTGATACAGTACCCCGCTCAGAAATCACAGGTTTTACGTAATGCTGTTCATCACTAATCACCGCAAATCCTTGCAGTACATCAATGGCACTCACCTGACTTGCTAACTGCTGCAAGGATTGGATGTATTGCTTCACATGCTCACGAAGTTGCAAAAAAAGCTCATATTCTAGCGAGACCATTTTTTCTTCGGCTTCTAAAATTAATCGCTCTTTTTCTTTAAGCTCTGGTGTCACATAACGCTCCGCATTAGCTAACGTTTGCTTGCGCTCGTAACGTCCTTGAGGAATTGCGTGTAAATTGCTTTTCGTCACTTCAATAAAATAACCAAAAATGCGGTTATAACCAATTTTCAAAGATTTAATGCCTGTAGCTTGGCGCTCCTGTTGTTCAAGAGCAGCAATCCATGCTTTACCGTTCACACTTGCATCGCGATAACGATCGAGCGCTTCATGATAGCCGACTTTAATAAGTCCACCTTCTTTAATCGAAAGAGGCGGATCTTCATGCAACGCTTCGTCTAAAAACTCACAGAGTGATTCATGGCAATCTAAATTTTGAGCAACGCGCTCACTAAATGCACTACGCAAACGAGAGATAATCTCTTTGATTTTCGGCATACACGTTAGCGTTACTTTTAACTGTACTAAATCGCGCGCCGTAACAGAGCCAAATGAAACTTTCCCTGCTAATCGTTCTAAATCATATACATTTTTCAAAGCATCACGTAGCTCTTCACGAATAAAAAATTCGCTCATTAATTCTTCAACAACGTGTAAACGCTCTTCAATGTGTTCTTTTATATATAACGGTTGTTCCATCCATTGCTTTAACTTACGACTGCCCATTCCAGTTACCGTTCGATCTAATAACCAAAGCAGTGAGCCTTTTTTGCCTTTTAAACGATTCGTTTCGGTTAGCTCTAAGTTTCGTTTTGAAAAACTATCTATCTTCATAAACTCTTCATTTTTTTGCATCGCCAGTGGCTGGATATGCTCAAGTGAACGTTTTTGAGTGTGTACTAAATAAGAAAACAATCGACCGCTTGCTGCCGTCACTAAAGGATGTGCACTATTAGCCATACTACCAACAAACGATGCTGGAACAGTATGTTCCTCTTGAATCGATGCAATGACTTGTTGACGGATACGAAGCGGCTCGGCAAGCTGATCATATAGTTGCGAGGAGACGACAACTTCTCGTACTTCTAGTGCCTGTAGCTCTTGAAGTATACTATCAACATCGCCGTTGTATAAATAGCCTCGGAGCTCACCTGTAGACAAGTCATTTAACACAATGCTAAATGCTGTTCCTTCGTGAGCAACTCCAGCAATAAAGTTATTCTCGCTTTCTTTTAATAAAGTTTGATCCATTACCGTTCCTGGCGTGATAATTTGAATGACTTCGCGCTTCACCACACCTTTTGTTGCTTTTGGATCTTCTACTTGCTCACAAATCGCTACTTTATAACCCATTTCTACTAGTTGTTTAATATAATTGGGAGCCGAGTGATGTGGGACACCACACATCGGGATGCGGTCTTTTGATCCCCCATCACGACTCGTTAATGTTATTTCTAAAAGCTGTGATGCACGTTTTGCATCTTCAAAAAACATTTCATAAAAATCACCAAGGCGGAAAAACAAAAAAGCATCTCGATGTTTTTCTTTTATTGTTAAATACTGCTGAATCATCGGCGTATATTGGGACATTCTCTCACCTAATCTCACATACTATTTTTCAATAGTTCATTATAGCATACTCCCCCTCTTATAAACGAAAAAAAGCAAGGAAGAAGATGTCTTCTTCCTTGCTTTTTTATTCATCCAGTTCTCCCATGAAAAACTGATCGATATCATCTACGTCTTGATCATCCAGTTCATATTCCCAATTTTTATCTTGCCATTCGTTAGGTGGACCACTGCGATTCACATATACACATACTTTCGTCTCACCAATGACATCACAAACAAATTCTCGTTCACATTGAATGACCATTCTACTTCCATTTGGAGAGATTGTTGCTTCAAGCGTATTCGGCGATTGAATGCAGCGAGCAGCAATTTCATAATGTTTGCCCGTTGCATTTAAATCTTTCGTACTCAACGCAATCTCATCTTTGTACTTCACCGTTTCGGTCACAACTTCTGTCTTTGTGTTGTTGTTATACGAGTACCAAATGTTAATGTCATACTGTCCTTCCACATCGACCTTGTCATCGCTTCGTTTGGCAGCATTATAGGAATGATTAATAATCCAGCTTCCAAGGATGCTTGTCGGTCTATGGTTTGGAGTGATCGTATGAGACGATTGAGAGAATTTACGACCTTTGCCGCATACAGCTTTGCAAATAATCTCTCGATAATTCAGTTCTTGATCTATGCTTGACATAGACTTAACCCCTCCTCTTCCAATCTTCAATTCATCGTATGCAGGGCGAATGACTAGTGTGCAAAAAGTGCAAAAAAGAAATCACATACTTTAGTTTATGTCAGCCGCCCAAATGGTGACCTGTTTTTCAAAAAAAAATATAAAAAAACAAGGAATACGGTACGTGAAATCTTGAAACAGGTTGTACATCTCTGCTTTTATTTTAGAATTGCATCCTTTTTATACTTTTTTACCTATAAAAAAAGTCTTCATCCATTTTGATTGAACTGTATCCCGAATAATGGACACTTATAAAAAAGTCCCTTATTCGGGATTTTTGTGTGCTTGCACAAAAGATCCTCGTTATAATGAAAGGAACAAAGATGTACGGGGAGAGAGTAGAATGAGTAAAAGAACGTTTACAGCCTTTGAGCTGAAGCAATTAGAGAATAACCCAAATGTAGCCCATGTGACGGAACGTGCCATCACGTATTCGCCGGCTTTTAAAGTTCGTGCTGTGAAAGAAAATCTTGCTGGAAAAGGGCCACAACGGATTTTTATCGACAACGGATTTGATCTGCAAATGATTGGTCTCGATAAACCTACGCAATGCTTAAAGCGTTGGCGAAAGACGTATGAACTTCATGGAGAAGTAGGACTAGAAACAGAACTACGCGGAAAAGGCAGCACAGGACGCCCTTCTGCAAAGGAACAAACGGTAGAAGAACGACTGAAAAAGGCAGAAGCTCGTATTGCCTTTCTTGAAACAGAAAATGATTTCTTAAAAAAGCTGGAAGAACTCGAAAGGCAGGCGAAGAAACGAAAGTAACAAGAGGGGAACGCTTTACACTCATTGAAGCAACCATTCGTCATCATGGGTTAAAACGTATGGTATCGTACCTTTGTCAACTAGCAGACGTGAAACGAAAAAGTTATTATGCGTGGCTAAAGGCTGAAAAGAAGCGAAGAGAGAAAGAAATTCAGGACGAACAGGACGTGGAGCTCATCCGTGAAATCCATGATCAACACAACAAGAAAGTAGGCGGACGTTTCATTAAAATGGTACTAGAACAGCAATATGAGATCATGATGAATCTTAAGAAAATCTACCGCCTGATGAAAGCGTACGGAATGTACACCCTGAAAAGACGCGTGAACCCCTACCGTAAGATGGCACAAGCAACGCAAGAACATCGCACCTGCAAGAATAAGCTCAACCGTGCATTTGTTCAACCGGAACCTGGAATGGCTTTACTCACAGATATTACGTATTTGTATTTACAAAGTGGAAAACCTGCTTACTTGTCTTGTGTGAAAGACGCTACAACAAAAGAACTGTTAGCCTATTACCTCTCCTCTTCTTTAAAAATGGACATTGTCTATCAAACATTGCGTCGGTTAGATGAGGCATTGGAGGGTAACATTCACCCGGAAGCTCTTTTACATTCGGATCAAGGGATGCATTATACGCATCCGGAATATAGCCGCCGCGTAAAAGAAATGGGCTTTACCCAATCGATGTCTCGCAAAGGAAACTGTTGGGATAATGCCCCTATGGAATCATTCTTTGGACATATGAAGGACGAAATTGATGCCTCTTCCTGTAAGACGATAGAAGAGCTGCA
>NZ_AKKV01000021.1 GCF_000269865.1 Fictibacillus macauensis ZFHKF-1
TGATTCCATGGAAATCCAGGTAGTGCGCTTCCTTGTGATTGGCCGCCTTGGTTCCACGGAAATCCGGGTTGTGTGCTTCCTTGCGATTGTCCGCCTTGGTTCCACACTGGAAACGGATAGTGCCTATTAGACAAGAAACTCAGCTCCTTATACGTTTACTCCTCTCATGATATGCACCCCTGTCCTTTTTGTATAGGCAATTAAGACGAAGATGAGCTTTTACTTGTTACAGCCTTAGCGCTGTAATCTTGTTTGTATTTTACATGCTGTCCTAGTTGAAAAAAAGGTAATGCAAGTAAAGAGAGAAGAGCTAATGAGCCAAATACATAAAATCCGTGAGAAAAACCAAAGAATTGTAGTAGTACGCCGCCAATCCATGGTCCTACACTAAAGCCGATGGATCGTAATGACATCGCTCCAAAATATGTTCCTTTCATATGTTTGGGTGCTAAATCATCGAGTAAGACATCACTATTTACATAGACTATAATTTCACCAACCGTTAACACAACCATGGATAGAATAAGAAAGAAAGCGTTCGTAGAAAGCCCAAATCCTGCTAAAGCAAGACTAAATGCGAGACTCCCTACACAAAGACCAAACATCGGTGAAAATCGTTTCATATAGCTTGTCAGAGGATACTGTAGTATGAGCACTGTCAATGCATTGGCAACAATTAAATATGAAAACAGTGCAACGCCATTTGTAAATAGAGCTGAATTTGCTGTGTATTGAGCAAGCGTTGTATCCATTTGAGCTTGTGCCATCAAAACAACCATATTTCCAAGTAAAAATAAAAATAAGACACGATCTTTCGCTACGGTGGCAAGCGCTCTTTTTATGCTTATTTTTTCTTCTTTTTCTATATGTAAGCTCCGCTGATACTTTTTCATTAATATGCAAACGAGCAGTGCATATAAAAAGTAAACGCTTGCTGTAATATAAAAAGCCGACATCGAATGTGACGTCCCTAAGTACGTTCCGGCTACAGGACCAATCGCTGCGCCCACATTAATTGCAAAATAACGCGCATTAAACACACTGAGTCGATTTTCTTTTGTAGTAACATCTGACAACAGCGCTCTGGAAATCGGCTCAAACCATGAACGACACAATCCGTTTAAAGCATTTAATAAGAGAAACGTACCGACACTTTCTGCGAGTGCAAAGCCTAAAAAAACACCGCTCCACGCAAAGATAGCCAGAATCATCACCGGAAATCGGCCGATACGATCCGATAAATAACCGCCAATAAACCCACCAAATGTCCCTGTTAAAGCACTAATACCAATAATGAGACCAATCGTTTCTGGTGCGATTCCCCGTTCTTGATACAGGAAAATCGCTAAGAATGGCATTGTCATAAAAAAGGCCGCTCTTGAAAATAATGTTCCTATTATAATCGCTGAAACGATTGGGTGATATCGTCGCCTTTTGCTCATTATCCCCATTACAATCCCCCCACAATTTTCGTTTCTATACACTTTACGACTTAAATGTTATCATTCTTCAAACAATAAAGAACGTATCTTATGGAAAAAAACACACATTTTCTTCTTTCATAAAAAAACTTGCTATAGTTTACATATCCCTACAACCCCTTTTTCATTATATAGTGTAAAGCCCCACAGGTATGGTACCTGTGGGGCTCCTTTTTTAATAACACGAATCACCATCACAAAAATCCATTTTTGCATCACGAATAGCACAACGAATCATTTTCTCAAGAGCAGATTGTTCAACAAAACCGTCGCACTTACGATCACCTATCGTGAAGTGTGGCACATTCTCCATGGACTTCATGTTGTATTTTTCTTTTAACGTCTCTAACCTTAATCGATACCTTTCTTCTTGCAAGGCAGCAGGAAAGCTCTCTTTTTCGAGTCCACTTTTTGCCGCTATGTCCATTAGAACGGGCAGATCGCTAATATCGTCGCCTGTAATAAAATGCGCTTCGTATACGTTTTGTCTAAATATATCATGTTTATTGTTGTCTTTTGCAATTAAATACCCAATTTGAGCATTATAAGTTGACGGATTATACTTAGGCATTTTAATGTCTACTTGAAGTTTTTTAGAAATAGGTTTAATAATGTCCGCCCATTCCTTGTAATTATCTTGTTCTGACTGCCACGATTGTTCTTCATGGTTCAAAAAGAAAGGTAGCCAAGCAACGTGAACATCCTTGCCGTTTATAGCCTGATTAACAATAAACTGCGTTAAATAGCTGTATGGACATGTAAAGCTAGAGTACACTTTTAACGTCATAGTCATGAAGCTCACCTTCCTCAATGTTGATTTAAAAGGACTCATCTCCATCATAGCAAAACCCGTGTAAGAAATGTACTATCCAGCTTTTCATAAAAATGATATATTTAGAAGGCGTCTACGCAAGAACGTACTATATATAGATACGTACATACACTTATTAATGGAAATGCAAGACATACAGGAGGCTTTTTTACGTGATTTTAATGGCAGGAATGATAGGGACAGGAAAAACAACTGTTGCCGAGTTGCTAAGTCAGGCGCTCGACACTGAAACATTTTATGAAAGCGTAGGAGACAATCCTATTCTGCCTGATTATTATGTTGACCCAAAAAGATGGGCTTTCCCACTTCAAATTTACTTTTTAAATACGCGCTTTAAAACGATTCGACAGGCAATGTCTCACGAAAATAATGTTCTGGATCGCAGCCTTTACGAAGATCTTATTTTTGCTGAGTTGAATTACGAAGCTGGTAATATGACAAAGCTTGAATTCGAAACGTACAGCGATTTACTCGAAACAATGATGGAAGAAGTCGGTGCAGGAAATCGTCGACCAGACTTACTTATCTATTTAGATAGCGACCTACAAACCGCGCTACATCGCATTAAGCAACGCGGCCGTGATTATGAACAAATTGATCTTCATCCTGAATTGCTTCACTATTACACGACATTGCATGGCAAATATCGCGAGTGGATTGCTCATTATAATAAAACTCCTGTTCTCGTAATTAACAGTGACCAATTTGATATTTATAATGAACAGGATGCAAATGAGTTAGTTGCCTTAGTAAAGTCCACACTAGAAGAATTGCAATTAGCCACAGTATAATTTCCCTTTTCCCACCTTAAATTACGCTGTTACCTATACAATGACATACGACAACAAGCTGCCCTAGGGTAGCTTGTTGTCATTTAATATTCCCATCGATGCAATGTGTGATTTTGTTAGAGGTTGTCCATGATCATGAATAAACTGATAGACATGTTTTAGACATTGGTCATATTGATCATTTTCTTGATCATTATGATACGAGACGTACGGCACATGCGAACGCCAAAATGTGCCCATCGCTGCCTCGTCGCACGCTTGAAATAATTTTGCAAGCTCGTGCGCCTCATCCTCTGTTGCACAAATTTCAAATTGAAAGCTCGCAACGGAAGAATCTGTATGTATTTCACCTGATTCAACATTTACATAATACGTTGTCTTCTCCACTAAAAACCACTCCTTTATAGAGTAGCTTGTGATAATGACAGCCACTTCATTCTTTTCTCTTAAGAAACTTTTAAGCGCACGTAAAAACGGAGGCCGCCTTAAGACGCCTCCGTTACGTTTATTATTTTTTAATGATAAATTTCTCGATATCATCTAACAGAAGATGAGCCGCTTTTACACCACCAGCTGTATTCCAAATAGCGTCAGATACTTTGTAAGCATGTCCTTTTTGAACACCTTTTAATTTTTTCCATAGCGGATCATTTGTCCATTCTTTTTCTTGTTGAGCGGCTTTACCGTCTCCCATTTCAAATGTGAAATAAAAAATACGATCCCCATCCATCATCGGAGTTTGTTCTTTATTTACTTCTGCAGCAAAATCATCTTTTGCTTTAATTTGCGGACGTTTAAATCCTATTTGTTTTAAGATTTCCCCTGAAAAAGAATTGGTAGAATAAATGCGGGAAACGCCTGGCAAGAAGCGAACAACCGAAATTTTCTCGTCTAATTTCTTACCTGCTTCTTTTTTGAGAGCTGCTACACGCTGATCGTATTCCTTAAGAACATTTTCTCCCTCTTTTTCCTTATGTAATGCTTGGGCATAAAGCGAAAAATTATGTTTCCAGTTGCCACGTAAGTCTTCTGCAAATACCGTTGGTGCAATCTTATTCAATTGCTCATACACTTTTTCTTGTCGTACTTTATTTCCAATAATGAGATCTGGTTTAAGAGAAGCTACTTTTTCCACACTTACTTGTGATTCATCTCCAACAACCGTTACACCGTCCATGTCTTTCTTAATATGATCGTACCATGGGTTACCTAACCACGATTTAACAGCGCCAACTGGTTTCACACCTAATGCAAGCACAGCTTCTGTTCCTTCATTCGTGAGAACAACCACACGTTTTGCACTTTTAATGGTAGCTGTACCCATCGCATGCTTAACACTATATCCCTCTGTCTTTCCTTCTTCTTTTTTCGTAGAAGCGCTATCATCTTTGCCACACGCTGCTAGTAATAATAGGGACAAAGCGGCAATAACCACTCCAAATTTCATAATTGCTGAACGTAAACCTTTCAATGTGTTCCCCTCCAAGTGATAATCATTTTCAATTACAATATGCATATTACAGGAAACTGAGAAAGAATGTCAACAACTATTTGATAATGATTCTCAAAATCATTGACATTACTTTCCGTCTTTTTTAAACTTAAGAAGTAAATATAGATGGCAGGGGTATGTATGAACGGAATCATTCGATCAACGAAAGGAAAAGCGATTCTACTAATTAGTCTCCTTTTCATATTATTAGCTTCTATGATTGCAAGTATTGTCTTTGGGTACACAGAAACAAGCTTTCAGACGGCCTGGAATGCCTTGTTTCACTTTAATGGCTCTACCGCACATCTTATTATTCAAAATACGCGCTTACCACGAGCGCTCATAGGTACAGCAGTCGGCATTTCTTTAGCACTTGCAGGGGTTCTTCTGCAAGCGATTACGAGAAATCCCATTGCATCCACCGATGTATTTGGTCTAAATGCCGGTGCGGGCTTTTTCATTGTTAGCGCCGTCACCTTATTCAACGTTAGTTCCTTACAATCCTTTATGTGGCTAAGCTTTGCAGGTGCTGCTTTAACAGGTATTGGCGTGTATGCGCTTGGTTCAGCTGGAAGGGGCGGATTAACACCGATTAAAATGACGCTAGCGGGAGCTGTATTAGCGGCCATGTTTGCTTCTTTAACACAAGGTCTACTCGTCGCCAATGAGAAAGCATTAGACGAAGTTTTATTTTGGTTAGCGGGCTCCATTCAAGGGCGCAAGTTAGAATGGCTCCTTGATGTATTACCGTATATGGGCGCTGCGTGGCTGCTTTCCTTCCTTCTCTATAGCCAGCTAAACCTTTTTTCACTAGGCGAAGATGTGGCTAAAAGCGTGGGGCAACGAACCGTTCTTTTTAAATGGCTTGCCGGTCTATGTATCGTAATCTTAGCTGGTAGTTCAGTAGCCGTTGCCGGTCCCATTAGCTTTATCGGTATTATCGTTCCACATTTTGCACGTTATTTTGTTGGCTACGATCATCGGTACGTTCTTCCTGTTTCTGCACTATTTGGGGGAATCCTTTTAAACATCGCCGATTTATCAGCACGCTATATCATCATGCCAGAAGAGGTTCCAGTCGGTGTAATGACCGCAATTATCGGTACACCAATTTTTATTTATATTGCCAGAAAAGGAACATTCAAATGAAGAAGTTTGCATCCATTCAAACAAAAAAAGTTTCGTTTTTACTTCATAAAAAAGGACTTATGGTTAGCTTGTTACTTGCGATTGTCGTTATCAGTGCGATCGTTGGAAGCTTAAGCATTGGAGATACACTCTTGTCTCCGCTGGAAGTAATTGCTTCACTGATTGGTACTGGAGATCCTGGTACCTCCTTAATTGTTAGCGAATTTAGGCTACCACGAATTCTCATTGCGACGATTGCGGGCGCCGCTCTTGCCCTATCTGGCAGCATCTTGCAAGGGGTCGTTAGAAATCCGCTTGCATCACCCGACATGTTAGGTATTACACATGGGGCAGGGCTTGCTGCTGTTGCCTTTATTACGCTGTTTAGCAGCGGTCGGCAGTTAAACGTTAGCATTCATTATTTACCGGTTGCTGCCGTAACTGGTGCCATACTCATGGCAATTCTTATTTATATTCTTGCTTGGAGTAAAGGGATCTCCCCTGTTCGCTTTATTTTAATTGGCGTTGGGCTGATGAGTGCCGCCCAAGCATTAACATCACTAATGATTTTACTTGGACCGATCTATGCAGCGTCTCAAGCGACAATTTGGCTAACCGGATCAGTGAACGGATCAAGTTGGAATGACGTAATGAATCTATTACCATGGTTCATAGTACTTCTACCACTGTTAGTTATCATCACCCGTCAACTTAATGTGCAAGCACTCGGTGATGACGTTGCTGAAAGTGTTGGTCACGCTGTTCAAAAATGGCGTATTGCGCTATTGCTCATTAGCACTGTATTAGCAGGATCCGCTGTCGCTTTCGCAGGGGCAATTGGCTTTGTAGGACTGATTGCGCCACACATTGCTAGACGATTAGTCGGCCCTTCTGCCGGCTCACTCTTACCAGTAGCTAGTTTACTTGGAAGCTTGCTTGTCGTATTAGCTGATTTAGCAGGCAGAACACTCTTTGCACCAATGGAAGTACCAGCTGGTGTTTTTACTGCCGCCATTGGGGCTCCATACTTTATCTATTTATTGCTTAAAAACCATGGTTAAGGGGCGATTAGAATGACTTCATTACAAACCGAATCATTAACATTATCCTATGGAAAACAAACCATTATTGAAAACTTACATTTTACGATTCCAAAAGGAAAAATTACGGTTCTAATCGGAAGTAACGGATGTGGTAAATCAACGTTATTGCGCTCAATGGCTCGTCTGCTTACGCCATCTCATGGCAGCATTCTCTTAAATGGAAAAGATATCGCCAAGCGGCCAACGAAAGACATTGCAAAAGAGCTTGCTATATTGCCGCAAGGACCGAGCGCTCCTGAAGGCTTGACCGTTATGGAGCTTGTGAAACAAGGGCGTTATCCTTATCAATCATGGTATCAACTATGGTCTAAAAAGGATGAAGAAGCTGTTCAACGTGCTCTAACAGCAACGAATATGAGCGAATTAGCAGATCGTCCTGTTGATGCGCTTTCAGGCGGGCAGCGCCAACGTGCTTGGATTGCAATGACCCTTGCACAACAAACAGAAACCATATTATTAGATGAACCAACGACCTACTTGGATATGACTCATCAAATCGAAATTTTAGATCTCTTATTTGATTTAAATGAGCAGGAAGAACGGACCATTGTGATGGTTCTTCATGATTTGAATTTAGCCTGTCGCTATGCGCACCACCTCGTCGCTATTCAAGGTAAATCAGTATTTGCTCAAGGTGCTCCAGAAGAGATTATGACAGAACGTCTCGTATCCGATGTCTTCTCTCTTTCTTGTCATGTTATGAAAGATCCTATTTTCGGAACACCATTGTGCGTACCTTTCGGAAAAGGACGCAAGCCCAACAAAGCACGGGAGGTTTATTATGCTTAATTCATTAAACTGGAGCAGTTCGGAGCAAGCTTATTTTGAAAAGACGTGTCATTTTCAATTTCAATTTTCAAAAGAACATGTAGCGATGGAAGCCTCCTCTTTATTCGAAGACAAAAAGCTTGAAGCATTTTTAACAACAATTGGACCAAAAATCGGGTCTGAAAATAAACGTGTTATCGCTTCTTTGTTCTTTAAACGCTATGCTTTTTGCTGTCTAACGTCTTCACTATACGCAATGACCTTCTTAAATAAACAATTTGATATGCGCGTGCAAAATGTCATGTTAATTGATGAAGGCGAACACCAAAGCTGGTTGCCTTCTTTCTCACTTAAGAACCTAGAAGGCCTTTCAATGGTTGGAGATCGTCGAAAATGGCGAGAGTCTGCCTTAACAACTCTATTTTCCGAAAATATTACGCCAACGCTTCAACAGCTTGCCTCTGTAACAAAAGCGTCCAAAGCGATGTTATGGGAAAATGCCTTTATTTATATTGTCTGGTTGTATCAAACATGGTTGCACGAAGATCATTCACCTGAACTAAAAGCCACCATTGCAGAAGATTACGCGTACATTGTAAAGGAAGCACAAGGGACATTATTTAATACATCAAAAAATCCATTTTCGTCCTTCATAGATGCTTGTGAAAAAAATCATTTTACAAAGCGGACCACGTGTTGTTTATACAATCAAACAGAGGCCGGTACGTGTTGTAAAACATGCCCTAATAGCTCCTTTTAACGCTCTAATTCTTTTCTGAAGTGTTTTATTGTTTGTGTAATAATAGAAAAGGGAATACACTCTTACTAAAAGGAGGTTTCTTTGTGATCCTTATCTATTGTAGCCTTGTACTTATTGTTCTTTCTCTAATATACTTAGGGATAACTGCTATAAAAATAGCAAAAGAAAGCCAGAAAACAATGGCGCATGTGAATCAAACTACGCAACTCATGCAAGCCCGCGTTGGAGACATTACAGCGCAAACTGACCTTTTAAGCGAAAAAGCTCAATATTTAAAGTTTGATATGAACCATAAAAAAGAAAGTGTAAAAAGCATTGGCACGTCTCTTAAAGAGTTAAAAACAAGTTCCATCACTTTATTTAAGCAACTTAAGCCTTCTTCTAAAAAAACGTCATAATGAAAGAGACTGCAATTTTTTCGCAGTCTCTTTTTCTCTTATTCAAAACGTTGTAAATGCGTTGTTAGCTTATTATAGGCTGTAAAAAGTTCATGCATGAGTTCTCTTACACTTTTTGATTGAACAAGCGTAATTCCTTGACCGGCCCATAAAGACATGTAATTTCCTTCATGAACTGATTTTGCCCATTGACGAAGAGGCGTAGTGAGCTCATGTTGAATTGGATAAGGAAGTGCTTCAATATTCTTCATTTCAGTAATAAATTGATTGTTAATACCACGTGCGAGTTTTCCGGAGAATGCTTTTGTTAATACAAGATCACGCTCACTTGCTTGTAGAACAGCCTCTTTATACACCTGATGTGCCCCGCTTTCCTGAGCTGCTAAAAAGAATGTACCTAACTGTACTGCGCTTGCACCCAACATGAAGGCTGCTGCCATTCCTCGAGCATCCATAATTCCACCGGCTGCAATGACCGGAAGTGCTACAGCATCACATATTTGTGGAACGAGCGCCATCGTTCCAATTAAGCTATCCTCTTCGCGATCAAGAAACGTACCACGATGTCCCCCAGCTTCACTTCCTTGCGCGCAAATGATATCGACGCCAACTTGTTCTAACAACGTCGCTTCTTTTACAGAAGTTGCCGTCGCAATGACGATCATTTGAGCTTCCTTCAACCGATCTACTAGTGCTTTGGAAGGAAGATGAAAGGTAAAGGAAATGATTTTTACGTCGCTCTCCATCACGGCTTGTAGCTGTTGCTCAAAAAAAGCAAAAGGATCCCGTCGAGACGGTACTTGTTGTTCAAGAGACTTCCCCGCTCCTAATGCACTCAAACGGCGTTGCATTGCTTGGACAGCTTCTTCTTGAACGAAGGTCTCTACTGGCAGAAATAAATTCACCGCAAAAGGTTGCTTTGTTTGTCGTTTAATCTCTGCAATGGCAGCCGTAATGTCCGCTGCTTCCATATATCCTGCTCCTAACGTCCCTAAACCGCCATGCTCACTCACAGCAGCGACTAAGTCTGGGCCGCCTGGGCCACCCGCCATTCCTGCTGAAATAATGGGATAACGCACACCACATACTGTTTGTAAACAATGCTTCAACGTTCGTCTCCTCCTCGTTCTCCATAATTACCTCTAAACAAAGCATTCGCTACATTCAATGTCTCATTTCCCTACAAAACATTCAAAAGATACGCTTTTTTCAAGTGACAATGCGCTCTTTGCATACTATCGAAGGGGCAGAAACAGCATAACAACGAAAAGGAGTCCACATCATGGAAGGGCAATGATGTGGACTTCTTTTAAGACACACGTTTATTTTTCATCATTTTAAAGAGAACGGCAACGAATAGCAGTGCTAAAGCTCCAATTGTAATCCATGTCGTATAAGGTGCAGCAATTGTTTTAATATTTTCCCAATTACTACCAAGTTTACTACCTAGCATAATAAATAAAATAGACCACGGTACGATGGCTACTGCAGTATATACCGTGAATTTCAAAAAGGACATTTTGGCAATTCCCGCTGGAATAGAAATGGCATGTCGTACTACCGGTATAAAGCGCGCAAAGAAAATGACGCCTGTGCCATACTTTTTAAACCAGTTTTCTGAAACATCAATATGCTTTTTTGAGATTAATAAATACTTTCCAAACTTTTCGAGAAACGGCCTTCCCCCATAATAGCCCATCCAATATAAAAACAGTTGAGCAAGTGTACCACCAATCGTACCCGCAATGACGGAGCCAACGAATGTTAAGCGTCCTTGTGAAATCATATATCCAGCATAGGATAGAACAAGTTCACTAGGGATAACCTCTACCATTAGACCAAGCGCAATACCGGTGTGCCCAAGGCCAACGATCCATTCCAATAGGGACATAATCGCTTCTTTCAAGACGTTACCTACTTTCTGTTGTGATAATCCTTTAGATCTTTGTTTTTCGTTTCTTCTAGTTTATGATAGAAACAATAAATTAGAAGAAAACCATGTAATAGAAAGGACTCCTATCTCGCTAGAGTAGGAGTCTAGATCACGTCTCTTATTTTACCATTATTACATCCTTTTTTGAAACAGGTTCCCGAGAAACCTTATAAGTCATCAAAGCCATTTTCATCTGATACTTTCGTATATTGCCTTGACTTCTGCTCAAAGAAATCACTTTTTCCATCATCTACATTTTCGTATGCCTTAATCCATTTCATTGGGTTCTCACGATAGCCTTCAAAAGGACGCTCTATACCAAGTTCATTCACGCGCTTATTCGCCATAAATTTAATATAAGCTTCTAGTTCATCCATATGAAGTCCGGTAAAGCGATTTCCTATAATATAGCGTCCCCACTGAATTTCTAACGCTGCCGCTTTCTTAAATGTAGTTTGAACAAATTGAACCGTTTCTTCACAATCTAATTCTGGTACTTCTTGAAGCAACGCTTGAAAGATTTGTGTAAAAAGACGCACATGCAATTGTTCATCACGATTAATGTAATTAATCATCGTACTAGAGGCAACCATCTTTTGATTGCGTGCTAAATTATAGAAAAAGGCAAAGCCTGAGTAGAAGTTTAAGCCTTCTAATATTACATCATAGACGATGCTCTCCATAAATGTTTTCGGTGTTGGGTTGGCTACAAAAGCTTCATAGCCTTGAGCAATAAAATCATTGCGTTCTCGAAGAATCGGATCGTGCTTCCAATACTCAAATATTTCATCTTGCTTTTGTTTATTTACGAGACTCGAAAGCACGTAAGAATACGATTGATTATGCACCACTTCCTGAAACGAAAGAACGGTCATAAGTGCTGATAAACTTGAATCTGTTAAATAATCAGCCACCCTTGCAGAATAATCCGTTTGAATGCTATCTAAAAAGGCCAGTAGACCAATTACTTTATTAAACGTCTCTTGCTCATCACCGGAAAGCTGTGGATATTGTTTAACATCACCAGACATATTGATTTCAAACGGTGTCCAAAAATTAGCAAGCATGTTTTTGTAAAGTGGATATGCCCACGCGTATCGAACATCATCCCAATTGAGAACATTTGAACTTTTTCCATTAATAATCCCTGTTGAAGCATTAGGTGCATCAACATCGTATAATTTTCGCTGCGTTAAAGATTTCATTTTTTATCCCCCCGTAGTCTTAACTTGAACAGCTTTCACATGCTTCTAGCTCTGACTGCGAAGTAGAGCGAGTATAATACGTCGTTTTTAACCCTGCTTTCCAAGCGGTCATATGAAGATCAAGTAAATCTTTTGCTTTAATTGTATTTTTCACATAAAAATTAAACGAAATCGCCTGATCTACATGACGTTGTCGTGCAGCGTTTTGTTTAATACTCCACTTTTGATCAATTTCATAAGCAGATTTATACAACCATGTCGTTTCAGCATTCAAGTCAGGTGCTGTAACTGGGATTTTATAATCCTTTTTCTCTTCAGAATACTCTTTCTTAAAGATAGGATCTGTTGACGCTGTTGAATTTGCAATTAAACTCGTCGTTGCATTAGGCGCAACTGCCATTAACCATGCGTTTCTTAGCCCCGAAGAAGCGACTTCTTTTTTTAATTGTAGCCACCGTTCCGACGTATAGCTGCGCTTCTCAAAGTACGTGCCAGTCTCCCATTCTGAGCCTTGAAAAACAGGGTATGCTCCTTTTTCAATAGCAAGCTGATTACTCGCCTTAATCGTTAAGTAAGCGATTTGTTCATACAAAGCATCATTGTATTGTACCGCTTCTTCTGATTCCCAACGAATCCCTTTTTTCGCTAATAAATGATGTAACCCAAATGTCCCTAACCCAATCGCACGGTATTTTTTATTCGTTAGCACCGCTTGTTTTACTTCAATGCGATCTCTATTTAAATCAATAACATTATCAAGCATGCGGACTTGAATAGGAATAAGTCTCTCTAGCACATCTTCTTCCACCGCTTTTGCTAGTGAAATCGAGCTTAGATTACATGTTACATAGTCTCCAGGTCTTTTAGTGATGATGATTTTCCCATCTTCAGTATATTCTTCTGTGACAGTCGTAGCCGAACTATTTTGCGCAATTTCCGTACATAAGTTGCTACAATAAATCATGCCAGTATGTTTATTAGGGTTGTCACGATTGACCGCATCGCGATAAAACATATACGGTACACCGGTTTCAAGCTGACTTCTCATAATCCGCTTGAAAATATCAATTGCGGGAATAACGTCATATCCGCCAACCCCTTTTTCACCAAAACGACCTGCCCGGGCTGCTTGGACGCAGTCATAATATCGCTCACGGAAGCTGCCTGCCCCTACTTTTTCATCATAATAATCATCTAATTCAAAGCCCATGACTTCCTTAATCATATGAGGATCAAAAACGTACCAATCTTCTCGTGCTTCTGCTTTTTCCATAAATAGATCAGGCACACTTAAACCGAGAAACAGATCGTGCAGTCGTTGACGCTCGTCACCGTTGTTAAGCTTTGCATCGAGAAAAGAAAGAATGTCTTTTCCAAAAATATTGTAGTAAACAGCAATGGCTCCTTTTCGCTGACCGAGTTGGTCCACACTTACTGCTGTTTGATTTAGTAGCTTTGCCCACGGTAAAATACCAGACGAATTGCCAAGGAATCCTCGAATCGATGATCCTTTACTACGAATTTTTCCTAAGTAGACAGCAATCCCGCCTCCACCTTTTGATAACGTAGCTGCATCGGTTGTTGCATCATAAATACTGCGTAAACTATCATCGACCGTATCAATAAAGCAACTAGAAAGCTGACCATAACTTTTACCCGCATTTGCTAAGGTTGGCGTCGCAACCGTCATATACAAATTCGACATAGCCCAATAGGCTTCTTTCACAAGCGAGAGGCGTCGTTCTCGAGGTTCCTCACTCATAAGCGTCATGGCGATAATCATAAACCTTTCTTGTGGTAGCTCGTACACGTCACCTTCATGCGATTTTGCTAAATAACGATCTGCTAAGGTGCGTAAGCCAATGTATGTAAACTGAGTATCTCTTGTCGGGATGATCACTTTTTCTAGCTCTTCAAGCTCACGACGGTCATAGCACTCTAGTAACATGCGATCATAGATTCCTTTGTCTGTTAAAAGGGTTAATAAGCCATGTAGGTTGCCGTAGCCTTCTTTTGCACCCGTCTCTCGATTCATTGCCGCCTCTTCATATAAACGGCTTAAATGAATGCGAGCCGCTACGAATGTCCAGTCTGGTTCATTCATCGTTACCCGTTCAAGCGCATGTAAAATAGCCGATTGGACGAGAGATTCATCGCTTTCACCTCGTTCAACATAACGCAACATTCTTTCTTTATACGATTCACTCTCCATGTGTGGAAACGATGCTAAGCTTTCTTCTATCCAAAGAATAACCTTATTCGTAATGGTTGTTGTCATTCTTTTTCCTCCTACATCCCTTGTTTTCATAGCAATAAAAAAAGCCCATCCTATTGGATGAGCATAAAAAACGGCACAAATAAATAAAAAAACTGTACCGTTTTTGGTTCTCAATCCCCGAAGAATCAAAACACAGAAGAAAAGGCAGGTCTACTGGCTTATGCTTCATCCTACTCTGAGCCTTCCCGTACGAATTACGTACAGTGGTTTCTCATTTCGTCCACAAAACAGTTGCGGGGACAGCTCCGGCTTTTTCCGGATTCCCTATTAAGTCAAATTCGTGACACCTTTTCTTCTGATTACTATATTTAGTTTCTTATATCAACTTTCACACTAAATATAGTGAAAGTCAACCCTTGATTTTTTGCAACAGCGGAAAAAACGCGGTGCAATCCGCTTTCTTTTTTTATCGTTTCTTAAAAAATAGAGCTGTTTTCAATCGCTTATGTTTCGAAAAGATAGTCTATCATGATTGCTCGATCTTTAACAATAAAAACAACCTTTTTTAGAAAAAACCCCTCATTAAAGTTTATGAACTTTAATGAGGGGTTCCTACTATAATTCTTTATTGTTCCATATTGTATTTGCGCAATATTTAATAATGTCACGGCGACGAATAATTCCAATAAAATGACCTTCATCATCTGTTACAGGAATAAAATTTTGGTCAGTTGATAACGTAATTAAATCTTCCATGTTTGAATTAATAGAAACCGAAATGTTGTTTACACGTTGAGGAACATCATTCAGTTTCATTTTCATCACTTCAGTGTAGCCAATATCTAACGCGTCCTTCAACCTCCACAACAAATCGCCTTCTGTCAATGTACCGACATACTTCCCGTTTTCAGCAACGAGAGGTACCGACGTATACTTATGATATGACAGCTTTTCTAGAGCCTGCCGTATAGTGGACTCAGGATTTAAATACTTTACCTGCTCCTTTGGCAGAAGATAAAAAGCGATATTCATGCAGTAATTCTCCTTTAGTTCTATAATGCTGTATCTACTTGTCCATTTATTAAGCGCCAAACAGATTATTTCTTCCCTCTCAAAACGTTAGTTAAACGTTCTTTTTTTCTTTAGGAGGAAGTTGTTTTTCATATTCGCTGCGCTTATATTCATCTTCTAATTGTGATAGCGGGGTATTAAGTAGTGCTCTTCGCCGCTCATGGCTTAGCAAACTTTCTTTATGAAGTGCTCGAATAAGAAATGCTTTCCTCGCTTCGACAGCTTTTCGCAATTGTCCTTCCATCATATCCTCCTGATTAAGCGTTTTCATAATACTATACGATTCCGACTACAAAAAGTTTCATCTTGTCTACTGAATCATATGGATGTACTTAAACGTATGAAGAAGATGGCTCTTTATGCACCAAACCTTATTTATTTATTTCTGCCACTATGTGACCAATCTCTGGTGCAATTAATTTGTCTAATGCTAACTTGGCTGCTCCTCGCGAGCCAGGAACGGAAAAAACAGCGGTCAAGCCAATGACACCCGCAATCGCTCGTGATAAAAGCGCTGCTGATCCAATGTCCTCCGTATAACTTAGCATGCGAAACAATTCACCAAATCCAGTAATTTCTTTTTCAAATAATGGAGAAAGCGCTTCAATCGTTACATCTCGTTGTGAAAGACCTGTTCCCCCATTTAAAAGAATAACATCTAGTTTACGTTCACAGCCCGAGAGAACAGCTTGTTGAATGCTGTGCACATCATCGGTCACAATTTCATAAGCAACGATCGTATGGCCATTTATTATCATTTGTTCTTTCAAAAACTGACCCGTTAGATCGCTCTCTTCATTTCTTGTATCACTTATAGTAATTACTTTACAACGCAATGCTGCTTTTGCTTGTTGTTTATGTTGTTCTACGCTCATGAGCGTTCTCCCTTCAAAAAACCTTACAAAAATATTATGATTCATTTAGTAGTCATTGTCCACTAATAACCCCATTTGGTAAATCGTAATATTTACGCTTTGCATTTCGAATACTTTCCGTTATAATGGTAAGGATTGTTGACCTTACTGAAAGGAAGTTGCATCATGAAATTTCGCTGCATCGCTATTGTTTCGTTGATATTTCTCTTCGTTGCAAGCGGCTGTGCTCCTCATACAGAACAAAAAACAAAAGATCCATTAGACGTGACAACTACACTTTACCCTCTACAATTTTTCTCAGAGCAGATTGGTGGCCGCTATGTCCACGTTCGGAATGTTGTTCCGCCTGGTAGTGATGCTCATTCCTTTGAACCAACTACGCAAGACATGGTGTCTATTGCGGATAGCAACGTTTTCATATATAACGGAACTGGCGTGGAAGGCTTTGCTAACAAAGTTACTGATATTGTAAAAGATGAAGGTGTAATGACGGTTAAAGCGGCTACTGGCATTCCTTTAGCAAGACTCTCGCACGCACAGGACGAGGAAGAAGAACACGCTGGACATCAAGAGCATGACGAGCACGACGACGGAGATATTGATCCGCACGTTTGGATTGATCCTCTTTACGCGATTGATTTAGCAAAAAACATTGAACAGTCATTTAGTAAGCTTCGTCCGCAACACAAAGCGTATTTTCAAAAAAACTTCTTTACATTAAAAAAAGAGTTACTGCGCATTCATCAATCCTTTCTATCTGTCACAAAACATAAGAAAAACAAAGAAATGATTGTATCACATGCTGCCTATGGTTATTGGGAAAAACGTTATGGCATTCGCCAAGTTGCTGTAACTGGCATTTCCCCATCACAAGAGCCTTCACAAAAACAGCTACAAGCGCTGATTTCTCATGTAAAGCGAACGCACACTTCTTATATACTTTTAGAAAAAACAGCAAGTGATAAGATCGCCCGCATTGTGGAACAAGAAGCAGGCGCAAAAACACTTACATTAAGAAACTTAGAAACATTAACGCCCCAAGAAGAAAAAGCTGGGGAAACCTATCTTTCTTTAATGAAACAAAATGTAAATGTACTGCAAAAAGTACTGAAATAAAAAGACGAAGTAAAGAGGCATTATACTCTTTACTTCGTTTTTTGCTGTTCATTATCAAATTACGTCTTACTTCTTCCGACGAATGATAACAACTCCGATGATTAAGAGAATTAAAACAACACTTATGATGGCAATCATCGGCGTACGATCTTTCTGTTCTTCTTTTGATTTAGTTGCTTGATCCGCCTTTGCTGGTTTTTCCTCTTTTGTTACGTTAGGTTCCACTTTTGACGTAGATGATTTATCTACCGTAAACTCATAACTATTTTCAATCTTATGGCTGTCCGCTCCGATAATTTTATACGTTACAGTATATTTACCATTTTCAAGCGGCTTAGCAAACGTTCCCGTCATCATGTTTCCTTGTACGGATACAGTTGCATCAACAGCCTGTCCATTTTTCGTAACGGAAAGCGTACTTAAATTCTCAATCTTCGTTTCAAAGTGAAGCATAACTTGCTTCACATCTTTTTTAATTACTGCATTCGCGCTAGGATTTGCTTGCTTTAAACCAGTATGAGCAAATGCCTTTGATGAACCTGCAAATACAACGAATAACAACACTAACATTATGTACTTTTTCATACTACATCTCCTTTAATCATTCTTACACATTAACTGTAAGGGATGCAGCAACAAAAAACCACCCCTCGTTCGGGTGGTCTTTTGCTCACAGATTGCCTAGTTAAGGCTTAACCGAACGCACAAGCACATCCAATGATAATTAACAAAATGAACAGAACAACTATAAGGGCAAATCCATTGCCACAACCGAATCCATAAGACATTTTGTTGCCTCCTCTTTCGAGTGAAATATAATCTACACTCCTAACATATGTCGGTGGCAAACATTGGGTACCGGCACATTCGTCTATTTTTTGGATAGAAATGCGACTTGCCCAATTTCGTAGCTAATCCTACAAAGGCCTATACATCTCCTATCGGATTGCCATATAGTGATAAGGAAATGTTGGAATCTCTAATAAAGGAGGAATAACAGATGGGATATGCAATTGGCGGCAACGGTTTTGCCCTCGTCGTCGTACTCTTTGTCTTATTGATTATCATTGGTTGCGCATGCGCATTCTAATGAACGCTAGTATCGCTTAGTAAATTCTTTTCCATTCATTAGCCCTAACACAACCCATTTAAAAAGCACTGAGCGAGATGGCTCAGTGCTTCTTTTTATTCTTTCGGTTTTTTACGTTTTTCTTTTAGTTTCCAATATTCTTCTAACGCTCGTTTACCGATTTCTTTATTTATATTTTCGCCTTTTGTTGCTCCAAATGGCGCTACAACTGCAAAGGCTACTTCTGGTTTATCGAACGGTGCATAGCCAACGAGTGTATGGTTGTCTTTATTACTAATTAGATTACCGTTGCTATCATACTTCTTAACCTCTGCTGTTCCTGTTTTTCCTGCAGCATTATGATACACAGAGCTATTAAAGTCTTTCGCGGTCCCTTGAGACCCATGCATAACTTGCCAGAACCCTTGTTGAACACGGTTAATGTACTCAGGTCTCATGTCTATTTTATTTAGGATCTTCGGCTCAAAGCGATCAACAACCCTACCTTCTTTACCCGTTTCCGTCGAAGGCTCTCGTATTTCTTTCACAAGACGTGGTTGAACGCGATACCCACCGTTTGCAATGGTAGATACATACTGAACCATTTGAACAGGCGTATACGTATCAAACTGACCAATCGCTAAGTCAAGCATGTTACCGAGCTGTTGATAGCCACCATTGTAGCCCGTCGACTCATTAGGGAAATCAATTCCTGTTCGTATCCCTAAACCGAACTGACTAAAGTAATAGCGCATCACATTATAGCCAAGTCGATAGTCATTTCCATAAAATTTTCGTTCATTATAACTATACTTACCAAGACGCATTGCAATATTAAACATGTATACGTTAGAAGAGCGTTCAAGAGCGGTAAGTTCATTGATACTACCCATGTTCGTATACGATTTTTTGGTGGTATTTCCGATTTTTACTGGGGCATCGTAAATATATTCGCCAGTAGAAATCGCACTTTTATGAAGACCTGTTAGTACAGTTGCCCCTTTGACGGCAGATCCCATTTCAAAGGCGTTAAATAAAGCGCCATAGGAATCGTTACTATATTTTCCGTCTTCATACTTCTTACCAGCAATGGCATAAATTCCACCTGTTGTCGGATTCATCATCACAATGTAGGCCGAATTCATTAGTTCATTTCCGCCTCTAGCTTTTGCCTTTTTTAATTCTTGTTCAACGATATTTTCTAAGTTATGTTGTAAATCCATATCAACGCTTAAAACTAAATCTTTACCTCGTTTACCCGCAATTACTTTTGGATCTCCGATGGTTTTTCCCGTTTTCGGATTGGTCATGTACACACTTTTTTCTTTCGTACCACGAAGAGTATCTTCATACTGTGACTCAATTCCCGAAACACCAATCTGATCATTATTGTCGTAATTTAAGGCTTGTAGGAAGGCCTGTTTTTCTCGTGGGATTTGTTTCACTTGACCAAAAATGGTCTTTAATGAATCCCCAAATGGATATTGACGATCCGCATCCGGCATTACATCAATGCCTGGAAGCTTATCTAGGTTTTCCGAAACGACCGAGATTTCTTCGTCGGTAAGCTCTTTTTTAATCGGTGATGGAGAATAGGCATAGCCTGTACTCATTTCTTTACGAACCGCTAACACGTTTAAGTCTTCTTTCGTGAGTGCTTGAATCTCATCTTTCGTAATGCGGCTTTGCAATAAATTATCGAGTTCTTTTCCTTTGAATTTCTTCGCCTCAGCGGCGCTGATCCGCGCATCTATGAGCTTCTTTAGGCCTTGTTCTTGAAGTGACTTTTTGAAAATGAAAAATTCTTGTTTGTCTTTTTCAGTAATTCTCTTTTTCTTGATCGTAACATGTTGTGCAATCCACTTAGCCGTGTCATATAATTCTTGAGACTTTGTACCCGATGTTTTCGTATATGTAAGCGTGAAATACGGTTTATTATCTACTACAACATTTCCGTAGCTATCAAAAATCTTTCCACGAGGCGCTTCTTTTTTCGCTTCTTCTTTTTTAATGGCCTCTGATTCTAAACGCTTTTCTTCACCTTGTACGATTTGCAATACTCCTAATCGTAATATTAAAATCGAAAACAGCAGGAAGACTGCGACGAATAGTACATTCAGTCGAAAAGGAACATGGTTTTTCTTTTTCTTTTGGACCTTTTTTCCCATTCCTTTTTTCCTCCTTCGTTATCTTACAATTACATTATAAAAATGAGTCCTCTCTTAGATTACTAAAGTTTCATAGGGATTCCAAGTTTTTCATGCAATATTTAAGAAAATAAGCTGAATATTTTTCTTGCGAGCAACTAAGTAGGTTTTCCCTGTTAAAGGTATATTTTTACCACCTTCTAAAAATTTTACCTCTAACGTTATTAAAATGCCATTCTTTTCAGAAAAAAATTATGGCGGAACAGTAACGAGTAACGTCGGGAAAGCGATCTACGATGTGGATTTTTCCATAGCTTTTGCGTGCCATAAGATGACCTATGCATATAGATGAGAACACGAACAAACAAAAAAAGCCCAAAAAGCATGTATTGCTAGCTTTTTGGGCTCAAATGAACGGTTTACAAGGTGTACAACCAGCTTTCTAACCGATTATGTAGCAGTGCTGCATCTTCAACACCTTGTTCATATAGAGCTGCCAATTTATATGGATTTCGTTCTGTTCGACTCACCTTTAACTTTTGCAGAGGACGAATAACAAACACTTCTTGTTTGCGCTCCAGTTGCTCAATGTAAGCTAACGTTTCATTATATGTTTTATACCGTTCTAATAAAACAGGCATAAGCCCTGGTAGCTTTTTATAAAGCTGTTTAGCCAACCAGTTCCACTTTGGCTTTTTTTTTCGGTATCCGACGTTTTGGGTGAGAATAATAACATTGCGTCGGTGCCCGTCCCACTGTGCTTTTCGAATTGGAATGGGATCAGATACTCCACCATCAACAAGCATTTGCTCATTATACGACACAGGTGGTGACATAAAAGGAATAGACGAGGAAGAACGTAAAATGGTCATAATATGTTCTTCATGCTCCTTACTATTGTAGTAAATGGGTTGACCTGTTGTAACATCGGTAGTCCCAATCACCAATTGCTCCTGTGCCTGATAAAACGTTTCAAAATCGAACGGTACATGCTTATTGGGAATGTCATCAAAAATAAGGTCCATTCCAAATAAACTTTTTTTCTTCAATAATAAATTTCGATAGGAAATATAATCCGGGTGTCGAACAAAATCAAGGTTAACGACCCGATTTCTTCCTTTTTGGCGAGACAAATAGGACATAGCATTGCATGCTCCTGCTGAAACACCGATTACATATGGAAAATATAAATCATGCTCCATAAAATAATCCAATACACCTGCTGTGTACAGCCCTCTCATGCCTCCACCTTCAAGTACAAGGCCCGTTCCTTGCATGTTTATGCTACCTCTCTTCTTTTAAATCAAACCTGCTTTTCGTAACCCATACCAAATGCCATCTTCATGAACTGGTTTCGTAACAAAGTTAGCGGCTGCTTTCGCTTCTTGTAAACCATTGCCCATTGCAATACCTGTTCCTACATGCTGTAGCATTTCTATATCATTAAGCGCATCGCCAAACGCAAACGTGTTCTCGCGTTGAACAGGCGTTCTTTTTAATAACTCTTCAATCCCTTTAGCCTTAGAACCGCCTGAAGGCATAACATCTATTGCTAGTTGATGCCAACGGATAAAGTCAAATGTGCCATCATATTGTGTGCGATATCCCTCATCTTCAGGATGTTCACAAAATAAGAGGGCTTGATAGATCTCATTATGATGATAATAACTTGGATCAAACGTCGGATACGCTGGCAATAAATGCTTCGTACTTTCATGTACATTATCGGCAAATTCTTTATTTCCTGTAGCACAAGCGTGATCAAGAAACACCATTGGATGGTTAGACCGTTCCGCAATCGTTTCTAATTCCTTTAAACGTTCTACATCAAGCACTGCTTTATAAATCGGCTCACCTTTAAACACAACATAAGAGCCATTGAAACTAATAAACGAATCTATTTCTAACTCCTGTAAAATATGCTCAAACATAAAGGGAGCTCGTCCTGTCGCAATGCCGGCATGAATCCCCTTTTTCTTAAGTTCCGAAATCGCTTCTTTTGCAGAATCAGGAATTTTTCCTGTTGCTTCATCGATCAATGTACCATCTATATCAAAAAACACCATTTTTTCCATTGTAACGTTCCACTCCTTATCTTTTATCTATGATGAATTTCGTCTTGAAGTCTGTCAACTTTTCAGACTTCACGTAAAAAGCCTTCCCATTACGGAAGGCTTTTCCACACTTCACTTACGAAGACATACGATTTAAAATCACCGTCTGAACAATCGCAATCACATTTCCAACAATCCAATACATTGGCAGCACCGCAAATAAGTTCCAGGATGATACAACAATAATGAGCGGCATAATGTAACCCATCATTTTTAATTGCGGATTCATTTCGTTCATTGATGCATTCATCACTTTTTGCTGCACAAACGTTGTTAGTGCGGCAATGATCGGAAGGAGGTGAAGAGAATCAGGATGTCCAAGTTGAAACCATAAAAAGCTATGCACGCCAATTTCCGGTGTGCGAATAATGGCATAATAGAAAGCTATGAGTATAGGCATTTGTATGAGCAGTGGTAGACAGCCCATCGAAATAGGATTTACCTTGTGCTGCTGATACAGGTGCATCATTTCTTGTTGAAGCTTTCGCTGTGTTTCGCGATCCTTACTGCTGTAGGTTTCTCGTAGCTTTACAATTTCAGGTTGCAATTCTTTCATTTTCTGTTGCTTTTTTTTCGAGTAGAGTGCTACTGGAATAAGCAATAAGCGAATGACAACAGTCAATAAGATAATAGCTAGTCCATACTCTCCTGAAAAATAACGAGCCACATGTCTAATGAGCCAAGAGAGTGGATAAACAAAATAGTGACTCCAAATGCCTGTACTATGTTCATCAACAGGTGCTCTACTGCACCCCGCAAGTACTACGATTCCTATCAATAAAAGCCATAACCGACCGTTTCGTGTGAGTCCTAATCGTTTCAAT
Organism: Fictibacillus macauensis ZFHKF-1; assembly: GCF_000269865.1. Taxonomy (GTDB): domain Bacteria; phylum Bacillota; class Bacilli; order Bacillales; family Fictibacillaceae; genus Fictibacillus_C; species Fictibacillus_C macauensis. Next base: position 23,326 of record NZ_AKKV01000021.1, read on the forward strand.
ATTGTTCCTCCTTGATTGTTTTGTAACATGACAAACAACCAAAGAAGAAGGACCTTCACAATCGTCGGGTGATATTTTGTTATATTTACAATACATAATTCCTGTTCGCAAAAAATAAAACGACGTGAACGGTTGTCGCTTATTTTGCTTGTTTACGATCAATTGGGAATTTTCAAGTTGTAGATTCTGAGCTGAGATCAACGTCGGCATCTCTTTTGCAAAATGCTTACCGACGCTTATTAAAAGAACCGAAAACAACATGGAGACTAACAACAATTCAGGCATGAACCATTCGATAGGACTCACCTCCTCAATGCTTAGTATACTACATTTCTTGATTTGTGAAAAACGCATACGTAAGTTCATAAAAAAAAGACGGCGCTCCCATCAGGGAAACACCGTCTTTTTTCAAAGCTATAGGGGGATAAAATACTATACGGCAAAGGGCGCAGTTTTGACACAATTTTTTTTTAAAAAGGGATGCATAATTTGAAAACCAATTATACACACTAGTAGTACAAGGAGGTGATACATATGGCACGTAACAACAGTTCAAATGAATTAGTAGTAAGTGGAGCTCAACAAGCTCTTGATCAAATGAAATATGAGATCGCTTCTGAATTCGGCGTACAACTTGGTGCAGACACAACTTCCCGTGCAAACGGATCAGTAGGTGGCGAAATCACAAAACGTCTTGTTCAAATGGCTGAACAACAACTTGGTGGCGGATACCGCAGATAACCAATCTCTCCTCAAAAAAAGGCAGCGAAAACGCTTGCCTTTTTTCATTGTTTCTTTGTTTATAAAAGAATATAAAAATAGCCAGGGTTCTCGTATCCCTGGCTGGAAAAAGGTATCTTTATTATAACATGTACTTCTTGAATTTGAAAAAATTAAAACGCTTTCTTTTCATTTTTTTTAACTTGCCACATCACCCCTTACTCCCACGGCTTTTGTGTACCAAACTCTTCAACTAACTTTTTACTGTTTTCGCGACGTTTTCTTCGACTTTCGGAACGTTCTTCAGCTCCGTTATGCAACCACTTTTCCTCTTCCGTTTCAGGAACGACTCTCGGAACAGGTGTAGGTTTTCCATCTGCTCCTAAAGCAACAAACGTTAAAAAAGAAACGGCACATATTTTTCGCTCGCCTGTAAAAAGGTTTTCTGATGTAATCTTTACGAATACTTCCATTGATGTTTTATGTGTCCACGTTACAAACGATTCTAAACAGACGGATTGTCCCACTGATATGGGGTATAAAAAGTCAACTGAATCCGTCGATGCTGTTACGACGTTACAGCGTGCATGCCGAATCGCTGAAATTGCAGCCACATCATCAATGTATGCCATTAGTTTTCCGCCAAACAATGTTCCATGATTATTCGTGTCTGGCGGCAATACAAAACTTGATTTTACCGTTCTCGATTCTCTTACTAGTTTTTCTTTTACGTCCATAACTTCTCATCCTCTCCCACTTTATTATATAGAAAAAAACCTCTGCCATACAGCAAAGGCTTAAAGAAATCATTATTTTTTAACGATATCATGTCCACCAAACTCATTACGCAAGGCGGCAACCACTTTTCCGTGAAACGTATCATCTTCAAGCGAGCGAAATCTCATAAATTGACTCATGGCAATAACAGGAGCCGATGCTTGGTATTCTAACGCAGCTTCAATCGTCCATATGCCTTCTCCAGAAGAATTCATGACCCCTCGAATTTCCTCTAACTTAGGTTGCTTTGAAAAAGCGTTTTCCATAAGTTCCATTAGCCAACAACGAATAACGGATCCATTATTCCACACGCGTGAAACGGCCTTATAGTCATAGTCAAATTCGCTTTTATCCAATATTTCAAAGCCTTCTCCAATCGCTTGCATCATGCCATACTCAATACCGTTATGAACCATTTTCAAGAAGTGACCGCTACCAGCTACACCCGTTTTCATAAACCCATTTTTTATTGAAACTTTTTCGTACAGCGGAGAGACGTAATCAACCGCTTCTTGATCGCCACCTACCATGACACAAACACCATGGCGAGCACCATCCGTTCCTCCGCTCGTTCCACAATCAACAAGATGAATGCCTTGTTCTTTTAACTCACTATACCGGCGTAACGTATCTTTGTATTTAGAATTTCCAGCGTCAATAATAATATCACCTTTTGCTAGATGAGGAACTAATGAACCGATGACTTGATCTACAATATCCCCAGCCGGAACGAGTAAAATGATAGCCCGGCGGCCGGTAAATTTTTGAACAAGCTCTTCTAAAGAATGAACACCTTGCGCTCCTTGCTTTGTGATTTCTTCCACCGCTCCTTTATTTTGATCGGTGGCAATCACGTTAAATTGATGATCCAACATATTGAGCGCAAGATTATAACCCATCTTGCCAAGTCCTACTAATCCTATTTCCATTCCTAACACATCCTTTTTCAATGGTAAAACATCCTTTTTAGTTATGCCACAACCTTGTTTTTTTTAACCAATCTAGGTCGTTATTTATGCCGCTTATGAATCTCTTTTTAACGAAAAAGTCTTTTTACTCATAAAAATGCTGGAAAAGGAGTATAATATAAGTATTACAAATAAGGGGGATACCCATGGCTTTTTTTTCCAAGAATCCGATCGAACCTGTACCCGATGTTGAAACGAAAGTGTGGGCATGTGAAAATGACCAGTGCACATGCTGGATGAGAGCGGATTATTCGCTACAGAAAACGCCTAACTGCCCAATTTGCAATTCTGAAATGACTCAAGAGATTCGCATGCTTCCCGAGTTAAAATAAGAAGATTTACTTTGCATAAGCGCTCCTTCCGAACTTTTTTCGGACAAAGGAGCGCTTTTTGCATAAATCGATTTGGCGTTTTAAACATCGTCCTTACGGGTAGTAAGTTAAAAAGGAGGAATTTCAAATGAGTTCAACAACAACAAAAGTAACAACAGGAGTACTTGTCGGAGGAGTAGTAGGGGCAGCGGCTGCCATGCTACTAACACCAAAATCAGGGAAAGAAATGCGTCAGCGTTTAGCTCACCAAACGGCAAACTTAAAAGATAAAACGATCGAATTAAAAGATGAAGCGGTATTACAAACGAAGTTAGGTACAATGGCTGGGAAGGAAAAAGCATCTAATTTAGTAGGTAGTGTTAAAGATAAAGCAGCAGGTGTTTCGAACCAAGCCAAAGAAAAAGTATCAGCTATGATGAGTAGTTCTTCTACGAATGAATGAACAATCCCCCTTTAACTAATATGTTAAAGGGGGATTACTTATGTCCACCACATGTCCGTAGGTGTTTCGTGAATGAGTACTTCGTTTAAATTTTTCACAGCTCTGTTAAAGCCTTCATTAATAGACATTAACGGATCTTCATGCTCAATGCTTACAACATAATCATAACCATACGCACGCAGCGCTGAAATCATATCAGACCATTCTTTTAGACTATGACCGCAACCGACTGAGCGGAACGTCCATGCCCGGGTACGAACGTCGCCATACGGCTGCATATCGGTTAAGCCATACATATTAATATTGTCTTGATCAAGATACGTATCTTTCGCATGAAAATGATGAATAGCCTTCGCTTTGCCTAATATTTTAATGGCAGCCACTGGATTTATACCTTGCCACCATAAATGACTTGGATCTAGATTAGCACCAATAGCATCGCATGTTTCTTCTCGAAGCTTCAACAGTGTATAAGGTGTATGGACGAGAAAGCCACCATGAAGCTCCAAGCCTATTTTTACATTTCTCTCTTTTGCATAGTGCCCCCATTGGCGCCAATAGGGAATTAATTTCTCCTCCCACTGCCACTTTAAAACATCACCATATTCGTTGGGCCAAGGCGATACAGGCCAATTGGGATATCGCGCTTCTTCATGATCTCCTGGTGTACCCGAAAAACAATTCACAACCGGCACGCCAAGTAAGTGTGCTAAATCAACCGTTTTAACAAATGTTTCATGACAAGCGTCAGCAAATGCACGGTCTGGTGACAATGGGTTTCCATGGCAACTTAACGCGCTAATTTCAAGATCGCGTACGGTAATCGCCTGTAAAAATGCTGTCCGCTTTTCCTCACTTGCTAACAATTCATCTACGTTACAATGGGCATCTCCTGGATAGTTTCCTGTTCCGATTTCAACAGCTTTTACTCCAGATGCCTTCACATGATCCAACATCTCTTCAAAAGATAGCTCTGAGAACAGGACGGTAAATACGCCAAGCTTCATCGATAAATCCCCCTTTATGATAATGTAATGCTGCGTTTTAAATCACTACTCTTATAAATAGTTTCAATAAGATAGGAGACTTTACGTGCTTCTTCTGGCTTCACAAGCGGTTCTGCCAATCCTAAACAACTATCAATAAAATGAATGGCTTGGCTGATGCCAGGATCTTCTTCACCAGGAATATAAGGAGCGACTGTATCAAGTAACATACCGTGTTTGGCTTGGTTCACATGAAACGGAAAGACATCAAGCCCCCCTCGATCTCCGGAAATACTTACATTTTCAATATCAGCTTGAATGTTTGCTGACCAAGAAGTTTCTAATAATAGAGTGGCTCCATTGTCAAAACGGATATAGGCTGTAACATGATCATCTACATCAAACGTTTCGTAATCAAAGTCTCCCCATTCATTCACTTGTTCTGGCATTTTACTTAACGTATTGTATTGCGAACCACTCACTTCAACAGGCGTTGCATCTCCCATGAGCCAGAGCGCTAAATCAAGCAAATGACAGCCGTAGTCCATTAAACTGCCACCACCTTGCAGTTCTTTATTCGTAAACACACCCCAACCTGGTACTTTTCGTCTTCGCATCGCTTGAACACGGATCACAATCGGTGTACCAATCTCATTAGCAAACATGACTTTCTTAGCCGCTTGGGCATTTTTCATATAGCGATAATGGTAGCCGATCGCTAACACTTTATCCGCTTTTTGCGCCGCTAGGAGCATTTCATCACACTCTGCCACCGTTAATGCCATCGGTTTTTCACATAAAACGTGTACATCTGCTTGCAGAGCAGCAATAGCAATCTCACTATGAAACTTATTCGGTGTGGAAATAACAACCGCATCTACAAGGGACAATAGCTCCTCATATGTATCACTCACATGATCAACCTTAAACGTTCGCGCTACTTCTTTTGCTCGTTCCTTATTCGTATCATAAACACTTACAATCACTGCTTTATCTTGTACAGAAGAAATCGCCGGCATATGACGAGACTGTGCAATCCCACCAACACCTATAAAACCAACGCGTACGAGGCTCATGAAAGCACCTCTGTGCGAATAGAAATGGTTCGTTTTTCTTGGTGTGCTTTTAAAGCTGCCATAATGACCGCTAACGAACGTTTTCCTTCTTCACCAGAAACCGCTGGTTCACGATCTTCTTTTATACAGGTCACAAAGCGATCAATCACACCCGTATCGTTTTGACCGCCGCTATCATTACTTTGAATGTGCCCTAAAGCATAATTAACAACCGTACCATCACCGTATTGGACAATGAGCGCATATTCTGGATGTTCCTCTAACCGCACTATTCCTTTTTCACCATAAATAATTGTCGAATTATCTTCTTTTCCAACATAAGACCAACTAGCTGCTAATGTGCCAATCACACCGCTTTCCGTTTTTAAAATACAAACAGCTGTATCATCTACCGTCGCTTGTTTTTTTGCGGATGTTTCTACAAACGCTGCCACCTCTTCTATTTCTTCATTTAAGAGAAAACGAAGCAAGTCTGTTTTATGGACACCTAAGTCGCCCATCGCTCCGATTTGAGCTTTTTCTTTTTGAAAAAACCAACTATTTTCTCCATCTACACTCCATGATTCTGGCCCTGGATGACCAAAGGCTGTTCGGAAGCTATATATTTTCCCAATTTCCCCAGTTGCAATAAGCTCACGAGCTTTTTCATGAGAAGGTACAAAACGTTGATTATGAGCAATCATTAGTTTTTTACCATGTTCCTTACTCGCTTGAATCATCCGTTCAGCTTCTTCAACAGACACTGCCATCGGCTTTTCACATAAAACATGTTTTCCCTTTTGAAGAGCCGCTATTGTCATGTCTGCATGTAAATAATTCGGTGTACATACACTTACCGCATCCATTTGTTCATTTTCTAGTAGTGCTTCATAAGAATAATAAGCTTTTGCTCCATATAATCGCGCCATTTCATCAGCTCGTTGATGATTTGTATCACATACCGCTACAATAGAAGTCATTACATGATTCTCATACTCTGGCAAATGTCGAAAACGAGCAATACTGCCACACCCGATTACGCCTACTTTAATCATCGTTTGTTGTCTCCTTTTGAATTTGTTTTTGCTCCGATTGGCTCAAGCGGCTCCGCATGACCATAAGTTGGCATTGCACTTCCCAATCCAGCAGCCCATTTCACACTATTGGAAATTGTGCGCTGAATGTCTGGATGATGATACGTTGGGTATGTTTCATGGCCTGGACGGAAATAAAAAATTTTCCCTTTACCACGTTTATAGGTACAGCCACTGCGGAAAACTTCCCCACCTTCAAACCAACTCACAAAGATTAATTCATCCGGAGCTGGGATATCAAAATGTTCGCCATACATCTCTTCTTGCTCTAACGTTATGTATGAACCAAGACCCTTCGTAATTGGATGCGCTGGATCAACGACCCACAAGCGTTCTTTTTCATTCGCTTCTCGCCACTTTAAATCACAAGACGTACCCATTAACTTTTTGAAAATTTTCGAAAAATGACCTGAATGCAGCACAATTAAACCCATACCCTCTAGCACCCGTTCATAGACACGCTGAACGACTTCGTCCCGTACTTCATCATGAGCTAAATGGCCCCACCAAATTAATACATCTGTTTCATTTAATACAGCCTCTGATAAGCCATGCTCCTCTTCATCTAAAGTTGCTGTATTGACTGTAAAGCCATCTCTTTGTAAAAAATACTGAATCGTTCCATGAAGGCCTTCTGGATAGATTTTTCTTACATTTTCATTACGTTGTTCATGCCGATTTTCATTCCATATAGTTACCTTCATCGTTTATATCCTCCTAAAATGAGAGCGTAGTATAGTACAACGTAAACGTTTACGCAAAACTACAAAAAAACTTCTTTTCTTAAAAGAAAGCGTTTTATCTACATTGTAAGCAACTCTCGTTATTTGTCAATCCAACTACTCCAAAAAATGGTTGAGTTCCATAAAAAAAGCGAATTCGATTCGTAATGATGTACGATTCCAATTCGCTTACCCTTCTTTCTGTCCTTTTACCATTCTTGAAAAGCAAGCCATATAAATAGGACTGTTACACTCCCACTAAACCAACATTCAGCAGTCGTACCATATATCTTTCGTTCAATCGTACGAAACAGAAAAACAGTTGCCACAAGCAAAAATAAGGTAGCCGCACTATTGACATATAAGCCATTCCATATCGCTAAAAGAAAGGCTGCCACGCCGATGCCATATTCAAAACCAATCCAGCATTTACTCTTATTTTTCATGAACATCGCCCCTCTCGTTCGTTCCTTTGTATAGTACGAAGAAGAGGCGATATTCGTGCGTTAACCGTTTATTACTTATTTTGAATGGCTAACGGCTTCTACTAGATTACGAGTGGCTTGCTGTGGGTGATCGGCATGACTTATCGCTGTTATGACTGACACCCCATCCGCTCCTGCACGAATGGCTATATGAGCATTTTCAGCTGTAATGCCTCCAATTGCGACAAGAGGGATTGTTAGGTCGTTAGCACGTAATTGTTCTAACACATTTCCTCCCATTACTTCTCGGGCATCACGCTTCGTTTCTGTCGGAAAAATTGGGCCAACTCCAAGATAATCTGCACCAAGCGCTACCGCTTTTTTCGCTTCTTCTAACGTATGAGCAGAAATTCCGAGCAATTTTCCTTTCGTTTTCTCACGAATATGCTCTAAATCGCCATCTTCTTGTCCGACATGTAAGCCGTCAGCATTGATTTTTAGCATTAACGCTACGTCATCATTGACAATAAAGGGAACATCGTATTGATGACAAAGCGCTAATAAACGACGAGCAAGCACTTCCTTATCTTCTCCCTGAAGAGCGCCGGGCCCTTTTTCTCGGAATTGAAAAAGTGTTGCTCCGCCTTTTAATGCCTCTTCTAAAACTTCTTGTATCTCATGATTCAGACAGTTGTTACTACCTGCTATAAAATAAACGCGCAGTTTTTCTGCAATGTTGCATTCCATAAGTTACATCTCACTCCATCTTGAAGCTGTTGTAAGCTCTTCTGATTTTAGGTTAAATAAAGCATCAAGTAAATGAACTTGGAATGTTCCCGGCCCATTTGCTGTTTCAATCGCCCGTTCTGCGGCCAAACCTAGCATCGTAAGGGCAGCTGCAGCTCGCTCCACAATGGAGCACTCTGTCTCGAGTCCTTTAGCTAAGAAGAGGGCGATCATAGAGGAAGAAAAGCATCCTGTACCCGTTACATAGGCTAACATTTCATGACCACCTGTAATGGCAATGGTTTGCGAGCCGTCACTAACATAGTCTTGTTCACCAGTGATCGCCACTGCCGTATTAAACTTACGTGCCGCTAACTGAGCTAACTGAGCTGATGTACCATCCAATTCTCCATCGACACCTTTTCCACTCCAGTTGCCTTCATATAAATAAGACAACTCTGCAGCATTTCCACAAATAAGATCGGGACGTACCTCTTCAATCAGTTGTCGCACGGTCTCACTTCTAAGGCGACTTAATCCTACTCCTACTGGATCAAGCACAACAGGAATGTTTTGTTCTTTTGCTTTTTTTCCGGCTGCAATCATTCCTCGTAACCAAGATGGATCAATTGTCCCAATATTTAAGACGAGAGCAGCTGAAGCAGCGACAGCCTCTTCTGCTTCTTCTTCACTATGTGCCATCATTGGGCTTCCCCCCGCTGCTAACACACCATTTGCTAAAAAATTCATCGTTACAAAATTCGTAATATGATGAATAAGTGGTTTCTCTTCACGAATCGTTTGCAATAAAGTACGAATATCCTTCACTATACATTCCTCCTATACGCCCAATGATTTGTTGGGCCATGACCATTTCCAATATTTAATGGGTGACTAATCGCAGCTTGTATAAAAGCTTTAGCCGTCTCTACCGCTTCAAACGGCGATCGACCGAGCGCCAATTGTGCCGTAATTGCCGCTGCAAATGTACAACCTGTTCCATGCGTTTGCTTCGTTTCTATGCGCTTACCTTTGAATTCATGCATACTGCTACCATCGTAATATAAATCAACTGGTTCTTCGATTCCTTCTAAATGACCACCTTTAATCACAACACCTTTAGCACCAAGACTATGCAAATATTTTGCTGCTTCTTCGCGATCCGTTCGACTTACAATCTCTTTACCAGTAAGTTCTTGTGCTTCGGGAATGTTAGGTGTAATAATTGTTGCTAGTGGCAGTAAATGTTTCTTTAATGCTTGCACCGCCTCTTTTTTTAACAAGTCTGCTCCGCCCTTAGCAATCATCACTGGATCCACAACTACCTTTTCCCAGCCATAGCGCGCAATATGATTTGCCACAACTTCAATGATTTCAACACTAAACAGCATGCCTGTTTTAATCGCTTCCGGACGAAGATCTTCCTCAATCGCCTCTAATTGACTACTAACATGCTCGACAGGTATAGGATGAATATCCTTCACTCCTAATGTATTTTGGGATGTTATTGCCGTAATGACTGACATTCCATATGCACCAAGCTCTTGAAATGTTTTTAAGTCTGCTTGAATACCGGCTCCTCCACCGCTATCGGATCCCGCAATCGTTAACGCCTTACCCGTTATCATCTTTTTACAACTCCTTCTTTTACGTTACCTGTAAACAACAAAAAAACGCCCCGTAAGGATACAGTGGGCGTTCTACACACCACTTCCCTACGCCGGAATAAACCGGATCAGGTTCAAAGGGTCAAAGGTCAAAGCCTTTTCTCAGCTATAGAAGCTCCCCTAGTGGACACAGGTCAAAAAATTGATTTGCTTCTATCGTAACGGACACAGCGGAAACCGTCAAATATTCGAAAGCGATTGTCGAAACAAGCAGAAAATTGCGTTTAAGCGGATCATAAATCGGGGATAATGAAAGAACATAACAGTATAACAAAGTAATTTTCCTATCAGCATGTTAGCAAATAATAAAAAAAAATGACTCTATAACATTCCTATGAAAGAAGGTGAATTCAGAAATAACTAAATTTTCAGATAAAATACTTGCTATTCATGCAATCCGCTATTATACTGAGTGAAACTTAACCATTTTTATTCAAGGAGGAGTAGAGCATGAAAGACAACACGTCCTATAACCAAAATATGAACGAACATAAACATGGCAAAGCTCAGAAAAAAAATGATCCGTTCGCTTTTGAAATCGTTGCTCAGTTGATCCTTGATGAATCGCTGCATCACTTTCAAATCAAACGGTATAAACAACAAATAGACGAAGCACTCATGAATAAAGATGAGGAAGCTTTTCATAAACTTACAACAGAATATTTAAAGTTGCTAGATTAACCATCTACCAACTCGTGTGTAAAAACAATCCAATCTACACTGGATTGTTTTTTTGTGCTGTTTCTTTACGTCTTCACCTGACAAATTCGAGACAATTAGTTGCAATATCATACCAATATGCTAGTATTTACAAAGGAAATTATTTTTTTATTAGCATACGCAATTGTGCAACAACGGAGGAAATTATGGGTAAAATAGGTAGAAACGAACCATGCCCTTGCGGCAGCGGAAAAAAATATAAGAATTGTTGTGATACAGCATTTACGACGCGCACGTTAAAGAAGTTTGTAAAAATTAGTACACACCAAGCAGATCTTATTAAATTCGCCTTCGATCGTCATCAAGATGCAATCGGAGAAAAAACTCGCAACGCATTGCAATCAATTACTGTCACTCAAGAGCAAATGCAATCTGTCGCTAATGTGTTAGTTTGCAATGAAGTTTTGAATGGGACAACGGATGAAGGAATAACACCGATTGAACAATATGTAAAAACGGTGGATACTTCTGAAGATGCTGAAATAGTTAAAGTAGTAGCAAGTTGGAAGAATACAGCGCCGACAATTTTAAAGGTAAAAGGCTATGTAAATGGTTATACAGCTCAATGTGAAAATGTTCATACAAATGAGATGATGACACTATCGCTTGGTAATCGCACAAAGCCTGCTGTTGATTCTTTCGTTCTAGGTTTTCCTATTTTTGCAGGAGAGCATTACGAATTCTATATAGATTTCTTAACGATTGATCGTCAACTCACAGAAATCGAAAGCGTCTTACCACTACATGCTAGCAACTTCACTCAAGCACTAGGTACGCTACTCGGACAAAGTCCATCATCACAAACGGATGTTGCTGACGTCAATGAACAAGAAGATGACGTTCTTTCTCTCGTTGGACAGCACTTAACACAACAAGGGTTCGAAAAAGCGGCTGCTTTCTGGAGTGTATGGTCCAAAGAACATCAGCCTACCATTCGAAAAGCAGAACCATATGCAGCAGCGCTTCATTATAAAATTGCGAAAGATGAACTAGGCGAACACGTAACACAAAGTGCATGTGCCACATTATATGGCATCTCAGCATCTAGTCTTTCTACTAAATACCGTGCTTTTAAAGCATAAAATACGACGAAAAAAAGAAACTGTTTATATAAAAGCAGTTTCTTTTTTATTCCGTGCTAGTTGTATGTTTCTTTAAAAAGATGCCTACAGTCATAATGACCGTTAACAATGCATACATGGAAAACCACCACAATGTCCAGTTTCGTGCGACAAACTCTGTAAATTGCATCATATTCCCATGAATATGGTTACTTAATGACCATACTAAAATACCAGCAGGTAGTATAAACGGGTGAAAGTTCTCATGTTGTGCCACGTGTTGTAAGCCAAAAAATGCAGTAAATAAACAAATGGTTACTTTTACAAAAATACCTACAATCCATACTACAGCAATTAAGATTTCAATACGTTCTAATATTTTAAAGAGATTAATTGTTCGCATAAGCTCATAGGTTGGATACGACATACGACTGACCATAAAGGCACCATCACAGCCTATCACGATAATGATTGTCATCGTAAGCACTAAACCCGAGATGACTATAGCCAGTAAATACCGTTTCATTATCTTTCCTTTGTGTGTAACAAAAGTAAACAAACTAGAAAAAATAATGATTTCAATAAACGGAAAACCTGTTGTCGTATATGCGCCTTGCATCATTTTTCGGACTGGCATTTCAAAAGCTGGTTTAAAGTAATGCCACTGAAAACGGTTTAGCGTGAGCAGAAGAGAACCGAAAAATAATAGAGCCATAATTGGGTTTAAAAACTCATTTACTCTCGATAAATTGTTTAATCCCGAAAATGTAGAGTATAGCGCTACACAAAGTAACATAATTTGAAAAATCCACACGTTTGTATTAGGCAATACATTAGAATTCATAAAGTTACTTAAGTTTCGCACCACATAGGCACAGAGGTGAAGTGCATAAAAGACCAAGATTAAGGAAATAGCGCGTCCCACCCACTTCCCAGCTACCTTCTCTACTATTATAAAAATGGACTGGTAATGATATTTAGACAATAAATAAATCCAAATCACATTTAGCACTAAACCAATTCCAATTGCAATTAACATAGATACCCAACCATCTTGCTTAGCATAAAAAGCTGTTAAATCCGGAGCCATTAATAAAGAACTGCCGGTCATAAAGCTTACTAGCAACCAAAACAGTTGAGAAGAACTTAAAATGTGCTTCATAGCTTTTCTCCAAACCATTTACTATAAATAGGTTCAAATAGATTACCAATCCAGCGATTGAGATGGAGAAAATCATGCTCGGTTAAATAACTATACGTATATAAAATGGTGAATAACCAAAACCCGATAGTTACCAATACTAATGCTTTATTTTTTTTGATCGTTAACACTTTCAATTCTCGCTCCTGTCGTTTCTAACTTCATATCAACATGAACTTTTATGTTAAACTGCGACAACGACTTGTCTTGTTGCCTTTTTTGGCGCCAAAGTACTGGATTTGTTTCATATAACATTTGACCTAAACCGAGGATATCAACTTTGTCTTTTTTCGCACGGTGAATCATCGTATTAATATTTTTTTTCATTTCGTCGGAAACAAGCTTTTCAATTTTTGTAAGTGTTTTAGGATTGCCTGTAACCATGTTACACGTCACTTCTTGTAAGTACCCTTTTCCACTAATAGAAATAGTAAAAGTCACATCCTTGCCGTGAATGTTTGGTTTAAGCTTAGAGTGTATAGATTTAGCCACATACGCTAAATGTCCCTTTTTTCTATTGGGACAAGAATTTGTCATTAATGTAACTGCTCGTGCTCGCCCTTTAGCAAGCGTCCATGCTTCAGATTCTTTATACGTCATCCAGCGCTTAAAATGATCTTTATTAAATACAGCAAGACCCGTCATAATAAAATTTTTATTATTTGCTCGTATATCACTTAAGTTGGACATATTGCCATCATCCTTACTCGGTTTATAAATACGCACTCCAGGAATAACGGGATCCGTATGCTCACCATATAACTGACGGACAATGTCTTTTTCCATCACCACATTTGAGAACCCTGTTGTCATCGCAGAAGATATTAAACGGTTTTGTAACGATTCACTAGGAATTTTAAAAATGGCCGTATACATCGATAAAACTTCCTTTGCTGTTGTTCGGGTGGCAATAAATACTGGAACGGTTTCACGAAACTCATAATTGCGTTCCATAAAGTCAAACATTGGCTTAAGTCCTACTTTTTTGGCATATTCTTCTCCTACAATAACGCTATTTATGTGCGAGTACACTAAGTAACGTGGAGCAATGCGACCAGCAATTTGTAAAGCATCATAAACAGTTCTTCCGGACACAGTGTACGTATAAACAGAGCCTCCTACGCCTCCAGAAGGTGCCCCACCTTGATTTCCAGCTGTTCCTCCTGCATGAACGACTTGAATATGAACATCCGTTTTCCCATTTTTCCCAGCATCCACTCCTACAGATGAAACGAGTAGCACATCATTTAATTCTCGTCGACCTGAACACCCAACTAAGAGCGTGCACAAAAGTAAACACGTAATTGCCTTCGAAAGTCTTTTCATGATTACCTCTTTATTTTCTTGTACAGTTTTGTGTTTTTCCACCAAAATGGTAAACGCAGCATTGTATCATTCGCATCACCTGTTAAAGGTTTAGGTGAAGTAAAGTATGGTTTACCCATAGATTTTAGAGAACATAGGTGCGTCAGTAACAAAATATAAAACATAATCATGCCAAAGATTCCTGTCGTCGTTGCAATGACCATGAGTACAAACCGTAAAATCCTTGCTGCACCGCTAAATGCATAAAAAGGTGATACAAAGCTAGATATAGCCGTTAGAGAAACGACAATTACGATGGCTGGAGATACGAGACCAGCTGCCACCGCTGATTCACCAATAACAATAGCTCCTACAATGGAAACTGCTGAACCGATTGGTCGAGGCATGCGAATACCAGCTTCACGGAGAATTTCAAAAATCACCTCCATGATGAGTGTTTCAATAAAAGCAGGAAACGGGACTCCTTCTCGCTGAGCGGCAAGACTGACTAAAAGTTGTGTAGGAACAAGTTCTTGATGGAATGTCGTAACAGCTATGTAGAGTGCTGGTAGAGAAAAGGAAATTAGAAACGCTAACACACGTACTATTCGAATCGCACTTGATAAGTCATATTGATTGTAGATATCCTCTGCTGCCTGAAAAAAAGAAACAAATGTAATAGGTGTTAATAATACGAATGGACTTCCCTCAACTAAAATCGCAATTTTTCCTTCTGTTAATGAAGAAGCTACAACGTCTGGTCGTTCCGATGAATGAAACGTAGGGAATGGAGAATATCTGTTTTCATTCAGCATTTCCTCAATCATTCCACCTTCAAATACGGAATCAGTCGTCATCGTTGAAAGTCGATTCATAAGATCATTCAACACCTCTTGATCCGCTAGGTTATGCATATACGCAATTAAGACCGATGTATTTGTTAAGCTACCTATCTGCACCATATGGAAGCGTAGTGCCGGATTAGAAATCCGGCGACGCAGTAAAGTTGTATTAATTTGTAACGATTCTACAAAGCCCTCTCTTGGGCCACGCACTGTTGTCTGTGATTCCGGTTCATCAATGGCACGCAGTGGAAAGTGCTCTAACGGCACAGCGTAGCCTATTGTAAGGCTATTAACAAAAATAGCAACTTGTCCTTTTAAAATTCCATTAATAAGTGGTCCGAACGTTTTGAACTCATGAACGAGCGAGCTGACTTCAATTTGTTCCATAAATTCTGGTGCCTCAATTTCTGGAGACGTTTGTTGCCAGCGGTGAACTGGTTCAAGAATAGATAAATCAATTTGTGATTTATTAACAAGACCTTCAATAAAACAGACGATAAATGGTACGGGACGATCGCGAAAATAAAGAATCTTAACGTCCATACTGTCACCTAAAATTTCTTTTAAGTAAAAAAAGTTTTCATTACTATCCGGAGAAACTTCTATATTTTGATAAGATGCCTTTTCTGTTCCAACACGCGCTTTTGATGGCCCTCGATTTTTTTTCATCTGCTTCACCTCATTTCTTCTGCTCATTTTCTGCAATTTAGCTAATTTTATGCACAAGAAAAAGCTCGCTTAAAGAGCGAGCTTTTCTATCAAGTCATTAATCATCTAAAACAATACCTCTTTCAATTCATTAATTTACCAATTTCATGACGTAACCGTTTTTCTTCGGGCTAAAATGACCATAAATAAAAGGCCAATCGATCCAAACAGAGGATAGATATAATGAAGCAACGACGAATATCCAACTAAACTTATTAAGTAAGCACCTAGTAGAATGATGAGCATCACGATTAGCGAGGGTAATGCCAAGACCTTCTTAATCGTAGCAGTTAAACCGAAAAGATTACCAATTAATGTAGAGAAAATCTCTCCGTAAACGACAGCTAAAAAAAGCAAATGTAGCGGCGTACCTAGTTTCTCGACGATAAAAGCAACGGGTATATTAAAAGTTTGTGCTTGTGGATGAACGTACAGTGCATACTGACTATTAAACAAAATAAAGGCAAGGCCCATTCCACCGATTATACCGCCCCACGTAATACTTCGACGATCACTAGCTTCCCATCCGAGTGGAACAAGAACTGCTTGAGCAAGCGTTAAGTTAAATGCCACATACGTAAAAGGACTCCATAACCATGAAATGTTACGTATAAAATCTTCTTTTACAAAAAGTGATGGTTGTACAACAGAAAAAAAGGAAGTACATGCGATCACCATTGAGAATAAAATCATAATTGGAACAATAAATACATTCGCTGTTACAAGCCCGCTCATTCCTTTTCGCATCACGAGTAAGCAGCACACAATGGTCGCTATAACACCCACATGAAACGGAAGATGAAGTTGCTCTTCAAAGAGAGCACCTGCTCCTGACAACATTACCGAGGTTACACCAAATAGCATGATAAATAACACCATATTAATAGCTATGGAAAGCTTTTCTCCAAATAATACAGTAGTTAATTCCTCGTATGTTTTTGCCTCCGTATGTCTCGCTAGATGCATGATCTTTGTTCCTAAAGCAATAAACAACCAACCAGCAATGCCAATGCCGACAAACCCCGCTGTTCCGTATTTTGTAAAAAA
The DNA here is from genome assembly GCF_000269865.1 of Fictibacillus macauensis ZFHKF-1. GTDB lineage: Bacteria > Bacillota > Bacilli > Bacillales > Fictibacillaceae > Fictibacillus_C > Fictibacillus_C macauensis. The sequence continues at coordinate 40,127 of NZ_AKKV01000021.1, forward strand.
CTCTATGATCTCACGACCTGTAGCAAAGCCTGCTCCTACAATCGTACCAATATAGACTGCAGCAATTTGAAAGGCTTGTTTCCACATTTGCACCGTATCTGCCTCCTCTTCTACTAAAATGTATGCTTGTACCTACACTTTAGAAGGAAAAGCAGGCTGCGTTTTGCTTCAATCTTACTAAGTTAGCATGCAAAAAAAAGGTAGTATGGAGAGGTTCTCTCCACACCACCTTTTTATTACGCTTTCTTTTTCCGTTTTGGTAATTTATCCAACAACCAACCTTTGCCAATTTCACAAAACCGAATCGGCATTTCTAAAGAGAGTAAAATACAATCTTTTCCTACTATATTTAAAATCCCAGTTTCCTCGTTGAGAGCATTTACCTCGGCTCCCTCCGTCCCGGCCACCGGAACGACCATTTTTTCGTTATTGATTCCTTTAATTTTAAAAACCTTGCCATCATAAGACACCTTGTGACAATGTGGAGGAAGACCAAGTGTAATTTTGTTCATATTATAAGACCTCCTTTAAGATTTTCTCTATTGTAACAGAAATCCACACTAATTGTTCTGAATTTTGTATTTTTTCAAAAATATTTTTTATTGTACAAAAATTTCTCATCATTCATACCCAATCAATCATCTATTTTTAACATGATGGTTGATTGTACAAGCACAGACGAAGAGCATGCATAACTTATAGTAGAGCTCTTTTTTTGTGAAGAGTTCGTAGGGGGTTTTTTATGAATCGATTTGAACTTTTATTGAAAGGCGGAATTGCAGGAATCGGCGCATACATGGGCAACGTATTTGGACCTATGTCACCAATGCTTACCGCCCTTGTCTTCTTAGCTGTGATTGACTATGTTTCGGGCGTCTGTGCTGCAATCTATCAAGGGAAGCTATCTAGCTCAGCAGGTTTTAAAGGGATTATTAAAAAAGTGATTATTTTTTGTATTGTTGCTGCCGCTCACTCACTTGATTTATTATTTGGTGGTGAAGCTATTCGCAGTGCCGCCATCTTCTTCTATATTTCTAATGAGCTTATTTCCATTATTGAAAATGCTGGAAAAATGAACATTCCACTTCCACGTGCTTTTACAAAAGCGATTGCGGTCTTAAAAGATCGTGAAAAAAATGAAAACTAAAAAAAGCTCATCACTGCTTCTTAGTGATGAGCTTTCTACGTATTACATATTATAATGACGTGCAATTTTCTTTGCTACATCATTAGGATTAGGCTTATATTCCTGAGCTTCAATGAGCTTTTTTAATGCTTCGATCTTTGCTTCTCTCTCTTTTGTACCTTGGCTGTATAATTGTTGTGCTGCAGTTGAAATTTCTATGGAATCTTGGCGCACGGTCGAAGCTTGTTGCGATCCATCATTGCGCTGTTTTCCTTCTCTCACTTCGAATCCTTTTTGAATGTGATTGATTTTCATACTAAGCCCCTTAATTTACAGTGTGACATCTCCAACGCACACCCAGTCATCTTCAATTTCAGACGGTTCTAGGTAACGCATAAAAAGTCGCTGACAGCTTTTATCATATTTACCTTCGAATTCTTTTTCATTTCGTTTCGATTCACAAAAAAAGTGAATGGAATCTTCCGTGAAAAGATAAGGTGTGAAATTCTTAAAATCCTCCAAATTTCTTTCTACCCATTCTAGAATATCTTCTTGTTTCACTGTTTTCATAATCTCTTCCCTTGCCCCATTTATTATGATGGTTGTTTGAATGTATGTATGAATACCCAATGAAATTCCTTCATAAACACACAAAGATATTTCTAACAGGTTTCGAACCTACATTACATTAAATGGGGGTAAAATTCAATTCCTTTGTCGATTTTATTTTTTCATTACGATTATTGGCGCTTTTACTTTTTGGGAAAAAGCCTTTCTCTCTCGTTAGAATGGGTCTATAATAGTACTCATGTCTAAAGATTATAGTCAGAAGGTGTTATACAATGAAGGTTGTCTTTTCTTCTTTTCAATGGCTCGTTTTTATTCTAGCAGGCAGTATTGTCGCCCCGATTTCAATTGGAGCCGCTTTTCATTTATCACCATTAGCTACAGCTGAGTTATTGCAGCGTACTTTTTTTATTATTGGCATTTCTGGCCTTTTACAAGTAATGTTCGGTCATCGTCTCCCCATTACAGAAGGACCTGCAGGATTATGGTGGGGCGTTTTCATTGTTTATTCTGGATTAATAACCGCTGGGTCTCTTAGTGGTTTTGACGTACTACATCAATTAGAAATGGGCATGCTTCTTTGCGGTCTTCTTTTTATTTTTCTCGGATTAATGCGCTGGATTGGGCATATTAAAAAATTATTTACGCCACTTGTTACAGGAACATACTTAATGCTACTTGTCGCCCAATTAAGCGGCTCATTCATTAAAGGGATGCTTGGCATTGGCTACTTCTCATCTCATGTTAACGGGAAAATCGCTCTTATTTCTATTGGGATTTTATTGCTTTCCGTTACGTTAAGTTTTTCGAATAACCGCCATTTAAAAAGCTATTCTATTCTTATTAGCCTTGGTGTGGGTTGGCTTGTTTTTTCACTGTTTCATTTAACAAAACCATTAACGGCAAGCACGCAATGGATGACTTTACCTACGTTTTTTTCCTGGGGAATGCCCCATTTCAGTGGTGGCGTTGTCATAACTTCTATTATGATCGGGTTCTTATTATTAGCAAATATGGTCGCTAGCGTTAATGTAGTTGACACACTTTATAAAAAAGCCAATCAACCGCACAAAAACGTGAACTACAATGTAACAACAACCGTGATGGGCATTACTACTGTTTTCGCTGGCATCTTCTCCGCCATTGCGTGTGTTCCCATCTCCGGAACAGCTGGATTTATACTCACAACAAAAATGTACCAGCGCTTGCCTTATATTTTAGGCTGTGCTCTACTCGTATTCATTAGTTTTTTTCCACCATTAACTTTTTTCTTTGCAAGTATTCCCGCTCCAGTAGGCTACGCAACGATTTTCATTCCGTTCTCTGGCATGATCGGGTTAGCACTAAAAGAATATCGGTCGGTACCCTTTAATGACAACACACTGTTTATAATCGCTACATCGCTCATGATCGGCCTTGGTTGTTCCTTTATTCCTACAAACGCATTAGTAGCCTTACCAAGTATTTTTAAAACTGTCTTAAATAACGGCCTCATCGTTGGCATGTTAATGTGTATTCTATTAGAACAAGGTATGAAATTAAAACAGACCAAAACGAAAACAAGCGACTCTCCTTCTCCGTAAAAGGGGGTCGCTTCTTTTTTACACTTTTTCGCATTTGTTTTTACAAATAAAGTGAAGCACGTCATCTTCTTCATCAAACAAGCGTGAACCTACAAGTACACCTTCTTCATCATAAAACGTTGTTTGGAAAAAACCACGCCCTCCTTGAGGTACATAGCGTATTCTCCCAATTTCTCGCTGAACATCAGGTAACCCTGATTGAAATGTAAATTCAAATTCGCGCTCAGGATTTTTTACTAATCCTTCGATGGCAACTTTTAATTGCATGGTCTCTACGTCCATCTTCCTAACCTCCAGTTGTTTCTTATAGAATTCCCATTTTATCTGAAGCTAAACCTTCCCTTCTTTCATAAAAAATTCAAGGTTTAGAATCTCTTCTTTTAGAGAATGTTTATGGAGAAACAACTAATTACACTTGAAGGAGCGAATGACTCATGAGTAAAGGATTATATACAGCAAATGCTACAGCACAAGGTGGACGTGAAGGAAAAGTCACAACTAATGATGGCAAACTAAACTTACGCTTAAATATGCCTAAGGAATTACAAGGTTCAGGAGGTCCTGGAACAAATCCAGAACAATTATTTGCTTGTGGTTATGCAGCTTGTTACCATAGCGCATTACAACTTGTGGCAGGTAAACAAAAAATGGATATATCAGACAGCAGTGTAACAGCAGATGTGACAATTCATAAAGATACAGACAATGGCGGCTTTAAGCTTTCTGTCGTTCTAGCGGTTGCGATTCCAGGACAAGATCAAGCTACCGTTCAAAAACTCGCTGATGAAGCCCATCAAGTGTGCCCTTATTCAAAAGCAACACGCGGTAACATTGATGTTGAAATTTCTGTACAACAATAAATCATGCATACCAAGCAAAACCGGGAATCTTCTCCCGGTTTTTTGTTTTTTTATGTCTTTCCCCCCTCTTTTGTTCCTGCTCCTTGTCTAGACACCATCTCACCATGAAGAAATTCCAGTAAACGAGTTATTAATTTCAATACATATTTTTTGACAATTTTAGAGGTTTTTAGGGTTTTACGTCGAATGATAGAATACAGAAATTTCAATAAATAGCTCGTTCATGACGACATCTGGAAAAGGAGGATTGGATTGATTACATTTCAAAACGTAAATAAATATTTTGGTGATTTTCACGTCTTAAAGAACATTAACTTAGAAGTAAGCGAAGGTGAAGTCGTTGTCATAGTTGGTCCCTCTGGATCAGGAAAAAGCACGCTTCTACGCTGTATTAATCGCTTAGAAAACATTACAGAAGGATCTCTACAAGTGAACGGCCAGTCTGTCAATGCACGTGAAACAAACATTAACACGTTACGAAAAAATATTGGCATGGTTTTTCAACACTTTAATCTTTATCCTCATATGACTGTCCTACAAAACATTACACTCGCACCGAAAAAAGCATTAGGAATTACAGATGAAGAAGCTAAAAAAACAGCGATGCTTTATCTTGAAAAAGTAGGTATTCCCGACAAAGCAAATAGCTATCCTTCTCAGCTATCAGGCGGCCAACAACAACGTGTGGCCATCGCGCGTGGCCTTGCCCTTCATCCATCTATTATGCTCTTTGATGAACCAACCTCAGCGCTTGATCCTGAAATGATTGGCGAGGTTCTTGATGTGATGAAAGCACTCGCTAAAGATGGCATGACAATGGTTGTTGTTACACATGAAATGGGCTTTGCCCGCGAGGTGGCCAACCGCGTCGTCTTTATGGATCACGGTGCCATTTTAGAAGATAGCGCACCTACCGATTTCTTTGCCTCACCGCAAGAAGAGCGCGCTAAGCTCTTTTTAAGTCGCGTACTTAATCATTGAAAAAGGGGAGAAAACAATGAAACAAAAAAAACCATGGATTTTTATACTTCTTGCTGTTCTTGTGTTGAGTATGCTTGCGGCATGTGGCAATGACAAAACATCAGGTTCAGGAGAAGACACGCTTGCTGCCATAAAAAAACGCGGTAAGCTCGTTGTTGGCGTCAAATATGATACACGATTGTTCGGTTACAAAGATCCAGGTAGTGGCAAGGTAGAAGGATTTGATATCGATATTGCGAAAGCACTCGCTAAGAAAATTTTTAAAGATGAAAACAAAATCGAACTAAAAGAAGTTACGTCTAAAACGCGTGTTCCTATGTTGAAAAACGGGGATATTGATGCCATCGTAGCGACAATGACCATTACAAAAGAACGAAAAAAAGAAGTTAATTTTTCCGATGTATATTTTGAAGCCGGTCAATCGCTACTCGTAAAAAAAGGCAGCTCAATTAAAAATGTAAATAGCTTAGCAGGCAAAAAAGTATTAGCGGTAAAAGGTTCAACGTCTGTTAAGAACATTAAAAAGGCAGCGCCTAAAGCACAGGTCCTAGAATTTGAAAACTACACAGAAGCGTTTACAGCGCTAAAAGCAGGGAAAGGTGATGCGCTTACTACTGACAACTCCATTCTTTATGGAATGATGGAAGAAAATCCGAAATATGAAATGGCTGGCGATAAGTTTACAGATGAGCCATATGGCATTGCCATGATTAAAGACGATACAAAGTTTACGGACTATGTTAATTCATTCTTAAAAGAATTAAAAGACAGTGGCGAATATGAAAAAATAAAGAAAAAGTGGATTAAACAACAATAATAGAGCCGAGGGCAGATGGGTCACCATCTGCCCTTTCGTAAGAGGAGGAGCGCTTCATGCCTGACTTTAGCATTTTGACCGATCATTGGGATACGTATATCGAAGGATTTTTAACAACGATTAAAGCGAGCTTATTAGCTCTTGTACTTAGCTTTATTCTTGGTACAATTATTGCCGTCATGCGGATTGCCCCTATCGCACCGTTAAGATGGCTTGGCACACTATTTGTTGAATTTTTCCGCAACATTCCACTCGTTTTAATATTGTTTTTTTGCTACTTCGCCTTACCGGAAGTAGGCTTACCGTTAGATGGATTTCAAGCGGGCACTATTGCACTGACAATTTATACGGCCTCCTTTATAGCGGAAGCCATTCGTGCCGGTATTATGGCTGTCAATACAGGACAAATGGAAGCTGGGCGCTCGTCTGGATTAACGTACATCCAAACGATGCGTTATATTATTTTGCCGCAAGCGATAAAAATTGTTATTCCACCGCTTGGTAACCAATTTATTAATCTTGTTAAAAACACGTCTGTGCTTGGTATCGTTGCCGGACTGGATCTTATGTATTTTGGTGACTCGATTTCATCGGAAACGTACGATGTTTTTAATGTTTATATTTTCGTTGCTGCATTTTATCTCGTTCTAACCGTGCCCTTAAGTTTATTCGTCGGGTTCCTAGAGCGGAGATTAGCAGTCACTAGTTAGGAGGAGGATTATTGGATTTTTTTGGTGCTTACTCATCAGATAATGTGTTATTCTTACTAGAAGGCTTAGGCAATACGTTATTTGTCGCGGCCATTGCCATTGTTTTCAGTTTTCTCCTAGGAAGCATCATTGGGATTTTACGCTACGCTAAAATACCGGTTGTCTCTCATCTACTCGCTATTGGTGTAGAAATCATTCGTAATTTACCACTGTTATTGATTATTTTATTTACGAAATTAGGTTTACCTGAAGTGGGCATTCAGCTCTCCGTGTTCTCAGCCGCGATTATTGGCTTGATCGTATTCGAATCTGCAATGTTATCAGAAATTGTCCGCAGTGGCTTAACGAGTATTGAAAAAGGTCAAATTGAAGCTGGGAGATCGTCTGGTTTAACGTACATACAAACAGTGCGCTATATTATTTTGCCACAAGCATTGCGACGAATGGTTCCTCCAATCGTTAGCCAATTTATTTCCTTGCTTAAGGATACATCGCTTGCTGTCGTTATATCGTTACCAGAACTTCTTCATAATGCACAAATAGTGTATGGAAAAAATAGCAATTATGTAATGCCGATTTTTATTCTTGTAGCTGCCATGTATTTTATTATTAACTTCAGCCTATCCATTGCTGCACGAAAGTTAGAACAGAAAGAACGCAAAGGAACAAAAGCTGCAAAAGCAACCATTTCAAACGAACCATATACAGGTAGCACAGCACTCTAATGGTACGTAGTAAGGATGTGTGTAGTTAGCATGAAGAACGTCATACGGCTGCTTCTCTTTATCGGAGGCAGTCTTACATTCATTTATAGTTTATATTGCCTTTTTAGAAGAATAGACGCTGGCGGGATCGTACTTTTCCTTCTTGCTTGTTTTTTTCTTTTCAGTAGCTTTTTTTACAAACGAATTCTTCACTTTTTTTCTTTACATAAAGGATGGCGTTGGATTTGTATCGTTAGTGGAACCTGCATGATATTAGCAAGCATTGCTTTAGAGGCTTTCATTCTTTCTTCTATTAATAATGATCAGCCTTCTTCAGTAGATTATGTTCTCATATTAGGTGCTGGTTTAAAAAACGACAAGCCCACACCGGTTCTAAAAGAAAGGTTAAATACCGCCATTGCTTATTATAAGAAACATCCTCACACAACGCTTGTAACGAGTGGAGGGCTCACAAAAGGGGATCATACATCTGAAGGCGAAGCAATGGCTCAGTACTTAGTTATGCACGGTGTCCCGAAGAAAGATATTGTTCAAGAAACAAAGTCAAAAAGCACAAGTGAAAATATCGCTTTTGCCTCTAAGCTTATGAAAAAAAGAATCGGTAACCATAAACATCACGTTCTTCTCGTCAGCAATGACTTTCATCTTAAGCGTGCTAAAATGCTCGCTTCAAAAGAAGGAGTCATTCCTTATGGTCTTGGTGCTTCCACACCACTACCAGTCATCCCTCAAGTTCATGTGCGCGAAATACTCGCTCTAGCAAAATACTTTCTTTTTGAATAAGCATTGCTTAAAGCATCCTTAATATGGATGCTTTTTCTTTATGAAGAACGTACATATCCTAGCCGCATTCTCGGAAACCTAAAAACACAGATTTTTTGACAGGGAGGTTTCGGCATGTTCGGTTTTTCAAAAAATAAGGCAAAGAAAAAAAAGCAGCAAGATTCTTCCGCTGGAGCTTCTGGCGGTGGAGACATCACGTTTGCCGAGCTTATAAAAAAATGTGAGCAGTCTCACGATTTTGTCACCTTTAAAAAAGGCGTAGATCATCCATTTACGCTGTATTATTACAAAGCGATGGTTAACCCATTAGTCATCCATCAAATTTTGCTGCCACAATTAATCCAACATACCGATGTTTCACTAAAAAAATTAGAAAAACTGCTTTCACTAGAAAGTACCGTTTATACGAATGATGTTCAGAAAATCCAAAATAGCATTCTCACTGGTTCTATTTTTATTTGTTCCGAGCACGAAAAAGGCTATGGCATTCTTGTTCCTGCAGCAACAGCTGAAAAGCGAACAATCTCCATTCCTGAAACAGAATTTAGTGTAATAGGACCAAAAGAGGCTTTCGTAGAAACGATTGAAGTAAATATGAATATGATTCGCAAACGATTACCTATTCCTGAGTTGCAAATTAAAGAAATGCGGATTGGGAAGCTTTCAAAAACACGGGTTGCGATTTTATTTATAGACGGTATTGCCAACAAAGAAAATATTGAAACCGTAACGCAACGGATCGAGAAAATTGAATATGATCACATCATTGATAGCAACTATGTGTTACAAATGATTACCGACAAACAAACATCGATCTTCCCGCAATTAATTAATACTGAACGACCAGACCGTGTCGCCTCTGTTCTAGCAGAAGGAAAAATTGCAGTGTTAGTAGACGGTTCACCGAGTGCTTTAACAGGACCAACAACGATTACGGAGTTCTTCTCTTCCTTTGAAGATTATTTTCTTTCATGGCACGTTGCTTCCTTTTTCCGCTTAATTCGTTTGTTTGGTGTTTTATTTTCTGTGTTATCAACACCCTTGTACGTTGCTGTCTTAACATTTCACTATGAAATTATTCCAAGCGATCTTCTAGGAACCTTAATCGCCTCACGGTCAGGGATTCCTTTCCCTCCCATAGTTGAAGCAATTATTTTAGAGCTAGCGATTGAGTTGTTACGAGAAGCCGGTGCCCGGCTGCCATCGAAAGTAGGGCAAACCATTGGGATTGTCGGCGGAATTGTTATTGGTACAGCAGCCGTTCAAGCAGGCTTAACAAGCAACGTTTTACTGATTATCGTCGCATTAGCTGCTCTTGCATCGTTTACAACGCCTGTTTATCAAATGAGCAATACCATTCGTCTTCTTCGTTTTCCGCTTATCATTTTTGCTCAATTTTGGGGAATGCTAGGCGTAGCGATTTGTTCTGCCTTATTACTTGGTCATTTATTGCGGCTTACATCCCTTGGACGCCCTTACTTAGAACCCATTTTCCCATTAAGACTAGCAGACTTTCGCGATGCGCTTTTTCGGTTACCGTTTAATAAACAAACGAGACGACCTGAACATTTATTAACGCAAGACCCCAATCGTCTTAATAAACAAAGAGTAAACAAAAAAGATGATATTGATGAATAACTTCTAAAGGAATGTGACGTTATGACACTTATACAACCACATGAAAAAAGCCTTGTATCACCTTATTTCGCCTTTTATTTGATTGTTTCTATGCAAATAGGTGTGGGAATTCTTGGCTTTCAACGCTATATTGCGAAATCGTCAGGTCACGATGCATGGATGACCGTAATGATCGCTGGCGTTGCGATCCATGCGCTTGTTTGGATGTGCTATTCTTTATTGAATAATAGCGGTGGTGACCTCGTTTCGATTCATGAACAGTTATTTGGTAAATGGGTTGGTGCTGTATTTAGCACGCTGTTCTTTCTTTATGCTGTTTTTTTGGCACTAACCGCTCTACGTACGTACATTGAAGTCATTCAAGTATGGATGTTTCCGCATATTAACGCTTGGGGAATTGGCTTTTTATTGATTTTTGTTGCCTACTATTTTGTAAGTGGAGGCTTTCGCATCGTAACAGCTCTTTCCTTTTTTTGTGTTTTAATTGGTACCCCAATTATTTTCTTAAAATATTTTGCGCTGAAAAATTCTCATTTCTATAATTTACTGCCTTTGTTTGATCATTCTTTAATGGATTACTATGCAGGTACGAAAGCGATGACGCTTAACTTTCTCGGCTTTGAAATGTTGCTTATGTATTACCCTTTTATAAAAAATCCAGCAAGCAGCCATAAATGGTCGCAATGGGGTGCGTTCTTTACACTATGTATTTATACCCTTACCGCCCTTGAATCCTTTGCTTACTATAGTCAGGGACAGTTAAAACATACCATTTGGGCTACAGTTACTATCTGGAAAATTGTCGAATTTCCATTCATTGAGCGCTTTGAATATATTGGTATTTCAATGTGGCTATTTGTCATTTTACCGAATATCGTCATTTCCATTTGGGTTGCTACCCGTATTTTTAAACGGGTGTATACTATTAAACAAAAATATTCTATCTTTCCCATCATGCTTTTATTGTGGATTGGCTGTTTTATTTTTAAAGATCGACAATTCATTGATGCCTTAAATACGTACGTATCTCGAATTGGCTATTACCTCATCTTTTTTTACATTCCACTTTTATTCATTATTCAGCGCATCGTCTTAAAAGTGAAAGGAACAAAACATGCGAAAATATAAAGTATGGTTCATAACTTTACTGCTATTAACAGCGTGTACTCCCCAAAAACAAGTGTTGGAAGATATTGAGCTTGTCGGAACTGTCGGCTATGATTATGCTTCAAAAGATTTAGTAGAAGCTTCTGCCGCCTGTCCGATCGTGACCGGAGGATCTCAGCAAGCCACATTAGAAAATGTTGTCTTTTCCGCAAAAGCACATACGAGTAAAAGTATTCGTCAAGAACTCCAAGCGCAATCCCCTCGCCCATTTGGGTCTGGCAGAATTGGGGTCATCTTATTTGAAGATAAATTAGCGCAAAAGGGAATTACTAAAATCATTGATTCACTACAGCGTGATCCTTCTGTCGGTCGTAATATTTTCTTAGCTGTTACAGAAGGAAAAACCAAAGACATGTTAACAAAAAAGTACGTGGTGAATGATATTGTTCCCGTTTATTTGAAGAAGCTAATTGAACAAAACATTAACTTAACCATCCCAAGAACGAACTTTCACCATTTTAACTATTCTTATTATGGCAATGGCAGTGACCCATTCATGCCGCTCTTAGCAGTCAGTGGAAAGTATATAAAAATAACGGGACTCGCCCTTTTTGATCATTCCAAATATGTCGACCATATTAGCTTTGATGATTCAATTATCTTTAAATTCATGTATCAAGACTTCCGCCAAGGTTCACATGAGTTTAAAATGAAAAACAACCGTTATTTGACACTTGAAAACTTAAATTCCAAAGTAAAATATGAATATAAAGACATTCTTGGTTCACCAAGGTTAACCATGCATATTAAAATAACCGGCAAAGTAAATGATGCCGCCGGACTTAGCCTCTATAAGCCACAAGACATTACGAAAATTGAAAAAACAATAAAAAAAGAACTAGATCAGGATGCAGAAAGGCTTGTGAAACAATTTCAAGAAAAGCAAATTGATCCACTTGGCATTGGGGATCGCGCACGCAGTAAAGTACGTAATTTTACCTTTAAGGAATGGGATCAAAAATACCCAACGATGCCGGTTACTGTTTCTTCAGAAATTAATATTACGCAATCAGGTATCGTTGAATAAATAAAGTTCACTCTTAGAAACTTTTTTACGAAAATATAAAAAATAACAAGGAAACAATCTCCCTCATACCGAACGTTTACAGCAAACGAAAAATGAGGTGATTGGATGAAATTTCGACAGTTTGCTGGTATGTTAGCGGCTGCTAGCCTTACGTTGTCTTTCTTTTCAACAGATGTATTGGCCTTTGATTCTACTCATCATACCGCTTATGTTGATGTGGCGGCCGCTACCCTATGGGGGACGCCTTCAGATGCACGACCGCTAGATCAACCTTCTTTAACTAATCCTGTTGATTTAAGAAAATGGACAACAAGTATGACGTATGATGAAAAGCTTTGGTTAGTCGGTCCGTTAGAAACACAAGCATTGTATGGAAATAAAGTAACAATTACTGAAGAACAAGGGGATTGGGTAAAGGTCGCTGTTGATGGCCAACCAACGCCTCGCCTAGCTACCGGATATCCTGGGTGGATGCCAAAACGACAGCTCACCTACTCGAAATCATTTCGCCGCATGCAAGATAAGCCGTTTGTTCTAGTGAAACACCCAACAACATGGCTATTTAAAGACAGCAAGCGTAAACAGGCTGACAAAGAGATTAGTTACAATACACGCTTGCCGATTACTGATGTACAAGGCCCAACGATTGGCGTCATGATTCCAAATGGCGAAACACGCTACATCGAGCGTGCACATATTAAGATCTACTTTATGAAAGAAGCCATTCAACCCCCTTCTCCGGATGAACTCGTTAATGAGGGTAAAAAGTTTATTGGTCTTCCTTATTTATGGGCTGGTACCTCTGGATTTGGATTTGATTGTTCTGGATTTACCCATACCCTATATAAAGCCGCAGGCATCACCATTCCACGAGATTCTGGACCTCAATCGCAAGGCGGCCAGCCTGTTGCAAAAGAAAACTTACGAAAAGGCGATCTTCTCTTTTTTGCTTACGATCAAGGCAAAGGAAAAGTTCATCACGTGGGGATGTATGCTGGAGACGGAAAAATGATTCATTCACCAAATACGAGTACAACCGTCCGCATCGATCCAATCGAAGGAATTTATAAAGAAGAGTTTGCTGGCGCAAGGCGCTATTTACCATAGCAACACGCCCCGAACAGCGAGACCGTTCGGGGTTTTTCTTTTGACTAAAAACAAGACTTCACTCTAACATTTACTTGTGCTTGCATAAAACCACGTTTCATTGAAGAAAATAATGGAAAAGGAGGCCTATGCCATGCAGAGCTTATTACTAAAAATTGTTTGCATTCCTCTCATTCTTCTTCTTTGTACGTTTTGGTTTGAGAGCGTTACATTTAATCAACCGCTTCCCTTTCTAATCATTACGATCATTTTGGCGCCTATTAGCGTTGTGATGGAGTATATTCTCATACCTCGCATTGCCCGATGGGTGATTACCGTTCTTGATTGGATTCTTGCCTTTTTGCTTGTTTATATCGTTAGCTCACTAATGACAGGCGCTTTTGTCACGCTGTTTGGCGCTTTTCTTATTGCTCTTTTTTACACTATTGTCGAATGGCTTATTCATAAGCAGCTCGCTTCACAGCAGTTGAATCATTCCTATAGTTAAGTGATCTGTCACGAGGAAGCTCATAACTTCATCCTTTACGTAAAAAGTCCTTGATTTTAGATTGCCAACCATGTTAGCTTTTGTTACATTTGTAGTAATTGTTTTTTTTCAACAAGAATACACAAAAGGAGAAAACTATGAGCTTTTTTACAACATTGTTCAACTTTTCAAATGATTATTTATGGGGAATCCTCCTCATCATCATGTTGATTGGAATTGGACTGTATTTCAGCGTTCGCACGAAATTTGTGCAATTTCGTATGATTTTTGAAATGTTTCGTCTCTTAGGAGAAGGAGCAGTCCAATCAGGGGAGAAAAAGGGCGTATCTTCTTTCCAAGCATTTTGTATTAGTACGGCTTCACGAGTTGGTACAGGAAACCTTGCCGGGGTAGCATTAGCAATTACAACTGGGGGGCCTGGAGCGGTCTTTTGGATGTGGCTAATTGCTTTAATTGGTTCAGCCTCCGCTTTCGTGGAAGCAACGCTTGCCCAAATTTATAAAGTAACTGATGAAGCAACCGGAACGTTCCGTGGTGGCCCTGCTTATTACATGGAAAAAGCACTCAATGCTCGTTGGATGGGTATTTTATTTTCGATTCTCATTTCTATTACGTTTGGCTTAGCTTTTAACTCTGTACAAGCAAATACGATTGCAAGTGCCTTTAACAACGCTTTTCATGTAGATCCACGTTGGACAGGTCTAATTATTACGGTTATTACAGCACTTATTATCTTTGGTGGAATCACTCGCATCGCGAAAGTGGCCGAGCTAATGGTTCCATTTATGGCTGGTTTGTATATCTTACTTGCAATCTATGTGATTGCAACCAATATCCCAGCACTACCAGCGATGTTTGAACTTATTTTCAGCGATGCCTTTAACGGCTTTAAAGGCTTGTTAGGTGGTGCAGTTGGTGCTGCCATTATGCAAGGAATTAAACGTGGTCTATTTTCCAATGAAGCAGGGATGGGGAGTGCACCAAATGCGGCGGCAACTGCCAATGTAACACACCCAGTTAAGCAAGGGCTTATTCAAGCACTAGGTGTATTTGTGGATACACTTGTTATTTGTAGCTCGACTGCTTTCATTATTTTACTTTCTGGCATGTATAAATCCTCTAATTCTGATGGAATTGCGCTTACACAAGCTGCATTAGGACATGAAATTGGTTCATGGGCAACAACGTTAATTGCTATTATTGTTTTGCTTTTTGCGTTTAGTTCAATTGTAGGTAACTACTACTATGGTGAATCAAATATCGAATTTATAAACAGCAATCGTATTTGGCTATTTATTTACCGACTTGCTGTCATCGGCATGGTTATTTACGGTTCTGTTGCCAAGCTTGAATTCGTTTGGAATTTAGCGGATTTATTTATGGCATTAATGGCGATTGTTAACTTAATTGCCATTGCACTTCTCGGAAACATTGCTTTTAAAGCACTCCGAAACTATAAAGAACAAAAACGTGCAGGGAAAGATCCTGTTTTCTATAGCGACACGATTCCTGGTTTAAAAAATATTGAAGCATGGGAATCTTCTAAGAAAATAAATAAAACAAAGTAAAACAAGATAACACACTTGATTAATACGATGAATCATGATACATTAAGAATAGTTATTTTTGTTCGGTACATGACTTCTTCGCAAAGTGTTGCGTCTTGAATGATATTTGAGCAGGAATAGTAATAAAACGTGGATGTATTCATATCCACACAGGAGGACATTTATTATGTTACAAGGTAAAGTAAAATGGTTTAACGCTGAAAAAGGCTTCGGTTTCATCGAAGTAGACGGACAAGACGATGTATTCGTACATTTCTCTGCTATTCAAGGCGACGGTTTCAAAACACTTGAAGAAGGTCAAGATGTTTCTTTCGAAATCACTGAAGGCGCTCGTGGACCACAAGCTGCTAACGTAACTAAAGCGTAAGCTTTTGTTATCTATAAAAAAGCTCCCATCTGGGGGCTTTTTTTTATGCGTAAAAAAAGAAGCCCTTGCAAGACAAGAGCTTTCTTTTTTTACATTTTACGCATTTTCACACCAGATACAGTATGATCTTTCCCTTTTTCTAGTATAAGATGAGCGCGGTACTTCGTTGGTAAAATGTTTTCATGTAAGTTCACACCATTAATCGTATTCCATATCGATAAAGCAAACTCATCTGCTTCACCATCTTTAATCGATGCATAGCGATGAAAATACGATACAGGGCTTTGAAAGGCTGTATTTCTTAGAATTTTAAAGCGTTCCACATACCATTCTTTAATATGTGCCTCGTCCGCATCAACGTATAATGAAAAATCAAAATAATCGGATACAAAATTTTGAGGCATCTGCTTATTGCGACGTTGTTTTGGCACCTGTAACACATTAATTCCCTCGACAATGACAATATCAGGCTCCGTTACTGTTTGAACACGATCAGCCAAGATATCATATTCTAAGTGAGAATAAATCGGTGCTTCCACATGCTTCTTGCCAGATTTAACATCCGATAAAAAGCGAATTAAATTTTTCAGATCATAGCTCTCTGGGAAGCCTTTACGCCCCATTAATCCTTTTCTTTCTAGCTCACTATTTGGATATAAAAAGCCATCGGTCGTGACGAGTGCAACTTTTGGTGTATTGGACCACCGTGAAAGCAACGCTTGAATCATCCGAGAGGTCGTGCTTTTACCAACCGCTACAGAACCAGCTATTCCGATAATAAATGGCGGCTTCTTCGTTTGCCTTTGTAAAAAAGCATTTCGTTGCTGATGAAGCTGTTGTGATGAAGTCACGTATAAGTTTAATAATCGGCATAATGGCAAATAAATGGATGATACTTCATCTAAAGATACATTTTCATTTATTCCTTGCAGTTCGGCAATTTCCCATTCTGTTAGTGGTTGAATATCCGCTGAATACAAGCTAGCCCACTCTTCCCGTGAAAAGGACAAGTAGGGAGACAACGATTCGCTGTCTAACATGGTCTGGCTCATTTCTGGCATCTCCTTTTTGAGTCACTCATTCTTAAGCTGTTTTAGTTTATTAGTTAAATGGTTTTTTCTGCTGTTTTACAATCGTACCATACATTGTAGTCACGTGTTAACATGATTGTAAACTGAAAAGCATTCAATTAGAAAGCGTTTTCTTTTTTTCTTTGTTACAAACGATTTTCGAACGAGTAAAAAAGGGCTCTTCTTTACAAGAAGATACCCTGATTTATATCTCATTATCCGACTATTTTCGAAAGAATCGCTTTTTCCAAAAAATAAAGGCAGCAAAGGCAGCAACAGAAAAGACGATACAAATAACAATTAAAAATGCATGTGATGATTCCTGAAATGGAAGTGGGATGTTCATTCCATAAAAGCTTGCAACCATCGTTGGCAGAGCTAAAATAATCGTAATCGCTGTTAAGAACCGCATTTCAATATTTAAGTTATTTGAGATTACAGATGAAAAAGCATCCATTAAGCTTTTTAAGATGTTGCTATAAATTAAGCTCATTTCAATAGCCTGCTTATTTTCTATAATAACGTCTTCTAATAAGTCCTTATCTTCTTCATACATCTTTAAGTAACTAACTTTTAATAACTTTTCTAACACGGCATCATTTGATTTCAAGGAAGTGGCAAAATAAACGAGGGATTTTTCCAAACTTAACAATTCAAACAGATCATTATTTTTTAAAGATAGTCGTAGCTCCGTTTCAATTTGCTCTGTTTTTCGATTAATTTGACGCAGATAGCGCAAATAGTACGTAGCAATCATTTGTAGTAGTTGAAAAACGAATCTCGTCTTCTTATACGTGTAGAAATTTTTCACTTTATGTTTTGCAAATAACTCCAAAATAGGATTATCACGAAGACATACCGTTATAAAGTAAGAATCGGTCGTAATCATCGCTAGTGGCAGCGTGTCATATTGGATCCCATTTTCATCAGAAGCAATGACAGGAAGGTCAACGATAACACTAACCGTACTTCCGTCTTTCTCTGCTCTTGAGCGCTCTTCTTCATCGAGGGCATCACGAATAAAATCGGGGTCGATCCCAATTTTTTCGACAACATGCTCAATTTCTTCATTCGTCGGAGCAATGAGATTAATCCAGCATCCTTTTTGAATTTCATCTTTTTCAACCAATTGATTTGAACTTTCTGTGTAGTAAACTTTTAGCATATGCTATACCTCATACTTTTCGAGTCTATCCCTATAATAAAACAAATCCATTGAAAAATGTAAACCGTAACGATATTTTTTCAAAAAATATCATGAAAAACGCTTATTTCATAAAAAATAAGGCATCGTAGCTTACATTAGGATGCCTTATTTCTCTATTTTTCTATTCTATGCAAGATCGATTTTAATGATTGCTTTAAATAAATCACCTTCATTGTCAATATCCATCGTACCACCATGTAAATCGATAATTGATTTTGAAATGGCAAGCCCAAGTCCAGAACCTTCTGTATGACGAGAAGCATCGCCGCGCTTAAAACGTTCGAATAATTCATCGACATTACTTCCAAGTTCGAACTTCGAGACATTTTTAAAAGAAATAACCGCTTGATTGTTTTCTATATGCAATGAAATGTAGACGCGTGTATGTTCTAAAGAATAATTTAAAATATTACCCAGTAAATTATCAAATACGCGCCAAATCTTTGGCCCATCTACAACCGCATGCATGGGGCGCTCACTAATCGACGTACGAAATTGCAAGGTAGAGCTTTGAATCCGTTCATCTTGTTCAGCCATCGCTTGTTGGAACAATTGCACAAGATCGACTTTAGAGCGATGAAGCTCAATGTTGCCACTAGCCATTTTAGACGCTTCAAATAAGTCATCGATTAAGATTTTTAACCGTTTTGACTTTCGATCAACTATCTCAATATACGCATTGCGAGTCTCTTCGTCTAAATGTGGCGTTTTTAAGAGCTCACTATACGTAATGATCGAGGTTAATGGTGTTCTTAAATCGTGGCTAACATTTGAGATGAGTTCCGTTTTCAACCGCTCACTTTTTGCTTCTGACGTTTGCAGTGTTTTCACACCTTGCTTGAGCGTATTGATATTGCGCGCTAAATTCGCAAGAGGAGACTTCCCTTTAAACGGCAAATCTTCAACCGTTTTCCCTTCAGCTAGCTCTTTCGTTGTTTTTATGATGTTGTTAAACTTTGCTAAGCGATAGCTAAAATAAAAATAGGATGGAATGACAACAACAACAAAAAGAAAAAGATAAATAATTGCCGTTCCACTTGTTTGTACAGCAATTGGAACCCCAAATCCTGCCAAGAAAATAACGATAAATAATAAATGAAAGCGCGTAAACAGTCCAAAATGCTTGAAATTTTGTGGCATAGCTTTCCAAAAGCGATACGTTAAAGAGCGTTGCCAGTCTTCTTTGAGCGTTTCTTTTAAACCAGCACGGTGGAATAACCAAATGATTTGAATGATATAACAGGTCAAATAAACTATGTCTGGGATTAAGCGAATAAAATCCCAATTTCTCCAAAATTGCGCGAGATCATTAAAAACAACAAGTCCAAATATTGATGTAATACCTAAAAGAATAATACGTAAATCAAGGGGAAAGACCTGATATACTTTACGTGCTCGCCACTTTCCTATTTCATTAAATAACTCTTTCTTTTTACCAATCCAAATCGTTAACACACTTGCGATGATTCCTGCCACAAGAAGAAGAATACATAGTAATCGTTGATAATTGTAATATTTATAAGCATTATATATATCTTCACTATTCTTAAAGGTTGATAAAATTCCGATTTTCCCTTCAAATTGACGTGAGTTTACATTAGTATTTACAGTATTACTATATTCACTTAACTCTAACTTAAGGTCATAGTCGCTCGTCTGGTCACCAAAATCCAGATCATTATCAACGAATGACTTTAGAAAAACGGTGTTCTCTTCTTTCAAGTCTTTACCAGCATTCTCAGATGAGGCACCAGGAATATTCGTATATTCTTTACCGTTCTCTTTATTTTTTACATAATAGAGAAATGATTGTTGCCTTTTAGCAAACTCCCTTTTCAGTTCTTGTATTTTTTGGATTAAAAGGTCTATTTTACGTTCTTCTTTTTCTTTAATACGCTTTTTTACATAGTTGTCGTCACGGAAAAATTTTTTTAGTTTTTCAATTTTTTGATCGCGTTCTTTTTTGTAACTTGTAACAAGACTTGTTTCTTTAATATCTTTAGCCTCTTCTATTTTTTCTGCATATGTCTCTTTAAGATCCCTAATTTGTTCTGTTAATGAACCCTTAGCTGTGCGGTAATTGTTAATATCACTTCCGCTAATGGTAATTTGTTTTTTTAACGTTTCCGCTTTTGGTAAATCAATGAGAGCTATATTTAATTTATTTACAAAATCATTATATTCATATCGAAACTCCTCTGTATCCCAATAACTTTGTGTATATTTAATTGGTGTGAAAAACGCTGACAAAACACCACCAATTCCTATTATAAATAGAAGTAACCATATGATTATGCCGATTTTACTTTTCCATTTTATAGCCAACGCCCCACACCACCTTTAAATACATCGGATTTTTCGGATCAATTTCAATCTTTTCACGGATTTTTCGAATGTGAACGGCGACTGTATTTTCGGCATTGTAACAAGGCTCTTGCCAAACGCGTTCGTAAATGTCATGAATGGAGAACACACGCCCCGCATTTGTCATTAGCAATTCTACAATGCGATATTCAATCGGTGTGAGCTTAATAAGTTCACCGTCAATCGTAAGCTCTTTTGCTTCTAAATCAAGCGATAGCCCCTTTACTCGAATGACTGTGCTTTCCTTTTGGCTTCCCTCATATGTTCCAAGTGTGACATAACGACGAAGCTGTGATTTGACGCGTGCAACCAATTCCACCGGATTAAAAGGCTTGGAAACATAATCATCCGCCCCAATTTGTAATCCTAATATTTTATCGGTATCTTCACTTTTAGCACTTAGCATAATAATAGGAATGTTTTTTTGCTCGCGTATTTTAAAAGCCGCACTAATTCCGTCAAGCCTTGGCATCATCACATCTAATATTATTAGATGGACCTCACGTTCATTTAAGCGTTCCAGCGCTTCGATTCCATCCTTTGCTTGGATCACAGTTAATCCTTCATTACGCAAGTAAATCTCAATCGCATCGCGAATTTCTTTTTCATCATCAACAACTAATACTGTAAATTCATTCATGGTCTCTAAACCCCCCTGAAAAAGTATAACATGGTTTTTTTCTCTAATTTGTACTATACCTTGAAAATCTTAACATTCATGTAGTATAAATCTTAAGACTTTCTTAAGAAGGAGGTACTTTAGGGTATGTTTTTCAAATCCGAAGCGAAGACATGCTTTTATTTATGGTAAAATAACTTCTATGACAATCCAACTGGAGGAAGACATATGAAGTCATTACTGATCAAAGCCGGATTGGTAGGCGTGATTGCTCTATTGCTTTATCCTGCAAATAGCGCCCATGGTCAAACGCAGGATAACAACACAATGGATCATTTGCGCACACTGCGAACAAAATAGCGCTATTTTTTCCCAACTCCTATATACATAAAAAAAAAGGGTTTAATCATCCCTCGATGATTAAACCCTTTCTCTCTATTTCACGCGCCTTTTGCTCGTTTTTTGGGACTCGTGGACTTCTTTTTTGCAGGGGGTGTTTTTTTGCTTTTGCGGTTCAGCTCTTCAACCATTTTCAAGACAAGCATGGCAAAGCTAATCATGAGCATAATGACTTGATATACCGCCATTCGCAACAACCTCCCTTTAAAATTAACAACTCACTGCATGGAGGTAACAGACTGTGTTTGACGTTGACAGGCTTTTCGTGATTCACTGTCTAAATAGACGAGACCATTGCCTTCTCCACGTTTTGATAAACAAATGGTCGTCGTATTCTTACATAACTGCGCATAGACTTCTGGTTCCGTCAATCCTCGCTCAAATTCTTTCTCTTCTTTTTGGATGAGTAAGGCAATTGCTCCAGACACATGAGGCGTAGCCATCGATGTTCCGGATAGTTTTGCATATTTTCCACCAGGAAACGTAGAGATAATGTTCACACCTGGTGCTACAACATCAATTTCATCGTTCGTATTGGAAAAGGAAGCTAATTTTTTCTGCTCATCAATGGCACCAACTTGAACCACTTCCTTATAATAACCAGGATAGCTTTGCTCATCGCTTTTTTCGTTCGAATCTCCCTCGTTCCCAGCAGCACAGACAACAACAATTCCCTCTTCAACGGCCGTTTTGATTGCCTCATGCATGTTAGGATCATCTTCTGGTCCGCCAAGAGACATAGAGATGACGCGTACGCGCTCTCCCTTATCACCTCGCCACGAGATAGCATAGCGAATTGCTTCATTAATCCCTTCATAACTGCCACTTCCTTGTTCATCTAGAACACGCAAGATTAACAGCTTCGCTTCGGGTGCTACCCCCGTTACTCCTTTAGCAGAAAACGAGGCAGCAATCGTCCCTGCCACATGTGTACCATGATAGTGTGCATCTGAATAATCAGAAGGATCACCACCAATAAAACTCCGGCCACCAATAATACGATCCTTTAGATTAGGATGCGTACCATCACACCCTGTATCTAAGACGGCCACCACAATGTCGGTGCCTTTCGCGTCTTCTTGCCACATAGCTGGCGCATTCATCATCTGTACACCATATGGAATCATTTCATCTAATTCAGGCATCACTTCTTCAAGGGCAAATGGGATTAACCTCACATTACGCATTTAGCTCTTCCTCCTTTGTATTACGATCTTTTTTCGAGAACGAAGCAACTAAAAAAAAAGCTATGCCACAAAGAATACAGACAAACCGAACAGGCGCCTCCTTTCTTCTTGCTATAACTTTCCCTCGAAGTAATGAGAATGTTTGTTTGTATAGTTTATCATTGTAATATACTGTTTTCAACCAAATATTGAAAAATAAGGAATACTAATTATTCTTTTTTGAAAATGCACAAACAAAGGACTTTAGTCCTATTTTTAGCTAGTGTTTCATGAAGAGAAATACTGACAAGCCATTTCTCACCTTTTAAGGTTGAAAGAAAACGCTGGTGCCTATACTATTGAAGGTGGACTTAGAAAGGAGGCGGCTTTGCATGAAGCTTTTTTCACACAATGATTTGGACGGAAAATCATGCGGAATTGTTGCCATGTTAGCACTCGGTGAAGAACAAGTAGAAACATTTTACTGTTCACATGAAAATATTAATCGCCGAGTAGCGGACTTTATTAGCGATGAAACCCATAAGAAGCGAACTGTATACATAACAGATATCGCCGTAAACGATGAGGTAGCAAGTGAGCTACAATCACAATTCGAGGAAGGTCGCGATGTTCAACTAATTGATCATCACGTAACCGCCAAACATTTTAATGATTATCAATGGGGCTGGGTTACCTCTGAACAACCGGACGGAAAACTGACATCAGCAACCTCTATGCTCTACCAGCATTTTGTAGAAAAAGGGTTATTAAAGGATGAAGGCGCTCTTAAAGAGTATGTAGAACTTGTTCGTCAATACGATACGTGGGAATGGTTCGCTAATGAAAATGAACAAGCGAAACGGTTAAATGATTTATTTTATTTACTGCCTCCTGGTGAATTTGAAAAGAACATGATGGAGCGTCTGAAAACAGAAGCTCATTTTTCGTTTACCGATACCGAAGAGACGATTTTAGCATTAGAAGAAGAAAGTAAGAAAGCGTATATTTCCAAAAAACAACGCCAAATGGTTGAAGTATGGGATCACGAGTATGAAACAGGAAAAGAACGATACCGCATTGGGATTGTTCATGCAGAAAGTCATCATTCAGAGCTTGGTAACGAATTAAATCGTGAGAATCCTCATCTTGATTTGATTGTCATTTTAAATATCGGCGGCAAACGAGCCGGCTTTCGAACGATTTATGACGAAGTAGATGTGTCAAAATACGCTGCTCAATTTGGCGGTGGAGGTCATCCGAAAGCGTCTGGTTGTACAATGTCACCAGCAGCATTTCAGCGCTTCGTCGTTCCTGCGTTTGAAAATCAACCTCGAAAACGTGATGCTCGCGACAATGAATACAATCTTAAGGAAAATGAAGCTGGCACTTATTATAGCAATCATGTACGTGAAAAAATCTTTATTTATAGAGCAGATGATGCTTCTTGGTCTATTCATTATCAAGGAAAGACACTTCATGAAACGTTTGCTACTTATCACTTAGCTGAAAACTATTGTAAACGTCATTACAATTGTTGGCTTATGAATGATGAAAAATATCTCGACTTTTTAGCTTCCTCTCTTCACCTTAGTGCGGAAGAAATTCAAGACAATTACCACTCCATTATGCGTAAAATTTCTTTATTCTAACAGTAACGCTTGCTAGTGCCAAATTAGGCATGTAGCAAGCGTTCCTTTTTTAATGAATGAAAAGCTGAATTGCCTGATAGCCGAAATAGAAACCAAAACAGATGAGCGTTAGTCCTGATAACTTACTAATGAGCAGGACAAAGCGGTCTGGAACAACTTTTCGAAACGTACTCGCTACTAAAGCCATAAAAAAATCCCACAATAAAATCCCCGCATAGATCGCTGCACTATAGACTATTAATTGACTCGTTTCATAACGACTTACTGTTTCCGCAAGCACCGCACCGTAAATTCCGATCCAAAACAAAATGGTTAACGGATTGGTCAAAGACATAAAAAAACCTACAAAAAAACAGCGTAGCTTTTTTTCGTGTTGCCGCTGGTCTCCCACCTCGGGTAATGCGGTCGTTTGCATGCTTTCAATTCCTGTATACAAGAGAACAAAACAACCGAATAACCATAAAAACGCTTTAATGAGCGGTATGTCTAAAAATCCAACGAGTCCCATGTATACAAAGAACATATACACCGCATCTGCTGTTGTTGCTCCTAATCCTAATAACCAAGCATGCCAAAATCCAAAACGCATTCCTTTATCCATTTGTGCCGCATTAACTGGTCCAATTGGCGCAGCTAATGAAACACCAAGCAATGCATACTTTATTAAAATCCCCACTTAGGCCCTCCTACTGTTTGTCCATTTGTCCAAGTATATTCCGATCAGGCGCCTCGTAGGACACTTTTATAGGTGAATAAATGATGTGCTAAACGAATAAGCTAAAGGCAATAAGAAAAGGAGCGACTGCTAATGGATGAAAATATGCAGTATGCACGCACCCTTGATCAGGTGGAGGCGGCGCGAAAAGCGATTGAAGAAGCACAAAGCAACTACAACCCAGAAGAATTTCAGAATGCTAGACAGCTGTTATCCATTGCAAGACAAGGAGTAAAACAGACCGAACACGATGCAACACTCAATCCAACTCAACAAAAAGAACTTTTTCATGCACGCGAACATTTACGACATTTACAAGAAACCATCCACGCGATTGAAATAACCCGTTATACGTGAAAAACTCCCGAGCCACTCGCATACAGCGAATGATTCGGGAGCTTTTTTAATTAAGCAGCAACGTCGCGCTTTTTAAAGACGACAACGGTGAGAACGGTAAAGACAATAAAGTAAACAAGTAAGACGGCAATAGAGAAGTTTAAAGTCATTCCTTTTACAAGTGGTGTTCTTCCTGCTGTATACATTGTAAGATCTGTATTGGCAAACAACACATACTTAGACCAACTATATTTACTAATAAACGACATTATTATAGAGCCTGACATTGAAAGGATAATTGAAGCTGCAATTGCTAAAGAGCTATTGCGGAACATGACAGATAGCATGAACGCAAATGTTGCCATAATAATTAATTCTATACAGCCATATCCATATTGTTTCCATATTTCCCCAAAAACATTCATCGTTTCAACGTGACCATTTACATATTCTAAGATTGGTTGTGAAGCCCCTTCAAAACCATAAACAAGACCACCAATAATGAAAGATGCAACAAAGTTCAATAGCAACAGTACAATGGCAAACAAAATTACGGCAATAAACTTCGATAAGAGAATCATCGTCCGACTTGAAGGACGAATAAGGAGCATTTTAATGGTGCCAGCTGAAAATTCCCCTGCTACACTTCCACCTGCCACAATGAGCGTTAATATGACGATTATAGAAACCATACTAGTACTTTTTTGTAAGTAGTCTGCTACACTCCGAATTGGCTGATAATTATGTTTTATGCGGTACTTGTTAATTTCAATTTTTTCAGTGTTATATTTAACAATACCAGGATTGCTTTTCGCTTCTTTTTTTATTTCTTTTTGAAGCTGAACATTTTCCGTTTGTAATTTTTGTTTCCAATTTCCTGTAACGGTCTCATCTACTATGTTCTTAAACAGGAATGCTGTAATTAGTACTAAAGCTACTAAAATACCCATCATTACAAATGTGCCTGGCTTACGATAAATTTTCATATTTTCATTTCGAATTAATCCCCAAAAGTTAGACAACGCTTTCCCCTCCTGTTACTTCTAAGAATTTTTCTTCTAACGTTTGTGTTTCAGCTACAATACTATAAATGCGAACGCCTTCTACAACGAGCGTTGCCGTTATTTCTGGAATATCTTCTCGCTCCACAATCATCTCAATATAATCATCACCTGTTCCAATTTCTCCTTCTTTAAGATGATGACGGGCAGCTTTTTCAGCTGCTTGAGGCTGATCGACAACAAAGCGCACCTTTTTCGTTCCAGCACCTTGCACAAATTCGCGCGTTGCTTGCAAACCAATTAACTCACCTTTTTGAATGATCGCAATGCGGTCGCACATTAATTCCATTTCAGATAGCAAATGACTAGATACGATGACAGCTATGCCTTCTTTACGAGCAAGGTCCCGTAAATATTCACGTATTTCACGAATACCTGCTGGATCTAATCCGTTCGTAGGCTCATCTAAAATTAAGACAGATGGTGAATGGAGAAGAGCTTGCGCAATTCCTAAACGCTGACGCATTCCTAATGAGTAGCGTTTTACTTTTTCATGAATACGATCCGTCAGCCCTACAAGTGCCACAACTTCTTTAATCCGTTGCTTTGATACACCTTTTACCATACGACTAAAATGAAGTAAATTTTGATAGCCTGTTAAAAACTTATACATTTCAGGGTTTTCAACAATAGCACCCACATTCGCAATGGCTTCTTTATATTGCGTCTTAATATTTTTTCCCTTGATCGTAATTTCACCACTAGAGAGACTCATTAAGCCAACCATCATACGAATGGTCGTTGTTTTCCCCGCCCCATTGGGACCGAGAAAACCAAACACTTCTCCCCCATGTATATCAAAGCTTAAGCCTTTAATAATTTCCTTACTTCCAACGCTTTTTTTGACATCTTTAAGCGACACTAATACGTTATTTTCCATTCTGTCTCCTCCTTTAATCTTGATACGCTTGCTTCATCCATTCAACGACCGTTAATCCGTGTATTTCTCTCATCGTTTCTACCTCTTCAATGCTAACAACTTCACCGTTTTTTAATAACATCACCATATCTAGCAATGGTTCGATTTCTATGATTTCATGCGTAGATAATAGTACCGTCTGTTTTTCAAAATCCAAAAACGATATTAAGCCTTTAACGATTAAGTCTCGTACAATGGGATCAAGATTTGCTAACGGTTCATCTAATAAAATAATCGGTGCTTCACGCGAAATGGTTAGGATCATTTTTAAACGGGCCCGTTTTCCTTTTGATAACTCTTTTACTTTTTGCTTCTGATCGAGCTGCATAAAATTAATCATTTGATTCGCTTTTTCAGTGTTGAAATCTTGATACAGAGCTTCATAATACGCGACGGTTTCTTCAACCGTATAAAACGGATAATAGGCATCATTCTCTGAAAGGTAGGCAATTTTTTTTGAAATAAGGCGTGATGGACGTTCACCTAAAACACTAACCGTTCCTGTCGTTGGTTGAATCAGTCCCGAAATTAATTTAAGGATGGTCGACTTACCGCTTGAGTTTTCGCCAACGATGCCAATAAATTTGCCTGTTGGCAGAGAAAAGGTGACTTCCCGCAAGGCTTTTCGATTTCCACGGTACTTTTTGGTTACCATATTAAATTGAATCACTGTGCATCGCTCCCTTCAGCATCCGAAGCAATGTACGAGCGCAAACCTTGCATCATTTCATCCGTAGAAAACCCCATTTCTTTCATTTCAGTAAAAAAAGTGTGGATATGTTCTTTTTTTAACTGTTGGCGAAGGTCCTGAAGAACCTCTTCGTTTTCCGTTACAAACGTTCCTTGTCCGCGCTTCGTTTCCACGATTCCCATCCTTTCAAGCTCGCTATACGTCCGTTGCACTGTGTTAGGATTTACTCCAGACGTAACCGCCATCTCTCGTACAGAGGGTAATTTTTGTCCCATTTTAAGTTCATCACGTAAAATTTGTCGGTTGATCCGATCTGCTAATTGGACATAAATGGGCTTGGAGGCATTAAAATCTTCTGGCATCTATTACACCTCTACTTTTCGATCGACTAACATGGCTGCTAACAGGAAAAACATCACCGTGATCGCCCCGTAGTAAACAATATTACCGATATTAAAATCAGTGAAAATGCGAATAAGCTCGTAATTTTCTGTAATCGTCGCTCCCTTTGTCCAGCTAATATCGCCCCAGGAAAACAAATATTGAAACAACGTACTATCTTCCCACTTTGCCATAAAAAACGGGCTTATAAAAAAGAAGCAAACAAACAAAACACCACCGCTGATTTTACCGATTGTTTTGACAGTAGCCATATAAAAAGCCCAAACAAGTTGCAGAAAAACTCCTGTTGATAGTGAATTAAATATGATAAAAAAACTACCTAGAATAAATAACAAGCCGATTTGCCCATTTGGCATTTGTAGATCTTGTATAACAGACGACGCACAAATGATTACACTATAGGCTGATCCAGCGATCAAAACCAATGATCCAATTAAGCCGTATAATCCCACAATTAATTTAGCGAGCAATAAATGACGAGCCGATAGCGGTGTTTGTAACCATAAATGAAAGAGTTTTTGTTCTTTACGCAAGCTTAGCCAAGAAAATAGCGCTAAGTAGAACAGTTGCGCAACTAAAAAAGTTAACGAAACAAAAACGTATACAGCAGGACTTTGAATTTTCCATGCTATAATTCCTGCCATTCCTAACAAACCAGCTTGAATTCCCCAACTCCAAAAAATCATGGATCGATTCATTCGCCATTCTTTCGCTAATTGGCCCCTCCAAGGGTTCATGTATGCAACCTCCTTTGATGAATTGATCTAGTGTACTAGTGACATAATACACTAAACAAAAAAACTTTGTCAAAAGGTTTTTTTCTTTAGCATGATGCATAGACCTATTTTTCAAACAAAGAGGCGGGAACACAATACTTCCTCTGTTTCGTGGTGCATGCGGGGAATGGACTTGGTCTTGCGCAAACGGGGGCTTCTGTGCGCGATTCGGAATCTCTTGTTGAGCTTTACTCTTCTTGCCATCATTAAAGAGCTTTTACGCTATTTCCTCTCATTTTTGAGCGCATTTACGAAATTATCTCTTCATTTTCTCTAATTTTCATCCCTTACCTACCTTGTTGTAAGCAATTTACCTGGTCTGCGCGCGAATCAGGGGCCCTTGCGCGCGAACGAACCTAGTCTGCGCGCGAATCAGGAACTCCTGCGCGCGAACGAACCTAGTCTGCGCGCGAATCGGGGGCTCCTGCGCGCGAGTTGACTTCCCGTGCGCGTTCATTCCAATTTTTGGTGCATTCTATGACTGCTTATATACGCAAAATATTCTAAAATAAAACAAATGAGTGACATTAAAAAATGGCTTGATCATCGAAACGGATGATGAAGCCATTTTTTATGTGCTAAGGCTGTTTATGTCGCAGCCTCTTTATTATGCGCATCTCTAGCAGGCAAACTCCCTAAAGGTCGTCTGACCTGGTTTGTGAACAATGTGAAGTCTCGAATACTCTTGCACACAACTTACTCTTTTTTCCATGATCGAATGGCTTGCACACGCTGGTTCATTCGACCGATCTTACCTTTCTAATTTTCGCTGTGTAAACGCACGAACAGACTCTCGAGAGCGCTTCATTTCTTGTTCATATTCACTATAATACTTGGAAACATATGCATAAAAAATCATACTAATTGTAAGCAGTTGCGCAAATAAAGAGCTTGTTGCAGCACTTCTTAATGGTGCTTCTGGAGCCCGCACATGTTGCAGAGAAAGATTCACTTTCTTTTCAAGAGTATTCGTACCAAACCTAGTGAGGCCAATGGTTTGCACACGATAGGCTTTAGCGATATCTACTAATTGTAGAATTTCCGGTGTTTCGCCACTATTGGAAATACAAAATAATACAGCCTTTCCCTTGGAAGCAGCTAAGCTGGCTGCTGTTAAATGTGGATCTTGGTGGGCATGAACCGCTTTGCCCAATCGCAGCCACTTATGGACTAGATCTTGTGCCACAAGCCACGAAGCCCCCAGACCATACACATAAATCACCTCAGCCTCTTTCATCGCCTCAATTACGGCATAGACTTTATCTTCTTGCAAATGATGCGCTGTCTCTTGAATTGCTTGCACAGAATTCGCTACAATTTTCTTTTTGATAGAAGTAAGTTGCTCATCTGGCTCAATATCGTAAAATCCTTTCACTTCTTGTGATGTTGAGCGTAAAGAAGAAAGTAGCACTTTTAATTCTGCATAACTAGGTACAGCAATCGATCGACAAAAGCGCGTCACTGCCGAACTGCTCGCTTCAGCTTCTTTTGCTAGCTCGTGAATGGTCATCCGACTCACCTCGTAAGGATGATGAAGCACATAGTGCCCAACTTTCCGCTCTGACGTTGGTAATTGTGCTACCACACTTTGAATGCGTAGTAGTATGTTTGTTTCTTCCATTCTCTACTTCCCCTTTATGTCTCTCCAATGTTTACTAAATAAATAATAACATCCTTTTGTTGCCGAAATCGGTGTAAAGAGATAGTCCAAACCATTAATCCTCTCTTCCATGTGATGAATAAAGGATGCTCGTACAATTTCACAATGCTCAAAAATGCCACCATATCCCGCTATACGCATCTGTTGGTTTTCACATCGGTTCAACACAGAGATCGTCAACTGTGCAAGCTTTTGACCAGCTTCTTTTAAAATGCCTAATGCTGTATGCTCTCCTTGATCTCCTTGCTGTTGAACGATGACTGCTAGTGCTGCAATTTTATCTTTTGTTGCGCTATAAACAAAGGACTTTATGTCATGCACCGTTTTCAGTTGAAGCGCATGAAACACTGCCTGTGATAACGCACTTCTCGGGATACGTTGATCCTCTTCACTCACCATATGACGTAAGGCTTGGATCGCGATCCAATAAGCACTGCCTTCATCACCGAGTAAATGCCCCCATCCGCCACCACGTAAGTACTGATTGTGACAGCACCCTAAACAAATAGAACCTGTTCCAGCAATCGTTAAAATTCCATCCTTCCCTTTAAACATTGCCGCATGAGCAATAGTTGCATCATCTTCAATCTGACACGCGATCCCGGGAAAGTTTTTTCTCATATAGAGCTGTAGCGCTTCTACTGTCTGCGGTGTATACCCTGCCATTCCAATCCAAATACCACAGCATGATCCTTCCTTAATGGCAGACATACTTTGTTGTACGGCCTCGGCAATATGCCTACTTGCCTCTTCATGATGAAGTAATAAATTCCCGAAAGAGGACACACCATGCCCGATTTCTTTACCAGCTAGTGTATAAGCTACCGCCTCTGTTTTCGTTCCACCCGCATCGACGCCAACCATAAACTTCATCACAGATCTCCTTTCGTGTAACAGACAAAAAAAGAGTGCGCACAGCACTCTTTCTATTCTTTAATGGTCTCAAATTGAAACGTATCCCACGGCTTTAAGTGATGGAGTAAAAACAGTTCTTCTTCAACAATGTGTCCCACCACATTTGTGTTCCCGGAATTCTCCATATCTTGCAAGGCGATTTGTAATTCACCTTTATATTGACCGTACCCATTATTATCAATTAAAATGTCACCGCGTTGAATAGGTTTTGTATTGATAGCTGGAAAATCAAATGCTTTATACGTAACCCGAGATTGTGTTGAACGAATGAGATAATCTGACACGTCACCACGATAGACATGCCGCTCTTGAAGCACAATCTTTTTCTCTAAAGCCGTAATGTGCTGATCTAGCTGAACCGTTAACGTTAGACTCTTCTGATCGAGAGCTGCTAACGATTGAAGCTCAGCCTCTGATGCATAGGCATTTCCTATAAGCAGATCATCGATAAGTCCTGTAGCAACTAGATGCTTCGCTTGCACAAGAAGGGGTAGCGTTCGATGGCGTTCGAGCGTACATAATCCTTCCGTAATTTCCCACGGTCCAAAGGTGGCAGCTTGTGAAGAAATAAAGCAGGCCGTGCGAATGTTGTGCTTTCTAAAATTTTGACAGCATTCATAGAAGTGCGCTTCACTTAAGCCAGAATAGCGATGAGGATAAAAGTTATGAGAGCCTGTTAAACGCTCGCGATTCGGTTGATAGGACATAATGTTATCTAAATAGCGCGTGTTGTTACTCATATTAATTTCAATATCTAGTTCATGATCATTATGCGTCATAAGTGCCTCTTCACGGCCACTAAAACCGAGATCTAATCGGATGCCTGTCGCGCCTAAATCAGCAAAGAAAGAGAGATCATTATACGATATGTCAAGCTTAGTAAACACGCGTGGTGAAATATCAAGCACTACGTCCATACCGAGCTGTTTTGCATAACCAATGACTTCTTTAAATCGTGCGATAATCTCTTCTTTTTTTCCTTCTGCTGATAGTAAACAAGTAAATAGTTTCGAAAAGCCATAGCGATGTGCTAACGTGATATACGCTAGATCGTCTTTTGGCGTTGATACCTCAGGATAAATGGATATGCCTAGCTTTCTCATCACCCTTATCCCTCCCGACTCGCTTGAGGCGCAAGTTTTTTCACAATAGAAATCATATGCTCAATTAGCTTTTGTTCACTCATAGCTGTCATTAAGTGATCTTGTGCATGTACTAACAATAAGGTTTGCTCTGCAGGTTCACCATTTAGCTCTGCCGTAATTAATTTAGTTTGCGTTCCATGTGCTAAGCGCATCTCCTCTTTACTATCATTCATGAGTTGTTCTGCTGTAACAAAATCAAAGGCCTCAGCCGCTGTTAAAGCTTCAAAACACATACCTCGTGCATTACCGGCATGCGATATGATTTTAAAAATATCCATTTCATGCTTCGTATTCATCGGTTCATCTCCTCATGATGATTCTACTCATTTTGTTTCTGAAAAAAATTGTGGTAAATACGCTTTATGTGCCGCTAACATCTCCTTAAGAACGGTTTCTGCTAATTCTTCATCAGGAACGAGCGGATGAATCGCCATGGCAAGAAGCGCTTGTTCATAAGAGCCTGTTACAGCAGCTTTAGCAGCTACTTGCTCATAGGATTTAATTTGTTGAAGTAAACCATGAACATGAATAGGAAGAGCACCCATTGATAAAGGAGTGGGGCCATGTTTTCCGACGATGCAATTTACTTCGACGACAGCATCTTCTGGAAGTTCACGTATAGAGCCGTTATTGCGAACATTTAATACTTGAACATCTCGCGTATCATTCACGATTGAAGCAATGACATTGCAAGCAACGTCACTATAATACGCGCCTCCCCGTTGCTCTAATTGCGGTGGCTTCACGTGCAAGTCTTCAGACTCATAGAGCTGGAACAACTCTGTTTCCAACGTTTTTACGACTTCTGCTCGCGTATGGCCGGAATGAAACGCACGTAACTCTTCTTCTAAAATTTTCTTCGTTTGATAGTAATAACGGTGATACGGACAAGGAACAAGCCCTAATGCTTTTAGAAACGTTCTGCCCCACGGTAATGGTGCGATATTTTTCATACTCAGCGCCATCTCCGGATCGCTCAATAATTCTAAGACAGCGTCCGTTACATCTTCTCCGTCTACGTACACATGGGTACCAAAGACAAGATGATTTAATCCAGCAAAATCGATAGATACGCTGTCTTTTTCTACTCCTAGCATGCTGGCAATCGATTGATGCATGTTATATGGCACATTGCAGACTCCAATTACTTTTTGGTGTGCGCTATAGCGAAGTAATGCTTCAGTTACTAAGCCTGCTGGATTCGTAAAATTAATAAGCCAGGCGTTTGGACAATAGGTTACAATGTCTTTTGCAATATCCAGTAACACTGGAATGGTTCGCAATGCTTTAAATAACCCACCTGCGCCATTCGTTTCTTGCCCAATTATGCCATGTTGCAACGGAATGCGTTCATCGATGATGCGTGCATCTAACAGCCCAACTCGTAATTGTGTTGTTACAAAATCAGCACCTTGCAACGCCTTTTTACGATCAAGGGTTGTATAAATCGTCAGATCAACTCCTGCTTTTTTAACCATGCGACGCGCTAACGCTCCGACGATTTCCAACTTTTGATGACCCGCTTCTATATCGACAAGCCACAATTCACGAACAGGTACCTGCTCATAACGCTTAATAAATCCTTCTACTAACTCAGGAGTATAGCTTGAGCCACCGCCAATCGTTACGACCTTAATTCCTTGTTTCTTAGTCATAGTTCGCGCCCTCTTTTCGTAAAAAACTTACATAAATAGAATGGCAAAGCACGTAATTCCGCTCACTACTAGCAAAAGAGCAAACACACCAACAAGCGCTTTCCTTTCCCGTAATCTACCCTCTAGTAAACGCAATACACCTGTCATTCCTATACTGACAGCAAGACTATTAACAACGAAGAGAGAGAGATTTTCTGATAAACCCATTCCTACTAACAACGGATGACCACACACATTCATTAGAAAAAGAAAGAAAAAGAAAACAAAGGCACTTCGATAACTAAAGTAGTGGAGACTAGACGCTTTATTCACTGTAATCGCTCCCTTTTTTTCTCATAGTGCTAACGTGTTATGATCACTCACATCCGTTGTCTGCTCTTGAAGTAATAATTTCTTATCATAAATTCTAAAAAAAGGTAAATAGACAACGATAGAAATCGCAATGTTTATAAGAACAAGAATGATCGCTCGCCAATCGCCACCTGTTGCTAAATAAGCACCGATGGGCGCTGGTAACGTCCATGGTACCTGTACGTAAGTAGCTGTTACAAAGCCTAAGGCGGTTGCTCCATACGCAAGAGAAGCGCCTATAAGTGGTGTTACAATAAAAGGAATGATAAGCACTGGATTTAACACAATGGGCATACCGAAAATAACAGGTTCATTTATGTTAAAAAGAGAGGGAACGACGGTTGTTCGAGCCATCGTCTTGCTATAGCTCGATCGTCCGACAAGAAACATTGCAATTACTAACCCAAGCGTAGCACCTGAGCCACCAATCCAAACGAACCATTGAAAAAATGTTTCTGGCGCAATATGCGGAATAGCCTGACCACTAGCAACAGCGCTTGAGTTGTTACCTAAGTAAACTTCCCATACTGGTCGAGCTACCGCTCCAACGACAGACACACCATGAATGCCAAATGACCAGAAGAAGGTAATGAGGAAAACAGGAATGAGGACACCTGGTAATGTATCTCCTGCCTTGACGAGCGGTGCAACGGCACGATCGACTAACGAGTGCAAATTAACTCCGAAAACAACGGTAACGATCGTCATAATGATTAAAACAATAGCAACGGGAATAAGAGATTCAAAGGAACGAAACACAGATGGCGGTACCGAGTCTGGTAGTTTAATCGTAAAATTACTGTGCTTACAAAGCCTCAGTACTTCAACAGCAAAGATGGAAACGATCATGCCCACAAACAAGCCATGTCCACCAAGGTTGGCCATCGGTAAAAAGAAGGCTGTATTAAACGTTTGAACGCCGATACTAAACAAAAAAGCAGCAACGGACAATAACCCACCCGATAATGGATCAAGCTTATAACTTTGTGAGAGGTTATAACCAATTCCAAACGTAATA
This sequence comes from Fictibacillus macauensis ZFHKF-1, assembly GCF_000269865.1. Lineage (GTDB taxonomy): Bacteria > Bacillota > Bacilli > Bacillales > Fictibacillaceae > Fictibacillus_C > Fictibacillus_C macauensis. Next base: position 75,758 of record NZ_AKKV01000021.1, read on the forward strand.
TAAAGCGTCATGATAAACATGGTTAATCGATATGGAATCAGAATTTCACTGATATGACTTGCAGCCCAATGAGCAATCATTGAGTCTTTTGGAACAGGCGGGAAAGCAATAATTAGAAAGATACTCCCGAAAATAATAAACGGTAAGGCTGACACAACGCCGTCACGAATCGCTCGTAAATGTTTTTGTTCAGACAGCTTTGCCATCGGTGTTGAAAAATTCTTTTCTAAAAATGCAATTAACTTTTCCACCGTTGATCCCCCTTTTAAATGACTTGCTCAATTTTTGTTAATTACTGCTGTACTCCTTGTTTGACGACTTTTAATAACGTTGGTCCTCCTAGTGGGTTATAGGCTTGTGGCGGTATTAGTTCACATGGCACCGAAGCTTCTGTTGCTTGTGCTAAAAACGTGTCAAATATATGGCGCACTTGCGGAGCTACCATCGCTAAATCCCAACCATTCTTTACTTCCTGTGCAAACTCTTGGGTACCTACTGCTTTCACTTCAAGGGCTAACCCTTCTTTCGCCGCTTCCTTTTTAAGCGCATTAACGACGATGGCGCTCGACATACCTCCCGAGCATACAAATAAAATTTTCATCTTTACTCCTCCTAATCTACAATTGACTGTCGTATAAAGCCCCGAGCCGCATCTAGCTTCTCAACTGCCTCTTGTTCATTTACATTTGTTAAAAGCATTACGATCGCTACTTTTGGCCGATTGTTTGCTTTTTCCAAGTAGTATGTCGCTTCATCGTATGAACACTCCGTTGCTTCCATCACAATTCGCTTGCCTCGTTCAATCAGTTTTTCATTCGTAAGCTGTAAATCTACCATTAAATTACCATATACTTTTCCTTGTAACACCATCGCAGCCGTGCTGAGCATATTACATACTAGTTTTTGAGCTGTTCCGGCCTTTAAGCGGGTAGAGCCGGTTAGAATCTCCGGTCCTGTTTCAACTTCAATCGCTATGTCTGCTAGTTTGCTAATGCTTGCATTTTTATTGCAGCTTAGCGCAATGGTTGTTGCTCCAAGCGAATGGGCATACGTTAGTCCACCCATTACATAGGGTGTTCGCCCACTTGCCGCGATGCCTACGACAACATCACGAGAAGTTAACTGTACGTTCTTCAAGTCTTTAGCGCCCTCTTCAAAACAATCTTCAGCACCCTCTACCGCTTTAAGAAAAGCTTGCGATCCACCTGCAATCAATCCAAGCACTTGATCTGGTTGCGTATTGAACGTCGGTGGACATTCTACAGCATCCAATAATCCAAGACGGCCACTCGTTCCTGCTCCCATATAAAGAAGACGTCCTCCATTCTGAAAGGCCGCACTGATTTTTTCCACACTTCGCGCAATGTGCGGAAGTTCTTGCTGCACACAGAGAGGAACCGTACAATCTTCTTCATTCATTACGTGTAATAACTCCATCGTCTGCATGATGTCTAAATCCATTGTTTTTGACAAACGATGCTCTGTTGATAAATGCTCCAGCAATACGATCACCCTTTTCTCAAGAAGGTTTGAAAGCGCTTTCTTTTACAGGTAAAATGTACCACCTTTAAAATATAATTTCAATATGATTATTAAAAAATTAAAAAAGTATTTCAAAAACTGTTCTATCATTCCTTAAATGAAATAAAATGGTATAATCGTTCTTTAGACCACCTTCAAAAGTCCTACTACTTGTACACTATTATTTTAAAGAAAAGAGGTTTTAAGATTGATGAAGTTAACCGTAAAAGCCCCTCTATTGCCCATCATCCTGTTCACATTTCTCCTCTCCCTACTTGCACTCACTACAGAAGCAGAGGCCACCTCTTCAAAAGCCATGAAAGTCCTACCAGAAGCACAACGAGAGCTTCGCGCTAGCTGGATTGCCACCGTGCAAAATATTGATTGGCCCTCCAAACCAGGGTTACCAATCGACGCACAAAAAAAAGAGTTTACCCTCTTGCTTGATCAACAAAAGAACATTGGAATGAATGCAATTGTCATGCAAATTAAACCGGTGGCTGATGCCTTTTATCCTTCAAAATACGGACTTTGGTCACAGTATTTAACAGGTGTTCAAGGACAACATCCTGGCTATGATCCCCTTGCCTTTATGGTCAAAGAAGCACACAAGCGAAACATGGAATTTCATGCATGGTTTAATCCGTATCGCGTGACTATGCCACTAGGAAAAAAGGCAGAAAAGAGTGATGTCTACTCCCTACCATCTAATCATCCTGCTCGCCAACATCCGGACTGGGTCGTGCCATATGGACAACAATTGTACTTTAATCCTGGACTGCCAAGCGTGCAAAAATTTGTGACGGCAGGCATTATGGAAGTAGTGAAACACTATGATATTGATGCCGTTCACTTAGACGATTACTTTTATCCTTATAAAATAGAAGGTGTCGCTTTTCCAGACGAAGATACGTACGCAAAATATGGAAAGAAACAATTCTCCACCATTGGAGATTGGCGCCGCAACAATGTAAATGAACTCGTAAAGAACATTCATACATCCATTCACTCTGTTAAAAAACATGTAAAATTCGGCATTAGTCCGTTTGGTGTCTGGCGAAATAAAGCAAAAGATCCTACAGGCTCTGATACAGCAGCTGGAGTAACCAATTATGATGATCTATATGCCGACACACGAACGTGGATTAACAACGGTTACCTTGATTATATTACGCCGCAACTGTATTGGAACATTGGTTTACCAGTAGCGGATTACAGCAAGCTTGTCGACTGGTGGAGCAAGGAAGTGAAGAATAAAAAGGTTCATCTTTATATAGGGCAAGCAGATTATAAAATTAACACGGTATCGAACGGGGTAAACAACTGGTTTGATCCTAATGAATTACCGAATCAAATCTTACTCAATCGAACGTACAAAGAAATAAAAGGAAGCATGCATTTTAGCGCGACGAATGTTCGAGATAATCCACTCGGAATTGCTGACCGATTGCAGCACGATTTATACCGCGCACCGGCCATCATCCCATCTATGTCATGGTTATCTATGAAAGCACCACAACCACCAACGCTTCGTCACGTTCTCGCTAAAAGTAAGCACGTCTTTTTACACATCTCCAACAACAAGAATACTAACGATACCGTCTCCTATGCTGTGTACCGTTATAAACATACCGAAAAAAACAAACGCACAAAAGGCGTTTTACTCGCAACACTTCGGAATAAAAAAACGTTGCAAACTTTTTATGATTATTCCGTTAAGAAAGGCACGACGTATACGTATGCGGTAACTGCCATTAATCGCAATCATCATGAAAGCACACCCTCTCCTGGGGTAACCGTTACCGTTAACTAACAAAAAAATCCGAACAGAATTGTGATTTACCTCTTTTTGAAGCGTTCCTAGAGGTTGTTCACGATACGTGTTCGGATTTTACTGTTGTTTTAGACAATACGTGCTGGTGCAAACTGAGCTAACACATTCGTTACTTTGCCATAATGAGAAGCATGAGGACGATCCTCACCATCTTCATAACCATAATCAACCATGCGATTACGATTTAAACAAAGCTTGGTAAACTGAGGTCGAAAGAGTGAAAACAGCTCGAACCGTTCGGCAAGCTCTGGGAACTGTTGCTGATACTTACTTATTTCCGCTGCTAGCAACTGCCAGAAAACCATTTCATCTAGCACGTCTTTTCGATGCAGCAACTGCGATACATAACGGAAATTACAAATAAATAAACCAGTAAAAATAAACTGCGTTAGCCCTTCTGGTGGCTCACTTCGCAAGACAGCTTTTAACTCAGGTGCTAGGTCGGCAAGTTCAGGAAATGGCTGATCACTAATATTAACGTCATCCACAAAGTCTTTAACCGCTAACCGATGAGGTGCTCCATTTTTTAAAACGAGAATCGTATTTTGTCCGTGCGGAGAAAAAACAACGCCATATTGATACATGTAATGAAGCAACGGTGGCATGAGCACATGAAACAGCTCTTTCACCCAGTCTTCTGCCGTTAGACCCGATTTCTCCATGAAACGTTGTATAAGGGGACGACCATCACTGCCAACATGATGTAACGCGGCAAGTGTGATCGCTTGTTCACCTTCTTCTAAATAACTGTATATGCTTTCTCTCCAAATCACACCTAACATTTCAAGATACTGATACGGCGCACCAGGTAACTTTTCATACAGTGAATGAGCTACATTGATACTCGCAATTTCTCCTGGCAATATAACACGACACGTCTTCTGTAAAAAAGCATCCTGATCCGCAATCTCTTTAATAAACGTTGTAATTCTAGGCGCAATGACTGTACGCTCTGCTGGCAAACCACGATAAACGAGCGTATTTAAAATACTCATCGGTAGCTTGACATGATGCTTCTTACGATGCGATGTGTTTGAAAACGTTCGAATTGATTGCTGCGGCAAATAGGAATCACTGCCAACACCGACAGGAACGATTTCTTGTTGCGCAATTTCCTTTGGAAAGTGCTGAATAATGACATTTTCCCATTGCCAGCTATGCACGGGCATGAACACATAGTGCGCAGGGTCCAACTTGCGCTTCTTTAATTGTTGTCGAAAGTGCAGCCGCTCTTCTTCTGATAGCTCATGCTCCATAAGCTTTTCGTAGGAAACAGATGCTGTACTTTGAAAAGAAGCGCGGTCTTTTACCACAGCAATCCATAGTAAGTGCACCGCTTGTTTTTGTTCTGGGGCATAGCGGACATAATCATCATAGCCAAATCCAATTCGCCCTTTGTTATAGGTAATCCATGGATGTCCTGACATTTCCCCCTCTAATGCTTCATACGAAAGCTCGATCATCTCATCCGCGGTTTTCGAATGGTTCGTTAGTAGATGAACGTCCGCTAACAGTGTTGCCTGTATTTCCTTCACTAAATGCCCGGTTGTTTCCACGCTCATCCCAATGTCCTGACGAAGCTGTACTAAAAATTCTGGCGCGGAAATAACCAAGTGCTCCCCATTTCGTTCACAAGTAATCGTAGCTACATCTACATCAAAACTATCAAAGGCACGTGGTTCAGCAGAAAAGGCATACCTATAACCTTCATTCGTAAGAAATTCATACTGATTCGGTCCTGTTTGCTTCGGAACAATCATTTGTTCATACATAAATTCCGCAAGCATTTTTCCGACCAGTGTGCGATTCGCTCGCTCCCACGCCTCACGGGTCACATTTCTTTGGAGCATTTCAAATGGTTGCATACGCTTCTACTCCCTTCTTTTTTGAAAGACTATGAAACTGTTGAAAAACATAGTGGTCGTGGATCGGGTAAATCGTTCGTTGTGCTATGGCATTCAGAATGACGGCGTTTCGATACGCCCCTAATCCGAGATCTGGAGCAGCAACGCCATGCGTATGAAGCTCACCATTTTGAATAAACAGTTGACTATTTTCCGGGAAATTTGTCTTTATTTGATAGTCCCGGGAAATAAGAAAGCGCCCCCTGTCATCTTTACAAAGATCGTTCTCCAATGAAGAGAGAAATGGGGGAAGTTGGCGCTCATAGCCTGTTCCTAGTACAACGATGTCCGTTTCATGGGTAACCGCTTCTTCACTTACCCGCTGTGCGCCGCGCACGATATAGGAATTCTCTTGTTTTTCAATCGCTGCAATTTCTGTCATCGCTTGCAATACGATGTTAGGTTGCTTCCCGCCAATAGACTTCTCATATAACACGTCATAGATCGCCGCAATCGTTTCCATATCGATGCCTTTATATAACAAGCTTTGCTGTTGTAACAACTCGTCTTTTTTCTTTTGCGGCAATCGGTAAAAGAAATCTATATAATCAGGCGAGAAGTATTCCAACCCTAACTTTGAATATTCCATTGGGAAAAAGCCATTAGAACGTGTGAACCATGTCAACTGTTGCGTATCTTTTAGCGTACGGGCAAGATCCAAAAACACCTCTGCCGCACTTTGTCCAGAACCGATTACTGTAAGCGAGCGTGCCTCCTTACAGTGCTGTTGTTTTTGTACATAGTGAGCTGAATGAAACACATGAGCATCTAGAGCTGGTTGCAACGCCTTTGGTACAGAAGGAACACTTCCGATCCCTAACACAACATGCTTAGCCTCATACGTCGTTACTTCCTTCGTACGCAAATCTTGAACAGTGACTACAAAATGGGCATTCGTTGCCGAACGTTCGAGACCGATCACTTCTTTTGAAAAATGACAGTTTTGCAACTGAGAAGCGACCCACTGACAATAGTGATTATATTCCACTCGAGGAATATGAAATTTTTCAAAAAAGTAAAAGTGATACAAGCGGTTTTGCTCGTGTAAATACGATAAAAAACTGTACCGACTTGTTGGCTGAATCATCGTTACTAAATCCGCAAGAAAAGGAACTTGTAAGGAGCTACCTTCAATGAGCATTCCTTCATGCCAAGAAAATTCAGGTTTCTTATCAAAAAACAAACAATTTAATTCGGTATCTGCTGCGAGCGCAGCCATGCCTAAATTAAAAGGGCCAATGCCGATCCCAATGCTATCGTACACGTTCGTTCTCATGCTGCCACCTCCTGTTGAATGTTTCTCTGTCACACATCATAAGCTGTGCTTTTTTATCAGGCAGTTGAATGGTTGCTTGTTTTTCAAAACCACATGCTTGAAAAACACGTATCATTTTTTCATTTAAATAATGAGGCTCTGCGACAATTCTTGTCGTGCGTTGATCTTGCCATTGAAAGGCAACCATCGCTTTTAAGAGCGGTAAGGCTAAGCCTTTTCCTAAGTAGCTAGGCTCTCCAATTAATAGATGAACGCCTTGATCGTAAGGTAATGCATCATAATAAGAAGCAAGCACATCATCTTTTACCCAATAAGACTCCCAATAGCTCATGGGCACACCGTCGATACAGCCAATATAGAGCGTTTGATGCTGATCGGCTAACGCTTGTTCTAAATGCTGTTTAAAAGCTGCTTTTGGACCATTCAACTGCCAGTAAGGAATGACGTGCGGCTCATTCATCCATTGATGCAGTCGCTCGAAATCTTCACTCATTGTTACTTTGCGAAAAGCAATCTCTTGATCTACGTGTGGACTGTGCTGCCGAAAGTCAAACATGCTGCAGCACCTCTTTTAAAAGAAGTGGATTTGCTACTGACACATAGACTGATTGATCTTCCATGGCCCCTACTAGCTCATCCATATCAAAAAAGCGTGTAAGAAGGTTAGCTTTACAAGCTAAAGATTCATGTTCTAGCAAACTCGTAAGAAGTGGTGATGATTTTTGTTGCTGTAAATACGTTCTAACAATACTAAGTAATACTTCTTCTCCTACCAGCTTGCCACAACCAAACGCATTAATTAAGCCAAAATAATGATTAAAAAATAAATAATAACGCAAACGCTCATCCGCCACTTCTGCTGAGCAAATCGTTTCACTATGTTCACTTAATGCTGGACATAGAGCGCGCAATTCATCTGCTTTCGATTCCGCATAATAATAGCCTTGATTGTCTCGGTAATAAAAAGCAGATGGATAGCCATCCTGTAAAGCAAGCACTGAATTTTGTTGATGTGCTTCAAGCGCTAGTCCATACGTTTCATATAGAAATAACATGGGTAATAGCGAACACTGTACATAACGATGAAACCAGTCTACACTTACTTCCTCTGTCGTTCGCCCTTCCCGAGCAGCAATTTCTTTGATAATGACGGTTAGACGGTTGGGACCGCCACTGCGTAAGTCTTGACACAATCCAGCGATTAAACTCACATGCTGAGCTTGATCAAGGAAAGGATTTTCTCGAATCACCACTTCAAAGCCTGACTCTTCATCAGCAAGATTCACCGTTAAATACGCCGGATCTTGAATAATATGAAAGTCAGGAAAGTGTGTATGTACAGCTTGCTTGAGGCCATTTTTCCAAAGCGAAGACATTTCAACGCCACGTGCTAATTCTTTTTGCTTATTCACACGCAATGAATTGGTTATTTTTACAGGTACTGAAAACTTGTACATATACGGTGCCTTTTGTTCATAAACGGTGCGTAGAGAACTCGTCGCTGCATAAGGGCGCCCAAGCTGACCGAGTGAATAGATGAGCTCTTGACGCATGAGCTGTTGGACGTCTTCTCGTTGCAACAGTTCCCGTGCCTGTAGCGGATGAGCTGGAAGAAGACAATAACCCGTCTTTTGTTCAATCGTCACTCCCTCTTGTTGTAGCTGTTGTGCCACTAGCTCTTGCGCAGTACGATCGACGGTTGAATCTTGTACAACGAGCGAATGATGCACTTGGAAATAATGCAGTGCAAAGCTTCCTTGCAACTCAGGTGCATAAAGCGCTTCTTCTAGCGCCGTCATGCCTTGCTTACTTTTTGGCGTCGGATGTAGTAAATGACCAATTAATAAAGACTGCTCGGCTTCAATAAAGGAAAAGTCGGTGGCAGACAACTGTTGTTCATCTTTTAGTCGCTCCGAAAGATATCGTTTAATATTCTGACAGCTTAGAATGACGCGTAACATGAGTTCATCCTGTGTATCAACACGCTTATATTCGATCATAAGCTCTCTGCATAAAAGCGCTGTAAGCGTTATGTAATCTCCTTCCATGAGCTGATCCTCACTACAACCATAATAGATTGGAAAGGCAAAAAGATGCCTTCCCGTTAGCGACCAATAGCGAAGCGGTACATAGATGTTCAACTGTTGATGTGGTAAAGAAACCTTTAGCACATGATCTCTGGCTGCTTCTATCAAGCGAGGTTGATATGATTCATAGAACTCCCCATTGCCTGTTTCTTTTATATAACAATTTAAAAAGCATTGAATGGCTGCTCGTTCTGCATGTTCACTGCTAGTCACGTCCGTTCCCTCCACGTTGTATAAAATTCTGTCCGATTCTCTCAATATCATCAAGTAACGCTCGCAATGCTTCCATCGTTATCCGTGGGTTCAATAACGTTACTTTTAAATAAAGACTGCCCTCATACGTTGTTTTTGCTATGACAGCTTTGCTTTCATAAAACAATTGGTGATGAATCTCTTTTGTCATCTCGTCTCTCGCATAGTCACCTTTTGGCTCATAGCGAAAGACAACGGCGCTTATTTCCGGCTCTTTATTGACAACCACAAAGTCCGGAGACAGATCTAATTCCGTTGCGAAGCGCCGTGCTACTTGCAGCGTATCATCAATCATTTCTCCAAATGTTTCTAGCCCCATTGTTCGCAGAGATAGATAGAGCTTTAATGCATCAAAACGACGTGTCGTTTGAATCGATTTATTAACGAGATGCACCAAACCGTCTTCTTCATCCATTTCAGGATTTAAATAATCTGCATGAAAGGTAACATAACGGAAATGAGCTGCGTTTTTCACAAAAAAAGCACCACAACTAATTGGTTGATAAAACAGTTTATGAAAATCAATACTTAAGGAATCTGCGAACTGTATGCCTTGAATCTTACGAGCACCTTCTTTACTAAAAGCTAGCGCGCCACCGTATGCGGCATCGACATGAAACCATAAGTCATGAGCCTCGGCGAATGCAGCAAGCTCTTCTAACGGATCAATGCTTCCAAAGTCTGTCGTTCCACACGTTCCAACGATCGCAAATGGTGAAAGATTTTCTTTTTGCAATTGCGCAAGCTTCACTTGTAAATCAGTAAGAGAAAGGCGCTGTTTCTCATCTGTTTCAACAAGAACAACAGAACGCTCGCCAAGTCCGAGCTGAGAAGCCGATTTTAAAACCGTAAAATGTGCCGCCTTTGAACATAAAATGCGCATAGTGCCCGCTTCCTTGGGCAGTCCATCTCTTTGTACATTATGATTCCAAGTTTTTTCACAGTAAGCGTCACGCGCTAAGAGTAAGCCCATATAATTGGATTGCGTACCTCCACTCGTAAACGTACCATCACTTGTTTGACCTAATCCGTAAAGTGACGTTAACCATGCTATTATTTTTTCTTCGATATAGGTAGCTGCTGCACTTTGATCCCATGAATCCATTGACTGATTGAACGCCGAAATGAGCATTTCTCCAGCTAGTGACGGTAAAAGTGGCGGACAATGAAGGTGCGCCATGCAATGGGTATGATTCACATGAATGTTATGAGCAAGAAGTGGCGTTAACTCAGCAAGCACCTGATGTAATGCTGTTTCCTTTGCCTCAGGCAATGAAAGACGATTGACCTCTTCGGCTACTTGCTCAGGAGAAGCCCCATGATAAGGGGCCTTCATCCTTTCTGTAACGGCTGATACCACATCGACCGCTGCAGCGACGCTTTCATAGTACGCTCTCAAGCCTTCTTGTCCTTCATGTAGAAACCATTTTTCATAAGGTAAAGTAGCGGTAGTATTCGTACTCATCTCTTTGTTTCCTCTACTGCGGCAAGAAGGGATTCTTTAAAAATAACCATAATGTCATGCAGTTGTTGCTCTGTTACAATCAGCGGTGGTAAAAAGCGCATAACACTACCATGTCGACCGCCCACTTCAATCATTAATCCCCGATTAAAGCATTCTCGTTGAATGCTTTTTGCTAGCAAAGGATGGGCGGGATAGCTACCACTTTTACTTCTTGCTCCCGTCGGATCTACCATTTCCACACCAATCATGAGTCCACGGCCACGAACGTCCCCGATTTCTTTTATGAAATGCTGCCATTCTTTTAACGTTAGCATGAGCTTCTCACCCATCGCTGCTGCATGATCGCTTACTTGATGCTTCTTTATATAACGAAGTGTTGCTGTTCCTGCTGCCATCGCAAGCTGATTCCCTCTAAATGTACCGATGTGAGCCCCAGGCTGCCATTGATCTAACGCCTCATCATAGACAACGAGAGCTAGCGGTAAGCTTCCTCCGATTGCTTTTGAGATTACTACGATGTCAGGGACAATCCCCGCATGCTCAAAGGCAAACATTTTCCCTGTTCGCCCTACACCTGTCTGAACTTCATCGATAATGAGAGGAATATTGCGTTCTTTTGTTATGCGGCGCATTTCTTGCAACCATTCTATTGGCGCTGGAATGCTTCCCCCTTCTCCTTGAACAACTTCAAGAATCATAGCTGCTGGAGGAAGAATGCCACTTTCAGGATCATCTAATAACTGTTCAATATAATGTGCGCTTATAAGATGTGTCTGCTCGCCTCCAAAACCAAATGGACAACGATATTGATACGGATAAGGAAGAAAATGAACATCTGGAATCAAACCTCGTACGTGTTCTTTCGGGCCTAAATTCCCGCTAATGGCCATGGTTGCATGCGTCGCTCCATGATAGCCACCTTGAAACGTTAAGATGCCTTGTCGACCTGTAGCTGTTTTGGCAAGCTTAATGGCCGCTTCAATGGCGTCGCCCCCTGTTGGGCCACAAAACTGTACTTTCGCACGTTGTGCAAACGAGGCAGGTAAACTATCAAACAACTCGGTAACGAATTCTTCTTTCACAGGTGTTGTTAAATCTAGCGTATGAAGCGGACGCTGATCTGCTATGACTTTTTCCATCGCTTCAATAACAACCGGATGATTATGACCGAGTGCAAGCGTGCCCGCACCCGCTAAGCAATCGTAATATCTGCGACCATCCGCATCCCAAACGTAAATTCCTTCTGCCTTTTCAATCGCCAATGGTAAACGACGCGGATACGACCGCGCACTCGATTCTCTTTTTTCCTGTTGCTCTAAATATTCTTCATTTCTACTCCGTTGTGTCGTTGCCATCTATCAAAACTCCTTATTAGGTAATTGATAACGATTATCATTTTCATGTACAAACTTACTCTAACTGATAACCGTTCTCATCGTCAATCATACTTGAGAACCATTCTCATTCTTCATTATGCGTTCGTATGCAAGGCTGGTTTTAAGCCTTTTATCGTCGTTTGTTAGGTATTTAGACCTAGTTTAAAAGAATTCTATATTGTTTTTATTATGGAGCTGGGGGCGCCTTCCGAATCGAGAGTGCCTTTTAAATGATGTATGCAACTAAATCGACCTCCTTTAAACGTAAAGAACGGCCTGGTTTCATAGCCGTCTCCCCTCATTTCGAGCTTTGCCTTTTTGCTACCTTCTTATAAAAAATATATTTTAAGCTTGACAAGCGCACTTCCCAGTCTAAAAAAACGAAAAAAAGAACGCCATGGTGTGCGTCCTTTTTTCGTATTGTTTCCCTTGTTAGGCGTTTTTTTCTTGGATTTGAAGAAGCATCTTGTCAATGACCTGATCTACCGCTTGAAAAGAGGAGTGGTCTTCTTTATATTTGCGAACATTCATGCCTCTTTTTTGTTGCTCTTCATCACCAACGATGAAAACATATGGTATTTTCTTTAACTGTGCCTCGCGCATTTTATAGCCTAGTTTCTCCTCGCGCTCATCGCTTGAGACTCGGAGACCCGCTGCCGTTAACTCTTGAAGAAGTTCTTGTACATAGGCACCGTGTATTTTAGGAGAAACCGGAATAATAAGCGCTTGCACAGGAGCAAGCCATAATGGAAAAGCACCTCCATAATGCTCAATTAAAATGCCTAAAAATCGATCTATAGAACCTAAAATGGCTCGATGAATAACGACCGGTCGTTCTTTCTCATTATGTTGGTTAATATAATGAAGATTGAACTTTTCTGGCATTTGAAAATCAAGTTGAACAGTCGCACATTGATGACTTCTCTTTAGACAATCAGAAATATGGAAGTCGATTTTCGGACCGTAAAACGCCCCATCTCCTTCATTAATACGATATGGTAAGTTAAAGCGCTTAAGCACATTTTCTAAAGCTGCTTCCGCTTCATTCCACAACGCATCATCTCCCATAGAGTGTAGTGGTCGTGTTGAAAGTTCAATACTATACTCAAAGCCAAATGTACGATACACTTCGTCGATTACGAGAAGCACATTGTATATTTCTTCTTCAATTTGTTCGGGCGTTACAAAAAGATGAGCGTCATCTTGACAGAAGGAACGAACACGCAAAAGTCCATTTAATGCGCCACTGTATTCATGGCGATGAACATGACCAAATTCGGCTATTCGCATTGGTAACTCCCGATAAGAACGTAACTTATTTTTAAATATCAGCATATGACCGGGACAATTCATCGGCTTTAGCGCAAACTTCGCCTGATCCACTTCAGAAAAATACATATTATCATGATAATGATCCCAGTGCCCAGATTCCTCCCATAGCCGTTGATTCATAAGAAGCGGGGTTTTTACTTCATCAAAGCCACGTTGTTGTAAACTGCGCAAATAGTGCTCTAGCTCATTGCGAATGATTTGACCTTTTGGAAGATAAAAAGGCATTCCCGGCGCTTCTTCAGAAAACATAAATAGCTCTAATTCACTTCCGAGCTTTTTATGATTTCGCTCTGCCGCTTCTTTAAGAAATTGCGTATGTTCTTCTAATGCTGCTTGCGAAGCAAAGGCAATCCCATAAATTCGTTGCATCATCGCATTATTAGCATCTCCTCGCCAATAGGCTCCCGAAACCGATACGAGCTTAAATGCTTTAATCCAGGCAGTTGATGGTACGTGAGGGCCCCTACATAGATCAATAAAGTCTCCTTGCTTATAATGGGTAATTACGCTTCCCTCATCAATAGCATGTAATAGCTCTAGCTTACGAAAATCACCTTGTTCTTTCCAATAGCGCTCACTTTCTTCACGTGACACTTCCATTCGCTCAAACGCTAAATTTTCTTTTATAATTTTGCGCATTTCTTGTTCAATTTTCACTAAATGTTCTTGTGTTAACGATTCATTCAACTCAAAATCATAATAAAAACCATGCTCAATCGCTGGACCTACCCCAAACTTTACATCTTTATATAATCGTTTCACCGCTTGTGCTAATACGTGAGCTGCACTATGGCGCATGATTGCTAGCCCTTCTTGATCTTGAAGTGTATACAGCTTTACCGCTCCATCTTCTAAAATAGGTTCATTATAATGTAATGGTTTACCATTCACTTCGCCTGCCACGACTTTTTTCTTTAGCGAAATCGCAATACGTTCAGCCACATTTTCAATCGTTACACCCTCATTAAATTCTTTCTTTTGTCCATCTGGAAATTGAAGCTGCCGTTGTCTCTTCATAGATCCCACTCCTTTATATAAAAACGCACACCCTCCCTATGATAGGGACGAGTGTGCGTTACCCGTGGTTCCACCCTGGTTCCTGTTCCTTAACAACAAACAGCTCCATTTCGCGATAACGTTGCGTCTACGGCAAAGGATACTCTTATTTCCCCTTTGCAGCTCCAAGGTGGTCAATTACTAGGATCATCTAGGAGGCTTGCAGCCGAGACCTCCCTCTCTGTAGGATGTTCACTTAGTAATTGGTGTCCTTTTCTTTGCTTTTTTTCTATATATGAGATGACATAAAAAAACGCACGCATCCCTCTCTATAGGGACGAGTGCGTTTTACCCGTGGTTCCACCCAGATTCCCAACAAACATCCGTTTGTTGGCTCTAGCGCTTTAACGCAGCGTGTACGGTTGCTAGCTACACCTCTGTTCACTAGCTCAGCTTAAGGATGGTTAATCATTTCCCTTGTTGAGGAGTTTTCAGCAACCTCCCTCTCTGTACAACCGGTTGAAATGACTGTTGTTCCTATCATTGCTTTTTACGTTCGTTTTTAGATTTATAATAGAATATACAATATACTCCAAAAAGATACAACCATTACTTTCTATTTTTTATAAATTCTTACTTGATCTCCCTCTCCAACAATGAGCGTGTGCGCCATATTTAAGAAAAGTCCATGTTCAATGACACCTGTTAGCGTATCAAGCCAGGCGGCAAATGCCTCTACATTCTCATCCTGTGGCAGTTGAATATCAACAATATAATGACCACTATCGGTAATGAATATTTCTTCATCACTTCGACGTAATTGAGGTTGTAGTCCCTTCTGTTCAAATAGCGCTATACTATGCGATGCCCCAAACGGTAACACTTCAATGGGTAATGGAAAAGCACCTAACGTTTTTACTTTTTTCTTAGCATCAACGATCCAAATGACTTCTTTAGAAGCTTTTGCTACAACTTTTTCATATAAGAGTGCGCCTCCGCCCCCTTTAATTCCATTTAAGTGATCATCCACTTCATCGGCACCATCAATCGTCACATCAATATGTGAAACATCATCAATCGAAACGAGTGGAATGCCCCATTTGTTTGCTAAATCGGTCGTTGCTTGTGAAGTAGCCACCCCTTTGATCGATAAGCCTTCTTGTACACGTTGCGCCAATGCTTTTAACATATAATAAGCCGTTGAGCCTGTGCCAAGTCCAACAACCATTCCGTCTTTTATATAGTCACTTGCTCGCTCTCCTGCTAACTGTTTCTCATTCATTTCATAAAACTCCTTTACTTCTAAAAAAATAACTTCTATTAGCATACACGTTTACCCATCATAAGAGAAATTTTAGGATTGCAAATTTGTATTTTTGGGGTATCATAAACTATTGTTATAACTTAACTTTGGCGGTGAAACTATGCTCACGAATATGAAACGGTTGTTAATCGGACGACCGTTAAAATCAGCGCAAGCTGGTGATCAAAAATTAAATAAATTAAAAGCTTTAGCCATTCTTTCATCCGATGCATTATCGTCCGTTGCTTATGGAACGGAACAAATATTAATTGTGCTCGCAACTGTTGGTGTTGTTGCTTTTTGGTACTCGTTACCGATTGCTATTGGTGTACTTATTTTATTGCTGGCGCTTATTCTATCCTACCGACAAATTATTTTCTCTTATCCTCATGGCGGTGGTGCCTATGTGGTATCAAAGGAAAATCTCGGGACTAATTATGGATTAATTGCCGGTGGGTCGTTGCTTGTTGACTACATTCTAACTGTAGCGGTTAGTGTGTCAGCGGGAACGGATGCGATTACATCTGCCCTTCCATCGTTACATGCTCATAATGTAGCCATTGCTGTTGTACTCGTAATGATCATCACGATTTTGAATTTACGCGGGTTAACGGAATCAGCAACGATTCTTGCTTACCCTGTCTACTTATTTGTTCTCGCTTTAATTGTCATGGTAATCGTCGGAATCTATCACATCGCAACTGGCGCGGTTCCTGCGACTGCACATACACCAGTTGGTACATCGGTTACAGGCTTAAGTCTTTTTATATTATTACGTGCTTTTGCATCGGGTTGTTCGGCATTAACTGGTGTTGAAGCTATATCAAATGCCATTCCGAACTTCAAAAGTCCACAGGCTCGAAATGCGGCGACAACCCTCATTATGATGGGGTCACTGCTCGCTATTTTATTTACAGGCGTTACGTTCCTTGCCTATTGGTATGGAGTGGGACCTAAAGGAGACGAAACAGTCGTTTCGCAAATTGCTGCAGAGACATTCGGACGAAGCTATGTGTATTATTTTATCCAAGGAACAACTGCTCTCATTCTTGTGTTAGCTGCCAATACAGGGTATTCAGCGTTTCCACAGCTAGCTTATAACCTAGCAAGCGATAAATTTATGCCACGTATGTATACGATGCGCGGTGATCGTCTTGGTTATTCAAACGGTATTATTACGCTCGGTGTTGGCTCCATTTTGCTCATTATCGCTTTTGGAGGACAAACAGAAAACCTAATACCTCTCTATGCTGTTGGTGTATTTATTCCTTTTACGCTCTCGCAAACAGGTATGATTATTAAATGGGTTAAAGAGAAGCCTAAAGGTTGGATTCCAAAACTAACAGCGAACTTAATTGGTGCGCTCATTACATTAACTGTACTGCTGATTTTCTTAATTACAAAGTTCTCACAAGTATGGGCTGTTTTCATTTTCTTACCATTAATTATTATAATGTTTCATCGCATTCACCGTCATTATCGTGATGTTGGTGATCAATTGCGTCTTGAATCTGAACAACCACCGATTCCAATTGAAGGAAATGTCATTATCGTTCCCGTTGCTGGTATGACACGCGTTGTTGAGAACTCAATTAATTACGCTAAAACGTTATCTGATCAAGTGATTGCCGTATATGTTGCGTTTGATCGCGAAGACGAAAAACGCTTTGAAGAGAAATGGAAGCAATGGCAACCAGATATTCGTCTTGTTACCTTGCATTCTCAATACAGAAGTATTATTGGGCCACTTACGAAGTTTATTGATACAGCAAGCAATAAAGCGAAAGAATCAAATTATTGGGTAACAGTTCTCATTCCTCAATTTATTACGAAGAAAAACTGGCATAATATTTTGCACAACCAATCAAGTTTATTAATTCGTGCCTATCTTCTCTATCGAAGAAATGTAGTAGTTACGACAGTACCATATCGCTTTAAAAAATAAAGGATTACACAAATAAAAACACAATGTACTTACAATTATAAGTCATTGTGTTTTTTTGTCATTTATATGGTAAAACTAACATAAGGAGAGTTATCTAATACATTGATTGATAGAACTGTTACAGGCTACAACAACGCCCAATCACAACTCGTTGTTATACTCTTAGCGGTTATAGGAAAGAGGTATCCCGTTCAATTAATGCTCCTACATTACACAAGAAACTTCTACTTTAACCTGGGTTGTAATGCACTGCACGTAACCTACTTTCATTCATTTGCTCACAATAAAACCGTGGCCATCACCACGGTTTTAGTATTACAGTTTAAATTCAATTTTAAACGTCTCTGGATTTAGTTTTAATGCTGCTGCAAAAGGGTTTCCTTGTTTGTTCTTAAAGCCTTTGAGTGTCGTTGTTTCACCTTTTTCTAACAAGCGTTTCGCTTGTGCGGGCGATAGTTTCTTTTTGGCAATGATCCCGGAAATAGAAAATTTACAGCCTTCTTTGTAACCTGAACAACCGTAAAAATGATTGCGTTTAATATACACCACATCTTTACCACAGACAGGGCACGTACCTACCCGCTCTGCGCCACCTTTTGGTGATGAAACCGCAATATGATCCACCTTCCATGATGATGCTCCTGCCATTGCCTCCGTAATAACCTTTTGTGTCATGCGCCGAGTCAGCTCCATGAATTGACGGGCATCCGCTTTCCCTCTACCAATTTCAGAAAGCCGTTGCTCCCACACAGCCGTTGTTTCGGCCGAAGTTAAAATGGACGTTTCGCCAATCGCATCAATCAATACTTTTGCTTTTTCGGTCGCAAACACTTGGTTTTTCACTACGCTAATATAGTTTAAGACTTCAATTTTTTTAATAATGCTACTGCGCGTAGCCTCTGTTCCTAATCCTTGGACTTGCTTTAGCACTTTACTTAATTCTTCATCTTCAATCGTTTTTCCCGCTGTTTTCATAAGCGTCACTAGACTTCCGAGCGTATACCGCTTAGGCGCTTGTGTTTTGCCTTCGGTGACAGTTGTTTTCTTGGTACATCCTTCTGCACCTACAGCTACATCGGGTAACAGCGCTTGCTCTTCGTCTTGATCAAGTGGCTGATACATCACTTTCCGCCAGCCTTCCTGGATGACAACTTTTCCTTTTGAAAGAAATAAATCACGACCGGCGATCAACGTTGAAATTGTCGTCGTATCGACAATCGTCTGTTCATGGTGAGCCGCAATGACACTTTTAATAATCAAATCATAAATGTTGCGCTCATCCCTACTTAAAGAAGATGGGTCTTTAACGTTTTCGGTCGGAATGATGGCATAGTGATCCGACACTTTAGCGGCATTTACAAAGCGTTTATTGCCCATAATCGTCGGTTTAGGCGCAGGCAGTACCTGCTTATACGCCGGGTATTGCTCTAGCTTTGCTAAAATAGCCGGTAAGGTTTTTGCCTCTTCTTGCGTAATATGCGCGCTATCAGATCGCGGATAGCTGACCAGTTTCTTTAAGTAGAGCTCACTCGTAATATTCAATGTCTTTTCAGGCGAATATTTAAAAAGCTGGTTCGCCTTAGCTTGAAGAGTGGATAAATTAAACAGCAGCGGTGGCTCATAGGCTTTGCGCTCTTTTTTTACATCGGTAACCCGTCCTGCTTGACCATGACTTCGTTGTTGCACAAGCTCGGCTTCTTCTTTCGTCTTCATGCGACTATTGCCTTTGTCATCGTGCCATTTTCCTTGAAACGTCTCATTTCCCATTTGTAGCGTTGCGAGTACTTCATAAAACGTTTCTGGTTGAAATTGCTCAATTTCGCGTTCGCGTTTAACGATCAAAGCAACCGTAGGTGTCATTACTCGACCGGTAGGAAACGTTTGCCGGCCCGCACCATTTTTTTGCATGAGAATCGTATACACACGGGTTGTATTTAAGCCTACAAGCCAATCAGCACAAGCGCGTGCATATGCTTCATAAAAAACAGGCAGCGTTTCTGCTCCAGACTTCAACTGATGAAACCCATCTAAGACTGCTTTTTTCGTTAACGAAGAGATCCATAATCGCTTCACAGGTTTGTTACACTTCATATGGATAAGCAGTGACTTATAAATAAGTTCTCCTTCACGACCAGCATCCGTCGCGCCAATAATTTCGGTTACAGCCGGCTGAAAGGCTAGCTTCTTAATGAGTTGAAATTGCTCCCACTTAGACGATGACACTTTGTAGCGAAACCGCTCCGGCATCATTGGCAACGTCTCTAACTTCCATTTTTCCCACTCTGGCTTGTACTCTTTCGGTGGCACAAGTTCTAATAAATGCCCTACACACCATGTTAAGTAAGCACCTTGCTCAAACGGAGCCTGCGGGGGAATCTCATAATATCCTTTATGCTTTTTCACTTTAGAAAAAGGCCCGGCAAGCGCCTGAGCCTGAGAAGGTTTCTCTGCAATAATTAGCTTCATTCCTTGCTCCTTTTCACACCTTATAAGAAGAAGGCGAACATTTGTACTGTTAAGTATAGCATGAAAGATAGGAGGTCGTCACGAATACTGTTGTGAAAAAGTGAGTACGCAATGTAGTACGTTTATTCATAAAAAGGCTGTGGAACTTTGTTTGCTGCAATATACAATGGATGTCTAGGGTGACCGTTTTGAGTTCGCTCTATCGTGCAAATAGCGGTTGAATTCGCGTGAAGAAGTAACTGTAGCACCGCCTGGTCCCTCCTAAACAACTTACCATTTACTCCCCAAGCGAGGATTACTTTTTCACTATTCGCTACCGCCTGCAAAATATAGTGATCGTTGTCCTTTCCAATCGGATCCAGTGCTTCGCGTAACTTGTTAGGGTTCGTCGCTCTATACGCAAACAAATTCACAACTTCTAATGAACCATAGCCCCAATCTTTCGCAAACTGTACACATCTCCGTAACGTAGGATCATCTGTTAAATGATCAGCCGTACTTGGATTAAGCATAATAAAAGTAACCTTTGGGAGTGTGTGCTCCCAAATTCTCCATAAGGAATAGCGATACTCGCCATCAATAACCGCCCCACTACTATTCTCTACTAGTCTTGTATCCACGCTAACTTTTATCGTAAGCACCTCGTTTCTTAACATGGTATATTTTTATTGATTTCCTACGATTCAGCTAGTCTCCTAACACTTCATGACGTAAAAAAGGTAGATCAACGTCATCTACGAAAAACGCATTTCTTAAGAAATGCGCGCTTCCTAATTATTTATATTCCTTCAGAGCTAGTTTTTCGTATTCATCACTTTTTGCTGCTCATACATGTAGTAAATATAATCCGTCGCTACACCTTTTTCTCCTAATTGATGAAGCATCGCCGATAAGTTACCTCGATGATACGTGCCATGATTCACAACATGTTGCATAAAGTCACATAAAGGTGCGGTCGCTTCACCAAGTGCAGGATGATGGATGGTAAGTAACGCCGTGGAATCTTCTGTTTGTTCCAGAAGCTCAACAAACTGTTGCAATAAGTTTTCATGCTTTTTGTGTAATTCATCTAGATTACACTCTAATTCTGCTGTTAGAGATTGCAGTAACATGACGACTTCATCATAGCTTTTACCAGAAATAACGGCATACCAAAGGTAATCTGTTTTTACCATATGAAGAAGGGTATCACGAATACTTGGGAATACACTTTTTAGTTCGGTTGTTGTTAACTGTGCAGGTAAAGCTTGCACGTGCATAAACCACTTTTTGTTTGCCCAGCGATGATAATGGATGTTCTTCAACGCAGAATCCATAGACAGTTCCTCCATCTTCTCTTGACTTCATCACTTCTTATAATTCACGCTCTACCGAAAGAATTCCTGCTTGTCCAATAACAGGAATCTAAACGTTTATTGAAGAATAATTGAGGAGGATTGAACCTAGTAAGGAGGACTGTATGGGCCATTCACGCGTACGACTCCAAGAGATGACTCTCGCTGATTTTCCTAGTGTTCATGCGTACGCTTCACTACCAGCTTGCGCAACGTATCAAGCGTTGGGACCGAACACTGAGGAAGAAACCTATGCCTATATTCAGCAAGTAGTAGAAGAGGCAACCTATGAGCCGCGATCACGTTTTGTGTACGTAATATGCGAGGGAACCACCTCTGTACACGGAATTGGTGCGGTTGAATTACAAATCAAAGACCCCATTCAGGCTGTTGGTGAAATGGGCTATATTATTCATCCGCACTATTGGGGTCGTGGCTATGCGACAGAAGCCGCCGCGCAACTTCTGCAGATTGGCTATTCTTTTTTACGGTTGCAGCGAATTTATGCTACGTGCCATCCTGGCAATAAAGCTTCTTCTTCTGTTTTAGAGAAACTCGGCTTTCATTACGAAGCACTGCTTCCCAATCATATAAAAAGAATGGATGGCACTTGCAGTAGTTTTTTATACAGTCTTTTAAAAGAAGAATGGCAAGCGTTACGAGGACGAGAAAAGGACTTAGGGTTCAATGCTTCCTCTGTTTTATCGCATCTTCTGGAGCTTGAATCTTGATTTGCTCGCTTCTTAATTTCCTGCCCATACTTTGAGAGAGGTTTTGTCTGGCTTGCACGCGATTCACTTTGTGACTTTTTTCTACTCAATTTTTTGCCGCACTTGAGACTTTATTTTCTTCCTCCTCTCGCTTACGTTTCACACGTTTGCATCTGTAAGAGAAAAGACAAGCACAACATAAACGTGGCGTTACGTTCATGTCAGGAAGCTTGAAATAACCTGTAACATAAAAAAATGGCTTCAACATCAAAAACTGATGCTGAAACCATTTTTAAATTACTTAATCTGCAGCAACCGTAATGGTTGCTTCTAACGAAACATCAATGTTCCCTTGAACAGCTCGCGTAATCATACAAGATGCTTCCGCCTTTTCGGCTAATCGTTGCGCGCGTTTAACATCGTGAGAAGAGGCATTCTGTGCTAAGACGATAACTGGCTTGTGTATAATTTTCTTATACGTAATGACACCATTTGTTTCATCAACAATTCCCTCTGAAGACATCGTGAGAGATTTCTTCGTTAGGCCGCTGCGCTCCATCATCGCTGCAAGGGTAATAATGTAACATGTCGCCGCAGCGCCAAGTAACATTTCATCAGGGTTCGTTCCGATGCCTGGTCCATCCATCTCGGTAGGTATGGATATCGCCGTCTTCAAATGTGCGGTTTCAATCTCGCCAATGTCATTTCTTAGACCTGGCCAATTCGCTTTCAAATGAAATGTATGTTCTGCCATATTACAATCTCCTTTACAAGTAGTCTTCTTGCATTGTAACAAACTGCGTTAGCCACCGCAGGAAATATGCTAACAGAGTTAAACTATCTTTTCCTATAGAAAACATATAAAATAGTAAAGGGTGTTGTTTGTGACTAGAAAAGAAACACTAAAGGGGAAAAAAGAAACATGTCTATTCTTTTAGTAGATGATAATTCGGTTAATTTATTCGTCATCGAAAAGATTTTAAAAGGCGCTGGCTATGAAGATACCGTTTCTCTCTCATCCGCACAAGAGTTGTTTAATTATCTACAGCTTAATGATCCTACTGCAAAAAAAAGTGAT
Source organism: Fictibacillus macauensis ZFHKF-1 (assembly GCF_000269865.1). GTDB lineage: Bacteria > Bacillota > Bacilli > Bacillales > Fictibacillaceae > Fictibacillus_C > Fictibacillus_C macauensis. Next base: position 98,637 of record NZ_AKKV01000021.1, read on the forward strand.
GTGGACTTAATTCTCCTTGATATTATGATGCCAGAAATCGATGGTATTGAGGCGTGCACACAAATACAACAATCAGAGCGCTTAAAAGATATTCCTATCATCTTTATTACCGCACTTGAAGATAGTAATAAGCTTGCGCAAGCGCTTGATGTTGGTGGTATTGACTATATTACTAAACCGATTAATAAGGTAGAGCTGTTAGCGCGAATTCGTGTTGCGCTTCGTCTAAAGTATGAAAAAGATTGGCATATGGAACAAGAGAAAAAAATGCGTGATGAACTTGATTTAGCGATGCAAGTACAACGAAGCCTGTTAAATCCACCATTACAAGATGACTATATTAATATTAACGTTTCACATTTGCCGTCATTTAAGCTTGCTGGTGATATGTATTATTGGCACCGTTTTAATGAGCATCGGTACGGCGTTATTTTATTAGATATGATGGGACATGGCCTCTCTTCTTCTCTCGTGTGCATGTACATTTCCTCAGTTATGCGAGATGCTATTAAAATGTTAGAAGATCCCGAGCTTGTTATTCAAGAATTAAATCGATACATGGCGCTGTTACACAATCAGAAGAATTTATATAATTACTATTTTACGTGTATCTACTTAGTCATTGATACGAATGAAAAAACGATTGAATATGTGAATGCTGGCCATCCGCCCGGCTATGTCCTGGTTGACGATACAGAGCTGGTAATGCTTGAACGTAGCTGTGTACCAGTAGGCTTTTTTGATTCAATCGACGTTAAAAAATCACAGTTAACGTTTACAAACGATGCACAGCTTTTACTCTTTACTGATGGGGTCGTTGAAGCAAATCGGGATGAAAATAAGATTTTAGATAAGTTGAAATACATCGCTTCTCAAAAATGGAATCAAACTATCACATCCCCGATTCACCTTGTTATTCCGGAAGAAGAATTACAGAATCAGCAGGATGATATGTGTATCTTAATGATTCAAGCGACTGCTAGCAAAAAACCAGCTTCCATGACAACATCATAAGTTGAAAGAAAAGCCGTATGAACAAATGTTCATACGGCTTTTCTTATGTTTAGTGTTTTTTTCGATAAATTTTTTGTAGCGTAGAGAATTCTTCATAGCCAGTGGCACATTGAGAGAACCGTAACGATTCTTTATTCCCAAGCCCTAAAAAGCCGTCTGTACATAAGCTTTCATAAAACAGCGACTGCACTTCATTTTGCAACTCACTCGTAAAGTAAATGAGTACATTTCGGCAAATAATGACATGAAACTCATTAAAGGATGAATCGGTTACTAAATTATGCTGCGCAAATATAATATTTTTTAGGAGCGAAGGTTCAAAATAAGCAAAATGATTATCTGCTGTATAATATTCTGAAAAAGCTTCAGAACCTCCAGCTTGCAAATAATTTTTCGTATAGGTTTGCATTTTTTGTAGCGAAAACATCCCTTTTTTCGCTTTCTCCAATACTTCCTCATTCATATCGGTAGCATAAATCGTCGTTTTCTCCATTAAGCCTTCTTCTTTTAAAAGAATCGCCATTGAATATACTTCTTCACCCGTTGCACAGCCTGCATGCCAAATACGAATACTCGCTAACTTCTTGAGCTCGGGAACGACGGTATGTCGAAACACTTTAAAAAAATCGGGATCACGAAACATCTCTGTTACATTAATCGAAAAATCATTTAAAATCTTTTCTACAAAGCCACTTTCATGGAAAAGCTTTTCCTGCATCGAAGAAATGGTTGTAGCGCGCTCCATGCGCATCCGATTTTGCAAGCGCCTAACGATTGAAGAACGCATATATTTGCGAAAATCAAAACCCGAAAGTCGATACACTGCTTCTAAAAACAAATCGATTTCCATTTCTTCCATCGGCGTGAGATAATCTTCTTGTGATAACCCTTGATCGTTCATACATACCCGCATCCTTACTGATTTGAAATCCACACACGCATCACTGAAAACAATTGCTCAATCTTTAGCGGTTTGCTTACATAATCCGAAGCACCCACTTCAAGACATTTTTCGCGGTCATTTTTCATTGCTTTTGCCGTTAACGCAATAATCGGAATGTCTTGATATGCTTCTTGCGCACGAATGGCCTGTATCGTTTCATATCCATCCATCACTGGCATCATAATGTCCATTAAAATCAAATCAAGATTTTCTGTTTCTTCTAATAGCGTTAGACATTCATGACCATTTGCAGCTGTAATGACTTGCATTCCTTCATTTTGGAGCGCCGTCTTTAGCGCAAATATATTACGTTGATCATCATCCGTAATAAGAACGGTTTTCCCGCTAAAAAATCCTAATGCTCCTTGTTCGTTCGGTGGAAGCTTCTCTTCAACCTCTACTGTTGCTGCGACTTCTTGTAAGACCGTTTCCTCTTCAACCGAAGCAAGCGTTGTTACGCCTTCTGGTAAGCTCGGTAAATACATGTAAAATGTACTTCCTTTTCCTTCTTCACTTTCAAGTTCCAACGTACCACCTAAAAGTTTAATAAACTCTAAGCTAATCGATAAGCCGAGTCCTGTTCCACCAAACTTACGCGCGGTTGCTCCATCACCTTGCTGAAAGGCTTCAAATATATGGTCATGCTTTTCTTTTGGAATACCAATGCCCGTATCACTAACGGCAAAGCATAACCAATGATTTGCTTCTACCCTTTTCTCTTTTGGTGCTTGTGAAGAAATATGAACCGCCACCGTGCCTCGTTCGGTAAATTTAATCGCATTAGATAATAAATTCTTCAAAATTTGTTGAACTCTTGTTTCATCGGTATAAATGAGTGGCGGAACGTCGTTTTCCATCGCAACCCGGAAATCCAGTCCTTTTTGTTGTGCCACATGCGCAAAATTACGCTCTAATTGTTGCGGTAATTCACTCATATTCACTTCATTGAACAGCATTTCAAGCTTTCCAGCTTCTACCTTTGACAAGTCAAGAATATCATTAATTAAGTGCAGCAAGTCTTGTCCAGAAGAATGAATGACCCGCGCAAATTCCTCATCTTCCGCTAATTGATGGCTAGCTGCATTTTCCGCTAGCATCTCTGACAAGATTAAAATACTATTTAATGGCGTCCGTAATTCATGAGACATATTGGCTAAAAACTCAGACTTATACTTCGAACTTAACGATAGTTCTTGCGCTTGCTCTTCAAGCTCATTTTTTGCTTGTAATAACTCGCGCGATTTTCCTTCTGCTTCCAAGGATCGTTGCTCTAATTGCTCATTAATCATTCGCAATTCTTCGGATTGCATTTGCAGTTCCTCAGATTGCGTTTGAAGTTCTTCCGATTGTGCCTGAAGTTCTTCTGTTAAAGCTTGTGATTCTTTTAACAAGCGAACGATTTCCATGCGTCCGCTAATACTATCAACTGTTAATCCAAAGGTTTTTGTTACATTTTCAATTAAGGCCTTATGTTCTTCTGTAAAGGTTTGTAACGTTGCTAATTCTAAAACAGCAATCGTATCGCCTTCAAATAAGACAGGCACAATGATCACGTTTTTTGCTTGCGCTTCTCCTAACGCTGAGGAAACTAAAATATAGTCGTTCGGGACATTTTCGATAAGCAAGGGACTCTTTTCAATAGCACATTGACCGACTAACCCCTCTCCTATAGTAAAGACATCGCGACCAACATCAGCCGCCGTTCCGGCAAATTGTCCTTTTTTTATAAACTTTTTAGAATCCATACTTTCACGTACATAAATCGCGCCATAACTCGCATCCGTACTGCGAGCTACACCTGAAATAAACGTAGTACCAAGCTCATTCATTGTAGCTTTTCCTTGGTATTGACCGACAATTCCATTTGTACTTTTTTGTAGCCAATCACGCTTTTCTACGGAATCTAATAAGTCATTCGTCGCATGAGCAAGCTCGCGTATTTCATCCTTCGTTTTTACAAAAATTCGCTTTGACACATCGCCACCATTAGATGTCATCGCTTTAATGGATGCGATCACTTCTTTTACGGTATTAACAATAGATCGAGAAATAAATAAAGCAAGTCCAATGGATAAAGCAATTACCACGACGAGCAGCGAAATAAGACCATACGTTAAATTTTTATTTCTACTATCCAAATGAGCGGCTCGCTTTTCTGTTAATGAAATTTCAGTTGAGCGAAATTGTTCAAATTGCGAGCGAATATTTTCAACGTTTTGAATACTGTTTTCTTGTTGTAATCCCTTAACAGCTGCTGCATTTTTGTTATTTTTCTTGAGGGCGATGATGGGCTCACCTGTTTCATTAACCCATGACATCATCGCTTTTTTAATGTTAATTAAATTGTTTTGTTGAGAGGGGTTATCCGCTAATAATGAATAGAGTTGATTAAAATCGTCTCTCCAGCTATTTTCTGCTGCATTATACGACTTTAAGAAACGTTCACTACCCGTTAACACATAGCCTCGTTGCCCATTTTCCATTTCTAGAAGCTTTTTTTCAATTTCGTTTGTAAGACTATGCACTTGCAAATCATGATGAATAATGAAGTTCCGTTCTTTTTGCATGGTAGAAAGTTGATTATTGACCACAAAAATTGAAATCACAAGACATACAATAATCACTGCATAACCAGTTATAATTTTAGCAGAGATACCAAATCTATTTTTACCAATCATTCCTTGTTCCCATCCTGACTTATTTTGACGTCATCCAACACCACTTTTTATTATAAACAACTATGTTAATGTTGGATAGCAAGAGAAGCATAGTTTTTCTAAAAAAAGAAATAAGAAAAGACTTGGGACATTCTATTTCCTCAGTTTTGTGACGCATTCGCGAGCTGGGCTCTTGATTTGCTTTCTTTTTGATCTCTTGCACGTGCTATGAGGGATGATTTGCCTTGTTTGTCGGCGATTCGAGCGTTCCTGCGCGCGAATCGGGTGCTCCTGCGCGCGAATCGGGTGCCCCTGCGCGCGAATCAAGCGTCTCTGCGGGCGAATCGGGTGTCCTGCGCGCAATTCAAACGTCTCTGCGCGCAATTCACTCTTTTCGAAATCCTTAATTTGTTTCATGCTATTTCTAGAGACTTTTGCGTTTGATCCGTCTACAGGGAAAAGCAAAAAACTAGGCGTTGCGTTCATGACAGGAAACTTAAACGCAAGACAACCTAAAATGAAAATAACAAACGACATAAAAAAACAGCTTCAGCATCAAAAAACGATGATGAAGCCATTTTTTATGAGTAGGGTTGTTTATGTCCCAGCCTCTTTCTTCTTACAAATCTCCGAGCGGCTCGTTGTATACTTGCTCATCTAACTCATTGCGAACTTTACTACTTAAAATGCCTGCCGTCATAGAGCCAGACACATTTAATGCCGTCCGCCCCATATCAATGAGCGGTTCAACGGAAATAAGCAATCCTGCTAAAGCAATAGGTAGATTTAAAGAGGATAAAACAAGGATGGCCGCAAACGTTGCTCCCCCTCCTACACCAGCGACACCAAACGAACTAATTACCACAACCGCAAGTAAGGCTAGTATAAAAGAAGGCGTTAACGGATTAATGCCTACTGTCGGCGCAATCATTACGGCTAACATCGCTGGATAGATGCCTGCACAGCCATTTTGACCGATTGTTAAACCGAATGATCCAGCAAAGTTAGCCGTTACCTCTGGAACGCCCAGCTTCTTTTGCGTGCTCACATTCAGTGGTAACGCCCCAGCACTTGTGCGTGACGTGAAGGCGAATGAGAGGACGGGAATTGCTTTTTTTATATACGTTAACGGGCTTAGCCCGGAAAAAGTAATAAATAACAAATGCAGAATAAACATAAAAAGAAGTGCTACATAAGACGCAATAACGAACGTACCAAGCTTAGCAATGGCGTTAAGATCACTTACTGCTGCTGTTTTCGTCATGAGTGCTAGTATGCCATAAGGAGTTAATCGTAGCACAAGTTGAACGAGTTTCATCACAAGCTCATGAAGAACAGTAACGCCCTTTTCAAAATAAGCGACTTCCGGTCCTTGCTTACGCCTTATTCCTAAATAAGCGATGCCAAGCAACGATGCAAAGATAACTACAGCGATCGTTGAAGTAGGTCGCGCTCCCGTAAAATCAAGAAAAGGATTAGCAGGTAGTAAATCAAGTATTTGTGCTGGTAACGTTTTATCTTTAACTTCTGCATATGACATTTGCAGCTGCGATGCACGAGCCATTTCGGCCTTTCCTTTTACGATTGAATCGGCATCTAAATGAAAGGATAGTGCGGCTGCAATACCAACAGCTGCGGCAATCGCTGTTGTCATCAGTAAGAACGCAAGTACCGTGCCTCCTAATTTACCAACATCTTTCGTTTCCTTTATTTTTGTAAACGCGGAAAGAATGGAAACGAAAACAAGTGGTATGACGACCATTTGTAGCAATCGAACATAACCGCCACCCATTAAACTAAACCAATCATTTGAAGAAGTCGTTACAGCTGACGTACTATCGTACACATATTGCAAACTAAAACCAAAGATCAGGCCTAAAATCATAGCAAGAAAGACACGTTTTGCAAACGACCAGCCTTTTTTCTTTAACCAATAAAGACCTCCGGCTAATAGAAGTAAGATGATCACATTAACAATGGTCCAAATCGTTGTCACGAGCCATTCCCTCCTTTAGCTTTCGATAACCTCTTTTTCTCCTCCTTTTTGTTCAACTAAAAAAGCGACTACCTTTCGTAAGGTGAGTCGCTTTTCTCACTGCTTGTTGCAGCGGTGAGCCAACCCCTTGCCCCACTATATTCTAGGCCGCGGTTGTCCTATTCTGATTTTAATACTTTATACATCACAATATGTGGGCCGATTCCAGGTAAGTCAAACACGGGACCCTGCTTACGTAATCCTAGCTTTTCATAATAGCCACTCACTTCTGTTCGCGCATTGCACCACCAAACATCTGCCTGACGTTCATTAAGCATTTGTTCGGCATAACGCAATAGTGAGCTTCCAGCCTTTTCTTTACGAAAGTCACTTTTAGTTGCCATTCCCCGCAAACGATAGTGCTGTTTTCCTATAATGCTAGCTTGTACTTCGCAATAAAAAGAAGCGATCGAAATTAATTGATTCTCTTTAAATGCACCAAGATGAAACGTCTTTTTATCGAAATCACCATCAAATTGGCACGATTGCAAGGGTTGATTTGGACGAAGAACTTCTTGGCGAAGAGCATACGTTTCTTCTGCGGAAATTTCTTTAATCGTAATCATGCGAACAAACCTTTCTGAACACGCTCTAAGAAGTGCTGCGTAAATCGTTCACGATCAACGCGGAGCGCTACATCAATTCCAGACGGCGCTTGTTCTCCCACGCTTTGACCCCGACGCTCACCTTCTCGTTCTACGATCACATTCATTTTTTCCGTTTGTACAAAGCTTTGGTCAATCGCTACCCCAACAGCTAATGGATCATGCAGCGCACAACCGCCAAGCTGAGGATTTTCTTTTTCATAAAAATCCATATAAAAGTGGCACATTTGGGCAAAAAGCTGACCCGCCTTCGTCCCGCTATGCTCCCATACTTGTAATTCATCTCGCTTTAGCAACGTTTGCATCGTGACATCTAAGCCAATCAAGGTAACAGGTACGCCTGATTGCAGTACATAATGCGCACTATCGGCATCGCCAAAGAAATTTGCTTCCGCATAGGGTGTCACATTACCCGGCACTGTAACAGCACCACCCATCATAACAATGCGGTCAATTTCTTTTACCAAAGATGGTTCTTTTTCAAGAGCAAGTGCTACGTTTGTTTGGGTCGCAACTGTAATGAGCGTCACTTCATTCGGAAACGCTTTCACCATAGAAATAATAAAATCTACTGCGTGTTCTGTTTCTATTACATCGTTAACATCTGGAAACTCTGCATTACCAAGACCGTTATCACCGTGTACTTCATAAGCACGATGCCGCGTATCGCTCTGCTTAAACGGATGCTCGGCGCCTTGGAATACTTTAAGCTCTGGGGATTGAAGCAACGCTAGAATTTGTTTTGTATTTCGTGTTGCCTCCTCTGCCGAAACATTACCATAACCAGTCGTAATTCCAAGCAATTCAATTTCTGGGGATTGAAGCGCATAGGCGATAGCTAGCGCATCATCAATTCCTGTATCAACGTCTAAAATTACTTTTTTCATAGCCATCTCTCCTTTATTATCTCATTCCAATGTATAAACCAAGTCCAACGATGCAACAAAGGATGAGTACTACATAAATTCCCGACAAGCGAAATAAATTACTTTTCGTTGATGAACCGTACTTCTCATCCTTTTGTAGACCGACCATTACTGTTAATAACGTAACAATAAGACCTGCTCCAATTGCAATAAAAATAGCTGTCATTGGAATCCCCCCTCTCCCTATCGTAAAGGAGCTTTCCTTTAAATGCCACTATGTTTTTCAAGACTTTTTTGACAGTCGTGTTTCAAATAGAATCATAGCAGGGAATACTAATGCTAGTAGGTTCAACATTCGAATTTTTATAGAATGGTAACAGGACTAAGGAGAAGCTTGTAGAATGTGTTAGTAAGCTTTTTTTGTGCGTCATCCACTAGAAAGGGTTAACTTTCTATCACGTTACACGCTACTCATGGTAAAATAAGAAAAATCCCAACATAAGAAGAGACGTACTGTATCTTATTGCTCCTTTTTGTACTACAACTTGCACTATATGAACTTGAGGTGATTCGATGCCAAATACTAAGTTTTTTCGATTTGGTTATACCATTATAATACTACTGCTTATTATTCTTCTATCTTCTAAAGTAAGCTTTATTTTTCATCCAATTGAGATTATCTTTAATACGCTTTTCTTTCCGCTTCTCATTGGTGGGGTCATTTTTTATTTACTTCGTCCTATTGTGTACTACTTACATAATAAAAAAGTACCGAAAGTCCTTTCCATCCTTTTAATTTATTTGCTCTTTATCGGGCTTGGGACGTTGCTTGTCTTTTTAATTGGACCGAAGTTACAAGATCAGTTTGAAGGACTTATTCGTAACATTCCAGGCATTGTTGACTCACTGAACCAAAAGATTAACACGTTACGAGAAAATAAATGGTTTGATCGTTTTCAGCATAATGACTTTCTATCGCTTGATAGCATTATGACAAAAGCAAGTGAGTACGCTAAAGAATTCGCCAATGATATCGGCTCTAAAATTACCGACATTATCGGTATTCTAACAAGCATTGCAACCATAATTGTCACAGTTCCATTTATCGTTTTTTATCTCTTAAAAGACAGTCAAGGACTTGGCACGCGTGCTGTCCGTTTCTTACCTTACTTACAAGCAACCGAAGCAAAGAAAATTATTAAAGATATGGATGAGGCCGTCAGTTCGTATATCCAAGGACAAGCACTCGCAGCTTTTATTGTTGGGGTAATGATGTATATAGGATACTCCATTATCGGTTTACCGTACGGACTAATCCTTGCCGTTATTGCTATGATTACGAACATTATTCCTTTTCTCGGTGCTTTTATCGCTTTCGTGCCTGCAATCATTATTGGACTCATCACCTCTCCGGTCATGGCCATTAAAGTAGCTTTTGTTGTTATTGTTGTTCAACAAATTGATGGAAACGTTACGTCGCCACTGATCATGGGAAGAAAACTTGATATCCATCCATTAACAGTCATTCTAATCTTACTCGTAGCCGGAAATTTAGGCGGCTTACTCGGGATGATTCTCGCTGTTCCTACCTATGCTTTATTAAAAGTAATTGTGAGTCATACGTATCGTTTATATCGATTAAGTAAAGACAAAGAAAAAGATGGGATTCAAATTATTGAATAACGCTAAACGAAAGACAGTCGGTCTCTCAAGAAGTCGACTGTCTTTTACTTTCTTCAACGTTCGCCACTTTCTCTAAATCTTTTTTCCGATAGAGATGCAGCGCTGGATAATGTGTGTCAACATACAAAGAAAAACCTAACGCTACGGCACGAATACAAAAATGGCGATCTTCACCCCAAAATGAAACATTCTCTAATTTAGAGAAGTTAACACCAGCCTTAAGTACTTTGGCACTAAGGAGTGTACATGCCCCGAGCCCACCTACCTTATAAACACCTTTCTCGCGCAACTGTAATAAAAAAGCATACATTCTTTCCCTTTGTTCTGCTGCCGTTTGTTGCTTATGCTTTTCAAACATAGAATATTCATCTTCAAGCCAAACTTGCGGTAATTCCATCGCCCCCTCTTTCCACTGCGTCCAAAAAATCTCACTTATAATCTCTTTTTGCAAGCTACATAAATGAGAAAGCGTCTGCGGATGTAACACAAGATCAGAGTCTACAAGAAATAAATAATCAACAGCTTGCCGAAGAGCCTCAGCAATAAAATAATTTTTAAACTGCGCTACTTTCCATACAGATCGATCATCCCAATAATGTGTATCCTCATCTTTCCGATACCCTTCTGAATCGTCAGCGGAAATCACGATGGCATTCTCTAGTGAGGCCGCAGCATTTCCTAACAATTCTGACGATGCTTTTTGCTCATTATGATCAATGAATAAATAGCTAACAGTAAAATCACGCGTCACTAATTGCTGTAAAGAAGTTAAGAAGGCAGTTAAAATGGCGGGGTCCTGACGAATGGGACTAGCAATCATAATCCGCATTATGATTGCGTTCCTGTTAATTCTACGAGAATCCATTTATGAGTGGTCCACGTTTCTTTATAAAGTTCTTTACATGTATAAACTTTCTTTAAATCTTCTAAAAAAGGATAATGATGAAAATCATCGATTAATACGAGTGTACCTCGTTGTAATACATGTCGAAATAAAGGAAAAGCGAGAGAACGCCCATTACCGTGAGGACCATCTAATAAGAGAACATCGATTGGCTGTTCTTGTAGAACAGCTGGTAATTTAGTATAAAATGCATTGCGAACCGTATAGTGATGACGCTGTTCAAAAGGGAGCGCCGTTACGCTTTTTTTCCATAGAGTAAGAGGATCATCGCTTATAAAAATCGCCTCTTTTCTTTCCTCTGTTACGGTTGATAAAGAATCATAAACAATATGGATGGCATCAACTGTTGCCGTTTTCAGTTTCAGTGCATATCCCCATTCGCTATCGTGCGTGATGGTCGTTACATTTCCTAAAAACACACCTTTCTCCATTAAATATTTCCAATATACTGTCGATCGCCCACCGCCTAGTTCAACAACAGTTGCGTTCGGCTTTGCATGACGAGCAACGTGAAAAAAGGCACTTTTTGAAATAGAATGATCTTCACAAATAGCTGCACTCTCATGAATAGCCTCATGCTCTATCACATTTCGAATCGCTTGCACGTTCAATGGCATCTTCCTCCCATTCTAGTAAGTGAGGATTTGCGTCTAAAATTGACTCATATTGACCTAAACTACCATATTTACCGTCTGAATCTAACGCTTTATATCGCTCATACTTTGCGCAACGATCCTTAAGCGTTGACCAGCCTAAGTGTTGCATGCGATAAGGTAAGCATTGATAGCTAAATGACTGTATCGTGGTTGGGAACCTTCCACAATGAAGTGGCTGAGTAAGCCATTCGTACGGAATATCTTTTTTGTAACGAACAAGAAAGGGGCGATATATCTTATGAGCACTCCAATATTGATCTTCTCGATAATGAGTGGCGGACCACATATCGTACATTCGAAAATAAAAAGCATCTACCTCTGAACAACGGGTATAGTGACGGATTTGATGATAAAAAGACGTTTCAAATCGTTCATCTGCATCCATCGTCAAAATCCACTCTGGATTAAAACTTGTTGCCACTTCCCATTGTTGTTTTCGCAAGGCAACTTCATTGGTAAATAACGATGTGTTATTACGAATAATTTGGTGTGATGTATGACGTAACACGTCTAAACAGCAAGCTATGGTACGATCTGTGCTTCCGTCATCAATAATGACGATATGATCACAAATGGTTTTATACTCTGTTAAAACTCTTTCTAAATATCGGTTTTCTTCATTTTTTACAATCATCGACAACAGTAGATGAGGATTCATAGCTTTTGTTCCTGTCGATCACGTTGAAAAAACATTTCATTTGATAGGATGGATGAATGACTGTCGTTCAGTCGCATAGCTTCTTTATGATGCTCCATAGCCTTTTGACGATTATTTACCTTTTCGTAACATACCGTTAATTGAAGATGTGGAAGCCAAGACCAAGCTGCTTCATTATGGGTAATTCCTTTCATTAGAGGCTGTTCTTTTCGCTCTAGTGCTTGTTCATACCAATAGATGGCTTGACGCAGATGATTCCCTTCTAAATAAATCGCCCCTAATCGACAGCAAACTTCTGGGCGAGGTACATCGTAAATAAAACTGCGAACCAAACATTCAAGCTCCTCTTCCGTTTCATATAACATTTCATAACATTTTGCTAGTTTAAGACATGCGGAAATCCGATCCTCTACCCACCCCTCTTTACAGTCTAAGAAGGTTGTATAAACTGAGATTGCCTCTTCCCAATAACTATGATCGAGTAGTTCGTTGCCATAATAAAACATATCTCGAACACTCAATTCCTGCCCACTCTCTAGATAACGATGATAAATTTTCAAATTACGGTCGTTATATGCTTTCTCCTTTTTATGCAGAATAGAAAGCTCCGTTGTTACAATAACCCCAGACACTTCTAAGTATTCATGAACGACTCCTTGCCACTTAAACTGACACGCTCGTTTAACAAGCCGATTCCTCACAATACTTTTCGTTGGCTGCCCTCTTTGGTCAAAGGCCAGGTGATAATTCATTTGAACACTATCAACCTCTGGAGAAAGGTTTTTTTTCAATTGAATAAAGGCCTCTAAATCATTTTTATGAAAGACATCATCTGCATCTAGCCACAATATATACTCTTTAGATGCGTGAGAGAATGAGAAATTACGAGCTAACGCAAAATCATCCTGCCACTGAAAGGGAACTATATGTTCCGTATATTTTTGCGCAATACGAAGCGTATCATCTGTCGATCCAGTATCGACAATTATAATTTCATCAACCACATCCTGCACTGAACATAAACACCGCTCAAGCACGGCTTCCTCATTCTTCACAATCATACAAAGACTAATTGTAATCACTTTTTTCTCCTTTCCTATTGATCGCTTAAGTTCCACTCCCAAAACAAACTGCATTCACATTTCTCGCTTCCACTGCTGAGCTAAGCACATTTAATACCGTTGTATATTCAATGGTAATTGTATAAGCATTCGTACCTGTAGCACCGACTGTATCTACATACGTATTAGAAGTAACAAATCGAATCGTTCCCGATGCAGAGCCACCCCGCGTAATCGTTACCTCGTTCAGCAACGTCCCATTTCTCCGAATACGTAAGCTATAAGAGAAGTTCCACGCCAATACGCCTAAAGTAACTGCTACTTGAGTTGTATGATCAATTTTCACCCTTTGACCACTTACTACAGGAACGTTTAAAGTTTGTATGGTTGTCTCTCCTGAAAGAGGTACAGACAGAGAGACATTTGCGCTATTATCGTAAAGTGAGTTTAATGCTGGTACTGAACTCCCTGTTGCTCCAGTAGCACCTGTTGCTCCAGTGGAACCCGTTATACCTGTTTGACCCGTCACTCCTGGTAGACCTGTCGAACCCGTTTCTCCAGTTACACCGGTGTTACCAGTTGCTCCGGTTGTTCCTGTTGTTCCAGTGGAACCCGTTATACCTGTTTGCCCCGTCGAGCCCGTTACACCTGTCGAGCCTGTTACTCCGGTGACTCCCGTTGCGCCAGTTGGACCTGTTGTTCCCGTGGAACCTGTAATACCTGTTTGACCCGTCACTCCTGGTAGACCTGTCGAACCCGTTTCTCCAGTTACTCCGGTGACACCCGTTGGGCCGGTTGCGCCGGTTGTTCCCGTGGAACCTGTAATACCTGTTTGACCCGTCACTCCTGGTAGACCTGTCGAACCCGTTTCTCCAGTGACTCCAGTGACTCCCGTTGGGCCTGTTGCGCCGGTTGTTCCCGTGGAACCTGTAATACCTGTTTGCCCCGTCACTCCCGATACACCTGTCGAACCCGTTTCTCCAGTGACTCCAGAGACTCCCGTTGGACCTGTTGTTCCCGGTAGACCTGTCGAACCCGTTTCTCCAGTTACTCCGGTGACACCCGTTGCCCCGGTTGTTCCCGTGGAACCTGTAATACCTGTTTGACCCGTTGCTCCCGTTGCTCCCGTTATACCTGTCGAGCCCGTTTCTCCAGTTACCCCGGTGATACCCGTTGCCCCGGTTGCTCCGGTTGTTCCCGTGGAACCTGTAATACCTGTTTGCCCCGTCGCTCCCGTTATACCTGTCGATCCCGTCTCTCCAGTGACTCCCGTTGGGCCTGTTGCGCCGGTTGAACCCGTGGAACCTGTAATACCTGTTTGCCCCGTCACTCCCGGTAGACCTGTCGAGCCCGTTTCTCCAGTAACCCCGGTGACACCCGTTGCCCCGGTTGCGCCGGTTGAACCCGTGGAACCTGTAATACCTGTTTGCCCCGTCACTCCTGGTAGACCTGTCGAACCCGTTTCTCTAGTTACCCCGGTGACACCCGTTGCCCCGGTTGTTCCCGTGGAACCTGTAATACCTGTTTGCCCCGTCACTCCCGGTAGACCTGTCGAGCCCGTTTCTCCAGTAACCCCGGTGATACCCGTTGCCCCGGTTGCTCCAGTTGAACCTGTAATACCTGTTTGCCCCGTCGCTCCCGTTATACCTGTCGATCCCGTCTCTCCAGTTACCCCGGTGACACCCGTTGCCCCGGTTGCGCCGGTGGAACCTGTTGGACCTGTAGCTCCTGTTTCTCCTTGCACTCCAGCTAAACCTGCAGCTCCTGTAGGCCCTGTTGCACCCGTCGCACCTGTCAATCCAGTCGCACCAATCACAGAAATACCTGTCACATTCATAATAGGATCAGGAGGATCGTAAATGGCCAAATTTAAAAATGAGCGTTCAATAAGAGAAATTAAAATCGCTTTAGAACAACAATCATCACAAATTAGAACAATTAACTGTAATATTTTATTTAAATACGATTGAAGTAATATTCCTAACCCTTTTGGCGTAAATGATGATCCATTTAAAAATGTACTTAACGTCTGACTAATGACAACTAACTCTTGATAAGCTGGCCTCATATTCAGTTCACAAAATAAAGCATCCAGTTGATAAATTGTTAAAGAAAGAAAAGAACGTTTTTCCATTGTAGGGTTCGAGAAGATCGTTACTATTTGATTAGACAGTGAAAAAATAAGATTAGAGAGTCTTTTACTTTGCAAAAAAGAAATTTCCACGCAACCTGCTACTGTATTCATTTTTTTCTGCTTTAACCTGCATTCATCACACAAGAATTTTCGATTATGTTTACGCAATGGCTTACCGCAATGGAGACAGCGTTTACTCACTAAAATCCCCTCACTAGAAAGCATCCTTCTTGTCATGTTTATGCACTCTCTAGTAAATGTAAGACATTGTAAAATGAATAAAATTTCACAATTTACAGACTTATAGTAAAATAAAAAACAGGAGGGATTATAATGACAAAAACATTTGAAGAAAAATTCAATGACTATGCTGAGCTAGTCGTTAAAGTAGGACTTAATTTACAAGAAGGACAACGTTTATTAATTAAGGCACCAATGGAAGCAGCTGGTTTTGTTCATAAGGTAACTGAACACGCATATAAAAATGGTTGCAAGCGTGTCTTTGTAGACTACAAAGATGCTGCATTAGAACGGATTCACTATACATACGCAGCTGAGGAAGTCTTAGAAAACTTTGCACCTACTTGGGAACAAGAACTATTCACCTCTTTAACAGAACATAATGATTGTTGCCTACTCATTACTGGAGAAGCACCGAATGCTTATAGCGGTATTGATAGTAAACGACTAAAGATGGTAACAAAAAATAACGCCAAACATACGGAAGCATTTACAAAGGCACGGTTGAATGGTGAGGTTCCTTGGGTGATTGCTGGTGTCCCTACAAAAGGGTGGGCTGCTTCTGTCTTTCCAGATCAAACAGAAGAAGAAGCTATTGCATCACTGTGGGAAGCCATCTTCCAAACCGTCCGAGCAGATGTTACGAATCCAGTAGAGGCTTGGGAAACACATGTACAATCATTAACTCAAAAAGTAAATTTCTTAAATGAAAAGAGAATAAAAACACTTCACTACCGCTCAACAGGAACCGATTTAACAATTGAACTTCATCCCGATCATCTATGGATGGGCGGTGGACACCAATCTACTGCTGGAAAAATGTTTATACCCAATTTGCCAACTGAGGAAGTGTTTACAGCTCCTTTAAAATACGGAGTAAATGGAACGGTTTCGAGTAAAAAACCACTCTCAGCAATGGGGAACATTATTGATCATTTCTCTCTTACATTTAAAGATGGTAAAGTGGTAGATTACGCTGCAGAAAAAGGTTATGACACCTTAAAAGAATTACTTTCTTTAGATGAAGGTATGCTTTATTTAGGAGAAGTTGCCCTTGTACCTCACGATTCACCAATTTCAAATTCAGGCGTTATTTTCAACAATACATTATTTGATGAAAATGCCTCTTGTCACTTAGCAATTGGTAACGTCATTTCTATGAATATCGAAGGTGCAGGCGCAATGTCAAAAGAAGAATTAGAAGAAAAGGGAATTAATAGTAGCACAGGACATACGGATTTCATGATTGGTTCCCATGATTTACACATTGAAGCAGTTGATTATCAAGGACATTCTTTCACTTTATTCGCTGATGGAAATTGGGCTATTTAACCTAGCAACAACGTCAGTAGTGAATACGTACAAACTAGAATAGTAGGAAAATTTGCCCGTCATAAAATATCTTTTATGACGGGCTATCACGGTATAGAGAATACATTAACGGTATCTTCTTGCTCCTTCGTAATGTTTTTTCCAATACGGATTATCCAGCTCTGCTTCGGTTACTCCTTTTGTGGAAGAAGCATGCATAAAGTTTCCATTACCACTATAAAGTCCTGCATGAGAAACACCAGATCCTTCTAAATCAAAAAAGACAATATCCCCCGGTTTAAGCTCTCCTACTCGATCCCCATGCTCATATATATCTTTAACAACTCTCGGTAAATCTACGTCTGTTGCTTCTTTAAAAATATAATTCAGATATCCACTACAATCAAACCCCTTTGGTGATTCCCCGCCCCATACATACGGTGTACCCCTATATTTTTTTGCTGTATCAATTAGCTTTCCCGGATCAAATGCATTGAGTGCACTAAGCACACTTTTACCCGCGACGCCGTCTACTACTAAACCATTGGCCTTCTGAAAAGATTTCACTGCTTGTTCGGTTTGCGGCCCATAATATGCTAGCTTGTCTTCCGAATAGTAGCCTTCAGCTCGTAGCTTTTCTTGTAACTGTTTCACACCATGATTCACCATCTCTTTATGTAATGTGTGATCGTCAAACTGTGCCTGAGCAGATACAGGACCTCCTACAAGAACAGCAACGCCTAGTAAGCTCCCTAAAAATTTTTTCAATATAATTATCTCCTTTTATCCATCTCAAATCTTCTACATCGTAACAAAGAAAAATCACAACAATATAAAAGGAAACTTACAATCCCTTTACAAAAATAGCATCATTTCACCTACTCACGTCCTCTTGTACTATACTATTCACCCCTTAAAACTACGAATCTACTTATTACTTCTATATAAAGGAAAAGGATGTACTATTTCCGCGGAAATGAAAATAATTCAAAAATAAAAATTAATGCCTATTTACTTTTTGGATAATAGGTATATATGCTCATTTTAAAATGAAAGCGCATTTATTCGTCAAAATACATGATATATTTACACTATTCGGCCTGTTACTTTAAAAAAAGACAGGTCTTCTTTACCCCGTATAGTTTTATACTAAAATCATAGGACGAAGGGTGAATTACGATGAAAAAACATACTGTAAAAAAAGGCGGACGGCTTGCACTACTTGTACCGCTTGTCGCTGGACTCATTATACCGGCTACATCAAGCTCGGTAGCAGCAGAGGAAATGAAAGCACTTCGCATTCACGACATTCAAGGCGCTACTCATGAATCACCATACGCCAATCAAAATGTCAAAGAAGTAGAAGGTGTCGTAACGTATGTTGTCGACAAAAACAACTTTTACATGCAAGATTTGCAACCAGATGATGATGACCGTACATCAGAAGGTATTCTTGTCTTTAAAAAGAATCACGGTTTAGCAAAAGGTAATGTTGTAAACGTTTCGGGGATTGTAAAAGAGTGGGTTCTTGATGGGTATAATGAGAAACTAACAACTGATTTGCCTGTAACAGAAATTAACGCAGATACAGGTGGAACAGTGACAGTTACTGAAAAAAGCCACAGTTTACCAGCACCTGTTATTCTCGGAGATGCAGGCAGACACATTCCAACTAAAATTATCGATAATGATAATTTTGGTTCATTTGATCCAAAAGAAGATGGCATTGACTTTTATGAAAGCTTAGAAGGCATGCTCGTTACTGCACAAAACCCAAAAATTGTTGCTCCACAAGCAAACGGTGAACTTGCTGTCGTTACACAAAATGAAGGAAATACACCGTTTAATACATCAGGTGGTATTAACATTGCAAAAGATGATTACAACCCTGAACGCATTCTTGTAAACATGGGGGATCGTTCATTTGTTGCCAAATCAGGTGACTATTTCACGGGTGATATTTCTGGTGTTATTAGTTATGGATTTAGCAATTATAAGCTTTTAACGAAAAAAGAAGATTTACCGACCTTCCATGAAGGGTCAACAAAGCCAGAAACAACAAAGATTCAGAAAAAAGATAAAAAACTAACGGTAGCAAGTTTTAACGTAGAAAACTTCTCAGCTGTAAAAACAGGAAAAGACAGCACAAGCGATGAAAAGGTAAGCCGCATTGCCAATTCAATTGTCGGCAACTTAAATGCACCAGATATTGTTGGTTTATTAGAAATGCAGGATGGCAGTGGTCCTAAAAATGACGGTACCGTTGACTCAAAAGCAAGCGCTGAGCGCCTCATTAAAGAAATCACTGCAAAAGGCGGACCAACTTACGCTTATACAGATATTACACCTGAAGATGGAAAAGATGGTGGTGTTCCAGGCGGGAACATTCGTCAAGGGTTCTTATACAACCCAGAGCGCGTACAATTAGCTCCTGGAAAAAAAGGAACAGCTACAGAAGCAACGCAATATAAACATGGTCAGCTTACATTAAATCCAGGGCGAATCGATCCAACGAATAAAGCATTTGAAAATAGCCGTAAACCACTTGTTGGACAATTTATTTTCAACGGCAAAAAAGTGGTAGTCATCGGAAATCACTATAATTCCAAAGGTGGCGACGAGCCGTTATTTGGTAAGCATCAACCGCCAACTTTAAAAAGTGAAGTACAACGATTAGAAATCGCACAAATTGTTAATCATTTTGCTAAAAATATTCGTCGCGACAATCCAGAAGCGAACATCGTTATGGTTGGTGACTTTAATGACTTTGAATTCACGCCAGCTCTGCAAACAACCATTGGTAAAGAGTTCACGGATATGATTACGAAAGTACCTTACGAGCAACGTTATACGTATTCATACCAAGGAAATGCGCAAGTGCTTGATCATATTATTCTATCTGACAACGTTGCTAAAAAAGCAAAAGTAGATGTTGCGCACATTAACTCACAATTTATGGAAGCACATGGCCGTGCTAGCGATCATGATCCTGTCATCGTTCAATTTAAACCAAAGAAAGAAACAGGTGGTTACGACCGTTAAGCAGTAAAGGCACTTTATGAAAAAATCCGAATGGAGGTTTACCTCCACTCGGATTTTTTCGTTATATCCAACCTTTTTCTTTGGCGATGATGATTGCATCCATCTTATTTTTGGCATGTAATTTTTGATAGATTTCAGAAATATAGTTTCGCACCGTACCCGACGATAAGAATAACGTATGTGCAATCTCTTTTGCCGTATATCCATCTGCTACTAAACGCAGTACGTTTTGTTCTCTCATTGAAAGTGGATTACCCGCTCCAATTGCTCCGACAATAAGCTCGGGCGCATACTCTCTTTTTCCACTGACCACCTGTCGAATACATTGTGCTAAAGCATCACTAGACCCATCTTTCAATAAATAACCGTGCACACCCGCTTTGATCGCTCGTTCAAAGTAGCCCGGACGCGCAAAAGTAGTAACGATGATTACTTTCGTAGCCAGTTGTTGCTCTTGCACTTTTTCAGCTACATCAAGTCCAGTCATGAGCGGCATTTCAATATCTAGTAAACAAACGTTCGGCTGCAACGTTTGCAGCAAGTGCAACGCTTCCTGGCCATTACCCGCTTGCCCAATCACATGTAAATCTGCTTCTAAATCAAGTAACGAACCGAGTGCTCCCCGGAGCATTCCCTGATCTTCTGCAATAACAATTGTAATCATACTCCCATCTCCTCTTGGCGATGATTCATAACGATAGGAAGGGTTATGACTACTTGGGTGCCAGCCACTGCATGGATTGTTAGCTCACCATCTACTAAAGAAAGCCGTTCTTGCATACCTTTTAGACCGTTTCCTAACACCAGCTCTTCCTCTATTCCTCGACCATTATCCGATATACAGATGGATACTTCTCCTAATGAGCGCTCAATAACAATTTCACAGCGCGTTGCTTCTGCATGCTTCACAATGTTCGTTACCGCTTCCTTCATACACATACTGACTATATTTTGCATGAATTTTGGAACATTTAACAGCGTTGGATCTCCTTTTAGCTCAAAAGATATACCAGCTGCTTCTAACAATTGTTGAATGGACACACATTCTTCAGCAACTGTTGTTGTTCGCATCTCTGTGACCAATTCTCGAACTTGCGCTAAGGCAGCGCGTGATGTTCCTTCAATATCTTTTGCTTCTTGACACGCCCGCGCCGGATCTACCGCAACTAGTTTATGAAGAAGCTGACTTTTTAATGTAATTAACGAAAGGGTATGACCGAGAGTATCATGTAAATCACGAGCAATGCGCATGCGTTCTTCTTTTTGAACAAGTGCTTTTATTTGCTCATTGGCCTCATATAGCTCCTGCTGTAGCTGTTGCTTTTTCCGACCAGATCGAATGGCAAAAGCCATCCCAATCATCACAAACAGAAAAGGAACAGTATAGAACCATGTCTTCCAATCAACATGATTAAAAAAAAGAAGGTAGGCAACTGCTAATACTTCAGTAGCAATAAACAAACCTATCATTATACTAAATTTTTTCTTCTCCTCATAAAAGGAGAGCATAGGTGAAATAAAAAATCCTAGCATCATGTTCATTGGATGAGCGTACAAAGTAAGAACAACTAAAAGACAGAGCTGAACAAAAATCAACTGATCATAGCGACGTCCTTGTACAAAATACAACTGGCGGTATAAGACTAAAAACACAGCAAGCAACGTGTAAATGATGATGCGTTTCCAGCCAGTTTCATTGCTTGCCCCTAGTAATGGTAAAATAAAATAAACAAGGCCGATATAAGGATAAAATCCCTCTTTTTTCGGAAAGAGTCGAAATGACTTAAACACTTACGCAACACCTTCCTGTTTCTTGTGAATATATAGCGATACTACCATAAAAAGCAAGAAATAACCTATTAAACTTGCCATCATTGAAAGAGATGGATAATGCCCTGTCGTAATGGCCCAGGCACCTGAACCATACTGATAGGATGGAAGGTAGTGCACCATTTTTTGGACAAGAGACGGAAATACGTCTACAGGCATCCATAATCCACCTGTGATTGCGAGTCCTAAATAAAGTACATTAGCAATCCCCGCGGCTGTATCTACAGATTTCATCGTGCCAATCATTAACCCTAATGCTAGAAATGGCAAAGACATAACAAGAATCCAGCAAGCCGCACCAATCCAGCTACTCCACGTTAACTGAATATCATTCATAACATAACCTACTAAAAAAATAATGATAATAGACACTACGTGAATAAGCGTTTGACTCACCATTTTCGCTAAAAAGTAAAGCGAAGAAGGAAGTGGCGTTACCCGTAAATAATGCGTCCAACCAAAAGCTCGTTCTTGAACGAGTCTCATTCCAATGGACATAATAGAGGACCCCATTACACTAAAGACTGTCATCGACATTAAATAGTGTATGTGCCACGCTTCTTCATTTTTCATAGGAATTGAAATGATTTTCGTATATAAAAAGTAGAAAAAAATCGGTACACAAAGCGACCATATCACGTAAAATTTATTCCGAAACAAGCGTCTCAATTCCGCCTGACATTGTGCAATAAACATTGTCATCATATGGCCTCCCCCTTAGTTAAGGTTTCAAAAGCGACGTCTAACGATCCTTGTGATACCAAAATCCCATTCACATTCCACTGCTTTTCAAACAACGCTTGTAAGACCCTATCAGAATTCTCTACTTTAAGAATAATTCTTCCATCATCCTCTTGAACGTCCTTCACCGTCGGTAGCTCCGCACACATGGAGCATGTAATACCTGAACCCGGAATAAAGGAAATGACATGCAGCGCTAGCGATCCTTTAATGGTTGCGACTGAACCATCTGCAATGAGTGTTCCTTGCTTAAACAGAAGTAAGCGATCAGCTACCTCATCCGCTTCTTGTAAATAATGGGTCGTAAAAACAATCGTTTTTCCTTGCTGTTGTAAAGCGTTAATTGTTTGCCAAAATAAACGGCGTGCCGTAACATCCATACCGACTGTAGGCTCATCAAAAAATAACAGTTCTGGATTACCTGCTAACGCTAAAGCAAAGTTAACTCGTCGCTTTTGACCACCTGATAACTTTTCCACTCGCCGCTTCAGATCATTTGGTGTTAGCCCTGTTAATGTCATTAACCTTTCAAATGAAAGGGGCGCACTATAATAAGAACGAAACAATTGCAGCAATTCGCCAACTTTTAAGCCATCCATTACACTTACGTCTTGAAGCATCGCCCCTAACCGCTCCTTTACTCCCCGTGCATTAGGGGTATGACCAAACAAGGTCACCTCCCCACTTGTTGGTGTCATCAATCCTAGCATTAAAGAAATTGCGGTCGTTTTCCCAGCCCCATTTCCGCCAAGAATAGCCGTTGTTTCACCTTTACGTAGCGTAAAAGACAAATCTTGAAGCGCCTGTTGCTCTTTATATAGTTTTGAAACATGAGAAAAAGTTACGATATCATCCACTCTTGCCACCTCCACCTTCTACTTACAGTGTACGTTTTCAAGGTGCTGCTAGTTAGTAACCTCTGTCATCACTACAAGATGACAACTGTCATGAATATTTACACTTGACCTACTCTTCTTATTTGCAGTACCTTTAAAGTAGCTTATAAAATGAATGGCTATTCATTCATTTTTAATCGAGAGGAGAATACTTGTGTCTAATCAATCGCCTGAACAGTTTGTACAAACACTCGAACTACCTGTGATTTCTGCACCGATGTTTCTCGTTTCTAGCCCAAAGCTTGTAATTGAAGGATGCAAAGCTGGTATTATTGGGTCTTTTCCTTTATTAAATGCCCGAACAAGTGAACAATTAGATCTCTGGATGGAGGAAATTACAACGGAATTAGCGGCCGCCTCTCTTTCATCTCCTGCCCGAAAAATTGCTCCGTGGGCTGTCAATATTATCGTACATAAAACGAATACACGCTATGCGAGTGATCTTGAACTGATTGCCAAGCATCAGCCGCCAGTCGTTATTACTTCACTTGGTCATCCTGGTGAGGTCGTAGATATTGTCCATGAATATGGCGGTCTTGTCTTTTCGGATGTCATTCACTTAGCACACGCTAAAAAAGCAGCTCAAACAGGAGTGGATGGCTTAATTCTCGTCTGTAACGGCGCTGGTGGTCATGCTGGAACACTTAATCCCATGGCCTTTGTCGGCGCTGTGAAAGAATTTTGGTCGGGACTAACAATTCTTGCTGGCTGTATTTCTAGCGGCGAAGATGTTTTAGCTGCAGAAGCACTCGGCGCTGACCTTGTTTATATGGGCACGCGATTCATATCAGCTTCCGAAAGCTTTGCAAGCAATGAGTATAAAGAAATGCTTATTCACTCTTCCTTTGAAGACTTACTTTACAGCGATGCCTTTAGTGGTGTTCATGCCAACTATTTAATACCGAGCATTGAAAAAGCAGGTCTTGATCCAGCTAATCTTACTGCAAAAGGCAAAGTAGACATGTCACATATCGATGCTTCCAATGCAAAAGCTTGGAAAGATATATGGTCAGCAGGACAAGGTGTGCATCATATTAAGCATGTTCAGCCAATGAAAGAGATTATAGCCGAGCTTCGTCACGGCTACGACACAGCTCTTCAACGAGTAATGACCAAATACCGCATGAAGCAATCTTAATGAAAAAAGAGCGTCAACTCTTCTGAGAGTGACGCTCTTTTTTATGATTGCAAAGATTGTACGAAACGCTGAATGCGCCGCATCGCTTCCTCTAGTTTAGGAATGGACGATGCATAAGAGCAACGAATATACCCTTCGCCACTTTCTCCAAATACATTACCAGGTACAACAGCTACTTTTTCTTTTAACAATAGTTGCTCAGCAAATTCTTCAGATGTTAAGCCGGTTTCTTTAACACATGGAAATACGTAAAAAGAGCCACCAGGGAGATGACAAGCTAACCCCATTTCATTTAATGAACGCGTCACTAAACTGCGGCGCTGACGATAGCTTTCTTTCATTTTCATGACATCTTTTGCTCCATTACTTAATGCTTCGAGCGCTGCATATTGTGCCATCGTTGGTGCACACATCATCGTATACTGATGAATTTTTAACATAGCCGCAATAATTTCCTTTGGACCACAAGCAAAGCCCAGTCTCCAGCCAGTCATCGCAAAGGCTTTTGAAAACCCGGAAATTAAAATGGTCCGCTTCTGCATGCTAGCGATCGATGGAAAGCTAGTGTACGGCTCATCGTATGTTAGCTCACCATAAATCTCATCTGAAATAACGAGTAAATCATGCTTTTCAACCATTTCAGCAATGCGTACTAATTCTTGTTTGCTAAGGACAGTACCTGTCGGGTTATTCGGGCTACAAAGAAGCAATGCTTTCGTTTTTGCTGTAATCGCTGCTTCAATTTGTTCAGGCTGCAACTTAAACTCTTGATCTGGTTGCGTGTGAATCGGAACAGGTACACCACCAGCTAATGTAATCGTCGGTGCATACGATACGAAGCTTGGCTCAACGACAATCACTTCTTCACCAGGATTTACTATGGCCCGCAGCGCGATATCAATCGCCTGAGAAGCACCGACGGTAACGACCATCTCTTCTTCTGGTGAGTAGGTAACTTGAAAGCGACGACGCATGTACTTGCTTATTTCTTGACGCAACTCTAGTAGTCCAGCATTTGCCGTATACGCTGTATATCCACGCTCTAAAGAGTGATAACTCGCTTCAATAAACGTCCATGGAGTTACAAAATCAGGCTCCCCAACTCCGAGTGAGATTACATCCTCCATCGAAGATGCTAAATCAAAAAAACGACGAATGCCTGATGGCTTAATGGCTTGTACATGCTGAGACAAGTAGTTTTTCTTTTCTTTTACAGAAATCATGGTGTCACCATCATGCGTTTGTCTTCTTCTTGATCTGAGAACACCAATCCATCATGCTTGTATTTTTTAAGTACAAAATGCGTTGTTGTACTAATCACCGAATCAATCGTTGATAACTTTTCAGAAACGAACTGAGCCACTTCAGCCATCGTTTTTCCTTCAATGGATACTGACAAATCGTAAACACCTGACATGAGATAAACCGCCTTCACTTCAGGAAACCGATAAATACGTTCCGCTACTTTATCAAAACCGACACCGCGTTTTGGCGTTACCTTCACATCGATCATAGCTGTCACCGCTGCTTCATCTGCATCTTTTGCCCAATTTATAATGGCAGAATAGCCCAATATGATGTTCTCTTTCTCTAACTTTTTAAGCATTTGTGACGTTTCTTCTTGCGTTATATTCATTAAGTTTGAAATGGTTGAAATATCTAAACGACCATTTTTTTCAATTAATTGTAGAAGTTCGCGTTGTTTCGCGTCCACATTCATCACTCTCTTTTTATAGAATATGGAGAATATTATAACAAACCATAAATAAAAGCCAATGAATTTTGTAAAAATCACGATAATTTATGACCTAAAATATTAATTACAAAAGATTATGCATAGGGAATTCATGAAAAAAGAAATTGATGAAATTGTGACTACTGAACGTACTTGTACCTACAAGTTCCGCGGCAGAGGTTATACTTTTTATATCACCTATTTACTTTTTAAAAGAAACGGACTATACCTATGTAAAAATCGGTTTAACGAATCAAGAGTTACGTACCATTATTACGCAACAGTTACTGCTACTCTTTTTTGTTCCAATCGCTGTCGCTTTTGTTCATAGTACATTTGCCTTTATTGCGTTTCAGAGCTTTTTTAAACTTTCTATTTTCAGTGAAGTAAGCAGTGTGCTCTTAAGCTTCCTTTTGTTGCAAGTACTCTATTTTTTACTATTACGCTCTCGTTACTTACAAAACATACTTCGTGCACTATAAAATCTACATTATACGAAAAAATCCACGACTACTCAGAAGGAGTCGTGGATTTCTTTTTTATAAAACTGCGCTTAGTAACATCGCGCCACCAAAGGCGATAAAAGAGAGCAATGTTTCAAGCACCGTCCACGTTTGGAACGTTTCTTTGACACTTAAACCGAGGTATTCTTTCACCATCCAAAAACCCGCATCATTTACATGAGAAAACATTAACGATCCTGCACCGGTTACAATGACGAGCAATTCAACGTTAACACCGCTCATATTTTCTATAATCGGCGAGATAATGCCGGCCGCTGTCGTAAGGGCAACGGTTGCAGAACCCGTCGCAATCCGAATAAGACCAGCAATAATAAAGGCG
This sequence comes from Fictibacillus macauensis ZFHKF-1, assembly GCF_000269865.1. Taxonomy (GTDB): domain Bacteria; phylum Bacillota; class Bacilli; order Bacillales; family Fictibacillaceae; genus Fictibacillus_C; species Fictibacillus_C macauensis. The sequence goes on from NZ_AKKV01000021.1 coordinate 125,629, forward strand.
AGTACGAGTGGAGATAGCGCTAAATGTTGAGACATTTCACCGATTGATTTGCCCACACCACTATCTATTAAAATTTGTTTAAATCCGCCGCCAGCACCAATAATCAAAATAATGGAACCAACCGGCAGTAGGCTTTCTTCTGATAATTTCTTTAACTGATTTCTTCCCATACCTTGAGCCATTCCGAGAAAATAAAAAGCAACAAAAACACCAATTAACAAGGCAATTAACGGGCTTCCAATAAAGGACATTACTTCTTTTACTGTCGATGAAACGCCTAAATAAGGGGCAAGTGTCGCAACAACCATCAAAATAACAGGAAGTAAAATAATAAAGAAGGAAAGACCAACAGATGGGAGTTGCTTCGATTTCTCCTCACCACTAATTAATCCTGGTTCTCCCTTAGGCACAACTCGCTTATTGATCCATCGCGCAAAGACAGGCCCCGCAATGATCGAAGCTGGTATCGCGATGACTAATGAATACAACAATACTTTTCCTAAATCAGCATTATAAATTTTAATAGCCGTTAACGCACCTGGATGCGGAGGCACAAGACCATGAACAATGGATAACCCAGCAATAACCGGTAAAGCAATTAATAATAGATTTTGTTTTGACGTTTTATGAATAGAAATAACGAGTGGTAATACAATTAAGATTCCGACTTCAAAGAATACCGGAATTCCAATGACGAAACCAGATAGCAGCATCGCCCAAGGCAATAGCTTCACTCCGAGCTTGTTGACAAAGAACTGAGCTACCTGTTCACCTGCGCCAGAAGTTGCCATCATTTTTCCAAGAATCGTACCGAGAGCAAGAATGCCTACTAAATGACCAAGAACGCTACCAACACCTGTTTCGTAGGCGCTTACAATTTGATTAAGAGAAAGTCCGGTGACAATCGCCAGAAATAAACTTGCAATGACTAAACTAATAAAAGCATGCCATTTGAATACAGAAACTCCTATGATGACGATTACAATTGATAATAGTGTCATAAGAAGTAAATAAGTTGTCATAAAAAATCCACCTTTCAAGCAACGTATCACCGCGGAACATCGCTATAAATCCTTATCTATCGTAACAAATAATAAAAGAAAATGCTTACAATATGCTTTAGCAGATTAAATAAGGAAAATACCAGGACACAATACTTCCTCTGTTTCGTGGTGCATGTGGGGATTGAACCTGGTTTGTGCGCCAACCGAGAACTCTTGTGCGCTTTACGCTTTTCGCCATTATTGAAGAGCTTTTACGCTATTTCTTCTCATTTTTAAGCACATATACGAGATGATCTCTTCATTTTCTCTCTTTTTCATCCCTTACCTACGTTGTTGGAGGCAATTTACCTGGTCTGCGCGCGAATCAAGGGCTCCTGCGCGCGAACAAACCTGGTCTGCGCGCGAACGGACCTGGTCTGCGCGCGAATCGAAGGCTCATGCGCGCGAACGAACCTGGTCTGCGCGCGAATCGAAGGCTCTTGCGCGCGAACGAACCTGGTCTGCGCGCGAATCAAAGGCTCCTGCGCGCGAACGAACCTGGTCTGCGCGCGAATCGGAGGCTCCTGCGCGCGAACGAACCTGGTCTGCGCGCGAATTGGGGGCTCCTGCGCGCGAACAAACCTGGTCTGCGCGCGAATCGGGGGCTCCTGCGTGCGAACGGACTGCCCACTCGCGTTTACAGAAGAGTTTGCTCTCTGCTCTAATTTTTGGTGCATTCGATGGCTGCTCATATACGCAAGAGAATCTAACATCAAACGAACGAGCGACATGAAAAAATGGCTTGATCACCGAAACGGATGATGAAGCCATTTTTTATGTGCTAAGGCGATTGATGTCCCAGCCTCTTTTTATATTAAAAATAGTTTTTTTTCAATTGCTGAAAGCGTTGCTCATCAATTGATTCTTTATGAAGCTTGCCATCGTACCATTCGGTCCACGATGTAGCGGTTAACGTTCGGCTTCCATGTGGTGTTAGTTTTGTGAAAAGCAAGCCTTTATTAAAGGGTGATTGCTCATCTTGTCTTATGATGCGTTGAATATCGTTTAACACTGCTTGCTCATTATGAAGAGGTTCCGTTGAAAAAGCATAACCCGTCTGCCACTCCGTATGTTTATTGTTAACAATCATTTCTAATACATGATTTCCAAAAGGTGTCATTTCACGTCTAATTCGGAATTGACCATTCGCTGACTGCACAATCTCTCCGTTTAAAGGAACGGGCACTAGAGGAAGGTTACCACCAAATCCTGTGTCTACTAAGTAATCTTTACCCTCATGGTGCAGTAAAATTGCAACATGCGTTCCACCTAGGTCCGTAAAGGCTTGTTGCTCGGGGTTAAATACCTCGCCGCGAATAAGGCGGACATGAAACCCATTTTCTTGAAGAAAATAGTATAGCAGGCTATTTAGTTCGTAGCACAAGCCACCCTCATTGCGTTGTAATAGTTTTTCAACTATTGACTCTTTCGTAATAGCCTGACAACGCTGTTCAATAATAGCTGCATTTTCAAAGGAAAACGTATACGCAATCGTCGGCAAAAGTTCCTTTATGTCTTCAAACGTTAGTTGTTTCTCATGAAGATTGATTTTACTTCGGAATCTTTCATCTAACATAATAGTCACCTCTTCCTCATCATACCTCGCCATACTTTTTAAAGAAAAGGAACTTGCTTATAAATCTAACGCCATTAAATCTTCATCATAATAACAATCATCAACCTTTAATGCTTTTTGCTCTACTCCATACGTTTGAAACCCTTGGCTTTCATATAATCGTTTTGCTCGTACATTGCTGGATACGACCATAAGTAATAACCTCATAAAGCCCCGTTCTTTTCCTTTTTCAATAGCCGCTCGTAACAACGCTTGACTCGCACCCGTTCCACGGCTTTCCGGGCTAACATACATCGCTGTCACGTTCGCTTTATGCTTCATTTTTTCAAGTGGTACAGGAACGAGCGAAACCATTCCTACAAGGCTCTCATTTATAAAGGCACCAAATGTATAGCTGTCATCTTTACTGAAACGTTGTTTTAATTTCTCAATTGGTTCCTCTTCCTTCATAGCCTCTTCGTAGGAAACGGCAAAGGCCGCTGGTGTTTGCTGAAGGGCTTCCAACCTTAGTTCCCAATAAGCGGGGGCATCTTGCTCCTGTAGTATGCGAACTTGCATCGTAACTTTTCTCTCCTGTCTTACGCTTTTTCTTTTATTATCTCCTTGATCAAAACTTTTGCAATCTTTTTATGCTGTAAAACTACGGTAAAATCTCTAATGCTATTTCCCTATAAAAATGTTTAAAGACGCGTCAACGCTTCCATTCTCCTAATAAGTGATATTGTCTTTTAATGCAATCGTAAAGGTTGTTTAATAAAAAGATTTTACAATTGTATTATAAACAAAATAAAATTTTATCTTTGGAGGCATAACTTATGAAAGTAAAAGCGTTTCTTCTTGGTGTACTAGCACTTGCTGGTGTGTTCGTTGGATTTGACTTACAGAATTCACACGGCACATCCTTTGCAGCCAAAAAAGCTGCCAATTATGATGAAAGCGTTACACTACCAATGGCAAAATATCCTGAAACAGGGAAACATATTAAGGATGCCATTGCTGCTGGTCATTCAGCTGTATGTACGATTGATCGTGGTGGGGCTGCTGACCGTCGCAAAGAATCATTAAAAGGATATCCAACTAAACCAGGTTATGATCGTGATGAATTTCCAATGGCTATGTGTAAAGAAGGTGGTAAAGGGGCGGACATCCGCTATATTACGCCAGCTGATAATCGTGGTGCCGGATCTTATATCGGTAACCATGTAGAAAACTATCCAGATGGAACAAAAGTTTTAATTTCTGTGAAATAAGGAATAGGCTACAAAAAGGAGTGTTCTTTCGTGAACAAACTACTTATTTCTTATTCTCAACTTATTATTACAAATACCGACGAAGAACATTCATCGTTTCAATGGAGCGATGAAGATGTTAAAAGAGGTTATAGTGTGCAACGAGGCGCTGTTGCAATTGAGGCAATCAATAATGATGAAAGTGAAATTGAGGTAATCGTAGGATCTTATCTTCCAAGTGAAAAGGCTACAGTGACATATTCACTGCCATTTCCCGTACGCGCTGACTCAATCATCGTTACAAGTCCTGGTGCTGTGACGCTTCCGTTTTCAGTACCAAAAGGAACCTATCAACTTCATGTTGAAGCTATTCCTCTCCAACAACCAACTGATGACGGGCTATTTCCTGTCCGCTATCAGCTTTATTTTGATACCAATGGGTCTAAATAGTCCAAGAACCAACAAATCACCTTCCTATAGGCATGTTGTTGGTTCTTTGATCGTTGTTATGTATTTAATTCTCCATGTACTTCTTTAATACTTTTCCCACCTAAAAAAGCATGTCCCATTTTCAGCGTACCTACCGTTTGAAAACCATATTTTTCATACACTTTAGCGACATTTTCATTAATCGCCGTTACCCACAGTTGGGGAATGCCTCTTCTCATTATTTCAGATTGAAGATGACCGATGAGTGCACCTATTAAGCCTTTTCCACGAAAAGCTTTAATCGTCCCAACACTTTCGAGGCGCGCTTCGTTTTAATGCTGAAAGATGCAAGCTAAAGAGCATGGAATGGAGTTTTCACGCAATAAATAATAAGTAAACGCCGGATTTGTGAATTGTTTCTTAAAAACTTGCGCTACATTCGTCTCATTTCCATTCTCCCATATGTTTCGTTCTACCTCTAAAGCTTCTTGAAAATGATCTTCTGTTACGATTTCAATTGATCTATCTGGATGTTGAATGTGCTGCTCTATTTGAGAGTTCCATACTTGCACCGGGTTACTTAGTTCCTCATAGTGAAATCCTCTTGCCAACAGCGCAGCAATCAAGGCGCTTTGCTGCTGAGTTTCATAAATATAAAATCGAGGAATTATATGCTTGGATTGGAAATACTGTATGACTTCATCAATGACTTGCTGCTCATGAGCGTGATTAGAGTCGTAGTAATTCGGCTGCTTTTCATTACAAAAAATGGCGCCCCAAGCAGTATCTTTCCGGTTTGTAAACGTGTCTAAATAGGCAAAATCCAAGGCCAACATAGATGATAACTGTAGCATAAACATTCTCCTCTCATGAAAATTATACCATTTATAATAAAGCACACTATTTCCCCTGTTTTGTGGCGCATTCGCGAGCTTGGCTCTTGATTTTCTCTCTTTTTAATCCCTTGCACCTGCTTTGAGGGAGGATATATCTTGTTTGCACGGAAATCAATCTTTTCGGGATCATTGATTTGCTTGGCACGCTATTTCTAGAAAGCTCAACTCTCTCTGGCATGCTCCTGCGTTCGACACGTCTACATGTAAAACAGCGCGTTCAAGACAGGAAACTCGAACGCCAAACAAGCGACAATGAAAATAACAAGCAACAAAAAAATGGCTTCAGCATCACAAACCGATGATGAAGCCATTTTTTATGAGGTAGGGCTGTTTATGTCCTAGCCTCCTCATTTATTGATTTCTAACAATCAACACATCACACTTCGCATAACGAGCGGTATGTTCAGATACGCTTCCCATAATAAAGCGATCGACACCACTCATACCCGTCGCACCACAAATGATTAAATCAGCCTGATGTTCGCTAGCGATTGTTTTTGCTAATGTTGTTTTTGCTGAGCCAAATTCAATGACCGTTTTCACATGAGCTACGCCGTGCTGATGTGCTTCTTCTTCAAAATTTTTCAACAGCTCTTCGCCCGCATCTTTTGCTTTTTCCGCCATTTGGGTATACCAATCATAGGTTGAAAACGTTCGTGCATCTACAACATGTGCTAAGATCAGTTCTGCCTCATTTTTTTTAGCTACTCTTACTGCTTTTTCAAAAGCTAATTTGGAAGCATTAGAGCCATCCAATCCTACTAAAATATGTTTGTATGGTTGATCCATGATCAATTCCCCCTTTTATTACCGTCTTGGCTATATAAAAAAGCGCAAGCGGCCTGTGGATTAAATGAAATACCTCTTTAGCCTCACCACACCTTTTCTCCTATGTCAGTGGCTACATCTATAAGATATATGAGCTTTAGAAAAAATAATGTGAATTTTATCACATGTACCCATAAAAAAACCGTACAACAATCGTTGCACGGTACTGCCTCTATTAAGCCGGATAGCCCCCTCCAGGAGGCGGCCAAGCGCCAAACAAACGGCGTAGCAAAACAATTTCACCAAGATGGTATGTATTATGAGAAGCAATGTTCCGAAGAATCCCTGCATTCGATTCTGTTGGAAAAAAGTTTACACCTTCATCTAGCGGCAAACTTTTAGCATACGAAATCGCTTGGTCTAGCCCATTCAAAAATGCCGCCAACGTGCGTTGCCATTCTTCGGAAGTTGGCGCTTTTTGTTCTGGCCAGCTTTCTGTTACACTCTTTGGTCTCTCTGGTTGCTTCCCTTCTAAGTACTGTAATAAAAATGTTTGCCAATAGTTCATATGCCAAACTAGTTGGTAAATTGTATAAGGAACGCCTTCTATTTCTTTCCCTACAAGTGCTTCGTCCAGATCAGATAAGGCTCGGGCAATGGGAAGATGTCCTCTCTCACCAACTAACGATTTTACGAGTGCCTCTGAAAAAGCTTGATTGGCTTCAGTCATGATTAAACCTCCTATTTTCACAATTACTTGCTATTATTTCCAATTTTCTTGCAACACAATCTCTGTGTTAAAGCTGTGTTTCATATTTTACCTTACTTCAATTAAAAGTAAAAATAATTGAAGCCTAAAAAAAGCCCAATAGGAAGAACCATTGGACTTTAGGATCACTAGCTATACTTTGAGAATGTGTTTCTTTTTCAAAAGAGGAACTAAGATGAGAACACCGAGAAGCATTAAACATGCGGCAGTTTCATAAATAGTGAGAATGGACAAATGGGCTTTCATCCAGCCCCCAATCGACATCATTACTACCATCGCCCCCATAAAGAGTGGATTCAAAATGCCCATCACCCTTCCAACGAAAGCTTCTTCTGTATTTTGTAAGATCATTGTATTAATACCAATTTGAATACACGGCATAAAGAGGCCCGATATAAACTCCGCCATGAGTGTTACCCAAAACGTAGTGGAAAAGCCCATAGCAATAAGTCCAATCGCATTAATCGTCATGCCTATAGCTAATAGCGTTTGAGGTTTCATTTTTTTAGCAAGCGAAAGAATGAATCCACCGCCTAAAATCATGCCGATTCCAAAGGCAGCTAACAACCATTGCAGCATCTCTTTCGGTAATCCGAGTCGTTCCGTTACTAAAAAAACAGCAAGTGGTTGGGTCATCCCAATGGCAAGCCCCGCAGCAGCAAAACACCCTCCTAACAGCGTTAATAGCTGGTTGGAAAGAACGTAACGAAAGCCTGCCTTCATTTCTTGTATCAAGGTCGTTCGTTCAGTTCCTCGTTCAACCTCACGATCTTTCGGTAATCCGATGAGCGCAAATGCTGAAAGAAAGAAGGCACAACCCATAATGCCGATTGCCGCCATAATTCCGAATTGTTGATACACGACTGTTCCAAGTACAGGTCCAAGAATCATAAATAACGCAAAAACCGTTTGGTACATTGCCATACCCGGCTGAATGAGCGCTTCTGGAACGTGAAGTTTAAATAATTTCATGCCGGCAGGCTGAGAAAACTGCGATAATATGGAAGAAAGAAGCGTAGCAAAGAAAATCATTTTCCAGCTACCCACAAGCAGTGTAAGCAATACAAGAAAAACCGATGCACCACTTAACAAATCACAGCTAATCATCGTTTTTCTTGGCTTCCATCTGTCCGCGAACGTCCCACCTATAAATGAAAAAAGGAAGATGGGCGCAAATTCCGCTACGGAAATTAAAGAAATGGCAATGGGGTTTTCCTTTGTTTTCTCAATAACAAACAAAAGAATGGCAAAGTTCCGTACCCAAATCCCAATTTGTAGAAAAAGGACCGAAAGTAAAATGGTTCGGATCACCCTATTTTGAAGAAGCGCTAGCATGCCCGTACGTTCTTGCGCAGCTGTTGTTGACATAAAAAAAGAAGCCTCCTTATCCCTATTTCTGGACAGGAGGCTTCGCGAACTGTTCACACAATCATACGTTACTAGCAACATACAAAAGAGGAACAAACTGAAGAATGCCTGAACAAATCCTATCCAGAAAATAATCGTACTACATATACGAATCTTTTTCTTAGAAAATAGGATTAATTGTTCATCGGCCCATTCTTCACCCTTCCGTTACGTAATACCTTTATATTACCTCATTATAGTTCTACATTCAAAGTTTATTACAAAAATTTTCAAGAAAATAAAGCTGCCCATGTTTTTGGACCGACTATTCCATCTACTTGTAACTTTTTTGTTTTTTGAAACGTTTTAACAGCAGCCGTTGTGATTGGACCAAAAATACCATCACTTTTTACATTCAATTTCGCTTGAATTTTTTTGATGTTTTGAACGTCTTTGCTTCCTGTTTTAATCAAGTGCCCAGGATAAGGCTCGTCTTTTATTAAACAACGATAGTATTCGTTAATAATGTCTTTTCTAAGCTGATCATAGGTTTTACCATAACGCTTGAGTGCATTGGAAGGATCATCACGACGAGGTGGATCCAGTTTCTCATGACCAATCCATCGGCTCGGATCAAATTTAAACACATATGATACGTATGCACAATACCAAACATAGCGCTTATATGCTTCAGCAAAGGTAATATTGCCACCGAAGCATAGTTCTACACCTACTGCTTTATCATTCGCATCATCACCAAAAAGTTCATTATCTTCTGGTCGATTGTAACGAACATGAAACGCTTTTTCTGCTTTACCGGTCGTTAGTGGAATGATTTCTAAAATGGTTTGATCATCTATAAACGTATGAGCACTCGCTGAACTAGGGTCGTTCGGAGTGGAATTAAAATATTTTTGATTGTTACGCGCTGTAGAACCTGGGTTACCTGTATCATGAAGAACGCCGAAATTCGGTGTAAAATAATCTCCACCACGACGTGTTCCTTTTTGAATATAGTCTTTACTAACTTTATATTTCATGTTGAATTTCACAAAAATCCCCCTTTACATCGGAGCAATTGTAAATGCAAATAAAAGCAGACATTGCCCCACTATATTGTATGAACCATCGTCATTGTTTGAATGGTTCCTTGTCCTACGAGCAAAAAAAACAGGAAAGCGCACGTTTTCCGCCTTCCTGTTCGTTCCTATTCTATGCTCTTTGCCACCATCGCTTTTTTTCAGAAGTCGTCACTAAACGCTCCAATTTTTCATTGATCTGAAGTAACGCGTCCTTCACTTCCTGTAACTGAGCGCTAAGTACTTCTTGCTGTTGAATCACTTCTCCAATGCCCTCAATCGCTCCTCCATCTCCTGAAAACAGATGGTCCATCGCTTCTGTTTGACCAAAACCAAGCTGATTAAGTAAGCCATCTTCTTTTAAAAAATTAGCCGCCATCATCATCATGCCATTTAAATCCAGTGTTTCTTCACCATGTTCAAAAGGTGAGGTGGTTGCCTCATTTCTTCTTTCTTTTTCATTATGGCTTTCGGTCATGAATAAGCCCCCCTTTTTTAATACATACAGTGATGCTTTCGAGCTATTGTATGCAAAAGGAGGCTCATTGGTTATTCGCCTATCGAATTTCATTAAAAATACGAAACGGCTCTAGATCTGGGTCTTGTTTAAATAAAGAAGCAAAGCGCTCGTGTTTCATCATAAGCTGTGAAACCGTTACGAATTTATAGCCTTTTTTCTTTAAAATGGGCAAAATCATTTTCACTGCTTTTACCGTCTCTTGACGATTGCCACCTGCATCGTGCAATAAGATAACATCACCATTACGCACGTGAGAGACAACATGCGTAGCGATCGAACTTGCCGATGGATGCATCCAATCTCTCGGATCTTGATGCCACGACCATAGTAAAATTTTATAGCCCTTTTTTATCGTATAATTAATAATCGGCTTATTTAACGTTCCACCGGGAGGACGAAAAAGCTTCACTTGATTTTTTTGATATTGTTCAATTAGCTTCTCGGTTGCATCAATTTCTTTTTTATAGGCCGATGGAGGAAGCCGATAAGGGTGCGTATACGTATGATTTCCGAGTTCATGCCCTTCTGCCACTTCTCGCTTAACGATGGCAGGGTGACGTGCCACATTGCGTCCTACAAGAAAAAACGTTGCTTTCGCATCATATTTTTTTAACGTATCTAAAATCTCATTTGTATACGCTGGGTTTGGTCCATCATCAAACGTAATAGCCACTTCTTTTCGCTCGGAAGGAAGATCCCAAACTACTTCACCTTTTTTCTCATAATAAAACCGATTAATCTTAAAAGCGGCACCTGTTTCCATTGGGTGATACATAATAAGGCAGCCCGAAAACAGAGCACTTAAGATTAGCGTTATCCATCGTTTATGAACCGCCATGCAATCCCTCCTGCTGTTTTACTCCATCCTTATTATGCAGCAAGAAAGAAAAAACATTCCTAGATTTCTTCACCTAAAATAGGACTATTTTTAATGTAATCCCATTGTGATTGAATATCGCTCCTAAGCTGCTCATTCTTCATGTTGAGGAGCTGATCCATTGATCCCCGCACAAGAATCCCTTCTTTAAAATCCATTAACTGTATGATGATCTTGTGAGAGACGGCTTCACGCTCTTTATACATAAAATGATACCGAAGCTCGTTCATCCACTCTCCTCCAAATCACAAAAAATTAATATCGTAGCTTAAGAAGCAACGCTTTTACTGCCTCATCCTTCATGACAATATCTTTATATTTTCGTGTGATTTCAGTAAGTGCCACATCATGATAAAAGAATTCGGTTAAAAACATAACAAGTGGACGTGCTTCTGTCGTAATGGCTTGCCATTTCGTATCTTCAATACCTGCAAATAACATTTCTTGTTCATCAACAACGAGGAGGCGACTTCTTTCTAATGCGCCATGATGTGGCTCTGGAATAAGCGTAGAAACGTGTTTAAGCGAAGTAGTAATGTGACCAATCACATGAATGGACACATCCACTCCATCTTGTTCCTTTGCCTCTAACAGCGGAAGAAAATGCTCAATATCATCATACCAGCCTGAAAACACAATGGAGGTGTCCGCCTTATGAAGCATCGTTTGCATAAAAGCCTGAATGGAGTGATTATCTTTTAATGTCCATACACGATCATCTGCTATCACTTTTTTTTGTTGGGCCGCCTTTAACTGCTTTACATTCTCTTCAAAGTCCGCTTTTAATTTTTCAATTGCCTCATCTAACGGCAGCGGCACATACAATCGCTTCTTCTCGACCGTCGTTTCTAAAATCATTCCCTTTTCTAAAAGACGGTGCAGCACTTCATACACTTTAGATCTTGGAACGGCCGATCGCTTGACTACATTAGTGGCATCGAGCGGTTCAGATGATGTGAGTAAAGCTTGATATACTTGACTTTCATATTGTGTAAATCCGAACTGTTGAAGCATCATTAAACTCCTTTATAACCATAATCATAGCTAAATCATACCATAGGTGAAATAGGACTTGAAATCATCATAAAAAATGTTACTATTACAGTGGTAACATTTTTTAAAAGGATGATGATATATGAACAAACGTGTCTACCTCCTAACGATTGTTTCGTTCGTCGTTGGCATGGTTGAATTAATTATTGGTGGTATATTAGATTTAGTGGCTAAAGACTTAAATATTAGTCTTGGTCAGGCTGGCTTTTTAATTACAGTATTTTCGCTTGTATTTGCCATAGCCTCCCCTGTTCTTCTTGTCGTAACAGCTAAGATGGAACGAAAAAAACTAACACTCATTACGCTTATTGCGTTTTTCTGCGCGAACTTAGTAGCTATTTTTAGCTTTTCCTATAGCTTACTTGTGCTTGCTCGAATCTTATCAGCTGCAAGTGGTTCATTGCTTGTGGTCTTATGTATCACAATGGCATCGAGTATCGTCACAGAACAGTACCGTGCTCGAGCCATTGGGGTAATCTTTATGGGTATTTCCGCTTCTCTCGTACTTGGTGTTCCGATTGGATTATTACTCGGAAACGCCTTCGGTTGGCGGGCGCCCTTTATTTTCATTGCCGCTTTAACACTGCTTTCATTGGCTGGCGTTTACTTTTTCATGGATCGTATGGCACCTAAACCATCCGTACCGCTTTCCGTACAAATACGTACGTTAAAAAATCGAAAACTGCTTTTTGCTCAATTAACTTCCTTTTTATTTTTAGCTGGTCATTTAACGTTATACGGTTATTTAACACCTTTCCTTAAAGAAGCTCTTGGCTTTGGAGGAACGATGGTCAGTATCGTTTACTTAATTTTCGGTTGTGCTGCAGTCACTGGTGGCGGCATCGGAGGTTTTCTTGCAGATCGATTAGGAACAGCTCGGTCCATTATTAGCTTTATCGTTTTATTTGCAATCATTATGTTCGTTATTCCGTATACGACATTTTCAGTTCCTGTTTTTCTACTTGTCATGATTATATGGAGTATGCTTAGTTGGGCAATTACTCCCGCTATGCAAAGTTACCTTATTGAGTCATCCTCTGCAGAAACAGCAGATGTACAACAAGGCTTAAACAATACAGCACTTCATTTAGGGATTGCATTCGGATCCGCTGTTGGTGGCTACGTTATTGAACAATCATCCGTGCTATCAAACGCCTCAGTTGGCGCGTGCTTTATTATCGTGGCACTTGTAACGAGTCTTATTTCGATAACAGCTGGTGTACGTCGTTATAAAGTTAAGCATCCTAACCATACTGCTTCATAAAATTAGAAAGAGCTCAACAGCCACATGGCCGTTGAGCTCTTTCTAATGAACTGTCTCTTTTTCTTAAAAATGCGCATACTAGTGTAGAAAGCCTTTTTTTATCCTAATGGTCGTAACAAAGGAGGCGTAATCATGAAAAATGAACAGCAACCGATTTTAACCGATGAATTTCTAAAAGAAACTGCAAAAGATATTAATGAAGAATATGGTTGGGATTCTGCTGTATCAAATGAAGACAACAACTTGTTCTATAATAATTCATTCTTTTTAAAATAACGCCACATTCCCCACGTTAAAACAATTAATAAGCCAACAATCACAACGGTTGCTAGCGGGGAGTGTGCATATGGCAAAGGTACGTTCATGCCAAAGAATCCTGTCACAAAGGTGAGCGGTAACATAATCGTTGAAATGAGTGTAAGAACATTTAACTTTTCACTCGATTTTGCGTTAATAATGGAATAATACGTGTCGAGTGCACTGTTAACGAGATCACGTGACGTTTCCGTCGAATCTACAATTCGTTCCAAATGATCCACTAGATCGACGAAGAACGGGACATTCTCTTCACGGATATCAATTTTCCATTGCCCATCTACGGTCATGAAAATCCGCCGTTGCGGCAAAATGACGCGTCGAATTAAAATAATCGTTCGCTTTAACGATAAAAACTCTTCAGTTACGCCCCGTACACCCTCTTCATATATTTCATTTTCTAATTCATCAATCCGAATGCCAATGCGATCGAGAATTGGAAAATACTCATCCGTAATTCCATCAATGAGCGCATATAATAACAGATCCGCTCCATTTTTCATATACTTGCAATGACTTGTACAAATCGCATCCATTTGTCCTAGCCATCTCATTCGGTCTTTATGAATCGTTACCACATAATTAGGCCCGACAAAAACATTTAATTCGATCGTAGAAATTTCATTTTCTCCCTCTTCATCATAACGAGGTGCATGAAATACGTAAAACTGATAATCTTCATAATCATCCATCTTAGCGCGTGGGCTATCGTGAAGACAATCTTCAATTGCTAACGGATGAAAATCAAAAAGAGCGGCTATATCGTATAGCTCTTTATTCTTTAAATCAAACACATCAATCCATAATAAATTCCCTTGATCTTGTAAACAGCTATGAACATCTGCAAAGGCAAGATCTGTTTTCATTAACTGTTGTTGATGATCGTATAAATACGTTTTAATCATTTCCCTCACCTCTTTTGTAGTCAGAGGCAGTAAAGGCTGTCGTTATTCTTCTTTAAAACGTAGTAGAGGAACATGAGCACTTCGTTGCCTCTTTCATCACTTTCTTTATATTGCACTGATAATTGGGGCCATCTGCGCCCATGAAATCCCCACCTCCTGAATTTGTGTAAAAAAATAAAACTATTGCCAATATATGAAAACTCCATAGAAAAGTCAATCACTTTTTTATGTACAGCTCTAAAAAGACCCTCTCAATGATTGAGAGGGTCTACCTATTTAGTAAAGAATGGTACGTGCTAATTCAGTCGTATAATCTCGTTCTGGAATTAATCCTTCTTTAGCAGCACGATTTAGTAAGCCTGTAATGGCCGCGAAACCATCCTCTCCAAGATTTTCTGTAAATTCATTCACATACAAATCGATATGTTGTTTCGCTACTTCTTCTGAAAGTTCACTTGCGTGTTTCATGACATAGTCACGTGAAGCTTCTGGATGCTGCCACGCATACTGCACAGACTGTCTAATCCATTCGGAAATGCGCTCGTGATCCATATGTTTTTGGACGATAATTGCCCCTAACGGTATAGGTAAACCGGTATCTTCTTCCCACCAACTACCCATATCTGCTAACATGGTTAATCCATAATTTTGATACGTAAAACGCGCCTCGTGAATAACAAGTCCCGCATCAATTTTACCTTCACGAACGGCCGGCATAATTTCATCAAATGGCATTACAACGGTTTCACCGATTCCACCAGGCACGTGATCAGCTGCCCATAATCGAAACAGCATGTACGCCGTCGAACGTTCTGATGGTACGGCTACTTTTTTCCCCGCGAGCATTTCTGGTTTCGCATGTTCTTCACCATTTACGAGCACCAATGGGCCACAGCCACGTCCGAGTGCACCTCCACAAGGTAAAAGCTTGTACTCATCAAGTACATACGGAAGCGCTGCATAAGAAATTTTCATAATTTCTGGCCCTTCTTTTCGTGCTGCTAGTCCATTCGTAATATCGATGTCGGCATAGGTTACATCGAATGATGGCGCTCCTTCTACCAAGTCATGAACGAGCGCATGAAAAACAAAAGTATCATTTGGACAAGGCGAAAAAGCAATCGATTGTTTAGTCATTTAAAGTACCTCCACTAAGTATTTACTCACTTCTTGTAATGATTGCAGTGCTTCTTTTATTTTCCACGAGGATCGATCGCGTGGACCAACAGGATTAGAAATGGCACGAATCTCTAAAAACGGCACATTAAATGTTTGCGCGGCCATTGCCACGCCATAGCCTTCCATCGCTTCAGCTGCCGCTCTTGGCGCCCGTATTTGCAGGCGCTGAGCCGTTTCTTCTGTACCAGTCACCGTTGATAGCGTTAAAATGGGCGCTATACAACTTTTCAACTGAGCTTGTTGACAGCGTGCTAGAAGGGCTTTTGCAACACTATGCTCCGTTTTAGCAACAACAGACGCTCCAAACCCTAGTTCATCCAGCGTTAAAAAACCATCCTCTGCTTCTGCTCCTAAATCAAGGGCAATGCTTTCATCAGCAATGACAAGTGAGCCGATGTCCGCTTTCTCGACAAATCCGCCAGCGATGCCCATATTAATGACGAATTGATAGTGATTCGTATGTAGTGCTTTTGTGGTAGCAACAGAAGCGGCTACAGGACCTACTCCGGCAATCTCTACATGGAAGCCCTCTTTCATACCAATACCAGCTAACACCGCTTGGCGCTCTGCTTCTACAGACGTCATGATTAGTACTGTTTGCTTGTTTTCACTCAATCTCGTTACTTCCCTTCTTTAGAAACATCCACTGTAAAGGGTAGCATGTTCCAAGACTTCTTTTCCACTATCAAGTTCTGGCAAGATGGCTAGATTGCTAATGTCTCACCGTTATGTTTTACTAAATTGTTACTGATGGAGGTTTTTAGGATGAAAAAAGGCTATGTTGAATGATTTGATTTTTCACAACCACGTAGTGTAAAAAAGGCGCTAGAAGGCTTGTTACATAACAAATAGTAGGTAGCCTTACCGCACTGTGGAATGGCGAGAAACAAACGCTTGAAGAATTAGCAGGCTATGTGAAACATCCAGACTGGCAAATCCGTCAGCAAGCGCATGAAAGGTATCGCGATAGCTTGAATCATTCACCGCAAGAACGCAATACCATGTTTTCTACATTGATGCATGATTTTAAAAGCGATGTGATGGACTATAAGGATGAGCAGGACTGGACAGAACATTTTTTTGAATCACCATTTTATTTTATTGAGTATGGTATGGCTCAAATTGGTGCCTTCCGGTTGTATCAACAATTTAAGAAGATCCAACCGGTATGCTGCAACGCTTTAACGAGGCTTTATCTTTAGGAAACCGTGTCTCTATAGCCGAAGTGTAGGAAGCAGCAGGAATTTCATTTGATTTCTCAGAAAAAGTTGTTCAAGAAACGATGACTTTTATTGAACATGAACTTAAAGCATTAAAGACAAAAAAGCAAATCTCACGCGTCAGTAAACTGAAAAAAGAACGAAAGCGATGTGCTTTCGTTCTTTACATTGACTATGCAATTACTTTCCAAAGGGAAGAGTGAATCCAATTCGAATCGCCGTGTCCTTCGTAATCTTTGGTTGCTTCATACGTTTTTCCTTTATACGTGACACGATCTCCTTTTTTATACGCTGCTTTTGCGCTCCATTCCTTGAGATGCGTTGCCACTTTTTCTTTTGTTTTGACCGTAAAGAGACTGCTTTTCGCTCCTTCTTTTCCTGCTTTGCTAACAGCCGCAATTTGATAATGATACGTCGTTTTAGCTGCTAAGCCTTTGTCAAGAAATGCTGGATCTTTCGTTGTGCTTACTTTTTTCAGCTTGGCTCCCGTGCCGCGGTAAATAGCATAATGATCGGCATTTTTAACACCAGACCACATGAGAGAAACGCTAGAAGACGTCGTTTTCATACTATGAACACCTGTCGGCTGATCAGATGACGGTTTTTTAGTTGGCGGATGAGGTTCGTCCGTTTTCGGCGGTAGTGTTCCGTTATTTACAAGGTTAATATCAATCGTGCTATAAAATGCATTTGACGTATCCGCAACATCCCATACCGCTAAGATGACGTAGTATCCACTACGATCTTTTGGTAGGGAGACTTTATGAGAAAGTTTCGTAGAGGCCGCAGAGCCATCATGCTTGATCGTTGTTAATTTTTCAAAACTTGCGCGCGTTAATGGCTGATTCGGATTCCAGCCTTTTTTCGTAATATAATACGTCCACTGACTCGTATTATGAGCCGCTGTGTAACTCCAAGTAAACGTATTTTCCCCACCAGTCATCGTCGTCTTATGCCAGCGATTGGTCGTCTGCTGATCAAGAATTCCCCCAAATAACCCACCAGCAGAAGCGATTTTTCCATCAGCTGGTCCTTTGGCAGGGAACCCTTTTGGCGCCTCTAAACTTTGTGGTTCGAACGCCACGCCACCACACTCTTTATTTAAAGAACCGAAGGCTGAGCTACATAAAGCGCTTCGACTCGCAGGCTTTGATACATAACCGTGTGCTGATGCTTGTTGCGGAATAACAAGACTCCCAAGAACCCCTGCTGTTACCATTGCTGCACTTACTTTTTTCCATGTATTTTTCATTTTGTGTTTTCCCCCTAGATGTTTGATTCAAAACAAAGTTCGCCTCGTTGATTTACTTTAAGAGTGTAAACACACAAATGTCATGTAGCCAACATATTTGTAACATAAAAGTAATTCTTACAATTATTAAAAAAGCGCTGAAGTCATAGACTTCAGCGCTTTTTTAATAAAATTAGAGATCTTCTCCCCAACGCGGAAATTCACCAGTTTCCAAATCAAATAAATCTAACACGCGTCCAACCGTTTGATTGACAAGATCATCAATCGTTTGTGGTCTCGTATAGAAAGCAGGTACTGGTGGGAAAATGATGCCGCCATTTTCCGTAACGGCTTGCATGTTTCGGATATGCGTGAGTGATAGTGGCGTTTCACGCAACATAAGCACTAAGCGCTTTCGTTCTTTTAATACGACATCGGCGGCACGCGCCACTAAATTATCCGTCATACTAAACGCAATTTGCGACATCGTCTTAATAGAACAAGGGGCAACAATCATGCCCATCGTCGGAAATGAGCCACTAGAAATGGCAGCACCAATGTCTTTCACCGAGTAGGTAACATCCGCCAATTCTTTTAATTCTTTCATCGTAAGATCAGTTTCATAATGAAGTGTGCTTTGAGCTGATTGACTTACAATTAAATGTGTTTCAATGTCTAATTTTCGTAATACTTCAAGTAAGCGGATGCCATAAATAATACCGGTTGCCCCTGTAATAGCAACGATCATTCGTCGTTTTCGTTCCATATCTTTCACCTTATATTCATGATCTATTTTTAAGGATAGTTATAAAAAAAGATTACGTTTATGTATTATAACTACGGATGAAAAATTTTTAAGTCCTTATGAAAGCATTGTACCAATATCATCACGAAACCGCAAACTACCTTTATTAAATAGGAGGACTAACGATGATAACGATAATATGTGCTATGCCATTTTTTCATTTGAGGAGAGGTCAAACGTAGTTTTGATGATCCAAATAGGGTAAAATCAATATGTTTTCCGATAAATGGAGATCTTACACCATCTTCTTGCCAAGTGGCCTTCATAATAGTATGTACTACTTTCCCCGTCGTTTTTTGAATAGTGAATATTGCAGTGGGAACTGTCATTGTGTCATCATAGATCCGAATTTCTTTCTTAGTGACAACTAACTTTTGCTTGTATTCCCCATTCCAATACCACTTGCCTGCTAGGCTTCTAGCATCAAATTTTTTAACATAGCTTGCCTCTGTCTCTTGTTGTACGTACACCATACATAGCATCATACAAGTGAATATAACTAGTATCTTTTTCACTTTCACTACCCCCTTTTCCTTTATCATACAATAAAAACATACTATATACCTAGTTATTTCAGACTAAAAAAGAGCTTTTAGATAAAAGCTCTTTCATGGTATTAACGTTTTCTTACGATAAGTGAAATCATTTCTAACCCAATTTCAGTAGATGTTAAGTCTGCTTGTGTAACGTAGCGATTATAGTCAGCAACTGCATTTCCATTAGCGTAGTTAGAAACGTCCTTCACAGCGACAAAAGGGATTTCTCCTAAGAAAGATAATTCTCCATACGTCCCACACTCTGAATCTATAAATGTACCGTTAAATGTCCTTTGCAATTGTTGCGCGGTCGTCCCATTTGCTATAAAGCGGTCCCCACTAATACATCTGCCTGTTACGTAGCGAAATCCTACTTTCTCACTTGCCACTTTAGCAATTTCTATAAGGGTGGCATTTGCATAAAACGTACCTTGACCTAAAAATGGAGGAACCGTCAGTGGTTCACCTAATGGCGTAAAGTTCACATCATATTGCAATGCATTCGTGACGATTGCAATATCTCCAATAGCAGCTAGTTGAGGTTGCAAAGATCCAACATTGCCCGTTGAAATAAATGATGTAATGCCATACTTCTGATTTATTCTTCCAAACACATCGCTCATTTGAACTTTGGTATAGCCTGGTGAAGTAATAATGATGGGCTTTCCATAAAAAAGAGAAACATAAACAGTGATCCGATCAAATGACGCCACATCAATAATTTTTCCTTTTTGGGCAGCATACCGTGCATTTTCCTCACTATCAACAAACAAACAAAGCATAGCGTACGCTCCTTTTCCTTCTATTCATCTATGGACATAGAATCCGTACGCTATACTATGCAGTTAGTAGCCTTATGGGACAGGCTATATGCTTATTTTATGGAAATAAAACGCAGTTGATGGGCACATCATGGACAGTGAGCAATGCATGAAGCTGACCTTGATGATGGTAAACATGGGCAATCAATTGCTGCATCCATTCGATTTTCGAACGTGTATGTCCCCACCAGCTACGACTTCTCACTTCCCATAGCGACCAAGGTGTTGAGCGTGCTTCATGAGTAACCACTTGTAGCGAGAGAAGCAGTTGCTGTTTTATTTCTGTTCTTGTCTGTGGATCATGCGTAGCATAAAAATGATTCATTTCCGCTTCACTGGCTTCATTCATGATTAAAATATCTGCTTGTCCAATCACCGAAAGATGTGCCAATAAATCATGCACATTTCGCTTCTCATGACCGAGAGACAAGGAAAAATGATGATCATGTAGTTGATCAATAATCGTCAGTAAAGACGTTGTGATTTCTTGAAGTTGTGAGATCATTGCCTCAATAAAAACTGCCGAATCCTTCACACCTTTGGAACTCCTTTTCTTTATTTAAAGAGTCATTACACTTTAGAGCCAAATTGTTTTCTCTTCAAAAGGAGTACGTTTTGAAGGCTTCATTTTTTCTAAAGCTTGCTCATCCGGATAACCGATGCAAAGGTTGCCTATAATTACTTCATTTTCTGGCGAGCCAATAAATTCATGCATGCGTTGATCATGAACAAGCCCAACTCCTCTTGTTCGCCAAACAAACCCTAGTCCAAGTTCTTTTGCCACAAGCCACATCGAATGAATAGCGCAGCAAACCGCATATTCATTATCTTTTGATGCCGCTTCATCTCCTGGTACAATTTCACTCGTAACGACGATGTTAACTGGTGTGTTTCGCAACGACTTTAATGAACTCTCCACAAGGTTTGGCTTGGCTTTGAATCGTTCTTGTAAATAGCCTTCCGCTAATTTTTCATAACGATCTTTCGCCTCTCCTTTAATAACATAAAAGCGCCACGGTTCTCTCATACGATCATTTGGTGCCCAGGTCGCCGCTTCTAAAAGCGCTTTAATTTTTTCATCTTCAACCTCGCGCTCCATATAGTCTCGTACACTTCTTCTTTCTTTTAATTGCAGTAATAATGACATCTCTATCTTCCTCTCTATTTGTCTTTTCCAGATATACTTGCCGTTTGAAACGTGGCCATTTCAGCTAACATAAGAGAAGCTGAATGAACTACCGAGAAAGCAACTGCTGCCCCACTTCCCTCGCCGAGACGCAAGCCTAAATCAAGTAGAGGCTTCTTTCCTAAATAAGCGCTTGCCACTTCATAGCCTTGTTCTGTTGAGCGATGACCACAAATCATATAATCCGTTGTAGCTTCACATAGTTCTTTTGCTAGGATGGCAGCAACTGTACAAATAAAACCATCCACAATGATAGGAATACGGCGAGTCGCCGCAGCCAACATTGCTCCAGCCATCGCGCCAATTTCTAGACCGCCTACTTTCATTAACACGTCCAGTGGATCTTTGCGGTTTGGCATTCGATTGCGTAATGCTCGTTTAATAACCGTTGTTTTATGTAAAAGCTGTTCCTCAGAAATCCCCGTTCCAATTCCAATTACTTTTTCTACAGACATACCACTAAATACAGCTAACATCGCGGAGCTCGCTGTTGTATTGCCAATACCCATTTCACCGAGCACTAAGCATTTTGCTCCTCGATCCATTATGCTCATGGCTTCTTCATAGCCTGCCGTTATGGCTGCCTCTGCTTCTGCTCTTGTCATCGCATTCTCATTACACATGTTAGCGGTTCCAAAACGAACATGGCGATTGACGACAGCCTGTTCTGTTACCGAGGTTGCTACCCCAACATTAACGATTTCAAAGAGCGCACCAATTTGCCTACTAAATACATTGATGGCCGCACCACCATGAACAAAATTTAACACCATTTGCGCCGTAACTTCTTGCGGAAATGCTGATACTCCTTCTTCTACAACACCATGATCTCCAGCAAATACGAGGACTCCTGGTGGTGTTACAACAGGAAAAGCGTTACCTGTCATCCCTGCTAAATCTCCTGCTAGTTCTTCTAATCGTCCAAGACTTCCTAATGGTTTGGTTAACGTATCGATGTGTTGTAAGGCAACTTGTCTCATCTCTTGATTCATTCCCGTAATTGTTTCCATCATATTCAACATACCTTTTGTCGCCACCTATCTTTTACGCTTTTGTATTCCAGTAGTTATGAAAAATGAGCGGTTCTAACGAACGCCGTTTTTCCCAATTTTTTTGTTCTAAAATGGGTTGTGTAGGATAATCATCGGTATACCCAATTGATAGAAGTGCTACCGGTTCAACATGAGGAGGAATGTGCAAAATGTCTCTTACATCATTTTTCTTGTAAAAACTAACCCAGCCCATCGCTAGCCCTTCCGCACAAGAAGCAAGCCACATATTTTGAATGGCACATGCCGTTGATAACAGATCAGTTTCTGGAATTGAATTTCTTCCTAGTACATGCGAGCCACCACGCGTTCCGTCACACGTAACGCAAATCGTGAGCGGCGCTTCCTTTAAACCCTCAATCTTCAAATCGAGAAATTGTGTTCCCCGTTCTTCCTCAAAGTGAATAGCTAGCGCTTTCCGTTCTTTTTCCGCTGCCCAAGCAAGTTTTTCCTTGACTTCTGGAGCAGAGATGATAATAAAATTCCATGGTTGCATAAATCCAACTGATGGGGCATGATGACCTGCTTCAATAATCCGTTGAATTTTCTCTTCTTCTACAGGGGTAGACCGAAACGTTCGGATATCTCTTCGTTTATAAATAACTGAATATATGGCATCACGTTCATCTTTAGAAAACATTAACTCACTCTCCATCTTTATCAAGCTTGCTTTTATTTTACATGAACTTTAGAACTTTTTCAGAAGAGATTTCTAAAACTTGTCTACTTTTCTTGTAACCAATTGATACGTAAAGTTCCTCATTTCACATAAAAAAGTCTTCATCGTCACGAAACACGATAAAGACTTTTTTAATCTAACCTCTTACTATTTTTTTAAGTGTAGTGCTTGTTTTATAGCTTTGTGAATGTTTGTATTTTCATACACACCTGCTAGCGCTCCGGATCCAGGTCCCATTGCCGTTAACGGTACAGGTTGTCCACCGTGGGAATTTGTTGTCCAGTCCAGAATGAATTTTTCTTTAGAATGTGCCACTGTAAATGGACCATCTTCTTTAGAAATACCATCGCCGCTTTCATCATTGTTATTGACCTCTTCGATGGTTAACCCACCACACTCATGATCACCAACGACTAATACAAGTGTATCTTTATGTTTTTTTGCATAATCTTTCGCAATTTTAACGGATTGATCAAGCTTACTTCCAGCTTTCATCATAAGCTTCCCGTTATTTTCATGCGCCATTTCATCAATGCCCTCTTCTTCTACCATCAAGAAGAAACCTTTTTTATTTTGAGATAAAGTATCTAGTGCTTTTTTTGTCATTGCAGGCAGAGGAACGACTGGTTTGTATTCATCACCTTGGCCTTCAGGGCGTTGTTCAAACATTTCTTCATTCGCGAACAATCCAAGAAGCTTTGAACCTTTTGCCTTTTTTAATTCTTTGTCACTCGTTACATAGTTGTAGCCCATCTTTTTTGCTTTATTAACAAGATTGCCTTCTGTTCCTTTGCTCGCTTCTTCTTGATCTTTAGCAGGATGATCTGCAAAGGCACCTTTTTTTCCTGCCGGATACCAATAGTCTTCACCGCCGCCTAGCATGACATCAACTTTGCTTTTTGTAAGAAATTGATTCGCAATTTTGCTCTGCTCTTTTCGATTCTCTACATGTGCTCCACCAAAGGCTGCTGGAGTAGCATCTGTTATTTGACTTGTTGTTACAAGACCCGTTGCCTTTCCTGCTTTTTTAGCCATTTCCAAAACCGAAGTCACAGGCTTCTTGTTCACATCAACACCAATGGCACCATTATACGTTTTTACGCCGTTAGACATAGCCGTTGCAGCTGCCGCAGAATCAGTGACTGGCGCTGTTGAATGCGTGTGTACGATACCCGCAACTGGCATTTTATTCATCTCTAAATCATCGTTCATCCCCTTATATGCTAAGCGAATGGCTTCACGATGTGACATTCCCATACCATCACCAATAAACACAATGACATTTTTTGCAACAGCTGCTGATGGTGTCGCCTTTTTATGATGTTTAGCTTCTTTAGCCTCAATGGTTTGTCCCATTGATAGTGAAGATAATAATGTAAGTGATAAGGCACCTGCAGCCCATTTTGTATATTTTTTCATGTGAGTTGTCATCTCCTAATCATGTGATACGTTTATTGTAAGAAACAACTATTAAGGCTCTATAAATACAATGTAATGACTTTGTAAATTTCTTTCACACACAAAGTATGCGCTATTACATAACAAAGAAATCGCCCGATCAATTAGAAGTAAACGAAATAGACCATAGATTTTTTTTACAAAAATGAATGTAAAAGGTAAAGTATCCGCTTACAAATACATTCTTTTTAGAAAATTCATGAAAATATCTCTTTCTTGCTTATTATGCATTGACATTCCTATGATAAAGCGTAAAATGGGCATTAAACTTTTTTATAAAAACCGAGGTGTCTGTTTTGAATTACACATTTGCTGATCGCGTTCGCTCCTTGCAGTCTTCTGCAGTGCGAGACATTTTAAAAGTCGTTAACCAAGAAGGCGTTATTTCATTTGCTGGTGGATTACCAGATGATCAACTTTTCCCACTAGAGGGAATTGCAGATTCATTTGCGAAAGTATTTGCTTCAGGAAAACACGGCCTTCAATATACAGAAACAGAAGGTTACTTACCACTACGTGAAATTTTATTAGACCGCATGGAGAAAAAAGGAATTAATAATTATACGACGAAAGAACTTATGTTAACAACCGGTTCACAACAAGTAATTGATTTGTTTGCGCGTGTGATGTTAAATCCTGGTGATGTCATTTTAACCGAAGATCCAACGTATTTAGCTGCTCTACAAGTGTTTCACTCCTATGAAGCAACAGTGATTGGCGTGACAACCGACGAAGATGGCATGATTATGGAAGATCTAGAAGAAAAGATTCGTGTGTACCAGCCAAAGTGTATTTATGTTGTCCCGACTTTCTCTAATCCGTCAGGAAAAGTATGGTCCTATGAGCGTCGAGAGAAACTTGTATCACTCGCTCACGAACATAACTTTATTGTTCTTGAGGATGATCCATATGGAGAATTACAATTCAATCGAGAAGAGACGTATACACCAATTGCTGCTCTAGATAATGGAACTTCTGTCCTGTATACGAGTACTTTCTCAAAAACAGCTGTACCTGCTTTACGGACTGGTTGGGTCGTTGGTCCTTTTGAAATTATTGATATGATGTCACAGGCGAAACAAGCGAATGATCTTCATTCTAACTCGCTATCACAGCAAGCACTGTATCATTTTTGTACAAGCTACGATTTGGATGGTCATATTGAAACGCTCATTTCTGAATACGAAAGTCGTATGAATCTCATGTATGATTTGCTAAAGAAAGCTGATTTACCTGGTTTAAAGCTAACGAAACCCAAAGGCGGTATGTTTTTCTGGCTAGAGCTTCACGAGAAATTAAATACAACGGAACTACTTCCAAAAGCCGTTGCTCGCGGTGTAGCCTACGTTCCTGGAGAGCCATTCTTTGCCTCTCAACCGAAAACAAATACACTTCGCTTAAACTTTAGTCATGCCACGACGACACAAATTGAACATGGCATCGCTATTTTAACAACCTTATTTAAAGAAGCATTAGAAGAAGCAGAAGTAACTGTATAAAGACACATAGCTAAGCGGCTTTAGCCCTTTTTTAAAAGGAGCTAAAGCCTCTTTTTTACTACACGACATTAACGCGTGATTTCTAAATGTTTTTGTTGTTGCTTTTGGATTGCTTTTTTATGAGCAGTCAAGCGATCTTGTTCAACAAGAGAGGATTGCTTACGTCCACCGTCAATCGTCATCGAAGAGACTTTCTTTAAACCTGTTTGATCTTTTTTATAAATAAAAGAAGCACGTGTTGAGATGGCTGCACCTGGTTCCGTGACAAAAGGAAGCACGCGATAATCACTTTGCCACTGATGCTCTGTTACTTTACAACGAACATACCCCCGGTAATCATTAAAAAATTTTATATGAGGGTTTTGTTGCAGAATAGCATCTGTATCTTTCCGTTGATCGGCACCATTCCCCCCAGATGTAATCGAAGTTCCTACAAACTCAGCCCCAAAAATCGGAGAACTAGCTTTATTAAAATCAAGCAATAAATTATTCGCCCAACTTGCGTGCACATCGCCAGACAACACAATAACATTGTTTAGTTTCTTTTTCGCTATAGTATCAATGATTCGTTGACGTTGGGCAGGATAACCGTCCCATGAATCCATGCTATAGACGGGTGCTTGGGTCGTTCCGAAATTCCATTGTGAAAAAAAGATTTGCTGTGCCATCACATTCCAATTCGCATGCGACCGTTGGAGTTCATTGAGTAGCCATTGTTCTTGTTTCTCACCAAGCAATGTTCGTTTTGGATCCATCGACTCTTGAGATGGCGGCTTATTGCCATCTCCATTCGCTTGATCGTCGCGATATTGTCTTGTGTCAAGCACGTTAAAGGCAGCTAGCGTTCCGTATTGAAAAGAACGGTATAATTGCATATCAGGACCCTGTGGCAATGTTGAAAGACGTAGTGGCATATGTTCATAATAGGCTTGGTAAGCTGCTTGCCGCCGTTCAATAAAGGCATCTACCGCCTGTCCTTTTTCAGGAATTGTATTCGCATAATTATTCTCAACCTCATGATCATCCCACGTCACGATCCAAGGAAAAGCAGCATGTGCTTCTTTCAAATGGGCATCACTACGATATTGCGCATAGCGATTACGATAATCTGTTAACGTCATGACTTCCTCAGAATGATGCGTGCGAATATTTCCGGTTGGAGAAATATATTCATTAGGGCCGTATTCATAAATATAGTCCCCAAGGTGCAACACAAAATCAAGCTTTTCTTTTGCCATATGGTGATACGCCGTGTAATAACCATGTTCATATTGTTGACAGGAGGCAAAGGCAAACGTAAGAGAGGACACACGGGCATCTTCTTTAGGTAGTGTCTTCGTTCTCCCTATCGGACTTAACTCATGTCCTGCTTGAAAACGATAATAATACGTTTTATGCGCCTCTAACCCGCTTACCTCGACATGAACAGAATGTCCTAGATGTGGCGTCGCGAGCGCGGTTCCTTTTTGAACAACATGGCGAAATGCTTCGTCTTTTGCCACTTCCCAGGTGACGGGTACCGATGCTTTACCCATTCCCCCTCCATTTAATGGATCGGGTGCTAATCGTGTCCATAGAACAACGCTATCTGACAAAGGGTCGCCTGATGCAACGCCTAATGTGAAAGGGTAGCTTCGGAATTTTATAGCAGCATTTACTTTTAATGAAGGAATTGATTGCGCTAGTAATAAAGCCAACGATAAACCAGCTACTTTCCCCGATCCTTTTAAAAACGCCCGCCGATCAAAAGGAATCCCATTTTCACTTTTTTCTTTCAACGATTTCATCCAATCTTCCATAGGCATCGTAGACATTCTCCTTTATTAAGATGTTTTTTGCCAATTTCTACGTGCAGTCTCTTCTGATCGTTGCTTTTTTTTATGTACGAGTTGGGATAAGATAATGCTTACTTCATATAGAAATAAAAGTGGAATCGTTACGATGAAATCGGACACAAAATCTGGTGGTGTAATAAGGACAGCTGTAGCAATTAATAAGAAATAGGCAATCTTGCGAAACTTTCGAAGCAGCTGCGGTTGAATAATACGAAGAGACGTTAGAAACATAGTGATGAGTGGAATCTCAAATAAGAAAGCAAAAGGCAACGTTATATTCAACATAAATTGAAAATAATAAGATGCTGTAAAAAGCATTTCAAATCTACCCTTTGTTATGGAAAGAAGAAATTGTAAAATCATTGGATATACAACAAAATACCCAAAGGCAAGACCACCGATAAAAAGTAAAAACAAAGCCGGAATATAGCGAAGAGCGGTTCGAGCTTCGTGTTTAGAAAGAGCTGGAGAAATAAAAAGCCAAAGCTGAAAAGCAGCAACAGGAATCGTACAAGCAACCGCTACAATACATGCAAGCAGCATATACAGCCAAATAACGTCAGTCGGACTCAAGAGGGCTAGTTTATGGTGGAGATCGCGAACAAGAAAATCATAGATATCTTGTACGTACAGAAACGAGCCTACAAGAAAAAGAAAAAAACATAAACACGTGATCAACAATCGTTTTCGTAATTCTGTGATATGACCAATGAGCACCATTTCTTTCTTTACGCCTCGCGCCTGTGTGTAACGTTTTAAAAAGGTCATGTACTACCCTCACTTTTTTATTTGTCCTCTTTCTTTCCTTCCGTTGACATCAGTTCGGATGCAGACTGTTTAAATTCTCGTAACGTATTACCAATTGCTCGTCCTAACTCCGGTAATTTTGATGGCCCAAATATAATTAACGCAAGTACAACAAGCAGTACTAATCCTGGAATGCCGATGTTTTGAAACATCTTTCCTCCCCCTTTCTTGCACAAAAGTAAGAGCTATCTCTACGATACCCCTACTCTATTAAGCACATATAAACAAAAGGTGAATAATTTGTAAAATAATTCCTTGGGGCTTATTTTTTTATGGTAAACTTTTTCTATAAAAATCATTAAGAAAAGTAGGTGCATGATGACTGTCCACTCAAAAGAAAGTACAAGTGTCGGATACACTCCAAAAGAGCGGCGTTTTTTGTATGGATTATTAAGCTTAACTGGCCTTATTCTCGGTTATTTTCTACCTAAACTAGCCGCATGGGCTCTTACGCTTCCTTGGATTCCATTTTCAGGTCCTCTTAGACTCATTACTTCTTTCAATCACTTTTGGCCTAATCTAGCGATTGCTGGTGGGGGCCTTATAGCCGGTATCCTACTCGCCTTTTATCTTATAAAAGAAGCGGGTCACCTTGAAGTAACGGATGATCATGTGTCTGTTACGATTGATGAGCGCAGCTATGCTTTTCCCCGCGAAGACATAGGGGCGGTTTACTTTGATCAAAAAAAACTTGTGTTGTTAACGATTACTGATGTCGAAGTAATGAAAGAGCATCTCGATTTTTCTTCTAAAAAAATAAGAGATGCTTTTACCACTCATTCTTATCCTTGGTATGATCGTGATCCATACTTTAATGAATACAAGCGCTGGATCCCTGATAGCAACGACTTACCATCAAGTGTAAATGCCATCTTCAAAGCACGTGAAAAAGCGTTAAAAAATGAAGATGTTACTGATAGCATTGAACTGCGTGAAGAGCTACAAAAACTCGGCTTTAATGTTCGTGAAGAAAAGCTTCGTCAATATTGGCGAACCATCACTGCGCTTGAGCAACGTTCTCATCATAAATTGTGAGTAATGAACGTTTGAGTTATAACGTCATTCACCGTATACTGTAAGAACAATGTGAAGAAGAGGAGCGCTTGAAATGGAACAAGAAGAACAAGTAACGAACGTACTACATGAGCTAGATAGCGAAACACTTTTTATCGTGTCCCAAACATTTAAAGCACTCTCAGATCCGACACGCATTCGAATTTTAACACTGCTGTTCGATGGTGAACACTCTGTAAATGATATTGCAGAACGACTTTCTTTGCTTCAAAGTACTGTCTCCCATCAACTACGCTTCTTAAAAAACCTACGGCTCGTCAAGTATCGTCGTGAAGGAACGTCTATGTACTATTCACATGATGATGAACATGTGATTGACTTATTAAAACAAACGATTGAGCATGCTCAACATACGTAAATAATAGTACGAAAAAAAGGCATGCTGTCATGTAAAATAACAGCATGCCTTTTTATGTGTAGCACTATCCTTACAGGCTCGTATTCAAGCTGTTCATCACTAACGGCTTCGTAACTTACCTTCTGAATTTCCTCATGATAGATTTTATGTCTTCCCCTTATCCTTCTTACTTAACATGAAACCTCAGCTATCATAGTAATAGCTATAAATACAGTGTAAACGCCATAGACAATCTAACACTTATATGGTACGATTTTACTGTTTCGCAGTCTAACAATGTGTAAGCTATGTAGCGTATTTCTTTTGAAATTAAGTTGTTTTACACTAAACACATGAAGGGTAGATTCGCATAATGGATAAGCGTTATTATACAACGATTGAAGCATCTTCATTTGATAAAGGGCTTCTTTATGTTGTTTTCAGTGTACTCGGACTTTCCTTTGGTTTCTTTTTATTGAAAGCTACTCTTTGGATTCTCTCTTTTCCTATGATTCCTAAAAAAGGACCCTTTCTTTTAATTAATTCATTGAATAATTATTGGACAATTCTTACCGTAGGGATTCTTGGATTGATTTTAGGGGTTATATTTAGTCATCAGCTTTTTCAAAATATGATGACGTTAAATATTAATCATGAAGAAGTACAAATTACAATTGGCAAACGCTATTATGAATATCCAAAAAACACGATTTCTTCACTATATGTAAGTAACTCGAAGCTCATTATTATTAACGAAACCGGTGAGGTAGTCTTACAAGAAACGATCGCATACTCACCACATAAAGTCGCTCAAGCTTTCCAGAATCATCATTATCCATGGCGCGACTCTGCACAACCTAGTTCCCCTCATACGATGAATACGTAATAAAAAAGCGAAGGATCCTTTTTAGGGATGCTTCGCTTTTTACCGTTTACACTTTGTGATCATCTTCTAATGAACACGAATATGAATTCGTTTCTAGTTGAATCGTTGCATGCTCTATATTAAACCGATCATGAAGATCAGCCGTCACTTTCTTTAAAAACATATCACTATGTGTTAATGAATGTAATACAATATGAACACTTAATGCCGTTTCCGTCGTACTCATTCCCCATATATGCAAATCATGTACAGACAGAACACCTTCTTGCTTTCTTAAGTAAGCTAGTACGTCATCTGTTTGGATGCCTTCTGGTACAGCATCTAAAGAAAAATGAATTGATTCTTTTAATAAACTCCACGTACTTGTAAATATAACAATGGCAATAAGTAAACTCACAATTGGATCAAGCCATGTTAGTCCTGTCCCATAAATAATGGCCCCGGCGACAACTACACCAGCGGATACAATAGCATCAGCTGCCATATGTAAGTAGGCCCCTTTTATGTTTAGATCCTTTTTTGATCCAGACATGAACAATACCGCTGTAAAGCCATTAATAAGTATACCGATGCCAGCAACGATCATAACACTCACCCCGGCAACAGGCGCGGGTTGCCAGAAGCGTTGGATTGCTTCCCAAGCAATGGCGCCAATTGCTACGAGCAATAAAAGAGCATTTAACAACGCTGCCATAACCGATGATTTTTTTAATCCCCACGTATGTTTTTTAGTTGGCAGTGCATTGCCCAGCCGAACTGCAATCCAGGCAATGGCAAGCCCTAATACGTCACTTAAATTATGTCCAGCATCTGCTAGTAACGCTAACGAATCAGCAGTAATGCCATAAATAACTTCAATGATAATAAAAAGAGTATTTAATACGATGCCAACTGCAAATGCTTTTCCATAATGGGTTGGATGATGATGATGATCATGATGATGTGCCAACCTTGTTCCTCCTCACTGCTTACCTTCTACCCTACCTATTTCCCGTTTTCAAAAAATTTATACACAAATGATTGACCAGTGGCAAAATGGAACATATAATAAATTTAAGTCAATATATGAGCATCTAATCATATAATGAATTTTAACATACAATCACTTAATCCATACTACTAGGGCGAGTGGAGTTGAAGAATCAATGGGTACAACTAAAAAAAGCGAATGGCTCCTGGAAGGACTAGATTGCGCACATTGTGCAACAAAAATTGAACAAGGCGTCGCCCAATTAGATGGGGTAGCTCTATGCCACGTTAATTTTGCAACGAAAACTATGCAACTTGAAACGGCTGCGGGGAAAGAAGTAACTTCTGCTGCAAAAGCACTTATTCATCAATTAGAACCTGACGTTACCGTTCGTGAGAAAAAGAGAAAAGAATCGCAACAAGTATTCATGTTGCAAGGGCTCTCTTGTGCACATTGTGCCACAAACATTGAAAAGGAAACAAGCCAATTACCTCAAGTTACCGCTAGTTCAGTCGACTTCGTTGCTCGAAAACTTACGATTATAGGCGGTACCCCTTCAACTGAACGAACAGAAGCCATTGTTTCGATTGTTCACCGTCTAAAGCCTGAAATAAAAGTCATTGAAGATGAAGGTTCTGCTGCGCAAGCTCAGGAAAAAAATCACACGAAACCTCTCATTATGCGAATTTTAGCAAGCAGTTTACTGTTAGGCATCGCAACGCTACTCACACTCCCAGAATCGCTTACTGTCGCCTTATTTATCGTTGCTTACCTCCTCATCGGTGGTGATGTCCTACTAAAAGCAGGTCGCAATATTATGCGTGGTCACGTATTTGATGAGAATTTTTTAATGGCTATTGCAACAATTGGCGCTTTTGCCATTGCGCAATATCCTGAAGGCGTAGCCGTTATGCTTTTCTACCAAATTGGAGAATTCTTTCAAGGAATTGCTGTGAATCGCTCACGGCGTTCCATTACAGCCTTAATGGATATACGACCTGATTATGCCAATCGAAAAATAAATGAAGTGATTGAAAAGGTACCTCCTGAAGATCTTTCAATTGGGGAAACGATTCTTGTCCGCCCTGGAGAAAAAGTTCCGCTTGATGGCGTCATCATTGAAGGGCGAGCTAATGTCGATACATCGGCTCTTACTGGTGAATCTGTGCCACAAAGTGTAACTGTTGGCGATGAAATATTAAGTGGTTCTATTAATAAAGATGGTGTAATTACAGTATCCGTAACAAAAGTTTACGGAGAATCAACGGTTTCAAAAATTCTAGAGCTAGTTCAAAATGCGAGCAGTAAGAAAGCTCCAACTGAAAACCTTATTACGAAGTTTGCAAAATATTATACACCGTTTGTTGTTATGGCTGCTACCGCACTCGCTTTTATCCCGCCATTATTAATAGCGGACGCGACTTTTTCACAGTGGATCTATCGAGCTCTCGTATTTCTTGTCATCTCCTGTCCTTGTGCGCTTATGGTTTCCATTCCTCTTGGCTTTTTCGGCGGAATTGGTGGAGCATCCAAAAAAGGAATACTTGTAAAAGGAAGCAATTATTTAGAAGCACTAAACGATGTGAAATATGTTGTTTTTGACAAAACAGGGACGTTAACAAAAGGTGTTTTCAAGGTTACAAGGATCGTACCTGAAGCTTCCTACACGAAGGAACAGTTGCTTCTGTATGCTGCTCTAGCTGAAGCACATTCTGCTCATCCGATTGCTTTATCCATTCGTAAAGCATACGGACACTCAATCGATCAAACGCGTATAAAAAAGTATCAAGAAATTGCCGGACAAGGAATTTCTGTACACATTGATGATTGTCATGTTTTAGCAGGAAACGAAAAGCTAATGAGAAGTCATCAACTGTCTGTTCCTCCTGTTCATGAAATGGGCACGCTTGTTTATATCGCCATTAACCATACGTTTGCAGGCTATCTTCTTATTTCGGATGAAATAAAAGAAGATGCAAAAGAAGCCATTCTTGCTTTAAAAAAACTTGGCATTAAAAAAGTGATGATGCTAACTGGTGATGCAAAACATGTAGCGCTTGCAGTGGGCAAACGTCTCGGATTA
Source organism: Fictibacillus macauensis ZFHKF-1 (assembly GCF_000269865.1). Taxonomy (GTDB): domain Bacteria; phylum Bacillota; class Bacilli; order Bacillales; family Fictibacillaceae; genus Fictibacillus_C; species Fictibacillus_C macauensis. Next base: position 159,354 of record NZ_AKKV01000021.1, read on the forward strand.
GACGAAGTGCATGCTGAACTACTTCCTCATCAAAAAGTAGAGCAACTCGATCAACTGTTTGCTCAAAAAAGTTCAAAAGAAAAGCTAATTTTTGTAGGAGACGGCATTAATGATACGCCCGTCCTAGCGCGTGCTGATATTGGGATTGCAATGGGCGGACTCGGTTCAGATGCAGCCATTGAAGCAGCTGACGTTGTCATTATGACAGATGAGCCATCCAAGATTGCTACTGGGCTTGCTCTAGCAAAGCGCACGCGACGAATTGTTTATCAAAATATTACACTAGCACTTCTCGTTAAAACGATTTTCCTAGCGTTTGGTGCCTTCGGATATGCGACCATGTGGGAAGCCGTTTTCTCCGATGTAGGTGTTACGCTCCTAGCTGTTCTTAATGCCATGCGCGTCTTGCGTGTCGATCAAGTAGAATAACCATTAAAAAAAGCCATTGCGTTGTGATGGCTTTTTTCACGCTTTCCATTATTCAGTAGCCGTTACTTCAAACAATAAACCATCCAATGCTTGAAAGTAAAATGAATACTGCCCCCGCACAATTTTGGGTACACCTGTGGAGTAGCCATCGGCAACAAGCCTTTGATGTATCTCATCTACTTCTTGTGCTGTTGTCACATAAAATCCGAGATGAAAGCTGAAAGGATATGTTGGATGCTCCCCTCCTAAACTACTTAAAACGAGTGTAAAACCACTCTCATCTTGCAATACTTTTATCACATCGTTACAATCATTTCTAGCTTTAAATTTAAAGTAATGAATAAAGAAACGTTCTGCCTCTTCCAAATTATCAACGCATAAATTTAAATGATTAAGCAACATGTACTCCCACCTTTCGTTCACTTGCCATCGTATCAAGTACATGTTTATGCTCAATCTTTTATAAAATGTATTGTTTTCTTTTACTTTATAAAGGCTCTGTACAAATGGTAAGCAAATCAATTCCAAATGGTGTATTTCCAACTGGTATATTCCCAATAAATGTATTACTTACTAAATCGACGACAGAAACCGTACCACCATTGCTATTCGTTACATAACCTAACTTACCATCAGGTGTAATAGCCATTTCTACTGGAACATCAAAACCGCCTGTAATCGTTCCTATAATCGTATCTGTAGCTGTACTGATAATTGTCACACTGTTATCACTCTCATTCACAACATAGGCTAAACTTCCATCTGGACTGATGGTAACACCAAATGGGGCACTTGTAATTCCAATGCTAATCGTAGAAGTTACTGTATTGGTCGCCACATCAATGACGGAAACCGTTCCATCTCCATTATTTGCAACATAAGCTTTCGCCCCGTTTGGTGTAATAGCTACTTGTTGTGGAATGTTTCCAACCGTAATTGTCGTAGTTTCTGTATTGGTTGCGGGATCAATGACGGAAACCGTTCCATCTGCTTGATTAGTAACAAGTATTTTATCACCACTAGGCGTAATCGCAAGCGCTGTTGGTTGACTATTTACACCGCTGCCGACTGGAATCGTAGCAACATTTTGAAATGTTGTCGTATCTATAACAGTTACCGTACCACTATTCCCATTTGAAATGTACGCAAGTAAGCCATCTGGTGAAAAAACAACAGCCGTCGGACTATCCACAACAAACGTTTCTTCGACCATTAACGTTCTCGTATTAATGATGGAAACGGTATTACTCGTAAAGTTTGAAATATAAACATATTGACCACGAGGTTGCACCTTTACATTAAAAGGCCCTTCTTGGACTGTAATAACAGCAATTACTTCATTGGTCGTTCCGTTAATGACAGAAACGGTATTATCTCCAAAGTTACCAACATAAATATAGTTTGTGCATATGGGGGAAGGAAAATTTCCTACAAATACAGACACGACGTCACAACAGTTAAATGTAGCGATCGTGCCATTTTCACGAACACCTTGGATACACCCCGTCATCGGTGATAAAGACGTAAGCGTCACTCGTAGTAACGAAGAAGTCGTTGACAATAGAACGATGAATTTAGAACCCAGCGGAAGACGAAATAAAAAATCACAAATACAGGACATACGCTTGCATTCACCTCATTTCATTAAAGTGTATGCAAGGCAAATTAACATCGTTCGGGCTGTCCAAGACTGTCATTTAGATAAAGACTGTAATGCTTGAAGCACTCTTGGAAATAACACATAATTTTCTAAATAGAAATGTTCCATAAGATCTGTTTCTAATTCATCGAGCTTTATATAACTCTGTTGAGTAACGATGCCTTGTTCATTTGTTATCAAAAAATCATTCGTTAGTTCACGAAGATCTTGCATAAGACTACTAATATGATGATGTTCGTGATGCAAATCCGTAATATATTCAGAAAGATCAATAAGCGCATGAAGTGTTGGTGACTTTTCATAAGCTACTATTTTCGGAAAAATCACTTCTTCTTCTATGACAATATGTTGCTCCAGCTCTGTTTTTACTATAGAAAATAAAAAGGCAATTGCTTCTTGATTGACGTGACAAGACTCCTCGTTTTCCTGTAACATGCGATGCAGCTGAGGTAAAACCATATATAAATAGGAATGATGGGCATCTATAATATATGAAACAAGAGCATGAAGTGATTGGTTCTCCCAATCTATTGCGCCTTGTTCTTTATGGATTAGTTTATTTAACTCACTGAGCGTTGACTCAGCATCAAGCTGAAAACTGCTCATAACATGAGCCAACGTATCATGACCACATAATGAATAATTAATGCCATGCTTTTTGAGATAATAACCCATTCTTGGATAGTGCCGTAGCATTTGACTAATCGTCTGTGTAACGTCGACTGTCTGCTCCATTGCTTATGCCCCCCTCTATTCTTTTCTCTTACTATACGAAATATTTGTTGTGAGTACCGTGACACATATCACATAAAAAAATCGGGGAATTCCCCGATACCCGAAAACTTGTCTCATTTTTATACTGTTAATAAGAAGTAATGAAGGAGGCAACCAACATGAAGACTTGTGACATTCCTCGTGACTATAATGCCGTACAAAATACAGAAGTTTTTTCGGAAGAAACTATCAATATCTTAAATGAATTAAGTATAGAGTGTCGGATTTCCAAAGGAACCATGCTATTTATCGACCATGAGCCTGCAACCAAACTATATTTCGTAAAAGAAGGGATTGTAAAAGGAACAAAAGTAACAGAGGAAGGTAAAGAACTCGTACTATCCATGTTTCAAAATGGCGATTTGATAGGTGAGTTAAATGCATTAGGCGATGAAAAATATAACTTTAGTGCCATTGCCTCTACCGATTGTGTTGTAGGTGTTATTCATCAAACCGACTTAGAAGAACAAATGCGTTTGCACGGTGAAATGGCGCTCGAATTTGTACGATGGACCGGCCTTATGCACCAAATCACACGTTCTAAGTTACGCGATCTTATGCTTTATGGGAAGAATGGCGCATTATGCTCCACCTTAATTCGTCTTTCCAATTCCTACGGTAAAATGAGCAAAGATGGCATTACACTAACGCTACAGCTTACGAATGCAGAGCTAGCTGAACTTGTAGGTACTTCAAGAGAAACGGTCAATCGTATGCTTGCGGTTTTGAAAAAAGATCAGATTATTCATCACGATCTCCAAGGAAATTTCGTGATCACAGATCTTCATTATTTAAAAAACATCTGTAACTGTGAAGAATGCCCGTTGCATGTTTGCCGAATTTAACGAAAAAACGAAGCATGTGCGCAACTGACACATGCTTCGTTTACGGTTAATTGAATTTTTTAAGAAACGTCTTAAATGGTGCGACTTCTTCACCATCTTTTGTATATTGAGGGATAAAGGTAACGATTTTCCCTTCTTGAAACAAGCCGATAATTTTCTTGTCTTTCCCATTGCTATGTACGTTGAGCAGCGTCATCGCATACTCATCTTCGCCTTTTTCATTATTTACGGATTTTTCAACCGTTACTTTCGTAATTTTTGGCGCTTTTTGTTCAATGAGCTGTTTAAAAAGCGCTTTCGCTTGATCTGTAACATAGTCTTCAACAAATTGTTCTTTCTTCTTTTGATCCGAACTGTTTAGCAACCCAAAAAATTCTTTTGAAAGCTGCTCTTTCGTTTTTTTCTGAACCTCTTTAGGAGAAGCTTCTTTCGTTTCACGATGAGCTGCGTTTGTTTTTGATTCCTCTTTTGCATTGCCACAACCACTCATTATACTTGCTGTCAGGGCTGCGATCATGCTTGCTGCGATCCATTTTTTCACGAAAAACACGCCACCTTATTCATTATTTTCCTTATCGTACCACAATTTCCTTCTTCTTTAACATCCATTTAAGATAATTTTAAGATTTATTATTGTAATTATTTAAATATTTTTTTTCGTTAAAAAAACGCAGCTTATTAAAAAGCTGCGTCCTTCTTTTTAAGGCTTTTCTATTTCTTCTTTCCACCATAGAGCTTGTTTTGGTTGAAGTGTATGAAGCTCTTCTTTCTTTTCAATTGCTGGTTTAGAGCCTCGTAAAGAACGACCTGCTGTTTCTTTTACAAAGAATAGCATGACAACTAAACCAATGCCACAAACTACCATTAAATAATAAGCTGGTGCCATTGAATTGCCTGTCTTTTTAACAAGCCAAGCTAAAATAAGTGGGGCTGTACCACCAAATAAGGATGTTGATAAATTAAACGTAAGTGCCAATGAGCCGTACCGAACCTTTGTAAAGAAAAGAGAGGGTAACAGCGACGGTAAGACGCCTTCAAAGGCTGCACACATAATTCCTAATAACAAGACCCCGCTAAAAGTCGGCACAATAGAAGCTGTTCCAAACATCATAAAGGAAGGAATGCTTAAAGCAATTACACCTATTAAGGCCGCAACAATTACTTTATTCCGTCCAATTTTATCACCGAGATAGCCTGATAGTATAACGAAAGGAATCATTACAATCATGACAAATAAAATAATGACTAACCCTTTTGATTCACCAAATCCCACTTGTTCTGTTAAATAAGAGGGCAAGTACGTAAATTCAAAATATGTCATCGTGTTAAAAAACAATACGATCCCCATAGAAATCAATAATTCTTTCCAATACGTTTTAATAATATACACAAAAGATACTTTATTCTCTTCTTGCTCAGATTCTTGCATTTTCTTAAAGGCTGGTGTTTCTTCCAGCTTTGAACGGAAGTATAAGCCAACGAGTCCTAATGGAGCTGCGACGAAAAAAGGAATTCTCCATCCCCAAGCTAACATAGTATCTGATCCAAGGGTAAGCGTTAAGATCGTTACTAATCCTGAACCACAAATGTAGCCAATTAACGTCCCGACTTCTAAACCACTTGCTAAAAAACCACGTTTCTTATCAGGTGAGGATTCCGCAATAAATGTCATCGCACCGGCGTACTCTCCTCCTGTAGAAAAACCTTGAAGCAGTCGAGCGGTAAGTAATAATATAGGAGCAGCAATACCAATCGATGCGTAGCCTGGAATTAGACCGATACTTAAAGTAGAAGCTGCCATCATAATAAGCGTTATCGCCAATACTTTTTTTCGACCGAGTCGATCACCTACTAATCCAAAGACAATCCCACCAATTGGGCGCGCTAGAAAGGCGACAGCGAAGGTAGCAAAAGAATAGATCAACTGAAATCCACCGCTAATTTCAGGGAAAAATACCTTCCCAATAATAACGGCTAAATAAGAATAAATGCCAAAATCAAACCATTCCATTGCATTTCCTAAAGCTGTACCAAATACAGATTGCTTTGCGACTTTTGCATCTACAACAGTCACATCTTTTTCTGAGAGTCGTTTTTTACTTTTTCGTTCCACGCACCCTACCTCCTCCTGTCGTATTACTAGCTAGTTCCCTATCCTTTCATACTTCTAACCTGTCTATTCTTGGTATGTGTTAAAAATAATGGCGAATCGCTTCCTTTACGAAGGGATCCCAGTTTCGTCTCAATGTCTCGTTAGATAGAAAGATTCCTAGTAAACCAAGCACTAGAATGCCATTTACCTAACGCAAAAAAAATAGCAGACCGACGAATCGGAGCTGCTATTGCTTAAAATTCTATTCCTTTGATGGCGGGTATACCTTCATCATAGTAATGTTTAACAGGCTGCATTTCTGTAACAAGATCGGCAAGTTCAATTATTTCTTGCTTTGCGTTTCGTCCCGTTAAAATAACATGCATGTTGACGGGGCGATTACGCAGTGCTTCTATTACTTCCTGAAGCGGCAATACATCATCAATTGGAAATTTTTCTATACTTAATGCATTATTAATTTCATCCAGTATTACCACATCATACTCCGAATTGTTAAGCTTTTCTTTTGCTAGTGACCATGCGTTTTGCAACGCCACACGATGTTCTTCCGGTGTTTTTGTCCACGTAAATCCAACGCCGCATTGTTGCATTTCGATACCAATCTTATCAAATAAAAGCTTTTCACCATACGTTCGAGATGGCGATTTAATAAACTGTAACATACACACTTTTTTACCTCGCCCTACTGCTCGAATGGCTAAACCGAGAGACGCTGTCGTTTTTCCTTTACCGTCTCCTGTATAAACAAGTGTCATCCCTCGCATCGCACGCTTCCTCTCTCTTATGAACTCGCCATGACTTCACGATCGAACCAACGAATCTTCTCACGCAACTGCACGACATCTCCAACGATAAAAAGTGCTGGATGTGAAATGTTCGCTTGTTGTGCAACGTGTTCAATTGTTTCTAAATTACCGGTTACCGTACGCTGTCGCTTCGTTGTACCCCACTCGATGACTGCAGCCGGTGTTGTTGATTTTTTGCCATGCTTTATTAATTCCGTACATATATGATGCATATTGCCAATTCCCATATAAAAGGCAAGCGTATCGCTTCCAAGTGCAAGCGCCTCCCAATGAATATAATCTTGTCCCTTCTCTTGACGACCATGTCCGGTTACAATCGTAAAAGTCGTTGCATGATCACGATGCGTAACGGGAATGCCCGCATAAGCTGGTGCCGCAATACCCGCTGTTACACCAGGAACAATTTCAAAGGGAATTTCATGATAAGCAAGTACTTCCGCTTCTTCGCCGACACGTCCAAATACACACGGATCGCCACCTTTTAAGCGCGTAACAACTTTCCCTTGTAACGCTTTTTCTACTAACACATCGTGAATCTGTTCTTGAATCAGAGCATGCTTTCCAGGAAGCTTCCCGCAATAAATAAGCTCTGCATCCTTTTTTGCGTACTCTAAAAGTTCCATATTAATTAAGCGATCATACGCAATAACATCCGCCTGCTGAATACACTCCATACCACGCACGGTAATGAGTTTCGGATCGCCCGGCCCTGCTCCTACTAAATATACTGTTCCTTTATTCATGCGCTCCGTCTCCTTCCTTACACCACACTTGAAACAAGCGCTCTTGTTCTTGTCTCGATTGTTGCTGAAATTCTTTATCTAGCAATCTTGTTAATATTTCTTTGCGTTTCGCTTCCTGTTGAATCGTTTCTTTTACCGTTTGTCTCGCTTGCGCAAGAAAATCGAGATAGGCAGCAAACTGAGCATCATACGTTGCCGCTAGGTCTTTCGTTATTTGCTTTGCAACACCAGGACTAGCACCGGTTGTTGAAACCGCAATGGTTAGTTTGCCACGCGTCATGCGCGCCGGTACGGTGAAATTCCCAGTCTCTGGAGCATCCACAACACAAAGTAATGACGAAGACGCCGTTGCCTGTGCTACCGCTTGATTCACAGTCTCGTCATTCGTTGCTGCTATAACAAGGAACGCATGAGTAAGATCACTTGTTTGAAAGTTACGTCTTTTCCATAGAAGTTCCTTTGCGTTTGCCCATTGTTCTACGTCAGCAGAAGCTGTTGGACTAACCACCGTAACGTTTGCACCTGCTTCTTTTAAACATTTGATTTTATGTGTAGCAATGCGTCCGCCTCCAATAACGACAGCTTTCTTGCCTTGCATATCTAGCATGATTGGATAGGGCTGACTCATACAGAACTCCTTTTTAGCATCCTGTTCTCTTGATACACACGCATATGCTCATATAGTTTATCCATGTTTACATGCGTGCGAACATGATCAGCTAACGTGTTAAAACTTTCTTCACGAAGTTCTAAAAAACGCAATGGTTCTATCTTTTTTGGTGCACCTTTTTGCACACGAAGTTGATTTAATAAGGCAAGACGAAATTCATCATTATGAAAAAGATGATGAAAGTACGTACCAATAATTTGTTCCGTTTCGTTTTTCACACCATCTAAATGCCCGTTTTGCGTTTGAATCCAACGATTGGCGTCATCATCAATGACCGATTGTCCCATATGTATTTCGTAACCGTTAATCTCATAATGCTTTTCAGCAAACAAAGCAACGCCTTGTGAACGAACTGTCGTTTTCTCTTGTAATAACGTTGTCGTAATTGGCAACAGCCCTAAACCACGTTCTTCTTCGTGCGTTGTTTCCACATGATCTGGATCACGTACAATCGTTCCAAGCATTTGATAGCCACCACAGATGCCAAATATTTTTGTTTTGCCTTGATTCGCTAACTGCAGAATTTCATCGTACAAGCCTGAATTCTTAAGATGTTGTAAATCCTCAATCGTATTTTTACTGCCGGGTAAAATGAGTAAATCGGGCGAATGAAGCTCTGACGCTTTTTTTACGAAGCGAACCGAACAGTCCTCTTCGGCAAAGAAAGGATCGATATCTGTAAAATTTGAAATCATCGGATATTGAATAACAGCAATGTCTATTAATTTTTGCGCATCACGGTGTTGTTGATAACTACTGAGCACAACAGAATCCTCTGCCTCAATTGTCAAATTCGGAATATAAGGAATGACGCCAAGCACCGGTACGCCAGTATACTCTTCAAACCATGACAGTCCTGGTTCTAAGAGGGTTACATCGCCACGAAACTTATTGATGACCACCCCAACAATTCGTGCCCGATCTTCCTTTTCCACTAATTGGAGTGTACCTACTAGACTAGCAAACACGCCACCTTTTTCGATATCACCGACAAGAATCACAGGTGCATCAGCCAGCTGTGCTACTTTCATGTTGACAAGTTCACGATCATTCAAGTTTATTTCTGCCGGACTTCCCGCTCCTTCAATTACGACACATTCATATTGTTCATAGAGACAGTGAATAGCTTCTTCTATTAAACGCAACCCTTCATTATAGAACGAGCGACGATAGTCAAAAGCATTCATATTCTTATACGGCTTGCCGTGTACAACAATTTGCGAATCATTTTCACGACTTGGCTTTATAAGAATAGGATTCATATATGTCGTTGCCTCAATACCGGCAGCTTCTGCTTGCACTCCTTGAGCCCGACCGATCTCCCTACCATCAATCGTAATATATGAATTTAATGCCATATTCTGCGATTTAAACGGAGCTGTTCGGTAACCATCTTGTGAAAAAATGCGACATAGTGCCGTTGTAATCACACTTTTACCTGCGTCAGAATGAGTGCCTTGAACCATAATGGAAAGAGAATCACGCATGTTGTTTCCGCTCCTGACAGACTTTCATCCAATTTTCTACCATTTCTGGAGAGGATGCGAAATGAAAATGTGCGTAACCGGCGACAAGGTTATTCACTCGATACCCTTCTTTTTTCACACCACGCATCCCTTTCGTTTCATACGCATAGGTCAAGTCTTCCGTTGCTTGAAACGTTGAATAATGAAATTCATGGCCTTTCGCTAGTTGACCTTGCTTCAATAAAAAATGCTCGTGTTCAACTGTAATTTCTCGATAACCGAGCGCAGCACGCTTACGTTGCATAACAGCCGTCCCAGGGATGACACCGACCATTTCATGCGTAGCTCCATCGGTCGTTTGAATGGCTTCTGTTAAGTACATAAAGCCACCGCACTCTGCAAGGGTAGGAATTCCGGCCTGAATAGCTTGTTTAATTGATTGTTTGACTGCTGTCATTTGCGACAATTCTTTAGCGAACTCTTCCGGAAAGCCACCGCCAATATATAGTGCTTGTGCATCTGCTGGTACTACTTCTCCTTTTAACGGGGAAAAGAAGTGAAGATGTGCTCCGTACGCTCTTAATAGTTCCAAATTCTCTTCATAATAAAAGTTAAAAGCAGAATCACGAGCAACCGCTACGTTTACAGGAGGCATGTCACGTGTTGCAAAAAGGGACGAGGGCTGCTCTGTAAGCGCTGGTGCTTCGGCTAGTTGAAGCAACAGATCAAGATCGATGGTTTCTTCCACTAATTGTCCGAGCTCATTGAAGAAAGGATCTAAATCACCTCGCTCAATGGAAGGTATAAGACCTAAATGTCGCTCAGGAATGTGCAATGCCTCATGACGACTTAAATAGCCAATCACAGGTACATGACATTCTTGCTCAATCGCTGTTTTCACAATGTTAAAATGACCTTTTGAACCAACTTTATTGGCAATGACACCCACAATGTTCGGACCCGTAGCAAGCATTTGAAAACCTTTCACAATTGCCGCTGCACTGCGGGCCATACTTGCACAATTTACGACTAGAATGACGGGACTTTCAGTTAACATGGCGACCTCAGCTGTGCTTCCAGCATTGGTTCGCGGATCTTTTCCATCAAAAAAGCCCATTACGCCTTCAACAACGGCAATATCAGCATCCACTTGTCCACGGTGAGCAATCTCCATAACCGCTTCTTTTGAAGTCATCCAACTATCAAGATTACGTGAAACACGTCCCGTTACTGCTGTATGATAGGTTGGATCAATATAATCTGGGCCACATTTAAAGCCTTGAACAGTTAACCCACGCTGATGCAATGCCTTCATAATGCCGATCGTTACTGTCGTTTTACCAACACCGCTTCCTGTTCCAGCAATAACAATGCGCTTATTCCCCATACTCGTACTCTCCTTCATTCGTGAGAAATGAGTCCAACCGAAATCGTTACATTTCCTGATTTTTTCTTAACAAGTTCTAACGCAGAGGCGCCACTTGCTAGCTTAGCAGCCGGTTCACTAACTCCATAAGCACCTGTATATTTATAAACGGTTTGTGAAGGGTCTTCAATCGTAACCTCATTAAGTTGTTCCGGTGTATAGCACGTAAAGTCCCAGTTAAAGCGCGCCACCGTATCAAGCAACCCTTGTTCGTCACTCTTCAAATTAATGGTGGCAATTCCTTTCACACTTTTAATAGAAATACGTAATTCAGTTAACGTTTCCTCAATAACCTGTTGAATTTCTTCTTGTGACGTGCCACGATTACAACCTATACCTAGAATCACGACTTTCGGTCGATACAGAACGCCATTGGTAAGAATGCCTTGTTCCTCTTGCGTTAATAAGCGATGTGTAATAACGAGTGCCGCATCTGGCTTATGTTGCAGTGCCTCGGCAATTGAAGGAACTGTAAATAAATGGGCAGGCATCGGACGATCTTGCTCCCACCACCCTTTTTCCCCTGATTCTTGAACAATCGCTACCCGTTCTTCATTAACTACTGAAGCCGAAACGGGAGTAAGCTTCTCTGCGGAATCCCATACCCAACCGAATCGTTTTCCGAACAGATCAACAGGAATTGTTTTCTGCACATCTGATGCGGTCGTAATGACAGGAGTTGCTCCTAGTAGCGCCGCAATTTCCTTTGTTAGTTCATTAGCACCACCAAGATGTCCAGAAAGAACAGAGATGGCATATTGGCCTTTGTCATCTAGCACGACCACACCAGGATCGGTTTTTTTATCTTTTAATATGGGTGCAATCATGCGAACGACCGCACCGAGTGAAATAATTAAGATAATTCCTTTATATTCTTTAAAAAGAGCAGGTAACAGTAAGCGCACACTGCCTTCAAACAGTTGAATGTGCTTTGCCGATTCGTCTCCTTTTTCAAACTTTTTCATATAGTACAAATCAGTCTGTTGAAAAACGCCTTGTAATTTACGAGCAAGCGCTACCCCGTGCTTTGTAATAGCAACGAGCGCATAATCATGTCTCGTTACGACGTTAGGCACACTTCCTTCTAGTAGCACATGGTTCATGATGTAACTCCTTTTCGGAATCCGTGGGTAAATGTTTTATCATAAAGCTTGGAGCGAAAATCCTTTTCATGAATGTGCTCATCGAGTGCCCAACCCGCTAAAATCATTACTTGCTTTCGCATCCCATTACGCTTTAAGTCTTCATCTAATTGCTCAAGCGTCGTTCGGACAATTTTTTCATCTGGCCAGGTTGCTTTATACACAGCAGCTACAGGCGTATCTTTACTCCAGCCTGCTTCTAAAAACTCATTAACGATTTTTTTCGTAAGCGTGGCACTTAAAAAGAGCGCAATCGTACAATGATGACTAGCCAAATCTTTTAATTTTTCCCGATCCGGCATTTTCGTACGACCTTCTGCTCGTGTTAAAATAACCGTTTGTGTTAAATCAGGAACCGTTAGTTCGGCACCGATCGCGGCAGCGGAGGCAAAGACTGAGCTGACACCAGGAATAATTTCTACATGTACACCTTGTTGTTTTAAGAGCGTCATTTGTTCAAGTGTTGCGCCATAAACAGCGGGATCACCGGTATGAACACGCACAACTTTTTTTCCTTCTTTTACGTAGGACACCATTGTGTTGACCATTTCTTCTAAGTGCATTCCAGCCGTCTTAATTACTGTCGCATCTTCACGACTTTTTGCAATCAGTGCTTCACTTACGAGTGAATCTGCATACATCACCACATCTGCTTCTTGCAACAACCGTAACCCTTTTACTGTAATTAAATCCGGATCTCCTGGACCTGCTCCAATAATTGTTATCTTCATTATTTTCTCACCACCATTAATGTTAAGTATTCAAGCTCTGCATGCTCTAGTTCATTTATATCCCAAACCACTTCTTCATCAGATGTTACTTTTGTAACGACTTTTGCTTTGTCCATTAAGTTCAATTCACGCAACACGTTAAGCATAAGCGGCATTACTTTCGCTACTTTAATAAAAAAGATGCAATCATGCTCCACAATCGCTTTTTTCATGGCTTCATAATCATCGCGGGCCGGAATAATTGCAACATGATCATCGCCTTCTGCTAGGGCAAGACCTAGTGCAGAAGCTGTCCCATTAATGGAAGAAATGCCGGGAACGGTTTGGATTGGAACGTCTGGATGACGCTCTTTCATCATGTTCATCATATGAATGAACGTACTATACAAAAGCGGATCGCCCTCTGTTACAAAGGCAACATCTTTTCCTTGTGAAAGCTTGTCATAAACCGTCTCCACAGTATGGGACCATTCGCGTTCTAAAATGACTGGATCTTTTGTCATCGGAAAAATGAGGCCTAGCATTTCTTTGCCACTATCTTTTAAATACACATCTACAATCTTATGCGCATAACTTTTCGTACCTTTGCGTTTTTTCGGATACGCAATAACGGGAGATTCTTTTAATTTACGAAAAGCTTTTACGGTTAATAGTTCTGGATCTCCTGGGCCCACGCCAAGTCCATATAATGTACCTGTCATCCTTCTTCTCCTACTTTCTGAGTTGCTTTAATAATATAAATAGGATTTAATCCTTCAAATCGCGTTAAATTAAGAATTGGCTTACTTCTGGAAATTTGTGCAAGCGTCACGTTTGTTTCATAGTTACGTTGTTTAAAAGCCTCAAGTGCTTGAGCTAAGTTTTCAATCGTCACCGCATTTAAAACAATTGCCCCACCAGGCTTTAGACGACTGCAGCACACATCAAGAATTTGTTCCATTCCGCCTGCTGTTCCACCTATAAAAATAGCATCTGGATCTGGAAATTCTTCAAGACGTTCGGGGGCTTTACCACCAATTGCCGTAATGTCAGCTCGAAACTTCTTCATATTTTCATAGCAGTTTGCTAAGTCCTGCTCATTTTTTTCGATAGCAAATACCGCGCCTTCTCGTGCTAATTTTGCAGCTTCAATCGCTACAGAACCCGTACACGTTCCAATATCCCAAACCGTACTATCTTCTCGAAGAGCAAGGGCACCAAGACTTAAGGTGCGAATTTCTTTTTTCGTAATAAGTCCTTTATCCGGTTTACGTTGTGTAAAGGCTTCATCTTCCATACTAAAACGCCAAGAAGGTCCTTCTGTTTCTTGCTTTAAGATCACGACATTTAACGATGAACCCTGCCACTGAGTCATATCCTCTAGCGTCATATGCGTACAACGCTCTGTTTCGCCACCTAAGTTTTCAGCTACAAAAGCGCTATATTCTGTCATCCCAAACGAAAGCATATAGTCGGCAATGGCAGCTGGAGAATTTGTTTCATCCGTTAATAATGCAACCTTTTTCTTACCATCCACTTTTTGTGCCAATCCTTTTATTGAACGGCCATGTAAACTAATTACGCGTGCATCTTGGTGACTTTCTTTCATTTTGGCAAAAGCCAGTTGCACCGAGCTTACATACGGATAGATATCGACATCTACGCGCTGAGCTAAATAGTGACCAATTCCAAAAAAGAGCGGATCGCCACTAGCTAAAACAACAACGTTTCGCTGTTCGTTCTGCAACTGAGCTAAGAGCGCCTTTAAACCACCTTTAATTACTAGCTTTTCCCCTTTATAGTGGGGGAAAAATGCTAAATGACGTTCGCCACCGACGAGCAACTCGCTGTCTTCAATCATTTGTAAATAGGGAGGCAATAAATGATGTATTTCATCGCCCATTCCAATTACTTTAATGCTCGCTGTCATGTTGTACCGCCTTTCCTAATAACTCACCTTTTAACGTATAAAGACTAGTTGAAACAACAAGTCCACCTTTCATTTCTTGCCATGCATGTTCATTACAACTGCGACAAAGTTCCTCAAAGAAGGCAGTTACACCATGTTCAGCCATTAACTCGCCAACCTGAGAGGCTGTATTTGCTTCTTTTACCTGCTGAATAAGCTCTATAGCTGCACCTGCTCGTTCAGCTACTTCTGCTAAAAACGCAAAGTTAATTGGCGCGCTTTTGGAATGAACCATCATGACACCTTGCGCAACTTTAGAGAATTTCCCCATCATACCTACTAATGAGACTCGCTTCATTCCTTGGCGTTTGCACTCTTTTAACGTAAAACCAACAAAGTCACCCATTTCAATAAAAGCTTCTTCCGGAAGTTCAGGATATTCTTTAATACCATACTTCTCGCTACGACCACCGGTTGTGATCACAACATGCTCACAACCGCTCGCTTTTGCTACCGATAACGCTTGTACGATACTCGCTTTGTACGCAGCAGACGAAAAGGGAATAACGATTCCCCTCGTGCCGAGAATCGATATACCCCCAATAATGCCTAAGCGACCATTTAACGTTTTCTTGGCAATCTCTTCCCCAGCCGGTACAGAAATGACGATTTTAACGCCGCGGTTACACTCATGAAGCATCAGTACTTCATGAGCCATTTCGCGTAACATTTTACGAGGCACAGGGTTAATGGCCGCTTCACCGACAGGGATCGGCAGACCTGCTTTCGTTACGCGTCCAACACCTACCCCACCGTCAATCACAATAGTGTTATCTTCATGCCATGACACTTCTGCTAAAATAAGCGCTTGATGGGTCGCATCAGGATCATCACCAGCGTCTTTAATCGTACCAGCTACTACCGCTTCGTCTGAAACTTCACATTGCTCCATTTGAAACGTTGCGAATTTCCCTACAGGCAAGTAAATCGTCGCTTCCGTTTGTGGCTCTCCTGTAATTAACGTTATTAATGCCGCTTTCGCAGCAGCAGTTGCACAAGCTCCTGTCGTATAACCTTGCCGAAGATTCTTCTTTTCTTCAGCACCTGTCTTACTTTTCATCATTAAACCTGTTCAGCGAGAAGAGAAATAGCATTCAGTGCCGCTACTGTTACCGTACTACCACCTTTACGGCCGATATTCGTAATAAATGGAATATCTAGCTTTGCAAGTTCTTCCTTCGATTCTGCTGCCGACACAAAGCCAACTGGCATTCCAATTACAAGACCAGGCTTTGCTTCTCCTTCTTTTACAAGACGAATAAGTTCAAGAAGAGCGGTAGGTGCATTGCCAATCGCATAAATGCCGCCGTCTGCTTCTTTAATCGCCTTACGAATGGAAATGATGGCTCGCGTTGTATTTAAGCGTTTCGCTTCTTTCATCACATCATCATCAGATATGTACACGTTTACTTCACCGCCGTACTTTTCAATGCGGTTTTTACTTACGCCAACTTGTACCATTTGCACGTCAGCAACGACTTTCTTTCCACTACGAATGGCTTGAATGCCTGCTGTAATAGCATCCTTGTGAAACAGCATACTCTTACCTAATTCAAAGTCAGCAGAGGCATGAATGACACGACGAACAACCGGATATTGTTCTTCTGTAAAAGGATGTTCACCAATTTCCTCATCGATCATTTCAAAGCTTTTACCTTCAATCTCTTGTGGTTGTACTGTTAGTGGTTTAAATTCTGTCTTAAAATCCATTACGAACGTACTCCTTTCCATTCCCGGGAAATATGGGCAATGACCTCATCATAGTGTGAATATTGATTTTCATACTGTATTTTGGGGCGTTGAATCATAATGACGGTAATCCCCATGTCAAGAGCTGCCTCTACTTTTTCATCAACAGCTCCTTGTTTTCCGCTCTCTTTTGTAACCATCACATTAACATTAAATTGTTGAAACAACGCTTGGTTGAATGCTTTTGTAAATGGGCCTTGAATAGCTACGATATTTTTTTGTGGAAAGCCTAGCGCTTCACATTTTTCCATATTATCTTTCCGTGGCAACATGCGCGCAATTAAGGTCACATCGGGTTGATGTAACAATCGGTCGGTAAACGTTTGCAACGTTTTGCTACCTGTTGTAAGCATGACAACGCCACCCATTTCCAACGCTTTTTGCGCCGCTTCTTCATACGTGCTTACTCCCCAAAGGTGGGGATGCTCATACGTTTGCGTATCGCGCTCATAACGAATATAGGAAATGCCTTTATCTTTTGCACCCGCTATCGCATTCTTACTTGCTTCTTCCGCAAAAGGGTGGGAGGCATCGATAATCGCAGTAATACGATGCTGCTCAATCATCTCGCCCATTTCTGCTTGATTTAAACGACCTACATGCACATCAATGTGCTGATTATTCAACTCAATGGCTGCATTTTCCGTAACCACCGTTGCAAGTAATGGAAAGCCCGCTTGCTTCACTTGGATCGCAAGCTCTCTTGCATCACTCGTCCCAGCTAAAAACAAAATCATACTTTTTGTTCCTCTTCTTCATGATGGTGATGGTGGTGATGATGATGACCATGATCGTGGTCATGATCGTGATGGTGATGATGGTCAATATGCTCCATCGCATCAATACGATATTGACACGTATCACAATTCATTTTCACTTCACCCTGTAGCACTTCCGCAACACGATCGAATAAAATGGTTTCTAGCTCTGGATGAAAGCCGAAATAGTTTGCTAGTTCAAACGTATGCTGCGGATACTGTGTCGTAAAATCATCCACCATTTTTTCCAGACGGTTAATTAAAATGCCAGTAAATAAGAAATAAGGTAAAATAATGACTTTTTTAGCACCTAGTTTCAAACAACGCTCTACGGCTTGGGCAACTAAAGGATCTGTTACGCCCATAAAGGCTGGCTCTACGAGTGTATAGTCTAATTTTTCCCATAGAAGGCGGGCAATTTTATAAAGATCACTATTTGCATCCGGATCACTGCCACCACGACCTAATAAGATGACAGCCGTATCTTTAGCAGGTGCTGCTGTATTCTCACCTAATTCTTCTAACCGTTGTTGTAAAATGGTAAATGTAGCTTCATGAATACCGATGGGACGTCCATAAGCAAAGCTCACATGAGGATAGGTTTCTTTTGCTTCATCGATTGCTGCTGGAATATGAATTTTTGAATGACCAGCTGGCAAGAGCATAATAGGCACGACCGCTACACTTGTTGCGCCTTTTTTCACACACGTTTCAATTCCTTGATGAATTGTAGGTGCCTCAAATTCTAAAAAACACGTTTCCACTAAAAGCGTAGGATCCATTTTCGGTATCATATTTTTTATAAATGACCGAACTTGTTCATTACCTTCTTGATCTCGACTGCCATGACCTACCATTAATACTGCTCTCATTGTTTTCCTCCTTTAATATCTTTAATCGCCACAAGGGGCAGGTTCTAACTCAATGACTGGTGCCATATCTTTATGCTTAAAGCCTTGCACTGATTGAACACGTTTGAAAAATTTAAAGAAACGTTCATTTGGGTGACCTTTTTCTTTATATTCCTCAATAACAGCGGTTACAAGGTTAACAAGATCCTCAGGTTCTACGCCTTCCATTACAGGTTGGGCAGAATGAGCGGTACGGCTTAATGGCTTTCCACCTAAAAACAGGTCAAACTTCCCTTTTCTAAACACGATTCCAATATCTTCTTGAACGCCTCCGTAGCAAGCCATGCCACAGCCATTAAAGCCAAGCTTTAGCTCTTTCGGTAAACTCATACCACCAAGCTCTTCTTGTAACTGCTCAACATAGGGAATTGAATCATGCTTTTCACCATCACAAAAATCACATGCTTTTATTTGCAACACATCGCCCGCTGGAAGCAATAAAAATCCTTCCCGTTCAAGACGGCTCGTAATGACTTCTGGAGTAGCAGTAGAAAGCGATACTTTAATATAATGATGCGGCGTATATTCCATCTCCCCATCATCCCCAACAATTTCAGCCAATGTTAGCAGCTGCTTCGATGTGAATTTTTTATTCACTATACCTGGACTAACGCCAAATTCAAGAATGGATTCCATGCGATTTGAGCGATGTTGTGTTTCTAAGACAGGTTCCGCTTGCTCACCCGCCACGAGTGATAGCGCTTCGGTCGCAAGCGCCAAAGAATCCATCGCAACCGCTTTCTTGTCAGTTGATGCAATTGGTAGCGCTTCCTCTTCTTCGTCTTGTAATGCCCATGGCTCATTTTCTTTGCGCAATCGTTCATGTGGCTTTAACCGTTGTTTCTCTGTATTTAGCGTATACTTACGCTGATATCCTCGCGGTGTAATTAACTTATTGTCATCGTATAAAAAGGTTTGTGAATTTCCAACAATAACAGTCGTTAACATTCCGATATCATGGTTAAGCATCTCTGCTAAATTCGTAATGATCACTTCCTCTCGTTCACGATACGCACTTTTCACAAGACCAACTGGCGTTTCAGGTGAGCGATGTTGCAGTAATATCCGCTGTGCTTCTACAATTTGTCGCGTTCTTCTTCCACTTTTCGGATTATAAAAAGCGATTACAAAATCTGCTTCTGCAGCAGCTTGAATTCTTTTTTCTATGAGTTTCCATGGCGTTAAGTGATCGCTTAAACTAATCGTACACGCATCATGCATAACTGGTGCTCCTAGAAGCGAAGCACACGAATTGATCGCTGAAATGCCTGGAATGACCTCAACCGTAACACCGGTACTTTCCTTCCAGCCTCGTTCCACAAGAACCTCATAAACAAGTCCACTCATACCGTATACGCCCGCATCACCACTTGAAATGACAGCAACTGTCTGACCTTCTTCTGCAAGTTTCACAGCAGCCTGAGCACGGCTCACTTCTTCCGACATGCCTGTACTAATAATTTTCTGATCCGTAATGAGCCCTTGAATTAACTCCACATACGTTTTATATCCTACGATACAGTCGCTCTCTTGGAACGCCTGCTTCGCACGTTCTGTAATATGATCATAGCTTCCCGGCCCAAATCCGATGATGAGCAATTTCCCTTTCATCTTTGTAGCCTCCTTTTTCCACATCTGTCCTCGTTATACCGTTTCTTTTTTCTTATCTTTTTCAATACCGCGCACACGTTCAGTTGAACCTGCACTATGCAGAACTTCTTCACTGTACTCATAAATTAAATGCTGTTGAAGTGGCACGCCATCTCGTAAATGTTCTGTAACGATGCTCCGCGCTATTTGTTCATCTGGCACACTATACCAAGCTCCCTCTGGATAAACAATGGCCACACAAGCATCCTTACAGCGACCATTACAGCGTGTGCGTGTCGTATGAATCGTCTGATCAAGTCCTTGTTTTGTAATCTCATCACGAAGGGCGACAGTAACTTCTTCGCCTCCCTTTTTGTTACAGCTTGAGCCATTACAAATGAGTACATGATGCTTCATACCATTTAAATTCCATGTCGTCATTAAAACCACTCCACTCTATTAAAAGTACAATACAAAAAAGGCGCTCTATGTGCGAGCCCCCTTAATCATTACTTACTATCAATCTCGGAGGTAACACATAGACCGCCTTGCACTATTAGCAAAGTTGATCCGCATTATACAGTCAACGACCTATATCTGTACATACAACATTCTCCCTCCGAGAATTGTATAGCTACTTTAAAAGCAGGTCTCCTGGCTTGCACTTCACTTGAACTCCATCTCCTTCCCGGCCAGTGGCTAGTGGACTATGATAGGTTCATCTGTGCTTACAGTAACGGGGGCTGCACCGGACTTTCACCGGTTTCCCTATTATCTCAATAACATTGAGCACTCTTAAAGAAATATGCAATTTATAAATCTTCTTTCCTAAACCTACTATACTTTCAGGAAATTCACAATAGTTATTTAAAGTAGAGAAGACCAATCATAGACTAGAAAATCCTCCTATAATCGTCGTGATCAAGGATTGTTCTCTTGCAAAAAAATGATTTCTCCCAATCTTCACTATGGAAATTTTATTAAATTTTCACCATTTTGTACAAATAACTTCAAACATATGGTAAAAAGCAGTATAATAAATGGATAGTTTTCTAACGAGCATCTTATTGTTCAACAAATTAAAGAAGAAGGTCATAGATGTGCAGGAGATTAAAGAGTTTTTTTCCAAATTAGATTATGGTTTATTATTTTTTCTGTTTCTATTTAGCATTATTAGCTGTCTTTTTGTATTTAGTGGTCAGCAAACAGGACAGTATGAAGCAAACTTTGTGCCAAAACAAATAGGATGGTATGTCTTTAGTATATTGCTCATGTTAGCCGTTGCCTTTCTAGATTTTGATCAATTAAAACGGCTCTCTTGGTATATATTTGGTTTTGTACTTGTATTTATTATTATCCTAAGATTCTCACCCGAATCAATCGCTAAGCCCATTAACGGTTCAAAGGCTTGGTTTCAACTTCCGTTACTAGGTTCATTTCAGCCCTCTGAATTTATGAAAATTGCCTTTATTATTTTATTAAGTAATATGGCTGAAAAGCATAATGAACGCTACATAGCTCGTACTATTTCATCTGATTTTCGACTTATTGGTAAAATGACCCTTGTTTGCCTTGTTCCTTTTATATTCGTTTATATTCAACCTGATACTGGAATGATTATGTTATATTTAGCGATTATCATTCCTATCCTTATAACATCAGGTATTAGTTGGAAAATCATTGCTGCCGTTGCTGCCTTACCGACCATTATTCTTTCAACCTTACTCGTTCTATACTTTAAGTACAACGATTTTTTTGAATCGCAACTGCTATCGCTCGTTCAAAATCATCAACGTGAACGCATTAATGGATGGTTAAAGCCCTACGAATATGTGAATGAAGGCTATCAAACGAAGCAGGCCATTACTGCCATAGGATCTGGCATGGTTTCTGGAAAAGGCTGGACAGAAGGTAATATGTATGTTCCGGAAGCACATACTGATTTTATTTTTTCTATGATTGGCGAAGATCTTGGTTTCGTCGGAACAGCTGCTGTCGTTACTTTATATTTTATTCTTATGTACAAAATCATCGGTATTGCTCACGGTAGTAAAAATTCCTTCGGGGGCTATATGTGTGCGGGTATTGTTGGAGTATTATCATTTCAAGCCTTTCAAAATATCGGTATGAATATCGGTCTCTTGCCGGTAACAGGGGTAACATTGCCCTTTTTAAGTTACGGTGGAAGTTCGCTTCTATCTAACATGATTCTTATGGGTCTTGTTGTAGGTGTCAAAGTACAAACGCGGAAATTCATGTTTGAAGTCAATGATTTAAAAATGTAAAAAAGGAAAGTCTCTGTATGAAGTGGAGACTTTCCTTTTTTATTTACTGCCAGGCACTCTTTACTTTCCTAGTAATACGCTATAGGTAAATGCCCTTATGAGAGGAGCGTACTGTCTATGAATGAATGCTCGACCTGTAATTGTCTATGCCAACAGTTAGATGCTTCTAAACGAGGGAAAACCTTTTTTATATTTTTACAAGGAGCACTCTTACCCTTAGGGATTAGCATTGCAACGCCTCCAGCATCTACGTTATTTACATTAGTTAGCCATGATGCTTCTTCGTGTTGTGTTATCTTTTCCTTTCTCGGTGCTTCTGGAGAACCTCGCATTCTCATTTTAGACTGTCGACAAATTGCTGCTATTGTTCCTGGTATTCTTACGTAACGATTAAGGGAGGATAAAAAATGAGTGTACAATGTTGTTCTTGCGGAAGTTGTCTTTGTGATTGGTTTCAAACAACACAAGCAGGCACCAACTTTTTATTAATTCCAAAAGCACAAAGCAATCCGTATCCTATTTTATTTACCTTTGTGTCTTATTGCGTAGATTCTTGTTGTGTAACCCTAGAATTTCCTGGGCCAGGGCGACCTGCTATTTTCATTGTAGATTGTTCAAAACTTGCTGGTGTTATTCCTTTAGCTACACCAGCTGACCTTGCCTAACTCGTTACTTCTTGCCAATAGCACCCCTAACCTTTGTCCCGCACTACACCTAAAATAAACCCATCATAACCTTTAATGCCAACGGTTTGTAGCGCCGTTGCCTCAAGTCTACCTTCAGACTGCAACTGTTGAAGAAGTGCTCGAGATCCTATAACACTCTGATCCTTACTTTCTTCGTCAATAACGTGACCTTCTCTAACAACATTATCGATGACGATGATGCTACCTGGCTGCGAAAGCGTAAGTGCCCATTGAAGATAGTGAGGATTATTTCCTTTATCTGCATCAATAAAGATTAGATCAAAAGATTGTTCCTCTTTCGCAGCAAGCAGTGGAAGTAGCTTAAGTGCAGGGCCAACCTTAATTTCAACTAACGAAGCTACGTTTGTTCGTTGCAAATTACGTAGCGCCACATCGGCATGCTTTTGTTCATATTCAAGCGTAATAAGCTTGCCATCCTGCGGTAATGCTCGTGCCATCCAAATCGTACTATAGCCGCCAAGCGTGCCAATTTCTAAAATTCGCTTTGCTCCTTTTATTTTTGCTAGTAAGTATAAAAACTTTCCTTGACTAGCCGACACATCAATAGGTGGTAATCCTGCTTCTCTATTCGCTTCTAGAACCTCATCCATCGCTTCTTCCACCATATGTAGCGACTGCGTTAAATAAGCATCAACGTCTTTCCAAACGTTCTTCACTAAGTACTACCTCCTGTGTAAGAAAGGATTGAAGACATTTTGTATAGGTTTCTCGTTCCTCCGCACTAGGCGCATGGCCAGAATGTTCAAATTCAACAAACTGTGCGCCTTGAATGAGATGCGCAGTTTCCCTTCCGTAATGTGGTGGATTGAGTCCATCATGTTTCCCACTAATGACAAGCGTTGTTGCTGTAACCCTCGAAAGAACTGTTCGAAAATCAAAATGCGTGATGGCATTTTGAGCGGCTTGACGCTCAATCTCACTCCAAACATATACTTGCGGTTCAATTTTCATTGCCCACTCCATTACTTTCTTTACATCATGGTATATATATGGAACAAGATGATTCATGACTTCTTCTTGTGGGATATCATGTAACGTTTCTTTATGCTGTTCGATCAGTTCCGCTATAGATGACGATTGACTGTAGGATTTCGTGACAACAAGAATAAGCTTTTCAATGCGCTCGGGAACTTCAGAAGCTACTCCTTGTGCGATATAACTTCCCATCGACACACCGAGTAGTGATGCTTTCGCTAGATGTAACGCATCCATAAAAGCAATCACATCTTGAATAAGGTCGGAAAGTGTAAATTGCGCTGGCTTTTGGGAGCATCCATGTCCTCGTGCATCGAGCGCAATGACGCGGTAATGAGCTTGAAGTGCTTCTTTTTCTATTTCCATCGTCTGCTGGTCACCACCAAGTCCGTGAAGCAAAAGGACTGGCTCTCCCTGCCCGCATTCTTCATAATAAAGTTGAATACCATTTACTTGAATTGTCGGCATTATTCTACTCTCCTTTTCTTCTCTTTTCCCCACCTTCGACAAGTTTCTCTCAAATCCTTTTTGTCGCTTTTAGCGAAGAAAATGGGTAAATGAAACCATCATGAGAAAACCAAGAATAAACGACAAGGTCGATACGCGCTCATTGCCATCACCGTGACTTTCCGGAATAAGTTCCTTATAGACGATAAAAAGCATGGAACCTGCCGCAAATGCTAATCCATAAGGAATAATAAAAGCAAAAGATTGTCCAAATAAGACCCCTACAAGCGCTGCTATTAATTCTACGCAAGCCGTTAATGAGGCAAGCATTGTTGCTTTGAATGGTGAAACGTTTTGTGTCATTAAAAACAGCGCAATCAAAAACCCTTCTGGGATATTTTGCAAACCAATTGCAAAAGCGACGACCGGCGCTAGATCCGTAGCACCACCTGCATAACTAATGCCTACCGATAACCCCTCTGGCAAATTATGAAGCGACATTGCAATGAAAAACAGAAAAAAACTTGACTTCGTTTCTAACGAAAGATTATTTTGTAAGTCCACATGCGGCAACGTACTTTCTAGAAGTGTTAATACGAACGTTCCAACTAACACGCCTACAATTAACACAAAAACATTCGATAGCTTGATAGCTGATGGAATTAATCCATAGGCGGAAGCAGCCACCATAATCCCAGCCGTGTATGCTAGCAGGATATCTTTTCCTTTATGTGTTACGTTTTTAATAAAAAAGACCGGCAGTGCCCCAATTGTCGTACATAGCGATGAAAACACAATGGAACTAAAAATCATCATATTCACCACAGCATGTCCCCTAACCCATGAATCTATTACAGCTTATGATGAGAAGTCTCCTTTTAAAACTTTCTTCTTTTTTTCACCTTTCCTCATATGCTTTTAGAAACAAAATCAATAGAAAGAGGTGATGCAATGGGAAAGAAGGTATTATTATTTGCGGATGTAGGCATCGATGATACGATTGCCCTTATTTATGCAAGTTTAAGTAAAGAAGTAGACATTGTTGGAATTGTGGCTGACTATGGAAATGTGCCTCGGAAAATGGGGCTACGAAATATTACGTATTTAACACGTCTGTTTCCGTTTTCTCCAGACACAAAAGTCATTCTTGGTGCGGAAAAGCCAATGACCGGAGAAAATCCCGTCTTCTATCCAGAAATCCATGGTGAGCAAGGACTTGGTTACTTAACACCTCCAGAAGATTTATCGCCAAACGGCTATAGTGAAAATTTTTATGAAGTAGTATCCATTATTAATAAATACGCTGGAGAATTAACCATTGTAAATACCGGTCGCCTTACTTCACTCGCTAGTATGTATATTTTATTTAACGACTTAATGGATCAAGTAAATGAAGTGTATGTTATGGGAGGCGCTTTTTGGGTACCTGGAAATGTAACAGCCGTATCAGAGGCTAACTTCAATGGCGACCCGATTGCTGCAAAAATTGTCTTTCGCTACGCAAAAAACTTAACAATTATTCCCTTAAACGTCACAGAGCATGCCATCGTTACGCCACAAATGGTCGATTATATTCAATCAAAAGGAAAAGCAAAAATCATTAAACCCTTGCTAGATTTTTATTATCAATTTTACAAGAGACGCAATCCAAGTATAGTAGGAAGCCCTGTTCACGATGCATTAACACTCATTGCAGCCATTAATAATAGCATGTTTTCATTTGGAACGTATCCTGTATATATGGACATTAATTCCGGTGTCACAAAAGGACAAAGCATTGCCGATCTACGTCCCTCTCCGTCCATGACCAATTCAGAGCGGAGACACCGCATTGCTTTCTCATTTGACTATCCTTTGTTTTATCATGATTTTATGTCGATTATGACTGGGGAAACTGTTTAAATTTCTAAGACGAGGCTGAGACATAAACGCCACTAACACATAAAAAATGGCTTCATCATCGATTTCGGTGATTAAGCTATTTTTTCATGTCGCTCGTTCGTTTGTTTTTAGATTGTCTTACGTATGTGATGAGCCATCGCAGCACTAAAGGATGCAAGCTCTTCTATAATCACGCGTAGACCAGATAAATCGCTTCCAGCAACGGTGTAATGGATGATCAATAGAGCAAATGAAGAGATAATCTCGTAAATGCGCTCAACAATAAGAAGAAATAGCGTAAAAGCTCTTCCATCATTGCGAGAAGAGTGAAGCGCGCAGACCATGTCAATTCGCGCGCAGGAGCCCTCGATTCGCGCGCAGACCATGTCCGTTCGCGCGCAGGAGCTCTCGATTCGCGCACAGACCATGTCCGTTCGCGCGCAGGAGCCCTCGATTCGCGCGCAGACCATGTCCGTTCGCGCGCAGGAGCCCTCGATTCACGCGTAGACCAGATCAATCGCCTCCAGCAACGGTGTAATACATGAAAAATAGAGCAAATGAAGAGATAATCTCGTAAATGCGCTCAACAATAAGAAGAAATAGCGTAAAAGCTCTTCAATAATTACGAAAAGAGTGAAGCACACAAGAGATTCTAGTTCGCGTGCAGGAGATCGACTATAAACGCAATCCAAGTCAATTCCCCCGCATGCGCCACTAAACAGAGGAAGTATTGTGTCCCAAGTCCGTCTTTTTTTGATGTTATAGATCAGCCATTACAAAAAAACAAAAAGAAGTATTGACCTTCACGTTACGTCAAGCGATATGCTAGGAACAGAAAGGAGGAATAATGTGGAGTATACGATCCAACAGCTTAGTAAAATTGCAGGTGTAACGACACGCACGCTCCGTTACTATGATGAAATTCAGCTCTTAAAACCATTGCGACTTAACAAGGCGGGCCATCGAATGTATGGTGAAAAAGAAGTCAATAGACTACAGCATATCTTATTTTATCGCGAACTCGAACTACCACTGCATACCATACAATTGATTCTAAGTGATTCGGATTTTCATGAGCTCAACGCATTGCAAGAGCATTACGCACAACTCTTACAAAAAAAAGAGCGCATGCAATCGCTTTTACAAACACTTGAAAAAACAATGGCTTCACACGAAGGGAGATTAATGATGTCCGCTCAAGAAAAATTTGCAGGCTTTAAAACTGAACAATTATTAAAAAACGAAGAATTGTATGGCGAAGAATTAAAAGAACGATATGGCGAAGCTGCTGTCCTTGCTGCCAATGCAAAGTTTCAAACATTAAATCAAGAAGAGTATTCAGTTGCACAAGAGATTGAAAAAGAAATGATACATCTCTTGAAAAAAGCAATGGATAGTGGCGATGCTAAGGGGAAGCTTGCCGAGCAAGCTGCCGCTCTTCATAAAGAATGGCTTTGTTATTATTGGCCATCTTATAGTAAAAAAGCGCACGCTGGCTTAGCCCATCTATATAAAGAGGATGAACGTTTTTCTGCTTACTATAATCAAAAACAATCAGGTATGACCTCCTTCTTAGTAGATGCTATTCTTCATTACACAAAAAAATAATGCATAACAACTCCATGGAATGGGCGTTACATCGCTTTCCTTATGGAGTTGTTTATTTTTAGAGCCTAAAACAAACAATAAAGGGAATACATAGTGAAAGCATTACACAAAAAGGAGAACGTTGAATGAAAACAAACAAGCAACCACTCTTAACACCCCCGAAAATGCTCGTTATAGGATTTGCTCTTATGATTCTACTTGGGATGTGCCTTCTAACTTTGCCAATTGCAACAGTTGATGGTTATGGACTTTCTTGGTTAAATGCGCTTTTTACTTCTACGTCCGCAACGTGTGTAACAGGGTTGATTGTCGTTGATACGGGAGATTCATTCACGCTGTTTGGACAAATTGTAATTTTAAGCTTAATTCAAGTGGGTGGACTAGGGTTTATGACCTTTGCTACGTTTGTTGCGTTTCTTTTTAAACGAAGAATTTCATTTCGAGAACGTCTTATCCTTCAAGAGGCGTTAAATACAAATGAACCTCAAGGCATTGTCAAGCTTGCTCGCACCGTTTTGCTATTCACAGTTACTTGTGAACTGATTGGAGCCCTTTTGCTTGCTTTGCGTTTTTCATTTGATATGCCGATCAAAAAAGCGCTTTACTACGGAGTATTTCATGCTGTCTCTAATTTCAATAACGCGGGTTTTGATATTATGGGAAATTTCAAAAGCTTAACAGACTATAAAGAAGATCCCGTCGTAACGTTGACAGTTAGTTTTCTTATTATTTTAGGAGGAATTGGCTTTATTGTCGTTAATGATGTCCTCCACCATAAACGTAATTTACGTTGTATAAGCTTACATTCAAAAGTTGTGATTACGGTTACACTCATTCTTCTCGTAGCTAGTACAATTCTAATTTATATACTGGAGCTACATAATCCGAAAACGTTAGAGCCATTATCACTACACGGAAAGTGGCTATCCTCATTTTATCAGGCGGTCACTCCGCGAACGGCGGGTTCGAACACCCTTAACATTACTGATTTAACACAACCTACCTTGTTTTTTACGATTATTTTAATGTTTATCGGTGCTTCGCCAGGTTCAACCGGTGGAGGGATCAAAACAACAACATTTTTAACGCTCATAGGTGCAGCCTGGTCACAAATTAAAGGAAAAGAAGATGTTGTTTTTTTTCGTCAACGTATTGTACCGACGATGATTTACAAAGCGCTAACTGTGAGTCTTAGCGCCATGCTCCTTGTCATTACCGTGACGATGCTCTTATCTATTACAGAACATCAAGCACAATTTTTGAAGCTTCTCTTTGAAGCAGTCTCTGCCTTTGGTACAGTTGGTCTTTCGATGGGCCTCACCCCTGAACTAACACCTATAGGCAAACTACTGATTGTGATTACCATGTTTATTGGCAGGCTTGGCCCGTTAACTGTTGCTATTGCCCTTGCCAAGCGGAAGGAAAAAGAGTTTTATCGCTACCCAAAAGGAAAATATATGATCGGATAACTATAGAAAGAAGGTAGACTATGAAAAAACAATATGCTGTCATTGGACTCGGACGATTCGGATCTCACTTAGCACGTGCTTTATATGATGAAGGAAATGAAGTAATAGGTATCGATCTAAATGAAGAAAAAGTGGAAGCTTATCAAGATTCTCTTAGCCAAGCTTTCATCGCAGATAGTACAGAGGAAGCTAGTATGAAAAGCCTCGGTCTTCGTAACTTTGATGTTGTTATTGTAGCAATTGGTGATGATATGGAATCAAGCATCTTAACTGTCGTGCTCTTAAAAGAGTTGGAAGTGCCCTATGTAGTGGCAAAAGCATTAAGTAAACGTCATGGTCTCGTATTAACGAAGGTAGGCGCTGATCAAGTTGTCTTTCCAGAACGTGATATGGGGTTACGTTTAGCCAAACGATTGATGCATCCTAATATCATCGAGCATTTGAAACTATCGGATGATTATAGCGTAGAAGAAATTAAAATCCCAAGTTCCTTAGTAGGAACCTCCATACAACAATTAAATATTCGTAAACGCTATCGTATAAACGTTATTGCGATCCGGCATAAGACCGATAAGATGTCTATTTCACCGCATCCTACTGACGTGCTGACAGAGGGAGATTTATTAGTGGTGATTGGAACGAATGATGATTTAAAAAGCTTTTCAGATACGTTAGAAAATCAGTAGGCTCGTGCCTTTCCACTTTTCCCTTGTGCTGCATAACCTGTCTTATAGTCGTAACAGATTATACTACAAGGAATGGAAGTGCACAGCTGTGGATACAATTGGTTCCATTAGTACAAGAAAAAGAACGAGTGAAGATCTTCAAAGAACAATATTCGAGACGGCAAAAAAACTCGTTGGACGAGATGTTTTTTTAGGCACCATTCTCTTTAATTACCGCGGGAGACTTCTAGCAGTAAATAAAGACGGTTCACTACTAGCAACCATATTAGCCTCTTCAGGCTCATTTAAAAGAATTCGTGTGGACCTACCTCTCGTTAATCAACTGTGCCCGCTCTCCTCAGCCTATCCACGAGCAGGAGACTTATTTGCGCCAGAGATTGTCGGAGATCGCTGGTATAACATCGCTATGCTTACGAACACGACTCCTGATTTAGAAACAGCTCTAACTAACAAAGCACGCACATTTGAAGGAAAAGTTGCCGTTATTGAAACGGATCTATACAACTACATTGGTACACTAGCTAAAGTAACAGATGACTATCTATTTATGACGCAAATTATTGATGTGGATCCTGCCTATTCTATGAACTTTCGTATTTCAACTAATTTAATAACAGAAGTATCGCAAGTTCCTTATTCCTAAGCAAGATTTGTAAAAGGCTGAAATGTGATTTCAGCCTTTTTTACGTACCTCCTGAAAGACGACAACCTGACTTTTCAATCATCTTGCTTTTAAGTCTGAAGTAAAAAGGCTACAATGCAAGTAGTACCTCATTCTTAAACTTTGATAAGAAATGGCGAGAAACGAAACTCATACAGTTAGTTGAGCCTCTATTATTAATGAAAACGGAATGGTGTCGACTAACTATAAGTCAATACCATACATACTTTTCAAACCCTACAGTAGTCGTGCAGCTTTCAGTTAAACAATACCGCTACTAGACATTCCACCTCTAGGATGACGAATAAATCTGGCAATCCATTCAAGTAACGGTTTATTCACTTATGCAGATTGGACCCTTGTTACAATGCTTCTTTAAGTTACACTCATGTTCTTACCTGCTTTATAATACATTTAATTAAATCCAGTAATACGAAAGGATGTTACGATGAAACACTATAATTCTCGAGAAGAAGTCCCTACTCATGAAAAGTGGGACTTAACAGATATTTATTCCTCTCTTTCAGACTGGGAAAAGGACTATCAACACGTTTTAGATATGACAGAGCAATTAAAGAAATACGATGGGAATATTCAATCTGGAGCGACCCTCTATGATTATTTAAGTCGCAGTGAAAATCTGTCAAAAACGTTTAATCTTGTTTATGTATATGCCATGTTAAGTGGTGATCTCGATACAAGAGATCATCATGCACAGTCACTG
Organism: Fictibacillus macauensis ZFHKF-1; assembly: GCF_000269865.1. Taxonomy (GTDB): domain Bacteria; phylum Bacillota; class Bacilli; order Bacillales; family Fictibacillaceae; genus Fictibacillus_C; species Fictibacillus_C macauensis. The sequence continues at coordinate 190,558 of NZ_AKKV01000021.1, forward strand.
TTAGATCGAGCAAAGCATGCTAGTGTAAAAGTAAGTGCAGCCTCTTCCTTCTTTATGCCTTTTTTACTTAGCCTGGAAGAAGAACAACTAAAAAAATATATTGAAGAAGAGTCACGTCTTGATTATTTTGCCGAAGATTTATATGATTCGTTCCGCTATAAGCCTCATGTTCTATCAAAGGAAGAAGAACAAATTGTTTCCCGTCTTGGCGAAGCTATGTCCTCCCCAAGCAACACATTTGGTATGATAAATAATGCAGATATTATCTTTGGTGATGTAACCGACGATGATGGAGGAAAAGTTCCGCTCACACGTGGAATGTATGCAAAACGCATTGAAGACGAGGATCGGTCTGTACGCCAAGAAGCGTATAAAGCGTATTACAAGCCGTATACAGAAATGAAAAATACGATTGCTTCTACACTAGCAGCCGCTATCAAAAATAATGTGGCTATGGCAGATATCCGTCACTATCCTTCTGCCTTAGAAAAATCGTTATTTGCTGATAATGTATCTCTTTCTGTTTATGAAAATTTAATTGAGACAACCAAAGCGAATATAGAACCGATGCATCGATACAATCAGATTCGCAAAGAAAGATTAAACGTTGATGAACTTCGTCAATATGATTTAAGTGCACCGCTTGTTTCCGGTGTGAAGCTTGAAATTCCATACGATGAAGCGTATGAAACGATGCTTCTAGCTCTTCGCCCATTAGGAGATGACTACCAAGAAACGCTTCGTAGCTTTAAAGACAAACGGTACATCGATGTTCGTGAAACACCTGGCAAACGTTCTGGTGCTTATAATCTTGGCGTTCATGGTGTTCATCCATTCGTCTTATTAAATCATCAAGATGACCTTGATAGTTTATTTACGTTAGCTCATGAAATGGGACACGCCATGCATAGCTATTATTCTAATAAACATCAGCCACGTATTTCAGCTGGCTACAGTATTTTTGTTGCTGAAGTAGCCTCCACCGTAAACGAAGTATTACTGATTCATTACCTATTAGAAAAAGAAACAGATCCTACGATTAAAAAGCATTTAGTCAATCACTTTATTGATCAATTTAAAGGTACGCTCTTTACACAAGTAATGTTTGCTGAATTTGAAAAGCGTACGCATGAGCTTGCACAAAAAGGGCAACCGCTTAATGCAGAAGTGTTCAATTCTGTTTACGAAGAGCTTTTTCAAGAATTCCAAGGAGATACACTTGTCTTTGATCCTGAGGTAAAATTCGGATGGTCACGCATTCCTCATTTTTATCGTCCATTCTACGTCTATAAATACGCAACTGGCTATATTTCAGCCATTCATATTGCCACTCGTCTTCTTGCTGGTGATCAAGAAACACTTAAGACGTACTTAACGTTCTTAAAAAGTGGTAGCTCAGATTATCCGATTGAACTACTAAAGAAAACCGGAGTAGACTTAACAAGTGAAGAACCGATTAAAAGCGCTATGAAAAAATTCAGTGAGCTTGTAGAAGAATTTTCAAAACTATAACAGTTGAGGCCGAGTCATAAACCGCCCTAGCTCATTAAAAAATGGCTTTATCATCCGTTTTTGGTGATAAAGCCATTTTTTTATGCCACTCGTTATTTTAATTTTAGATTGTCTTACGTATGTAAGCAGCTCTTGTAAGAACCAACAATCGGAGTAGGATGCAAGCCCTTCAATGATCGCGAAAAGAGTGAAGCGCGCAGGAGCCCTCGATTCGCGCATAGATCAGGTCAGTTCGGTCATAAGAACATCCGAATGTGCCACAAAACAGAGGGAGTATTGTGTCCCAAGCCCTTTTTTGTTCTAACTCTTACGTATGATTCATACATTAATGGAGAAAAGATTTGTATGAAAGGAGCTTACAATGCGATTATATGATTTTACGAAATACACACCATTGAATATGCAAGAAATTCTAGAGGTACTTGATACACAAGAAATATCTGTATTAGGAACAATAGGAGACAGCCGGGTTAATCTTGCCCCGATGTACTACGTTACATCATTCTCAAATGAATGCTTAACGGTTTACATGTACAGTAAGGATAGTGGTACAAAAATAAGAAACATGTATAACAATCAGGATGTCGGCGTTGAAGTCCAAGGAGAATATAAAGATCGACGCGGACCTGTTTTTAAATCCGTTGTTGTTAATGGGAGAGCAGTCATTTCTACGGATTCACAAGAGATTGCATTTGTTGAGCAAAAGTTTATAAAAAAATACGGAGAAATCCCGGGATTGTGTGACTTTAGTAACGTCGCCATTATTAGAATTCAAGCTCAAAAAGTCGGTGGACGGCTCTATAATCAAGTTTCTGATTGTAAATAACCTAGCGCGTTTACACATTATGTGTAAACGGCTTTTTTTATGTTCAAAAGGTTCTTTTTTATAATTGAGTTTCCTAAAACATTTTTATTTTCATTTTACATACACTATGTTAGTATATCGGATGTACCAATCATCCTACGTTTAAAAAAGAGGGAAATAAAAATGAACATTCAAAAAGCAAATCGGTTAACGCTCGTTGAACAAGTAACAGCGCAAATGGAACAGCTAATTGAAAGTGGCGAATGGAAAGTTGGTGATAAACTTCCCCCAGAGCCAGCACTTATGGCTTGTTTTGATGTGAGTCGTAACACATTACGTGAAGCGATTAACTCGCTTGTTCACACTGGACTCGTTGAGAAAAAACAAGGAATTGGCACGACTGTAATCGGTTCTAGTCAACTTGGTATGGCTCTGCAAAAGAAAGTACGAAAATTAGATTTACTAGACACATTAGAAGTTCGTCTGACGTTAGAACGTGAAGCGGCCCAGCTTGCTGCACTAAGAAGAACATCAGAAGATTTACAGCACATGGAAGAGCAACTTAGGCGTTGTCAGGAAGCAGCAGAGATGAACGATCCTTGTCATTTTAGCAAGATGGATACGCTTTTTCACAAAGCTGTGATTCAGGCCACGCACAATAGCCTTTTCATAGAACTCTATGAGAGTATTACAGATTCAATGCAGCACTCAATTTTAACCATTATGAGCATGAAAAAAAGTATAAAAATTGAAAGAGATGTACATATAGATCTTTTCGAAGCGATCCATCAACAAAATGCCGTATTAGCCATGGATTGTGTTACATCGTATATGGAAAAGGCAAAAACATCTCTTTCCATGATGTTGGAGGAAGAATAATGGAAAAACCATTAACAATTGAAGATCAATCAAAAGACAGCTCTATTCGCACCTGGATGCTCGTCATTGGTGTCATTTTCATCGCAACAAATTTACGTGCACCGATTACAGCAGTAGGACCGGTCCTTTCGTCCATTAAAGACACATTAGGTTTATCTAATGCTATGGCTGGCAGTATTACAACGATTCCATTGCTTGCGTTTGCCATTTTATCGCCATTAGCACCAAAAATCGCTAATAAAATTTCATCTGAAGTAACTGTTTTTTTAGCGTTACTTTTTTTAACACTTGGTATTGGACTAAGAATCTTCCCTTCACCAAGCTTACTATTTATCGGAACAGCTATTATCGGCCTTGCGATTGCTATTTGTAACGTGTTACTTCCTAGCATTATTAAACAAAACTTTCCGCTACAGCTTGGTGTAATGACCGGAATTTACGGAATATTTATGAACGTATTTGGCGCAATGGCTTCAGGAATTAGTGCACCACTAGCTAATAAAATTCAATATGGTTGGAGAGGCTCTCTTGGTTTTTGGGGCATTCTTTCCTTCGTGTCATTACTCATTTGGAGTGTACAGCTCATTAAACGAAACAAAAATACAGTAGCACTTCAAGCGAAACCGGAAGTAGAACAAAGCATATGGCGTTCTCCGATTGCATGGAAAGTTACAGCTTTCATGGGGTTACAATCTCTGTTTTTCTATACGCTAATGACATGGTTACCTGCCATTATGGCAGATCATGGCTATTCTACAAATGAAGCCGGCTGGATTGTATCTTTAATGCAAGTTGCTATTATTCCAATGACGTTTATTATTCCAGTCATTGCTGGCAAAACTCAGAAGCAAAGTATGCTTGCTCTCATTACAGGGATTCTTTTTGTGATCGGTTCAGGAGGGCTATTAACAGGGGCGTCTTTCCCTGTTTGGATTATTATTCTTGGCATTGCAAACGGTAGCGCCTTCGGACTATCGATGATGTTCTTCGCACTGCGCACAACGAGTTCTAAACAAGCGGCTGAATTGAGTGGTATGGCTCAATCCATTGGTTACTTACTTGCTGCATTTGGTCCAAGTGTATTTGGTGGATTGCATGATGTAACAGGAGATTGGAAAGCTCCTTTACTATTGATCACGGTTATGTCCCTATTCATTTTGCTTGCAGGCTGGGGCGCCGGTAAAGGAAAAATTTCAGCGAAGTAAAAAAAGAGGGGCAGCATCCGTTAATGATGTTGTCCCTTTTCTTTATTTTTTTTGATCCTCATTTACTATTGATATTTCTTGGTCTCGCTCACGATACCAAGTGAAAAAAGTATCAGCTAAGGGAATTGGAACGCCCGACAACCGAAACCGATGAAGAACCGGCTTGCCTCGATTACTCGTCACAATGGTTGCCAGGTCAAACCATTTTTGTATAGGGCCTCTTTCAACACTAACGTCTATTACTTTCGTTCGCTTTGTTAAAAAGAGCTCTGTGCCAAACCCACCATGTTTCATTTGTATGTACGAGCCATTCATAACATACTGTGTATTGCCATACGCTAGTATTTTACGAAGTACAGACAAAAGTAAGATAAAAGCGGATACTCCATATAAGAGCCAAGTGTAGGGTTGAAGTGCTGGAACCCAAATGACGAGACCTGCGATGATTGCTGTACTTAGGATCCAACTATAACTTGGTATAGAAAGCTTATACCATAGTGATCTACGTGGCAACGAGTGCATTGTTGAAATCACTTGGTATTCTGGTAAAATTGTTGAAATCATCGCCTCTGCATCTTTGCGCGGCAAAAAAGGAAACAATGAATTAATATCATCCTTTGCTTCACTATGATCAATTCCTCCTGCTGAAATCAGCTTTACTTCTGCGATACGAAACAGTCGTTTTAAGAACGGTTGTTTAATAACAATAGCTTGTACTCTTTTTTTCTCAATAGAAAAAGAAGATTCATTAAGCAGCCCTTGGATGATATATACGTGTGTTTTATCGGAGGATACTTCATACTTTCCATACTTTAAAAACGTGCGTATAATCCCCACAACAAACGATATGCATACCATAATGATGAGCAGCACAATCATCATGATCCACGTTTGTTGAACAATAAATGACTGAGCTTGATCTTCAACCCATTGAATAGGAACAATCTCCTTCAATTCATCTAATTTCGAGTATAGCGATAGTAAAATAGGGATGACGACAAACATACTTAAGGAAGTAAAAGACGCTCGAAATAAATCTTTGGCTGTCGGAGAAAAATGAAGCGTTCGCTCTTCTTTTGTTATAACCGATGGTTCCACTTCTTGTTGCTCTTTTGTTTCCAAAGAATCAGACTTTGTTTGAATAAGCTGTTGAATACGCCTTGCTTCCGCTATAGTAATTACGTGAAACGTAATCGTATCATCATCCCCATCCATACCTGTATCTAGCTTTAATTGCGTCACCCCTACTACTTTATAGAGAAACGGTGTGCGCTGATTGCAATTTTGAATTTTTGAAAAGGGAATACTTTTTACTTTTCTCGTAAAAACGCCTTCATTAACATGAATCGTTTTCCCTGTAAGTGTATACGTCTCCATGCGCCACCTTATAATATCAAAAACGAAGAGACAGAACAGGATGGCAAACATGCCATATTGCCACCAAGAAAATGACAATTCATCTTTAACTAAAGAAAGGGCCAGAGGAATCACCCAATATTTAATAACATTAAAAAATTCAACGACAATATAAAAGGGGTGAAAACGTTTTGGCTTCGTCATACTTCTTCTTCCTTCAATTTAGCCAATACAGCAAGCGTATCTCTGAAGGTAAAAGCAACCTCTTTTGGTAGTGCTGGAATGGTATGCGAAGATCCCATCGTTTTAACGGTAACCGCATAGAAATCATAACGACGTAGAATGGGTCCTTGTTTCGTGGACACCGCTTGTATTTTTGTCATCGGCACAATCTCATGCTTTTCAATAAAGGCCCCAGACTTCATTTTGAAAAAGGTTTCATCGTTACCATAGCGAAAATTCCGATAGATTAGTATAGGCATTAGCCATTTAAAAACTAAATAAAAGAGAGCAAAGATACCCAGCCCGTGGATCAATAAATGTGTCCACTGGTCCCATTCTAAATAATGAGCCAACCAAATAAATGTGCCGTACATAAGTACCCCAATGAGTGTTTCAATCATTACTGTAATGAAGCTTACCGTTTTATACTGCCGTGGTAGCTTAAGAGTCGGTTGATCAATATGCGAGTACATGTTGTTGTATCTGCTACTATCAATCTGCTAGTAACAGATTCACCTCTCTTTCATAGAATAATAGTCCCATTCCTACACTTATGAAATGGCACTTAGTAAAAATATAACAATCACTTTTCTAACTAACAACCTTTTTTACTATTTTCAAACGAGATAGCTATCAGAAGGCCTAGGAGCACTATATGAAATTTGACCTACAATGCTTGTTCCCTATTTATTATATCGTCCCTTTATGCTTTTTCTTTGCACTCAGATCGTAAACAAATAGATCATAAAAGGAAAAACAGCACATGAAAGGAACTCCAATGAATTAGCAGATCATCAATCATCCATTATTATTCAGAATACGTCTAAAGAGCTATTTAATTCGTTGAAAGATAACCGTTTAGATGCAGCCATCATTGATCAACACGCCGCAAGTCATGTTTATTGGCAAGAAGATCTCTTTTCAGAGTGTTATTATGCTATCGTCTCCCTACAGCATTCATTAGCATGTCTTGACGCTGTAACGATTGAGCAGCTTAGTAAAGAGACACTTATCCTTCATCAAGCACCGTGTAATTCTCGAACACATTTGCTTACTGCTTTTAAACAAAGTACACACCAATCTACTACACTTGATGATGTACCATTTGGTGATTATATTTTCGGTCTTGTGATGGCAAATAGGGGCATTACCATGATGACAGAGCTTGCAGCCATGGCAACAGCTCACCTACCTTTAAAGGGCCCCCCAATTAAAGATGCTCCACTGCAACGAATCATTTCTCTTGTTGCTAAAAATAAAAATACGGGTCAAAAGCTGCTGCACCACTGATCTTAAGGGCTATGTTCCTTTACTCTCCACGTAAAGGAACCGCTTACCTTTCGCTTAATTGTCAACCTAAAAACTTTTTAAGTTGACAATAGCGGTTTTATTCCTGCAAAATAAGGTTTGTAGAAAGGTGGTTTGCTTGTTTGAAAGTAAAAAATATTTCTTTTGTCGCCATGTTCGCTGCTTTAACTGCGATTGGAGCTTTTATTAAAATTCCGATTCCTTACATTCCTTTTACGTTACAAATTGTTGCGGTCTATTTGTCAGGTGCCCTTCTTGGTGCAAGGCTCGGATTCTTTAGTCAATTATGTTATATCGCAATTGGACTCGTTGGCGTTCCTGTATTTGCTGATGGAGGTGGATTTACATATGTGCTAAAGCCTAGCTTCGGCTATTTACTCGGCTATGCTATAGCAGCCTTCGTAGGTGGTTTACTCATTCACCGTTATCGCTATACATCATTTCGCGCTATTTTTCTCAGTAACCTCTTTTCGTTATTCATTGTGTATTTAATCGGTTGCGCTTGGTTATATATGGCGATGAAATGGCTTCTACAAGCGCCATTATCAGCGAAACAAGTCATTGTAACAGGCTTTTTATTGCCTGTACCTGGGGACCTTATTTTATGTCTTTTCTCTACCCTACTCATTATGAAGATTTCACCACAAATTAATCGTTATCTCGGAAAGGAGAATAAAAAATGGGCAAAGCCTTCTTTATAACAGGAACAGGAACGGAAATCGGCAAAACCGTCGCCGTTAGTGTTCTTTTTTTATCATTAAAAGCACTTGGGAAAAAGGTAACTATATTCAAGCCTTTTCAAACCGGACTACTTCACGAAAGCAATACCTATCCTGATCTCTCTTGGTACGAGGAGCAACTTCATGTAAAAGATGCAGGTATGTATATGCTAGAGCCTGAAACATCACCACATTTAGCTCTTAACTTAACGAAAGCTGTGGTTGATCCTAACCGAATTATTAACCGTGTAAAAGAATTAACAGCCGCCTATGATATCGTTCTTGTCGAAGGAGCAGGAGGCATCGCTGTTCCTCTCATTGAGAGGGAGAACGATTTTTACATGACAACAGATTTAATAAAAGATTGCAAGCTGCCCGCCGTTCTTGTCTCTACTAGTGGTCTTGGGGCCATTCACCATGTTCTAACAACGAAAAAGTATACAGAAGCAGCAAACATTGACATTGCTACGATTGTATTTAACTTTTTTGATAAAGAAAATATCATTCATGCGGATAATATTCGCACAATTACAAAGCTTACGAAGCAACAGCCGCTTGTTACGATTCCTACGTTTACAACAGTGGAAAGTGAACTTCCTTCTTATGTAGACCAATTATTACAAAATACAACATATATCCAACAGTTGAAAGAGGTGTTTTTTAGATGACATATACTCACAATGAATTAGAACAATGGGATAAAGACTATGTATGGCATCCCTTTACACAAATGCAAACATACCGTCAAACCAATCCATTAATTATTGAACGTGGTAAAGGTAGTTATCTCTATGATACAGAAGGTAAAGCTTATTTAGATGGCTATGCTTCTCTATGGGTAAATGTTCACGGTCATAGTGATCCTGAACTAAATGAAGCCTTAAAAGAGCAAATTGATAAAGTCGCTCATTCCACTTTACTTGGTTCAGCAAACGTCCCTTCCATTCTATTAGCAAAAAAACTAGCAGAAATTACGCCGGGTTCACTTTCCAAAGTTTTTTATTCTGACACTGGGGCGGCCTCTGTTGAAATTGCCTTAAAAATTGCTTATCAATATTGGAAGAATAAAGATGCTACTCGGTATGCAAAGAAAAATAAGTTCATCTCTCTTGACGAAGCATATCATGGCGACACAGTCGGTGCGGTTAGTGTTGGCGGTATGGATTTATATCATCGAATTTTCCGTCCGCTTCTCTTTCAACGCATCGGTTCTCCTGCACCATATAGCTATCGCATGGAAGAAATCGGTGATGAAGAAGCAGTTAAAGACTACTGTTTAGCCGCTTTAGAGGAACGTTTACAGCAACAAACAGAGGAAGTGGCCGGTGTCATCGTGGAATCACTTGTGCAAGGGGCGACAGGCATTCATACACACCCAGTAGGCTTCTTAAAAGGCGTTGCTGATCTATGTAAAAAATACAATGTCTTGCTAATTTGTGATGAAGTCGCGGTTGGTTTTGGACGTACAGGAACGATGTTCGCCTGTGAACAAGAAGATGTCGTTCCAGATCTACTCTGTTTAGGAAAAGGGATTACAGGAGGCTATATGCCCCTTGCTGCAACGATTACAAATGATACAATTTTCAATGCCTTTTTAGGAGAACGAGAAGAGCATAAAACGTTTTACCACGGTCATACGTATACAGGAAATCAACTTGCGTGTTCTGTTGCGTTAAAGAACATTGAACTTATGGAGGAACGCGATCTCGTAGCAAGTGTTTCCCATAAGGCAGCAAACTTAAAAGCCACGCTCGAAACGTTATATGAGTTGCCAATTGTTGGTGATATAAGGCAACGTGGTCTCATGATTGGTATTGAGATTGTGAAAAATAAAAACACAAAAGAAACCTTTACAGTGACGGAAGGCGTAATCTCTCAGATTATCGAAACCGCGCGTCAAAAAGGGTTAATTATCCGTGAACTTGGCTCTGTTATTACGATGATGCCAGTGTTAGCCATGTCAGAGCAAGAATTACAAAAAATGGTCGGTATTACTTATGAATCTATACAAGAAGTATATGAAACGATGGTAGTCAACGCTTAAGAGACCACTAAAAACAATCCAAAGAAAAGAACGGATATTAAAGCGCTAGCTAGTAGCCTTATTTCTCCGTTCTTTTTCATGATTAGTTTTGTTGCTCCTTTAAATGCTCTCTCATTTTCATCAAATAAGGAGGGGCATCCAATGGATCGGTTATGATCATTTCAATGATACATAGCTTTTCTTGGCATAGCGTTGCAGCTGCTTCCACCGCTTCTTTGAACTGACCGTTCGTTTCAACTTGTACGGCAAATGCATCTCCACCAAAAAAGTCGACACTTTTTATATAGTTCCACTCAGGAATATCATTGTATGGTTGCTTTTGAATCGGTGTTTCCACATTTAAATATTTTTCAATAGTATAGCCTTTATTATTTAAAATAAAGAGAATAGGTGTACACCCGTTACGTAACATAGAGCTTATTTCTTGAACAGTAAGTTGTAGCGAGCCATCTCCTGTAAATAACAATACACGCTTGTCTCGTTCAGCGATACAGGCGCCAAAGGTAGCCGGTGTCGCATAACCAATGCTTTGCCAGCCTGGTTGGGCAAGATAGTTGACGTCCTTCTGCAGACGAACCTCAGCCATTCCATAAGCAAACGTTCCTGTTTCTGTTACAATGATATCGCCTTCTTCAATCATTTCTTGAATGTAATGATAATAATAGGCAGCTTGTAACGGTTCATGTGCTTGTCCTTTTGGTTCATCATAAAGACGTGGTGGCACGGCAATACGTAGTGAGCGATCATGAGACCACGTACACATATGCTGAACCACTGTATCCATACGAACACCTAAATAGCACTCATCTTCTATTTTGATCATATCTGGTTGGATATCAATTATATTTTCCTGCTTAATCTTTACCGTGTGTTTCGCTAAATTCACATCAGACCATAAAGCACCAATAGCTAGAATACAATCCGCAGCTTCAACGATGTGGGTCACTTCTTCATTACCAAAGGCTCCGCTATACATACCAATAAATTGTGGATGTGTTTCTGGGAATACTCCCTTTCCATGTAATAACGATGCTACAGGAATTTGTAAGTGTTCGGCTAACGCAAGCACGTCCTTCTCCATACCCCATCGATTCACTTTCATATCGACAAGCATAAGAGGGTTTTTGGCTTTTTCTAAACGCTCCTTAATATGCATAAGAGCTTCATTTAGTGAGGTAGGATCCTCGCTATCTTCTTTACAATAGGTTGAAGATCGTGAAGATATTGTTTTGGTCACATCGTCAATGGCTATTTTCATATAAACAGGACGCCGTTCATGTTTCGCAATGGCAATGGCCTTTTTTATTTCTAATCTCGCATTCTTTGGGGTAATCTCCACTGAATAGGCACATAACGATTCATATGTTTGTTGAAAGACGGCAAAGTCACCATTCATAAAGGTATGATGAACCGATTCTTGCTTTTCTTGAATACTTGATTTGGGCGCACCAACAATATGTATAAGCCCAACATGTTCACTATATGCTCCGGCGATGGCATTGCAGGCACTTAGTTCTCCAACACCAAACGTTGTAATAAGCGCTCCCAATCCTTTAAGGCGTGCATAGGCATCTGCTGCATATCCTGCATTCAGTTCATTGCGACTATTTATAAACGAGACCCCTTCAAACACCTCTAACGTATCAAGTAAGGAGAAGTTATAATCTCCCGGTACTCCGAAAATATCGGTTACACCTTCATCTTTTAAACAAGAAAATAAATAGTCTCCAACACTTTGCTGTTGCTCCATCATAACGCCTCCTTAGAAAAATTGTTCCTTTATTGGTATACCCTAAATTCTCAGAAAAGCGCTCGTTTTGAATCAAAAAAACCCTCCATGCTTCTTAGGCATAGAGGGCAGCTCTTATTCTTCTTCACGTTTCGGTACTTGCTGTGGCTGTTTTGCTGGACTTTGATCATCTCCACCGTTAGGATTATTCCCTTTTTTCGGTGGCTTTCCTGGATCTGTTGGTTTTGTACCCCCATCTCCTGGATTTGTTCCTCCGTCACCTGGTGGTTTTGGCTTACCGTCATCTTTTGGCGGTTTTGGTTTATTATCACCGTCACCTGGTTTATCGTTGCCTCCATCGCCTGGTTTTTGGTCAGGTGGTGTGGTTGGACCTTCTGGTGGTTGATCGCCATCTTTTGGCTTATCTTTGTTATCATCGTCCTTTTTATCTTCATCGTCTTTCTGATCTTGATCTTCTTTCTCTTTGTCTGCATCATCTGCAGGATCTTTTTTCTGATCATCATCTGATACTTCTGGTGGTGCTGCTGGCATAGAAGTTCCTTCCACATATAGCTCTCCTCCGCGTTCTACAACAGATGAAGGCTTTTGGAAATCCTCTGTATCTTTATTTTGCGAAGCATAGCCGACAAGAGATTTGAAAATCATTTTAGAAATATTTTGATCTTGATGTCTAACGTACGCATTGGCTCCCGGTCGATCATAACCAGTCCAGACGGCAGCAGTATAGCGTGTCGTATAGCCTGCAAACCATGCATCCGTGGATCCATCACCAGCAACACCCGCTGGCATATTCGTTGTTCCCGTTTTTCCTGCTACATCAAGACCAGGAATTTGGGCTGCTGTCCCTGTTCCCGTTTTTACAACCGAGCGAAGCATATCCGTTACCATATAAGCCGTATATTCGCTCATTGCTTGTTTTCCTTTTTGTTCATACGTCTTTTCTTCACCGTTCGGATACACAACTTTTCGCACAGTCGTTGGTGTATGGTATACACCGTTGTTTCCAAATGCTGAGTAAGCACCAGCCATTTGAAGCGGAGAAACACCTGTTTTAAAGCCTCCGATGGCATACGCTGGCATGATTTCTTTTAAACCTAGTCCTAGGTTATTAGCAAATTGCTTGGCACGATCTGCACCAACTGCTTGGAATGCTTTAATAGCCGGTATATTATAAGATTGCTCTAGCGCTTTTCTCATAGAAAGCGTTCCGTGGAATTGATGATCCCAGTTTTGAAATTGTTTTCCGTTAATTTGTAATGGCTCATCTTTTATTCCAGTAGCTGTTGACCATTTTAAATGCTCAATAGCCGGACCATAATCAAGTACAGGCTTAATCGTTGATCCTGGTTGTCTCGCAGTATCCGTCGCATAGTTAAAGCCTGTTGCAACAGCAGTATTGGCATCATTACGACTACCACCGATCGCTCGAATTTGCCCTGTTTTCGTATCTAATAATACAACACCTGCTTGGAACTTTTTATCAGGATATTGAACATAATCATTGGTTTCTAACACTTTTTCAGCATGCGTTTGTGCATCTGGATCGAGTGTCGTATAAATTTTCAAGCCACCTTCGAATACATCCTTTTCGGAAATCCCTTGCTTTTCAGCATCTTTAACAACTTGTTGGAGGAACGCTTCATATTGTGGCTTTTCTTGTTTCTTTTTCACAACCATTTTTTCAATCGATTGTTTTTTGGCTTTTTCTTCTTGGTCTTTTGTAATAGCACCATATTTATTCATTAAGTACAGAACCGTATTACGACGATCCTTCGCATTCTTCGGATATTTGTATGGATCATAGCCGTTTGGTCGCTGAGGTAAGCCTGCTAACAAAGCTGCCTCTCCTGGCGTTAATTCATCAAGCTTTTTATCAAAATACAACTTAGCCGCTGTTTTTACGCCATATGCTCCATTTCCAAAGTAAATACGATTTAAGTAAAATTCTAAGATTTGATCTTTTGAATATTGTCTTTCTAGCTGCATCGCTAAATAGGCTTCTTGAAGCTTACGTGTTGCTGTTTTTTCCATTGTTAAAAAGGAATTCTTAACAACCTGTTGTGTAATTGTACTAGCCCCTTCAGAGCCATATCCTCTCGTGAGATTGGATAGTACTGCACCAAGAACACGTTTTGCATCAATACCATTATGCTTATAAAAACGAACATCCTCCGTATCTACAAAGGCTTTTCTCACTAATGGTGGAATGCTATCAATTTTTGCATAATCCCGCTTTTCTCCGCGAACGATAGAAGCGACTTTTTTGTCGTTCATATCGTACACCGTAGAAGAGCTGGAATACTTCAATTTATTAGGATCTAAATCCGGTGTTCCGTGAATGACTTTATAGGCATACGCGCCTCCGCCTCCAAGTACTAACAGAAGCAAAACGAGAAAAGTACGAAACCCGTATTTTAGAAATTTACGAAAACCCGTCGGCTTTACTTTTTCTTTTTTTGACGGTGGTTTTTTACCGGTTTGTTTTCGTCGATCCATTCTTGAAGATGAAGTGTTATTTTCCATGACTACTCTCCTTCATTTAATCCGATGGACGTTTTATACTAAAATAGTTTAAATTACCTCATCACTAACATTATACTATTTTAATAGATAAACCCCCACTTTGAAAACTCAAATATTACATTTTTGTTACAAAGGTTCTATGTTACACCTCCATATTCGCTTATTATAATCCTTATGAAATAAAAAATGAACAAGAACCTTTCATTATGAGTGTAAACTCTTTTGTTAGCAGCTACTTTTCGAGTCTGTTGCGCGCCATTCCTTTCCTATAAAAAAAGAGCAACCTCATAGATATAAAAGGTCGCTCACTGTTTGCTCATTTTGTACGTGGCAGCTATAATCAATTACTCTTCTCTTAATCCTCGTTTCCCTTTCTTACGCTCCATACGCGCACTCCATACATCAACTTGACGTTTCTTATACCGTGATACTTTTGAAGCTCGTTCTTTCGTTTCTACTCCTTCTGAGCGTTCCCATTGATCAAACATCATATAATTAATTTTCATCATTCCTCATCCCTTCTAGGCCACATTTTCAATTTCTACACTTTGTATAGCAGCAATTGCTTTAATTTCATAGTAAACTTCTGAAGTATACCGTTCATCGCTCATCAGTACATGTAAATCAATTTCATTTTCTTGTTGTGGTAAATCTTTAATTTTCACTTTTTTTATATGAAGATCTTTCGCTTTAATTTTTTTTAACACATCCGTAACGATTACATTTTTATGAAGGGTTAGTGAAATATGAATTTCCTTTTCACGAAAACAACGTGGCCCCAACCGTTTCATCACTGCCGGCATAACCTCTACACTAAATAATATTAGACCAACAGCCAAAACGGCTTCCAAATAAAAGCCTGCACCACAGGCAATGCCGATTCCAGCCGCTCCCCATATAATGGAGGCAGTTGTTAAGCCTGATATAACGTCATTATGTCTTCGTAAAATAACACCCGCTCCTAAAAAACCGATACCAGAAATAATTTGAGCCGCCAGCCGCATCGGATCCATCCGCACTTCATTTGTTTTTGGAAATAAGTACGCGGACTCGATTGATATAATTGTTAACAAGCAAGAAACGATTGAAATAACCATACACGTTCGCAATCCCACCGGTTTCCTTCGAATCTCTCGTTCTATACCTATTAACATACCTAACAACACAGTAACGCCTAGCTTGATTGCCATATCCATTCCACTTGTCACCTTTTATTCTCTTTACGATTGATAAACGCTTCTTCCATCCTTCTTCTAATACGTGTCTCACGCTTTACGGGTAGTAGTCACTCATCATACAATTCCTTTCCTAATGTTATAAGCAAACTGTTCTCCCATTTATAATGTGTTTCATCTACCATTACGAGTTGGCGCATCGAAAGACGAAAAAAAAGCCTACCAGAAGAGGGACTCTTCGGTAGACTTTACAAAGCTCATCACTAAATAAGCGTGTAAATTACACGATTGCGGCGCCTCTCTCCATACGCTTACGAGGTTAGCTGACGGATTCGGGCTAGAGAGTAGCCCTACCTAAAACCTTTAGGATTCACCCCATGCTATCAATGGATAACAGAATGGTTCCCCCGCTTTCAAACTTGAAATTAAGCGATAAAGACACATTATTCTTTTTTCAACGCTCTCGAAAAATGAGCGAGAGCGATGGAAGATAGCCATAATCTTACTCCTAGCACTTCTGCTTGTAAATTGGAAAAAAAGCTAAAAAACGAGACAAATCATCCGTTTTTTAGCTTTTCATACGGTAGTATCAAAGAAAATAGTATATTTTCGCTTATTTTCATTAAATATCAGTGAACTTTATTTTCTTTGAAGTACAAAGGTAGAAATAGCCGAAACACTTACTTGTTTTCCTTTTACAGTCGCTAACGTTTTCGTACCTGCTTGCTTCCCATCAACGAGAACACGCCACGTTCCCTTAGTCGGTAACGTTACAGTTACCGCTTGACGATTTGCATTATGAATAACGAGTAAGTCTTTCTGATTTTCACCTCTAAGAGAGTAGACCACCGTATTAGCTGGTGCTTGGATAAATGATACACTCTTCCGAATTGCTTTTGCCGTTGACAACGTTAGCAGTGGTTGTGTTTTGCGTAGTGCAATTAATCCTTTAACATAATTATTTTCTGCTTGAAACTCATAGGCTCGTTGCCAATCAAGTTGATTAACAGCATCGGATGATTTATAGCTGTTGTGATCGCCGTCTTTTGTTCTCATAAACTCTTGTCCTGCATGAATAAAAGAGATTCCTTCACTAGTTAATACAATGGAAGATGCTAATTTATGCATTTGCTTGCGCTCAGTTACTGAAGCGGTAGGGTTTGTTAAGGTAAGTTTATCCCAGAGCGTTAAATTATCATGTGCCTCAACATAGGAAATCACTTGAGTTGGTTGCTGATACGAAGCAATTGATGATGGGTAGTCAATTCCTGCCTTTATACCCTCCTTAATCGCAGCTTCTTTATGACTTTGTCCATTCACAAATCCTTTATCTACGTTCTCGAACACGCTTCCTTTTAAGCCATCTCGAAGCTGATCATTAAAGTGAGCAATGTTTTCCATTTTTTTTGCGTTTTTTTGATTGGCTTTAACGTTTGGATCGAGCGGAGTATTTAAGTCCCAGCCTTCGCCAAGTACAATAATAGATGGATCAATTTTGTTTAAGGATTTTCGGACGGCATTCATCGTTTTTACATCTAAAATGCCCATTAAATCAAAGCGGAAGCCGTCTAAATTGTATTCTTTCGCCCAATAACTAACAGAATCAACGATAAATTTAGACATCATCTTTCGCTCTGATGCGGTATCATTCCCCACTCCTGTGCCATTACTTAATGTTCCATCTTCGTTATATCGGAAGTAATAGCCTGGAACTAGTTTATGAAAACTAGATTGCTGTGCTGAAAACATATGGTTGTAAACGACGTCCATAATGACACGCATGTTATTATGATGAAGCCCTTTTACCATCGTTTTTAGTTCTTTAATCCGCACGGCAGGCTTGTAGGGATTGGTTGAATACGAGCCTTCCGGTGCATTATAGTTTTTTGGATCATAGCCCCAATTATATTGAGGTTTAGTAAGTTTCGTTTCATCTACTGTTTGATAATCGTAGATTGGTAGGAGTTGTACATGAGTGACGCCTAAATCTTTTATATGGTTTAAGCCCGTCTTAACACCTTTTGGTCCAGTTGTATTTTCTTGTGCAACACCTAAATATTTCCCTTTATGCTTAATGCCGCTTTTCGGATGAATAGAAGCATCGCGTACATGCAATTCATAAATAACAGCTTTTTGTGGCGAAAAGCTTGGCATTCTCTTTGTAAAATGAGTTGGATTGGTTTTTGCTATATCAATAATAGCTCCCTTATCACCGTTTACACTCACGGCTTTTGCATAGGGATCGACAGCTTCATTAGAGCCACCAGCGACGTTTACTTTATACGTATAATAGCGTCCTGCTTGATTGCCTTTTACTTCTGCTTTCCACGTCCCATGCTCTCCTCGCTTCATCTTACGAACGTGACCCTTTTTATCATTCCAATGATCATACATAATAAGCTCAGCTTGGGCTGCGGTTGGTGCCCATAGCTTAAAACTAGTTTTCTTTTTAGAATACGTATTCCCAAGGTCTTTGCCTTTATAGAAAAAACGTTGATCAAACGCCTTACTTCGCACCACTTTACCAATTGATGCTTTTGCTGTTCCAAAATTTTTCTTACTTATTTTATAGGTCTTTGTTAAATCCCATTCTTTCTTAGTGTAGACATATACTTTATTCGTAACTTTTTGGCCATTAACAGGCACAACCTTTTGAATCCTAACCTTTCCACTTAGAGAGAGCCCATGCTTCTCTGTATCAAATGGAATGTTTGTTTCTACCGTCATGCGGTGAAACGAATCAATGTTGCTTGAAATAATTTTTGGTGAAATGTCAAGATCACTGGCATCATAGAAAACGCGTTCTTGGCCTTGGGCAATCCAAACCTCAGCAGAACCATCTTCTTGAAAGCGCGTAATAAATCGATCGCCAAATTCTTTTTGCTCCCACTCGTTCCCTTTGACACTTTTGCGGAGAATCATACCTACTTTATGAACATTCTGTAGGTCATTCCACTTCATTTTCGCCACTTTTCCAAAGGCATCCTTTTCTGTGAATGGTATGGCTTTTCCTTTACCATGTTCCGGCCAAGCCCAGAGATTCCAACCATCATATTGGCCGTCATAACGATTATAATGAACAGTTACATCTATGTTCTTATACGCAGGTGTTTCTCGATATTCGCCATCTGGTGGCTCACTATACGTTTTCTCATCACCTGATTTTACCCATACTTCCCCTTCGCCACCCGATAGCGTAATCGTGCGGTCGCCGCCGTCTTTCTCCCACGCATCGGTTCGAACGATAAAGCCTGCTTTTTTTATAGCGCCTTCCACTGTGATTGTCGCTATCTTTCCAAAGGCATCTTCTCCGTTAAAAGGGTACGCTTTCCCTTCTTTTCCTTCAGGGAAAAACCAAATATTCCAGTCTTTCGAATCATTCTTTCCTTTTTGATAATGAATAATTACGGTGCTTTTCGAGACCACTGCAAACGATTGCACGAAACTGGTTGAAAAGCTCCCTCCAAGTATTACGAATAAAGCAACTACAATCGTTGCTATTCGCCTTCCTATGTTTTTCATAGTCAATCCCCCTAGGCTTATACTCTTAAACTGCACACCTCCTTACTGTATCATGGGCGGTCTCTTTAAGAAAGCGTTTGCATAAACTTTTTTACCCTCGTACTTCCTTCTATACACTTACTACACTTTTTATAAAAATAGTGCTTATATTTCCCTTTTTTCTGTATATCCTTTATAATGCGCAACATGGACATAAGAAAGGAGTGGCAAGATGAAAAAGTTAGTAACGGTACTTCTCGTCGGATTACTTGCCTTTGCATTAGCAGCTTGTGGAAACAAGGATAAGAAAGAGGACAAAGCCGACAATTCAAACAAACAAGAGCAGCAATTGAAAGATATGCAAAAGAAACTCAATGCCCAAAAAGTGGACGAGAACAAAGTTGTTGCTGTAGTTAATGGAAAAGAGTTAGTGGGTAAAGACTATAACCGCGCCCTTTCTTCCGCACAACTTCAAATGCAACAAACAGGACAAGACCCTACAAGTAAAGAGGGCGAAAAAGCAATAAAAAAACAAACGTTAGATAATCTTGTTAATAATTCAGTCGTGCTCCAAGAAGCTGAAAAGAAAGGGTTCAAACCAACAGCTAAGGAAGTTTCGTCTGAATTTGATACAACGAAAAAGCCTTATAAAACCGATCAACAATTTAAAGATGCACTTAAGAAAGCTCATCTAACAGAAGATCAACTAAAGAAACAAATTACAGATGGACTAACCATTAAAAAGTATATTAAAAAAGAAATCCCCACTGAAAAAGTATCAGATCAAGAACTAAAAGATTTTTACGATAAAAATGTTAAAAACAGTGGCGATAAAAAGCAAAAAGCACCAGCGTTTGATAAAGTGAAACCCCAAATCAAACAACAAATAGAACAAGAAAAACAACAAAAACAAATCATGAAACGCGTCGATGAATTGAAAAAGAATGCAAAAATTGATTTGAAGATGTAAGACAAAAAGATAGAGCCAGAGGGTTTTCATTCTGGCTCTATCTTTATTTATATTCTTTTCAGTGGTGTTTGATCATTTACTATATTGTCTAATTCAATCGTTCATAAAACCCATATTTACTTTTCACTTAACTTAAATCGTTTTGCATAATACTCATTGGCTTTTTTATATTTAAAGTGCTTAGTATAATACTGTGCAGCCTCTTCATACACATCTAAAAGGAGTTTGTAACATTGATTTTTCTCTAAATATGGAATAGCAGATTGCTCTAGAAAATGCTCATACTCATCTTTTTGAATATAATTTTCTATTTGATGTTCCAGTAATTTAAATAAAATAGTACATACACTCGTCTCACTTATAGATTTATACCCTTTAAGCAACCATTTTCTAGCATGATTAAAATCCCTTTTTTTTATATAAGCTTTTATAATAACAAATATGGTGAACTCTATATTATTACCTTTATTTTCTTTATAGCTTTTCATTAAATAATGAAGTGCTTTATCATAATTAGATTCTAAAAAATAACAAAATCCTAAATTATGCAACACACAACCTAATTCTTCTCTATAAATCGGATTGTTTTTCATAACTCTCAATGCAATATAGTAATGTTTTCTAGCCATAGAATAGGCTTTGAAATACATACTACATATTCCTAATAGGATATGACAATCGGTACTGCGCTTATAGTTAGCTTGTTTTTCTAATTTACCTAGTGCTTTTTTAGCTAAAAACATGCATTTTTCTCGAAAACCCAAATCAAGGTTTAACACGGCCAGATGATAGTAAAATATAGGATCGTCAATGTTTCCTTCAATCATTAATTTTTCAGCTTCTTTAAATAGATTATGAGTTTTATCTAGATTTTTAAGCTGATTTTCATACATAGCTTCAAAAAACACAAAATAATAACGGGTATGAACGGAATTGCTCAATGTAATGATATGCTTAATATCATCGATTACAACTTTAGCTTTTTTAAAATCTTTACAGAATATATGATACCGAATAGAAATAACTTTATATAAAAGTACAATTTCTAAATCATCAACTTTATGAATGATACCACGCAATGAATTATATTCATATAAACATTGTTTCTCGTTGCGATAGTTAATATAATCTAGCCAAGACATAATCTGCTGACGAATGCTACCTATATCTAGAGTAGGACCTAGATCTACGTTTATTTTCAACCGTTTTTTTAACGCCATTACAATGTCTTTACTCGGTACTATAGTATTATTTTCAATTTTACTTAAATAAGAAACAGAGCAAATTCCTTCACTGACTTCTTTTTGTGTAAGTTTTAATTTTAATCTTCGATAATACAGTTTTTTCCCTTCCACTTTCAATACCGATCCTTTTTTATCAATACTAAACAGCTACAAAGTTCAAGCTGCTTACACATATTTTTTATATAACTTATTTAACTTAATATAATAATTATTTGCACTTTTATGAGCATGTTTAGCTGTATAGTAGTTTGCAAGTGATTCATATAAATGAAGTAAAAATAGGCGATTTTGTGTTTTTTCTAAATATGGTAAGGCTGTATCTTCTACGTATGCTTGATAAGCTGAAGTATGTTCCGTTTTATTCATTGCGAACTTATGGAGCATTAATTCAATCAAATCCACACTTTGCTCTTTGGTTTCCATTGCATTAAACCCATTATTTAACCAAGAATGGGCCTTTTCTATGTCATCCGTCTTAAAATACGCTCGTGATAGCGCACAACAAACTTGGGCATGGTTTATGCTGGTCACGTCATAGCTCTCTAAAAATAATTTAATTGCTTCTTCGTATAGTTCTTCATCATATAAACTTTTACCAAAATGATAAAGAATTGGAGCCATAAATTCTGAGAAGACCGGATTTGTTCGCGTAGCATTTAAAGCTGTTTTAAAGTGCTCTTTAGCTGTTGTATATTCTTTTATGTATCTGTTTAACCTTCCAAGAAGTATGTGGCATTCTAAACTTCTTTTATAATTAGCAATAGCATCAAAATCGGCTATTGCTTCTTTAGCAAATAAAATGCCATGGTGAAACATCCCTATTTTCATACAGAAAAATGCCAAATGATATAAAAAATCTGAGTCCTTCTTTCCAATATCAGAGCCTAAAGAGTAAGCTTTTTCATAAAATTCATGAGCACTTTCAAAATCACATATCATCTCGGCATATAAAGCATTATTAAATACAATAAAGTATTGTAATTCGTTATCTTCAATCTTTCTATCTTGATTTAATAAATCTAGTTGATCAAGAAGTTCTTTCGCTTTTGTTTGTTCCTCATAATATAAATGAAATCGTATACAAACCGTGTAATACAAAAGCAACAATTTAGGGTGATCCATATCCTGCATTAATTCTGTTATTTTTTGATAACCACTCATAATTCTATCTTCTTGATGAAAAATTAAGGCACGATGCCACTCATGAATTTCTTGTTTAATATGTACTATTTGTGTCTCATCATAAGAAGAGCGCGTCATTTCTAGTCGATCATACAAAAGATTAATTATCTCTGAACTAGCAACTATACTATTGTTTTCAATTTTGCTTAAATAAGAGACCGAGCATATTCCTTTGCTTGCTTCCTTTTGTGTTAATCCACGTTTTTTTCGATAATAATATATTTTGTTGCCATCCAAAGCACGATCCCCTCACTTTACTCCTTTACAGGGAGTATTTTCACGTGAAAATTTTATCATAATTTTAGGTGAATTCAATAGATTTAATGAAATAAATTTCAAAGTATAACAAGTCTTAGTTTAAAAAATGCTAATTCCCCCTCTTATACTGTGTTTATTACACACCACTCTATTAAAAAACACACTAAAAAAACGACCAAGCAATGTTGAACTGCACCCCAATTGTTAGACATCATTAACAA